>CAWGVP010000001.1:0-6805 GCA_963826065.1 uncultured Gemmatimonadales bacterium
CCTCCCGTCAAGCGACGAGTTGCGTTACCGGGCGGAGAGAGGAAGGCTGCGGCGCAAGGAGGGCAAGCGATGAGCAGACGAGCTCTGTGCGTGGCGGTTCTCTTGGCGATCTGGGCATCGGTCTCGCGTGCGCCGGCGTCGGCCGCTGTGCCTCACGGCCTCGTCTACGTGCCGGTCGACCCGTGCGTTCTGGTGCGCACTGCCGGATCTCCCCAGGGAAAAATGGGCGCCAACGAGACCCGGGCTTTGCTTGCCCGTGGGGCGGTGAGCCTGGCGGCGCAGGGTGGCTCCGCCAGCGGCTGCGGGGTCCCGGAGGAGGCGGCGGTTCTCGCCGTGACGCTGCGCGTCGCCAACGCGGCCGGCGTCGGTCAGCTCAAGGTCTGGCCGGCGGACGAGCCCGAGCCGGGAAGCGTCCTCCTGGACTACGGGGCGGGCGGCCCCAGTCTCAACTCCTCGGTACTGATCGAGCTTTGCGACGCCGAACCCTGCGTGTCGGACTTCCACGCCAAGACGGCCACGAGCGGAGCCCACCTGCGAATCGACGCCCTCGGCTACTTCATTGCCGGGCCGGAGGCGGCGCAGGGCGCCCAGGGACCGGAGGGTCCCGCCGGCTCATCCTGCTCGGTGACCCAGGGCGGCTCGACCTCGGTCACCATCTCGTGCACCGACGGCACGAGCGCCTTCTTGAGCTTCGGAGCCCGACAGTTCTACTTGACGCGGAATAGATTTCAGGGTGACGAGGCACTCACCGCCTGCGCGCCCGGGTATCACATGGCCTCGCTGTGGGAGATTCACGACGTGACCTACCTCAGGTACAACACCGCGCTGGGGTCCACACAAGCGGACTCCGGCCTCGGACCCCCGAGTGTCGCTAGCCACGGGGATGGGACCGGGTGTTAGCCACGAGCATGGGACCACCCGGGTTGATGTTGTCACGGCTCCTCGATGGCTCGCTGCCTCCCTTGGTTGACGTTGGTTCCTTGCCGGCTGGGGTGTCGGGCCGGAGGTGGGCGGGGGCGGGGGACGGGGGCCGCCCACCGCAGGGCCGACATCCCAGCCGGCGGCGGCGTGCTCACGACCGTCCTTGAAGGCTCGGCTTCTGGCGCCGGCGGTAGGACTCGCCGTCGAGGACGAGCTCGTAGGCGGCGTTCGTGAGCCGGTCGATGACGCTTTGCGCGCGGAGGGGATCGGACATCGTCGCCAGCCACTCCTCGGGGGCGCGGTTGGAGGTGACGATGGTCGAGCGCCGGTGATGGCGTTCGAGCAGGATCTCGTAGACGTCACGGCTCTCCGTCGGATCGAGCGCGTCGAGCCCAAAATCGTCGAGGACCAGCAGGTCGACCGCGATGAGGCGGCGCATCTCCCGCTCGACGCTGTGGTCGAGGCGCGAGGCCCGCAGCTGTTTGAGCATGCCCTCGGTGCGCACGAAAAGGACGCTGTAGCCGCGCCGGCACGCGAGGTGTCCCAGACCCGCTGCGAGGTGGGTTTTGCCGACGCCGACCGGCCCGAGGAGCAGCACGTTCTGGCACGCCTCGACGAAGCGCAAGGAGGCGAGCTCGGCGAGCAGCTGACGGTCGAAGGTGACCTTGGCCGTATCGTCCCAGGCTTCGAGATGGAGCGCTGGATCCAGGCGCGCCTTCTGGACCCGCTGGCTCGCGGCCAGGTGGTTGCGCCGCTCGCACTCTTCGGAGAGGACCAGCTCCAAGAAGTCCTGGTGGGGCATGGCCCGTTCCCGCGCCAGCCGCAAGCGCTCGGGCAGGGTGTCGGCCATCGGCGAGAGCTTGAGCCGCCGCAGCATCGCACGGAGATCCGGCGAGAGCAGCTCACTCATGGTCGCCTCCGCGGCCCAGCCGATACTCGCTCGGCCGGCGCAGGAAGCGCAGCTCGCGAGGTGCGGCATCCCCGGGTCGTGGCCGTGTCGGCAGAGGGCGTTGCTCGACCGCCTGCTCGAGCATCCGCGCCACCCGCGTGACGTCGACGACGTCGGCCGCGAGTGCGCGGGTACAGGCCTGCTCGACCGCCGGGGCCGCGTAGCGGCGGACCAGGCCGAGCAGGCGGTAGACGTGGCGCATGCGCGCCCACGGCTGGGGGGCGTCGAGCAGGCGCTCGGCGTAGACGCCGATGGCCGGGCCGGCATCCCGGGCCTGCGCGAGCAAGGTCTGCTGATCGCGACAGGCCAGCTCGCGCACCCCGGGCGGGTAGTCCGCTGGATCGGTGCTGCGCTGTCCGGGTCCGACGCGCGGGTGCACCTTGACCAGCTGCCCGCGGTGGTAGATCCGCACCAGGTCGCGGCCCTGGCGCACCTGGACGCGCTCGCCGAGATAGGCCGTCGGCACCGAGTACAGCGCTTTGCCGGCCGTCAGATGGTGATCGCGTTGCACCCGAGCCTGGCTCCAGGGCGCCACCTCGTAGGGCACCTCGGGAGCCGGCAGCAGGAGCTGCCGCTCCTCGCGCGCAAAGTGCTCCGCCGGCCGCTGCCGGGTCGTGCCGTGGATGCGCTCGCCGGCAGTCACCTGGCACCAGCGCTCGGCCGCGGTCTGCGCCTCGACGAGCCTCAAGAAGGTCTCGCCCGCAAACAGCGACGTCTGCACGTACTGCACCGCGCGCTCGACCCGCGCCTTGTCCTGCGGATGACGGACCCGCGCCGGGTCGAGCACGAAACCGCGGGCTTGCGCGTACTCGACAAAGGCGGGATTCAGACGCGGCGCATCCCGATCCGCCGTCGTCACGATCGCCTTGAGATTGTCGGGGATGAGGACCCGGAAGACCCCGCCGAAAAACGCCCACGCCGCCTCGCACCCCGCCACCACGTCGGCCACGCTCTGGCGGTAGGTCAGCCAGACAAACTGGTGGCGGCTCACCACCGCCGTCAGCACCAGCGCCCACACCCGCCGCCGCCGACCGTCCTCGCGGAGCCAACCCACGGCCCCGAAATCCAGCTGCAGCTCCTCACCCGGCTTGCCGTCGGCCACCCGCACCGTCACCCGCCGGCCGCCAAAGCCGAGCTCCCGTGCCGCATACCGGTGCAAAGTCCGGTACGGCACCACCACCCCCGCGTGCCGGTGCAGCAGCTCCTGCACCTTGCTCAGGGGAACCTGCTGGTCGAGCCAGCCGCTCAGCAGCTCCCGGTGCGCGGCGCACGTGGCCCACGAACCACCCCGCATCCCGGGACCCTGCGCTCGCACCCGACCGATCACCTCGCCCACGACCTCGTCCGCCGCCGGCTCGCCCACCCGACACCCTGCCTGCTTGGCCGCCCGCACGTACCGCCGGACCGTCTTCCGATCCAGACCCGTCAACCGCGAGATCGCCCGCTGCGACTCGCCCCGCGACCACAACCGCACCACTTCCCTGACTTCCACCACGTGCACCTCCCGGTAGGACACCGCGCACCTCCTGCTCCTCGCAAGAGGGCGGGCCTACCACACGAGGGTGGTCCCATCCGTCGCGAACGCCTGGTCCCTAGCTCTGGCTAAACCCCCACCAAAGTGGGGGCATGCGCGTGGCCAACGACACCCGAGCGCCGGGGGTTGGGTGCGGACAGGGTTCGTCGATGGCGGGGCGGCCACTCGGAACTGTCGTGCCTGGACCTCGTCGTCGGACGACCACGATGGCTCGATCGGCCAGATCGGAAACGCCGAGTGGGCAGTCCCGGCCGTTACGATCACGCCCTGGGTGAGCGGCCTCCTGGATTGTTCCGAGGAGGCCCCGGTGTGGTGTGTCCAGGACTGAAGCTGCACGGCTCGAGCCGCGGCTTCACCCCCAGACCGAGGCCCGCGTCGCCCAGGGCGTGTCGGCGTAGCGCTCCTTGAAGGCTTGGGTGGTCGCCGCCAGCTCGGCGGGGTCGCCGCTTTTCTTGTAGCGCGCGACGCCGCGCCAGTACTGCGCCGCGGGCGCCGCGTCGCCGTCCGGGTGGCGCGCCAGGACCTCCTCGTAGCGCGGGATCGCCTCGTCCCACTTCCCCCGCGCCCGCGCCACGTGGCCGAGGCCGAGGAGGAGCTGGGCGAGGAAGTCGCCGGTCTCTAAGAACCCTTCGATGCGATGGTGCTCCCGGCCGTCGGGGCCGAGGAGCAGGATGGTGGGCGTCCACTGCGCGTTGAACCGCTCCATCAGCTCCGGTTTCTTGCGGACGTCGATGCGGATGGGGACCAGGTTGTCGCGGATCAGCGCTTCGACGCGCGGGTCGGGATACACCTCGGCTTCCAGCCGAGCGCACCCGCTTCAGAGCGGGGCGGCGGTGAAGTCGAGCAGGGCGGGCCGCTCGGTCCGCTTCGCCTCCTCCAGCGCCGGGTCTACGTCCTCTCGCCAGTCGAGCATGGGGGACTCTCCTTTCTCTCGCGAGTGAAGAGGTGCAACCCGGCTGCCACGCTGGAGAACGGACCGGAAATTCGGCGGGATGCTCGCGGGAAGCTCCCGGCACCGCCGGGAGAACTCCCCGGGCGCAGGGGATGCTCCCGCGCTCGGCCGGAGAGTTTCCGAGCGACCCGGAAATTCGTCCCGCGAGCCCGGGAGCGTTCCCAAGCGGGCCGGGAAAGCTCCCCGGCGGCGACGGAATGCTCCCGGCGGCCGCGGGAGCGTTCTCGCGGTCCGCGGCGCAATTCCGGGCGAGATGGCGCGGGCCCCGGCCGACCGCATGAGCCGGCCCGCCGAGCCGGCGCGGCCTCCGGCGGAACCTCCGGCGACTCCGCGAAAGCCGCACAAAGCTCCTGCGCACGGCCAGACCGCACTGAGTGACCGCCAGCGAGCTCCCGCAAAACGCCGGCGCGCTCCCGGCGAAGCGCAGAGCGCTCCCCGGGAGCCGGGGAGAATTCCGACGCGCCCCCGGAGCATTTCCCGAAGGTCCCGCCCTGTTGCGTCGGCCGGCGGGAGCCTTCCCACCGGCCCCCGTCTCCTTCCGGTCGTCGCGGGGAGCTTTCCCGGCCTTCTCCCAATCATTCCTCTACCTGCCGGGTGGAGTTCCCCCGGTTTGGTGGACAGTTGAAGTTTGGGGTCTACTCCCCTGCGTGAGGCGGGCAGCTGCCCGTCCCACGATCCGACGAAAACGCCAGGAGTGACGTGCATCTCAGGCTGCCCGTCGCCGGCGCTCGAATTCCGCCGGGCTGAGATAGCCCAGGGCCGAGTGCCGCCGATGAGGGTTGTACCATCCCTCGAGGAATTCGAAGACCGCCATCCGGGCTTCGGCTTGGGTGCCGAAGCGCCGCCGGTCGAGCAGCTCGCACTCGAGCGTGGCAAAGAAGCTCTCGCACAGCGCGTTGTCGTAGCAGTCCCCGACTGACCCCATCGAGGGCCGCACGCCGGCCCGCCGGCAGCGCTGGCCGAAGGCCAACGAGGTGTACTGCGTCCCCTGGTCGGAATGGTGGATCACGCCCTGGGGTTGCCGCTGCCCCAGCGCCATCTCCAGCGCCGCCACGACGAGCTCCGTCTGCAGGTGCGTCGCCATCGACCAGCCCACGACCCGCCGACTCCAGGCGTCGACGACCACGGCCAGGTACAGAAACCCTGCCGCGGTCGGGATGTAGGTGATGTCGGCCACCCAGAGCCGATCCGGCGCGTCGACCGTAAAGTGACGGCCGACCAGGTCCGGCGCCGGACGAGCTTGGCGGTCTCGCACCGTCGTCTGGGGCCACCTCCGCCGACTGACGCCCCGAAGCCCTGCCGCACGCATCAACCGCCCCACGCGCTTGCGCCCCACCCGCACGCCCTGCGCCGCCAGCTCGGCATGGATCCGGGGTGCCCCGTAGGTCCCCCGCGACCGCGCGTGGATCGCCCGGATCTGCACGCCCAGCGCCGCGTCGGCTCGGGCTCGCACACCCGCCTGACGCCGACACCACGCGTAATACCCGCTGGCGGAGACACCCAGCAGTCGGCACATCCTCACCACCCGATAGCAGGCCTGGTGCGCTCTCACGAATCCGAACCCTTCCGTGGGCTCGACTCGGTCTCCCGAGCAAACCAGGCCGCGGCTTTTGCCAGGATCTCCCGGTCCTCACGCAACTGGCGATTCTCCCGCCGCAGCCGGCGCAGCTCCTCGCGCTCGGCCGTGGTCAGCCCGTCGTCGCGTCGTCCCTCGTCCCGGTCGGCCTGGCGCGCCCAGTCGCGGATCGACTCGGCCGACGGCTCAAACTCCCGACTCAGCTCCTCGGCCGTCCGCCCCGCCCGCACCAGCTCCACCATCCGCCGACGAAACTCCGCTGGGTAGGGCTTGCCACGGTGACTCCCCATCATGGACTCCTTTCTCCCTAAGGATGAGGTGTCCACCAAACCGGGGCAACTCCACGGGAGATTTTCCAGGCCGCTTCAGGAGAAACTTTCGGTTCACTGATCCGTCCTCCTCACATGCTCTCCGCCCTCGACCGCTACCGCGACCTCGCGCCGCTCCTGCTGCGCTTGTTCGTCGCCTTCGTGCTGATCTACGGGACGGCGGACAACGTGTTCAGCGCCGCGCGCATGCTGGAGTTCCGGGACTTCCTGGCCGCCAACGGGTTCCCGTACCCGCTGGCGTGTGCCTACTTGTCGGCGTACGGCCAGTTCGGCACGGGGATCCTCCTGCTGCTCGGGCTGTTCACCCGGCCGGCCGCGGCCGTCGTCGTCGTCAACTTCGTGGTGGCGCTGCTGATGGTGCACGTGGGGCAGCCGTTCAACGCCAACATCGCGCCCCTGGCGATGCTCGCCGGCGGGCTGTTCTTCTTCCTCTATGGCGCTCCCCGCTACTCGCTCGACGCGGTCCTGGCCAGGCGCGGGCGCGCCCTTCGCATACCATAGACACTGCTTTTTGGAGGTCTGCGGAAGGGATGACGCAGGACCA
>CAWGVP010000002.1:0-1268928 GCA_963826065.1 uncultured Gemmatimonadales bacterium
CGAATCCCACCCTCTCCGCCACGACTTAACACGATGATATTGCTAGCGTTTTTGCAATTTCGATAGTGCGAATTCACGCGACTTTTCCGCAGCTTCGTCGTGTAGCGCAGCTGGCACTGGACCGCCGGAGACGAATCGGTCCGCAAATGTGGGCTCCGAAAGCGCACGAGTCTCGTTCTCGGGTTTTGGTGGTACGGCAGTCTCTGCGTGAAACGCGTGTGCTTCGGCGGCTTGCAGTAGCGCGCGATCGCCGAGCTTGATGGCCTTGCCCGCCGCGCGGAAAACGACCGCTCCAGCAGGCGGAGATAGTCGAATCGAGCACGCCGCAATCGCCGAAGGTCGGCAGAATCTCTTTCGGCTGCTCCAGGAAGATCAGGGCACACTTCAACGAGGTCAAGAATTGCGCTCCCACCTCGTGCGACAACGGCGCGGCGACCGGATAGACCTTGAAGCTTCGTGGGTCCATAGCCCAGCCGAGCCGCCGAACGATGCCACCCTTGCCTGCGGTGTCCCATCCTTCGAGGACGACTACCGCCCTCTCGCGCGTCCCGAGATAGGCCTGTTGGATCGATTGCACAGTGAATTGCATTGAGCGAAGTTGGCGCTCGTACTCCGCAAACGTGACCTTTGGATGCTTCGTTATCGCCGATAGCCGCGGACGCTCGGCAGGATGAAATGCTCGGCTTTCATGGCAATCAAAGATGGCCATTGGCATAGTGCCGCGCGCTTTGATCAGGATCAAAAACTAAGATCTGTGGCCTGCGACGACCAAGCAGCTGCTTCGCTGCTGGGAAAAAGGCCCTGCGGACTTTTGTCGCAGCGCAAGTCGCAAAATCGTCATCCCGCTGCTTTAAGCGAAGTCTCCCAGGATCGCCCTAGGACCTCGTGAGACAAGACGTGTTCAAATCACCTCGGTACGAATTTGATCCCCTCGACCGCGAAATTTTGGAGCGGGCCTTTTATGCTGCGTGGAGTACGGTCAAGGAGACAAACCGGTCAGTCGCCTTCGGCGGCGACGAAAGTCTAGCGGCCGTTCTCCGCTGCAAGCTGCTCGAGATCGCTCAGACAAACAGTTTCAATGATGCGGAGGAGTTGCGAGATATCCTTCTGGATCGTCTAACGCCAGACAAGCCGTAGCCACGTTTGGGCATGTTGTGGCGACCGGACGGGAGGAGCTGCCCTCCTCATACCCAAATGCCAACTGGCGAAGGGTCATCGGTCGGAACGCCCGCGGAAAAACAAAATGAATACGTAGAACAGCCAGACCCCGATTGCGGATACCGCTGCCGCCACATAGGTCCAAGCCGCAGCCCTCATAGCAAGTGACGCAGGAAGAGGACGTCGCTGTCTTTGCAGATGGCCCTTCGGTTTCGCACGAACCACGGACTTCGCGCAACATCCGACACCAGCTCCCTGGCTTTGGTATCCGCCTCTTTAATTGATTATCTCGGAGCGTCGCGCGAGATTGGGCTGCAGAGAGTGAGGAGCAGTACCTTGGTGCAGAAACCGACTGACGCGGATTGGATCCTCAAGGCGATGGTCGCGGTGGCGGCGGCGGACGGTAGGCTGGATGCGCGCGAGGTGGGATTAATTCAGAAGGTCTATCAGGACCAGACCGGCCGTTCGGTGGACGTGAGCGGCGTCGTCCTCGCGGTGCAGGCGTATGCCACCAAGCGAGACGTGCTGCGAGAGCTTTCTGTTGTCGCAGGAAGCATGAGCCCGGAAACCAAGGAAGAGATCATCCGCGCCGCATATCTTACTCTGCTCGCCGATAAACGCAGCGCCGAAGGGGAGCGCGAGAGGCTCAAAGATATCGCCGCCGCGCTGCAAATTTCCGACATTCAATTCGAGGCGATCCTAGCGGCAGCCGGGCGCGCTTCACGAGGAGAGCGTTCGTAGCGCTTTTCGTCTGCCCTTAAGGGGTCCGCTCAGAGCGGACGGGGTGCCTCTTATCGAGTTCGTCAGTTTTGGCGGGGTCGACTGGGAAAGTTTGCAAACCAAATTGCAAACCAACCACGAGACACAGGACAGTATGGATCGACACGAGGTGGAACTAAGTCAGCGCAATATGGTTCTCCTTTTGATGGCAATTGGCGCAGTTCCCCCTGATGCCCCCGTCAGCTAGTGCCGTTGCCCCAGTATCATGTGAGTAAAGAGAAGCCCGGCCAACCCGGGCTTCATCTTTATTGGGGTGCTGGCGAGCCGTATTGAAAAATCAACGAGACGATTTTTATCCCGCACGATGCAGCGACGGAGGCAGTCATCGAATCCCGCTTACATCCGGTGACATGACAGACGCAGGTTGTCTCGCTCACTTAGCGCGGCGCTGTGAAATCAGCGTATGACCCTCTCTCTTTTGAGAGCACGGCAGCGTGCTACGGTCGGCCATGTTTAGCACTAAGCTGGAGCGACGACGGCAGTTTAACCGCCTAGCTATGCTGGTCGCTGCGACCCTGCTCGCGGTCGGCATCGCCTTGATCGCGGTCTGGGCGGTGCGGGCATTCAGCATGCTTGGCGCGGCAGAGGCGGATCGCGCGCCGATCATCATCTGGGTGCTCATCGCATTGGCGGTTCTTGTCGTCCTGTGCCTTATCGCCTACGCCGCAGTCCGGGCTGTCGGCCGCTTCACATCGCGTTGATGGAAGGGGCGGAGCTTTTCAGATCACCGCACCCCACGCATCGCCCAACAACACAGCACAAAGCCCCACCGGGCCGAGGGCTTTGCTGCCTAGAAGGGCATTCAGGCTCAGTAGTAGTCGTAGCCCACACAGGCGTTGTAGCGGTCCCACCACACGAACCATCTCGTAGTCACCGGCCTCAGCACCTGGGTGCTTGCAGCACTCATCGTCCGGGCGTTTGGCGTGATCGCGATGCTTCTGCTGCCAATGGTCATTCTCAAGAACGCTGGCGGCGGCCCCGTGCCGGTCGGCCTTCGCCGCCGCCCCTCGGCTAAGGCGAGCGAAAACGCCGCCTTCTTCGGGCTTCTTCTCGGCCGAACGATTTCCTCGCGCTGTGGCCTTTCCAACGCGTTTCCGCGCAGCATCCCCTCTGCGTTTTCCTTTAGCTCGTCCTGCCTGCGCGCTTGAGGAGGTCTTCGTAATCCTCGGACACACGGTGGGCTCTCTCTAATGCCTTCCCCTCGTACCGCCCCTCGCGGACTCCGGTAATCGTATCCCTCAGATAGGCGTTCACCAGTTCGCCGAGCGCGGTGTCCAGGTCCGCCCTCGTGGCGTCTATCCGCGCCATCAGCAAAGCAATCATTGCTTCCATCTCTGGAGTTAATGTTTCCATGGCGATCTCCTCCATGCCTCGTCGAGCCTATAACGCTCAACAGGCCGCGTTGACGCCGGAGCAAAAGTCTTACGTCGTCGGCCGGATCCGCGCTATCTCCCTCGAGATCGATGACGATCTGATCGATTTCGACGGGCTCGAAGCCAGTGATGGAAATATCCAGACCCTGCTCGATGAGAAGTCGGCAAGCTCCGGGAGCTGATGTAAAGGCGGTTCCGATCCCAGCCCGCATTTTCGGTGATCTTGTTCTCGGCCAAGAGCAATGCGCGCTTCTTGGCCTCGCTTTAGGCCGCTGAGACGCCTGGGATACATGCGCCCCCTCAGCGCTCCTCGGGTCCCATATCAGCCGGGGGAGTAGCTTCTTACTTCACGGGCCCGAACGCATTTTTTTGTGGACGACTGACCGCGGGGGCGCGCGGCTTCTGACGCCCCGAACTATCCTTCTGCCCTGTGGGACCACCCATGAGGAGATTCAGTATGGGATTGTTCAACGCCGTCTACATGAAGGTCAGAGCGTTCATCCGGTTTATTGAACAAACTGACGAAGAGTTCCTGGCGGGCGAGGTGGATGACCGCTGAGGGAGCTGGTTCTAACCGCGCAGCCGCTCCGTAGAGTGAGAGCGCCGACAAAAAGGGGGCAACGTCATGTCACTTGGTACAATCCTGCTGATTATTTTGGTGCTCATTCTAATCGGTGCTTTGCCAACCTGGGGCCATAGCCGCGCGTGGGGCTACGGTCCTTCCGGAATTGTGGGTCTCATCCTGGTCGTAGTTCTGATCTTGGCCTTGCTCGGCAAGCTTTAGCCGAACTCCAAGTGAGAACCGCGTCTGAGCCACATGCACCAAGAAGCCCCGCGGCACTCTCCAATTAGGAGGACGACGCCGTAGCGCTGCAACCGAGGACGTGAGCGGTTTAAATTCTCACGCGCGTATGATATATGCGCGCACTCACAAACAAACCTGAGGGATAATCAAGATGGCCAGACCTGCCAAGCGCCGCGTTCGTCGTGAATGGACGGCACAAGACATTCGCGAGCTAAAAAAGCATTCAAAAAGCAAAACGTCGGTGACGGTAATTTCAAAGGCGACGAAGCGCACCCCCGGAGCGCTCAGACAAAAGGCTCTGGTGCTTGGACTCCCTCTAGGTCATCGCCGGTAGTTTCTACCTAACCTATTGATGTGAACCTGCGCGGCGCTCGCTTCGGTGAGCGCCCTTTTATGGAAAAGCTAGGCGGATCGCGAGCAACATCGCCAAGCTGCCAACTCTGCTACGACACAAATGATCTCTTTGTTGTTGACAGTGAGCAGGGATGAGAGTCACGATGAATGTTCGTCTCGCTGAAAGGTGAGGCGGTTTGTTGCCTTAGCGGTGCTGGTCCTTCGGGACCGGCGTCCTGGGCGGCAAGGAGAGGGCGGCCTTCGGGTCGCCCTTACCTTATGTGCCCTGCCCGCTCGCCAAAACATGTCGCCCAAGCAGGTGACACGTATCCTGTCATCCGGGCTCACAGCGCTCGCCTGCCTTCAGCCCGCGTTCCGGATCGAGATCTAGGAAGAGATCGTCAAAGCCCTGGCCTACGAGCCAATCGCGCAAGGCAAGGGCTTCGTTGTTGTTCGGCTAGAGTGGCTGAGAAAAATACGTGCGACAGAAGGCGTGACCCGAGGGCTAACTTTCTTATCCAGCGGTCAATAACGTGAGCGCGATTCGGCCCGCGTGGAGCAAGCGCTGTCGATCAGCAGACGCCTTCACGCCAGACCCTTTTCATCATCAAAATTACATCGGCATAGCGATAAATCTCACCGCTCCATAGCCTATTGCCGATTTCTCCCGTCCAAATCAACACTGACTCCGCGTGGCCCATCACCGGGGTGAACTCTGCTCCCGTTGGGGTGTGGATAATCGCATCTTCTTTGATTTCGAATTGGTCGCGCGTAACTTGTGCAAACATTTGCACTCCCTCCGCCTATAACGAATCCGTCTTAGGTCATTAGTTGGGATCCGCCGGTGTTAAGATTTCGCTGTTATCGTGACCGCGCCGATGCGTGCGCGGTCCTTTAATTTAAGCGCCCTTGGGATTGCGGCATTGAGGCGCTAGCCAGATTCTCGGCCTGCGTCGCTCGGTCCCGGTACTCATTTGCCACATCGAGCAGCCGGACACTCTCCTCGCGTAAGGAAGCCGAAAGAGCCATCCTCACGCACAAATCAGCCTGACGGTGGTAGTACGCTGAACTCGCCATCCTTGAATCCCCTATCCCATTCACCGCCTGAGCAGGGAAGCCTATGTCTCGCTGACTTGTCATGGAAGGGGTTGAAGGCTCCAACTAGCCAGATACAGGTGCAGCGTGGCTTGGGGGCAACAGCTGTCAACTTCATGGCTTACCGCCACCTCCGAGCAAATTGAGCTCAGGTGGGGCTAGGAGGATGCAGATGTGGCGTGGACTAACTGGTAACCCGAACAACTACTGGTGCGTCGTCGTGGCGGCGTCGCCTAGGCGGCGACCTTTGCCTCGACGCGCCGCTTCGCCCTCGATAGCGACCTGACCGCATCTGGCATTGCGCCGCCCCGCTCGCCCACATGCGACAAGGTCTGCGTAATGGCCGTGTAGTGATAGTGGAACGCGACCTTCAGCGAGTAGACGAACAGAATATGCGGCTCGCGCCAGCGCGCGCGTAGCACCCGCCAGAGCTGCCGCCGGTACCGCGTCCGCAGCCCCTCGTCCGGGACAAGGCGCATCAGGCGCGAGGAGATAACGGTAAATTTGATGTAGTTGAGGAGGCAGCGTTTCGTCCAGTTCCAGCGATGGCTCGTCCAATAAGGCAGCTGGTGTAAGGTGAACTTGAAGTTCTGGTCGATGAACTGGGAGTCGACCCGGCCGAAATAGGCCTCGGGCTTATAGCTCTCCTGCATCACCCGGATGAATCCATCGCGCAGCTGCTCGCGGGACATGCCGAGCGGGATGACGTTGGTGCCGATGCTGTCGATACCCTCATCGTCGCTGAGACGACCCTCCTCTTTCAGCCTTTTGTAAAGAGGGGTCGTTGGTATCGCATGCAGCATGCCGATGAGGGCCGTGGCGATGCGCGCTTCAGCAAGAAACTTCGGCACCACATCGAAGATCGAGGGATCGTCGTGATCGAAGCCGACGATCATGCCGCACCAGACATCGATGCCATGCGACTGCACGCGATGCACCCGCTCGAGCAATGTGCCGGCGTTCGGCCGCACGTTCTGAAGTTTCTTGGTCTCTCTGAGGGAATCCTCGTTCGGCGTTTCAATGCCGATAAAAACGCTTTGGAAGTTGGCGAGACCAAGCAGCTCCATCAGCTCTTGGTCTTCGGCGAGATCGAGCGACGCCTCGGTGACAAAAACAAGCGGATAGCCGCGCTCCTGCTGCCAGCTGACGATGTCGCGCAGGATTGGCTTGATGGCTTTCTTGTTGCCGATCAGATTGTCATCGACGACGAAAAGCATATTCAGTCCGGCGCGGCGGAATGCGTCGATCTCGCCCAGCACCTGCTCGCTCGTCTTGAGGCGCGGCTTGCGGCCGAAAGTGACGATGATGTCGCAGAATTCGCAGGTGAATGGACAGCCGCGCGAGATCTGCAGACTGCCGAACATGTAGCGCTCGACTTTCAGCAGGTCGATGCGGGGCAGCGGTAAGGTGGAAAGATCGGTCTT
The DNA here is from genome assembly GCA_963826065.1 of uncultured Gemmatimonadales bacterium. GTDB lineage: Bacteria > Gemmatimonadota > Gemmatimonadetes > Gemmatimonadales > GWC2-71-9 > CAVVWJ01. Next base: position 6,969 of record CAWGVP010000002.1, read on the forward strand.
CTGCGGCCTGCTCGTAGCGGCGCTTATGACACCCTTGCTCCCATTCGCGCAGGAACTGGGGCCAGGTCTCGTCGGCCTCGCCGAGGAAGATGACGTCGGCGATCCCTTCCAAGACCTCCGGCTCGACAGTCGCCATGGCGCCGCCTACGACGGTCATGACCCCGCGTGACTTCACCTCCTCGATAATCTCGATCATCCGCCACCCTTGAATGCTCATTCCGGTAAGACAAACAAGATCGGCGCGCGCCAGACGATCGAAATCGATGTCCTCGACATTCTCGTCGAGTAACGTCACTTGGTGATGGTCCGGAACAAGAGCGGCGAGCAGCCCAAGGCAGGCAACGGGCAAGTTCGCGCGCTTACCGAACATGCTCATGCAATGTTCCATCCCCCAGAACGAGATGTCGAAGCGCGGGTTGATGATGACAATATCAGCCATGGGTCCTTCCTAACGAGTAGACTTAATGGGCCCGGAACGTGGCGGTCACGCCAAATTCAACTGGCTGCCGACGACCTTAACCTGGGTGGTGCTGGAGGAAATTTTGGAAAACATCCTCACGCGGCTGAAGCTACCAAGAGGAAAAGGCAAGAAAGCAGCGAGAGGAGGGCAGGGTCGTGTGCCCCGCACGCCCTTGAGCCGGCAGACAGCAGGGTAGCCACTCTCCTTTGTGGGCTTTGTCACGTTGTCGGCGTTCAGTCGTGGTGAATGTAGCAGGCAACAGGCGTCATGCGGATGCGGTAGCGGATGCCTCGGCCCAAGTGCGGAATGAAGCGGCCACACGCTGGAGCGTGCACCTGGAACGCCGAGAAATCCACTCTTCTACCTCCACCGCGTCGCGTTCAGGTGGCTCAGGTCGGCACACCACTCGTCATGCCGCTGCTCGCCTCCAAACGTCAGCCGCTCAAGGTCTCCGACCGTAGATGGCCATAAAGAGACGGGGGTCAGAGTCCGCTCAGAGAACCTGGCCCGCGAGCTTTTCATCTGGCCTTCGGCCCTGTCAACCGGGTTGGCAATTCCTTAGATTGCCCATGACGGCCTCTGGTCGCGGGTCGAGCAGAACGAAGGACATCACTTTTATCCCAGCCGCGATTACGTGGAGGGAGAGCGCAGGGTGTGCAGAGAGTGGTTCAATTGGGTGCTACAAATACAGCGGGACCAGGCGCTGGGAAGCCAAACGATTGAAAGCCGGTGTTCTGGGCTGTAGAAGCATGCCGCCCTGTTAGGGCGTGTACTCATAAACCGGTCCGCTTGGTGCCATTAGCGGACATTCGCCGATAACAAGGTCAATTCGCAGCAGGATTCGATCTTGTCAGCAACCACGTGCGCGAGAGCAGGCAGGCTTCCCTTTGGTCTTCGAGCAACTGATCGCGGCAAGTCACCGCCGCCGTCCGCTGTAATAACCCCGCCACGTCGTTAGGTGGGGTTCTGGATCTTGGTGGGTAGCCCTCTTCCTCGCTGAAATTGGGTTGGCTCTCTCACGTAATAATGCCCAATTTGTACCAAGCGTGCGCCACTCATCGACTAGAAGGTCATTCCGTGCCACTCGAAAGATCGCAGGGATGGACGATGTAATTTCGTTCCTATTTGCAGAATGGCTCTCCAGATTTGAGCCGAGCAGGCTGCCTCTGCAAACGCAGCGATATGGAGAGAGGATGCGCTAAGGGAAATCGAGGACGAAATAGCGGCCGCTCCTGCAGAGGGATTGAAAGGGCTGAGCATAAAGCTCGCTCTTCATTGTTTCCTGCTGAACCTCGCAGACACAGCAAGCTCTCAAGCGCAGTCCGCCTACCGTGACCTCGTTCGCTTGACCGGCAACGATCCGCTTGTCGAGATCAACGCTCGTTTCAAAAAATCAGCTTAGCGGAATTGTTTTCGCTTTGGCGGCACGAGGAGCACTTTCGTGCATACCCGATGCTGAAAGTTCGCTCTGGAGTAAGTCGCTCATCCTGACGAGTTCAGGGATGGATTTTGCGTTCATCTTCCGCATAGCGTGGCTGCGATGCACCTTGACCATAACTTCGCTCAAGCAAAGCTCATCAGCAATCTGCTTGTTCAACCGTCCAGCGGCGACCCCGCAGAGCACGTCGCGCTCGCGTGGAGTAAGCGACTTGAAACGTTTTCGTGTTCCGGCGAGAGCGTCCTCTTGCGCATGCCGCAACCGATCTCGTTCAAGAGCAACAAACACGGCATCTAACAGATTTTGCTCGTTGATTGGTTTGGTCAGGAAATCGACGGCACCTGCCTTCATCGCGCGAACCGCCGTGGCGATGCTTCCGTATCCGGTGACGAAGATAAGCGGCACATGAATGCCGGTTTTCGTGAGTTCCTCCTGCAATGTAAGACCGCTCATCATCGGCATGCGCAGCGCAAGCACCACGCAACAAGGCTTTTCCGGAATAACGCCATCGAGAAACTCGACGGCTGACCGGAAAGGCTCGACGTGTAAGCCAACAAACTCTAGAAGCTGCTTAATAGCGTTGCGTGCTGGATCGTCACTTTCTATTACAAAGACGACCGCGTCAGCGCTGGCGGACCCGCTCTTGGTTTCTCGAACAAGCGCTTCGTCCGTCGGTGGATGAGCTAGCCCGGTGGCGGACTGGAAACTCACCGCCCTACTCCTAACGCCCGCGCGAAGAGGGAGTCGAACGCGGGGTGCCGTTTCGTTTCAGGTTACACCCAATGCTCTCGTGCGCAATATCCAAATATGAGCTTAGGTCGTCTCAACTGGGCCCACACCTCGTCCACGGTGTCCCTACCCCGGACCAGGAAGGCCCCACCAGGACATACTGACAAGTCCGAACGTTGGGCGGCGCATCCAAGGCCGCATTTAGCTGTCGGTTCATGAGTACACGCCCTAGGTGGGCGGGTGAAAATCCAATAGGAGCCGCCGCAACTGCTTAATCTCCTTGAGCAACGCTTGCCTATCAAGCTGCCGAAGTTGAGCAAAGTACTGTTCGCGGGCACCATCTAACGTCATCAACTCCACGACAGTGGCTGATACGGACGCTCGCCTAATCCGTCCAGAGAAGGCGTAGCGCAGCGCGCCAAAGATTCTCGCCAATCGGTAACGGACCGCAGCGAGTTTTTCGCCCTTGACCTCAGCCAACTCGGTCGCAAGTTCGCGCCTTAGTTTCAGGTTTTCCTGAAGGGATTTTTCAAGGTCATCGCTGTTTGATGTCATGCCCGGACTCAAACACATCGGTTTGAGCGTGACAAGAGCGTAGCAAGACGGCCAAAACCGTCGAGTTCTCGTTGAGAGGGTAATCAGGTGTCCCGCTTTAGTCGCCAGCTTCTGTGCGGGGGTTCCACGTTCCTCGCATTCGATCTGTGCCGAGGACTAGGGCGTGTACTCATAAATGGGCATCAGTAAGCGCGTTGGGAAGTGTCTGCTTTACCCCAAAAGCGGACGCGAGGCGAATCCGCTCAAAGAGTCCGCTTTGTGCCATTCGATGGCGTGCCAAAAGACCCGGACGTGGCGGCGTTCCAATTCCTCCTTGACCGCGAGCCGAAGGAGTCCATTCTCGGACGCTTCGAGTGCCAGTGATCTCGCGAACTTGAGCAAGAACTGCAGCGTTATCTCTCGCAACTCTAACTTCGGGCGCCATTCCGATCGGGCGCCGCGCTGGGATGATATGGCCGAGAAGTTCCGGGCGTTGCTCGTGACCAAAGAGGGCAATCAGCAAAGCGTCCTCAGGGAGCTGACGGATGCTGATCTCATGGAGGGCGATGTCACCGTGGCGGTCGAGCACTCCACGGTGAACTACAAGGATGGCCTCGCGATAACGGGCAAAGCGCCAATCATCCGCAAGTTTCCACTCATTCCGGGCATCGATTTGGCCGGTCGGGTGCTGCGCTCGGAAGACCCGCGCTTCCAAACGGGGGATCGCGTCGTGCTGAACGGCTACGTTCTAGGCGAGGTGCACCACGGAGGCTACGCCGAGCGCGCCCGCGTCAAAGGCGACTGGCTTATCCTGCTCCCTGAGAACATTTCGACCGCCAATGCCATGGCGATCGGCACTGCCGGCTACACCGCCATGCTTTGCGTGCTGGCTTTGGAAAACGCAGGCGTCACGCCGGACAAGGGCGATGTGCTGGTGACCGGTGCTGCCGGTGGGGTGGGGTCGGTCGCGATCGCGCTACTCGACAAGCTTGGCTATGGCGTTGTTGCCTCGTCCCGCCGGGCCGAGCCGGAACACGACTATCTGCAAAGACTTGGCGCGGACGAGATCATCGACGCTCGCGAGCTTTCCGGGGCTGGGGTCCCATTGGACAAGGAGCGCTGGGCGGGCGCGGTGGACTCGCTCGGCAGCCAAACCCTCGCCAACGTACTCTCGCAGATCAAATACGACGGCGCAGTGGCGGCTTGCGTGGCACAAGGGTCGGACCTGCCCGCGACCGTCCTACCCTTCATTCTGCGCGACGTGACGCTCGCGGGCGTGAACTCCGTCTTAACCCCGCGCGAGAAGCGCGAAGAGGCCTGGGGTCGTCTGGCGACGGAACTCGATCTCGGAAAGCTCAACGGCATGACGTCACGTGCGAACTCGATGACGTGCCGGCTTTGGCAGCCGAAGTCATCGCGGGAAAGACGCGAGGACGGTCATCGATCTCTGACCAGCGATCAGCGAGGTTCTGGTATCCGAGTGCCGATGTACGTCGGTACCACTTCCTCACTGCGCCTCCCATGTCGCGGCTCGCTCAACGGCGAGACCGCGACGCCACGCCACCGAGCCGCGTAGTACCTGTTGTTGGGGGAAGACCGACGCGCCTCGGACCCAAAGCGGACATTTCCGAGACAAGCAGGGCGGGTCAATCGGGACACATCTCGCGGTAGGAACGGCCAATGGGCCGATGGACCTATTGGCGGACAGACAAAACATCGCCGTTTTGATGGGCTATGATTTTAGAAATAGACGGGGGCACTACTCTAGATTGGAGTGCCCTTCGATGTGTGATTACAGCCTACATCAAGTCACGTCGCGACCCGCGAGGGTCGGCGATAAACTCGTAACGACGAGGTTCCCCAACACGATTACGCGCGGTTTTGCATCGGTCGACGAGCCTCAGGTGGCCGTATGTTTGCTTCCCGGCACAGAGCTTGCCTTTGAGAAAGAGGTTCAGTGCGAGACTGGCCTCGTCTTCGCTTGGAGGCTTGGGCACGCGGTGGCGAGATTCAAAGAGGTCAACAAGGGCCAGTCCAACGTTCATCATGACGCCCTTGAGTTCCCCGACGGAAAAATCGTCCTGTTGACGAATTTGTGCAAGGGCCAACGCGCGACCGTATTGCAATTACCGGCTAGCGCGAGTGGCACGGTGGACGACACGCAACGGCAGAAGTCACTCGTGATCTAGCGGATGGCTATCGTCCGCGAGTTCTGTAACCCTGCGAATGTATGACTTCGGTCTCCTCGACCCCTTGTTTCGAGGCGGGCCGTTCTCTTTGTTTGGCGTAGCTGCCAACGGGCTTGGGGTTGCGCCCCTCAAGGGTCCCGGCGGAGCAAATACTCCTGCAGAGTATCCAGCTCGCGAAGACATTTCCGCGGATCTCGGTATGGAGGATACACGCATGAACCTGCTGCGATCGATCTGCTGTCTCTTTGGTACCCGGTGTGCTCCGGAAGAAGCTACGTCGGCCGGAGAAACTATGCGAGGCGAACCACCTGTTCCAGCCGACCTCGGCCAAAAGGAAGCTGAATCAGAGAAGACCAGCAAAGAGCAGATGAGCCATATGGAAGGTGGGGACGCCAGCAAAAGCTCTGAGCAGGAACCCACTAGACGCAGCCCTAGAAAGCCGCGTCTTTGACGACGGGCTCAAGGTCTGCTCCTGGCACTACGCGGACAATCACTCAGGTCACTTCTGTTTTTACTCTGCGGCGATCTTGAAGGAATGAACGGTTTAACTTAGGTCAAAGCCGCCGCTTAGGGACGACAGTGAGGCCTTACCCGGTCGGTCGGCGGTGTACTTCCCCCATCGAGGCATGAGACCACTATACGGAGTTATGGGCACGTATTGCGGGCCGACCTAGAGTATGCCAACGACCGTTTGGAACAGTCTATCCGCGCCATCAGCAAAGCAATCATTGCTTCCATCTCTGGCGTTAATGTTTCCATGGCGATTCCTCCATGTCTCTCGAGCCTATAACGCCTCAACAGTCCCGCGTTGACCGGAGCAAAACGTCCCGCCGCCGAGAGCTTTTGCCGGGCGCTGACCTGGGATGGGGCCAGAGGGTCTCAGCGAACATCGCCGTTTGCGAATCCAGCACGGGAGCTAGGTTCGACGTGTTTACCACCTACTCTGCCTCCGTCAGGTCGATCTCGCCCTCGACCACGTGGTTCAGGCCGGTGCCCTCTCCGGTCAAAACCATCTTGACCTTGAGCTTTCCCTTTCCGGGCAGCCCCTCTTCGCGCACCACTCGCTCGATGGCTTCCTGCGAGGTGACGCCCACCTGCTTGAGGTATTTGCGCATCGACATGTTGAATCGTTCCATTCTAACCTCCTGCAAGGAGCCAGTGCGCCATCCGCGTCGCGGTCGGCGTTGCCTTAACTGACGGCTGCGGTACTTCTTCCTTCTGTTCTGCCTTACTCATACTTCTTACGGGCTTTTTTGGGCCTTCGACACCTGTCGTATTCAGGCTAAAACCTCCACCGCTTTACGAAGGTCACGTTCGCCACGAAAGCCTCCCCACGCTGATAAGCGTAGCGTTCAAGTGAGCAGCGACCACGTTCCAGAGATTTGTCTCCGCCCCTAAATCAGGAGCCTTCTTATCCGCGTGAATCAGAGTTAGCATTCTCATGTTGCATGGGTGGCCGGGGTCGTCAGCCCCGAGAAGACCGCAGAGAACGGATGGGCAGCAACATGGCTGATCCAAAAGACGTGACTCAACGCGAGGCCTATATCATCGCTCAAGCGCTTTATGAGTTCATTCGGCTTGAACAATCGAAGCCGAGAGACCTTCGTCGGTGGTCAGACGAGCAACATGCAATAGCAATCCTGCACGCGCGTTTCGACAACGAACTGGCAATGCTTGTACAGTCTGACGAAGCTGCTGGTCTCCAACCTCCGGATTGCGCCAGAACAGCGTCGATCGGTGGTTGATTGCGTGCCACGGCGGTTATCGTAACAAGGAGCAAATAGTTGGCTCGTCCGGTTGTTCGCGTTCGCCGCTCCATTTGGCGCGCCGATGGTGAGGTCCGCAGCGAACGTGCCATTCCCGAAGAGACGGCAATCGCCTTCACTTTCAACACTGCATCCTACGCGGTCATGATGGCGACGCCTCAGGACCTTGAAGACTTTGCCGTCGGTTTTAGCCTTACCGAGGGCGTGATCTCTTCGGTCGACGCGATCGAAAGCATAGAAGTCGTCGAGGACGACGTCGGCATCGAGCTGCGGATTTGGCTAAAGGCACCTCATGCGGCAGAGTTTTTGGGCCGCCGGCGGAAGATGGCGGGTCCGACAGGGTGCGGGCTGTGCGGCATTGAGAGCTTGGTCGAAGCAATGCGGCCACCACCTAAAGTGCACGAAGGTGGCATTTACGCACCGGATCAAATCATGGAGGCGATCAACTCGCTCTTCCCTTTGCAGCTACTTAATCAGGAGACCCGTGCGGTACACGCCGCAGGTTTTTGGGACCCAGCAAGTGGCCTGGTAGCCGTGCGCGAGGATGTTGGTCGTCACAATGCGCTAGACAAACTTGCCGGCGCGCTTGCACACGAAGGTGCGACCCCGCGCCAGGGCATTATCGTGCTGACAAGCCGCGTCTCGGTCGAGATGGTGCAGAAATCCGCCGCGATTGGCGCGCCGATGATCGTCGCCGTCTCGGCCCCCACGGCGCTCGCGGTACGCATGGCGGACGAGGCCGGCATGACGTTGGTCGCGATCGCACGCAAGGACGGCTTTGAGGTCTTCACTCACCCGCATCGCGTAGAGGGCAGGCTGACGAGCCATGTCGCCTGACCTATCTGCGCGGCTCCAGGCCGAACTCGGTGAAGGGAATGAAATCGACCAATTCGCCGTCCCTCACTTCCGTCACCTCCTCGGCAACCTCAATTAGACCGTCGGCTTCCCGCAACGAGGAGATCAACCCTGATCCGTCACGGGCGAATTTCTCGACGGCAAGCCGCCCATCCTTAAGCGTTAGCTTGGCGCGCCAGAACTCGCGCCGCCCCCTTTTCTTGGTCTGCGCGAACGCAGCAGCGATCGGATAGCGCACGGGCTCCGCCCAAGTGCCGCCGGCGAGGCGCGCCAGCACCGGCCTCACATAGATCAGGAAACAAACAAATACGGCGACCGGATTTCCGGGAAGTCCAAGCACAACGCAATCGCCGACCTGGCCGAAGCTCATCGGGCGTCCAGGCTTTATAGCAATCTGCCAAAGATGACGCTTGCCGATGGCGTCGATGGTTCGAGCCACATGGTCCTCGGCGCCTTGGCTCGCGCCGCCGGAAACTATAAGCACGTCGTAACCGCGCGCCGCCTCGGCCAGGGCCTCGCGCACGCGATCCGCTCGATCCGGTAGGACGCCGAGATCAACTGGCACTGCACCCGCGACCTCGATCAGTCCCTCCAACATCGGCGCATTGGCGTCATAGACCTTCCCCGGCACGAATGGATCGCCCGCGCGCATGATCTCGTCGCCGGTAGAGAAGATGGCGACCTTCAGCGGGGCGTAGCAACGAAGCCGGTCCAGCCCGCACGCGGCGGCGCTCGCCACGTCTTGCGGCCGCAAGCGCGCACCGGCCTGGACCAGCACGGCGCCGAGCTTGGCGTCCTCACCGGCAAGCCTGCGATTCGCCCCCGGCTTCAAACCGGGCGGGATCATGACCCAGGTCTGCCCGCTTTGCTCCTCGATGCGCACATCCTCTTGCATCACCACGGTGTCGAAGCCGTCCGGCATGACTGCGCCGGTAAAGATGCGGACGGCGTCATCCGAGGATGGCGTGCTCGGATAGGGATGACCCGCGGCCGCCTCGCCGACGATCTGCAACCGCGAGCCGGCCTGCCGGTCATATCCTGAGTGGCTGAAGGCATAACCGTCGACCGCGGTGTTGTCGTGCGCCGGTATGTCTCGTGGCGCCAGGACGAACTCGGCAAGGTAGCGGCCCAGAGCCATATGCAGATCGATGCTTTCGACGTCGACGACCGGCCGCACGCGCGATTTCAAGACGGCAAGCGCCTCGTCGTGCGGCATCCGGTCCTTGTCGTGGAAGAAGCAATCGTCGGCGAGCTTCATCGTCATGCCGCTCCAAGCCTCAAATGGGCGGCGATGAAGTCGGCCATGCCGCTGATATCGTCCAGATGAAACACGGGAAGACCGTCCGCCTCCTCGCCGGGCCGGTCGGAGGCGATCGCAACGATCTGCGGCGCGCTTCCAGCCAGCGGTTGCCGAGATGCGCCGCCATCCCGCCGGATCTCAATTTTCGGGAACGGCTCACGCTTGTATCCCTCGATCAGAACCAGGTCAAAACCGGCGGCCTCGCCCAGGAGCCGGTCGAGCGGCATCTCCGGATCGCCGCCAAGCTCGTGCATCAGGGCCCAGCGCTTTGGCGAAGACAACAATACCCGCCGGGCTCCGGCCTCTCGCAGCCGGTAGGAATCCCGGCCCGGCTGGTCGATGTCAAAACTCTCATGGGCGTGCTTGACGGCGCAGACGCGATAGCCGCGGCCCGTGAACTCGGCGATGAGCCGCGCCGTGAGCGTCGTCTTGCCGGAGTTCTTCCATCCGGTGATGCCGAATGCAGGCGGGCTCATGCCGCGGCCGCCTCAAGCAGCGCTTCCGCCTCGGCGAGATCCTGCGGCCGGTTGATGTTGAAGAAGGGATCGACCTTGCGGCCGCCGATGTCCATGGCCGGGAAGAAGATCTGCTCCGCGTCATGGTCCGCGACCCAGGCCTGGACCTTGCGCATCCCAGCCTTCACGGACGCTTCGAGCGCCGGCGCGAGAGACACAGGCCACAGCCCGAAGACTGGATGAACTCCCTCCTCCGACCGGGCGACGAGCAGCCTGGGCTCGGCGTCGCCAATGGCAGCGCGGAACCGCGCGATGATGTCGGCGGGGAAGAAGGGCGTGTCGGTGGCCGCGGTGATGATGAAGCGGCTCCGCGGCCGATTGGACCGCGCCCATTCGATCCCGGCATGGACTCCAGCGAGCGGTCCCGCCTGACCTTCGAGGCGATCTTCGATCACCGGCAGGTCAAACGCCGCAAACCGCGCCACATCTCCATTGGCATTGATGACGATGTCCGAGACCTGCGGCCTGAGACGATCGATAATGTGAGCCAGCATTGGCTGGCCCCCGAGCGGCAGCAGACACTTGTCGCCACCGCCCATGCGGCTCGATGTGCCGCCGGCGAGAAGAACGCCAACGACATCTTCAGGCAAGTCCATGCTCATCTAGGCCTATAGGCCCGACGCTGTCACGTTGATATCAGGAATCGGCACGTGCGCATCATCGCCATGGGCCCGGCCGATCTTCACCGCGCAATATTTGTACTCGGGGATCTTGCCTATTGGATCGAGCTGCGGGTTGGTGAGGATATTGGCCGCGGCCTCCACATAAGCGAACGGAATGAAGATCGTACCTTCCTGCACGGCCCGGTCAGCACGTGCGGTAAGCTCGATCGAGCCGCGGCGCGTGGTCACCCGGACCTGCTCGCCCGGCTTGATGCCGTTACGGGCAAGTTCCCTCGGGTTGAGGCTCGCCGTCGGTCCAGGCTCGAGCGCATCGAGCACATCGGCGCGGCGCGTCATGGCACCAGTATGCCAATGCTCCAGTTGCCGCCCGGTCATCAATACCAGCGGATATTCGTCGTCGGGTACCTCGGCCGGCGGCAAGACATCGGCCGGTACCAAAAGAGCACGCCCCGTATGGGTGGGGAAGCCGTCGCCGAACACCACCGCTTCGCCAGGGTGATCCGGCTCCGGGCAGGGATAGATCACCGAGGATTCCCGCTCAAGCCGCTCCCAGGTGATGTTGTCAAGCGAGGGCATGGCAAGCTTCATCTCGGCGAACACTTCGGAAGGATGGCTGTAGGTCCAAGTCAGGCCGAGACGCTTGGCGAGCTCGACCAGGATCCACAGATCCTGGCGCGTGTCGCCTGGCAGCGGCAGTGCCTTGCGGCCCATCTGCACCTGCCGGTTAGTGTTGGTCACCGTGCCGGACTTCTCCGGCCACGCCGAAGACGGGAGGATCACGTCGGCCATCATCGCCGTTTCGGTCAGGAAGATATCCTGCACCACCATGTGTTCGAGCTTGGCGAGGCCGGCGCGGGCGTGATCGAGATCTGGGTCCGACATCGCCGGGTTCTCGCCCTGGATGAACATGCCCCTGATTTCGCCAGCGTTCGCCGCATTGATGATCTCGACCACGGTCAGGCCGGGCTTCTCTGAAAGCGGCGTCTTCCACAGCTGCTCGAATTTCTGGTGTACCGAGTTGCTCTTCACGTCGGCATAGTCCGGATAGAACATCGGGATTAGGCCGGCATCTGAGGCGCCCTGCACATTGTTCTGGCCACGCAGCGGATGGAGACCGGTGCCCTCCCGGCCGACCTGGCCGCACATCAAGGATAGCGCGATCAGGCAGCGGGCATTGTCGGTGCCATGCACATGCTGCGATATGCCCATGCCCCAGAAGATCATGGCGCGCTCGGCGCGGCCGAAGGTGCGGGCCACCTCGCGGATGGTCTTGGCGTCGATGCCGGTGGTCGAGGCCACCAACTCCGGGCTGTAGCTGGCGACGTGCTTCTTCAGGCTCTCGAAATTCTCGGTGAAAGCCTGCAGGTACTGAACGTCGAAGAGCCCTTCCTCGACGATCACATGCATGATGGCGTTGAGCAGCGCCACGTCGCTCGCCGGCTTGAATTGCAGCATGTAGGTGGCGTATTCGCGCATCGCCTGGCCGCGCGGATCAATGACGATGAGCTTGGCGCCGCGTTTCGCCGCCTGCTTGAAGAAGGTCGCGGCGACGGGATGGTTCTCGGTCGGATTAGCGCCGATGATCATCACCACGTCGGCATGCTCGACCTCGTTGAAGGTCGCGGTCACCGCACCGGAGCCGATGCCCTCGATCAACGCTGCCACCGACGAGGCGTGACACAGCCGCGTGCAGTGATCGACATTATTATTGCGAAAGCGGGTGCGGATCAGCTTCTGGAACAGATAGGCTTCTTCATTGGTGCATTTCGCCGAGCCGAATCCGGCGATGGCTCCGTTGCCGTGCTGCTCGGCTACCTTGGCGAGTCCCTTGGCCGCAACATCGAGAGCCTCGTTCCAGCTCGCCTCGCGGAAATGCGTGTAAGGATTGGCCGGGTCGACATCCACGCCTTTGGGCAGCCCGGGCTTCCTGATCAGCGGCTTCATCAGCCGCTGCGGATTGGTGACGTAGTCGAAGCCGAAGCGGCCTTTGACGCATAGCCGGTTCTCGTTGGAGTAGCCGTTGCGGCCCTGCACGAAGGCGATCTTGTCGTCCTTGATCTGATAGCTGAGCTGGCAGCCGACGCCGCAATAAGGGCAGACCGAGTGAACCTCGCGGTCGACTTCGCGGGTGCCGTGCTGGGTGATCGGGTCGACGATCGATTTCGGCATTAGCGCGCCGGTGGGACACGCTTGCACGCATTCGCCGCAGGCGACGCAAGTCGAGCGGCCCATGGGATCGTCGAAATCGAACACCGGCCTCGCGCCGATGCCGCGGAACGCCATGCCGATCACGTCGTTGACCTGGACTTCCCGGCAGGCGCGCACGCACAACCCGCAATCGATACAGGCATCGAGATTGACCGCCATCGCGGGGTGGGACAGGTCGGGCTTGATGATGTCATGGGCCGGAAAGCGCGAGGTCTCGATGTGCTGAACCTCGGCCCAGTGCCAAAACGGCGAGACGCGGTCGGGCGAATCCTCGAGCGGCGGCTGGTCGGCGAGCAGCAGCTCCATCACCATACGGCGCGCCTTGAAGGCCCGGTCGGTCGCGGTCTTCACCACCATGTCGGGCGCGGGCTTCCGGATGCAGGAGGCGGCCAGCACGCGCTCGCCTTCGATCTCGACCATGCAGGCGCGACAATTGCCGTCGGCGCGATAGCCGGGCTGCGGCAGCCAGCAGAGATGCGGGATGTCGATGCCTTCACGCTGAGCGACTTGCCAAATGGTCTCACCCGGCCGGGCCGACACCACATTTCCGTCGAGTGTGAATAGCAGCTGGTCTGTCATCGCTTCATTCCCTTAAGCGCGTCCGGCCATCTCGGTTCCCAGCCGCTCGTCTAAAAAGAACTGCATGGCCGAGATAAAGGCATTCGGCGCGGCCTGTCCAAGTCCGCAGATCGACGCGTCGCGCATGGCCTGGGCGAGCTCGGTGAGCAACTCCTTGTCCCATTGCCGCTTGTTCGAGCAGCGCCACCGCCTTGTCGCAACCGACCCGGCATGGCGTGCATTGGCCGCACGAACTCATCTTTGAAGAAGCGCAAGAGATTGATCACGATGTCGGCTACGTCATCGCGTTCTGAGAACACCACGATGGCATGGCTGCCGACGAACGAGCCGTATTTGTCGAGACTGCCGAAATCGAGAGGCAGGTCGGCCAGGCTCGCCGGCAGCACGCCGCCCGACGCGCCGCCCGGCAGATAGGCCTTGAAGATCTCGCCGTCTTCCATGCCCCCGGCCATCTCGATCAGCTCGCGCGCGGTGATGCCGGCCGGCGCAACGATCACGCCGGGCTTCTTCACCCGTCCCGACACGGACCATGACCGCAGGCCCTTGGCGCCGTTCACGCCGTGATCGGCGAACCATTTGGCGCCCTTCTTCAGGATCTCCGGCACCCAATAGAGCGTCTCGACATTGTGATTGAGGGTCGGCCGCCCGAACAAGCCGACCTCTGCGATATAGGGCGGACGATTGCGCGGATAGCCGCGTTTGCCCTCGATCGATTCGATCATCGCCAATTCTTCGCCGCAGATATAGGCGCCGGCGCCGCGGCGAAGCTCGATGAACCCTTTATCGATGATGCCGGCCTTCTCAAGCGCCGCGATCTCATGCGCGAGAATATGCAGCACCGCCGGATATTCATCGCGCATATACAGATAGATGCGCTCGGCCTCGACCGCCCAGGCGGCGATCAGCGCACCCTCGAACATCTGTTGCGGATTGCGCTCGAGATAATAGCGATCCTTGAACGTGCCGGGCTCGCCCTCGTCGCCGTTGATGGTCATCAGCCGGGGTCCGGGATAGGAGCGCACGATCTGCCATTTGCGACCGGCAGGGAAGCCTGCGCCGCCCAACCCGCGCAAGCCGGCGTCGGTCATCTCCTTGATGATGGTGTCGAACGGCAGCTTGCCAGTCTCGGCATTGCTCAAGCACCGAATAGCCGCCTTTGGTCCGGTACTCGGCTAGTGTCTCATAGCGCGGAATGTCCGTCTCGCGCTTGCCGACTGTCGACCACCGTCTCGACGGCCTTCGGCGTAGCGTGGTCGACGAAATAATGGCCTACCTCGGCGACTGGCGCGGTGTCGCAGCGCCCCATGCATGGCGCGCGCAGCACGCGCACCTCGGCCGGATCGGCGCCTGACTTGAGCGCCTCGTACAGGGCCTCGGCGCCTTTGATGGCGCATGTGATCGAATCGCACACCCTGATGGTGGTTGGAGGGGGAGGAGTCTCGCCCTCTTTCACCACGTCGAAATGGGCATAGAAGGTCGCGACCTCGTAGGCGGCCGCTTGCGGCAAACGCATCTCCTCGCATAGCGCCCGGAGATGGTGCGCCGAGATATAATGATATCGGTCCTGGATCAGGTGAAGATATTCGATCAAGAGATCGGGGCGTCGCGGCTTGTCACCGAGCAGTTCCTTTATCTCCTGAAGCGCGTCGGTCTCGAGCTGGCGTCCCTTGGGAAAGGCCCGGGCCCGCTTGCGCGAGCCGACATGTCGTGCCGGCCGGTCCGGCCCGCCGCTGCCATCTGGGGTGTTTTCCTCCACGCTTACTCCCTTTCGTTGAGACCCCGCCCAGCATCGATTTGCCCAGCCATGCGGGAAAAGAGCGTCACAAAGGGTGGCTTGGTGATATAGCGGCTGACCTAAGTCGGCAAGTCAAGGCGGGGTCTGCACGCTGCCTCCTAGCGCTTTTCTCAGCCAACCGGTTTAGATAACGTCCGATCCTCCCACGGGCGCTCGTTCCTTGGCACATAGGCATTCATCCAACCCTACCCATGGCCGATTTTCTCCAAGCATTTCATACGGCAGTGAGGCTTATCGTCACGCTCGATCCGCGCTTGGTTGAGATCGTGCTGCTGTCGCTCAAGGTCAGCCTGCTGGCCGTGGCGATCGCCAGCACGATCGGCTTCGCGCTTGGCGGCGCACTCGCCGTCTACCGCTTTCCGGGCCGGGGCGCGGTGGCCGCGCTGCTGAGTGCGCTCATGGGCCTGCCGCCGGTTGTGGCCGGCCTATTCGTCTATCTGTTGCTATCGAATGCCGGTCCGCTGGGCGTACTCCAACTGCTTTATACGCCGACCGCGATGATCATCGCCCAGGTGGTGCTGGTTGTCCCGATTATCGCCGCGCTTACCCGCCAGGCTTGCGAGAACCTGCTTGAGGAATATGACGAGCAGCTCCGCTCGCTCGGCGCCTCATCGAGCGCCATAGTCGCCACGCTGTTGTGGGACGGCCGTTACCGGCTGATCACCGTCGTGCTGGCGGGCTTCGGACGGGCCATCGCCGAGGTCGGCGCCGTGATGATCGTGGGCGGCAATATCGACCATGTAACCCGCACCATGACCACGGCAATAGCGCTCGAAACCTCGAAAGGCGAAATTGCGCTGGCGCTTGCGCTCGGCATCGTCCTTCTGCTAACGGCCTTCGCCGTTAATGCGGCTCTAATGGGTGTGCTGCGCTTTGCTTCACGTCTCGCCTATGCTTGATCAAACCGCGCCTAACGGTTCCAAGGCCTCCATCAATGGGCATAGCCCTTTGCTGCCACTCGAGTTGCGCGGGCTGGCCTACGAAGCCAACGGCAAGCGCGTGATCGATCAGGTCGATCTCACCGTCGAGGAGAGTGGCATCACCGTCATCATGGGACCGAACGGCGCGGGCAAGAGCGTGCTGCTGCGGCTGATGCACGGTCTGATCGCGCCAACCGCGGGCGAGGTGCGGTGGGGCGGCAGGCGCATGGACCGCGACCTCGCGCGCCGGCAGGCGATGGTGTTTCAAAAGCCGGTTTTGCTGCGTCGCTCGGCCGCCGCCAATATCTGGCATGCGCTGGGTTTGCGCGGCATCGCCCGCGGCGACCGAGCCATCCGCGTCGGCGATGCCCTCAAGCTCGCGGGTCTGGAAACCCGCGCGGCAACGCCGGCACGGGTGCTGTCCGGCGGTGAGCAACAGCGGCTGTGTCTCGCGCGGGCGCTAAGTCTGGAGCCCGACATCTTGCTGCTCGACGAGCCGACAGCAAGTCTTGATCCCGCTTCGACGCTCGCCATCGAGGAATTGCTGTTAGATGCTCAGCGCGACGGCATCAAGATCGTCGTGGTCACCCACGATGTCGGCCAAGCCCGTCGGCTCGCGCGCGACATTGTCTTTTTGCACCACGGCCGCATTCTCGAACATCAGGCAGCCAAGAGCTTTTTCGATCAGCCTAACAGCGACGCCGCCCAGGCCTTTCTCGCCGGCGGCCTGGTGCTTTGAGTAAAGGAGAAGGCCCATGACATTTAGACTTCGATCGAAGGACCGTGGTGCGTATTGGCCTTGCGGCGCTCCTCCTAGGCATTGCAGCGCCACGTGCCGCTCAGGCCGAAGACAAGTTCATTATCGTCCAGTCGACGACCTCGACCCAGAACTCCGGCTTGTTCGAGCATATCCTGCCGATCTTCACCAAGAAGACCGGGATCGATGTGCGCGTGGTGGCGGTCGGCACCGGCCAAGCCCTGAAGAACGCCGAGAACGGCGACGGCGACGTAGTGCTGGTGCATTCCAAGCCAGACGAGGAGAAATTCGTGGCCGAGGGCTGGGGCGTGAAGCGTCAGGACGTGATGTATAACGACTTCGTCATTGTCGGGCCCGCTGCCGATCCGGCCAAGATCGCCGGGCTCAAGGACGCGGTCGCAGGCTTCAAGAAGATTGCCGAAACTGAAGCGGTGTTTGCCTCACGCGGCGACAACTCCGGCACCAACAAGGCCGAGATCAAACTGTGGCAGGATGCCGGTATCGACCCCAAGCCCGCGAGCGGCAAATGGTACCTCGAGACCGGGCTCCGGCATGGGCGCGACCCTCAACACGGCGGTCGGCAAACAGGCCTACGCGCTGACCGATCGCGGCACCTGGCTCAGTTTTGCCAACAAGGATGACTTCAAAGTCTTAGTCGAGGGCGATCCCAAGCTGTTCAACCAATATGGCGTGATACTGGTCAATCCGGCCAAGCATCCCAATGTCAAAGCGAAAGAGGGACAGGCCTTCATCGACTGGCTGACCGGTTCTGAAGGGCAGGCCGCCATTGCAAGCTACAAAATCGATGGGCAGCAACTCTTCTTTCCCAACGCGCGGCCGCAGAGCTGAACACTCGCAGGACGAGCGCCTTACGTGCGGGCTTAATCACGTTTTTCTTAAGCACATCCCCGGTGACGGCACAATCGAAGTGAGTGACTGATAAAACTGATAAAGAAATGAGTGACCAATGAAAATGACGAGGGCGCCAGCCGGGTGGTTGGCGCCCTTCTCCGCATTGGGAGATCGGCGAGCACAGTTGTCGTTGGGGCGTACTGTTGTCAGCCGACCATAAAAACATGCGCTATGTCGGCGTCCGGCGTCCCCATCCGAACGCTGAAGAGTCGATTGTCCGATTCCCTAAGCCGTCGGCTCACCTCGCGGCCCATATTCATCTGGATCAGTGCGAATTGCTTGAGATCCAGCGCGTAGACTTGGTAGAGGTTGGCAGCTGAAAGACGGATTGCAGTGCAATCTTCGACTGCGCGGACCGATGCGCTGCGCGGACAAAGGTCCATCACCGCCATCTCACCAAAGCAGTCGCCTTCCTTTAGGTTTCGGAGAAGATAGTCCTGACCACGCCAGGACTTCAGCACCGCAGCTTTGCCCGCTTCGAGGACGAACATCGAATCGGCTTGGTCGTGTTCGCGGAAAAAGAACTCGTTCGTCGGGACGGACACGACCGGGCACAAGCCGAGCAGAAACTGGATAACATCAGCCCGGATTCCGCCGAAAACGGGCATGCGCTGTAGGAGTTCTATCCGCGCATCGGGCATGGCCACACTTCCCGAGTAGCGATCACTATGGTCTGCGGCGGATCAGCCCGCAAGGTGAGGATGAACAGCGGCAGTAGCGATAGGCAGCGCCCCATGTCCGCTTTGGGTCATAGCGGACATGACCGGTGGGAAACGCGGGTTCCCAAGGCCCGGCCGCCGCCTGCTTCCGGCCATAAGCGGTCATTGAAAAGCTAATGCCGCTGTCCGCTTTCGACCCGAATGTCCGCGATGTGCCATAAGCGGACATAATGGAACTGGCTAGTGTGAGCCCAACGGGAGGCCGTACCGGCCGCTCTGCTGGTTAAACTCGCCATTGAGACTTTCGTCGTCATGTGATGGCTTGAACACGCCAATGCGGCTTTTGCCATCCTCCCGTCCTTGGTAAAGGGCCGCGTCTGCATCACGATACATTCTGTCAAAGTCGGCGTGGACGCCATCATGTACGGCAATGCCGATCGACACACTGAACCTGGCTCCAGCCAGCGGCATCGACTGCCCGGACAGTCTGCCCATAATACGATTTGCAATTTTTGTTGCCTCGTCCACGTCGCTACCGGGCGCAAAAATCAGAAATTCATCTCCGCCAAATCTCGCGCATTGATCGCCAGCGCGGATGCTTTCCCGCACGGCTTCCGCAGTCAGCGCAATGACCGCATCGCCAGTGGCATGACCACGCAGATCGTTGATCAGTTTGAGATTGTCGACATCAACGAGCAGCATCGCATTGCTCGTCTGATGCCGCGCTAATGACTTTTCGATGGTGGCTATGGCTCCGCGGCGATTGAGCAATCCCGTCAGGCTGTCGCGGATTGAAATATCGTAAAGCTGCTGCATACGACCGTGCATGGCGGAGTAGTACCGCGCCACCAGGTAGCCGATTATCAACGAGCCGATTAGCGCCGCTATCAGGCTATTAATCGCGATGGCGCGAAAACGAGCTTCTTGCGCAATATAGTACCGCAGGTCGAAATCGACGCCGACAAAACCACTGTAGCGGCCTTCACTATCGTAAATGGGCGAGGTCGCAGAGAGAAAATTTCCATAATCGTCCTGCTCAAAAGTGGGATTCACGTAGGTCTTACCGGCCGCGATCTGGTTCAGCCAGTCTTCGCTTTTGTATTCCTCGTGGAGATCGAACCGTTCCATGTAGGCGGATGCGCGCAGCTTATGATCTGTGCGCAAGTCGGGTGAGGCAGCAGTGTCGAGTACGAAATACGCAACGCCACGACGATCAACCATCGTGTAAAGGTAGAAAATATTTGGGTCTGCTGAGTGGAAGCGAACCAGCGGACGCAGCGCGCGGGCGTAGAGTTCGTCGCTATAGTTGGCAGGGTCGAGCAATTTACGGTGCAGGTCGCCATCGACGACACTGGCGGCAACTTGGCCAATCTCGCCCACGTGTGATCGAAGTGCTTCCCACCGGGCTTGCTTCGACAGCCATTGCGGTATGGCCACCATCGAGACCAGCACGAGGGCGGCGGCCAAGCTTGCAACGATAAACGCTAACCAGTGGAATCGGCGCGGAACATCCGCAGCGCGGCGATCTAACGATATGTCTTTTGGCAATGGTGCAAGCATCTCCCCAGATGCTTATCGCCTAGCATTTGATTTCGATTTAATGAGATCGAACTAAATTAAATCTTTTATCCTCAAGAGTGTGCAATCCGACCGCGTGACAGGTCGAGGCCATGGCCCCATGTCGAGACCGCCGCGGTTAACCGCTGCTACCATGCATCAATAACCGTTGCGTCGAACGTCCGCTTTGGGTCAAAAGCGGACATCAGTCGGTTGATCACGCACGTCCGCTTGGTGCCAGAAGCGGACGCGGGCTTCGGTCGGCAGCTCACTTGCTGGCGCTGTGCTTTTTCGTGGTCTGGGTTCCGGTCGAAAATATATCCCAGGTTGCGATAAACATGGCCGCGATCACGGGGCCGATCACGAAACCATTGAGACCGAAGATCGCGATGCCCCCGAGCGTGGAGATCAGCACGACGTAATCAGGTAGCTTAGTATCCATGCCAATTAGGAACGGGCGGAGGAGATTATCCACTAAGCCAATCACGAGCGCCCCATACGCAATCAGAACGAGCCCCTGCCACACCGCTCCCGTCGCCAGCAAATAGAGTGCGACCGGCAACCATATCAACGCAGAACCCACTGCAGGCAATAACGACAAAAAGGCCATTAACACGCCCCATAAGACCGCAGCAGGAATACCTAAAAGCCAGAAGATAATGCCGCCCAACATGCCTTGCAGGGCGGCCACGAGGATGGTGCCCTTGAACATGGCGCGAATGACGATGGCGAACTTGCTGAACAGAGCGCGCTTTTGCTCGGTGCGTAATGGGATAGCATCCTTGAGGCGCTGGGCAAGCTGGCTCCCGTCGCGTAAGAAGAAAAACAAGAGGTACAACATAAGAAAGAAGCTAATGACAATATGCGCCGTGCCCTGACCAATGGCGATGGCTTGAGTGGCCAAGAACTGGCTGCCCTCCTTAAGCGCACTTGAAAGTCGAGTCTGTACATCGCCGAGATCGCTGATCCCCAAGCGTGCCAGGAGGTCGGCGGCCCACGCGGGCAAGGCATTCAGAAGCTGTGAAATAAATCGGCCGAAATCTAACTCTCCTGTTTCAATTCTCTCGTAGAGAGTCGTCGCCTCCTGCACCACCGACATGGCGGTGAGCGTCAATGGGAGAAGCGCAATCGCCACGATAAGCAGCAACGTCGTGAGGGCCGCCATATTGGGACTCTGCCGCATGGTAGCCAGCAAACGCCGATGGGCGGGTGCAAACACGGTTGCGAACACGACCGCCCAAAGAATGGCCCCGTAGAAACGGCCAGAGGATCCACGCGAAGGCCAGCGATACCGCGATAAGCAGTAATAAGAGGGTACTGTCTTCCGTGGTCCGCACGCCCCTGCCCTTTCGCCAATATGCATTCAAGACCACCAAGCACGACAGGCAGAGTAGACCTAGTTACCCCAATGTGGGACATATGACTGAAAACGTCCGCTTAGGGTCAGCACCCGACGTGCCTCGGCCAATCGGAACGTCCACTTCAGGCTAAGAAGCAGACATTGAGCTGCGGTTTCACGCGCCCAGCTCCAGCCGACACTTTGCGCATCCCAAATTCATCTCCCGTTCGCTGTTAGCGCAGCAACTTTCCCTGTTCGCGATAAAAAATTCCCTGTTCCATGTGGGAATATCAACAGAAAGAAGCCCCGTGTCTCAATGGGTTTAGATCAGCAGGAGGGGGATTCCGACCGAAATTCCCTGTATTTTCCCGGATATCAGGGAATCCCGTCAGCGAGACGCGTTCGCTGCAGCCTTCCAGCACAGCCACCTAGTCGCGTGAGTTCCGGCTCTCTCCAGACTCGCGCCAGGGCATGCGCAAGAAGCCAGGAATTGCGCCACCAAGCGGCGGTCTTTCTCTCGAACCCGACGCTAGAGAGAGCGTCTCAGCGGAAGAACGCCGCGTTTCGCCTGGATATCTCTTCTGGGCATTTTCGGGGGTCACACTTGAGATCAGCAGATGGCTGAGCGACCGAGCTACCATCAATCGGCATGTCCGTTTTTGAGCAGTTAGCGGAAGTGACGCATCGTTGCTCTCAATGTCCGCTACTGACCCAAAGCGGACATCGGTCCGAATAATCCGGGCCAACACAAGAAGGGGGCGCTCACGACTGGACCACAATTGTGATCTATAATTTCTGCACTCTAAAGTAGCAAAGGGTCACACAACGTTGGAGGCGGGCATGCGACGCGCAGGCACCAAATTCACGAGAAGCGCAACAACGTGGGTATTCATTCTTGCCATGGCGGCGATGGCAGGCACGGCGAGCATTTCGGCTGCTCGTGCCGATGAAGCGCAAGCCAAGACCTTGTTCAAGGCCATGTCAGATTACCTCGCCGCGCAAAAGGCAATATCGTTTGCATATGACTCGACTCTTGAGGTCGTCACCGACCAGGAGCAGAAGTTGGGGCTGGCAAGTTCAGGCACGTTGACCCTCAATCGGCCTGACAAGCTTCACGCAACACGCACGGGCGGATTTGCCAATGTCGAGATGGTCTTTGATGGGAAGACGTTGACGATGCTTGGCAAGAACGCCAACATGTTCGCCAAAGCCGAAGAGCCCGGCACCATCGATCAACTCGTCGACGTATTGCGGGAAAAATACGACAGGCCTCGTGCCGGCCGCGGATTTGCTCATGTCGGATCCCTATAACGAGCTAATGCCCTTGGTCGTGGATGCGAAGGACCTTGGAAGCGGCGTGATCCGCGGCGTCGAATGCGACCACCTTGCTTTCAGAACCGAGGAGGTGGATTGGCAGATCTGGATCGCCCAGGGAGACCGTCCCTATCCCTGCCGCTATGTCATCACCAGCTCCAAGATTAAGGGGTCCCCGCAATACACCATCGACGTCCGGGACTGGAAAACTGGCGCCGAGGTCGCTTCTGATAGCTTCAGCTTGGACGGTTCCGCAGGGCGCAAAGGAACTCAAGCCAGGCGATGTTCCCGACTTTGATGAGTTACCCGCTTTGTTCGCGAAAAAAGGAGCACAATGACCATGTTGAAGCGCATAGGAGTTATCTTACTGGTCGCGATCGGTGGCGCTTCTTGCCTTGAGCTCGGCGAGCAACTGTCGATTCCAGGCGTTTATGGACTCGTCTCTAGTGCCGAGGCCACAGTTGGCCGCCCCCTGACGCCGGTTAGCGTCGCAGGTGTCGCGCGGAGGACAGCACGGCGCAACTAAGCGTCGAAGCCAGCCTAAGGCTTAGCTTTAATCGGAAGATTGTCTACGCTGGGATGGCGAACCCCAACGATCAGGATGTGCGAGCCGGCACCCTTTGTTGAAGACCGGACGTCGCGACTTCCATGTCCGTCGGAAAGCAGGGACATCAGAAGCATCTTATTTGATTTCGGGCTCGCCGGCGTCAACGGCTGTCTCGGGCGTCGAGTCCTGCGCCAGCCAGGCGAGAAAGAGCTTGTAGCCGAGGGCCAAGACGACAGCGCCTGTAAAGAGGCCGATGATTCCTGCGTTGAGAAAGCCGCCGATGGCACCCACGAAGATGATCAGCATGGGCACATCGACGCCGCGACCTAATAGAATTGGCTTGAGGATATTGTCCACCGGCGCAACTAGGATGGCCCAGATTAGGAATCCCACCGCGGTGACCATGTCCGCTGTTGAAAACAGGTAAATCACTACAGGGATCAATACGATCACCACACCCAGCTGGATCACACCAAAAACAAGGCAGATCAGGGTAAGCAGCCCCGCGGCCGGGACGCCGGCTACTAGAAAACCGAGCCCCGCAAGCAGCGCCTGAATCAAGGCGACGCCGAGAATTCCGCTAGCCACACTGCGCACGGTCTGCTCGGCGACGCTCGCGAACTCCAGGCCACGTTCTCCCGCGAGCCGGTTCGCAACCGCGCGCGTCGCCCGGCCCGCGGCCTCAGAATTGGCGAGTAAAGCTCCGGCGATGAGAATCGCCAGTACGAACTGCAAGAGCGCGAGTCCGGCTCCTCCAGCGGCGCCCAGGAGCCAGCTACCGAAGCCCTTCAGTAGGGGACTGGCCTGGCGCAGCGCAGCCTCTAGATCTTCGGATGCGAGGGTCCAGGCTTTGGCGATGGGCTCGCCAATCAGCGGCCAGTGAGCGACGCTATCCGGCGGTGGCGGAATGTGGAGTTCTCCACTCTGAAAGAGTCCACGACGTAACGCGCGCCGCTCACAAGCGAATCGCCAAGGAGCACCGATGGCGCGACCAACAGAACCAGCATTAACAACGTGATCAGCACGGCCGCCGTGATGCGTCGGCCTCCGAGGGCAGCTCGTAATTTTTCGTAACCGTGAAAGATTGCGACCGCGATGATGGCGCCCCAGACGATGGGTATGAGGAACGGCCGCGCGATTATGAAGCACCAGACGATAAGACCGGCGATCGCACCTATCCGGATCGCCGCTTCCACAGCGCGTTTCATAAAGACGCGCTCGCTCGTTGAGGGTTCTGGGGACGTCATGAGGTGGCGTCAGTGCGTTAGCGGTGGGCAGGATCTGGCCGACCAGCAATCATCCGTCGGCGAACACATCCGTAAAGTGAAGTAGGGCTTCCGCTACGGTGCGGAAGGTTCTATGCGGTCGTTCTGGGGATGCTCCAGAACAGGCGCATTCACTCATAACGCTTCCTCTACGTCATGTTGAAGCTCGCCTATCACTTGAGCTATTGCCTTCTGCATTTGCATATTCATTTCGATAGCCACACTTAACGGCGCAGCCACGCGAGCTACTATTTTGCGCGAGTTGGTTGTCGGCCTGTCAACCCAAGCCACTATGCGAACGGTTTGTGTGTCGATCGCCGGCGCAACTCAATCACTGCTAGTGTCAATTGAGCCGCTGATTGAAGGTGTTGCGCTTCAAAGATCGGGTACGTTTCACCCATCATGGCTGCCAACCCACGATTGCGTTTACTGACAATACCCCGAATTGGTAGCCTCGGAAAGGAAGGGTGCCCGGCCGTAGAAGCTGGCGCTTAATGAGACGCGCAGAGCCACAACAAGCCACAATGTAATTACGCCGTAGGTGCCGAAGAGCACGCATAGGGCCCGCCTGGGACCTCATCGCACCTCGGCAGAAGGCACGTGTGATCAAGAAGCTCCGCGACCAAAAAGAGCCCCGGCGAACTGGCCGAGGCTCTGATGCTTAAGTAGTATTGACTCAACCACTTACGGTGCTAAGCCACGAATTGTGGCGAGAATTCCCTCTCTCGTCACAGGTCCCCCAAGGACCGGAGGAGCCCCGAACCCCCCGTACGGGGCTTCTCTTTGGTGCGATCGAACGTGTGCCAAAAAATGGGCAACCGTGGGGCCGTGGTTGATGAGTGACCGCAAAGCCCTCGCCCGCGATAGCGGCAAGAACCACACCACGCCTCATCGAGCTCAAGGAAGAGACACAATCAGCTTGCAGCGTCAATTGGTCAGAGCGAGGAGCTCGCTACTCTAACAATCAAAACGGCGCTGCAGTTCTTTCGCGGCGCTTACCCGGCGGTGACCCGTTCTAACCCCGTTATGACGATATCACCCCGTCTACCCGATCCTTGGCCACCACGGGCTGCCTAAGCGTGTTAGATTCGACGGCTCAACACTGAGTCCACCTTTGACTGGACGGGCCAACGAGTGGACGGTGGCTCTCAATCTGCTCGTTAGCCACGTATATCATTTTCTGCCAGCAGTCCGTCGGTCTCGCTCTGGGCGGAAGATACTAGACGGCCCTGATGAAGGACCTCGAGTGAGGCATACGCGCCGTCGCCACCTTCCTGTTCCCCACGGGTGGCTGACCGGACGTCGAGGTCCGCTTATGGCACGAAGCAGACATTGGCGTTCGTGGTCAACAAATCTGCTTCTGACCTCAAAGCGGACATTCACACGTGGTGGGAACTAGGAGCACATCGAGGGCGCCTGTCCACCTCCTCGACTTTGCCTCTATGAGCATTTGCACCGCGCGGCGGTTGCCAGTTCGTTGGCAAATCAACCTGCCAAGGCGTCCAGCTCATCCAACAAAGCCTTGGCGCACTTAAGGTCAGGGGTATCGAAGCCTTCGGTGAACCGACCGTATGTGTCGGAGAGCATCTGCCGCGCTTCATCGCGCCGACCCTGTTGTTTGCGGAGGCGCGCGAGACTGGTCGTCGCTCGGAGTTCCCAACCTTTGCTCGACTGGCGTTGAGCAGTCGCGATTGCTTGCCGAAAAAATTCTTCAGCGGTACTTCGGTCGTCGGGTCTCGTCAGCAGCGCAAGCTCACCTTTGAGGCGGAACAATTCAGCCTTCTGGCAAAGCTCGTCGGTTCTATCGGCAATGGCCAGACCCTCATCAAGCACAACCGTGGCTTCGTCGGAACGGCCAGCCTGAATGTAGGCGTCTCCTAAGAGACTAAGATAATAGGGAAGCGCTAGACCTGCGCCCGTCGCCCGGTAGGCGTCCAGGCCCTTAACGAGCAAAGGCAACGCCTCGTTCGGACGACCCTCGAGCAGCACGCTTGCAGCCCGGTAAAGTTTGGCGGTGGCATGAAACATCGCAAAGCCCTGCTCGCTCGTGGTTTGCAGTCCTTCTTCGCTTGCGGCTTTGGTTTCGGCAGGCAGGCGAAGCAGGTTGACATAGCCAGCTTGCGTGGTGCTGAGCGTAGGCAAGACTGAACGGATGCCCAATCGAACGGGCCAGTTCTCGCGTCTCTCGGCTGGCCCTGAGCGCTTGCTCCGGATATCCGAGATGCCACAACGCCAATGCCAAATAGCAGCGATGGGTTATCCCGGCATCTTCGCCGACCCGACTTGCCCAAAGCCTCGTGCGCTCACGATCATCATATCGGGAGAGCGCCTTCCGATATTGCGACAGAGCACCGACAAAATCCCCTTGGTAAAACAGTGTGACCCCCACCAGAAAAAGGGCCTCCATCCAGATACCCGGATCGTCGAAACGCTCGGCAAGCGTCATGCCCTCGCGAGCGAGGTTCATCGACAGGCCCATCTCGCCGCGGACCACGTGCCAGGCAAAGTTGCCCCAGACGACGGCAAAGAGCTGAGGCGGCTGCCCTATTCTTTCGCATAGCTCGCGCGCACGAACGAAGATCGGGCCGACTTCGGGAGCTGCGTACCCGCGCACGGCGATGTAGGCAGTGCCGAGCTGGTTCAGGAGTTGCAGTTCTAGGCCCTCGCGATCGGGGCCGCTCGCAAACGCCTTGAGCAATTCCAGCGCATGCTCGAAGTCTCCAATCGCCTGAGGCAATGCTCCCCGAGCCATCGCCTGCGTGCCGGCAAGATTCAAATACTCAACCGCCTTTACCGGGTTGCCGCTGCGCGAAAAATGATGCGCCAGTTCGGCTAGGTGATCGTCCAGCGAGGCCATATAGATCGTTTCAATGGCATGACCCACATGCCCATGCAGCTGCTTGCGACGCTCGAGCAGCACGGAGTTGTAGGCTACCTCCTGAGTAAGCGCGTGTTTAAAGGTGTATTCAACGTCGACGATGGAGGGTTGCTCGTAGACGAACTCCCCCGATTGCAGCTTTGCGATCAGACGTTCCAGCTCATCCTCCGACTTTCCCGCCACGGCTCGCGCCAAGCTGAGGACAAAGTCCCGACCTGAGAATCGCAAGTGTCTGCAGAAGGTTCTTCTCGTCGTTGTGCAGGCGATCGATGCGTGCGGCCAAAATCGCCTGCACAGTGGGGGGAATCCTGAGCGAGTTCGAGCGGTCGAACTAGGTTCACGGTTCCGTTCTGTCGCTGTAGGGCCCCTTCATCAAAGAGCGCCTGAACCGTCTCTTCCATGAAGAAAGGGACGCCACCAGTGGTCGTGACGATCAGCTCCTTGAGCGGCGCGAGCGCTGGGTTATCGTCCAGGATGGCGGAAAGCATCTCATCCGCGCTCCCGCCTCCAAGGGATTCGAGTCGCAGCCGGGTGCACCAAGCCTTATCGCCCCACCGTTGCGCGTATTCAGGCCGATAGCTGACCAAAAGCAGAATACGCGCGCCGCTAATCAAATCGGCGAGCCAATCCAGAAATGCTTGGCTCTCGTCGTCAAGCCAGTGCAAATCCTCTACCATCAATATGAGGGGGCGATTGACCGCTTCCGCCAAGAACAGATTTGCGACGGCGTCCAAAGTACGGGACTTTCGCAGTTGCGCGTCCATTCCAACAAGACGATTTTTGTCGTCCGCAATCTCCAGCAAAGCGTGTAAGTAAGGGAGCCCGCTCTCCAAGTCGGGATCGAGGACAAAGATCTTGGTCGCGACCTTCTCGCGGCGCGCTACAACACTGTCCTCGCCGACGATGCCAAAATAGTCGTGCAGTAGCTCGACGATAGGCAAATAGGCCGAGCCCTTGCCGTGAGAGAGCGAGAACGCTTCAAGGACCGTCCATTCAGATTGCGCCTCGGCTTTGAATTCAAAGAACAGCCGCGACTTTCCGACCCCGGGTTCAGCCACAACCGCCACGATCTGACCGGACCCTGCTTGGGCGCGCTCGGCTGCGCGCTGCAACACTTCCTTCTCTTTGGTGCGCCCGACGAACTTGGAAAGTCCGCGGCCAGCCGAACGCTGTAACCGTGTGCGCAGCGGTCCCAAGCCCACCACTTCGTGGACATTAATCGGCTCGCTAATCCCCTTCACCTGTGCTGGTCCGAGGGGACGCAGCGAGAAATAGCCCTCGACGAATTTCCTGGTGCTGTCGCTGATGACGGTGGATCCGGCATTGGCTAGCGTCTGCAGCCGAGATGCAAGATTCACGGTGTGCCCTATGGGGGTGTACTCAGCATGTGCAGCACCGGTCTTGATGGTGCGGACGACCACTTCGCCCGTATTAGCGCCTGCCCTAATCTGAATCGGAGGTCGTCCGTCGGCTCGCAGGCGGTCGCTGTAGCGGCGAATTTCATCCTGCATCCTCATCGCGGTATACAAAGTACGCTGCGGATGATCCTCGCGGGCCACCGGCGCGCCGAACAGGGCGAAGATGCCATCCCCCGTCGATTGCACGACGTAGCCGTCATAGCGCCGTACGGCGTCGATCATTAGCGTGAGTGCCGGGTCAATGATCCCGCGCGCTTCTTCGGGATCGAGGTCTTGCCCGAGTTCGGTCGATCCGATGATGTCAACGAAGAGGGCCGTCACCATTTTTCGTTCGCCCTCTGGAACGGCCTGAGGTTCGACGGCTGTCCCGAGAGCCAAGTCCACGGGTCTTGGCCCATCAATCTCGTTGGAGGGCGCTACCTTAGACTGCGTGTGCTGATCAAGGGCCGCTCCACACGCGTTGCAGAATTTTGCGGTCGGGCGATTGGGTGCCCCGCAAGCAGGACATCCCAGAGGCAGAGGTCCTCCGCACGCATCGCAGAACTTGGCAGCGTCAGGATTCTGACAATCGCAGTTTGGACACCGCATAGCTTAAAGGTCTCAACGCAGTAACAACACGACTCGATGGCTTCGGTGACGGGGCACAGTAAAGCACGCCTCCGGAGCATAATAGGAGAGTTGCATGTCCTCTCATGAATGCGGACATCCGGATGGCGCGCGGTGACTTCGGCGCCTGTCGCCAAGCAGTCCACGGCGCAAAGTGCACGATCTTCTCCTCAGAAAGAGGAGAAGTAAAATGCATTTGATCGAGGATATCGCTCATTCAGCCTACACAGCTTGGAACAAGGGTAAGTTGACCGGACAAAAGCCGCCACTGCAACCCAAACACGTTTGGGCAATCCGCACGCGATTGCAGCTCGCCGAAGCTAAGAGGGACTTAGCTCTCTTCAATCTGGCAATAGACAGTAAACTCCGGGGATGCGACCTCGTGAGTTTAAGGGTGGAAGCTGTCGCACCGCACGGTTATGCGATTGAGCGAGCGACGGTTCGCCAGAAGAAGACCAGCCGCCCCGTTCGCTTCGAACTCACCGAGCAAACTCGCCAAGCGATCGACGACCACCTAGCTGCGAGTCCGAGGAGGTCCGGAGAGTATCTGTTCGCAGGTCGAGCCAACGGGCGCTGCCTGACAACTCGCCAATATGCGCGACTAGTCTCAGCATGGATTGGCAGCGTGGGATTAGACCACTTATTGTTTGGTACTCATTCGTTGCGACGCACTAAGGCGACTCTGATCTATCGCCGCACGGGCAATCTACGGGTCGTTCAGCTGCTGCTGGGCCATACCAAGATCGAGAGCACCGTCAGGTACCTGGGCATCGAAGTAGACGATGCCTTGGCTATTTCCGAGCAAGTTGACGTCTGAAAATAGGGGCAGAGCGGATAACGCTCTGCCTTCCTCTAATCTTCCGCTAAGTGCCATTATCGGACATCCCGAACCGCTCGTTCGGAGGTGGCTATTCCTTTGAACTGACCTTACGACCCGCTATATCTCCGCTCATGAGCGCAAGCTGCTGCAATGACCCACACCGCGGCAATCCCGCTTACCGCCGGGTGCTCTGGTCTGTTCTGGCGATTAACGCAGGCATGTTCCTAGTCGAGATTGGCGCGGGGCTCGCGGCTGGTTCAGCGTCGCTTCAGGCGGACGCTCTGGACTTTCTCGGTGACGCCGCCAACTACGCCATAAGCCTTTTTGTTGTCGGGATGGCGCTCCGCTATCGTGCCACCGCTGCGTTGCTAAAAGGGTCAACGATGTTTGCCTTCGGTCTGTGGGTCTTCGGCATCACCTTATGGCATGCGTGGCATGGGACACTTCCCCAAGCCTTCACGATGGGCGCAGTCGGCACCGCGGCGTTGCTTGCCAATGTCATATCATTCGGGCTTCTGTGGGCCTATCGCCAGGGCGACGCGAACATGCGCTCGGCCTGGATCTGCACCCGCAATGACGTGCTCGGCAATCTCGCTGTCCTGCTCGCGGCGCTCGGCGTGCTCGGAACGGGAACCGGCTGGCCCGACGTGATCGTAGCCGCAGTCATGGCGGGACTTGCCCTGCAGGGGGCCTGGGTCGTTCTCCACCAGTCACGAACCGAGCTGCGGAGTTCGGCTTCGCCAGCGTAGATCTGAACGCTCTGAGCCATGGCCGCTCCACTCGGCAAGTTGGATGAGGCATTGCGTCGGGTCGTCGCCCGCGTGGCTGTGCTGAATCTCGCCTATTTCGGCGTCGAGTTCGGCGTCGAGTTCGGCGTGGCGCTAGCCATCGGCTCCGTTTCATTATTCGCCGACAGCATCGATTTCCTAGGGCAAGACCGGCCATGATGGCGGCTACGATTACATCGGGCCAACCGGTGCCCGTTCCAAACACTCCGATGGCTGCGAGAAGCACCTTGGCGAATGTCCGCTTTGGCACTTAGCGGACGTGGGCGCATTGGCCCCAATCACATTGCGCGTCGCAGCCGGATAGTGTCGAGCAGGGTGGCCGGCGCGAAATTGCCGTTCGGCAAT
Source organism: uncultured Gemmatimonadales bacterium (assembly GCA_963826065.1). Lineage (GTDB taxonomy): Bacteria > Gemmatimonadota > Gemmatimonadetes > Gemmatimonadales > GWC2-71-9 > CAVVWJ01. The sequence continues at coordinate 38,085 of CAWGVP010000002.1, forward strand.
TGCCGGATGAGTAAGCCCGCCTTCACCACGTTGAGAAGCGTGGTGTTCACGCCCCGGTCGGCGGTGTCGGCATCGACAAAATAGCCTTCCTGCAAGGCGAGCCGCCTGAGATCGTCACCCGACATGGCGCCAACTTCATTGAGCTTGCGCACCAGGAAGTCAGCGAGAGGCTGCTCAGGTTGCGTTCGCGCCTGGGGCTGCAGACCATACGAGCTGTATTGCACCGGCTGATCCACTGAATGTTCTAGAGGTTGAGGCACCGAATGCTGCGGCGGTTGATTGTCAGAATGTTGCGCCGGCTGTTCCAGCGCATGGTGCAAGGGCTCGTGGGTTTTCGCCGTGGACGCTGTAGGCACGGTGTCGAGGCGGCGAACCTCAACATCCATCAGCCTCGTCACCGCCTCAAGTTGGGCTTTCAGATCCACGAGCCTCAAATCATGCTCGCGCGTGATCTGCTCCATGACCTTTTCGAATTGAGTCTCGTGGGCACTGATCTGCTCTTCAAGCAAACTCGCCCTGTCTTGCAAATCGCCGCGGATATCACGCATTTCACGCCCTCCATGCAAAAGTCTTCAACCGATGCGGCGATTTGCCAGTGTTGCAGCGATCGTGCTGCGGTGCCAATGCGATCGCCTCAAGCGCTTGGCGGCGCAGCTCCTCTCGGTCGGTCATCCCGGCAGCCGCTAATGCAACGAGCGTTCGACCCACAGTGATGCCCATCTCGAACCCACAATCCGAGCCTGGCTCCTGATGAGCTTGAAGCACTGTCCAGATGTCCTGGAACGCCCCCGTTAGCACTTCGATGACTTCCGGGGAGAATTCGTGTGCCAATTCACCATGAAAGGCCATTGCTCCCTCCTTGAGTTGAGGCGCCCATCACCGGCTGGCGCCCATAGTGAAAAGGGATGTTCTTGCAACGCGACCTCCCGCTCTCGTGAGCGTTCAATGGTCTCCAGAGCTTCGGCGAGAAAATCGTGGTCCAGCAATCGAGCGGTGTCGAGATACGCCGACCTTGCGGGTTCCCCGTCGACACCGTCGTCGAAACTGTCAAGAAAAGCGGCAATTGCCAACTTCACGCCAATGCCGACAAGTCCCTCAGACTTCGTCTTGGCGATAGAGTGTTGGACTGTCTCGACACGCTTATGGCGTAGCTCCGCTTCGCGCTGATTCCCCGCGCACATTTCGGCGTCGAGAGCTTTAACCCACTCACGCCACCGTTTGAGCAATAGTTCATCGCTCTGGTCTGTCATCGGACCCCCTCGGGTACACAACCGAGGTCGGCCGCATCAATGCCATCCTGCCATATTGCAGGAAGAAAGTCGTATAACTAATTGATCGTGAACGTAATTATGGCATCGGCGTGGCCGTGGTTAGGCGAAATTCGGGCTTGCGTTAGTCAGCAGTGCAATACCGGGTGCAAATATTTTGCAGCTTCGCGCCTCGCGTGAAATGTCGAGGCAGCACGTCGGTGCCGTGGGCGAAAACGCGATTGGACGGCAGCGGAGTTATCAGCGCAGAACCCTAAACGCACTCTGGAGGTTTCGTCGCTTCGGCGTGGCTTGAGCAGTGATGTTGTACTCATGCTGAATCAGTTCTTCGTAAGCCGCGAGTGCGCCAGAAATGTCGCCGGCCTTAAACTTGACGCCGCACAGTCTATCCAGGCTCAAGGCGAGGTCGCGTTCAGCCTGTTCTTTTCGTCTCTCCGAGTTGGACAGATTTTGGATTATGGCACCGATGTTGAGCTTGTGATGCCACGGCTTCTGCGAGGAACATTCAGATCCTGCCTTTTCGAGCCGAAGCACATTTTTAGAGACAGTCAAACTTTCCTCTGACGCGGTCAAAGCTCCATCAATGTCGCCCACGCAGAGCTTTAGGTCCGCAATCTTATTAAGATCCGACCAAACATTTTTTTGCCGCTGCATATCGTCCGGCTCTGAGTGTTCGTCGCGATGGAGAGAAAGCATTTCATCGTAAGCAGCAAGGGCGCCGGCATTGTCGCCGCTAGTGCACCGAAGATCGGCGATTCTTTCGACTGTGCTCAACCGCTCCTTTGTAAGATTGGTATCGAATCTTTGGGCTTCGGCAAGCTGACGACGTAGGCTGAAGCTCTCTTCATATAACGAGAGCGCCGTTCCTTCATCGCTTAGACTGGCAGTTGCCTCGAGCGTCAGACAAAGATCGCGTAATTGATCAAAATCAGGTTGACCGACTGTGGCGAGTTGTCGCCTCGTAACGAGGCTTTCGGAATAATGTTGGAGCGCCGCGTCGCGATCCCCGGAACTAAGGCGCATGGCGGCAACATCTTCGAGGCTGACCGACATCTTCAAATGCCACTGATCGTCTTCGGGGTTCGCTTCGCTGAGTTGACGCGTCAGACGTAGCCGTTCCTCATATAACCAATGCGCGCCGTCGTTATCTCCAGCCTTGCGCTTGAGATCACCGATCTTTTTCAGATTCCAGCAGACTTCCTCTCGCAGGGACGCATCGGTTGAATCCAACTCGATGAGGCCATGGCGAAGCGAAAGGCTTTCTTCATAAGCTGAAAGCGCAGCGGTAGCATTGTCATCGGCAAGCCTCAGGTCTCCTAACCGGTCTAAGCTGCGCGACAGGTTCCACCGCAAACAGGTGTTATGCGGATCGGACCTAACTAGCTGACGTTCGATAGGGACCAGTTCCTCATAAGCCTCAAGCGCTCCTTCGTGGTTGCCTGTATTGAGCCTAAGGTCACCTACGCTGGCTAAATTTTCCGCGGCGGCAAGTTGTTGTGCGAGACCCATCCCGCGCTTGCGGAGTTTGCGATCAAGCAGGAGACGCTCCTCCTGAGTTGTAAGCGCGCCCTCAAAATCACCTATATCAAGCTTGGCCTTCGCCAGCTCAGCGAGGCTTGTTGAAAGATGTCGTTGCAGGTTCGAGTTGCGCGGATCGCGAGCCGCCAGTTCACGCAGAATGGCGCAGCCCTCTTGAAAAGCGCGAATTGCGCGTTCCGACAGACCTGCATTCTGACACTCAATGCCGATGGTCGCGAGTATTCCGGCTTCGTCACATCGCCATTGGGGATTTGTTGGATCGATATCGGCTAAGCGGCGCCGGATGGCGAGTTTACCCTCGTAAATCGCCAAGATTTGAGCCGGCGTATGAGGCGCCAACTCCTCACCAATTTCAAGTTCGCGCGAGTCGGCTTCGCTCATTTGCGACTGGCAGATACCGCCGTCTAAAACAACGCGAGGCTATGGCCGCAAACACAGTCCCTCGTTTCCTGGATTAATTGTTACGGCTAACTCATTGAACGTAAATATTGGCAAAGTCTTGGCGAGAATCGCGAACACGACCATGCTGCAACGCACGTTGGTCGTCGTTGCGCCGCATGAAGACAGTGGCGGGTTGCACTGTTAGCGTTAACCATCACCGGTGCGCACAGAGGCCAGGCAACACCGGTGGCTGAGAGCGCAAGACTCCCGCCTGGTCTGTGGGAGTAGCTGTCATGATCTTCAAAAAGTATGCAGCGTTTTTTCAGCCGCACGAATTGAATGCGTTGACGGCTGCCTACGATGCTGTGTGGCAGCACCTGGATGACAAAGGCATTAAGGCCACTGAGGCCTCGATGCTAAAGAACAACCTTGCGCAGATCATTCTCGCGTCGGCCTGTACCGGCGAGCGCGACACTGAGCGGCTAAAGCAGATCGCCCTGCGCGCAGTGTCAAGCAAGCGGCGCAATAAGGAGCCAGAGCCGGCGCATTAGTGAACGGGTTCCGATAGGCTTTGATCGAGTGGAGACAATGACCACTCACTCGCAAGCGCGCGATTTCAAGTCGCGATCTCAAGGTTGTCTTTGCTGATCTGAGTGTGGAACAGCCTCAGCAAGGCGGTCTGACCCCAGAATCAACCTTCATGCTTTGGCCGCAGCAAGTTTGCAACGCGGCGGTGGACTCTCGTCTCATCCTCAATCACGAAATGATTGACCTCGCCCAGCGCAATCTGAACGCAAGCTTCAGTCTCCTCAGGAGACTTGCGGGAGCGAGAAGTTTCGGTGAGATGGTTGAACTGCAAGCTGTTCACTTCAGCAATCAGCTCGCAGCGTCAATTGGTCAAAGCGAGGAGCTCGCTACTCTAACAATCAAAGCGGCGCTGCAGTTCTTTCGCGGCGCTTACCCGGCGGTGATACGCTTCTAATCCCGTTATGCCCGCCTGACGTCCGCTTCTGACCCTCAGCGGACATTTGCGTGAGGCACGCGTTTGCTTAGAAGCGACCCCGCTGGTGGAGCCTCAGCGCCCCCATGCCCATCCTCGCATCTCTACCCAAAGCTGTTATCGGTTTCGGGTGGGAACTCGGGCTTTGGATGAGTGTGCGCGTCCTGCCTGATAGGTCCACCGTTCGCCTAGCAACTTGCGCCAATAGGCTGCCTGCAATTCCATGACCTCGGCAAAGTTTCTGGCCCCGGCCAGACCCGTCGCAAGCTCGAAGGCGGTATCGATGTTGCGCTCAGCGGAGTCGATCATCGTGCGATTGAGTCCAACTGCCCCCTGAGCAACGGCACCAAAGGATTTCTGCCAGCTCTCAAATACGGCTTGGACTGTGCTTTTGGAGCGCTCATATAGCTCGCGTGTCTGAGCGACGTTGCTTTCGGCCAGAACCCGCAATGAGTCTGGCATTTGAGGAGCACGAAACTGTTCGAATTGCCCCACGCTCTCGCGTCGTGTGTCGCGGACCATTTCAGCGGCCAGTTTCGGAGCGGTCTTGTGTTGTTTATTTCCCGCCTTCCTCCGCCCTTTAGACCCCGTCTTGCGGTTTGCATCGCGCGTCTTCCGCGCGGCAGTTTTGGAAGCGGACTTGGTCATGATACTAGCCTCATGTTGTTACGCGAGGAGACTCACAGCGTTTCGATACAGGAGTTAAAGAGACTCGGGGCATGGCCCGCGAGCCTCTTGTCGAAACGGCAAAGCGTTAGGCGATTTTCCTGGCGGCCTTGGCAGTGGCTTGCTCCACAGGCCGGTAGGCATTGCGCGCCAAGTCTACATACATCTCGCTGAGCTTTGAAGCATGTGCAACGTAGGCATCGAACGCCTTCTTCGCGTACTGAGACTGGATTTCCCACGCCTGCTCAACTGACTTCACGCCAATGAGCTGCTCCCACACACGGGTGCCGTCCTCGAAAGACTTTTTGGAGTAGTCGGCCACCGTGGCGGCAATGACCTGGAGGCCCTTGTTCCACTCGCCAAGCGAGCGAACAGATGCATCAAAGCCGTCCTTGCTTGCCCGCTGAAACTCCTCACCAAACTTTTGAACGTCTGACATTGCCTTACCTCGCTATCGCTTCCGCCTCGGCGGAAAAGGTTGCTTATTAAAGAGGCATATATGCTGCATCGCACAAAATTGCAACAGAGATTATTGCATCGCACAAATCCGCCTCACTTACCGCTTAAAGAACTTACGCGCGTGCGGATCAGCGTTGAAAAGACGTGCCAGTGGCATGATGCCCGCGAATGGAACGGACGCGCCGAGCTACCGTTGTCTCGCGCAGGCACTGGCCCAACCAACTTCATTCCGAGAGATGGATGTTCAAGAACTGGATGCGGTTGACTCAGGATGCAATGCTACTGGGATTGGAAAGCCAGCGGGTGATGGGTCTGCGACTAATGAAGCTATCTCGCGGAGGCCGAGCAGCCCAGTCTGAGGCGCTGTGCCTTGGTTGACGAGCAGCTGCTCGGCTCTGGAGCTGGCATTGAGCTCAACCGGCAAAGTGAGGAAAGCAAAGAGAGAGGAGGCACCGAACAGAATCACCCCAACCAGGTCAACGATCGAAGCTGCAACGCCAAACCGGCTACAAAAAGCCATGGCGCAATTTTTGACGAGAGCTGTACGATTGGCACAATGTAGGTTCTGGCCTCCATCGGAAAATAATCATCGGCATCTTGCATGGCGTTGCCCGCTTCATGAGCCGCAATCCCAGCCGCCGCTACACTCGGTGTGAAATAAACGTCTTGGCTGAGTCGTAGGATTTTGGAGCGGGGGATCGTAATGGTCGGTCAGCATTCCCGGTGTGGCCTCGATCTTCACAGCCTGAAGACCCCGCGAGTTGAGTAGGCGGCGCGCCACCTCCGCGCCCGTGATGCCATTTTCCGTTGGCATCTGAGAGACTCGGTTACGTTTGCCTTGATGCGCCATTGGGCGTAGGCGCCTAAAAGAAGGCCGGTAAGGACAAGCACCCAAAAAGGGGATGCTCGCATTTGGCTTGCCCTTGAAGTGCCCAAGCCCACAACTTTGAACGAAGGCAACTCGTTCCAATCGCACGTCTGTCTAACTTCTCGCAAGTTCATCCAACCGAGCCGCAAGCTGCTGAAGATCCCATCCACGCGCGAGAGCAGCCGCTTTGTTCCAGGTCGGCTTTTGGTTCCGAGGGAGCTTAAGCGCCGCCTTACGGTCCATCGTCGCGATGGAACGGAAGAGCCGCAGGCTCTTTGCCTGCGCAGGGAAGCGGCCAGCCCTGAGCGCAGCTTCAAGGGAACCGTAGCGGTCAAGCAGAGTCGCAGCACCGGTTGCGCCGACCCCTGGCGCTCCTGGAATTTTATCGGAAGGATCACCTCTCAGCGCGATAAAGTCCGGAACCTGCGCGGGATCGACGCCATAGCGTGCACGGACTTCGGCGGGCCCTATTTGCACGATGCCCTGACCGCGGACGGGGTAGAGGATCGTCGTCCTATCGGTTGCAAGCTGAAACGTGTCGCGGTCGCCACTGGCGACGAGCACAGTTCCGCCGCGCCGTTCTTCTTCTTTCTGCGCGGCAGACGCGAGAAAATCATCAGCCTCGAAATCCAGGCGCCTTTGCATTTTGAAAGCCACACGCGGTGACGAGATCCGGGATAATAGCGAGCTGCTCGAGCAGCGCGTCATCGAAATCGCGCCCGCTTTGATAGGCCGGGAATTCCTCATGCCTGTAAGTAGGGACTTCGAGAGTGTCCCACGCGACGATCACCGCTCGCGGTTGTTCCTCCCGGTAAAGACGCAGAAGGAGATTGGCAAAACCGAGAATCGCGCCGGCCGGCCGGCGTCCGCGCCGAAGGATGGTTTTTGGCAGCGCGTGATAGGAGCGGTGCGCAAAGGAATCGCCGTCGATGACGAGGAGCGGACTCGTTTTCGACGGCGATGACTTTGGCGCTCTCTGTTTAACAGGCGCAGGGTTAGCCTTTGCCGTTGCTGAGCGTCTCGCGTGAGGCTTCGCATCGCGGAGCTCGATCCACGCCGGCGCGTGATCGCTTGCGTTATCGTCGCCGCGAATGTCACGATCAACGCCGGCAGCCTTTAGGCGCTTTGCGGCGCTGGGATTGAGCAACAAGTGATCGATGCGAAGGCCGGCATCGCGCGGCCAGCGGTTACGCTTGTAATCCCAAAACGTATACATCGGCGCGTCAGGATGAAGCGCGCGGATCGTATCGACCCAGCCTTGTCCCAGAAGCTTCCGGAACAGCGCGCGCGGTTGGGGCTGCACGAGCGCGTTATCCCTGTAGGATTTCGACGGATAGATATCGGCGTCGGTGGGTACGACATTATAATCGCCTGCCAGCACAACCGGCGCATTCAGCGCATATAGCTCAGCCGCGTGCGAAATGAGCCGCTTCATCCACGCGAGCTTGTATTCGAATTTCGGTCCCGGCTGCGGATTGCCGTTTGGCGCATAAAGCGTGCCGATGAGCACGCCGTTCACTGCCGCCTCGATATAGCGGCTTTGCGTGTCGGCTGGATCGCCGGGTAGCGCGGTTCGCGTGACAACAGGTTCTCCGCCCCTGACGAGAATTGCAACGCCATTCCATAATCTCTGCCCGCGGAAAACAGCGTTGTAGCCCGTTTCCTTGATCACGTCCTTCGGGAAGGCTTCGTCCGTCGATTTGAGCTCCTGAAGGCACACGACGTCAGGCTTTGCGGTGCGTAGCCAGTCAAGGAGATTGGCAAGGCGTTTGTTGATGTTGTTGATGTTGAGGGTCGCGATTTTCATCTGCAAGCGGGCGCCGATGAGCCCGGTTATGGTAGCGTCTGGATTGCCGCCACAAATTGCTGCTTGAGTTTACGCCTCAGTACGCAGGCCTAGGCCTTTGCCGCAGTTTGTGTTTACGGCAGATCGGGGTCAAGGAAAGCCATGGACCGTATCCGCATTGTCGGCGGCCAGCGTTTGACCGGCACCATACCCATCAGTGGCGCCAAGAACGCTGCACTGCCTTTGATGATTGCCAGCCTTCTCACCCGCGAGACGCTGACGCTGAACAATGTTCCGCGGCTCGCCGACGTCAATCTGCTTGCCCGCATTCTGGGCAATCACGGCGTCGACGTGACCATCGCCGGCAAGAGGGCCGGCCAGCGCACGAGCGACGGCCAGACGTTCAGGCTCACGGCGCCCGAGATCGTCGACACCACGGCGCCTTACGAGATGGTGGCGCGCATGCGGGCGAGCTTCTGGGTGCTCGCGCCGCTGGTCGCGCGGTGCGGCCGGGCCAAGGTTTCGCTGCCCGGCGGCTGCGCCATCGGCACGCGTCCCGTCGATCTGCATCTGCAAACGCTCCAGGCGCTCGGGGCCGAGATCGAGCTCGAGGGCGGCTATGTCATCGCGCGCGCGCCGCGCGGCCTCACCGGCAACAAGGTGACGCTCTCCAAGGTCTCGGTCGGCGCCACGCATAACGCGCTGATGGCGGCGGTGCTCGCCCGCGGCGAGAGCCTGATCGAGAATGCCGCGCGGGAGCCCGAATGTGTCGATGTCGCCAATTGCCTGATCAAAATGGGCGCCCGGATCGAGGGGCTCGGCAGCCCGACTTTGTGGATCCAGGGACGCGAAACTCTCTACGGCGCCGAGCATACCGTATTGCCGGATCGCATCGAGACCGGGACCTATGCCATGGCGGCGGCCATTACCGGCGGCGACGTGCTGCTGGACGGGGCGCGCCCCGATCTGCTGCAGGAGGCGCTGCAAACGCTCCGCTCGACCGGGGTCGAAATCGAGGAGCGGCCGACCGGCATCAGGGTGTCGCGCAACGGCGGGGGCTTGCACCCGGTTTCCGTGGAGACGCAGCCCTTCCCGGGCTTCCCCACCGACCTCCAAGCCCAGCTCATCGCGCTGATGTGCATGGCCAACGGCACCTCGGAGGTGCGCGAGACCATCTTCGAGAACCGCTTCATGCATGTGCAGGAGCTGGCGCGGCTCGGCGCCCGCATCGATCTCAAGGGCGATACCGCGCTCGTCACCGGCGTGGCCGGCTTGCGCGGGGCACAGGTCATGGCGACCGATCTTCGCGCCTCGGTGTCGCTGATCATCGCCGGCCTTGCCGCGCAAGGCGAAACGATGATCGGCCGGGTGTATCATCTCGACCGCGGCTTCGAGCGCATCGAGGACAAACTCAGCCAATGCGGCGCCCAGATCGAGCGGGTTGCAGGTTAGCCAGCCCGCAGGGTTATCGAGTGAGGTTTGAGGAGGGCCTGTCGAGCCATCAGAATCGCTCCATCAGCTGGATCGCTTTGTGGCCGAGTTATGAATTCGCATAGACGGCGCGGCAGCCAAGTGGACAGTGGGTCCGCAAGCCCGCCAATGAGGCTAACGGTCGGCGCGCCCGCCGCTCGAAGCGCATCAATAATGCTTGCAGCGGCGTTAGCCGCCTCGTTCACAAGCGCGACCGCGAGGGGGTCCTGCTCTGCGGCATACTTGAAAATGAGAGGCGCAAATCTCGCGTAATCAGCTGAACTGGCCTTCGCAGCAAAAGTAACAATCTGCGTGGGATCCGCATTGAACCGGGTCAAAATGGCGGCGGTGAGCCCCGATCTCTCGGCTCGACCATCATATGCCCACAGCGTGCGGCGCAGCGCCTCGCGCCCCATTCTTTGCCCACCCGCTTCATCGGACACGTCTGGACCCCATCCGGCGACGGAGACACGCCGGCCTTTGACGATCGCAAGACCGCAAGAGCCCGTGCCCAGTATGGCAATCCCCCCATCATCGCCCTGATGCGCCCCAAGCCAAGCGACGTAGGCGTCGGTTTCCAGCTCGATTGACGCAAAGCTCGTCAGTTCAACAAGCAGGCGATTAGAAGCAGTCTTTACGCCTGCCCCCGCAAGGCCAAGTCCCGCGTGAGTGCGCTTTAAGCTGCTTTCGTTGAGGCCAGCAGCCGCCAAAGCTGACCTCGTCGCCGCGCGAATGGATTCTTTGGCGATGGAGAAATCTGAATGAATATTGGCTGGGCCGCCATCGCCTTCCCCAAGCAAATTCCCATCCATATCGCGAATGCGGGCTAGGCAGCGCGTGGCGCCGCCATCGATGCCTATAAGAAGATGCTTCTGCATTAATCGGGGGGTAGCTTATGCGATCAGGCGTTAATGCAGTCACAAGAGCGAGGTAAGATGGCGAGAACAAGTCAGGGAGGAACTATTTAGCTTCGGGTGTTTAATAGGCCAAGTGCGAAATTACCAGTTAAGCTTCGCCACTAGCTCTTCTTTACCCGCCACCCATGTAGCCAGAACGGCAACGGGACCCGGATCGATGGCCACCATATCAGCGCGATAGCCTGGGGCGAGCCGGCCAAGAAAATGTCCGACCCCAATAAATTCGGCTGGATTTCGTGAAGCGAAGCGCAGTGCATCGGTCAGGGGGACGTGGAGGAGGCTCATGCAATTGCGAACGGCGGTCGCCATATCAAGCGCCGCACCGGCAAGCGTGCCGTCAGACCGAAGACAACGTCCATCGACCACTTTGATCTCGCTGCCGTATAAGTGGAAAGTTGATTGGTTGCCCCCCACCGTAGCCATAGCATCCGTCACCAACATGGGGTGCCCGCATCCTCGCAAGGCCAGCCGAAGCATGGCGGGGCTAACGTGCCAACCGTCAACGATTAGTCCATACCAAGCAGCGGGGGATTCCAGAGCCGCTGCAATGGGCCCGGGCTCTCTGCTTTGAAGTGGCCGCATCGCGTTGAACAAATGCGTGAAGCCCGCAAGGCCCTCATCCATTGCCGAACGCGTCCGATCATAGCTGGCCATCGAATGACCCAATGAAACGCGGCGATCAGCTTTGGTTAGCTTTGCAACAAAGCCTGATGGAACGCGCTCGGGAGCCAGAGTGACGAGCATCTCGCCGGTCCATTCAGCGCACAGCATTTCAAGATCCGCTTCGTCCGGCGCCCGTATCAGTTCTGGATCATGCACGCCCGCCTTATCCGGCGCCAAGAAAGGGCCTTCGAGGTGAATTCCAAGCACACTCGGATTTTTCTCCTTGGCTTCCTGTACGGCCGCAATCGCGGTTCGCATATTTTTCCGGGTATCCGTTATGAAGGTCGGCAGAAGAGCCGTCGTCCCGAAACGTCGATGCGCGCCGGCGATAGTGGCGATAGCTTCGGGTGTCGGAAGATTGTTAAAGAGCACATCTCCTCCTCCGTTCACCTGAAGATCAATAAAGCCCGGAGCCAGCCAACTACCGGCGGGGAGATGCCGCGTAGGGACCTCTGCGCAAAGCTCCGATTGCGGCAGCACGCATTTGATTAGCGGCCCTTCAAAAACGACAGCCGCGTTTTGCTGCTTTGTGGATCCGTCAAATACGTGGTCGGCAGCGACGGCGTGCAGCTCCGATGGGGTCATCTGGTCCGAGTGACTTTCTGTAAGTTCCTGGGCTGGTCGGCATTGATGCCTCGATGCGTCGCCAAGTGAATAGCTAACCCGTAGAAGCTTTGAATCAAGCAAACGGCGTCGGTTTCCGGATGGTCACGCTTAAGCACCGGCAGCCGGACGCACCCAGAAAGTTGTTCATGACCTGTTGTAAAGACAGCTGCTCCCTTGCGGCAAAGTTCGGTTGTAAGTGCTGTCAAAGACTCCGCGCTCTTGTCGATGGGGCTGAAAATCAAAATGGGGTAGTCGCGCGATACCAGCGCAATGGGTCCATGCTGAAATTCGGCACCGCTATAGGCTTCTGCGTGAAGGTTGCAGACCTCTTTGAGTTTCAAGGCCGCTTCCTGCGCGATGGCGAGAGTAGGCCCTCGGCCCAACGCAACCAGACTTTCCACTGAGGAGATTGGTACAACGGCGCGCGACCAATCAAGGTGAGTTGCCTCCGCTAAGCGCTTCGGTAAGCGATTAAGCGCTGCGTCCAGGGGCGCCTCATTGGCCCAACCCGCTACCAACTTAAGCAGAGCTGCAAGAGAGGCAATGAAGGTTTTCGTCGCAGCGACGCCCAACTCAGGCCCGGCGGCCATTGGGAGGACTATGTCACTAGTTGCAGCCAGCGGACTATTCACATCGTTTACGATTGCCGCCGTCAGCGCGCCTGCCGCTCTCGCGGATGCTGCAGTCTCAATTAGATCATCACTGCGGCCTGATTGGGAGATGGCGAGGAAGAGTTGGTTTTCGAGGCGCAAGTGTCGTCCGTAGACGGTTGTAATGCTGGGGGCAGCCGCGGCAACCGGCAGCCCCAAGTATCGTTCAATTAGATGTTTGCCAAAGGTGGCGGCATATGCAGAGCTGCCACGTCCGCAAGTCACTACGACGCGCGGTTGGAGCTTTTTGAGTGATCTACAAAGCTCGCTTACGGGGCGACTGAGCAGGTCCGACTGGCGGGATAGCACCTCCGGCGATTCCTGCAGCTCAGCTGCCATCAACAGTTCATCACTGCTCACTGGAATTCCTGCTTGGCCAATCAAAGGAGTGTGTCCGACTGCACCGTTGCACGCTCGGATTTGCTGGGCCTGAGCCCATTTTATCGGATTTTGATGTAACATACGCCTCCGGTCCCGGGCAGTTTCGCTATGAGCACTGAGCGTTCCAGTCCCCGATACTCGAGCATTGATCTTTGGGAGACCGAGGACATTGCCGAATCCATCATTGAAAGCCAGTTTGCCGCTGTGGCGGCAGTTCAGGCCGTTCGTAAAGAAATTGCCGCGGCAGTAGTAGCAATGGGGAATCGGCTCCAAGATCGCGGGAGACTGATCTATGTAGGTGCCGGTACGTCCGGACGTTTGGCTGTGCAGGATGGGGCGGAACTCGCTCCCACATTCGGCTGGCCCGGAGAGCGCTTGGTGCTGCTTGTTGCGGGAGGTGAAAGTGCTCTGTTAGGGTCCGTTGAAGGTGCGGAGGACGATGCCGAGCAGGGATCGCAACTCATCGGTCAGCAAGCCGTTAACTCTCAGGATGTTCTTATTGCAGTTGCGGCTAGTGGCACGACACGCTTTACCCTGGCGTGCCTTAGAGAGGCGAAACTCCGAGGCGCTCTGACATTGGGAATTGCGAACAACCGGGGTTCTCCCATCCTTCAGGAAGCGGATCACCCAATCTTCCTCGATACTGGCTCTGAACCGATTGCTGGTTCAACCCGACTTAAGGCCGGTACCGCACAGAAGGTAGCTTTGAACACGCTATCCACTTCGCTAATGATTTTCCTTGGAAAGGTGTATCGAGGCCTGATGGTCGATGTCCGAGCTGCGAATGAAAAACTCCAAAAGCGCAGCGAAGATATGTTGATGCAATTGACAGGGAGTGGTCGCGATGACGCACGGAATGCGCTGTCGCGAGCTCAAGGAAGCGTAAAGATAGCTGTCATGGTGCTCAACGGCTGCGAGCTCGAATCCGCGAAGCAAATGCTCAGCGACTTACACGGCGAACTCGGCACTGCGTTGCAGCGCCTGAGCGACCAAGGAAACCAGAGTTAGATCTGCGAAACCAAAGTCGGCGGGCGGAGGCATTTTCATACCATTGGACACCCACCGATCAGAAAAGATCGTCGAACGCGTTGTCTGCGGTCATCATTTGCATTCCGGCAGCGTGGCGTTTCCTCAGGTGTCCGCCCTTTAGGTGCGCGACAAAGCCCTCGTTTTGACCAATCGTCGCCACGAGTTGAAGTGCAAACTCGCCTTGTGAGGAGGCCTCCTGTTGCATCCCAGGAGGTTGAGATGGACTGGGTTAGAATCGAACGGAACTGGAAACAGGCCCGCGAGACGGTTAGGCAAAAGTGGGCCAGGCTTTCAGACGAGGATCTGATGCGATTGATGGTCAGCGCAATCGACTCGAGGACAGCATCCATAAGCGCTACGGCTTTGATGCCGATCACATCCGGAAGGAAGTCGATGATTGGCTCCGTTGGCAGGGGTGAGGGCAAAAGGCCCGTTCTCGACCGACCACGGGATGGCGGTTGCCTCGTTGGTCGCGAGGAAGCGGGCGGCTATTGGGTCGGTGACGCTTGCGCTGCTGGCAGGGTGCTTCAGTGGAACAACGGCTAACTCCCTCAACGATCTCAGCCTAAGCAAGACATGCGCGAGCACTCATTGACGCTGGCGAGGTGAGTGAGGCGGAGGTCGATCGGCGCAAAAAGTCGGCATGCTAATCCGCTACTACTCAAAGCCGACTACTGAGGGGCCAGAAGCGTCAACTTCCATGATTGCAGCAGCGGCCTCGTTCTTGAAAAGAACGAGCATCCGCTCGTATTTGGAAAGGCCAGCATCCACCTCTGCGAGCAAGTGATCCACGCTGCCACCGCCGACATCGACCTTGCCGTCATTTCGCATTGCGATGAGCGTGAGGTGCAAAGCCGTCTTGGCGCGGATTATTTTCTCAATCAGCTGTATCGACGTCTTCATGCTCAAGCATTTCCCCGCAGTAATAAACATTCTCCTAAGCCGCAGATTTGCTTTTCGGTCCAAGGGGGCTGGGTTTCGTGTGGGGATCGGTACAGGCCGCAACGCTGAACAGTCATGTGTCTTAGTCCCGCAACGCTTAAGCAATGGCGGAAATCCAGCAGCCTTAACGATAGCTCGTCATTTTGCTTCAACGTGTAACGCTGCGGCCTAGAGTTGCTGTAGCAAGGGACGGGTGGCCGAAAGGCGAGGCGCCGACCGTGCATGGCCGGATTGATGGAGGTTCAAGTCCTCCCCCGTCCTCCAACTCTGGGAGCTGCTGCATGGCAGACGATCCCCAAGAGTGCCGACAGCGTGCCCTAATGTGCGCAAGTCGCGCGGCCAATCGCACGTCCTCTGCTGCTCGTCAAAGATCTGCCGATCTCGCCATAGTCTGGCTAATGCTCGCCGCTCAATTGGAGGGTCAAGGCGGTCCGCGTCCAGCCGACAAAGGCAAAGACAATAGGGCCGCCCCAGTTCATCGAAAGGAGCCTCATTGATGATCGAAGGCCTTTCGAAACTCCCGACGCCGAAACCCAAGGGTGAAGTCTGTGAGGGCGACACCAATGACACTGTGGAGCGTGTGGCTTTTGCCGGGGCGAATGCGATCCACCGCCTCATCGCTGATCGCGACAGCTTTCGCAATCGCGCGAACGCTCAACAGCAGGATTTAGTCGCCTTAAACGCCATCAATAACGAGCTTCGTGGTCGACTTGCCTTGGTTCGTCGTCACTACGTCGAGCTTGCGACAAATATCATCGCTCAACTGGAGCGTTTTGATCGGTCTACACGTGAAGCGGCGCAGGATAGAGACAATTCCCCGTGACAACTCGCCAACTCGGACGCCCAAGGAAAAAGCGCCGCAGCGAGTGCGGGGCTGAATGCGCCGCGGTGGACCAGGATCAAGATCGTGTAGTCCGCTTCCCGTCGCGACGGACGGCATACTCAGATAGTCGGCGTCATAAGAATGAACCGAAGGTTCTCCGGGGTAACCAAACGAGCTGATCGACGAGACGCTCGCAGTGTCCGCTTCTGACCAAGGCGGACATGGGAGCGAACTGCGAATTGCAACTGCCGCTGTCCATCCGCCGCCTCACCCTGCAGACTGACCACCTCAGACCATAGTCATTTCAACTCGGGAAAGTGTCGCCATGCACGATACGCGGATCGAACTCCTGCAGAGCATGCCCGTTTTCGGTGGAATCCGGGCTGACGTCCTCCAATTCCTGCTCGGCTTGTGCCCGGTCGTGTCCGTCCCGACAAACGAGTTCTTTTTCCGCGAACGCGACCGGGCCGATTCGATGTTCGTCCTCGAAGCGGGCAAAGCTGCGGTGCTGAAATCCTGGCATGGTGCGGACTACCTCCTCCGAACCCTAAAGGAAGGCGACTGCTTTGGTGAGATGGCGGTGATGGACCTTTGTCCGCGCAGCGCATCGGTCCGCGCAGTCGAGGATTGCACTGCAATCTGTCTTTCAGCTGCCGACCTCTACCAAGTCTACGCGCTGGATCTCAAGCAATTCGCACTGATCCAGATGAATATGGGCCGGGAAGTGAGCCGACGGCTTCGTGAATCGGACAATCAACTCTTCAGCGCCAGGATGGGAGCGCCGGACGCCGACATCTCGCATATGTTTATGGTCGGCTGAAAGCGGTACGCTCCAAGGACACCCGTGCTCACCAATCCCGCAACTGTCGTAAGGGGAGGGGCGCCAACCTCCCCAACTGGCGTCCGCGTCATTTTTATCAGTCACGAATCAGAATGTCGCTTTGAGAGAACCCACAACTAGATTGTTACATGCGTCCACGCCTGAGGGCGGACAGGTGAAGCCGTTGAAATCGAAGCTATCCCAGTAGCGAATCTCGAGCTCAAGCGCCGGTTTCTCATTGAAGCCGAGCGTCAGGGCCACACTCCAATAGGTATAGTCGTAGCCGCCCTCGCTCTGATCGCCCCATTGATGGCCAATTTTGCCGCCGAGTTTCGGTGTGAAATAGCCGACCTTGTTGAAGGTCCATTCAGAAGTGAGTTCGAGCACATCATTGTCGCCGGTCTCGCCGAAATATTCAGGGGACCAGTAGTTGTAGATTGTAAGTTCCAGCTTGTCGCTGAAGAAGCTGCGGCTGACGCCGGTCCAAATCTCGACATAGTTGAACTCGCCATCGGGATCGAAGGCGCCCGGATAGGCGACGTAATAGGCGGCAATATCGAAGCTCCATTTACCCAGGGTCGGGGCGATGCCGAGGTAGTAGTCGAGTTCGATGCTGGCCAGATCCTGTCCATTCGGGCCGGCACCAAAGTCCACGTTGGACCCCCAAATGCCCGCGTAGTAAATCTCCTTGTAGGTTAGATTGAGCTCGGCCTGCACGGCGGGTCGTTCCGCTGAGTTCGTGATGCCGCGGTCGACGTATTGCGTCAAGAAAGCCGCGTTGCCGCTCAGCGTGATGTCGCTTCCTGCGTAGGCCGGCACTGCGGTCACCCACACAAGCGCCGCCCCTAATCCCCACGACCTCATCATTCCGGCCGGCCCAATTTCCACATTTGAAATCCCCCAGAGCGTTTGTCCCAATAGCTCGTTGTGTCACTCTGGCAGTCCAACACTGCGCGCCGCGTTCACGTACCTGTCGGCGAGCTCCTTTGTCTTGTATGGAAATGCCCGGGAAACGGATTCGAAAGTCGAGTATTTCGGCTTACGTGACAGGAGGGTTTTGACGATCTTGCGCGCGTCGTCCGGTCGCCCAACTGCAGGGTCTGCGTAGGCGGCCGCAATCGTTGGAAAATACCAGAGCTGGTCGTCAGCCGGATTTTGAAGGTCGATGGCCTTCTGAAAAACCTCTATCGCCTCCTTTGGCATGCCAGCCTCTGCATAGGCCCATCCCAAGTATTCATCATACCAGTTCTCGTGAAACGGATTGAGCCGAATTCCCTCCTTCGCGTGCTCGATTGCGCGTTTGGGCTCGCCCATGAATATGAGGAAATTCGCCATTTCCGCGATTAGCTCTGCGTCGTTGGGATTAAGTTTTCGCGCGCGCGCATATTCGGCCACCGCCTTGTCGTGTTGCCGGTGATACAGATAGGCCCATGCTAGCCCCCAGTGAGCTTGATAATCGTTGGGATCGAGCCGCACCGCCTCGCGAGCCATGTCGAGCGTAAGCTTGAGAGTTTTGACGTAATCGCTTGTCCACTCGTAGTCGAAGTCATTGGCATAGGCCCAGCAGAGACCGACATAGGCGCGGGCGTAGTCCGGGTCGGCTTTCCTGGCCTGCTCGAAAAGATCACGCGAGGCCGCATTGCTCTCGGGGGTGAATTTGTGCCACTCGTACCAACCTTTCATCAGGTAGTCGTAGGCAGTGAAGCTGTTCGGGTCTTTCCCGGACAGGCGTGCGACCTCAGCTTTTGCGAGTTTGCCGCTCAAACCACCGAGCGTCCCGGCAATGGAGCGCGTGATGTCGTCGCGAATTGCGAAGATGCTTTCTATCTTCCGGTCATAGCTGTCGGCCCAGAGTTCCCGCCCCGTGCTTGAATCGATCAACTGCGCCGTTACGCGCAGGTCATGATCCGAACGTTGTATGCTTCCATCGACAATGTAGTGAACACCTAGATCCTTTCTCACCTGCCGGCTGTCCGTAGGCTTGTCCTTGTAGGCAAAGCTTGCAGTGCGTGCCATGACCAGAAGCTCGGGAATCTTGGCCAAGCCCGTGATCAAATCCTCTGTAATTCCATCGGCAAGATATTGCTGGTCGCGCGTGGGACTCATGTCGTCGAATGGTAAAATGGCGATCGCCGGGTGTTCTGGGAGTTTGGCTGAATCGCGCAGCACGGCGTCCCAAAGCGCAGCCGGCTGACGCAGATAAAACGATCCCGCTACTACCGCGAGAAACAAAACAAAGGAACCGGCTGCGACGCCGAGACCCCTCCGGACATTGGCGCGCGAGAAGAACCTGCGCGACCAGGATAGGGGCTCCGGAGCGATGCGATAAACGTGTACCGGGTCGGAAATGTTTTTAAGTCGGCGCTCGCCGATGTCCTGAAATGGAAGTTCGACGATCTTCCGAACCTGATCGTACACAGTTTGCGAGACGCATATGCCACCAGGCTCGGCGAGCTCTTCGAGGCGAACAGCAACATTTACACCGGTGCCGTAAAGATCATTCTCTTCGGCGATGACATCCCCGAGGTTGACACCGATGCGGAAATGCATCCGTTCTTTCTCGGGCACCGAGGCGTTGCGTTCCGCAATCTCGTTCTGTATCTCGACACCGCAGCGAATGGCCTCAACAATGCTGGGAAACTCTGCGACGACGCCGTCCCCTGCCCATCTGAGGCAGTGACCACGATGGGCGGAGATAGACTCCTCCAACACAGCACGGTACACGCGTAGAGTAGCCGTGGAGGATTCTTCGTTAAGCTCTGTAAGGTGGCTATAACCCTTTACATCCGCAGCAAGAATTGCAGAAAGCCGACGTTCCATGGCAGGGCAGCCTCAGGAAGCCAAGCCAAACGCAGAAGACCGAAACACTCTACAGAGTGGGTGGTCCAAAGACGAGAGAGATAAAGCTCCCGATGAGGGAAACTGCCACTACGTCTATAGTTGCCACTAGCGGATTTCCGCGCGCCTCGCTTAGGTCAGCTTTTGACCCATCGAAGACATGCCGAATCGAACCCAGTCCGCGACCTGTGATGCTTGAAACCAATAAACCTATCGATGCGACGAGTTAGTCCGGAACCTTTGCGCTGAGCATGACCTAATCGGGCTCTAGTCGCCGGCGGCATCCTGCACAAGCGCAGCCAATCGATCGACATCTGTGATCCATAACTCTCTGCTTCGCTGTTCAAGGATACCCATTTTGGCAAGGCGATTGAGTTCACGGGTGACGGCTTCACGGTGAGTGCTCGTGCGGCTCGCGATTTCCGCGTGCGTGGGCGCCGGAACAATGCGATGGACCGTGCCTTTGCACGCTGACAATTGCGCAAGCCGTAAGACCTCAGCTTGGATGCGATACCGTACAGCGAGCGTGCTGAACTCGAATACGCGTGTCGTAAGTTCCCGGATTTCTCTTACGAAATGTTCCAGCAGCGCTTTCGCTATCTCCGGCTCTGCCCCTAAAAGCTCGCGGAAGGCGCCCGCTGGCATTGAGGCGACGAGGCAACTCGTTCTGGCTTCGACGTTGGCCGATCGGGGGCGCCCATCGATAGCGGCATATTCGCCGAATATGCCGCCGGAACTCAACTCGCGAAAGTTTACAGCCTTTCCCTCGGTGGAGCGGACGGCAACTCGTGCGCTGCCCGTGAGCAGGAAGAACACCTCATCCGAGGCATCCAAATGGCCAACGATCAACTCGTGAGGCTCGTAGCTGCGGCAACTGCAGCGTCGCTTAATTCGCTCCAGAGTGGACGATGACACACCTCTGAAGATCGCGACGCTCTCAAGCGAATATTGAGGTTGCTTGATTTGGGACCCAGCCATTGCCGCTGTCCGGGCTACACAACTCAAGATACGGCATAATCCCCACGCAAGGCACGCTTATTTCAACGCCGTGAGTGAGCGGCGAGCGGCTTGAGAAGGTTAGGGCACGACAATTTCGTTTTCCCATGCGACTCTCGTGCAAGCGGAGCGTGGCGAGAAAAAAATGAAGGCTTGTGGCAATAGCCACAGCGTATCTCGGAGTAATGATCCAGAATCTCCCTCAAGCTCAGAATGCATCTGAGCCCACAGTTAAAAGGAGATTCAACATGTTCGCTCTCAGCAAGAAATTAGGGTTCGCTGCAGTGGGCACCCTCGTCGTTCTTGGCGGGTATGGTCTCCCTGCGGGTGCCAACGATCTTACAGAGGCCCTTGGGCCGGTCGGCCCAAATGACCCCATCATCACGACGGTTGGCCGTAAAGGTGTCCTCGCTTTTTACGAGGCGGACGGCAGCCAATGCAGCATGCATGTCGTGATGTGGGATCGCGATGACGAAAGTGGTGATTCGGCCGCCGGGTTCCGGGTCACCCTCGATCCTCGCCAGGTGGTTCACATCGACACCGCCCAGAATAGAACACTCGGCCTCCAGTGCGGCAGCGCGGCCGACACGCTGGCGATCGTCGACACTGGCAAAATGTATACAGCCGGGGCTGCCGAATAAGCCCGTGATCAATCGGGGCCATTGGACTGAACGCTACTTCGAAAGCCCCTCAGGTCCGCGGCCTGAGGGGTACTTTGAGACTTAAGCACCACGCATGGGGTAGTGATGACCAAAGCTCTTATTAGGATTATGATGGTTGCGATTGTAGCCGCTCTTATTGGCTGTGATGCCGCGACCGCGCACACCAAGACGTCCGTGCAACGCGTGACGAGCACGCCGAGAGGTCAACTGCTAAGCCCTTACAAAGACTTCCCTACCGTTGCTGAGGAGGGCCGCAAACTATTTCAAGCCTACGACTGCGGGGGGTGTCACGGTGGTGGAGGTGGCGGAGGAATGGCGGCACCTCTCACCAATGAGGTTTGGATCTACGGGAGCGATGATGACACCCTGTTCCGCCTGATCACGCTCGGCACCGGAAGCCTCAGCCCAGGAAACGCCTTCCAGAAGCAAGGCTTTGTGCGCAAAGGCTCCGAGAATGTTGTTGGGCCGATGCCCCCCTATGGTGAAATCATCACGAGCGAGGATGACGTCTGGAAAATCATTGCCTGGATCAAGGCGAAGAATTGCGAGCGGGACGCTGCGCGATGCTGATGAGAGGGCCTTTAGCTGCTTAGAAATTTGCGGCGGTACCGCTCAACTAATAGGTCCGCTTCAGGCACCAAGCGGATCACGTTGCGGCCTTGTATTAGTCCGAAACCATACAAGAAGCGGACATCCGTCCCTGGGAACCTTCGATCCCTGTTTATCCCGACATCTTCCCTGTTTCGCCGTGTAGGGAATTGTGCTGATAAGCCATTGAATTCCGGGCCGGCAGGCGGCCGCGACACTCAATTTCTAGGTCAAAGTTAGCGGAACTCGCTGCACTTTCCCGCGGAACAGGGAATGGAGACGCCGGAGACAGGTTCGCTGATGACTGCCTCCACCGCCAAATCATCAAAGATGCCGGTTTACCGAACCTGACATGACGCGAATGTCATGGTTCGGCCTCCCTCACGTCACCTCGCTGTCGGATGCATCGGCGGCCAGCCACAGACGAATTGCAAGGTCTCGCGCCATGGCGGGAGAGAGTTCCGCAGAGACTGCTTTCTTGTCTTCTCCGCGTTCGTCCGATGCGCAATAAAGGGTCATGGTGATGGAATTGGCAGAATTACATCTTGCTTCCGCGCGTTCGGGCGGCGGCAAGTGCATTTCGCCTGCGCCCAATAGGGCGATCTTGACCGGTCCCACTTATACCTCGTTCGATCAGGCCAATTCTTCGGGGGGGAGCCAGGTGCCGGGCAATTGGCGTCAACCCGGCACAGCCTCTCCAAGCTACGCCGCCACGTGCCGCGGCGATGTGGCATTTCTCACAGCGCGGATGCCGTCATCCTGCTTGGGGCGTGGAGAATTGCCTTCTCGTTCTGCCTTCACCGACTGGCGGCAGTGGTCCCAATGCGCCTCCTCCTGGTAGCCGATCTGCATTATTCGCTGCCGCAGTTCGACTGGGTCCTCGATATTGCTTCGGATTTCGACGTGGTGGTGATGGCCGGCGATCATCTCGACCTGGCCTCGCTGGTCGACGGCCGCGCCCAGACCATCGTGGTGCGGAAATATTTCAGCCGCCTGCGCGCGAAGACCAAGCTCATAATCTGCTCCGGCAACCACGATCTCGACGCGAAGAACGAGCAAGGCGAGAAGATCGCCAAATGGCTGTCGGGATCACAGCATGAGGGAGTGCTGGCCGATGGGGAGTCCGCGCGCCTCGGCGACACGCTGATCACGGCCTGCCCATGGTGGGACGGCGCCATCGTCAAGGCCGGTATCGGCGAGCAGCTCGCGGCCGCAGCGGCGAGCAAGCGCGAGAAGCGGTGGATCTGGATCCATCACGCGCCGCCGGCCAAGTCGCCCACCAGCTGGGGCGGCGACAGATATTTCGGCGACGTCGAGCTCCTGGAGTGGATCAATCAATACCAGCCCGACATGGTCCTATCGGGCCATGTGCATCAGTCGCCTTTCGTCGAGGATGGCTCCTGGGTCGATCGCATCGGGACGACCTGGGTATTCAACACCGGGCAGCAATTCGGCGCACCGCCCGCGCATATCATCATCGACACCGAGGCCGACGAGGCGCTGTGGTTCTCTTCCGCTGGCAATCAGTTCGTGCGGCTAGATGCTCCGCTCGAGCGTCCGGTGCCGAAGCTGCAAGCGCTGCCCGACTGGCTCAAAGCCGTGGATCGGCCTCCCGCTCCGGGCCCGGCGTGAAGTCCTCGTGCTGCTGGTGAATCAGGCTCTCGAGCACCTCGCCGACCATACCGAGATGATTTCCGTGCCCCTCGAACTGCCGCTTCAAATCGACCAGATAGGTCGTCGCGGCATTGAGGCGCTCGGCGAGCAGCCGGCCCAGCATGAATGCGATCTCGGGATTTGACTTGAGAAAGCTCTCGGCGTCGTCGAACACGAAGACGACGACCGGAGACATGGCTCTCACCGTTGCCGTGTGCGGCCGGTTGAGCAGCACCGACATCTCGCCGAACACCGAGCCCGCCTCGCCGATGACGGCGACTTGCGTATCTCCGCGCAGCACCTCGACGCTGCCTTCGGCAAGGATGTAAAGCCGCCCCGACGTCTCGCCCTCGGAGAGGAGGACAGTCCCGGGAGCGAAATCCTTGCGCGGGGCGCCCGCGCATTTATCGAGGATCGAGGCCATCGCTCATTGCAGCCTAACAGCTTGCGGGCGCATTGGAAAAGCGCCATCTCGGGACTGCGCGCCGCACCGGTCAGGAGCGGCACCAATCCTTGCGCGGTGGGCACGAGATCTCGCCGCAAACATACGGCTCGGCCAGGCCCTCGGCGATCAATATCGCGCCGACACTTTGCCCGCGCACGCTGAGCGTCCCGCAGAACCGGCCGTAGTTGCACTGACCCGTTCCCTCCGTGCCGCTCGGGCAGGCGCAAGCGACGCGGCGGAGGTCGATCCCGCCGCCGGCCAGGATCTGGCTGAGCCGCTGCGTGGCCGCTTGCGACAAAGCCCGCTCGCGCTGACATTTGGCGTTGGAGCCCGATTCCGGCGTGTTGAAGCCGACCAGGCGATAAACCTCCCCACCGCTGCGGATCGAATCGCCGTCGATGATCTCGATGCGGAACGAGTTCGAGCCAGGCGAGCGGCTGCGCCGCATTCATGACGCTTGGCAGCCGCGCGATCGAGAAACCGCCCCACAGCAGAAAGATGGCGCCGATGATGACGAACAGCTCGACGAGCTGATAGCGCGAGATGGTCCGCAGCAGAATATTCGGGCGCGGCGGCTGGAACCGCCTTCCGTGCTCAAACTCCGGATGGACGACGCGAGACATGGACGATTCCGCCGTACCGGTCGATCTGCGCCCCACCCAGGAACCCCACCTCGATGCGGCCGTTCTGCAGCAGAAACTGGAACACGTCGGCCATGCCGCACACCATGAGCGAGCCGGTCACCAGCGACGGGTCGCCGATGGACACCGGCAGCCGCTCCGGCTCGGCGCCGACGGCCCCCGACTCGTAGATGAGCACCAGGTTCGGCGCGTGCGTCGCGCGGGCGAGATTGCAGGCGAGATTGGGGAGACCGATGCCGACGAATACGACCTCGCCGTCGCGGAGCTCGCGGGCGGCGACGGTGGCCATCATTTCGGCGGGGGAGTATGTCATCGCGCGGGGCCGAACGTGTCATCCTGAGCGAAGCGAAGGAGCCAAGGCGCCGCTCCGGCTCCTTCGCTTCGCTCAGGATGACACCGAGAACGATCGGGGCATTCGCCCGCTTCAGTACCCATAGTTCACCCCCGCACACACACGGCTCGCGGCGCGCAGGGGTTCCAGTCCCCCGCATCGCTCCACGTATTCCGCCCGGTCCCTCACCCCGAAGACGTACTCGTCGAGATAGCGCTGCAGCGCCGCGCGGTCGCGCGAGATCGGCTCCCAGCCGACGTAGAACTCATTGTCCCGGTCGTAGTAGCCCTGAGCGTACGAGGGGTGCGCCCCCCACGGCTCCACCACGACGGCATCCACCGCCAGGCCGGGGATGATCGTGCGATTGGGATCGGCCCGGATGACCGACTCCTCCACCAGCTCCTCCACCACCACGATCACGCGCCGGGACGCGAGCGCGGCCTCCTTCTGGACGCCGAGAAGTCCCCAGATCTGCGCGTTCCCCTGGGCGTCGGCGCGCTGGGCGTGGACGATCGTCACGTCGGGGTTGAGCGCGGGGACGGTGGCCAGGACTTCGCCCGTGTAGGGGCAGGTGACGGTCCGGATCAGCGGGTTGGCAGCCGGAAGGTCGGTTCCCATGTAGTCGCGGAGAGTCCAGAACGGGAGCCGCGCCGCGCCGGCGCTCAGCCGGGCGACCATGCCGAAGTGGGAGTACTCCTCCAGCTCGAGCGGCGGGTCGCTCTTTTCCACCGCGCGGCGGAAGGCGTGCAGGGAGCCGGCGCCGGGATTGCCGGCCCAGGAAAACACCAGCTTGCTCGCGCAGCCCGCCGCGATCATCTGATCGTAAATGAGGTCAGGTGTCAGGCGGCAAAGTGTGAGCTCGCGCCGGCGCTGCCGGATGATCTCGTGTCCCGCAGCGAAGCAGATCAGGTGGGTGAACCCTTCGATCACCACCGTGTCGCCGTCGCGCACCAGGGTGGCGACGGCGTCACGCATGGTGACGACCTTGGACTTCCCGCTCAATCCAGCTCGCCCAGGAGGCCGTCGATGATGCCGAGCGCGGTATCGACGTCCTGCTGGTCCACCACCAGCGGCGGCGCAAGCCTCAGGGTGCTCTTCCCCGAGCCCAGCAGCAGCAGGCCTCGCTGGAAGGCGCCCAGCACGAGGGTTCGGAGCAGCTCGGGTGCCGGCTCCCGGGTACGCCGGTCCTTCACCAGCTCGACACCGATCATGAGCCCCAGACCCCGCACCTCGCCGATGCAGGCGTGCTTCGCCTCCAGCCGTCGGAGGCCGGCCATCAGCCGGTCCCCCATGGCCTGGGCGTTGGCCATCAGCTCGCTTTCGACCAGGTCGAGCGTCGCCAGGGCGGCGGCACAGCAGACCGGATTGCCGCCATAGGTCGAGCCGTGGGATCCGCTCTCCCAGGTGCTGATCGATTCCCGCGCCACGATGGCCCCGATCGGCATGCCCGAGCCCAGCCCCTTTGCGGTGAGCAGGATGTCGGGCTCGACGCCGTCGTGCTCGCAGGCCCACATTCTTCCCGTGCGTCCCACGCCGCACTGCACCTCGTCCGCCACCAGCAGGATCCCGTGCCGGTCGCAGAGCTCGCGGAGATCCCGGAGCCAGCCCGCCGGCGGCACGATGTACCCGCCTTCTCCCTGCACCGGCTCCACGAAAACGGCCGCCACGTCGCCCGGGTCGACCTGCCGGGCGAACAATTCCTCGATGGTACCGATGCAGCCGCGGTCGCACTCATCCTGGTCGGCGCAGAACTGGCAGCGATACCGGTAGGCGTATGGAACGTGGTGCACGTCCGGCAGCAGGGGGCCGAAGCCCGCGTGCTGCCGGGCCTTGCTCGAGGTGAGCGTGACCGCGCCGGTGCTCCGGCCGTGGAAGGCTCCCCGGAAGGCGATGATCGCGGTGCGCCGGGTGGCGTACCGGGCGAGCTTGATCGCCCCTTCCGTCGCCTCGGTACCGGAGTTGGTGAGGAAGACCCGCTTGCGCGACGGGCCGGGCGCGATCCGCGCGAGCCGCTCGCAGAGTGCGGCCATCCCTTCGTAGTAGAAGTCGGAGCCGCAGATGTGCAGGAACCGCTCGGCGGCGTCCTTCACCGCCGACACCACCCGGGGATGGGAATAGCCGGTGGAGCAGACCGCGATGCCCGCCATGAAGTCGAGGAAACGGTTGCCGTCCACATCCTCGACCACCGGTCCGCGACCGTGCGACACGACGAGCGGGTATTCCTTGATGTAGCACGGAGCGGTCCACTCCTCGTCCCGCTGGACGATCGCCCGCGCCTTCGGCCCGGGAGGGGGCACCACGATGTTGGGATAATCGCGCACGACGGGGTCCTTCCTCACTGAGGTTCCGGTCATCGGGTCTCGATCACCGTGCGACTCTGCTCGCGCAGGAACTGCGCGACGTAGTACGGTCCGCAGCCACCCTTGCCGGTCGAGCCCGAGCCCTTCCATCCGCAGAACGCCTGGGCACCGGGCCAGGCGCCGGTCGTGGCACCGGATCGCTTGTTGGCGTAGCAGACGCCGGCTTCGATCTCGTCGAAGAACCGCGCCACCTCCGCGGGGTCCGACGAGAAGATGCCGGCGGTGAGGCCGTATTCCGCAGCATTCGACTCGGCGATCGCCTGATCCAGCCCGTCCACCTCGCCCACCGCCAGGAAGGGCACGAACAGCTCTTCACGGAACAGGGAGCTCGAGAGCGGAAGGCTCGCGATGGTCGGGGCCACGAAATGACCCCTGTCGAACAGGTCGCCGCGAAGCCGTTCGCCGCCCAGGATGATGCGTCCTTCGCCCCTCGCCTGGGCGACGGCTCGCTCGAACCGATCGACGGCCCGCTGATTGATGACCGGTCCGAAGAAGACGTCCCGCTCGGTGGGGTCGCCCATCCGGATGGCCCGGGTCTTCTCGATCAGGCGATCGACGAATGGGGCCGCTACTTTGCGGTCCACGTACACACGGGACGTGGCGCTGCACTTCTGATTCTGGAGACTGAACGCGGAGCGCATCACACCTTCGGCGGCGGCGTCGAGGTCGGCGCTCGCCGTGACGATGGCCGCGTTCTTCCCGCCGAGCTCCATGAGACAGGGCTTGATCCAGCGAGTACTGATGCCGGCGTGAATCCGCAGGCCCACCGCCTTGGAGCCGGTGAACACCACGCCGTCCACGCCTGGATGCTGCCATAACGCGTCGCCGATCGTCTCTCGCCGGCCCGCCAGGAAGCTGAACAGGCCCACGGGCAGTCCGGCGTCGCGGTAGATCTCCGCCAGCCGCAGTCCGGTCCACGGCGCATCCTCCGACGGCTTGTACACCACCGCGTTGCCCGCCATCAGCGCGGCGGAGGACATGCCGGTGGAGAGCGCCAGCGGGAAGTTGAAGGGCGCGATACACACGAAGACGCCGTAGGGGCGCAGCACATCGGTGTTCTGCTCCACCGCCGTGATCCGGCCCATCGGCCGCACGAAGCCGTCGGTCTCTTCCAGCTGATCGCAATAGTAGTCGATCAGATCGGCGGACTCCTCCGCATCCCCCATCGCCTCGAGGCGGCTCTTGCCCACTTCGAGGGACATCAGGGCGGCGAGATCGTACTTGCGCTGCCGTATGAGCTCGGCGGCCCTCCGCAGGACGCCCACCCGCTCCCGCCACGACCGCCTGGCCCAATCCCGCTGGGCAGCCTTGGCCCGCCGGACGGCGCGGTCCACTTCCTCCACGCCCGCGGCGGCGAAGCGGCCGAGCAGGAAGGAGGTATCGATCGGAGAGCGGTCGTCGAGCGGGGCGTCCGTGCCCGCCACGGGGTCGCCGCCGATCAGGTTCGGATAGGTGGCACCCGCGGCAGCCCGGACGCGGGAGAGTGCTTCATCGAAGCGGCGATGAAAGTCGTCGAGGTCGCCGGTGGCCGAGGTGTAGGTGATCTTGGTCGCGGTCGTCATCTCGCCACTCCCACCCGCTCGGTGGCATCGCGCAACGCCCGGGTGAACAGCGCGGCGATCTCCTCGATCTGATCCTCGGTGACGATGAAAGGCGGGGCCAGCATCACAAGGTCCCCATTGCGCCCATCGGCATGCCCGACGTTGGGCCAGACCACCAGCCCCGCGTCGAGTGCCGCCTGGGTGAAGGTCTCCGCGAATCCGGCGGACCGTGGCATCGGTTCCCGGGTCTCCCGATCCGCCACGAACTCGATGCCGGCCAGCAGGCCACGGCCGCGGACATCGCCCACCAGCGGCAGATCGAGCAGCTCGCCCAGGCGGCGGTGCAGCACGCGCCCCATGTCGGCGCAGCGCTCGATGAGGCGGTTCTGATGCAGATAGCGGAGCGTCGCCACGCCCGCCGCGCAGAGCACCGGATGGTGCGAGAACGTCTGCGCGTGAGCCAGCGAGCCGGTGCCTCGAGCCAGCGCGCCGGCGATCGCCCGCGTGGTGACGACGGCCGAGAGCGGAGCGTATCCTCCGGCGATGCCCTTCCCCAGGGTCATGATGTCAGGGACCACGCCGTACGGCTCCAGCGCGGACCAGGTACCGGTCCGGCCGGCACCGGTCAGCACCTCGTCCGCGATCAGCAGGACCTCGTGCCGGTGGCACGCCTCCCGGACCCGTTCCCAGTAGCCGGCCGGCGGCACCGACGCCCCGGTCGAGGACCCCCCGATCGGCTCCGCGATCAGCGCCGCGACCGAGTCGGGGCCCGCCTCGAGGATCGCCGCCTCGATGGCCACACCGCTGCACGCGGCGCAATAGGGCGGCTTGCCGCGGCACTCGCACCGATAGGAATAGGGCGCGGGGACCCGCAGCACCTCGACCATCCAGTCCTTGAAGAACGCGCTATAGTGGGGACGCGCGGACGCGGAGAGCGCCAGCAGGGTGTTGCCGTGATAGGAGGGCATCAGGGTGAGCACTTTGCCCTTGGTGCCGCGACCCGACTCGATCCAGTACTGCCGCGCCAGCTTGAGCGCGGCTTCCACCGCCTCCGAGCCGCTCCCCAATGGATAGACCAGCTCGAGATCGCCCGCCGAGAGCCGGGCGATCTCCGCGGCCAGCTCTTCGACCGGATCGTGGGTGAATGACGTGCCGTTTACGTACCCCAGCCTGCCGGCCTGGTGGCCGATCGCGGCGGCGATCTCGGCCACGCCGTGTCCCACGTTCGCCACGAAGGCGCCGCCGCAACCGTCGAGGTAGCGGCGACCCGCGTCGTCGAAGAGGTAACAGCCCTCTCCGCGGACGATGCGGGGGTACTGGCGCGTCAGCTTCCGGTAGAAGACGTTCGAGCCGGAGGTGGCTGGATCTGGCATGTGCTCGGCGATCTGCAGTGGGAACCGGAGGGCCCTGGTGCCTCCGAGCGCGGAATGTGAGGGGGTTGGTGGGCGGGCGCCAGGGGGTTAGGTCCCCCGATGGGGGAGTCTGGGGACGATGGCCCATATCCTGCTGAGTGAAAGGGGCGACCCTACTGCTACAGGTGAGATCGGCAACCCTGGACGGCGGTAACCCCATGCAATCACCACTGGTCGTCGACGCCTTACGAGAACAGCTCTTGCGCGTGCTGGACTGGTACCAGCACCAGCGGCCGTGCTACGGCTGGGGGGCGGTGATCCACCGGCGAAACGAGCGTGGCAGATTGCGGTTCGGAGCGATCACCCCCGGGGGGGAGAGCCTTCTCCTGACCGAGCCGCTGACGAACGAGCTGGGGACGATTCCCTGCTGGCTCGACGGCGCGGTCAGGGTCAGGCTGGAGTGCCGGCATCTCACCGATCCTCAGCCCTGGCTGGATGCGCTGGTCCGCAGCAACCGCCCTCGCCTCGTCGAAGCCATCGCGGTGTACTTCGATCCCGACAGCACCCCGGAAGAGACGATGGCCTTTCAGTCCATGGCGGGCGTGTTGACGCCGGCCCGGTGTCCCTCGGAGCTGTTCGTGCTGACGCGCAGCCGGCCGGTCGGCTGGCCGGGGTAGGCGGACGGCCCCTCGGACACAGTGGAGGATTGTCACCCTGAGCGTAGCGAAGGGGACCATGATGAGATGGTCCCCTTCATTTCGTTCAGGGTGACTCGGGTCGCTGCGCGACCCTTGTCACTTCAGGAACAACAGGTCGCGGTACGTCGGAAGGGGCCAGAGATCCGCGGCGACGTGGGACTGGATCGTGTCGCCGGTTTCCCTCAGCCGCGCCATGGCCGGCTTGAGCTCCCGGCTGATCTGGGCGGCATGCCGGCTCGGATCGGCGTCGTGGTGCGCCGCCAGCCGCTCCACCTCGGCAGTCCGGTTCCGGAACTGATCCACCAGCTGGATGAACTCCCGCAGCGTGCCGGTGGTCTCGCCCGCCTCCAGGCCCGCGGCCTTGGTCGCGGCCACCGCCTCCGCGATCCGCCGCTGGTGCTCGAGCGCGGCCGGCAGGATCTGGCCGCGCGCCATGGAGATCATGGTCTCCGCCTCGATGGCGAGCTGTTTGACGTACTTCTCGATGGCGATGTGGATGCGGGACTCGTACTCCGCCTTGCCCAGTACACCGTACTTCTTGAACAGCTCGTGGTTCTTCCTGGCCTTCAGCACCTGGAAGGCCTCGACGGATTCGCGCAGGTTGGGCAGCCCGCGCCTGGCGGCCTCCGCGTGCCACTCCTCGGAGTAATTGTCCCCGTCGAAGACCACCCGCCGGTGCTGCTTGATGACCTTCTTCAGGACCGAGATCACCCCTGCCTGCAATCGCGCCGGAGTGGACCGCGTGCCGACCGCCTTCTCCAGCTCGCCCGCCATGTAGTCGAGCGATTCCGCCACGATCGTGTTGAGCACCGTATTGGGCCATGCGATGCTGGCGCTCGAGCCCACCGCCCGGAACTCGAACTTGTTTCCCGTGAAGGCGAAGGGCGAGGTCCGATTGCGATCGCCCGAGTGGCGGGGGAGCTGGGGCAGTGTCTTGGCCCCCATGTCGAGGATGCCGCCCCGGATGGTGCGCTTGGGAAGCCCCTTCTCCACCTGGGCCAGGATGTCGGAGAGCATCTTCCCGAGGAAGACGGAGATGATGGCTGGCGGCGCCTCGTTCGCGCCGAGCCGGTGGTCGTTCGCCGCGGAGGCGATCGAGGCGCGCAGCAGGTCGGCATGGAGGTCCACCGCCCGGATGGTCGCGACGAGGAAGACCAGGAACTGCATGTTGGTGTGCGTCTCGTCCTGGGGATCGAGCAGGTTGACGCCGGTGTCGGTGGACATCGACCAGTTATTGTGCTTGCCCGATCCGTTGACGCCGGCGAACGGCTTCTCGTGCAGCAGCGCCTGAAGCCCGAAGCGCGGCGCCACGCGCTTCAGCGTCTCCATGATGATCATCTGGTGGTCGCTCGCGATGTGGCTCGGCTCGAACAGCGGCGCGATCTCGTACTGGGCCGGGGCCACCTCGTTGTGCCTGGTCTTGACCGGAACACCGAGACGATAGAGCTCGCGCTCCGACTCGGCCATGAACGCCAGCACCCGAGGCGGGATGGTCCCGAAGTAGTGGTCCTCGAGCTGTTGTCCCTTCGGCGGCCGGGCCCCGAAGAGCGTACGTTCGCAGATGAGCAAGTCGGGCCGCTTGTAGTACAGCTCGCGATCCACCAGGAAGTACTCCTGCTCCGGGCCCACCGTGGTGTAGACCCGGGACACGCCTTCGTCGGTCCCGAAGATCTTGAGGATGCGGAGCGCCTGTCGCGACAGCGCTTCCACCGAGCGGAGCAGCGGAATCTTGGTGTCGAGCGCCTCGCCGGTCCAGGAGACGAACGCCGTCGGGATGCAGAGCGTGACGTTGTTGTCGCCCCGCATGAGGAAGGCAGGACTGGTGGCATCCCAGGCGGTGTAGCCGCGGGCCTCGAACGTGGCGCGGAGACCACCGGAGGGGAAGCTCGAGGCATCGGGCTCCCCCTGCACCAATTCCGAGCCCGAGAAGTTGAAGACGACGCCACCGTTCCCGTCGGGGCCGACCAGCGAGTCGTGCTTCTCCGCGGTCAGGCCGGTGAGGGGCTGGAACCAGTGGGTGTAGTGGCTGGCGCCGTTCTCCACCGCCCAGTCCTTCATGGAGGCCGCGACCACGTCGGCCACCGCTGGGTCCAGCGGCTCGCCGCGGTCGATGGTGCGGAGGAGGCTGCGGTAGACCTCTTTGGGAAGCCGCTGCCGCATCACGCTTCGGGAGAAGACGTCACTGCCGAAAATGGAGTCGACCCTATCGGCCGGCTGGGGCGTGGTCACGAGTGCTTCGCCTCGATCGTTGGGGTGGGGGCCGGACAGGACGCAAAATAATCGGGTGGCGGGGAGCGTGTAACCGCGTGGGTGAGTGCGGACGTCATCCCGAGCGGAGCGAGGGATCGGCTCGGGCATGCGAGTGAGTCGGGATGGCCCCGGTGCCCGCTCTCATGAGCCGGCCGATCCCTCGCTCCGCTCGGGATGACACCGACCCGAACCTATCCCTCGATGGCCGACTCCAGGTCCCCGTAATCCTGGTCCGGCAGCTCTGTATATACCGCATTCGAGAGATATCGCTCCCCGAAGTCGCAGATGATCGAGACGATCAGCTTGCCCGCGCTCTCCGGCCGGGATGCAACCTGGAGTGCCGCCCAGGTGATCGAGCCGCTGGAGATGCCGGCGAAGATAGCCTCCTCGCGGGCCAGCCGGCGGGTCGTGGTGATCGCGTCGTCGTTGGACACCCGAATGACCTCATCGTAGACCTTGGTGTCGAGAATCGGGGGAATGAACCCGGCCCCGATGCCCTGCTGCCGGTGGGGTGACGGCTCCCCGCCGGACAGGACCGGGCTCTCTGCCGGCTCCACGGCCACGATCCGGATGTCGGGGTTCTTCTCCCGCAGGTAGCGCCCCGCCCCGGTGATGGTGCCTCCGGTGCCCACGCCGGCGACGAACACTTCCACCTGGCCGCCGGTATCGGCCCAGATCTCGGGCCCGGTGGTGCGGTAGTGGATGGCCGGATTCGCGGGGTTCTCGAATTGACGGGGCATCCAGCCGCGGTCCCCCAGCCGCGCGAGAATCTCCTCGGCCCGCGCCATCGCGGCCTTCATGCCCTTGGGACCTTCGGTCAGCACCACCCGCATGCCGAGGGCGCGGAGGGCTTGGCGACGTTCGACGGTCATCGTGTCGGGCATGACGAAGATGCACCGATACCCCCTGGCCGCCGCCACGTACGCCAGCCCGATGCCGGTGTTTCCGCTGGTGGGCTCTACGATCACCATGCCGGGCTTGAGCCTGCCCTTCTCCACCGCTTCGTCGATCATCGCCGCGCCGATCCGGTCCTTGACCGAGTCGTACGGGTTGTAGCCCTCGTGCTTGACCGCGATCCGTCCGGGAAGACCTACGCCCAGCCGGTTGAGCCGAATCAGCGGAGTATTCCCGACCGTCTCCGCGACGTCCTGAAAGATCTTCCCGTGTGGCATGTGGTCCTCGAAGATTGGTTCCCGATCGCGTCCCGTCCGCCAACTATAACCGTCGCTCAGCGCCCGACCAGACGCGCGGCGCGACAGGCGAGGTCGGTCAAGGCTTCCCACCCCCAATCGCCCCGGTCGTTGACCCGCGCCACCAGTCTGTCCGGCAACCCGGCCGGGCCCAGCCTGGCGCCGGAGATGGCGCCCGCGATAGCGGCCATCGTGTCGGTGTCGCCGCCGGCTTCGATGGCGGTGCACACCGTCGTCCAGTAGTCGTCCGGCGTCCGCAGAAAGGCGTAGAGGCTCCATATCACGCTGGGGGTGACGAAGGCGGAGATACCACGCCACTCGTCGGCATACATCGGGTCGAGCCCCTCGACGTGGAGGCGTCGCGCCGCCGCCTCCGGCCCGAGTCCCATCCAGCCACGAAGACCCCGAATCGCGTCCGCGACCGAAGGCTCGACCGTCGCGGCGTGGCCGGCGACCGTCGTGAGAAACTCGTCGGGGTCGACGCGGTCACCTCGCGCGGCGACCGAGACCGCACTCGCCACGGTCAGCGCGCCCGCGGCGCATCGCGGGTCCAGGTGGGTCACCAGACTTTGCTCCACCGCGGCCTCCGCCATCAGCACCGAGTCGTCGCCGAAGAGAAGTCCCAGGGGTGCGGCCCGCATCGCGCTGCCGTTCCCGGCGTAGGGTGCGGGGGTTCCCGAGCGATTCCAGGGAGTGCCGGTCAACAGCCGCATGGCGGCGGCGCGGGTGCCGGTGCCGGCGCCGACGTCCCTCCCCTCCCCGAAGAGCGCCGCCACACGGAGGGCGAACGTCTCGGGGCTCCAACCTCCAGCCGCCGCAAAGCTCAACAGAAGCTCGCGCGCGAGCTGGGTGTCGTCGCTGTACTGGCCGAAGGGAAACTCGGGGTGGGCCAGCTCTCCTGCCCGGCCGGCCTGGAGGTAGTCGTGTACGTACGCCCTGGCTACCTCCAGCGGGCACGCCTCGACGACGAAGCCGAGCGCGTCACCCAGCGCCTGCCCGAGAAGGCAACCGGTCAAGGTGTGGGCCGGATCCCTCACCGCCTGCGCCAGAGATAATAGACTGGAACCCCGGCCGCGACTGCGGCGAAGCTCGCCAGGGTCGGGCCCGGGCGTTGAATCAGGGAATTGAGCAGCAGGCCCAGGGTCGCCACGATGAACAGGAGCGGCACGACGGGGTAGCCGGGTGTGCGGTACGGGCGATGGAGGTCGGGCCGCCGGTGCCGAAGCAGGATCACCGCGCCCGCGCCCAGGGCCCAGAACGGCAGGATGCCGAGGATGAAGATCTCGATGAGCTGCTCGAACGTCCGTACCCAGAGAAAGCAGACCGCGAGCACCGCAGTGAGCACGATGGCGGCATGCGGGGTGGCATGCCGGGGGTGCACGGCGGCGATGGCGCGGAAGAACAGCCGGTCCTCCGCCATGGCGTAGAAGATCCGCGGATAGCACATCGTGCCGCCATTCATCGTGCCGAAGGTCGAGACGCACACCAGCGCCGCGATGAGCGCGTTGCCCACGCTCCCGAAGAGCCGTACCGCCACGTCGGCCGCGACCAGCGGCGAGCGGGCGATCGCGTCCATCGGCAGCACGGCGAGGTACCCGGCGTTGACCGTGAGGTAGACCGCCGTCACGATCAGCGTGCCGATGGTCAGTGCCCTGGGGAGATTGCGCGCGGGATTTTCGACCTCCCCGCCCACGTAGGTGGCGTCCTGCCACCCGTTGTAGGCCCACAGCACGGTCACCAGCCCCAGCCCGAAACCCGCCCAGGTGTCGGGTGCCAACCGGGTGATGCTGGTCCACGCTTCCTCACCGGTCGCATCGGAGAGGAAGGACGCCAGCGCGAGCGCGAGGATGGCCACGACCTTCGATGCGGACGAGAGGTTCTGGACCGCGGCGCCGAAACGCAGCGAGCGGTAGTTCCAGGCCGCGACCACAATGACCGCGGCGGCGGCGACCAGACGAGTGTGATCGTGCAGTCGAGGGATGAGGCGGCCGAGATACTCGGCGAACACGAGGGCCACCGCGCCGATGGACACGGGCGCGATGACCAGGAAGAGCCAGCCGACGAGGAACGCAGGCAGCGCCCCGTAGGCCTCGTGGATGTAGACGTACAGTCCGCCTGCGCGGGGGTAGAGGGCCGCGAGCTCCGCCAGGGTGAGGGCGCCGCACAGCGCCACCAGCCCTCCCACCAGCCACACCAGCATCATGGCCCCCGGCGCCCCGACATGGCCGGCCGTGACGCTCGGTACCCGGAAGATCCCGCTGCCGATCATGCTGCCGATGACGATGGCTGTGGCCGACCAGACGCCGAGCTGCCGGGCGAGGGTGCGCGCGGCTGGTGTGCCGGAGGGGGGCGAGCCGGTCTGAAGAGCGGGCATTGGATGGGGGACAGCGGACAGGGTGGGATTCGAACCCACGATACCCGTGAGGGTATACCGGTTTTCGAGACCGGCTCCTTCAGCCACTCGGACACCTGTCCAGGCTACCAATCTAAAACGGCTTACGAAGCTTTGGGAGCAGTGTGAGCTCACGGCGCGAGCGAAGCGGCCTCGCGCGGTGTCTCGATCTGGGAAAAGCGGCTGCGGATCGCGTCCCGCGCGGGCCGCTCGAACGCGATGAAGACCAGCCGGGCCACCGCGACGGCTCCGAGGGCGAAGGCAACGAACTGCATCCGGGGCGAAAGGCGGAGGCGCTCTGCCAGCAGGGCGACGGCCTGATAGCTGAACCAGTGAGTCAGATAGAGGGAATAACTGATGTCACCCAGGTAGCCGGCCACGCCCTCCAAAGGGCCGGGGAAAATCGCTGCGATAGGCGAACCCCACGGCGGCAATGCAGAGCGCCAGAAGGATGAGGTACGAGCCGTGGTCGGTATAGAGATTCCCGCGGATGAAGAGCGAGAACGTGAACACCGCGGCGAGAGCGCCAATCGACATGGCCAGGTAGACCCCCCGGGGACGGATCTCCCACCGGTAGAGCACGAGGCCCGCCGCGAAGAAGGGCGCGAACACGAGCGGCGTGGCGTAGTAGTCCCAGAAGGTCGAGACCGCCACATCGTTGATGAAGGCGATCACCACCTGCTGGCTAACCGTCAACACCACCGCCGCCACCGCCAGCGCGCCCAGCGACACGTTCATCGACGCGATGGCGATGACGGGGAACAGCAGGTAGAAGACCGCCTCGATTCCGAGCGACCAGGCCCCCGGTGTGTTGGACAGCAGGCCGGGAAGGTGCAGGCCGAAGAGCCCGCTGCCGGTCATGAAGGCCCTCACGACGGCCGGCCCGGCCGGGGCGTCGAGCAGGGCGATCTGCGCCACCGCGCTCCCCACCGACACCAGCGCGAGCAGAGGAAACAGCCGCGCCACCCGGTTGAGGTAAAACGTCCGAATCGCGCCCAGGCCGATCTGCGAGCCGAATTTCCGTCCGTACACGAACATCATGGTCAGCGCCGACAGCACGAAGAAGGTGTAGACGCCGAATGCCCCCAGGCTCTCGATCACGAGATTCAGTCGCCAGCTCAGGAAGTGATAGGTGGCGACCCCCATGGCGCAGATGCCTCGCACCAGATCCAGGCTGTGCACGCGCCCCTGGAGGCGCGCGGACGGTGGGCTCATGGGCGACAGCCTACGGGGGCGATGGGCCGGAGGCAAGGAGGCCTCCACTCGGAATGGTTTCCGCTAGCTTGCCACTATCGATCGTTTCCCCGCACGTAGACTCGGAGGACCGAGATGACCGCCCCGTTCACCGTCGCACCCCCAGGCTATCGCCTCCCGGCCGGGATCGAGCTGGGCGTCGTCCGGCTTCAGGTCGCCGATCTCGACAGGTCCGTCGGGTATTACGACCGGGTCCTCGGCCTGCGGGTGCTGGAATCCACGGCGGAAGTGGCAACGCTCGCCGCCCAGGGTGACGACACCCCGCTGCTCGAGCTGATCGAGCTGCGCGGTGCCGCCCCGGTACCGCGGCGTGGCCGACTCGGTCTCTACCACTTCGCTCTGCTGCTGCCGGACCGCCCCTCGCTGGGCCGCTTCGCCCGCCACCTCGCCGCGCTCGGCGAGTACGCCGGCATGGCCGACCATCTGGTGAGTGAGGCCCTCTATCTGACCGACCCCGACGGGCTCGGCATCGAGGTGTATGCCGACCGTCCCAGGTCGAGCTGGCGCGAGCACGAGGGCGTGCTCGCCATGGCGACGGAGCCGCTGGATCTGGACGACTTGGCGCGCGTCGCGGGCACCGATCCCTGGACCAGCATGCCCGCCGGCACGCGGATGGGCCACATACATCTCCACGTCGGGGACCTGGACGCGGCCGCCGCCTTCTACCACGGCGGACTCGGGTTGGACCGGGTGGTGCTGAGCTTCCCGGGGGCGCTCTTCATGTCGGCCGGGGGCTACCATCATCACCTTGGTACCAATACGTGGGCTGCCGGCGCTCCGACGGCCACGACGGGTGACGCCCGCCTGCTCGAATGGACCCTTCGACTCCCCACGCCGTCCGATGTCGACGCTGCGGGTCGGTCGCTGGCCGGTTCCGGTCACAAGGTGCGGCGGGACTCGGGGGACACGGTCGCGACCGACCCCTGGGGCATCGACGTCCGGCTGACCACCCGGGCCTGACTTTCAACTTCGAGAGGACACACATGCGGACAAGCAAGGATATCGAGCGGGTGGCCGCCGCCGCGGCGGGCACGATCACACTGGGCGAGGATCTCACCGTCAACCGGATGGGGTTCGGTGCCATGCGGCTCACCGGGGAGGGCGTCTGGGGACCGCCGGACGACCGGCCGGAAGCCATCAGGGTGCTGCGCCGGGCGGTGGAGCTGGGGGTGAACTTCATCGACACGGCGGATTCCTACGGGCCACACGTGGCGGAGGAGCTGATCGCGGAGGCGCTCCGCCCCTACCCCGAGGGACTCGTGATCGCGACCAAGGCGGGCTTCGAGCGTCCGGGACCGGGCGTCTGGACCGAGAACGGCCGCCCGGAGTACCTGCGCCGACAGCTGAAAAGCAGCCTCCGCCGGCTGAAACTCGAGCGCATCGACCTGTGGCAGCTCCATCGGATCGATCCCAGGGTCCCGGCCGACGAGCAGTTCGAGGTCATGCGGGAGTTTCAGCGTGAGGGTCTGGTCCGGCATCTCGGCCTCTCCGAGGCCTCGGCTGCGGACATCGACCGTGCCCGGCGGACCGTACCTATCGTCTCGCTGCAGAACCGCTACAACTTTGCCGACCGCCAGTGGGAAGCGGAGGTGGACTACGCCGACCGCGAGGGGCTGGCGTTCATCCCGTGGTTTCCATTGTCCGCGGGCGCGGTGGACGAAGGCGGCCCGCTGGCGCGCGTGGCCCAGCGCCATGGCGCAACGGTCTACCAGGTCGCGCTGGCCTGGCTGCTGGCGCGGTCGCCGGCCATGCTCGTCATCCCCGGGACATCCAGCGTGAGGCACCTCGAAGAGAACGTGCGGGCGGCCGAGATCGCGCTGACCGAGGAGGACCTGGCCGACCTGTCAAGCTGAGGGCCGCCCTCCTACCTTTCTGCACCTTCCCCAGGAGCAGACATGGGTTCCCTCATGCTGGGCGCCGCGATCCTCGTCGCGGCGTTCCTGTTGTTCACCGCGGCCGCCGGACGGCGCTCCTCCGGATCACCCGGCGCAAGCGTCACGCTGCTCCGGACCGCGGGCTGGCTGCTCGCGATCGTCGGCGCGCTCATCCTGGTCTCGTCCAGCATCATCGTGATCGACGCGGGACAGGTCGGAGTCCGCCACGCGTTCGGGGAGGTCGATCCTCGCCCCCTCCTCCCCGGGGTGCGCGTGGTGACGCCCTGGTCCAATGTGGAGCGCTTTTCCACCCGCGAGGAGCAGTTCCCGCGCCGGAGCGACGAGTCCGAGCAGATCGCCGCGCTCTCCAGCGAGCAGATGGGCATGCAGGTGGATGTGGCCACGCGGTGGCAGATCGACCCGATGCAGGCGCCCCACATCTTCCGGGAGCTCGGCGGACAGGAACAGATCCAGAACGTCGTCCTGAACGCCATTCGGAACGGCGTAAGAGACGGCATGGTCCAATTCTCGATCAACGACATCGCGGAGCGCAACAAGATCGCCGCGACGATGGCCGCCGAGGTGGATTCGGCACTCGTCACCCAGCCGCGGACCGGCGGGGAACGGTTCCGAATCGCGAGCGTCACCGCGTTTTTCCTCCGCGACCTCCAGCCGCCGCCCCAGGTCGTCCAGGCGATCAACAACAAGATCGCCCAGGAGCAGCAGATCGCGACCGAGCGTCACCGGGTCGAGGTCGCTCGGCTCCAGGCGGAACAACAGCGGCTGTTGAACCAGACGCTGACGGCGGAGGCGCTGACGAAGCAGTATCTGGAGGTGCTGCACGACCTGCGGACGTCCAGCAACGTGGTGATGATCGTGCCGACCGAGGGAGGCATGCCGGTGCTGGACATCGGGGCCCTGCGGCAGAACCTGAAGTAGCGGCTACGTGGTGGCCCGGCGGCTCTGGAAGAAGCGCTTGAGGATGTCACCGCACTCTTCGGCCAGCAGGCCGCCGACCACTTCGGGGCGGTGGTTGAGCCGGGGGTGGCGCAGGAGGTCGTACACCGAGCCCGCCATTCCGCATCGGCCATCATACGCCCCGAACACGATCCGGCCGATCTTGGCGAGCACCAGCGCACCCGCGCACTGGGCGCACGGCTCCAGGGTCACGTACATCGTCGCGAAGGGCAGCCGGTCTGCGCCCGCCTTCTGCAACGCCCGCTGCACCGCCAGCATTTCGGCGTGCGCGGTGGGGTCCTGACGGTGCACGGTCTCGTTATGCGCTTCGGCCAGAAGGTCCCCATCGGCCACGATGACCGCGCCGACCGGGACCTCTTCGCGCACCGAGGCGGCGCGGGCAAGCCGGAGCGCCGCCTGCATACCCGTCAGATCGCTGGGGGATGGCGTGCCTCTACGCACTCGCCAGCTCCGGGACGGACGACGGGTGCACCAACTTCAGGTTGTGACCGTCGCGCTCCACCCGGATGGTGTCCCCCTCCTTGAATTCGCCCTCCAGCAGCTCCAGGGCGATGCGGTTCTGCAACTCCCGCTGAATGACCCGCTTGAGCGGCCGCGCACCGTATACCGGATCGTACCCCTGCTCCGCCAGCAGCTCGCGCGCCTCGGGCACGACCTCGAGCTTGAGACTCCGCTGGGCCAGCAGCTGCTCCAGCCGCACCAGCTGGAGATCCACGATCTTCACCAGGTCCGACCGGGAAAGTGGCCGGAAGACGATAATGTCGTCGACCCGGTTCAGGAACTCCGGCCGGAAGTGATTGCGCAGCTCGTCGCGCACCCGCTGCTCGACCCGATCCCAGGTGACCTCGCCTGCGTCCACGATGTACTGGCTGCCGATGTTGCTGGTCATGATGATGACCGAGTTGCGGAAGTCCACCACCCGCCCCTGGCTGTCGGTGAGCCGGCCGTCGTCCAGGATCTGGAGCAGCACGTTGAAGACATCGGGATGGGCCTTCTCGATCTCGTCGAAGAGAATGACGCTGTAGGGCCGGCGGCGCACCGCCTCGGTGAGCTGACCGCCCTCCTCGTAGCCGACGTAGCCCGGAGGGGCACCGATCATCCGCGCCACCGAGTGCTTCTCCATGTATTCCGACATGTCGAGCCGGACCATGGCGCGCTCGTCGTCGAACAGGAAATCGGCCAGCGCCCGCGCCGTTTCGGTCTTGCCAACCCCCGTGGGGCCGAGAAAGATGAACGATCCGGTGGGTCGGTTGGGATCGCCCAGGCCGGCCCGGCTGCGCCGCACCGCGTCGGCCACGGCGGTGACCGCCTGCCCCTGGCCGACCACCCGGCGCGCCAGCTCCTTCTCCAGGTGCGTCAGCCGTTCGCGCTCGCTTTCCATCATTCGGGAGACCGGAATGCCGGTCCAGCGGGAGACGATGTCCGCGATGTCCTCCGAGTCCACTTCCTCCTTCAGGTAACTCTCCTCGGCCTGGATCTCGGCGAGCCGGGCCTGCTGCTCGGCCAGCTTCCGCTCGAGCTCGGGGGCGCGTCCGTAGCGCAGCTCCGCCGCCCGCTGCAAGTCGCCGGTCCGGGTGGCCTGGTCCACCTCGGCCCGCAGGTCCTCCAGCTCCGCCTTGATCTGCTGGATCTCGTTGATCGAGTCCTTCTCCGCCTGCCACTGGGCCTTCATGCCCGCGCTCCGCTCCCGCTGCTCGGAAATCTCCTGCTCCACCGCCGCGAGACGCTCGCGCGCGGCCTTGTCCTTCTCCTTGAGCAGAGCCTGCCGCTCGATCTCCAGCTGCACCAGGCGGCGCTCCACTTCGTCGATCTCCTGAGGAAGGCTGTCGATCTCGATCCGCAGGCGGCTCGCGGCCTCGTCCACCAGGTCGATGGCCTTGTCGGGCAGGAACCGGTCGCCGATGTAGCGGTCGGAGAGCGTCGCCGCGGCGACCAGCGCGTTGTCGGTGATCCGCACGCCGTGGTGCACCTCGTACTTCTCCTTGAGCCCGCGGAGAATGGCGATGGTGTCCACCACGCTCGGCTCGCCGACCAGGACCGGCTGGAAGCGCCGCTCGAGTGCGGCATCCTTCTCGATGTGCTTGCGATACTCGTCGAGGGTAGTCGCGCCGATCACGCGGAGCTCGCCCCGCGCCAGGGCCGGCTTCAGCATGTTGCTCGCGTCGATCGCCCCTTCGGCCGCACCGGCGCCGACGATGGTGTGGAGCTCGTCGATGAAGGTGATGTACTTCCCCTCGCTCTCGGTCAGCTCCTTCACCACCGCCTTCAACCGCTCCT
Source organism: uncultured Gemmatimonadales bacterium (assembly GCA_963826065.1). Lineage (GTDB taxonomy): Bacteria > Gemmatimonadota > Gemmatimonadetes > Gemmatimonadales > GWC2-71-9 > CAVVWJ01. The sequence continues at coordinate 80,673 of CAWGVP010000002.1, forward strand.
CGAACTCGCCGCGGAACTTGGCGCCGGCGAGCAACTGGGCGATGTCGAGTGCCACCAGCTCGCGATCTCGCAGAGACTCGGGTACGTCGCCGTTCACGATGCGCTGAGCCAGCCCTTCTGCGATGGCGGTCTTGCCCACCCCGGGCTCACCGATCAGCACCGGGTTGTTCTTGGTCCGGCGCGACAGTACCTGCATGACCCGGCGGACTTCCTCGTCCCTCCCGATGACCGGGTCGAGCTTTCCGTGCCGCGCGAGGTCGGTGAGGCTGCGGGTGAACCGCTCGAGCGCCTGGTATTTTTCCTCCGGGGACTGGTCGGTGACCCGGTGGCTGCCACGGACCTCGGTCAACGCCTGCCGGAGGGCATCAGCCGCGACGCCCTGCGCGCTCAGCAGCGAGCGGGCCGCAGTACCTTTTTCCTCCGTCAGGGCGAGCAGCAGGTGCTCGGTGGAGGCGTAGGCGTCGCCCATCTTGCGGGCGTCGGCCTCCGCCCGGTCGAAGACTCGATGCAGCTCACGGCTGAAGGTCGGCTCCGCGCCGGATCCCTCCTGTTTGGGGAAGCGCTCGATCTCACGCTCGATCTCATTGAGCAGCCGGCTGACGTTCACACCGGCCTTCTGGAGAAGGGGCTGGACGACACCTTCGGACTGCTCCAGCAGAACCAGCAGGAGGTGGGCGTCGTTGACCACCGGGTTCCCGCGACGCCGCGCTTCTTCGACGGCGTCCCGGAATGCCTCCTGGGCCTTGATGGTCATTCGATCCGGTCGGATCATCTCAACCTCTCATCGCTTCGGGGTTCCAGTCCGTGCTCCGGTATTTGGGCAAGGCCCATACCCCGAAAGTCTGCCGAATTGACAGTTCGGAACGCAAAAACACGTAGGGGCAACACGCTCGTCGCCCCTACGGTTGATTCGTCACTCGCGCCTGCGCGATCATCTTCCGCGTGAACCGCTCGCCGTCGACCGAGAGCTGGTAGTAGTAGATCCCGGGCGTCGCCTCACGCTTGCCATCCAGATACTTCCCATCCCAGTACGCCTGGTATTCGCCGCATCGCAAGCGGAGGCTGTCGAGCCTCTCGGCCGAACCGTCGGCCAGTACCGGGATGGCGACCATCTGTACCAACACGTTGTAGATCTTCAGACTGACCACCGGCTGATGTCCCCTGGTGCAGACCTCCTGGGAGATCGAAAAGGGAATCGTCGTCGCCGGGAAAAAGGGATTGGGGTAGTTCTCCTTCAGCTCGATCCGGGGCGGAGGGAGGTTCGCCTGTGCCGCAGCGGGAGACCCAACGCCCACCAGAAGCCCGAGCCACCACCCCGGCCACGCAAAGCGGACCATGGGCGCTCCTCTTCATACTTGGTGTGGAACGGTGGGCACCTCCGAGATGGGTGTACGCATGCAGGCACCGACACTTGCAGGAACAATCGCAAGATCGCTGCCCGCCGGTTTCAGTGTCAAGCGGGGTGGTCCAGACGCACCCGCCGGACCCCGTCCTGCCACGCCGTAAGCCCTTTCATGTCTGCCCATTCGAGCAGGGGTATCAAGTACTTTCTAGTGATTCCCAGCCGCTGACGCAGCTCGGAGGGCACGACGACCTCGTCCCCCTCCCTGTCCTGGAGCGCGCGCACCACCTGGTCCAGCGCTTCCTTGGAGTAGTACCGGATGGGCTCCACCGGCTCGACCCGGCCGGCTCGGGCGGCGAGACGCAGAATGGCTCCGACATCGCGCCTCCCGGTTTGCCGCTCCAGTTCGGCGACCGTCGGCGGCGTCAGGCCGGCGGCCTCGACCAGCCGGACGACCTCGTCAACCGCCGCCTCGCCGCCGGCGGCGCGCGGGGCAAAGCCGGTCAGCGCTAGCAGCCCGGCCCCCTGGCGCCGGGTCCGTCCCCTCCGGATCAGGTCTTCCAGGACCGCTTCCACCACCGATGCCGGAGCACGGAGCGCCCGGCGCAGCGTCTCCATCGGCATCCCGAGTTCCAAGGGGCTCCCCCGATGATAGCGGCGGAGTAACTCGATACATCGAGTGGCCAGGGATTCCAGCAGTCCCGTGGTAACCCACAGACCTCCCACCAGGCGGAGGCCGGCTGACTCAGCGGCCATCGCGCGCGCCCTGGCCGGTGGAGCTCCGAGCAGCACCGGAAGCTCAGCCGCGGCCACGGCGCCCGCACGACGCTCCACCAGCGCGACCAGCCGCTCGGATTGATCGGCGGCACCGAGATTGGCGGGCCACACGGCGCGGCGGACGGGAGGATTGGGATCGAGTACCGTTCCGCCGCCGATCGTCGTCACCGGGCTGAAGCTTCGAAGGACGAACCGATCGCCGCCCCGAGCGATCACCGGGGTTTCCAGCGCGATCCGTGCCGCCCCCTGCCCTCCGGGTTCGATCGGCACCCGGGGGAACACACGACCGATCGCTTCGGCGGTGCCGAGGTGGACTCTGATCCTGGTGCGGTGGGCGAGGCTTCGCCGTGCCCCGGAGTCGAGCGCCAAGGTCACATCCAGCGCAGCAGTCGGGTGCCAGGGGTCTTCCGGCGCTACCAGGACCGAGCCGCGGGCAATGCCTTCACGCGCGACGCCCGCAATCCCGACCGCGGTCCGGCGCCGAGGCTCGCTCCGCTCCGTGGCGCGTCCGTGCATCTCGATCGAGCGAACCCGTCCTCGAGCGCCGCGCGGCAGGAGCACGACCTCGTCGCCGACCGCGACGCGCCCGGACCAGGTCGTGCCGGTGACGACCGTTCCCACCCCCGCCACCGAGAACGCCCGATCGACCGGGAGACGGAACAGGTCGCCGGCCAATCCTGGTGTGAGGCTCCTCGCGCACTCCGCGATCCGCTGCCGCAGCCGATCCAGCCCCTCGCCCGTTCTCGCCGATACCACGACCGCCGGCTGAAACGAAATCCTCGACCGATCCAGCCGCTCACTCAACTCCACCAGGACGAGCTCGAGCCAGTCGCGCTCCACCAGGTCGGACTTGGTGAGCACGGGAATTCCCATCGGCACCCCCAGGTGCTCCAGGATGGCGAGGTGCTCCAGGGTCTGCGGCATGATGCCTTCATCGGCCGCGACCACCAGCAGCACCAGGTCCATCCCCGACGCACCGGCCACCATGGTTCTCACGAAATCCTCGTGACCCGGTACGTCCACCACCCCGGCGAGGACCTCATTGCCGAGATCGAGCGGCGCGAAGTTGAGATCGATCGTGATGCCCCGGCGTCGCTCCTCGGCCAGCCGGTCCATCCGGCGACCGGTGAGGGCCTCCACCAGGGCGGACTTGCCGTGGTCGATGTGGCCCGCGGTGCCGACGATCACGCTGCGATCCAGGGTCGACGCAGCCAGAAATCCAGCGCGGGCAACTCGGCGCCCTCCCCGAGGTGGTACTGGATGTAGCGGGCGAGGAGGCGGCGATGGGATTCCGCGTGCCGTCGGTCGAGCCGCGGCAGACCCGCTTCGGCATCCATGAGGCTCTCGAGATCGGCACGGGCGTCAGCCGGGAGTTGCACCGCGCCCTGGCCGGCGGCACATGCGGCACAGAGCGCGCCGCCCTCGCTGGTGCTGAATGCCAGGCCGCCCTCGTGGGGCAGCATCGTACCATCCCGGACGCAGGCATCGAGCGCGGGCGCGAAGCCCAGCGCGCTGACCAGTTGCCAGAGGACGCGGAAGCCAAGCGGCTCGAGCTCGACCGAGAGCGCCACCTCGAGGAGGCTCAACGCGTCGCGGAGCAGATCGTAGCTCTGGGGATGTGGGTCGGCGGGCGCGAAGCGCAGCATGACCTCGGCGAGGGCGGAGGCGGTGGCGTAGCGCTCGAGGTCGGCCGCCAGCCCGACGTGAAGCCGGAGCAGATCGAAGTTGGCCAGGATGTGGAGCTCGCGATGCTCTTTGACCAGCAGGCGGGCCTGGCCCTCACTCAGGGTCTGGAGCGCGGCGCCGAAGCGGCTCCGGGAGCGCATCGCGCCCTTGGCGATCGCGCTCTGGACCCCGTGCTCCCGCGTGGCCAGCCGCACGACCTTCGAGGTCTCGCTGTACCGGACGCTGGAGAGCACGATCGCCGGCGTATCGAGTTGTGGCATGGGTGAAAGATACCGGCCCCCTCAGAATTCCTGTCCCGGCTCCTGCCCGATTCGGATGACGAGCGCACCCGCGGGGCAGCGCCCGAGGGTGACGCGGTCGATCTCCTCCAGTTCCTCGTCGAGCACGTGCGCCACGCCCGGCTCGCCCGGCGCGCATCCGCCGGCCTCGATGGCGTAGACCCGGCCCCGGCTGTCCACGGCCACGCCTGCATTGGAGGGAATCGGGATGCCGTCGGCCTCGCCGAGAATCACCGCGTTGCTGTCGGTATTGAACTCCAGCAGACCCTCGCTGAGGGAGCTGATGAACACCCGCGACCCGCCGTCGCTCGCCAGGTCGCCGGGCAGGAGGCCGAGGCCGGCGAAGCTGGCCACCTCCCGCCGTTCCAGCGGGTCCACCACCGACAGCCGCCCCTCCGCCGGCGTCGTCCGCCCGCGGTTCACCACGTAGAGGAATCCGTCCCCGGCCGGGGTGGCGAAGGCGGCATTTCCCGGTCCTGTCAGTGGGACGGAATCGATTCCGGTGGCAAGGGAGTTCGTTGCTGGGTTGATGACGGTGAGCCAGCTCGGGCCGGCCGGCTCGCCGGTCTGGTCCAGGTTCGCATTCAGCACGAAGAGGCGCCCCCGCGCGACGGCGAATCCGAGAGGCGTGACTCCCACCGGGACTTCGGCAGTCTCACCGGTGAACACGTTGACCCGGGAGATGGTGTTGAGCCCGGGGTTCGCGACGTACCCGATGGAGTCGCTCAGCATGGCCGCGCCGGTCGCGCCGGAGCCGGGCGGGAGGGCGATCCGACCCATCAGAACCCGGCCGACGATATCCACCACGGCCACCGCGTCGGCCCCGCCCAGGGGAACCAGTGCGATGCCCTCTCTCGCTGCGACCGTGGTGGCCGAGGCACCGGCGCCGCCCAGGGCCACGGCCCCGGGCGCGTCCGTGCCGTCCACCGGGACGATGGAGAGCGAGTTGCTCTGCCGGTTCACCACCAGCAGCAGCTCCAGCGGCTCGGGTGGCGGCGCATTGGTGTCCGCGCATCCAGGCAGCAGACCGGCCGCCAGGACCAGGAAGGCATGTCGGAGGATGGAGCCGCGCGACGAGGTGGATCGGGGCATTGGAGTAAAGTACGCCTGTCGGGCCTTCCCGGCCCGGGGGTCACCCACCTTGCGCCTCGTGCGGACGGAGCGGGACGACCTGGGGTGATCCGTCGCACCAGGTCGTCACCGCGACCGGCCACCCGAACACCCCCCGCACGATTTCCCGGCGAAGCACTTCGGTTGGGGAACCTTCGGCCGCGACCTTGCCGCCGCTCAGCAGGATCATCCGGTCGGTGAAGCGCGCCGCGAGGTTGATGTGATGGGTGATGACCATGACGGCAAGGCCGCCGTCCACCAGGCGGCGGATCAGCTCGAAGAGCTCCATCTCGTGCCGAACGTCGAGTGCGGTGGTCGGCTCGTCCAACACCAGCACCTGCGGCTCCTGGGCGAGGGCGCGAGCGAGCCGCACCCGCTGCCACTCCCCACCGCTCAGCGAATCGATCGTCCGCCCGGCGAGGCCAGCCACGTCGCAGCGAGCCAGGGCATCCGCCACCGCCGCCCGATCGCTCGGGCCCGGTGCGGCGAGGGGACCGAGGCGTGCGTACCGGCCGAGCAGAACGGTCTCGTCCACCCGCAGGGGAAAGACGACCTCCTCGCCCTGGGACACCACCGCGAGCACTCTGGCCAGCAGCGGGCGCGTCCACCGGGACAACGGCTTGTCCTTGATCCGCACCTCGCCTCGCTCCAGCCGGATGAGGCCGCTCACCGCGCGCACCAGCGTGGACTTGCCGCTGCCGTTGGGGCCCACGACCGCGAGCAGGCGGCCCTGCTCCACGGTGCAGCTCACGCCGTCCAGGACAAGGGGAGAGCTCCCGTATCGGACCGCGACGTCGCGTGCGTGGAGGCTCACGTCACGCTCCGTCGCAACAGCAGGGCGAAGATCGGCACGCCCACGAGTGCCGTGATGACGCCGACCGGCAGCTCGATCGGCCGTACGATGGTGCGGGAGACGACATCGGAGAGCACCAGAAACGCTCCGCCCCCCGCGAAGACCAAGGGCAGCAGGGTGCGATGGATGGGCCGAGCGATGGTCCGTATGGCGTGGGGAACGACGAGGCCGACGAAGCCGATGATCCCGCACGCCGCGACGCTGGCGGCCGTCAGCAGCGCCGTGCAGAGGTAGAGGGTGCGCCGGGTGCGCTCGACGTCCACCCCGAGGTGGTGTGCCGGTTCCTCGCCCAGAGCGATGAGGTCGAGCGACCGTGCCCTCAGGGCGATCATCGCCAGCGGCAGCACCGCATAGGCCGCGAAGACGGCGAGAGCCTGCCACGACGCCGAGCCGAACCCGCCGAGCAGCCAGAGAAATGCGTTCCGCACCGTCGGGGCATCCGAGAGGACGATGATGGCGCTCATCAGCGCACCGGCGAACGAGCCCACCACGACGCCGGAAAGCAGCAGCACCCGGGGATCGAGCCTCCGCCCGGCGACCAGGCTGAGCCGGTACACCAGTCCTACCGCCGCCAGCGCACCGATGAACGCCGCGACCGGGACGGCCCACGGACCGGCCGATCGCGAGGCGAGCGCCACCACCGCGCCGAGTCCGGCGCCCCCCGAGAGACCCAGCAGATACGGCTCCGCGAGTGGGTTCCGAATCATGGCCTGGAGGGCCGCCCCGCACATGGCCAGGCTGCCGCCGACCAGGAACGCCAGGAGCACCCGAGGCATGCGCAGGTCGCGCACGATCACCGACGTGCTGCCGCTCCCGCTCCACAGCCCGGCCCAGACCTCTCCGGGCGAGAGTGGCACCGCCCCGGCGCACAGGCCCAGCACCAGCGAGCCGGCCACCACGACGAGCACCAGGCCGACGGCACCGCGTCTCATCGCGCGAGCTCTCCGAGCCGCGCGGCGAGCGCTCGGATCGCGGCGGGCGATCGCGGCCCGGGCCGGTCGTAGCGCGAGCCCGAGACCGCGAGGAAGCGCTTTTCCCGGACGGCTCGCACTGCCTGCCACTCGGGCCGTGTGGCAAACGCGGCGGGACCGGCCGCCGTCGTGAGAATCAGGTCGGGATCCCTCGCGCTCACCGCTTCGATGCTGACCGGCCCGGATGAGGAGGCGACATCGGCGAAGAGGTTCCTGCCCCCGGCCCGCTCCACCAGCTCGCTCAGGAAGCTTCCGCGACCAACCGTCATCGGTGGCTGCTCCCACACCAGCAGCAGCACCGTCGGTCTGCCGGCCGAGCCGGAGTCGACGGTGGCTGAGGCGAGCGCGGTGTCGAACACAGTGCTCATCGAGTCGGCCTCCCGCTGGTGCCCGGTGAGCCGGCCCAGCAGCCGGCCGATGCGGGGCACGTCGGCGAACGCGTCGGTGTTGACCCGGATGGCCGGTACGCCGAGGCCGCGGAGCCGCGAGGCGACGGCGGCGTGCTGCGCGGAATTGTAGAGAATGACCAGGTCGGGGCGGGCGGCGAGCACCGCCTCGACGTTGGGGAGGATGCCGGCGCCCAGATCGGGGACGGCGGAGACCGCCGGTGGATAGTCGCACCACTCGGAGCGTCCGACCACCGCCGAACCGGCGCCGATGGCGAAGAGCAGCTCGGTACTGGCGGGGATGAGCGAGACGACGCGCGTGGCAGGGACGCGCACCGCGACCGAATCGCCCGCATCGTCCACCACGACGAGACTATGCGGCTGGGGCGCCGGCTGGCGGCAAGCCAGCACGGCGAGGGCTACGACGCAGGTGAGAACACGAATACCGGAGATGAGGCCACCCATCCCTCCCCCCGGAGGGCTCTGATGGTGGCGCGAAAAGGGAGGTCTCCTGGCTTCGGGCCTTCGCTCGCCTTCCCGGTTGCCCAGTGGCGTCATGAGCGGAGTGGTACGCCCGTTACAGTGGCGGGGCCGCGCCGGAATCGCACCGGCTTCCGAGTGTCCCCATTCGCGTGTAAGTGACAGCGCGGGCAAGTTTACCGGCCGCCCGACCCCCGGGCAAGAGCGGCGGCGAGCTCGGCCTTCAGTCGTCCGCGCCGCTCCAGGTATAGGGCCCATTCCTCGGGAGCGGTTTCCTCCCCCCTGCCCTTGTACCGCGCATCGAGTGCGGCGATCTCGCCAACGAGGCGGTCGGGGGACACCACCCGAGTCCGCGGAAGCAGGCGCCAGGCCGCCGCCAGGAGCGCGAGCGCAAGGAGCGTGACCAGGGCAGCCAGGATCGGTGTAGCTCCGGCACCAGCCCCGGGCAGTGTTACGCGAACGATCGAGTTCGCCGGGAGATCGCCGCTCCACCGCTGGAACGACCTGCCCTCGATGAGCTGGCTGTCCGCGAGCGCGAGTCCCGGCCCCACGGCGGCGGCGCCCGGCTCTTCCAGGAGCACGTTCAGCCCGACCGGGTAGGGACCCACCGGTATCTCGATCTCCCGACGTCCGCCGGGGAGGTGGTATTGCAGGGCGAGCTGCTTCTCTCCGGGAGCGATCGGCGCGGACACGATCGCGGAGTCGCCCCGCCGGATCACCGCATCGGGGGAGACGTCGCTCTCGCCCAGCTCGAGCCCCTCGCTTTCGGGCGGGAGCGGTCCGCTCCACGACGCACTGAATGAATCCGGCGCGACCCGGGTCAGCGTGCCCCTGTTCGCCAGCACGACGAGGTCCAGCACCTCCCGGGTCCCGTCGTCCCCCGCCCTGGGGATCACGACGTGCCTTGCCGACAGGGTGACCGGGACGCGGCTCGAGGTATCGTGCACCACCAGGGTCACGGTCTCTTCGCCAGGGGCAAGCCGGTTGTCCAGCGGCGGGCTGAAATACTCGATGCCGGCGTAGCGCGCGCTCACGAGATACAGTGCACTGGTGTCCCGGGCAAGGGAGAATCGAAAGCGGCCGTCGGCGCCGGTGACGATCGAGTCAACCGGCCCCTGCGCGGCCTGCGCCACCCGATGCAACACCACGCGGGCGGCGCGCACCGGGACGGAGTCGGGACCGGTGGGGCGCACGATGGTGCCGGCTACGGACTGGGCGGCGAGGGGTCCGGCGACGAAGGTGAGAAGAGCGAAGACAACCTTCAGGGATTGAACTTCCCGAAGTCCTGGGGATCCATCTTCTCGAGGTACTCCTTCAGCTTGTCCGCCTCGAGCGACGGATTGGGCGAGGGCTCGTCGGTCTCGACTCCGCTCTGGTCGAGCAGCTGGTCGCTGGTGTAGATCGGAGCGCGCATCCGGAGAGCGAGCGCGATGCTGTCCGACGGCCTCGCGTCCACCTGGAAGACGTGATCGTCCCGCCGGATCAGCAGCTCCGCGAAGTAGGTGTTCTCCTTCACCGCGCTGATCACCACGCGGCGGAGATCGCCGCCGAGACCCACGAGAATCTGCTTGAGGAGATCGTGGGTGAGCGGACGCTGGGCCTTCATCCCCTGCAGCTCCATGGCGATCGCACTCGCCTCCGCGGGCCCGATCCAGATGGGCAGGACCCGGGCCCCGTCCTTCTCCCTCAGGATCACGACCGGGGTGTTGGTCGTCCGGTCGAGTCCGAGGTGCGCCACCGTCACTTCGATCATTGGCCGAACGGCCCACGGAAGATGGGTACCGCGACGCCCCCCCTGATCAGGTCCCCGCGTCCCAGCTGGCCAGGTACTCGACCTGCTCGGGGGTGAGGGTGTCGATCGCGATGCCCATGCTCTGGAGCTTGAGGCTCGCGATCTCCTGGTCCACCGACGCCGGCAGGCGGTGCACCGCCTTGGCCAGCGTCTTGAACTCCTTCGCCAGCAGCTCCGCCGCGAGAGCCTGGTTGGCAAAGGACATGTCCATCACACTCGCCGGATGCCCCTCGGCCGCGGCGAGATTGATGAGGCGGCCTTCGCCGAGCACCATGATCCGGCGGCCCTTGATCACGTACTCCTCGACCAGATTGCGCACCGTGCGGCGCTCCGACGCAATGCGCGCCAGACTCTCGAGGTCGAGCTCGACGTTGAAATGCCCGGAGTTGCAGACGATCGCCCCGTCCTTCATCGCGGCGAAGTGCTCCGACCGGATGACGTGCACATTGCCCGTGAGGGTGATGAAGAGGTCGCCGACCGGCGCGGCGTCGGCCATGGGCCGGACTTCGAAGCCGTCCATCCGGGCCTCCAGCGCCGGCAGCGGGTCCACCTCGGTGACGATCACGTGGGCGCCCGCGCCCCGGGCCCGCATGGCCACGCCGCGGCCGCACCAGCCGTAGCCCGCCACCACCACCGTGCTGCCCGCCAGCAGCAGGTTGGTCGCGCGGACGATGCCGTCCAACGTAGACTGGCCGGTGCCGTAGCGGTTGTCGAACATGTGTTTGGTGCTCGAGTCGTTCACCGCAATGATGGGAAACTGGAGCACACCCTCCTTCGCCATCGCCTTGAGGCGGATGACCCCGGTGGTGGTCTCCTCGGTCGATCCCCGCACGCCGGCCACCAGCGCGCGCCGCTCCTCGGCCGACAGGGTCTCGACCCACTTCCGGATCGGCGGCGCGAGATCGTCCAGCCGGTTGAGCGCGATCATGTGGAGAGAGCCGACCAGGTCGGCGCCGTCGTCCTGCGTCATGTCCGGGCCGAACGCCAGCGCCTGCGCGATGTGGGTGTAGTACGTCTCGTGGTCCTCGCCCTTGATGGCGTAGACGTGCACCCCGTGGTCCCGGGCCAGGTGCGCCGCCACGTCGTCCTGAGTCGACAGCGGATTGGAGGCACAGAGGGCGATCTCCGCTCCGGCAGCCCGCAGGGTGGCCATCAGATTCGCGGTCTCGGTGGTGACGTGGAGGCAAGCCGAGAGCTTGGTGCCCTTGAGCGGCTTCTCCTTGGCGAAGCGAGCCCGGATCTGCCGCAGCACGGGCATGGACCGCTCGGCCCACTCGGTCCGGCGCTTGCCCTCGTCGGCCAGCCGGATATCACGGACGTCGTACTTCGCGACTTCGGTGTGCACGCTCATGCGCTCCTCATCGGGCGGCCGACAGCAGGTCCTTCACGCGGTCGGTCCGTTCCCAGGTGAATAGGTCGACTTTCTGGTCCTTGGTGCCGTTCTCGTACACGCCGGTCACGGGACGACGCCCGAAGTGACCATAGGTCGCCGTCTTACGGTAAATTGGACGCCTGAGCTTCAGCGCGTCAATGATGCCCTTTGGCGTCAGATCGAAGACTTCGTCCACGATCTGCTCGATCTGGGTGTCGGGTATCACTCCCGTCCCGAAGGTCTGCACCATCACCGAGACCGGCCTTGCCACGCCGATCGCATAGGCCACCTGCACCTCGCAGCGCCGGGCGAGCTTCGCTTCGATCACGTTCTTCGCGACCCAGCGGGCGGCATACGCCGCGGAGCGGTCGACCTTGGAAGGGTCCTTCCCGCTGAAGGCGCCCCCGCCATGCCGGGCCATCCCGCCGTAGGTGTCCACGATGATCTTGCGGCCGGTCAGCCCGGCATCGCCGTGCGGCCCGCCGATGACGAACCGGCCGGTGGGATTAATGAGGAATTTGGTGCCCCGATACTCCAGGCCATGGGAGTCCAGGACCGGCTTGATGACCTCCTCGATCACCGCCTCCCGAATGGTGCCCTGGGCCAGCTGCCGGGATCCTTTCCGCTCCGCATGCTGGGTCGAGACCACCACCGTCCGGACCGCGACCGGTCGGTCATCCTCGTACTCCACCGAGACCTGTGACTTGCCGTCGGGCCGGAGCCAGTCGATGCGCGGGTGCCCCGGGAGGCCCTTTCGCACGGCGGCCAGCCGCTCGACGATCCGGTGCGCGAGCATGATGGGGAGCGGCATCCGCTCCCGGGTCTCGTTGGTGGCGTAGCCGAACATCATGCCCTGGTCGCCGGCGCCCTGCTCCTTGGCCTTGCCCGCATCCACCCCCATCGCGATGTCGGGCGACTGCCGGTCGATCGAGGTGAGCACCGCGCAGGTGCGCCCGTCGAACCCGTAGGCCGCATCGGTGTAGCCGATGGATTCCACCGTCTCGCGCACCAGGTCGGGGATGTGCACGTAGGTAGTGGTGGTGATCTCCCCAGCCACCACCGCCATCCCCGTCGTGACCAGGGTCTCGCAGGCGACGCGGCCGGCCGGATCGCGCGACAGGATGGCGTCGAGCACCGCATCGGAGATCTGGTCGGCCACTTTATCGGGATGGCCCTCGGTGACCGACTCGGAAGTGAAGATGTGGTGCTTGGGAGATGCCATATGTGACGCTCTGGTGTAAGTGAAACGGGGCGACGGGGCGGCGGGGCGGAGCGGAACCACCGCCCCGCTGCCCCGCAGCCCTGCGGCCCCGCCTATTGCGGCCTCAAGCTACCCAACCGTCCCCTCCCCGGCAACGCCGAGGCGGGATCGAGCAGGCGTACGTCGATGAACTCTCCGACCGTCTCCCGGAGCACCGCCGAGACCTCCGCGGCACTCGTGGCCGCCAGGGCGATGTGGGCGGCCCGCCGAGCCGCCTCTTCCGGCACGGTGCGCACCACCCATTTCACCAGCGGGAGCGCTGGCGGCGAGACGCTCAGGTGATCGTAGCCCAGCCCGATCAGGAGCACCGCGCTCAGCGGCTCCGAGGCCATCTCGCCGCACACGCTCACCGGCAGGCCGGCCGCCTTGCCCGCTTCGGCCACGTGCTGAAGCTGGCGGACGATCGACGGATGATGCGGCGTGAAGCGGTCGGCCAAGCGGGCATTGCCGCGGTCCACGGCCATGGTGTATTGGGTCAGGTCGTTGGTGCCCACGCTGAAGAAGGCGCTCACCTCGGCGAGCCGGTCGATGATCAGCACCGCGGCCGGGGTCTCGATCATGACCCCAACCGGCACGGTCTCCGCCGCCCGGACTCCGGCCGACTTCAGCGCTTCGGCTTCCTCCTGCACCATGGCCTTGGTCTCCAGCACCTCCTCCACCCGGGTGACCAGCGGGAGCATCAGCTGCACGTCCCGTCCCCACGCGGCCCGGAGCACCGCCCTGATCTGCGGCCGGAACACCTCGGGCTCATCGAGACAGACCCGTATCGATCTCCACCCCAGGAAGGGATTGGCCTCGAGCGGGGCCTTGAAGGCGATGGGGAACTTGTCGCCACCCAGATCGAAGGACCGAATGATCACGGTCCGGTCGGGAAAGGCGAGTGCCACCCGCCTGAAGTACGCCGCCTGCTCGTCTTCCGTCGGCAGCGTCGCCCGGCCGGTCAGGAGGAACTCGGTGCGAAGCAGGCCCACACCCTGGGCGCCCAGCCGGAGGGCCGGCTCTATCTCCTCCGGCAGGTCCACGTTGCCCATGAGCACGATCGGGCGACCTTCGGGCGTCACCGCGGGCTGCTCCACCACCCCTTCGAGCTGGAGCTCGAGCTTGTGACGGCGGCTCACCTGCGTCTTGGCGTCGTCCAGCTCGTCCCGCGTGGGATCGAGGACGATGATGCCGCTCTGCCCGTCGAGCAGCAGCATGGTGCCGCTGGGGATCTTGGCCAGCGCCCCGACGGCGCCCATGACCGCCGGGATGCCGAGGCTGTGGGCCAAGATGGCGGCGTGCGCCGTTCGGGTGCCCTCCTCGCTCACCAGCCCCACGACGTGCTCACGGTCCAGCTGCACCGTGAGTCCGGGAGAGAGCTCGTGGGCCACGACGATGACCTGCTCGTCCGACGGCATCGCCGAGAGCTCGGTTCCGGAGCGCCCCAGCAGCCGGTTGATGATCCGGAGCTGGATCGCGTGAAGGTCCGCCAGCCGCTCCCGTAGCCGCGCTGCTCCCGACCACAGGTTTCTCAGCTCGAGAGCCTTGAACTCGTAGGCGGTCTCGGCGCTCAGCTGATTCTTCCTGATCAGCACTTCGACCGAGCTGAGGAACTCCTCGTCCTGGGCCATCAGGATCTGCGCGTCGAAGATTCGTGCCTCCTCGGGGCCCGCCCGCCGCAGCACCTTCTGGCCAAGCTCGGTGAGATGCGCCACTACCTCCGCCACCGCCTCCCGGAGACGCTTCACCTCGGTCTCGACCTGGCCGGGGGACACCGCGCGGTCCGGAACCTCAGGAAAGTCCCACTGCACGATGAGCGCCGGGGCCATGGCGACCCCCGGCGAGACACCGATTCCCCGCACCACGCGCGGCATCGTCACGGCTCTCCGAATCCTCCCGCCACCAGTTGCATGATCGCCTCCACCGCCTGCTCGGCGTCCGGGCCGTCCGCTCGCACCACGATCGAGCTGCCGCACTCGGCGGCGAGCATCATCACCCCCATGATACTCTTGCCGTTGACCGCGACCCCGTCCTTGAGCAATTCGATGTTCGAATCGAAGCTGCTCGCCAACCGCACGATCTTCGCCGCGGGGCGCGCGTGAAGCCCTTCCTGATTCACGATCCGGGCCTCGCGCTCGATCATGGCAGTACCCAGCGGAAGACGACGAGGAGGCTCAGCGCGAGCAGGGCGAACCGTACGGTGGTGAGCGAGGCGCCGAACCACCGGGTTACCGCCACCCCGGTCGCCGCGACCGCGACCGCCCCGAATGCGGCGGGCCAACCGATGTCTTCGAGATACCACGACGCCACCAATGGAATCGCGGCGCCGATGCTGAGTCCCGCGGCGGGGCCCACCCGCTCGATCGCCCTGGGAATCCAGGAGCGCCCGATCGCCGCGCCCACCTCCATACCGGCCCCGAGCCCGGTGCGCAGCGCCCAGGTCCCGGTCGCCGCTCGCGCCACGTTGTAGAGTGCCAGGAAGCCCAGCACCGCCCACCAGCGGGCCCCCAGGACCACGCCGACCAGCGCAGCGCCGAGGAGCAGGGGAAGCAGGCCGGCCCAGAAGAGCAGGTCGCCCATGGCGCCCAGCGGGCTGCACAGCGCCGTCCGGAGGCGCGCGATCTGTCCGCCGGGAACCCCGTCGTACTCGGCCCGAACGGTCGCGCCGAGCGCGAGCCCGGCCAGGTTCGGGTTGCAGTTGAAGAACTCGGCTGAGCGGACCACGGCTTCGGTGTGCCGCACCGGGTCCACGGTCTTCAGGTCATCGAGCAGCGGCTCCGCCGCGTAGCCCATGCCGACGCCGAGCAGCCGCTCGTAATTCCAGGTGCCCTGCACCGCGAGGAGCCGGAGCCATGCGCGCCGGACTCCAGTCATCGAAGCGCCGCGGCGAGAAGTCCGATCAGGGCGCCCGCCCCCAGCCAGCGGAGCCGCGGACCACGGCCGGCGCTTCGTAGCGCGCCTCCGATGACGGCCGACAACCCGCAGCCCAATGCCACCAGCGTGAGCCCGAGCGCCGTGGATCGATCGAGACGAGTGAGCGGATCGGCCAACAGCCAGGCGCATCCCACGCCCACGGCGGTGAGGGCGGCGCCTCGGGCCGCGTCCCGGGCCAGGGACCCGTACTGGAGTCGCCGGATGGCGCTGCTCTCGCCCGCCGCCAGCGCGGCCGAGTGGTGCTGGATGGCCCGCGCATTGGCCCGCCGAACCATCTGAAGGCTGAAGCCGCCGAGCACCGCGAGCACCAGGCCGAGTGCCGCGCTCAGGCCCAGCGCGAACTGCCAGGGCGAGTCCGCGGCGAGCGCGACCGCAGCCACCGTGGCGGGGCCGTAGTCGGGGTAGCGGACGGCGCCGACCGGCAGCACGTCCAGCGCGAAGAGCTCGAACAGGACGCCCATTCGGAGGCCGGCCTCCACGTCCCCCGCTAGCCAGCCGGCCACCGCCCCGGCGACCACCGGCCGCGCCACCATCGCCTGGGGCACACTCACCAGGTCCAACGCCACGATCGTGCCCCACACCACCAGGAGCATCGCGCTGACCGGAGAGAGGTCGGTCATGCCATGGCCTTCAGGGTGACGGGCGGAGTCGTGGGCAGGTCCTGCGCCGCGATGGCGGCGCCCGCGGCCTCCAACTCGGCGAGGCGGGCCATCTCCTCGTCGGTCAGATAGAGGTACGGCAGGCGCTCCCGGCGACCCGCGCGGTGATGGATGCCGCCGAGGTTGATCCGGTGCACCGTGACGGGGTCGGCGGCATGCAGGGCCGCCATGGTGTCCAGGTCGCCGGTGAGGACCAGCGTGCGGCGCATGTCCGATTGCCAGTCGCGGAGCCGCCGCCCGGCATCGGCCACGGTGGCGAACTCGATCTCGATGTCGCCCGTCACCGCCATGCGGTAGAGATCCTGCTCCCAGCTGCTGGCCGCCACCTGGTCATCCACCAGCACGATGCGGCTGACGCCCAGCGGACGCCCCCATCCCACGACCACCTGTCCGTGAATCAGCCGGTCGTCCACCCGAAAGAGCACGATGGCCATCAGGGAATCCGGATGGCCTTCGTCCCGGCGGTGATCGCGCGCTCGGCCGCCGCCGCCGCGGGGAGCGAGGTGTGGAAGACGAAATCGACCAGCATGGCGAGGTTCACCCCGGTCACCACGCTCACGCCAGGCAGCTCTCGCAATCGCTTGAGCACGGCGAAGAGACAGGATCCGGAGGCGAGATCGACGAAGACCACCGAAGGCTTGCCGTCCACCGCCGCGGCCACTCGCGCCTCCAGCGCGTCGCGATCACAGCCGGAATTGGTGATCGGCTGGAGCACGCCGGTCACGCCGCTGATGGATTCCGCCGCCTCGACCAGGGCCTTGGCCAGCGGCCCGTGGCACACCACCACCCCACGCAGGGCATCACTCATAGTCTTCCTGAAGATACTCTCGAACGCCCCGCTGCTCCTTCATCCGCTTGATGAGCCGGGCATTGAATGCGGCGGCGACGTCCACGCCGGAGTAGCGCAGCAGGTGCATCATCGCCACCACCTCCGAGATCACCGTGATGTTCTTGCCGGGATTGAGCGGCACGACGACCCGGGGGACGGTGACGTCGAGGATCGTAGTCTCCTCCCGGGCCAGGCCGGTTCGGTCCGAGTCCTTGGCGGTCTCCCAGTCATCGAGCTGCACTACCACCTCGATGCGTTTCTGCTGCCGCACGGAGCGCACCCCGAACAGCGCGGGGATGTCGATCAGGCCGATGCCGCGGATCTCCATGTGGTGCGCCGCCAGCTCGTGACCGCGCCCGATCAGGATGTCGTTGCCGCGACGGACCACCTGCACCACGTCGTCGGCCACCAGGCGATGGCCTCGCTCGACCAGGTCGAGCACGCACTCGCTCTTGCCGATGCCGGAGCGCCCGATGAAGAGGAGGCCGACACCGTAGACGTCGGCGAGAGATCCATGGAGCGTCGTGCGCGGGGCGAAGGCTTCCTCGACGACCGGCTTCACGCGCCGGTAGAACTCGGCCGTCTTGAGCTTGCTCCGGAGGACCGGCACGCCCCGCGACCGTGCCAGCTCGAGCATTTCGGCGGGTACCTCCTGCCCCTTGGTGACGAAGATGCACGGCAGCTCGAACTCGAAGAACTTCTCCAGCGACTGCCGCCGCTGCTCCGCCGGGAGCGAGTTGAGGTAGGTGATCTCCGTCTCCCCGAACACGTGGAGCCGGTTGGGCGCGAAGCGTCCGGTGTACCCGGCCAGGGCGAGACCGGGCCCGGCGACTTCGGCGTCGGGCAGCTGCCGGTCGAGCCCCAGCTCGCCGGTGAGCGCCTCGAGCTGGAGCGGGTCGCCGCGACGGGAGAGAAAGTCCCGGAGTCGGAGCATCAGAGCGGGTTGGCCTGCGAGGGGCGCGCGCGACGGGGCCGGGCGGAGGCCTTCTCCAGCTGCTTCCGCAGCTTGTCCTCCGCCCGGTCGAGGGCCGTGCGATGCTCCTCGGCCTCGGCCTTGGCGACGAGCACCTCGCCCCGCGAGAGGTGGAGCCGAAGCTCGGCCGTCTGCAACGGCCCCTCCGTATCGAAGACGACGGCCGCCTCGACCGGACGGGTGGCGAAGTTGCCCAGTCGCTCGACGACGGAGAGGGCGCGCTCGCGGAGCGCTTCGGAGATCTCGCAATGGCGGGCGGTGATCGTCGTCTGCATGAGGGATCCTCCTGACCCGGCCTCAGGCCGAGCCGGCGATGATGTCGAGTAGATGTCGCTCCGTCTCGGCGGCCGATCGCTCCCAGGTCAAACGTTCGGCGAACCGGCGGGCGCCGGTGCCGAGCCGCGCGACCAGTTCGGAGTTGCCGGCGAGCTCCAGCATGCGCGCGGCCAGCGCGCTCGCGTCACCGTGAGGAACGAGGTAGCCGGTCTCCATGTGGCGCACCGAGTCCCGCAGCCCCGGGCTGTCCGAGGCGATGGACGGCGTACCGCACGCCGCGGCTTCCACAACCGTAATACCCCAACCCTCCTTTGGTGAGGGAAACAGATTCGCCCAGGCGCCGCGCAGGAGCGCGATCTTCCGCTCTTCGCTCACGAATCCGTGGAAGGTCACGACGGAATCCTGGTTCAGCGCCGCGGCCAGCCGCTCCAGCTCGCCGCGATAGTCACCGGTGCCGGCGATGTCGAGCCGGAGGTCCGGTCGGGTCCGCCGCGCGATCGCCAGCGCCTGGATCGCCAGTCCTATTCCTTTATAACGCTTGAGACGGCCCACGTACAAGAACCGGGGATGGCCCGAACGCGGTTCCTCGGGGGACGGGTGAAACCGTACGCTATCGACACCGGGATGGATGACCCGGATGCGATCCGCGGCCACCCCTCGGGCGACGAGGTCGTCCCGGGTGCTCTCGCTGATCGCGTGGAAGGCCGCGCGGCGGTACGCCCGGGGCAGCGGGCGCTCCGCCATCCACACTGTCGCGGCCATGGGCCACGGCGCCTCCTGAAAGGCGGTCTCGCCGAAAAGGTGCGGGATCAGCGCGCAGAGCGGCAGGTCGGTGACCCACGGGAGAAAGAGCGGCAGCTTGTTGATGTCCTCGACCACCACGTCGGGTCGCTCCGTGCGGATCGCATGGCGGACCGCGCCGCGTCCCACCAGGGCGAAGCTGTTTCGTCCTCCCACCCTTCGCACGGCGATGCCGCCGACGGTCGCCGCCGCAGGCGCACCCTTCCACCCGGAGCAGACCAGCCGCACCCGGTGGCCCCCGGCGGCGAGGCGTCCGAAGATCTCGAACAGATGGATCTCCGCCCCGCCGGCGTGGGGATTCTCCAGATCCTGCCAGTTGACCAGCAGGACGTTCATCGGCTCACAGCCGGCCCGCCGCGCGGGCGATGTTGTCGAGCACACCGTTCACGAACCCGGGCGCGCGAGCACCCCCGAACCAGTGGGCCAGCCGTACCGCCTCGTCGATGGCGACCTTGGGCGGCACCTCGCCCCGGCGAAGCTCGAGAATGGCGAGGCGGAGGATGTTCCGCTCCACGACCGCCATGCGGCTCATGCGCCAGTTCTCCGATGCCCGGGCCGCTTCGGCATCGAGCGACTCGACATCGGCCACCACGCCCGCGGCCAGCTCCTCCGCGCGATCCAGCAGCGCGGGTTCCGGGCCGGTGATGCGCGACAGCCCGCCCGCCACCACCGGCATCGGGGGCGCGCCCCGAAGCTCCCAGGCATAGAGCAGCTGCAGCGCGCGCGCCCGGCTCTTGGTCTCAGTCCGGAGCATGGCTCGCCCTGAGCTGGGCGATCGCATCGGCCGCGCCGAGTGCCGCCGCGGCCGCCTCGTGCCCCTTGTTGCCGGCGGATCCTCCGGCGCGATCGACCGCCTGCTCCAGCGTGTCCACCGTGAGCACACCGAACCCGACCGGAAGCGCATGACGCAGGGACACCTCCGTCAGTCCACGCGACGCCGCACCGGCGACGTATTCGAAATGCGGGGTGTCTCCACGAATGACCGCGCCGAGCGCCACGAGACACGCATACCGTCCGCTCTCGGCCGCCGCCGCGGCCGCCGCCGGCAGCTCGAACGCCCCGGGGAGCCACACGATGTCCACCGCCTCGCGGGGCACGCCCGATTCGGCGCAGCAGGCGAGCGCGCCGTCCAGCAGCTTCGCGGTGATCAGCTCGTTGTACCGGCTCACCAGGATGGCCACGCGCCCGCGGTGACGGAGGCGGAAGGAGATGTCGGCCACGTCAGTGGGAGAGGAGATGACCGAGCTTGTCGCGCTTGACCTGGAGGTAGTCGCGATTCTCCTGGTTGGGATCGGCGAGGAGCGGCACCCGTTCGACGATCTGGAGGCCGTAGCCCTCGAGACCGACCAGCTTGCGCGGGTTGTTGGTCATCACCCGGATCGAGGACAGGCCGAGATCGCGGAGAATCTGGGCGCCGATGCCGTAGTTGCGAAGATCGGGTGCGAAGCCCAGGCGCTCGTTGGCCTGCACGGTGTCCGCCCCGGTGTCCTGCAGCGCGTAGGCCCGCAGCTTGTTCAGGAGGCCGATGCCCCGCCCTTCCTGGTCGAGGTAGACGATCGCGCCCTTCCCCTCGCGGCCGATCAGCTCCATGGCCCGGTGCAGCTGGAAGCCGCAGTCACAGCGCCGAGAGCCGAAGACGTCGCCGGTGAGGCACTTCGAGTGCATCCGCACCAGCACATTCGGCTGACCCGCGACCTCACCGAGTACCAGCGCGACGTGCTCGGCCTGGTCCACGTCGTTCTGGTAGCCGATCATCCGGAACTCGCCGTACTCCGTCGGCACCCGGGCCTCCGCCACCCGATGCACCAGCTGCTCGGTACGGAGGCGATAGGCGACCAGCTGGGCCACGGTGACGAAGGTGAGTCCGTGCTGCCGCGCCATCTCGTGCAGCTCGGGCCGGCGCGCCATCGAGCCGTCCGGGTTCAGGATTTCGCAGATGACGCCCGCCGGGATAAGGCCGGCCAACCGCGCGAGATCCACGCTGGCCTCGGTCTGCCCCACCCGCTGGAGCACACCGCCGGGCCGGGCCCTGAGGGGGAAAATGTGGCCGGGGCGTCGGAGATCGCTGGGCACGGTGGCGGGATTGATCGCGACGTGAATCGTCGTGGCCCGGTCCCGGGCGGAGATCCCGGTGGTGACCCCGAACCGTTTGCCGGCATCGATGCTGACCGTGAAGGCGGTGGACAGCTCCTCGCTGTTCCGGTCGGTCATCTGCGGCAGGCCCAGCTGGTCGCACCGCTCGCCGGTGAGCGCCAGACAGATGAGACCGCGGCCGTGCAGGGTCATGAAGTTGATCGTCTCGGGCGTGACTAGCTCCGCCGCGCACACGAGGTCGCCCTCGTTCTCGCGGTCCTCGTCATCGGCGACGATGACGATCTTGCCGTGGCGAAGGTCGTCGATCGCCTGCTCGATTGTCCCGAAACTGGTCATAGGCCCTTCATGAGCGAGGCCACGTATTTCGCGATCGTGTCCGACTCGAGATGCACCCGGTCTCCCGGCCGGCGATCGGCCAGGGTCGTGTGCTCTAAAGTAAACGGTATCAGGGAGATCTGGACCGTCCCGGGGGCCGGGAGAGCGTTAACGGTAAGGCTCACGCCGTCCACCGTGATGGAGCCCAGAGGGACCGTATGCCTGGCGATCTCGGGGGGTACCTCCAGGTCGAGAAGCCGGGCGTCGGCCCGCGATCCCACGGCCGTCACCGTCCCCACCCCGTCCACGTGACCCTGCACCAAGTGGCCGCCGAGCCGGTCGCCCACCCGGAGCGCACGCTCCAGGTTGACCCGGGACCCGGACCGGAGCTCCCCGAACCTGGTTCGCTCGAGCGAGGTGCGAATCACATGGGCGGTGAAGCCGCCGGGAACGACGGCAGCGACCGTGAGGCAGGCACCGTCCACCGCTACGCTCTCGCCTTCGGCCAGGTCAGGATAGGAGCACGCGATCGTCAGCCCGAGACCGCCCTGGGAGGGGGCAGCATCCCGCACCGTCCCGATGTCCGTCACGATGCCGGTGAACATCAGTGGCGGTCGAGCACGAGCAGGGTGTCTTCGCCGAGGGCTCGCCGATCGGTCACCGTCCATCGCTCCGCCCGTGCGATCGGATCGCTCGGTAGACCTGCCGTTGCCGGCACCCCGCGCTCGCCGAGCCACAGGGGACTCTGGACCCAGTAGTAGCGGTCCACTACCCCGAGCCCCAGCAGTGCACCGGCCAATCGTCCGCCCCCTTCGACCAGCAGGGAGCCGACGCCGTCCACCCGAAGCATACGCAGCGCTTCATCCAGGGAGCCGGCCCGCATCACACTCACACCCGCGCCCACCAGTCGGGCTACCCGGTCCTGCGCGGCGTCGCCCGCCGTCACCACCGTGGTGTTCGTCTCGCCCGCGGTGCGCACCAGCGAGAGCCCCGGATCCAGATCCGCGCCGGCGTCGAAGATCACCCGCCTGGGAGGGACCCGAGGCACCACGGGTCCACGGACCGTGAGGCTGGGATCGTCCATACGTGCGGTTCGGCCCCCGATACCGATCGCGTCGAAGCCCGCGCGAAGCCAGTGCACGTAGTCGCGAGCGCGTTCCCCGGAGATCCATCGGGAGTGACCCGAAGAGTCCGCGATCCTTCCGTCGAGGCTGGTGGCCAGCTTGAGCGCGACGAAGGGGCGCGTCTGATTGCGGAAGCGATGCAGAAAGATCGCATTCTGTGCCGCCGCGGCCTCGCGTCCCGGGCCGACCTCGACCTCCAGGCCGAGGCTTGCGAGCCTCGCCGCCCCGCCCTTGGCGTGGGGATTGGGGTCCGCCATGGCGGCGACGACCCGGCGGATGCCCGCGCGCAGAACGGCGTCGGTGCAGGGCGGCTGCTTGCCCTTGTGGTCACACGGCTCGAGCGTCACCACCAGGGTCGCGCCGCGCGCGCGAGCTCCGGCCGCGTCGATCGCCACCGCCTCGGCGTGACGCTGCCCGAACTCCGCATGCCAGCCTTCTCCGGCGAGGACGCCGTCGGCCAGGACGACCGCGCCGACGAGCGGGTTCGGCTGCACCCTCCCCCACCCACGCCAGGCCAGCTCACGCGCAAGGTTCATCGCCTCCCGCTCGTCCACGCCGCTAGAACCCCAGTCGCAGGCCGAGGCCGGCGAAGAACTTCCCGCTGGTGGTATCGTAGTCCTCGAAATCGGTGGACAGCTCCTGGTCCCGGCCACCCTGGTAGCCTGCCTCACCGACGATCGAGACGGCCGCGAGGTCGAGTCCCGCGTTCACGAAGGCGAGGGTCCGCGATTCCTTCAGGTCGATTTCGATGGGTGCGTCCGGGCCCTCGCGAAGCTGGACGTCGGCCTCGCCGGTGTAGCGGTCCCACCCGAGGCCGGCCGCGAGCTGAAAGGCGGCGAACTGCTTGCTCGCCACCAGGCGGACGTTGGTGGCTTGAAGATCGACTCCGTAGCGGAACTCGTCGCCCCCGTCGAGATCGCCGTATGACAGCCGCGGGACATGCCTCCGCATGGCGCTGAGCGACACCGCGGGCAGCGGCCCGTCGTCGCGCAGAAGGCCCACGCGCACTCCATATCCGAACCCCAGCGCCACGTCCCCGATCCGCCGGGCGTCCGGATCGACCGAGAGGTGCTCTACCTGATCGGTAGGGAGCAGGTGCGCGGACGCGAGCACGTCGATGGAAAGGAGCCCGGATGGAAGGCCCTCGAACAGCCCCGCGGCTCCCTCGAGCAGGGGGACCGGTGCATACAGCTCCTCGCTCGAGGGCACCTCGCCGGCGGTGCCGTCGTACTTCGGATCAGGCAGCACCACATCCGCCGCGTTGGCCCGGGCGGTGAGCGAGAAGCGTCCCAGTCCGCCCAGCGTATTCGCGGTACCGAGCACGGGATTGCCTCCGCTCACGAGGAGGCCGGCGACAGGGTGAAACGCTCGGGTGCCATCGAGCGCGGCATCGCAGATCCGGCGCGACGGCCCGCCGAAGCTGCTGCACTGGGAGCCCTGCGCGGAGGCCGGTGCGGCGGCGGCGGCGAGCAGGAGCGCGGTGAGGAGGAGCGGGGCGCGCATGGGAATTCTCCCTCGGGTCAATCGAACCGGACCGCCTGGGGTCCCGGCCGGATTTCGCCCATCGTCCAGGTGGCGACGCCGTCCGCGGCGGCCGCCGCCTGGGCGGCGTCGACGGACTGGGCCGGCAGCACGGCGATGAGGCCGACGCCGAGGTTGAAGACGTCCCGCATCTCCTCGGTGGCGATCCCCCCCGCCTGCTGCAGCGTGGCGAAGAGAGGCGGCAGATCCCAACTGGCCGGATCCACCACCGCCTGGCACCCCTCGGGCAATATCCGCACCAGATTGCCGGGGATCCCACCACCGGTGATATGCGCCAGTCCGTGGACTCGGGAGAGGACGGGCGTCACGCTCCGGTAATAGCTTCGGTGCACGTCCAGAAGCACGTCTGCAACGGAACGACCCAGCTCGCCGAACGCGTCGTGAATGCCCAGGCCGAGACGTTCGAACACGATTCGGCGGGCCAGCGTGTACCCATTGGTGTGCAGACCGCTGGACGCGTAACCCAGCAGGACGTCGCCGGGGCGGATCGCCTCGCCGTGGATCGCGCCGTCCTCCTCCACGACCCCGACGATGGTGCCCGCGAGGTCGTAGGTGCCGGGCCGGTACAGGCCGGGCATCTGCGCGGTCTCGCCTCCGGCGAGCGCCATGCGATGGCTGCGACAGCCGCGCGCGATCCCTTCGACGAGCCCCGCGATCTGTTCCACGCCCAGACCCGACCCGGCGATGTAGTCCATGAACGCGAGCGGCGTGGCGCCGTGCACCAGGATGTCGTTCACGCTGTGATTGACCAGATCCTCACCCACGGTCTCATACCGCCCGGCCTCGAGCGCCACCAGCACCTTGGTTCCGACGCCGTCGGTGCTGAGGACGAGGGTCGGCCGCCGCATCCCTTCCGGAATGCGCACCATGCCGCCGAAGGCGCCGACCTGTCCGACGCTGAGCGGGGTCCGAGTGGTCGCGACCGCGCGCGCAATGCGCGCCTTCGCCGCCTCCGCGCCCTCGAGGTCCACGCCCGCGTCGGCGTACTGCCGCGTCACGGCAGCGGCTCCGCGAGCTGCACGTGAGTGAGATCCTGAAAGGCACGGACCCGGGCCTGCACTTGGGGGAGCGCGATGCGCTCGAATCCCCGGATTCCGAATTGCTCCACCGCGTAGGAGCCCATGGCCGCGCCGTACACCATGGCGCGGCGGATGTTGTCCTGATCCAGCGAGTTGGTGCGTGCCAGGTAGGCCATGAAACCGCCGGCGAAGGCGTCGCCGGCGCCGGTGGGATCGAATACCGTTTCCAGCGGGAAGGCCGGCACGTAAAACGTGCGCGACGCCTCGATGAGGAGTGCGCCGTACTCGCCCTGCTTGATGACGACCCGGCTCGGCCCCCGCTCGAGGATCCAGCGGCCGGCGCGGTGGATGTTCCAGTCGCCGCTCAGCTCGCGGGCCTCGCCGTCGTTCACCATCAGCACGTCGACCCGGGCGAGCAGATCGAGCAGCGCGGCCTTCTTGCTCTGGATCCAGTAGTTCATGGTGTCGCAGACCACCAGCTTGGGCCGCTGCACCTGCTCCAGCACCCCGATTTGCAGCTCGGGATCGATGTTGCCGAGGAAGACATACTGCGCGGCCCGGAACGCGGCCGGGATCTTGGGTTGAAAGTGGGCGAAGACACCCAGCCGGGTCTCCAGCGTCTCCCGGCTCTGCAGGTCGTAGCTGTACTTCCCCTTCCAGCGGAAGCTCTCGCCCTCCGCGCGCTCGACGCCGGACCAGTCGATGCCCCGCGACGCCAGGCGCTCCAGCTCGTCCACCGGATAGTCGCCGCCGACGACGCCCACCACCTGCACCGGGTGCAGCACCGAGCCCGCGACACTGAAGTACACCGCCGAGCCACCCAGGGCGTCGGCCGTCTCGCCGAAGGGGGTGAAGATCGAGTCCAGCGCGACGCTGCCGACGACGAGCAGGCTCATCGGTTCACATCCGATCGGGGGCGGAGATGCCCAACAGGGTTAGGCCGTTGGCGAGAACGATGCGGGCCGCGCGCGCCAGCAGCAGCCGACCGCGCTCGGTATCCGGGCCCTCGGGAGCGCCGACGGCGCGGGTGTGATGGTACCAGCCGTGGACCACCGTGGCCAGCTCATGAAGAAAGACCGTGATGCGATGAGGCTCCCGCTCCCGGGCCGCCTTGGCCACGACCTCGGGAAAGGTGACCAGCTTCTTGACCAGCTCGGTGTCCTGCGGGGCCGGAAGTCCGGCCAGGTCGAGCGCGCCCTCGATGGAGTCGGGCTCGCGCTCCGCGGTCCGGAATATCCCGCTCAGCCGGGCGTGGGCCATCTGGACGTAGAAGACCGGGTTCTCGTCGGTCTGCTTCTTGGCCAGCTCGATCTCGAAGTCGAGTGGACTGGCGCCCTTGCGCGCCAGGAAGAAGTATCGGGCGGCATCGACGCCGACTTCGTCCACCAGGTCCCGCAAGGTGACGAACTCGCCCGACCGCTTCGACATCTTCACCTCTTCGCCGTCCCGCATCACCTTGACCAGCTGGACCAGCTCGACGCCGAAGAAATCGGGCGGATAGCCGAGCGCAGCCAGCACGGCGCGCATCCGGGGGATGTACCCGTGATGGTCGGCGCCCCATACGTCGATCGCGCGGTCGAAGCCTCGGTCGTGTTTGTCGATGTGGTACGCGATGTCGGGCACCAGATAGGTGAGGGATCCGTCGCTCTTGCGGAGGACTCGATCCTTGTCGTCACCGAACTGGGTCGTCCGCAGCCAGAGGGCACCCTCGGCCTCGTACGTGAGGCCACGCTCCTGAAGCAGCTCGATCGCCCGATCCACCTGGCCCGCATCGTACATCGCCTGCTCGGATGTCATGACGTCGAAGCGAACCCCGAAATCCGCCAGGTCCCGGTCCTGCTCGTCGCGCTGCATCCGGATGGCGAGCGCTCGGCACCGCCGAACACCCTCGTCGTCCGGCAGCCGGGCGAACCCTTCTCCCTCGCGGGCCAGCACCTGTCGCGCGTTCTCGCGGAGATACTCGCCGTGGTAACCACCCTCGGGAATCTCCCCGGGCAGCCCGACCTCCTCCTTGACCCGGGCCCAGAGGCTGGCGGCGAGCCGGTCGATCTGGACGCCGGCGTCGTTGATGTAGAACTCGCGGGTGACCGCGTGGCCGGTCCACTCGAACAGCGAGGCGATGGCGTCGCCGAGCGCGGCCCCGCGGCCGTGGCCGACGTGAAGCGGCCCGGTAGGATTGGCGGAGACGAACTCGATGTTGACCTTCAGCGCCGCCCCAGCGGTCGCGCGGCCATAGGTCCGGCCGTGCGTGAAGATCTGGGCCACCGCGGAGGCGAGCTGATTCTCGGCCAGCCACAGATTGATGAAGCCGGGGCCCGCGATCTCGGTACGGGACACGATGGTGGGAGGGAACCGGAGCTCGGTCACGACGCGGGCGGCCATCTCCCGCGGGTTCACTCGCTCGCGCCGGGCGAGCAGCATGGCAAGGTTGGTGGCGAGATCGCCGTGCCCGGCGTCGCGCGGACGCTCGAGCACGAATTCGAGCCCATCGGCGCCGAAACTGGAGGCCACGCGCTCCAGCTCGGTGCGGATCGCGTCACTCACTCCTTCGAGGCCTTCCCCCCGCCCTTCTCCGGGGCCTGCTTGGAAGACGAGGACTCGGCCTTCGGCTTGGCGTCCTTGGATCCCGTATCGCTCTTGCTCTCGGAGGACTTTTCCGCAGCCGGCTTGTCGGTTTCGGCCTTGCGAGGTCCCTTGCCGTCCTTGCCGTAGTCCGTGATGTAGAAACCGCTTCCCCGGAAGACCAACCCGGCCCCGCCCGAGATCTTGCGGGTGGCCGACTTGCCGCACACCGGGCACTTGGCGCGAGGTTTTTCGGTGATCTTCTGGAACTTTTCGAAGGCGTGGCCCTCGGGGCATTCGTATTCGTACGTGGGCATCGGGGCTCGCTAGGGGTTAAACGAAATCAGCACGGTAACTTAGCGATGTCTGCCTGGTGGTTCAAGCGAGCGGGTTAAGGGGCATGAGACTACGCCGGCCTGTATGTGCCCCAAACCGCACGCAGCGTGTCGCTGATCTCGCCCAGCGTCGCACGGGCACGAACCGCCTCGAGGATGGGCGGCATCAGAGAATCTCGCCCCTCGGCGACGTCGCGGACATCCGCGAGGACCCGTGCCACGGCGCCCCCGTCCCGCCGCTTCCGGACCTCATCGAGTCGGGCTCGTTGATTGGATTCGAGGGCCGAGAAATCAGGGGTCTCGATCTTGAGCGGCGTGGAGTCGTCGGTAAAGCGATTGACCCCCACTACCACGGTCTCTCCGCTTTCCTGCCGCTTCTGCAGCTCGTACGCGCTTCTGGCGATCGCTTCCTGGAAAAATCCCCGCTCGATCGCCTTCGCCGCCCCGCCGAGGGCGTCCACCTCCTCGATCAGGGCCCGGGCTCCGGATTCGATCTCGTCGGTGAGGGATTCGACGTAGTAGCTACCCGCCAGGGGGTCCACCACCTTCGCCATGCCGCTCTCGTGGGCGATCACCTGCTGGGTCCGGAGCGCGAGGGTGGCCGACTGCTCGGTCGGGAGCGCCAGGGCTTCGTCGTATCCGTTGGTGTGCAGCGACTGGGTTCCGCCGAGTACCGCGGCGAGGGCCTGCACGGTAACCCGCACGACGTTATTGAGAGGCTGCTGTGCCTGGAGGGTGACGCCGCCCGTCTGGGTGTGGAATCGAAGTCTTGCCGTCGCGTCGCCGGCACCGAACCGCTCGCGTACCAGCCGGGCCCACAGTCGGCGGGCGGCCCGAAACTTGGCCGCCTCCTCCAAGAGATCGTTGTGGCTCGCGAAAAAGAACGACAGACGCGGCCCGAAGGCATCCACCGCGAGCCCCGCCGCTACCGCCACACGGACGTATTCGAGAGCATTGGCGATGGTGAACCCGACCTCCTGAATCGCGGTCGCGCCCGCCTCCCGCATGTGGTATCCGCTGATGGAGATCGGGTTGAAGCTCATGCCCTCGTCGGCGACGAACCGGAAGATGTCCGCCACGAGGCGCAGCGACGGCCCCGCGGGATAGATGTAGGTGCCGCGCGCGACGTACTCCTTCAGCACGTCGTTCTGCACCGTGCCCGTGAGCTTGGTCCGTGCCACCCCCTGCTCCTCCCCCACCACGACGTACATGGCGAGCAGGATCGCGGCGGTGGCATTGATCGTCATGGAGGTGGAGACGCGATCGAGCGGGATCTCGAGGAAGAGATCGGCGAGATCGTCCACGGTGTCGATCGCGACACCGACCCGGCCCACTTCACCACGGGCCATCGGGTGATCGGAGTCGTAACCCATCTGGGTGGGAAGATCGAACGCGGTCGAGAGCCCGCTTTGGCCCGCCGCGAGGAGACGCCGGAAGCGAAGGTTGGTCTCTCGCGCGGTCCCGAAGCCGGCGTACTGGCGCATGGTCCAGAGCCGGCCGGCGTACATCTCGGGGTAGACCCCGCGGGTGAACGGGAACTCTCCCGGCCGGCCCAAGGCGCGCGCGGGATCGGCGGTCCAGTCCTCCGGACCGTACAGCGTCTTCACAGCGCCGGCTGGACGACCGGCCCGCTGCTCCGAGCGGACGCTGTCCGGCGCAGCGTGTCGGCGACGAATCCGACGTCCTCCCGGGACCCGATCACCAGCGGCGTGCGCTGGTGGAGCGCGTGCGGGATGATATCGAGAATCCGATTCATCCCGTCGGTCCCAGACCCCTCCGCCTGCTCGGCGATGAAGGCCATCGGACTGGCCTCGTAGAGCAGCCGCAGCTTGCCCTGCGGGTTCCGGGTGTCGGCCGGATAGAGGAAGATGCCGCCGGCGATGAGGTTGCGGTGAAAGTCGGCCACCAGTGACCCGACATAGCGGCTGTTCTTCGGCTTCATCAGATCGGGTACGTCGCCCTTGAAGCCCCGTACCGCGGCCTGCATCGGACGGTCCCAGCGCCCGAAGTTGCTCTCGTTCACGCTGTAATACATGCCCACCCTCGGCGTCACGATCTTGGGGTGGGACAGGAGGAACTCTCCGATCGTCGGATCCAGGGTGAAGCCGTGAACCCCCTGTCCCGTGGTGTACACCAGCATCGTGCTCGAGCCGTACATCACGTAGCCCGCGGCGACCTGCTTGCAGCCGGGCTGCAGTACGTCGGCCACGGTGCCCCGGCCCTCCATGCTGATCCGGCGGTAGATGCTGAAGATGGTGCCGACCGCGGCGTTGACGTCGATGTTGGAGGAGCCGTCGAGGGGATCGAAGAGGACCGCGTACTTGCCGACCGGATACTCGGGGGGGACTGGAACGATGTCCTCGTCTTCCTCCGATCCCATCACGCACACCCGGCCGGTGTGATTGAGGCAATTCTTGATGGTCTCGTTGGCGATGACGTCCAGTTTCTGCTGTTCCTCCCCCTGCACGTTCTTGGCCCCCGCGGCCCCGAGGATGTTCACCAGACCGGCGCGCCGAATCGCCGCCGCGATGATCTTGGCGGCCAGAGCGATGTCGTAGAGCAGGTTGGAGAGCTCGCCGGTCGCCTCCGGATAGCGGTGCTCCTGATCGAAGATGAACCGCTCGATGGTGGTGACGGACGTCTGCACGAGTCCCCCGGGTGATGATTCGAAAGGCGTGAAGCTACTCGTCGCGCTTCACCGGATAACTGACCTCTCCCTGCCTCGACGACACCCACATCGTGGTACCGTCGGTCGTGACGCTGACCGCGCCGTCGTTGTCGGTCCGGAACACCGGGACCTGCCTGGCCTCGAGCCGAGCGAGCGTTTCCGGCGATGGATGGCCATAGTCGTTGCGCCCCACCGAGATCACCGCCGCGACGGGCCGAAGTGAATCCAGCAGCTCTCCGCTGGTGCTGCCGCGGCTGCCGTGATGCCCCACCTTGAGCAGGTCGACCGGCCGGAGCCGGGCGCGAAGGCCGCTCTCCGCCGGGAATCCGGCGTCTCCGGTGAAGAGCGCCTGAAAGCCGCCGAATTCCACCAGCAGGACGACCGAGTCTTCGTTGACGTCCTCGCCCCAGCCTTGCCAGTCCGCCGTGGGATGGAGAACCGTGAAGGTCACCCCATCGAGGGTAAAGCGCTCTCCGCCGCGGGCCGGGTGCCAGGGTATGCGCTCGCGGTCGAGGGCGCCCAGCAGCTCGGCGTATGCCGGGTCCGGCACCGGTCCCGCCGGCTCCAGGACCACCCCGACCGGAAAGCGGCCCAACAGCGCGGGCACGCCACCGACATGGTCGGCGTGCGCGTGGGACACCACGATCGCGGCCAGAGCACGGACGCCATGGCGCTCGAGAAACGGGATGAGGACGCGGCGGCCTGCGTCGCCGTGCCGCCCGGCCGGTCCGGCGTCGATGACGATCCAGCGGCCCCCGGGGGTGCGAAGCACCGCTCCGTCACCCTGGCCCACATCGAGAAAATGTAACGCGAGGCCTCGGCCACCGTCAGGCGAGCCCAGCACGGCCGAGGGAAGCAGCTGTGCCCAGAGCGTCGCCGTCAGGCACCATGCCAGCCGCCTCCCGGCCTCGGCGGCAGTGTTCCGCTCTGCGGCGATCCACAGCCCCAGCACCAGCACAGCCACCCACGGGAGCGTGGCCGCCGGCGAGCTCCCCTGGACCATGGCATGGCCGTAGGGCAATGCAGCGCCGGCCACGGCGCAGAGCTCCAGGAGGTGCAGCCCCAGGCCCCCGCCCGCCGCCATGGCCTCCGCGGCGGCGGGCCAGATGGGCGATAGGATCAGACTGGCGAGCACTCCCGGCACGGCCACGGCGGCCAGGGGGATCGCGGGGAAGTTGAGCAGCAGGCCGGCGATCGCGACGGTTCCGAGGAACGTCGCCGTAATGGGTGCGGTTGCGAGGGTCGCGCCGAGGGATGAGGCTGCGGTGCGAGCCCAGAAGCCGGTGCCGAGCGCGCGGTCCGACCACCGGGTGAACCGGGAAGCACCCCAGAGCGCCGCGGCGGAGAGCCAGCCTCCCAGGTCGAGCGCGGCCCAGGGGTCCACCAAGAGCACCGCGAGGCAGGTAGCCGCCAACAACGCATTCGGTTGGACATGGCGCTGCCGGATCCGGCAGCGAGCCATCAGCACCGCCAGCGCCACCGCCCGTGCCGCTGGCGCCGGCCACCCCAGGAAGACCACATACCCGGCGCTGGTTCCCGCGGCGATGGCCAGCGCCGTCCCCCGGCGCGCCTTCGCCAGCCGACAGAAGAGGAAGACCCATCCGGTGATCAGTCCGACATGAAAGCCGGAGATCGAGAGCAGGTGCACCAGGCCCGACCGAGAGAAGCGGTCCTGGAGCTCAGGATCGATTCCGCCACGACGGCCGAGGATGAGCGCGTCCACCATCCCGGCGCGGGCACCGTAGAGGCGATGGCTGGTGGCGTAGAGATAGTTGTGCAGCCGGTCGGCGAGGCCGGGTCGCAGGTCCACGACCTCCGCCTCGGTCACGATCAGCAGGCCTCCGGGACGCCCGCCAAGGCCCGCTCGCGGCACCCACCGGGCCACCACGTCGGCGCGTGCCCCCGCGACCACCGGCCGGCCGCGGGGCCAGCGCGCCGAGACACGTCCCCGGCACTGACCCGTCGGAGACAGGGCGATCCGACCGCCGGTTGCGTCCGCCGGCTCGAGCACTCGCACACGCAGGCGGATCTTCTCCGCAGGCAGGCGCGCCGTGCACTGGCTCCGCTCGAAGGTGGCGGCGAGCTCCCCTTGCAGCCGCCCTGCCGACAGGCCCGAGCCGAGCAGGAGGCCCCATGGGCGGCCAGCGAGCGCGATGCCGCCCGCCATCGCCGCCACGCCGGCTGGGCCACCAAAATGCAGAAGGCCGGTCGCAAGACCGGCCCAGTACGCGAGAACGAAGAGAACGACAGGGCGCAGTCTCACCGCGCCCCTGAGCTCACTTCAGTTTGGTCTGACTGGTTCGGTTTCCGCAGCGCGGCGCCAGGGCGATCTTGCGCAGGCCGTCCATCATCGAGACCTCGATTGCCGCGCGGCTCTGCTCCTTCTCCAGATTGACCGCGGTGACGACGGACCCGGTGGGGCTCGACACGTATCGGGCCGGTATGCGATTCAGGGTGTAGACCAGCGCATCTTCCCGGCAGACCTCGCAGCCGCAGAAGTCGGGGAAGTGCGGACGCATGGCATCGTATGCCGCGACGACGTGGCCTTCGACCAGATTGTGGATCACAGAACCGCCAGGGCCGGTGTGACCACCGAGCCGGTGAAGGTGGAACCGGTCGTGCCGGTGAGTCTGACTCGATGATACTCACCCACCGCGTGGGCCGGGAGATCGACCAGCACGAGGTGGTTGGTCCGGGTGCGGGCCAGCATGAGCTCGCCGCGCTTGGCCCGCCGCTCGACCAGGACCTCGTGGACCTCACCCACCCTCGCGGCATTCTTGCGCCTGGCGCCGCGCCGCACCGTCTCGATGAGTCGCTGCAACCGCTCGGAGCCGACCTCGTCCGGGACGTGATCGCGGAGCCGAACGGCCGGCGTGCCGTCCCTAACGGAGTACTTGAAGGTGTAGGCGTCATCGAAATCGGCGTCGGTGACGAGGCTGAGCGTCTCCTGGAACTGTTCCTCTGTCTCGCCGGGGAACCCGACGATGATGTCGGTGGAGAACGTGATGCCCGGAATGGCCTCCCGCAGCGCCGCCACCACCTCGAGGTACCGCTCCCTGGTGTACCGCCGCAGCATTCGCCGCAGCACCGCATTGGAGCCGCTCTGCACCGGCAAGTGCACGTGCTCGCAGACCGCCGCAGTCGTGGCCATCGCCTCCACGACCCGGGGCGTGAAGTCGGTGGGATACGGGCTGGTGAACCGGATTCGGCGAATGCCGTCCACCGCGCCGGCGGCCCGGAGCAGGTCGGCGAAATCGTGCTCGCCGTCGTGATACGAATTGACCGTTTGGCCGAGGAGGGTGACCTCGCTGGTGCCCTGCTCTGCCATGCCCTGCACTTCGGCGATCACATCGGCCAACCGGCGGCTTCGTTCCGGCCCCCGTGTGTGCGGCACGATGCAAAAGGTGCAGCGATAGTCGCAGCCGCGTTGTACCGTGACGAAGGCGGTCGGACCGGATTCACGCATGGGAGGCACGTCTTCGTAATGCTCCCAGGAGCGAAACTCGGTGTCGGTCACCCGCTGGCCGGCGGCGGCGATGCCGATGAGCTGGCCGAGATTGCGATAGGAGTCGGGCCCGACCACGAGGTCGACCCGGGGCGCCTGCTCCAGCAGCAGGGGGCCGAGCCGCTGCGCCATGCACCCCACGACGCCGAGCACGCCCCCGGGGCGCTTGTAGCGCTGGAGCTCGCCCACGCGGCCGATGACCCGCTGCTCCGCGTTGTCGCGCACGGCGCAGGTGTTGACCAGCATGACATCGGCCTCGCCCGGCTGCTCGGTGCGCAGGTATCCCTCGCGGCCGAGCAGCCCGAACATCAGCTCCGAGTCGGCCACGTTCATCTGGCAGCCGTAGGTCTCGATGTAGACCCGCTTGCCGGTCGTCACGGTCGAACTCCGATGCCGACGGAAACCACGAAGGCGCGCTCCTTGAAGTCACCGGCGGAGCGCCAGAGATGCTCCACCGCGATGTCGACGCCCGCCCGGTTCTGAGCGAAGCGAACTCCGCTTCCCACCGACACGCCGAACTCCTTCGGCTGCAAGCCGGGCTGGAGCGGGAACGGCAAGGTGCCGTACCGGGCTCCGAACCGGAGTGGCCGTCGGTAAGGCCGTCGCGGGTCGCCGATGTACTCACCGCCGAACGCGAGCTCGTAGGTATTGTCGGCCCCCGTCCCGCCCGCCGCAAGCAAGTCGCTGTTGGCGCCCGACCAGGTCCTGAAGAGGCCGTGCGCGGCGAGGTCCAGGCGCGCGCTCGGCTTCCACCGGGCACCCAGTCCCATCGTGTAGGGCAGATCGACCTGGGACACTCGGGCCGAATCCCGGTCGACCGTCACCTTGCCGTCGCTTCGCGCGATCGCCGCCAGCCAGAGGTTGCTGCCCAGCTGCTGCACGGTGCCGACCGAGGCGCCCACCCCTGCATAGGAGAGCTCGGCACTCTGCTCGACCGGGAGATACTGCGAATCCGCGAACGTCCGCCGCGACTCGAAGCGGTTGGTCCCGGTGAGCACGTGAAACGAAGCACCGACGACGCTCCGCTCCCGCAAGGCGTACGATGCCGCCATCCGAAGGTCGCTGATCCCGCCCCGGCTCGAGAGGGTGTCGTTCACCGGGACCGGCAGGTCCCGCAGTACCACCGTATCGCGGACCGCGCTGCTGAAATCGCGGTTGGCGTAGGTCGAGTAGCTGATGCCGATCACCACTGGCGTGCCTCGGATCGGCCCGCCGAAGGCGACGTGCGGGAAGCGCGAGTCGCGCAGCGACTCGGAGCCGGCGGGGTTTTCCGCGGTCCGGAACGACTGCGCCCCGTTGAAGTTGGCGGTCATCGCGCCGAGGCCGCTCAGCGCGGCCGGGTTGAGGCCCGATTCCGCGTCGAACATGCCGAACGCGCCCCCGGTGCCCGCCGCACGGGTGGAGAGCGGCCGCCCCGGAACACCCAGGCCTCGCACGCCGAACTGCGAGGCCTGGGACGCCGCCACCGCCGGCCAGCACGCGAGAAATCCGACGATCAGGTAGCGTCGCACTTACGGGCTTTCGAAGGGGAAGGACTTGAGATAGCTGATGCGGAGCCTGGGCGGGCCCACGGTCCCCGACCGGGTGGAGCCGAAGACCGGCCGGGTGAACGATCCCGCCTCGGGCGACAGCGAAAGGAATATCGCCTCCGGTCGCTCGGAGGTGCTCTGCCACAGTCGGACGATCGAGGTCACATCGAGCCGCACCGTATCGGCGCTGCCGATCGCGAGGCTGTCGGCGGCGATGAAGCGCGTGTCGGTCGTGATCGGAGACTTTGCACCCAGGTCGGCGAGCAGCGCGCTGGCCAGGAGGCCGGCCGGGTCACTGGGCAGGCCCAGGATGGTCGACTGGGGGATGAGCTCGAGTGTGGCCCGCACGATGGTGGCCGAATCCTCGATCGGTGCCGGGAGGTCGAACCGGAGCAGCGCCCGGGAGGAGGGCTCGCCGCCGACGGTCAGGAACGCCGGGTCGGGCGCCTGCGGGACCTCGGACACGAAGGCGTTGAAGCCGGGCTGCCGCGTCACGGTTTGGAATCGCGTCGAAGCCGTGTCCTCCACATCGAGAGTCACGAAGCTCACGAAGGTCGGAGCCGTACTGCTGGCGACCGCGCCGATCCTGACGCCCGAGGGTTGATCGGACGCCATGGAGACTCCTATCGCCAGCACTCCGCCGGTGCCGACCGGCAGGGCCACCTTCGCCAGGTCGGCGCCGAGCAGTCTGGCCCGGACCTCGCCCGAATTGACGCTGTCAGGGACCTCGATGCTGTCGATGATCGCGGTGGGGACGAGCTGCGCCTCGATGGTGGCGAACGTGTCGTCCAGGTCCACCCCGGGATCGATCCGGTACAGATACAGCTTCAGCCCGTTCACCAGCGTATCCCGGGCCACCAGGTTCAGGTTCAAATGCACCGAGTCGACCGTGTATGGACGAAGCGAATCGGTGGGGCCGTGCTCGACGGAGTCCTGCCGGACCTGGAACCGGATCACGGCCCGATCCTCCGACGCGGTCAAGCCATTGGATACCAGGAGAGCGCGCGCGGAGTTCCGAGCGATATAGCCGGTAAAGCTGGTGTCCGAATTCGGCAGCGGGTTGATGACGGTATCGAAGACCTGCGCCTCCCCGCCCGGACAGAGCTCGGGACACTCCGCCGGCGCCGTGAGCCGTTCCTGGCACCCGCCGATCGCCGCCGTGAGGATGACGAAGGCGGCGATCCATCCCGTCCCCCGCCTCACGACAACTGGTCCGGGCCGAACGCGGCCGGCAGGAGCTCCGCCATGGTCCAGGCGACCGATCCCCTGGGACCGAACGCCTCGACCCGGAGGTCAGAACCGAACTCGGAGAGCACCTGGCGGCAGGCGCCACACGGCGCCGCCGGCGGATCCGAGTCGGTGACCACGACCGCCCGCCGAAACCGCCGGGCGCCCGCCGAGACCGCGGCACACACGGCCGCCCGCTCGGCGCAGATGGTGAGCCCGTAGGAGGCGTTCTCGACGTTGCATCCGACGAACACCTCGCCGCTGTCGCTTTCCAGGGCGGCGCCGACGCGATAGTTGGAATAGGGCGCGTAGGCCTTGGCCTGCGCCGCTCGAGCCGCCTTCACCAGAGGATCAGTCAATCCAGACCTCGGAGAGGAAAGAGGTGCCCGTGGACAGCGGGGCCACCCCGAGAAATTCGGCCACCGTCTGGCCGATGTCGGCCATGGTCGGACGCCGGCCCAGGCTCACGGGCCGCACCCGGGGTCCGGTGACGAGCAGAGGCACCAGCTCGCGGGAGTGATCGGTGGACGGCGTGGTCGGGTCGTTGCCGTGATCGGCGGTAAAGATAACGAGATCGTTCTGGCGCACCGGAGCCAGCAGCCGGGGCAGCTCGCGATCCAGCTCCGCGAGTCCGCCGACGAAACCGGGCACGTCGTTTCGATGACCCCAGGTCTGATCGAACTCGATGACGTTGGCCAGCAGCAGGCCACGCTCCATCGCCAGCAGCGCCCCTTCGATCAATGCGTAGGCCTCCGCGTTGGTGGCGGTGTGGATGCTGCTGATCCCTCGTCCGGCGAAGAGATCGTCCACCTTGCCGACCCCGACCCGCGGGATGTGCCGTTCCTCCAGCCGGTCCAGCAGCGTCGGGCCGGGCGGCGGCAGGCTGAAGTCTTTTCTGCGCGGCGTCCGCACCCAGGCGCCGGGCTCGCCTTCGAACGGCCTCGCGATCACCCGGGAGACGCCGTGCTCGCCCTGAAGCAGACCGCGCGCGGCCTCACACGCCGCGTACAGCTCCACCAGGGGCACGGTGTCCTCGTGGGCGGCGATCTGAAACACGCTGTCCGCGGAGGTGTACACGATCCAGTGTCCGGTACGCCGATGCTCCGTTCCGTAACGGTCGAGCACGGCGGTGCCGGAGGCCGGGGCGTTGCCCAGCACGCCGCGTCCCGTCAGCCGGGCAAACTCCTCGATGACCGCCTCGGGGAATCCGTCGGGATAGGTCGGAAACGGTTGCGCCAGCGTGAGGCCACAGATCTCCCAGTGACCCGTCGTGCTGTCCTTACCGGCGCTGGCCGGCTCGCAACTCCCGTGCGCGGCGGATGGCGCGGCGACGGCAGGCACGCCTGCGATCTGCGCACAGTGGCCGAGGCCCAGGGCCGCGAGTCCGGGGACGTGGAGCCCGCCGGCGTTTCGTGCCACGTTGCCCAGGGTGTCGCTGCCTTCATCCCCATAGGCGGCGGAATCGTGGGCCGGACCGATGCCCACGCCGTCGAGGACGATGATGGCGGCCCGGCGAGTCACGCGTAGCGCCTCACGACGCGGCTTCCCAGCGACGTGAGCAGCTCATAGGAAATCGTCCCTGCGGCCTGCGCCTGCTCGTCGAGTGAGATCATCCCACCGAACACGGTGGCGACATCACCGATCGCGACCTCCCCGTCATCCACCGCCGCCATCGACATGTCCATCGTGACCCGGCCGATAAGGGGAACCGTCCGGCCGCGGACCTCGACGCGTCGCGGCGGCCCCTCGTTGCGTTCCGCGGCCCGCGGCAGCCCGTCCGCGTAGCCTATACCGAGCGTGGCCACCGTGGTGCGCCGGGACGCCCGCCAGGTCGCGCCATAGCTCACGCTCTCGCCGGGCCCCACGGTGCGAACCGCCATCACGCGCGCGCGGAGCGCCGCGACCGGCCTGGGAGCGGGCGCCGATCCTCCGGGCCGTCCCCCATACAGGAAGATGCCCGGCCTCACGAGATCGGCCGCGTAGGAGCGGCCGGAGAGCGCCGCCGCGCTGTTGGCGGCGTGGACCAGGGATGGACGCCGGGGAAACCCGGAGAGCACCGACTGGAACCGGTCCCACTGGGTTCCGACGGAGGCGGGTTCACTGTCGGCCGAGTGAAAGTGGGTGAAGACTCCCTCCCACTCCGGAGCCGAGGCGAGCAAACCCGCCACTTCCCGGAGCGCGGAGTCGTCGTCCCAGCGCAGGCCGGCACGTGCCATTCCAGTGTCGATTTCCAGGTGAAACGGACCGGCCCGGCGCTGGATCCACTCCGCCAGCATGGCCGCATCGCCGATCGTGGGACGAAATCCTCGCGCCACGACGGCGTCTATTGAGTCTCGGGTGAGCGGGCTGACGACGAGAATGGGACGGGCCACTCCAGCCACGCGAAGGGCATTGCCCTCCTCTACCGTCGCTACGCCATAGCCCCACGGATCCAGCGCCTCCAGCGCCCGGGCGACCCGGGCGGCGCCCAATCCGTAGCCGTTAGCTTTGACCATCGGCAGCAGCCGGGTTTCGCACGCCGCTGCGAGCGTGCGTCCGTTGGCCACCAGCGCACCGAGGTCGATGTCGACCCAGGCCCGGGCCGTGTCGGAGGGCAAAGTCATGGTGAAATCGGCGCGAATCTTACGGGGCACGAGGCATAAATGCAAGACAATTCAGCGCTTGGGCGCGCTCTGGCGATGGTACGAGACCTCCGCCGCCGCTGTCCCTGGGACCGCGCTCAGACCCGCGAGACGCTCCGCCCGTACCTCGTCGAGGAGGTACTGGAGCTGGACCAGGCATTGGGCGACGGCGATCCGGCGGCCATCCGGGGCGAGGTGAGCGACCTGCTCCTGCATCTGGCATTTCAGGTGGTGATCGCGGAGGAACGGAACGAGTTCGGCGCGGACGAGGTGGCCGACCATCTCGAGAGGAAGATGCGGCGCCGTCATCCCCACCTGTTCGATCTCGGGGACGAGGAGCCCTGGGAGCGGATCAAGCGGCGCGAGCGCGAGGGGAGGACGATGTCGGGCATCGTCCCTACACTGCCGCCGCTGTTGATGGCCTACCGCCTTCAGGAGCGGGCGGCCTCGGTGGGATTCGACTGGCCTGACGTGGAGGGCCCGTTGGACAAGGTTCGGGAAGAGCTGGGCGAAGTAGAGCGGGAGCTGGATACGCCAGGCGACCGGCTTCGCGACGAGATCGGCGATCTCCTGTTCGCCGTGGTCAACCTCGCGCGGAAGGCCCTGGTGCAGCCAGGGCCCGCGCTGGACCGTGCCAACCGGAAGTTCCGCGAGCGCTTCGAGCGGATCGAAGCGCTGTGTGCCGAGCGAGGAATCGCGCTGGAGTCGGCGGGACTGGAGGTGCTGGATGGACTGTGGAACGAAGTGAAAGCCGCGGGGCAGCAGGACCGCGGGGCTGCCGGGCAGTGACATCACACCCCTGCGAGCAACGCCTACCGCCCCGATGCCCCGCCGCCCCGCTGCCCCGCCGTCCTCATGGATAGAGCCGATGAATCTGCCGCGGAAAGGCGATCGCCTCCCGGATATGGGGTATTCCACAGATCCAGGCCACGGTCCGCTCCACACCCAGTCCGAACCCGGAGTGCACGAAGGTGCCGTAGCGGCGCAGATCCAGATACCAGCGGTACGCCTCCGCATCCAGCCCCTGGGCCTGGATCCTGGCGAGCAGTCTGTCGTAGTCGTCCTCTCGCTGTGATCCACCGATGATCTCACCATATCCCTCGGGCGCCAGACAGTCGTTGTTCAGTACCGTCCGGGGGTCCTCGGGGTTTTCCTTCATGTAGAACGCCTTCACCTGCTTGGGATAGTTGTACACAAAGACCGGCCGGTCGTACTCCTTGGCCAGAAGCGTCTCGTCATCCCCGCCGAGATCGGCGCCCCATGCGATATCGGACCCCAGCCCGTTGAGCCTGGTGACAGCGTCGGTATAGGAGGTGCGCGGAAACGGGGCCGTCACCCGCTCCAGCGGCGTGGTGTCGCGCTCCAGCTCCTTCAGCTCTTCGCCGCGGCGATCCAGCGCCCGGGCGACGACGTAACTCACGAAGGACTCCTGAAGCCGCATGTTGGCGTCGGAGTCGTTGAACGCCACTTCGGGCTCCACCATCCAGAATTCGGTGAGATGGCGCCGGGTCTTGGACTTCTCGGCTCTGAAGGTGGGGCCGAAGCAGTACACCTTTCCCAGCGCGGCCGCCGCGGCCTCCACGTAGAGCTGGCCGGTCTGGGCGAGGTACGCCTTCCCGAGGTCGAAGTAGTCGGTGGCGAACAGATTGCCCGCCTCCTCGCCGATGGCCCCCGTCAGGATCGGCGTGTCCACCAGGGTATACCCTTCCTGGTAGAAGTAGTCGCGGATCGCCTGCTCCACCTCGTGGCGGACGCGGGCGATCGCCACCTGGCGACGACTGCGGAGCCAGAGGTGTCTATGCTCGAAGAGGAAAGTCGTCCCATGCTCTTTGGGGGTGATCGGATACTCGTGACTGGGGCCGAGCGGCTCCAGGCCGGTCACCGTGAGCTCGTAGCCACCCGGAGAGCGGGGCTCCTCCCTGACGACCCCGGTCAGCGCCACGGAAGTCTCCTGGGTCAGCGTGCCGAAGGCACTCCAGGTGCTGTCCGACACCTCCTTCTTGGACAGGACTCCTTGCACCAGTCCCGAGCCGTCCCGCAATACGACGAACGCGATCTTCCCGCTCGATCTGGTCGTGACGACCCAGCCGCGGAGAGTGACGGTCTGGCCGGCGTACGCGCGCAGCTCGCTGATCTGGACCGCCGACATGCCTCGTCCGTGTGTAGGGGAAGGGTGATGCGCGGAGCGTTGAGTCTAGTCCTCCTCCTGGGGACCGTCAACGCGGCGTGCAGCGCGTATCGGCCGCCGCCGGTGGCATCGTTCCGGCCCGCCGCTGTGTCCGGCGCCGCGCCGACGCAGGTGTGGGCCGCGCGTGCGGGCCGGCGGCTCACAGGTCGGGTCGTGCTCGACGACGGACAGATCTACGCGGCGGGTGTGGACCGGAAGGTTTACTCGGTGGACCTCGAGACCGGGGCGACGCTGTGGTCCAGTCGGGTCTCGGGATTGATCGCGGGCGGCGTGCTCGTCTCGGGTGACACCGTCTTCGTGGCAAGCTCCCGCCCCGAGGGACGGGTCTATGCCCTGGATCGTGCCACCGGCAAGCGGTTGTGGCGGACCAAGACCGGACCGGTGGCCGCCCCCCTGGCCATGGTGGCTGGGACGCTGGTCGCCTCCAGCCAGCGGGGCCAGCTGCTGGGGCTCGACCCGACGGACGGCTCGGTCCGTTGGCGCCAGAGGATGGGGATGGCGCGAGTGGCGCCGCTGCCGTCCGGGGACAGTGCCGTGGTGGTGGCCACCGTGGACTCCCTCTATCGGTTGGCCTCGGACGACGGAAAGGTGACCCACCGGGCGCTCTCGCCGGGCACCATCGTGTCACCGTGGGTCGGCTACCGCGGGAGCCTCGTGGCAGGCACCACGGACTCGCAGGTCGTGGCCATCAATCCGGAGGATCTGGCGGTGCGGTGGAGCGTTCGGGTGGACGCGCCGGTTCTGGGCTCGCCCGCCGCGCTCCGCGACACCCTCTATGTGGCCAGCCGGCGGGGAACGCTCTACCGCATTGCGCCAGGGGACCGGCCCGCAGCCGAGCCGGTGGTGGAGCTGGAATGGCCCGTCACCGCGCCGCTGATCGCGCTGGACCAGCAGATCCTGCTGGGGGGCGCCGACGGGGTGGTGCGGGCGCTCCGCACCGACGGCACCGAAGTATGGCGGATCCAGCTCTGGCGGCCCGTCGAGCTCGGCCCCGTTGCCCTGAAAGACGGCCTCATCGCCATCGGCGGCAATGGAGACCTCCACCGGTATCGCCAATGAATCGCTTCCTCTCCGTGCTCCTGGTCCTTACGCTGGCCGCGACGTCATCCGTCATGGCCCAGCAGACCAGCCCGTTCATCCGCTACGGCAAGTGGCTGCTCGCCGCGGGCGCCGTCGGGATGAATCTGGCCGCGGCCCGGGCGCACGACCGGGCCGAGGATTCCTTCGATGCCATCGAGGAAGCGTGCTTCGTGAACTCGACCCGCTGCACCCTGGGGCCCGATGGGAGCTACGCGGACCGCCAGATCGAGGGCCTGTACCAGACGTCGCTGCACTACGACCGAAGCGCTCGCCGCTGGCTCATCGCCGGCGAGACGGCATTGGTCGGCGCGGCGGTGCTTTTCGTCTGGGAGATGACCCGGAAGACCCACAAGCCCGACAACATTCCCTTCGAGCCGGAGGTGCGGGCACTGCGGTCGGCCACCGGCGTGGGGCTTCGCTTCGACTTCTGATCCTCAGCCCACCCGGAACAGCTCGACGGCCCGCGGGTAGCGTGATACCGCCCGCTCGCGGAGCGGTTGGTGCTCGCTCCGCTGGAGCGCGGGATCGGCGGCGATGAGTCCGGTGGCGACCTCACGGGCCCGGTTCAGCAGGTCGTCATCCACCGGCAGCCTGGCATGGCGTAGCTCGAACCCGCCCGATTGCCGCGCGCCGATGAGATCCCCCATGCCCCGCTCGGCCAGATCCAGCTCCGCAATGCGAAATCCGTCCTGGGTGGCGGCGAACCCCCGCAGCCGGTCCATCCCGGGGCCCTCCGCGAGAAGGATGCAGTAGCTTTCCTCGGCCCCCCGGCCGATCCGGCCCCGGAGCTGGTGCAGCTGCGCCAGACCGAATCGCTCCGGGTGTTCGATGAGCATCACCGTGGCATTGGGGACGTCGATCCCGACCTCGATGACGGTGGTGGCCACCAGCACCTGGGCCTCACCCGCCCGAAAGCGGCGCATCGTGGCGTCGCGCTCGTCGGCCTTGAGCCGGCCGTGGACCAGACCGACCTGAAGCTCGGGCCACCGGGCCGCCAGCGTCTGCTGCATCGTGGTCGCGGCCCGGAGGTCGGCCTTCTCCGATTCCTCGATCACCGGCAGGACGACATACGCCTGGCGGCCCCGGCCGCACTCCTCCCGGACGAAGTCCAGGACCTTTTCCCGCTGATTCGAGACGCGCAGGGCGGTCCGGACCGCGCCCCGGCCGGGCGGGCGCTCCTTCAGCGTGGACACGTCCAGATCACCGTACATCGTCAACGCCAGCGACCGCGGGATCGGCGTGGCCGTGAGCAGCAGGACGTCAGGGGCCGCGCCCTTGCCGATGAGCGCGGCCCGCTGCTCCACCCCGAACCGGTGCTGCTCGTCGATGACCACCAGACCGAGTCGCCGGAACGACACGCTCTCCTGCATCAGCGCGTGAGTCCCGACCGCGATCCGGCCCTGCCCCGCAGCCAGGCGGGTGCGCACAGCGGTCTTCTCCGCCGCCGTCTGCCGGCCGAGCAGCAGCTCGGGGCGAATTTCGAGCGGCTCGAGCAGCCGGCTCAGGGTGGCGGCGTGCTGCTCGGCCAGGAGCTCGGTGGGCGCCATGAGCGCGGCCTGGAAATCGTTTTCCACGGCCAGCAGCATGGCGAACAGCGCGACCACCGTCTTGCCGGTGCCCACGTCCCCCATCAGCAGGCGATGCATCCGTTCGCCGGCAATCATATCGCCGGTGATCTCGCGCAGGGCGCGCTGCTGGTCGGAGGTCAGCTCCCAGGGGAGACTCTGCTTCAGGCGGGTGGTGAGATCGCGCTTCACCTCGAACGCCACGCCGACCCGCTGCCGCTTGGCCACCGCCCTGGCCCGGATGAGCATGAGCTGAAGATCGAGGAGCTCGTCGAACGCGAGCCGCCGTCTCCCCTGCTCGGCTTCCTCGGTGGACGCGGGTCGGTGCACCGCGCGCAGCGCGTCCGCCAGCGGCGGCAGCCCGGCCGAGCGGCGGAGCGCTTGCGGCAGCGGATCTTCGGACAGCGCGATGAGTGCATCGAGGTGCCGCTCGATCAGCGAGCGGATGACGCGGTGGCTGAGCCCTTCGGTGGCGGGATAGACCGGCAGCACCTTGCCGGACGCGAGCGGGTCAGCCTCGCCATCGGCCTCGGCCAGCACCACGTATTCCCGCGGTGCGAGCTGG
The DNA here is from genome assembly GCA_963826065.1 of uncultured Gemmatimonadales bacterium. Taxonomy (GTDB): domain Bacteria; phylum Gemmatimonadota; class Gemmatimonadetes; order Gemmatimonadales; family GWC2-71-9; genus CAVVWJ01. Next base: position 125,371 of record CAWGVP010000002.1, read on the forward strand.
CGACCGTGGTAGAACCGGACGGGTCCGGACACCAGCAGCGTCTGGCCGACCGCGATGGTCCGGTCCAGGAAGGCCTGTCCCGGCCAGACGCATTCCAGCACGCCGCTGTCGTCCCGCAGTACCGCGTGAAAGATCCGGAGCCCGCGCCGGGTCGGCAGGACCCCCTTGGCGATCACGCGCCCCACGCAGGCGACCTCCTGCCCGATCTCCGCCCGGACGAGCGGGGTGACCGAGGAAGCGTCTACGTAGCGATGGGGGAGATGCCAAAGAAGGTCGCGGGCCGTGACGATGCCGAGCCGTTCCAGCTGCTCCGCCCTGCGCTCGCCGATCCCCTTGAGGAACTTGACCGGCATGTCGAGCCGGATGGCGCCCGCGGGACGGTCGGCCGGCTTCGGTGGGCGCGCGCTTGGCATGTGGCCCCGGGATGCGGTTAGGCGGACCCCGTGAGGAGATGCTCAGCGAACCTCCGCGAATCGAACGGCTGGAGGTCGTCCAGCGCCTCGCCGACACCGATGAAGCGGATGGGGAGGCCGAGCTCGCGGCGCAGCGCGGTGACCGCCCCGCCCCGCGCGCTGCCATCGAGCTTGGTCACGACGATGCCGGTGGGGGACACCGCCTGGGCGAAGAGCCGGCCCTGCTGGATGGCGTTCTGGCCGACGGTCCCGTCGAGCACCAGCAGCGTCTCGTGGGGCGCGCCCGGCAAACGCCGGCTGACGACACGCACCACCTTGCGGAGCTCGTCCATGAGCCCTTCCTGGGTGTGGAGCCGGCCCGCGGTATCGACGATGACGGTATCGAGGCCGCGAGACACCGCGGCGTCGATCGCGTCGAACGCGACCGCCGCCGGGTCACCGCCGGGCGCGCCCGCCACACACGGCACGCCGAGCCTCTCAGCCCAGACCTGAAGCTGGCTGATGGCGCCCGCGCGGTAGGTATCGGCGGCCGCGAGGAGGATCTTCCGGCCTTCTTTCTGAAGCCGGCGAGCGAGCTTGGCGGCGGTGGTGGTCTTGCCCGTGCCGTTGACGCCGATCAGCAGGATCACGGTCGGTCCGCTGTCGGCCCGCGCCAGCACGCCCGGATTTTCCATTCCGTCGAGGAGTGCTGCCAGTCGGCCTTCCAGCGCCAGCCGGAGATCCTCCTCGGTCTTGAGTTTGCCCTTCCGAACCTCGTCTTCCAACGCCTGGGTCAGCTCCACCGTGGCAGGCACGCCGAAGTCGGCCTCGATGAGGACCCGCTCCATCTTTTCGAGGTCTTCGGCGTTGAGGCCCCGCATCAACGCGCCCACGTCGGTGAGCGCGAAGCGCTTGAGCCGGGCCCAGAGGCCCTCGTTCCGATCCCGCATTCTGCCTTCGGCCATGCTGAATCCTAACACCCCATCAGCGCAGCCCGAGCCGCCGCCGCGCGAGCCATTCGACGGACAGCGCCGCGACGACCAGGCCGAAGAGCCACAGCCAATCCCGCGCGGTGGTGTGCCCGCTAGGGGCCGGATTCCGCGCGGTACGGCTCTTCAGGGTGACGGGTGCAGGAAGTAACTCGTCGGAGTATGCCTCCACCGCGACGGTGCCGCCCCCGCCGCCGGCGAAGCGATAGCGATACTCGCCGGGTGGCAGTCGGACGCTCGACCTGCCGGACCCGTCGAAGCGAAGGGTGTCGGCACGGGGTCCCTGCGGCCCGGTCCAGACGACCGGTGCGGGGATCGCCGGCCCGACGCCCGTCCATTCGAACACCAGCGGTCGGCCGTTCTGCACCACGGAGCGGATCGGTAACGCCACTCCCCGCACGGAGTCCGCGGCGCCGAGCAGCCAGCTCGCGGTGGATGCCACCCAGGTGCGGTAGGTCTGCTCGCTCGTGCCGCCGCGGAAGGCCCAACGCCAAAATCCGTCGGCCGCTACCGAGACCGTTCGCACCCGCCCGGACTGTCGGCCCGTAACCGCCGGTCGCGAGGCGCCCCGACGGCCGAGCTGCGCGGTGAGTCCGACCCATTCTCCCGGGCCGGCCTCGATGGGACTGAGCTGCGTCGCCGGCGGAAACGAGTCCACCGGCTCGCCGAGAAACGCACCCGCGATCGGTGAGACCTCCGGCGCGGACAGGTACCAGTCGCCCGCTATCGGTGCCGCGCCGGTCTCGCCGCTCGGCCAGCGCCAGATGCCGCGAGCCCGCGCGCCCTCCGCCAGGGAGCCCGGATCACCCTTCAGGATGAGGAGATCGGCCCCTCGCGCCGCCTGGCGAACCCGGTCGGTACCGACCGCGGACAGATCGTTCATCGATCGCCAGCGTCCGGCGTCGAGCTGCAGGTAACCCCGGACCGGAAGGCCGGCTACGTCTCGGAGCGCGGCATACAGAAAGCGGCTGTCCCAGTCGCCGGGCGCCGCGAGCAGGACCACGCCGGGCGTCGGCGCGACGGTGACGAGGTGCAGCCTGGCGTCGGTTCTGCGCTCCTCATCCTCTATTCCGGCGAGCCTGACAGTGAGGACGTGGTCGCCCGGACCGATCGCGGAAGAGGCGAAGGCCACCTGCGACTTCGCCGTCGCGCCTTCGCCGAGCCGGAGTCGGCGGCGCGCGACGGGTTTGCCGCCCGAGAGCACCTCCACGGCGAGACTCTCGGCCGCGGCGCCTGCCACCGACCGGGCTTCGATCTGAAGCACGATGGAATCTCCCGCAGTGATGCGCGCGGGACCGGCCACACTGAACAAGGCAAAGTCGGGGCGCGGCTTCCGCTCCATGGTCCTGACGTTGGCGCGGCCGAGCAGTTCGGCGGGAAGATCACCGGTATCCTCGAGCTCGCCGTCGGTGACGACGATGACCGGTCGGTCGGACGCGGCCGCGGCGGTCAGCGCCGGCCGGAGCAGGGATCGGCCACGGCTGGGGGTGGTATCGGTCGCCGTCCCTTCGTCTCCGAAGATCTTCACGTCACCCAGTCGCATGGCCGTGTCACGCGCTTCGGCCCATCTACCGCCCGGCCCCGCCATGCTGATCGAGCCGTCGAGCAGCACGAGCGGCCGCCGGGGCGCCCCCGCCACCGGACAGCCGACATTCAGGAGGAGAAGGCCGATCGCGGACCAGGCCACCGCCCGTGCCACCATCGGCACCCACCCCTTCGATCCGATGCGCTCGATCCCGAGATAGGTAAAGGCGGCCAGTCCCGCGGCCAGCAGGACCACGAGCACGGCGGCGAGCATCAGACCGAGCGAGACCGCGCGCCGGCGGCCTCGAGCGCTTGCCGGAGGTCGAACCGACCCTCATAGAGCGCGCGGCCGACGATCGCGCCAGCGAGGCCGGCATCGGCGATTCGCCGTAGATCCTCCAGCGACGAGACGCCGCCGCTGGCGATCACCGCCGCGCCACGGGCCTGCAGCGCGAGCGCGCCGGCGACATCGGGACCCTGGAGCATGCCGTCACGGGTCACGTCGGTGTAGATCAGCGTCTCGATGCCGGCGGCCAGCGCCCGATCCGCGAGGTCGGCGGCGGTGAGAGTCGAGATTTCGGTCCAACCCCGGACTGCCACGCGGCCGTCACGCGCGTCCACGCCTGCGGCGAGGCGTACGGCACCGACCGCAGCGGCGGCGCCGGCGAGAAACCCGGCGTCCAGTGCCGCCGCGGTACCGATTACCACCCGCTCGGCACCCAGCTCGATCCCGCGCAGTACCAGGTCGAGCGAGCGCAATCCGCCGCCGAGCTGTACCCCCACTCGTCCGCGCACTCGCTCCACCACCCGCCGCACCGGCTCCTCGTTGTCCCCCTCGCCGAAGGCGCGGTCGAGATCCACGACATGGAGCCAGCGCGCGCCCAGCTCCGCGAATCGCTCCGCCACCGCGACGGGGTCGGTGCCATAAACGGTTTGCCGCGTCGCCTCGCCCTGGCTCAGGCGGACGACGCGGCCGTTACGGATGTCGATGGCGGGATAGAGGTCCACTACTGGCGCACTACGGGAGCCACCGATCGCTGGTGTCGCTGGCCTGGGCAATCGCCTCCGGCGGAGACGAGTCGAGCAGCTGACGCAGGCGGTCACGCTCCTGCTCGAACGCCTCGCGGTACCGTTCGGTGACGGGAGCGCCGTTGCCGAGCTCCACGCGCCGGGAATCCTTGGCGACGCCGTTCACCCGGAACTCGTAGTGGAGATGGGGGCCGCTGGCCAACCCGGTGGACCCGACGTACCCGATCGTCTGGCCCTGGGTCACCCGCACCCCGCTGCGAATCCCACGGGCGAATCCGCGAAGATGCCCGTACCGCGTCGTGATGCCGTTCCGGTGACGAAGCTCGATGAGGTTGCCGTAGCCACCTGCCCGCCCGGCGCGCAGCACCACCCCGTCGCCCGCCGCCATCACCGGGGTGCCCGGGTTGGCGGCGTAGTCGGTGCCCTGATGCCGCCGGCTGATGCCTAGGACCGGATGGCGGCGCGACCGGGCGAAGCTGGACGAGATCCGGCGGAACTGGACCGGCGCCCTGAGGAACGCCCGGCGCAGCGAGTTGCCGTCGGCATCGTAGAAGGTCGGCCGGTCTCCGCCCTCGAACCGGAACGCGGTCATGCTCTTGCCGGACATGGTGAGATCGCTCGCCAGCACCCGCCCGAAGCGGATCTCTCCGTCCTCCGAGATCATCCGGTCGAACACCACCCGGAACCGGTCGCCGGTCTGGATGTCGCGGGTGAAGTCCACCTGCCAGGCATAGATGTCGGCGAGGTCCCAGGCGAGCCGCTGACGCTGTCCGGCATCGAGCTGCTCGTCACCGACCTGCGCGTCGATCGCCTCGTAGAGGGAGTTGTCGATGGCGCCCTCGATCCGGTACGGCTCGGAGTGCCAGGTGATGGTCTCCACGGCCGTGTCCCAGCGATCGGTGGCCCGCTGGAAGATGACCCGCTGCTCCGGCGAAGAGCGAACGGCGATCCGGGTGGTCGGAGAATCCGGTGCGGGACGGCGGAAGCTGAACACCAGCCCGGGGCGCAGCCGCCGGGGATCGAACGCTATGGCGGGATCGAGCCGAGTGAGATCGAGGTCGAGGATGCCCTGGCGCGCGAGAAGATCGGAGAGCGTTTCACCTCTCCGCAGGGTGTCGAGGACCGTGGTGGACGGGTCCGCCATCACCTCGATGACCTTGGCCACGGGCAGCTCGGCCTCCCGCCACGGCCGCCGAAGGCCGAGCGCGGCGGCCGAGGCCATGACGAATAGCCCTCCGGCCAGCCGCAACCTCCGCATCAGTCCATCTGCCTGCGAATAAAGGTGGGAATCTCCATCTCGGGTGTCTCCGGCGTGCCGGCTGCCGGCGGCGCCTGCGGTGCCCGCGGCTGGGGCCGTGCCGGCGCGGGCTGGCTCGCGGGAGGCTGCGGCACGGGGCTCGAGGGGCGGCCGCGAGTGGTGGGAAAGCTCAGCACACCGGTCGCACCGGACGGCCGCCCCATCGGCACGGGATGCTCGACCGGGATGGCGCGGTCGAAGCCGGTGGCGATGACGGTGACCCGCACCTCCCCATGCATCGCGGCATCGTTCCCCGCCCCGAAGATGATCTCGGCCTCGTCGCCGACGGCGTCGTGAATGATGTCGTTGATCTGGGTGGTTTCGCCCAGGGTGAGGTCGTCACCGCCGATGATATTGATGAGGACGCCGGTGGCCCCGGCGATGGAGACGTTGTCGAGCAGCGGGCTGGAGATGGCCTGCTGCGCGGCCTCCAGCGCCCGGTTGTCTCCCCGGCCGATGCCGGTGCCCATCAGCGCGGCGCCGCCGTTCTGCATCACCGTCCGCACGTCGGCGAAGTCGACGTTGATGATCCCGGTGCTGGTGATGAGGCTGGCGATACCCTGGGTGGCGTGGAGGAGCACTTCGTCGGCCTTCTTGAGGGCATCCTGGAACGGAATGCCCTTGCCCACGACGGCGAGGAGCCGCTCGTTCGGCACCACGATCATCGTGTCCACGTTCTTCCGCATCTCGGAGATGCCCTGCTCCGCTTGCTTCATCCGACGCCGCCCCTCGAAGAGGAACGGCTTGGTCACGATGCCGACGGTCAGCGCCCCCGCCTCCCGCGCCATCTGCGCCACCACCGGCGCCGCACCGGTGCCGGTTCCGCCCCCCATGCCGCAGGTGACGAAGACCATGTCGGCCCCCTGGACGGCGACGGCGACCTCGTCGCGGTTCTCCTCGATGGCCTGGCGTCCGATCTCCGGCCGCGCGCCCGCCCCGAGTCCTCGGGTGAGCTTGCGCCCGATCTGGATCTTGACGTCCGACTTCGAGAGGGCGAGCGCCTGCGCGTCGGTGTTCACCGAGATGAACTCGACGCCGCCCAGCTGGTCCTCGATCATCCGGTTGACGGCGTTGCCTCCGCCGCCCCCGACGCCGACGACCTTCATTCGCGCGGTCTGGACTCCGCTCTCTTCCAGCTCAAAAATCATGATTGGTTCCCCCGGGCTGCTCAGAAGAAGTCCTGGAGCCACCGCCTGACCGGCGCGAGCACCTTCTCCACCGCCGGCGACTTGCGACTGCCTGTTCCCAAACCACCGCTCATTGCGACCTGCCTGGCTCCGTACAGCACCAGGCCCGCGGGCACTGCCATGCGGGGCGATTCCACGCTGTCGGCCAGACCGCGCAACCGCTGACCGGGAACGCCGGTGCGCGCCGGCATGGCGAACACCTCCCGTGCCAGCTCCACGATGCCCGGCGTCAGCGCGCCGCCGCCCGTGAGGACGACTCCAGCGGGTAAGCGCTGATGATAGCCTGCGCGCGTCACTTCATCCAGCGCATATTCCAGCACTTCCTGAAGCCGCATGTGCATGATGTGCGCCAGCACGCGCCGCTGGGCGTTCCGCGCCCCCTGCCCCGGCGTACTGGGCAGATCGATCACGTCGCTCTCCGGCACCAGCGGCTCGAAGCCGGCCCCGTGGCGCTCCTTGAGCCGCTCGGCGTCCAGCTGCGTCACCTGGAGGCCGTGGACGATGTCCGCGGTGACATGCCCGCCGGCACAGAGCAGCGACCCGGTGTGGCGGATCTTGCCGTTGTGGAAGATCGAGACGTTGGTGGACCCCCCGCCCAGCTCCACGATGGCACATCCCAGCTCGATCTCGTCGGGTGTCAGGACGGCCAGCGACGCCGCGAGCGGCTCCAGCACGAACTCGGCCACATGATAACCTGCCCGCTCCACGCATTTGCGCAGGTTTTGTAACACCGAGGACAAGACGGTGACGAGGTAGACCTCGGCCTCCAGCCGCGAGCCGGTCATCCCGATGGGCTCGTTGATCCCGCCCTGCTGGTCGATCAGGTAGTCCTGCGGGATGGCGTGCAGCAGCTCGTGGTCGCGGCCGAAGCTGATGTTGCTCGCCATGTCGTTCACCCGGGCGACGTCGCTGGTCCGGATCTCGTCCCCCGTGACCGAGACCATCCCGTGCGAGCTGCGGCCCGCCACGTGCTCTCCGGCGATGCCGCAGTAGACCGACCCGACCTGGACCCCGGCCATGCGCTGGGCGCTCTTCATCGCCTTGTCGATGGCGCGAGTGGTCTCCTCGATGTCCCGGACGACGCCCCGCCGGATCCCGGCGCTGCGCTCGACCCCGACCCCCAGAATCCGGCAGCCCGCCTCGCGGGGGTCGCCGGTCACTTCCGCGATGAGCGCGACGGCCTTGGTCGAGCCGAGATCGAGGGCGGAGACCAGGCGCTGCGGCTGCGCGCTCATGCCCGTTCCTTTCGCACGACCACCTGGCCGGCGAATCGCCCGTCGAGCTCCCGATACACGCGCCCCTGCCGGGCGAGGGCCTGCTCCACCGCCGTCACCGCTCGAATATCCTCCGGGGTTAGCCTGGGAACGAACCAGTACCACCGCCCACCGACCTCGAAGACCACGTCGGGTCCCACTCGCCACGCCGCGTCGATCCGCGCGAACAGGCCAGGGTCGAACTCCTTGGCTCGCGCCAGCGCGCCGGCGACCAGCCCGCCGCCGCCGATCAGCACCGGCAGATCGGGCGCCGATCGCAACGGATCGAACGGCAGCACCTCGGCGCGCTCGTTCACCATCGCGAGCCGGTCACCCCGCGGGGTCAAAGCCACCGGCTCCGCCTCGTCCAGCGCGATTCGCAGGGTGCCAGGCGCGCGAACGTCCACCTCGGCCCCGAGGATCCCGGGCAGTGCCCGCAGCCGGGCGGCCACCGGCTCGTGTTCGTCGAACACACTCGCGTACGGCGCGACTCGCGCGGCGCCCATCACTTTCGCCGCATCAAGATACTGCAATCCGACGATCTCCACCCGTCGGACCCGGAAGAACTCGAGATGGCGAAGGACCAGCGGAAGCCCGAGCCAGAGCGCCAACGCGCCCACAGCGCCGCCGAAGATCCAAAGCGCGCGTTTCAGGCCGCGCTCAGCCACCGGACCAGCTCCGGTGCGACCCGGGTGATGTCGCCCGCGCCGAGCGTGAGCACGACGTCACCCGGCATGAGCGCTTCGCGCACCCGGCGGCCGACGTCGGCGCGCACCGCTTCGAACCGGGCGTCGGCTCCGGCGCGTGAGGCCGCCTCGGCGACCTGCCGTCCGCTGACCCCCGGCACGGGCTGCTCGCGGGCGGCGTAGATCTCAGTCACGAAGACCAGGTCCGCCGCCGCAAGCGCGGCGCCCATGGCCTCGCCGTGCGCGATGGTGCGGGAATAGAGATGCGGCTGGAAGACCGCCACCAGCCGGCGGCCGGGATAGGCCTGCCGGGCCGCCGAGAGGGTGGCGACCAGCTCGGACGGATGGTGCGCGTAGTCGTCGACTACCGCGATGCCTCCGTGCTCGCCCAGCCGCTCGAAGCGGCGCCCGACGCCGGCGAATGCCTCCAGCGCATCCGCGGCAGGCTGGAGCGGACCACCGAGCGCTTCCACCGCGCCGAGCGCGGCCACGGCGTTCCGGAGATTGTGAATCCCCGGCAGCCGGAGCCGAAGCCGGATCGACTTGCCACCGCGCCACGTGACGGTCGCCTCGGTGCCCTGGGCTCCCTGCACCACCTCGCCGATCCTGACGTCGGCGGTATCGGCGAAGCCGAAGCGCCGCGCGCCCTCGACCCGCGCGGCCACCCGGAGCGCGCCTTCGTCGTCCGCACTGATCAGGGCCGTGATGGCCCGCCCGGCGAACTCCACGAAGGCGCCTTCCAGGGCCTCCACCGAGCCGTAGCACTCCAGGTGGTCGGCCTCGACGTTGTTGACGATCGCTATAGTGGGATGAAGCGTCAGAAATGCCTGGTCGTACTCGTCGGCCTCGACCACGAAGAGTTCGTCCCCATCGATCCTGGCGTTGCCGCCCCAGGCGGCGACGCGCCCCCCGGCGAGCCCGGTAGGACTCAGCCCCGCAGCGGCCAGCGCTTCGGTGGTCATGACGGTGGTGGTGGTCTTTCCGTGGGTCCCTGAGACACCGACCGACCTGGCCTCACCCACGAGCGCGGCCAGAGCGACCTTCCTCGGAACAATCGGCAGACCGAGCTCGCGAGCTCGGCGCACTTCAGGGTGGTCGTTCGGCACGGCGGCCGTGACCACGACGGCGCGGGCGCCCTCGAGATGGGCGGGATCGTGCCCCGCGTGAACCTTCACGCCGAGCGAGCTGAGGTCGGCGGCCCCGGAGGGATCGGCGTCACAGCCGGTGACCCGCACTCCGCGGCGGCAAGCGATCAGCGCGAGGGCGCTCATGCCGGCCCCGCCGATTCCCATGAAGTGGACAGGACGAGTATCTGCGGGGTTGAACAAGTCCATGATGGATTGAGCTAATGTAAATTGTCGCTGCGAGTTCTCAAAGTGGAGCACTCAGCGAAGCAGCGTCAATAAATTTGACACTATCTCCGCCGCCGCGGTCGGCTTGCCGCGCGCTCGCGCCAGATTGGCCATGGTGCTGCGTGTACCATCCTCCGACAGTAACCGATCCACCTCCTGGGACAGCCGCTCCGGCGTGAGCTCCGATTGAGGAAGCAGCGCGGACGCGCCGGCCTCCGCGAGCACTCGCGCGTTGTGGGTCTGGTGGTCCGCGGCCGCAGTCGGCAGCGGAATCAGGATACTCGGTAACCCCCACGCGCAGAGCTCCGCCACCGTGATCATCCCCGCTCGTGAGACCACGAGATCCGCCACGGCATAGCCATCCGCCATCGGGTCGAGAAAATCGACTACCTGAACCCGCGGAGGGCTGTGAAAGCGGGCAAACTCACCGTAAGTCGCGCGGCCCGTGACCCAGATGAGGGTCGCTCCACCGGGGCCGCCATCCTGCAGCCACCCTGCGACGGCGCGATTGATGGCGAGGGCCCCCTGGCTGCCTCCCGTGACCAGCACGACCGGCGATCCCCCCGGGAGCCCGAACAGCCGTACGGCGTCGGCCCTCCGCTCCGGCGTGGGGGGCACGATCGGGTTGCCGGTATCGAACACCTGCGTCCGGCTGCCGAAGCGCAGGAGTCTCCTCGATTCGGGAAGGCCCAGATAGACGTGCCGGACCCGGCGGCTCAGCCAGCGGGTCGCCAGGCCGGGATAGGCGTTCTGCTCCTGGATCGCCGTAGGCAGGCCGGCGTGCGCGGCGCGCCAGACCACAGGCGCGGAGGCGTACCCGCCGGTGCCCAGCACGGCTCCCGGTCGCTCGGCCTTCAGCAGCTCGTCCACTCCTCGAAGCAGGCGTCCCGCCAGCAATGGCCAGCGCACGTTCTTCCACCAGGCGCGGCGGTAGATCGGCTCGGAGGGCAGCAGGTGATATCGGAACTCGCGGGTGGGCAGAATCGTGGCCTCGACCCCGCGCATCGCTCCCACCAGCACCGGCTCGAGCCCATCTCCCAGCGCCTCCACGGCGGCCGCGATCGCGAGGGCCGGCATCAGATGCCCCCCGGTGCCGCCGCCGGCGATGAGGATGGTCCGCTTCACGATCGCTCCCTGTTTTTCACGTCCGGCTCGCTCACCCGGGTGGTCGTCCGCGGCCGGCCCCTCGACCTGCCGATATTGATCAGGATGCCCGTGGCCAGCAGTGAGATCACCTGGCTCGAGCGACCGTACGACATGAAGGGGAGTGTCAGCCCCGTGGTCGGCATCAGCCCGAGCGAGACGGCCATGTGCATGAACGCCGTGAGCCCGATAGACGCAGTGAGCCCGACCGCCAGATACTGCCCGAACGGATCGGCCGCAGTGCTCGCGATGCGAAATCCCAGCCAGCAGAAGAGCGCGAAGAGCGACACCACCACGAGAACGCCGATGAAACCCCACTCCTCGCCGATGGTGCTGAACAGGAAATCCGAGTAGGCGTACGGTAGGTAGCCCAGCTTCTGCTGCCCCTGGCCGAACCCGGTGCCGAAGATCCCACCCGATCCGATCCCGATCAGCGACTGGTGGATCTGAAACCCCGCCTCGGTGGTGGCATCGCCCGGATTGAGGAAGGTTACCAGCCGGGCCAGCCGGTACTGGGCATCCCGGATCTGATGGAACACCAGAATCACCGCGGCGCCGGACAGCAGGATGAAATGGCCGATCTTGGCGCCGGAGGCAAACAGGACGAGGCCGCCCAGAAGGGCCACCAGCGTGGCCATGGACAGGTTGGGCTGAAGCAGGATGAGAAACGACACCAGGCCGAGCACCAGGATGAACGGCAGCATCCCCTTCTTGAACTCGCGGATCTGGCTGCCCTTCTTGGCGGCGAGCATGGCGCACCACACCACTACCGCGACCCGCGCGAGCTCCGACGGCTGAAAGCTCAGGGGCCCGAGCTCGACCCAGCGCCGCGCGCCATTCACCACCGGCGCGATCCCCGTCGTGAACGGCAGCACCGGAATGAGCAGCAATGCCAGGGTCAGCAGCAGCAGCGGCCAGGCCAGCAGACGCCAGCGATAGTAGTCCTGCCGGGAGGCGAGCAGCAGCAGCACTCCACCCAGCAATGCGCCGCTCAGCTGCCGCATGGCGAAGTCCAGGCCGACGCTCTGCCCCCGCACCGTCACCAGGCTCGCCGCGCCGTACGTGGCTGCGATGCCGAACCCCAGCAGCAACGCCGTCACGGTGCCGAGGAGGCGGGTCTCCCACCGCATCTCGCCGGGATGGCGCACCGGTCTCGGCGTCAGAACGCCTCCACCGACAGCCGGAAGCGCGTGCCGCGCTCCTCGTAGTTCTTGAACATGTCGTAGCTGGAGCACGCGGGCGACAAGAGCACCGCGTCGCCCGGCCGGGCGAGACGTCGCGCGGTGGCGAGGACCTCATCGAAGGAGCCCGCGGGCACCACCTTCACGGCGTCCCCCAGATCCTCGATGACGATCGGGCCGGCCTCGCCATACGCCACCACGGCGCGACATCGCTCCCGCAGCGGCCCCACCAGACGGGTATACGGCTCACCCTTGTGCCGGCCGCCCAGCAGGAGCACGAAGGGCCGGTCGAGCGCCGCGATCGCCACCTCGGTCGAGGTGATGTTGGTGGACTTGGAGTCGTTGATCCAGAGCACGCCCCCGACCTCCCGGACCGGCTCGACTCGGTGGGGGATCGCCTTGAACGTCCTGAGCCCGTTCGCGATCGCCTCCAGGGGACAACCCGCGGCCGTGGCGGCCAGCGCCGCCGTGAGGGCGTTCGCTACGTTGTGGTCGCCGAGGAGTGGCAGCTCGCCGCGCGGAAGCAGTGCCTCCGCTCCCAGCATGAGCCGGCCCGCCGACCGGTCCACCCAGGCGTCGGCTCGGTTCCGCACCGAGAATCGCAGATGCCTTCCCGGTACGCTGCGAACCATGTCCTGCACCGCCGCGTCGTCCGCGTTGCTCACCGTGACCGAGCCGCCGTCCGCGTTCCGGAACAGCAGGGCCTTGTCGCCGTAGTACTCCTCCAGCGTGTGATACCGGTCGAGATGATTGGGCGCGAGGTTGGTCAGTACACCGATGGCCGGACGCAGGTTCGGCGCATCGTGGAGCTGGAAGGACGAGAGCTCGAGGGCCAGCCAATCGGGGGGAGCATCGGACCGCGCGACGTCGCACAGCGGGCGGCCGATGTTCCCCGCCGTCTCCGCCCGCAGTCCGCCGGCCTGGAGCACATGCGCGATGAGCGAGGTCGTCGTGGTCTTGCCGTTGGTTCCGGTGATGCCGACGCACCGGGTGGCGCCGAGCGCCAGAAACCCGATATCCACCTCGGCGTGGATCGGAACGCCCCCCTTCCGCGCGGCCTCAAGCGCGGGTACGTCGGGAGGCACGCCCGGCGCCACCACCACCGCGACGGCGCCGGCGATTCGCCCTAGGTCATGCCCCCCGAGGTGGACCGTCGCGCCCGCCTTGCTCAATGTGGCGGCCCACTCGTCGAAGGCGGGACCGGTCCCGGTATCGGACGCATAGGTAGGGATCCGATGGTCGCGCAGGAGCAGCGTCGCCGCGGTGCCGCTCTTGCCCAGCCCCACGACCGCCACCTCTCGACCGCTGGCGCGCCACCGCTCCAGCAGCGGGACGACGGGCGTGCTCATCGCACCTTCAGGGTCGAGAGCGCCACCAGGGCGCAGAACAGCCCGAGAATGTAGAAGCGGGTCACCACCGTGGTCTCGGCCCACCCCAGCTTCTCGAAGTGATGGTGCAGCGGCGCCATCCGGAACACCCGGTGCGCGTCGGCGTACTCCTTCCCCCGGGTGCGCTTGAACCACTTGTAGGTGCCCGTCTGGATCAGCACGGAGATCGCCTCCGCCGCGAACACGCCGCCGATGAGGAGCAGGAGAAACTCGGCCTTGAGCAGGATGGCGACCGTGCCCAGTGCCCCGCCGATCGCCAGGCTGCCCGTGTCGCCCATGAAGACCTGCGCCGGGTGCGCGTTGAACCACAGGAACCCGATCGTCGCGCCCATGAGCGCGGCGCAGAAGATCGCCAGCTCACCGGCTCCCGGAAGGTAGAACAGGTTGAGATAGGACGTCACGTCGGTGCGGCCGAAGATGTACGCGAAACCGGCGAAGGCGGCGGCGGAGATCCCCGCCAGGCCGGTCGCCAGGCCGTCGAGTCCATCGGTCAGGTTCACTGCGTTGCTGCTTCCCGTGATCACCACGGTCACGAAGAGCACGTAGAGCAGCGGCGCGAAGTTTACGACCAGGTACTTGAAGAAGGGCAGCGTGGTGGCGGTGGCGGGAATGGTTTCGGTGGGCACCACCGGGTTGTAGGCGAGGAAGAGGCCCAGCAGCACCCCGAAGCTCACCTGCCCCGCCAGCTTCCATTTTGCCACCAGGCCGCGCGACTTGCCTTGCACGATCTTGAGGTAGTCGTCCAGGAACCCGATGCAGCCCATCCAGAGAATGGAAAGCATGGCGACGATCACGAACCGGTTGGTGAGGGGCGCCCACAGCAGCGTCGGCACGATCGTGGCGAGCAGAATGATCAGGCCGCCCATGGTCGGCGTGCCCCGCTTGCTCTGGTGGCTCGCAGGCCCTTCGGCCCGGATCACCTGGCCCACCTTCCGCGCCCGCAGCCGCCGGATCACCGGCGGCCCTACCACGAACGCCAGCAGCAGCGCCGTCACCGTCGCGCCCGCGGCCCTGAAACTGATGTAGTTGAAGAGATTGAAGATGATGTACGTCTGGCCGAGCGGCGCGAGCCAATGATAGAGCATCCGTCCTCAGCCGAGTGAATTGGCGCGTGCGGTGAGCGCGGGAAGTATACGTTCGAGCGCCACCCCGCGGGATGCCTTCAGCACCACCACCTCGTTCCCCTCCAGGCGGTCGCTCAGCAGCGGCGCGAGCATGGGGGGATCCGCCGCCGTGACGAGCCGCGGTCCCAACCGGGCGCGATACGGCTCCAGCGCGGTCACGAAGTCCCCGACGGCCGCGAGCAGCTCCGCGTCGAGATCCACCAGCTCGCGGGCGACCAGCGCATGCAGCGCGGAGGACTCGCTCCCCAGCTCCCGCATCGTGCCCGCGACGAACACCAGCCGCCGGCCGCCGCGCAGGCTCCTGGCCGTCGCCATCGCGGCGCGGAAGGACTGGGGATTGGCGTTGTAGCAGTCGTTGAGGATCGTGAGCCCGCCGGTCTGGAGCAGCTCTCCTCTCCCCCCCGGGAGCGTGAACTGCTCGAGCGCGGCCCCTACCGCGGCCAGATCGAGCCCCAGCTCCTGCGCCACGGCCCACACCCGCATCGCGTTGTCCGCCTGGTGAAGTCCTCTCGCCGCGAGGGTAAACGTGGTTCCGCCGATCGCGAGGACCGGCCGGGCGTCGGGCCCTATCTCGACTCGATCGGGCACCAGGTCGGCGCCCACGAGAGCGGCGGTGCGCACCCGCCGAGCCACGCGACGCGCCCCGTCAGCCAGAGCGGGCGGGTCCACCCCCACCACCGCCAGGTCCGCGCCGGCGGCCAGCGAAAGCTTCTCCTCCACCACTCCGGCGAGCGACCCGAAGCCCTCCAGGTGCCCCGCAACGGCGTTGGTGATGATGACCACCCGCGGGTCGATGATCTCGCGGTACCGAGCGATCTCACCGGGTAGGTTGGCGCCCGCTTCCACTACCAGCGCCTCGGTGCCCTCCGGCGCCTCCAGGATCGTGAGTGGAACGCCTACCAGATTGTTGAGGTTGGCGCGGGTAGCGTAGGTGCGAAATCGCGTCCGCAGCGCGGCGGCGAGCATTTCCTTGGTGCTGGTCTTGCCGTTGGTGCCGGTGATGGCTACCACCGGACCTGGCATCGACGCCCGACGAGCCCGCGCCAGGGCGCCGAAGGCGCGCAGCGTGTCGGGCACTTCGATCAGAGGCAGTCCCGGGACCGGAGGCGTACCGGTCCGGACGATCGCCGCGGCGGCGCCGGCCGAGGCGGCCACGTTCAGGAAATCGTGGGCGTCGAACCGCTCGCCGGTCAGGGCGACGAACAGCGATCCAGGCGCGATCGACCGGGTATCGGTCGAGATGCCGTCGAACGTGCGTCCTTCGCCGGCGCCCGGGAGCCCCAGCGCCTTCCGCACGGCGGACTCCGGCCAGGGCGGCGGCGCACCCCGGTCACCCGTCACGCGTCACCAGCCGCGCCGACGGCCCGGCGCACGATCTCCCGCTCGTCGAACGGAACCTTCTCCGTTCCCAGTATCTGATAATCCTCGTGCCCTTTGCCGGCGAGCAGCAGCGTGTCGCCGGGGCGGGCCTGTTCCAGCGCTGTGTGAATGGCGGTGAGCCGGTCGGTGATGCGAACATGCGCGACCTCGCCCATGCCCCGCTCGATGTCGTCGATGATCGCCTCGGGATTCTCGGTTCGCGGGTTGTCCGAGGTCACGATCGCCACGTCCGCCAGCTCGGCGGCGATGCGGCCCATGACGGGGCGCTTCTCCTTGTCGCGGTCGCCGCCGCAGCCGAACACCACCACCAGCCGGCCCGCCGTCAGCGGCCGCAGGGTGGCCAGGGCTCGTTCGAGGGCATCGGGTGTGTGGGCGTAGTCCCGTAGCACGGTACAGGGCACCTCGCTGAGCCGCTCCATCCGGCCGGGCACCTGGGGCGCCGCCGACAGCCTCGCCGCCACCTCGGCCAGCGGCACACCGAGTCCCAGCGCGCACCCCGCGGCGGCCATCGCGTTCGCCACGTTGAAGTCACCCAGCAGCGGCAGCGAGACCTCCGCCGTGCCGAAGCAGCCGCCCAGGCGAAAGCGGCTCCCGGCCGCGCCGAGCACGACGCCCTCGGCGCGGACGTCCGCCGCGGGGTGCAGTCCGAACGTCACCCGGCGGGAGCGTGTGGGCAGCACTCCCCATGCCCGATCGTCCAGGTTCACCACCTCCACGCCGCTCTCGGCCAGCATGCTTCCCAGCTTGAGCTTGGCGACGAGGTACGCTTCCATCGTACCGTGATAGTCCAGATGATCGTGCGTCAGGTTGGTGAACACCCCCGCGGCGAAGACCAGGCCGTCCAGCCGACCCTGATCGAGACTGTGGGACGATGCCTCCATCGTCACGCGCTCCACTCCGCGCGCGACCAAGGTGGCCAAGGTGGCCTGGAGATCGATCGGGCCCGGCGTAGTAAGCGTGCCCGCGGTGGAGGCGACCGGCTCACCGCGGCCGTCGAACGCGCCCAGCGTTCCGATGCTGCCCGCGGTGCCGGCCGCGTTCAGCAGGTGGCGGATCAAGCCGGTTGTGGTGGTCTTCCCGTTGGTGCCGGTCACGCCGACGAGCGTGAGCCGGCGCGCCGGATGACCGAACCACGCCGCGCCGAGGGCCAGCGCCGCGCGCCGGCCATCCCGGACGACGATCTCGGGGAGCCCCGAGCCCGTGGGTGCTTCCACGATGACCGCGGCCGCCCCACACCGTGAGGCCTCCGGCACGAACCGGTGTCCGTCGGCCTGCGACCCCCGTACCGCCAGATATACCGATCCGGGCCGGACCGAACGGCTGTCCACCGTCAGCGCCAAGGGCGCGGGCCCGCTCTCCGGAGCGGCGACGAGCTGGTCGCAGTGGCGAAGCTCCTGGAGCAGCTCTCCCCATGTGAGTGCCATCGGCTCAGCTCTCCCGGTTCATTCGGCCCACACCGTCACCGAGGCGCCAGGGGACGTCAACTCGCCCGCCGGCGGAGCCGTTCGCGTCACCCGGCCGAGTCCCTGGAGCCGCATTCGCAAGCCCCGGCGGTGCAGTGCGAGCGCCGCGTCTCGCACCGAGCTTCCCTTCACGCTGGGCACCGGCACCGGGCTCGGCACCGAGTCCGTGCTCCGGATCGGCCAGCTCACCACCACGACCGGCTTCGCTGCGGGGGTGCCCACCGCCTGCGAAGCGGATGTCGTCGCGACCCGGGCGGCGGGCGGAGTCAGCCGGCCCCGATCGATCGCGACCCGTCGCGAGGCGAGGGCCTGCTGCAGCATGGTGCGGGTGACCGGGGCCGCCGTCCGTCCGCCGTAATAGCTCCCCCTCGGGTTGTCGATCTTCACGATCACCACCAGCTGAGGCTCGTCTGCCGGAAAGATGGCCGCGAACGTCGCGGAGTACTTGCCGGCAGCGTAGTGGCCGTCCTCGAATCGTCGCGCCGTTCCGGTCTTGCCCAACACGGTGTAGTTGACCAGCTGGGCTTCTTCGCCGGTACCGCCCTCCCCTGCCGCGCCGCGCAGGAAGTGGCGAAGACGGGCCGCCACCTCGGAACTGATCACCCGCCGGACCGGCTCCGGCTCCCGCCGGAACAGGACATGTCCCGAGGGATCGCGGACCTCACGGAGCAGCGTCGGTGCGAGCAGCACGCCGTCGTTCGCGATGGCGCCGTACGCAGCCGCGAGCTGGACCGGGGTCACCCCCAGCTCGTAGCCCATCGCCATGCTGGCCCGGGTGTACATCGGCTGCCAGCGATGGGGCGGCGCGAGCAGCCCGCGCGACTCCGAAGGAAACTCGGCCCCGCTCGGCGTCCCGAAGCCGAAATCGCGCAGCATGTCGAATTGCTGCTCGGGGGTCAACCGCAGGCTGAATTTGGCCATGGCGATGTTGCTGGAGGTGCGGATGGCTTCGGCCAGGCTCACGCTCCCCTTGTGCACGTGCACGTCCCGGATCTGCCGAATCCTGCGGCCGCTGCGGGTGACCGGCATGTTCCACACGCCCCGTTCGCCGGACACCTTCTCGGTACTGTCCACCAATCCGTTCTGCAGGAGGGCGGCCGCGGTGAAGAGCTTGGCCGTGGACCCCGGTTCGAACGGGTCGGTAAAGGTGGAAGCCCGGGGGACCGCGCCGGGATGCACCTGCCGCGAGGCCAGCGCGAGCAGCTCACCGGTCTTCGGATCCAGGAAGACCACATCGCCGCCTTCCGCCTTCATCTCTTCCAGTGCATCGGCCAACCCTCGCTCGGCGATCTCCTGCAGCTCCGCATCGATGGTAAGCACCACGTCGTTGCCGGGCACGGGATCGCGCACCAGGCGCGAGGGAGACGCATAGCGCCGTCCCGCGCGGTCCTTCAGAAGTACGGCCTCTCCCGGGAAGCCGGTCAGGATCGAGTCCAGCGCCAGCTCGAGGCCTGCCGCCCCGACGGCGCTGTCGGGGTCGAGACCGCCGATGACCGGGCGCGCCAGGTCCCGCGAGGGATAGAAGCGCTGGAAGGCGCCCTCGATATGGACTCCGTCGATATCGCGCAGCGGCTGGACCTGGGTGGCGTTGAACGGTCCGTGCAGGTAGATCCACCGCTTGTCGGACCGGAACTCCCGATCGAGCGGAGCGCCCGGAACTCCGAGGCTGCGGACGATCGTTCGGAACGCCGACCGCGGATCGTCCAGCTCGTTGGGCGCGATCCCGACGTGATAGAACTCCTGGGTAATCGCGAGCGGCACGAGATTCCGGTCGTAGATGGCACCCCGCCTGGCGGCGAGGACCCTGCGCTCGGTTCTCTTGCTCTCGGCCTCGTTGGCCCATTTCTCCCCGTCGACGATCTGGAGCTGCACCGCGCGCGTGAGCAGCGCCACGACACCGAGGGCGAATCCGAACTGAATCGCGGCAATCCTGACCGTGGGTTTGGCCATCAGGGTCCAACCGACGGCGAGGGTGAGACCGGCAGCAGGCTGAACTCGGAGTCCGACGGCTGGTGGAGCCCCAGCGCGCGCTCGGCGAGGGGAACCAGCACCTGTCGGCTCGACCCGAGCCGGATCTGCCGCTCCAGGTCCGCGCGGCGCGCCTCCAGGGTCATCCGCTCCTCCCGCAGCTCACCCAACCGTCGGGCGGCGCGAAAGCCGGCGCTCTGCCGGGTGGCGATCGCGAGCAGCACGCAGACGAAGATGACCAGCCAGAGCATGAGCCAGTGTCGCCCCTTAAGCCGCATGGTCCGCTCGAAAGATCCTCAGCCGTGCGCTGCGTGCCCGTGGATTCGTGGCGATCTCCTCGTCCGTCGGAAGGATCGGCTTGCGGGGCTCGACTTTACCCAAGGGCCGCCCTCGACAGGTGCAAACCGGCTGGTGGGGAGGACAGACGCAGGCGCTCGCCCATTCCCGAAAGGCGTGCTTGACCAGCCGATCCTCGCCCGAATGGTAGGTGATGATTGCCAGCCGACCCCCGGACACCAGGGCGTCCCGAAACGCGGGCAAGGCCCGCGCGAGCCCGTCGAGCTCGTCATTGACGGCGATGCGCACCGCCTGGAACAGACGAGCGAACTCGGAAGGGCCGGAGCGGGGCCCGAGGGTGGCACGGATTGCGTTGACCAGATCGTCGCTAACCGCGAACGGGGCGCGGGCACGCCGGCGGACGATCTCGCCGGCCAAACGTCGCGCCCGCCGCTCGTCTCCGTAATCGGCGAAGATCCGCTCCAGGGTGTCCCCCTCGGCCTCGTTCAGCAGATCGGCCGCCGAGGGCCCCCCGCCCCCCATCCGCATGTCCAGTGGAGCACCGGGTCGAAAGCTAAATCCCCGCTCGGTCGCATCCAATTGGCGCGACGACACCCCGAGATCCAGCAGGATGAAGCCCGGGCGGAAGCCGGTGACGGCCTCGATCGCCACGGGTGAGTCGTAGGCGGCCTCCAGGTATCGAATCCCTTGGTCGCCCAGGCGGGCCCGGGTGAAGCCGATGGCGCCGGGGTCCCGGTCGATCGCGAGAACTTCGAGGCCGGCGCGCCGAAGCGCCTCCGTGTGCCCGCCGCCGCCGACGGTCGCGTCGACGCCGCGAACGGCGCCCGCCGCCGTCGCGACGACCGCCTCGAGGAGCACGGGGACATGGTAGACCGGACTCGGATCGACCATCGAGGGGCTCGAGAGGTTGAAAAGACAACACCCCGTCCACCGGGACGGGGTGCAGCCTCGAGGACTGGAGCGGGGCTGACGGGGCTCGAACCCGCGACCTCCGCAGTGACAGTGCGGCACTCTAACCAAGCTGAGCTACAGCCCCAGCAACGCGGGCGCAATATACTCGAAGGCGGTGGGGAATGGCAGCGGGGCAGCGGGCCGGATCCAACCCGCCCCGCTGCCCCGCCCCCCGTCGCCCCGCGAACTATTTACAGTACGCCTTCACCATGGACGCCGCGCGCGGCTTGTACTGCTTGATGATGCCTAGATTCTTATCCACGGCCTCCTGGTTCACCGCCCGGCCCTCGGTCAGGCTGGTCTCGGCCTCGGCGAGCAGCGTCTCCATCTGCTTGGCGAGGTCGCAGGACTTCTGCTTCTCCGCCTGCGGATCGATCTGCGGCACCTGGAACAGCGTGGCCAGGCCAAGGAGGTAGCTGGAGGCCGGCCCCACCTTCCCGGTCGGACTGGCCGACTGCTTGGCGAGACGGAGCAGCTCTGCCGCCCCCAGAAGATCCTGAGGCTGCTGCAGCAGCTTCGCGCCGGCGGTGTAGAGCAGCGCGGCGGCGTTTTCCTTGGCCTGCGGATCGCCGTACTTGATGGCGAACTCGAGGAACGGCAGCGCCTCCTTGGCCCTCGACGTACTCGCCGCCGTCGTATCGCCCGGTGCGCGCTTCGCCGTATCGACGGTCGCGACCCTGGACGTATCGTTGATCAGGGCCTGTGCGGCTTCCAGCGCCGGCACGATGGCCGTGGTGTCCTTGGCGATGATCCGGTTGGTGACCGAGACCACGCTGTCGGTCTGCCCGGTCATGGAGTAGGCCCGGTTCAGATACCCCAGCAGCGTCGGGTTGTCGGGATATTTCCGCGCCCCGATCTGGGCCCACTTGAGCAGCCTGGTCGTGTCGGGCTTCTCGCCCTCCGCCGCCGCGGCCGAGATCTTGGTGAAGAAGAGCGTGTCCGCCTTGGTCGAGTCGGTCGCGTACATCGTCTCCAGCGCGTCGACGGCGCACTTGAAGTTGCTCAGGAACAGGCACGCGTTGCTCTTGAGGTCGTACAGGTCGGCGTTGTAGGGGTCGATCTTGAGCCCCTCGTCCGCCACCTCGAGCGCCGTCTCCGGATGCCCGCTCTGGAGGAAGTACTTGAACAGCTCCTCGCGCAGCTTCTGGTTGGTCGGCGCGACCCGCAGCATCTCCTTGAACGCGACCAGGGTATTGGCGGTATCGTTGGCCTGCTGGTACTGGGTCGCGAGCGCGGTCCACACCGGCAGGCTGAGGGGATCACCCTTGGCGGAGGCCTGCAGGTGCTTCACCACCTCCGCGCGCGGGGCCTTCTTGTCCTGCGCGAGCAGCGCCAGACAGTAGTGCGCCAGCCCGTGGTTCGGCACCGCCTTGATCGCCTTGTTGGCGGCGTCGGCCGCCTTGTCCGGCTTGCTGGTCCGCTGTTCCACGCAGGCCTTCGCATCGGGCATGGATCCGACCATCGGATCGAGCGCTTCGGCCAGGCGCTTGCCGAACGACTGCGGGCTCTCACCCTGCTTCTGCGCCAGCGTCACCACGTTGCCCGCGTCGTCGTTCACGCCGAGCAGGCGGGCCGTGACGGCATATCGCCCATCCTTGCCCTTGGCCATGGTGGAGGCCACGAGGAAGCGGGCCTGAATGTTCTTGGCCAGGGTGCTGGCGAGCGCCGGACTCAGGATCGCGTCCTTCGGGTAACCGTACTGCGTCAGCGCGTCGTTCATCTGCTGCTGCTCGACCACCTGGAAATCGCGCCCGACGACGTCTTTCATCTCTTCACGCAGGGCCGTGCCCATCGCCACCGCGGGCGCGGAATCGGCCGGCGCGAACGCGAACGGGTTTGCGACCATGAAACGAGGCGCGAGGTTCACCGTACTGGTTCGGGCGTTGCGAGGGATGCCCTGAGCCGCCAGCGGCGCGGACAGCGCCCCACCCACGGCCACGAGGGTGATAAGACGGAGCAGATACATGCGAAAGCCTCCCCAGAAGTACGGTCCCGCGGGACCAACGACGTCCGCGCTCACGACGCGGGTGCGAATGGGCGAAGAGGGATTCGAACCCCCGACATCCTGCGTGTAAGGCAGGCGCTCTGAACCGGCTGAGCTATTCGCCCCAATGGCCGGCACAACCCCCTTCAGATACGCCATACGTACCGCATGCGCAGGGACCGTGCCGTGATGAACAACACCCTCTCTCAGAGGGCGATGCCGAGCGGAAAGAGCAGACAGTAGCCGACGACGAGAATGACCGCGGCGGCGCTCGGATGACCCGCCATGAGCGTCAGATACCCGGCCACGAGCACCAGTATCGCCGCGGCCAGAATGAGGAGGTTCCGCCGGGCCAGCAGGAACCGTTTGGCGCCCGCGGCTGGCGCGGCAGGCGAGGGTCGGGTGCTGGACATAAGACTTGAGGCTATCACCGTTACCGGGTCGGGTCAAGTTCAGGTCCATCTACAGCTTCCGGCTCTACCTCCCACCCTTCGTCGAGCGCCGCCCGGCGCGCCCGGTCGGCCCGGCGTCGAAAGTGTACTATTCCGAGGACGCCTACGGCGATGACTACCCACCCTCCGCCGGCCAGCAACCAAGTCACCAGGCCATAGCGCCGTCGAACGGCCTGCTGCCACCGCTCCTCGAAGCGATCCAGGGTGAGCCCCGTGGTCGCCAGCACCGCGGCCTCGAATCCCTCACCATTGCCCAGCCGGTCCAGCAGCGGGCCCAGTGTCCCCGAAGGGTTTCTCCGGGCCAGCTCGGCCACTGCCGAATACGCCAGGGCGTAGGCGACGTCCGCGCTGGTCTTGGTGCCCCGCAGGGCGCCATCGAGCGCGCGGAGGCTCGGCAGAGCACCACGCGCCACGGTCAGGTTGAGCTCCAGCGACCCGAGACGGTCCCACTCCCCCGCGGCCAGGCCGGCGTAGCCTTCATCGAACCAGAGCGGAACCCGCACATCCACCTGCTGGTGAAGGGCGACGTGGGCCAGCTCGTGTCGAAGCGTGCGGGAGAGGTCCCCGCCATCGGCGCGAAGCACGACGGTGCGGAGCGCCGGGAGCGCCACCCCGGCACCCCAGCGCGGCGCGCGCCCCAAGGTGAGCGAGTCGAGCCGCCGGCCGTCGGGAACGACGATCAGCTTGAGTGGTCCCGGCGCGGAGCGCACGAGGCCCGGCCATGCCACCGGGACTTCGGCCTCCTCCGCGAGGCGGATCGCCAGGTCCATGTGCTCGGGCCAGGCCACGGCGGTGACCTGACCGACCTGCACCGATGTCGGAGAACCCTGAAGGACGAGAAGGAGCGCGACCTCGAGAAGCCTCGAGGGCAGCAGCGTCAGGAAGGCAGACTGCGCGGGACTTCACCTCCGGCGGCGACCAGGTCCAGCATCTCCCGGCAGCGCTTGGCCCAGGGATTGAACTTGTTGGCCTTGTGGCCCTCGGCCCAGCTCTGACGCGCGCCGTCCTTGTCGCCCGAGAACCACTGAGCCCGGCCCATGTCGAAATAGGCCTCGATCAGATTCGGCCCGAGCGCGAGAGTCTTGCGGAAGAAGCTCTGGGCGTCCTCGTACATCTCGCGCTCGAGGTATACCAATCCAAGATAATAGTGCGCGTAGAGGGTCGCCTTGCGGTCGTTGTCCAGCCGGATGGCCTTCGACAGGTGTTCGATGGCCTCTCCGAAGATCCGTTTCTTCAGACAGATGTAGCCCACGTTGATGCGCGCCAGCGCGTTGGCGGGCTCCTTCATCAGCACCTTGGAGAACGTCGTCAGTGCGTCGTCGTAGTCCTCGTGCAGCATCTGCGCCCAGCCGAGCAGCGACTGTGCCTGAATTGCGCCGGGGGAGAGGGCCAGCGCCTTCTCCAGCGACTGGATCGCGCCGGCGTAGTCACCCAGGGAGATGAGGCTCCACCCCTTCTCGATGAAGGTGGACGCGCCCAGGTGATCGGCCTGGACCGCCGGCCTGGCTCCGGTGAACTGGGGTGCGGGAGCGGGGCCGGCCGGCGCGGCGCCCGCCGCGTTGTTCATCTGCTTGTAGCGCTCGGCGAGGCCGCGAATGCCGTCCTTCAATTGCCCCAGCTCGGTCAGCGCGCCGTCCACCCGCTTGAACAGCGCGATGATCTCGCGCTTCACCTCTTCGCGCCCGGCGGCGTCCTGCGCGGCCTCCAGGCGGCTTTCGATCTCCTGGAATCGGCTCGTGAGACCGGCGACCAGCGAATCGCTCATGTCAGGCGTCCCCGGTCGCGCCGAGCGCGAGGCGCTCGGTGGAGGAGAGCAGCTTTCTGGCGTTCAGAATGATGATCGTGCGCCCGGGACGGGTGACGAGCCCGGAGATGTAGGCGGCGGCGAGCCCGCTGACGACCGGCCCGGGCGCGGCGATGGTCCGGCTGTCGACCCGGAGCACCTCCCGGACTTCGTCCACCAGGACGCCGACCCGATGCTCGCCGAGATCGACGATCATGAGGCGAGTCTCGTCGCGAATCGGCGCCTCCAGCTCGAAGCGCTTCCGCAGGTCCACTACCGGCACCGCGCCGCCGGCATACGGCACCACGCCCTCGAGAAACTCGGGCGCACGCGGCAGCGGAGCGGGCGGCTCGTAGCGGAGGATCCGCTCGATCTGCAGGATGTCGAAGGCGAACTCCTGGGAACCCACCTGAAAGGTCACCACCTGGATGTCGTCGGCGGCATTCATGGAATCGCGGTCTCCGAGATACGGTCGCCGAGCGCGGTCAGGTCCAGCAGGGGCACGACACCGTTCCCTTGCCGCGCGACCGCGACCGCGAACGGCAGGGAGACGTCGGACGGGACGGGGAGCCCCGGCTCGCGCAGCACCTCTTCGGCGTCGTCGACCTCGATGCAGAGGCGACGGCCACCCAGGCGTACCATGACGGCGGTACCACCGCCGGCGGTGGTTCCCCCGCCACCCTCGAGCAGCGACGCGAGGTGGACCAGCGGGACGATTCTTCCCCGCGACGTGGTCACGCCCCGGACCGATGGCTCGGTAGACGGAACGGGATAGACCGGACCGAGGTCGAGCACCTCGACGACCTGGTCCAGGGCGAGGCCGACTCGCCGGCCCCCCGCGCGCACCAGCAACCACCCTTCCCCGCTCATCGTTTCTCCATTCTCCCGAGCTCATCGGCCACCCGGGCCGCGATCTGGCCGACCGGAAGCACGTACCGCGCGCCGCCCGCCTGGAACGCGGCGTTCGGCATCCCGTAGATGGTCGCGGTCTCGCGGTCCTGAGCGATGCCGATGCCACCGGCGTCGTGGATCCTCCGAAGACCATCGGCCCCATCACGGCCGAGCCCGGTGAGCACGACACCCACCGCGCGAACGCCGTACAGCTCGGCGACGCTGCGGAACAGGGGGTCGGCTGCCGGCCGCACTCCCCAGACGCTCGGCTCCCGGCTCAACTCGATCCTCGGTCCGTCGGTACCCGCGACGACGCGCATGTGGTAGTCCCCAGGTGCGACGTACGCCGTGTCGGCGAGGAATGGCGTGTCGTGCCCCGCCTCGACCACCCCGACGCGGCTCTGTGCCGCGAGCCGCTCCGCCAGGCTGTGGGTGAACCGCGGCGGCATGTGCTGGACGATCACCACCCCGGCCTGCAAACCGGTAGGGAGCTGCGGGACCAGCTCCGCGAGGGCCCGCGGCCCCCCGGTCGAGGCGGCGATGGCCACGCATGATCGAGCGCGGCCTGGAACCGCGAAGAGCTCGGTGGCCGGGGCCCGGCGCGAGGGCCGGGCCAGCACCGGCAGCCGATGGATGTCGGCGGAACGAGCGGCCCTCAGCGCGCCGAGCAGCCGGTCGGCGAGGCGATGGGTGGCCTCAGGGGTACGGGCCTCCTCCTTGGCGACGAGATCCACCGCTCCGAGCTCGAGCGCCCGGATCGCGGCGGCGGTTCCGGGACCGGCGTACGCACTCACCACCACGATCGGCCGGGGCGATTCGGACATGATGTAGCCGATCGCGCCCAGACCATCGAGCTCCGGCATCTCCAGGTCCATCAGCACCACGTCGGGCGCGTGGGTGTGGACCTTCCGCAGTGCATCCATCCCGTTCCGGGCGGTGGCCACGACGGAAAACTCCCCGGTGCCGTCCACCACGTCGGTGAGCAGACGGCGGAAGAACGGGCTGTCGTCCACCACGAGGACGGTGCGGGCCTCAGAGGGTGATGACACCGTGCGCCACCGATCGCACCTCCAGGCCTCCTCCGGCCACGTCGAGCCGGACCGTGCGCCCGTAGTCACCGCCGACCGATTCGCCCACCAGCGGGATGCCGTGCGCATTCAGCACCTGCCGCGACGCGACCACGTTGCGCTCACCCATCTGGATGGTTCCGGGAGGGGCGAGTGCGGCGAACATGCTCGCGCCGCCGGCGAGGCGGGCGGTGATCCGCCGCGGACTGGCGCCCCGTTCCGCCATCAGCTCCAGCAGCCGCGGCACCGCGGTGTGGGGCGACTTGGCCGGATTGCCGTCGTGCTTGGTGAGCGCCGGCGAGGGAAGCAGCACGTGCGCCATCCCGCCCACGCAGGCTTCGGTATCGTGGAGCACGATGGCGATGCAGCTACCCAGCCCGACCGTGACCAGGAAGTCGCCAGCGCTCCCGACCTGGAGGTCCGCGACCCGGACGATGATCTCGCGTGGCCTCATGCCGGCCTCCGATACACCCGCTCGCGCGGATCCACTATGGCGAGCCGGTCGCGCGCGGTGCCGAACAGGGTCTCCACCTTTCCCAGCACCAGATACCCGCCCGGCGCCAGACTGTCGCTGAACATCTGGAACAGACGCTCCTGCATGGGACGGTCGAAGTAGATGAGCACGTTGCGGCAGACGATCATGTGATAGTCCCGGCGGAGCGGGTGCCCCACCCCGAGATCGAGGCGGCGCACGGAGACCCGCTCGCGCACCCGCGCCACGACCTGGACTTCGTCCCCCGCCGGCTCGAAGTACCGATCGAGCAGCTCGGGCGGCATCTCGGACAGATTCTCCGGCCGGTAGCGCGCCGCCTGGGCGCGCTCGAGGCTCAGGCGGTCCACGTCCGTCGCATCCACGACGAGCCGCCCGAGCTCCCGGGATCTGCCGTCGCGCTCGAGGTGCTCCACGGCCAGAATCGCGAGGGTGTAGGCCTCCTCGCCCGAGGAGCAGCCGGCGCTCCAGATCCGGATCTCGCCCGAGCCGGGCGCGCAGAGGTGTGGGATCAGGTCGCGCCGCAGCAAGTTCCAGGTCTCCGCATTGCGATAGAACCGGGTGACGTTGATGGTGAGCGCATCGCGAAGCCGCTCGTACTCCGCCGGGCTGTGGTCCAGCAGCCGCTGGTAATCGGCATAGGTATGGACCCCGCAGGCGCGCATCCGCACCGCGATCCGCCGGCGAACGCACTTGTCCTTGTAGGCACCGACCGGGAGGCCGGCGCCCTGGGAGATCTTGCGTGCCAGGGCCGCGAAGCCGGGATCGTCGGCCGTGGTCATCGGGGGATGCCCAGCATGTCGAGATTCGCGCGGGCCAGCTCGTGGCCCGGATTGAGCTCGGTCGCCCGCCGCCAGCTCTCGCGGGCCCGCTCGTGGTCCCGCCGCTTGTAGGCGATGTTGCCGAGCTTGAAGTAGAGATCGTCGCCCAGGTCCGGCGCGAGCTTCGCGGCGCGCTCGTAGGCCTCGCGGGCCTCCTCGTGACGCCCGTTCCGATACAGGACGTCGGCCAGGTTCTTGGAGATCTGCGGGAGTGAGGGGTCCTCGCTCAGTGCGGCGCGGAGCATCGCCTCCGCGCCCTCCGCATCGCCCGCGAGCTCACGGAGCACCGCCAGATTGTTGCGGAGCACGGCGCTCGAGGGGTGGGCCGCGGCGCCGTCTTCCGCCACCTTGCGCGCGCCATCCGCATCATCGAGCCCGGCGCTCGCGAGGGTGGCCGCCCAGAACCAGAGCGGCGGCGCCGGCTTGTTTCCCAACAGCTCGCGGGCCCGCGACAGCCGTCCCTGGGCCACCTGGTACTCGCCGCGCTTGAGCGCCACCACGCCCCAGCCGAGCATCACGCGAGCGTCCTCGCGGGCGCGGCCGGCGGCATCGCCGAAGGCGGTCTCGGCCTCGTCGAGCCGACCCAGCCGCTCCAGGGCGAGCCCCAGGTTGTGGAGAGCGGGAGCGCGCTGGCCGCCCTTCTCGATGGCCTGGCGGAGGGCGGTCACCGCCTCCTCCCAGCGCGCCTGCCGGAGCGCGATCAGGCCCAGGAAGAACGGCGCGCTTGCGTCCGCGGGCCTGAGATCCGCTACCCGGCGGAACTCGCGCAGCGCCTCGTCCAGCATCGCGGCCTTGTAGAAGGCGATACCCAGATTGCGGTGTTCGTCCACCCGGCTGTCGTTCACCCGAGGCGCGCTCGCCGCCGAGGTGCCCACCCGATGGGCGAATCCGGCGGTGATGAGGCCGAAGAGCGCCTTACCCACCTCGAACTCGACCAGTCCGCTCTCCTCCACGAGCTGGGCCACGTCACGGGTGCCGTTCAGCAGGGGAACCAGGCGCCGCTGCTCCGCGGATAGCTCCGGGTCCGAGTCACCGATGTGGGTGGCGTCCACCGCGAAGATGAGATCGAAGGACGGGATCCGCTTCTCGATGAGGCTCCACTCGTCCACCCGGCGGGCACCCTCGAGCAGGAGGTACTCCGGATTGATGCGAACCAGGAAGTCTTCCCGCTCGGGCCTCACCCCGGCCTCGAAATTGAACGTTCCCGCCGTCCAGGTGAACAGGTAGTAGACCGCCTCTTCGATCTGGACCCGGATGTATCGCTCCAGCTCTTCGCGCGGCAGAAAACCCAGCCCCACCAGGATCTCGCCCAGCTTCTGGTCGCGCTCCCCACCCTGGCGATCCACTGCCTGGCGCAGCTGCTCCGCGGTGATGCGGCCGCTGCGCATCAGAATGTCGCCCAGGCGATCCCGTCGGTTGACGATCGCCGCGTAGACGATCTGGCCCTCGTCGAAGTAGATCGTGCCGAAGTTGTGCCGGTCGGCGAGCGCGAGGCAGCCGGTCCGCCGCCCGAGGAAGAGCAGCTGGATGACGTCGGGGAGGCTTGCCTCCTTGAGACTTCCCTTGATCGCCATCAGCGCCAGTCCTCGAGCATGCGATCGGCGATCTCGGGCCACTCCCACACCATCTTCTCGCGACTGCGGGCCCCGCCCGCAGTGGGCGCGACGATTCCGCTGGTGCGGTGACCCGAGGGCCTGCGGGCCGGCGCAGTGGCCGGCGCCTCCGCGGGCGGGCCGGGCGGCACGCCGTCCAGCACCTCGCGCGCAAGCGCCAGGGACGGTGGCAGACTCCGCGCCTCTGCCGCGTTCAGGACCCGCTGCAGCAGCGCGGTGAGCATGCGGATCGAGTCCACGGGCCGGGAGGCCAGATGATCCACCAGTGCCGCGTCGGCGGTGCCGGTCTTCGCCTCCAGCTCCCGGGCAACCACGCGGGCGCGCACTTCGCGCTCCGGCATCGGGAGCTCGACTACCAGTCCACCCTCGAGGCGGGTGCGCAGGCGTGGCTCCACCCCGCCGAGCTCGGCGAGCGGCACGGGGGAGGTGAAGACCATCTGGCGGCCGCTCTCCAGCAGCACGTTGTAGAGCAGGAAGAGCTCGTCCTGGGTGCGGTCGGTGTCGGCGGTGAGATGGACGTCGTCGAGCAGGAAGGCGCCGACCCGGCGGTAGCGCGAGCGCCAGATGCCGACCGCATCGCGGTCGATGGCCTCGATCAGCTCGCCGGTGTATTCCGGCGCGCTGAGGCATGCCACCGGGGAGGCGCAGCGCTCCGCAAGCGCGTTTCCGATGGCGTGCAGCAAGTGGGTCTTGCCCGCGCCGCTTCCACCGACGATCACCAGCGGGTTGTAGCGCGCCCCGGGCTCCTGAAGAACGGCCCGGACTGCCTCCATGGCGACCCTGGCCGACTCGCACTCGACCCAGTCCTCCAGTCGCCACAGTGGCGAGGGCGCGGCCGGGGGCACGGCCCCGTCGCGGGCGCGCGCCAGCAGCGACTCCGCGGCGGCGAGGTCGCCGGGATCGCGGAATGCCGCCGATCCGACCAGGTCAGCCGCCAGCTCGGCCGTCTGCGCTTCCATGTCGCGCAACCGCTGGACGTCACACTCGAATTCGCGCAGCGCCTGCTCCGGATCGGGCACGATCTCCTGCTCCAGCAGCTTCTGGAGCCGGCCGGTGCGATACCCCTCGCCTTCCCAGCGGAGGATCGCCGCGCCGATCTGGGTGCGCCACGCGTCCACCTGCTGCGCCACGGTGGCGGAGATCTCGCTGAGGAAGTCGGAGAACTCATCGGGTGCGAGCGGGGCCGCGGCGCCGCGGCCCCGCGGCCCCGCGGCCCCGCCGACGAGCCCCCTCGCCTGCTCGGCGTCGATCGGCTTGTCGTTGACCGCCTGGAACGCCACCAGGCGATTGAGCGCGCCCAGCAGCTCCCGGACGTTGTCGATGCCGAGACCCGCCACGGCCTCGAGCACCCCGTCGGCGAACGACGCCCGGCGCTCCTCCGCCTTCCGCCGCAGGATCGCGACCCGCGTCTCGTAATCGGGCGCGGAGACATCGATGATGAGGCCGCCCGCGAAGCGGCGGATGAGCCGCTCGTCCAGCGCCTCGATCTCGGCCGGCGGACGGTCGGAGGTGAGCACGATCTGCCGGTTGGTGGTCTGCAGCGCGTCGGTGAGCCGCAGCAGCTCCGCCTGCATCTCGCGACGATGGGTCAGGAACTGCACGTCGTCGATCAGCAGCAGGTCCACGTCGAGAAAACGCTTGCGATACGCCTCGCCGTGCCCCGCGGCGATCGCGGCGTGAAACGCCTCGACGAACTCGTCGAGCGTGAGATACTCCACCTGCAGGTTGGGATCGATCGCCCGGGCGGCGTGGCCGAGGCCCATCAGCAGATGCGTCTTGCCGAGCCCGGGGCGGGCATAGATGAACAGCGGGTTGTACACCGTCCCGGGGGCCTCGGCCACGGCTTTCGCCGCGGTGACGGCCAGCCGGTTGGCCGAGCCCACCACGAACGTGTCGAAGCGGTACAGCGGATTCAGTGTGACGGTCATCCGGCTACCGCGCCCGCCGCGAGCCGCTTGAGGACCAGCTCGGAGATGCCCCGCAGGGTCTCGAAGACGCCGGTGCCGTGCAGCGCGTCCCCGGCGAAGCTGTGCACCGCGCGGAAGTTCAGCGCGTCGTCCATCTCCTCGTGGGTGAGGATCAGGTCGCGCGGCAGGTCCTGCTTGTTGTACTGGAACACCACCGGCAGCTGGCGGACGTCCACGCCCTGGGCCAGCAGGTTGTCCTGGAGATTCTGGAGGCTCTCCAGGTTGTCGTCGAACCGGCGGGCCTGGCTGTCCGCGACGAACACCACGCCGTCGGCGCCCTGGAGCACCAGCTTGCGGGTGGCGTTGTAGTAGCTCTGCCCCGGCACGGTGTAAAGCTGGAATTTGGTCGCGAACCCAGAGATCGAGCCGAGCTCCAGAGGCAGAAAGTCGAAGAACAGCGTCCGGTCGGTCTGGGTGGCGAGCGACACCATCCGTCCACGCCGGCTTTCCGGCACGCGGCCGTACACATACTGCAGATTCGTGGTCTTCCCGGACCGGCCCGGCCCGTAGTACACGATCTTGCAGGTGATCTCGCGCGCCGTGAAGTTGACGAGAGACATGTCGCTACCGTCCGAAAAGCGCTTTGAGGCTGGCATCGAGCTCGTGCTCGAAGTTCTCCGGCAACGCCGGCGCCGTCGGTTGATCCCGGGGCGCCACCGCCGCGAGCTGCTGCACCATCTGATCGAAGAACAGCTGCACGATGCCCACCGAGGTCTCGGGGCCGAACACCACCAGACCGAGCCAGCGTCCCCGTGGGGTGTTGAACCCCGCGAGCAGACAGCTCTGGCGGGGCCCGTGGTGCACCAGCGCCTCGAATCGCGGCGACCCCATCAGCCGGGCGAGCTCGTCGGTGGAGGCGCCGATGCCGGCACCGAGGGCGGCGGCGGTCATCACGTCGAGTGAGCGGCTGAAGCCATGCTGGGCCACCACCTGTCCCGAGGAGGTCATCAGGAGGGTGAGCCGCGCCGAGGACTCGTCCAGGAAGGTCTGGAGCGGCAACTCGACCCAGGGCTCGAGGGAACGCATCAGTCCAGCCGGCCCGCGGCGTCCAGCATCTCCAAACGGGCGAGGCCGACGTTGGCATCGGGGCCGACGACCGCGATCAGCACCAGGTCGTTGGGACAGGGCGCGGCGAGAATGGAGCCGCGCTCGGCACGAAGCTGCACGAACGCCGGCGGCCGGCGGCCGGCCCCATCGGCCGTCCGGACCAATCGGCCGACCAGGCTGCCCGCCAGGGCCGCCGCCGCGCGCCCGTCCACGCCGTCCATGAGCTGCTCGGCCACCACCAGGCCGTCTCCCGCCGAGGCGACCAACGCGCCCCGGACGCCGGGAATTCGCGTCACCCGATCCAACACCGCATGGGCCGCCGTCATCGGACCTGCTCCAGCCACTGCTTTGCCGCGCGCGCAGCCCGCTCCGCCAGCAACACCACCCGGGCCATCGGCAGTGACTGCTCCCGCGCGGCAAGGAGCACGGTCTCGCCAGTCGGCCGGACCAGGACGAAGTGCCCGTCGGACGACTCCAGCGTGATGGACTGCCAGGTCCCAAGCCCCAGGAGACGGGTGGCGCGAGCCGCCTCACGCGAGACGCCGGCCAGCTGCGCCGCGACGCGATCGCCGGTCTCTTCGCCGCTCGGCGAAGGCAGGCTTCCGGCCAGTCGGAGCCCGTTGGCATCCACCAGGACCAGTGAGCGGCCCCCATCCATGTCCGCGAACGGCGAGCCGGGGTCTGTCGGCTGGGGGATTGGATTCGGTGCCGGGTTCGACGCGGGGTTCGGCGCCGCGAGCGGCGCCGGCTCCGATGCCGGGTCGGTCGCCGCCTCCGGCTCCGGCGCCGGCCCGACCGGGCGGTGACTGACGGACCGCGACTCGCGGCGGACTCTCACCAGTGCCTGCGCGATGGACTCGTCGTCCGGATCGGCCTCGGCCGCGCGCTGTAGATGCTCGATCGCGGCGTCGGCGTCCCCGGCGCGAAAATAGAGGAAGGCGATCCCCTTCAGTGCGCCGGTTCGCATCGGGTCGATACGAAGCGCGTCGGCCCAGGCGTCGAAGGCGCCGGCGAGGTCGCCCTGGTCGCTGAGAATCCGCGCCATGAGATCGTGGGCATCGGCGAGACCGGGGTACCTCGAGAGGCCGCCGCGTGCCACCTTGCCCGCGGCCTCGAGCTGACCCCGGCGCCGCAGGGCCTCGGCCAACTCCAGAAACGCCAGGCTGCCCGGCTCTTCGGCAAGGCGCGTCGTGAGGGTGCGGATGTCCTCAGTCACGATAGCGCTCCAGCTCCTTCACCATGGTTTCCACCGCGCGTCTCATCCGCTCCACCGCCGGGACTTCGGACTCCTCGCCAGGTGTGCGGGGACCGAGCCGGCCCCAGGCGTGCCAGGTGTCCAGCGCCTCCGGGAACCGCCCCAGGGCGGCCTGGCACACCCCGAGGAGCCGTCGCGCTTCGGGCATGAGCGGATCGCGCCGGAGCAGCTCCTCCAGCGCTCCCGCGGCGATGTCGTACTGGCCCTGCGCCAGCGCCTCGCGCGCGGGGACCAGCAACGCGGCGAGATCCCGCCCCGGCTCCGGATCCTGGCCCGGACGGGCCGGATCGCCGAGGACGACCACACCCGCGGCGGTCAGCCCGTACACCGTGCGCGCGACCTCGAATTCGGATCGGCCGAGCACTTCGGCCAGTGCGTGCACGTCGCGCTGGCCGTCCACCGCGGAAAGCACTTCCCACTCGAACGGCACTAGGTCGAGCGGCGCGGCCGGCACGCCATTCTGATCGGGCAGCCGCGGCACCAGGCCGAGGTGCGATACCGTGGAGCCGATGCGGGACCACTCGTCGAGCCGGCGGGCGCCCTCCATCAGCAGCGCTTCGGTCGGCGAGCGGACCGCGGCCTCGACCGCCGCCTGGAAATGGGTTCCTTCCTCGAAACAGAAGTAGCCCTCGGTCCACGCCAGCAGGTCGAACACCGCTTCCTCGATCTGGGCCTTGAGCTGCCGGTCGAGCTCCCGCCGGGAGATGGCGCCCAACTCCACCAGGATGTCGCCCAGGCGTCGGCCGTCGCCGCCGCTCTGCAGCGCGCGCCCCTGGTGGAGCTGCTCGGCGGTGATCTTGCCGAGTCGGACGAGGCGGGCGCCGATCGGCTGCGGATCGCTGCCCAGGGACGCGGCGACCACGCCACCGCGCTCGAAGCAGACCGTGGCCGCGGTCTGCCTGAGTTCGCTGGTCACGCGCAGCACTCCGCTCTTCCGGCCGAGGTCGAGCAGCTGGAAGACGTCCTGAATGTGCAGATCCTTGAGGGGTCCCTCGAGCGCCACCGATCACCCCGCCGAGGTTGCGAAGATGTGCTGAAGATCGCGCGCCGAGCGGGCGCGACTTCTGGCCTGGGCCGCGTACGGCCCCGAGGGGTCGAGCTGCACCACGCGCTCCCACACTTCGACCGCCTGATCGAAGTGCCGCTGCCGGGCGAGCGCCGCGCCCTGGTGATAGAGGGCGGCCGCGTGCTCGGGGTCGAAACGGAGCACGCGGGCGAAAGCCTCGAGCGCCTGCGCCGTGCGACCGTCGTCGAGCAGGGCCCGGCCCAGGGCGGTCAGCGCCTCCAGCTCGTAGGGATCGGTCTCCAGCAACCGGATCAGCACCGCGATCGCCGCCCGGGGCGACTCGCGCCGGCCGAGCAGATCGGCGAGCGCGAGGGCCGCGGCGCTGTAGGTCGGGAGCAGGTCGAGCGCCCGCTCATAGGCGGCGCGTGCCGCGGCCCAGTTCCCCCGCTCCTCCTCCAGACCCCCGAGCTCGTACCACACTCGGACCAGCGAAGGATCGAGCTGGAGCGCGGCGTTGAATGCGCCGAGCGCGGCGGTTCGGTCGCCCAGCCGAGCGGATACCTGGGCCTGGAGGTGCAGCAGGTCCGGCCGCCCGGGCGCCGCCGTCTGCGCCTCACGGATGCAGTCGAGCGCGCCGACCGCGTCGCCCACGGCGAGACGGACGCGGGCGCGGGCCACCAGCACCTCGACATCGCCGCCGGCGCGCCGCGCCAGCTCATCCGCGAGCGGCGCGGCGTCGGACGCCCAGCCGAGCGCCAGCAGGGCGCGGATCTCGCCCAGCGTCGCGTCGGGGTCGTCGGGGGCGGCCGCTCGAGCCTCGCGGTAGCGCTCCAATGCTTCTCCGTAGAGCCCACGCTTGGCGAACACGTCGCCCAGGAGCACCGCCGCCGCCGCCGCCGGCGCGCCGCGCGCGGTGGCGCGCGAGACCTCCGCCAGCGCCAGATCGAGTAACCCTTTCCCGATGTAGTCACGGGCCAGGTCGAGCGCATCGCCCGGCGCGGTTACGGGCGCCTGCGGGGCGCCCGTGGCCAGCTCCTCGAACAGCCGATCGAGCACGGGGGCGTCGAACTCGAACTCGCCGGTCAGCTCCTCGCCACCGATCTCGGCGGCCAGCTCCGGCGCGATGGCGATGGTGGGATCCTCGAACTGGAGGTCGATGGTGAGCGAGAACTTCTGGGGAACGTAGAGCGGCTCGAGCTCCAGAGCGCGGCGGGTCTCCCGCAGCGCGCCGTCGAAGTCACCCAGCTGACTGAGCACGAAGCTCAGGTTGTAGTGCGCGGCCGCGAAGCCGGCGTCCGCATCGACGGCGCGGCCGAACGCGTTCCGCGCGTCCTCGAACCGCCTGAGCTCCATGAGCACCAGGCCCACGCCATTCCACGCCACCGCGCTGGCCGGCTGCTCGGCGAGCGCCTGCTGGTACTCCTCCAGCGCCGCGCGGAACTGGCGGCGCTGGAACGACAGCAGCCCCAGGTTGAGCCGCGCCGCGAGGAGCGGGCGATCGGCGCCCAGCGCCTGCCGGAACGCCGCCACCGCCGCATCGGCGTTCGACTCGTGGGCCCGCACGACGCCGAGGTTGTTCCACGCGAGCTGGTAGGCGGAATCGATGCCCACCGCCCGCTCGTAGGACGCGACGGCCTCGGCACGCCGGCCGGCCTGGTGCAGGCAGACGCCGCGCTCGTTCCACAGCTTCGGCGAGTCCGGATAGTCGCGGACCAATCCCTCGTACAGCTCCAGCGCGGCACCGAGCTCCCGGCGCAACAGGTGCACTTCGGCCATCGCCTGGAGATTGAGACGGCGGTCCTCCCCGGCCTCGAGCGCGTGCCGATATTCCTTCAGCGCCTCCTGGTGGTACCCCTTCTGCCGCAGCGCCAGGCCGAGGTTGAAGTGGGCGAGGGCCGAGCCGGGGACTGACTGCGGGGCCGCGGGGCGGCGGGGCAGCGGGGCCGCGTGTCCCGCCCCGTTTCCGTCCGCGGCGACGAACTGCCCCGCCGCGCCGCTGCCCCGCGACCCCGCGTGATCGAACCGCTCCAGCGCGAGATTCGCCTGCGCCCGCGCGAGCGTGGGATTCAGTGCGATGGCACGCTTGGTGGCCTCGCGGGCCGCCTCGTGCTGGCCCAGGTCGCCGTAGACGAAGGCGAGGAGGTAGTGGGCCTCGGCGTAGTCGGGGTTGCGCGCGATCGCTTCGCGCAGCGCGGCGAGCGCCGCGTCGTTGAGGCCGCGGTTGTAGAACACCTCGCCGGCGTAGAATCTCGCGACGGCGCTGGCGGGGTCCGCGGCGCAGGCGCGCTCCAGCCATTCGCTCGCCTCATTCAGCTCACCCCGGGCCTTCTCCGCGAGTCCGAGCTGGAGCATGGCCGGCACGTCGTGGGGGTGCCACGCCAGCAGCGACTCGAACTCCGCGATGGCCTCGACGAAGCGCCCCAGCGCGGCGTAGGCGCGGGCCAGCTCCCACCGGCCCTCGCGGTCCTCCGGCCGCCGGCGCACGCCTTCGCGCAGCTCGGCGATGCGGCGGTCGTAGTGGCCGCTCTCGCGATAGGCGATCTCGAGATTGTCCTGCGCGACCTGCATCCGGGGATCGAGCTCGAGCGCCTTGGCGAACTCACCGATCGCCTCCTCCACCAGGCCCTTCTGGTGGTAGAGGACACCGAGGTTGTTGTGCGCGCCGGCGTCCGACGGATCGATGCGACCCGCGAAGGAGCGAAGAACGGCGAGATCGCGCTCCGAGAGCACGGGACCCGGCATCGATCAGGGCAGGCGGATGGCGTCGAAGATCGCTCGCAGCGACGGCATGTCGGGCAGGAGCAGGAAATGTCCGCGCAGGGGTTCGGATCCCTCCACCCGGAAGGAGGTGTCCACGCAGAACACGTAATCGCGGTCGTGGCCGAAGTTGAGATAGGCGGTGGTCAGTACCGCCGCGCTGAGATCCACCACCAGGCTGGGTACCGAGGGCACCAGCATCATGCCCATGAAGTCGCTGAGCGCGTTGAGGTAGGCGCTCGCGAGGATGTTGCCGGCTTCCTTGATGCCCGACTGCTCCATCGCGCCGAACTCCCCGGTCGTCCCGGGCTCGCGCCGGAGCAGTATATCGCAGAGGGTGCGGGCCGAGCCCTCGGGGAAGAGCACCAGCGTGCGGCCGGTGAGGTCGCCCATCATGTGCATCATCACGGCGGCGATGACGGTGTCGGGCGCGCCGACCAGGTCGGTCACCTCCTCGAGCGCCCGGACATTCACCTCCGGCACCGCAATCATGATCGTGCGATTGGTCATCCCGGACAACGCGGTCGCCGCGTGCCCGGCGCCGATGTTGGCCACCTCACGCAGGGCGTCGAGCTGAAGCTCCTTGAGATCCCGCACGTCTTCCATGCCTCCTCCTACACCAGAGCCGCGGCGTCGAGGATCAGCGCCGGCGACCCGTCCGCGAGAATGGTGGCGCCGCCCACGAACGGCGGCATCCCGCGCGGCGCGTCGAAGGGCTCCACCACGATGTCCTGCTGTCCCACCAAGGCGTCCACCACCAGGGCGGCGCGCCGGTCCCCGATCTCCAGAATGACCGTCGGCGAGCGCGGCGGCGCGGGCCGCGGCTGGTTGCGCACGAGCTCGCGCAGGTGAATCGTGGGGATCACCAGGTCGCGCACCAGCAACGCCTCCCGATCGCGCACCGCGGTCACCGAGCGGTGGTCGAACTCGACCGTTTCCGCCACGTAGGCCAGGGGAACCGCGTACCGCTCGCCGGCCACACTCGCCAGGAGGGCCCGGACGATGGCGAGGGTGAGCGGCACCCGGATGACGAACGTGGTGCCCCGCCCCGGCTCGCTCCGAACCTCGATGGTGCCGCCCAGTGCCCGAACCCGGGTCACCACCACGTCCACGCCCACGCCCCGTCCCGACACGCCGCTCACCGCTTCGGCGGTGCTGAACCCCGGACGCGCCAGCAGCCGGAGCAGGAGGTCGTCGGAGACCCCGTCGGCGCCCGAGTCGAGCAGGCCCTCGCGCTGCGCCTTGGCGACGATCGCGTCCCGGTCGATGCCCCGGCCGTCGTCGCTCAGGCGGAGCGCGACATAATTGCGCTCCCGACTGGCCGACAGGAGGATGCGGCCCTCTTCCGGCTTGCCCGCCGCCACCCGCTGGTCGGGACGCTCGATACCGTGATCGGCGGCGTTCCGGATCAGGTGCAGCAGCGGCTGGCCGATCTCATCGAGAATCGAGCGGTCGAGCTCGATCTCGTCGCCCTCGACGTCGAATCGGATCCGCTTGCCCAGGTCCCGCGCCAGATCGCGGACCAGACGGGGAAAGCGCTCCAGCACCTCACCGACGGGCGTCATTCGCGCGGCGATGACCTCGGCCTGCATGTCGGACACCAGCCGAGCGATCCGGTCGCCGACCTCGACCAGGGCCGGGTCGGCCGATTCCGCCGCCAGCACGCCGAGCCGGTTCTTCGCCACCACCAGCTCGCCGACCTGCTTCATCAGGGCGTCGAGCCGACCCAGGTCCACCCGAATCTGGCGGGACTGGCCGGGCGCCTGCGCCTGGTCCTCCTCGAACCGGACCGACTCCACGTCCCCCGCGCTCCGAAGCGCGACCAGGATCTGTTCCTCGGTCGCGACGGTGGACAGTCGGAAGTAGAACCGGCCGTCGAACTCCTGGCTGTCGAACCGGGCCAGCGGCGGCCGCAGCGCGCTCACGGCTCCGAGCGACTCGGCCTTCTGCACCACCAGCGCCGCGCGAGCGCCTCGCATGACCGCGTCGCGCCGAAGCGTCACCTGCACCGGCCGCCCGGCTCCGTTCCCGGGACTCGCCTCTCCGCTCGATGTCGGCCGGGTCCACCCGGGACCCGTCGCCACCCCGTCGGCCGCTCCAGCCGACGCCGCGTCGAGATCCGCGCCCAGCCGGGCGTCCACCGGCGGCTCCTTGCCGGCCACCGCCCCCTCGACGGAGGTGGCCAAAGCATCGACCGACCGGAACAGCAGCTGAAACACCCCAGGATCAGGCGCGACGGTGCGCTGCCGCAATGCGTCGAGCAGGTTCTCCAGCCGGTGGGCCAGCTCGGAGACGCCGGCGTAGCCCATCGTCGCCGCCATCCCCTTGATCGTGTGGATCGCCCGGAACAGGCCCCCGACCTGGCTGGTAGCCGCCGGCTCGCGCTCCCACTCCAACAGCAACTGGTTGCAGGCGCTCAGGTGCTCCCGGCTCTCGGCCAGGAACAGCGCGGCGTACTTCGAGACATCCATTCGTCAGCCCAGGACGCGCTGTACTGCCTCGAGCACCCGGGATGGCTGGAAGGGTTTCACGACGAAATCCTTGGCGCCGGCCTGGATGGCCTCCACCACCAGGGCCTGCTGACCCATGGCGCTGCACATCAGGATCTTCGCGTCCGGATCGGTCTTGCAGATTTCGCGCACCGCCTCGATTCCGCCCATGTCCGGCATCACGATGTCCATGGTGACGAGGTCGGGCTTGAGCTGGCGGTACTTGTCGACCGCCTGCACGCCCGACTCGGCCTCGCCCACGACCTCGAATCCGGCCTGGGTGAGAATGTCACTGATCATGGTGCGCATGAAGATGGCGTCGTCGCAGACGAGGACGGTGTGGCTCAAGACAGCCTCCGGGAAGCGGGGCAGCGGGGCCGCAGGGCAGCGGGGCAGTTGTGCCCTCGGGCTCACCGGCGGACAGCGGTTCGAGGAGCATGCTGCCCCGCGGCCCCGCCGCCACGCTGCCCCGCTTCCCGCTACCCGCCTACAATCGGCTCGAACAACCTATCGATGTCCAGCAAGATGAAGTGCTGGTCGTCGCGCAATCCCACCGCGCGAACCAGTCGGGGGTCCACCCCCGGCAGATCCGCCCGCTCGGCCACCGACTGCGCCGGGACCTCGAGAAAGTCCAGCACCTGGCCGACCCCGAGTCCGTACCGGCGGCCCGCCACCTCCACCAGCACGATCGCACCCTCATCGTCGGCCCGCCGCTCCTGCTGGAGCAGAACGTGGCCGTCGAGCACGGTGAGCAATGTGCCACGGACGTTGACCAGACCTTCGATCGCCTGCGCGACACCCGGAATCCGAGTGGCCGGCAGGCGCGGCAGGATCTCCCGCACGATCCCTGCCGGGGCCGCGCAAATAAGCGCACCGATCCGAAAGATGACGGCGTGGAGCGTCTTCGAATTAGCCATCTCTATTATAGAAAAGAAGATAGCTCAGGGGTTCCGGGTGAGCAACAACTTCCCTTCCCCCCACCACGAGCAGTGCGTCGCGAAGATCTCCGGGCCATTCGGCCCGAAATTCCAGCGGCTCTCCCGTGGCGGGGTGGCGGAATGCCAGACCGGCCGCGTGAAGCGCCTGCCTCGGCGTGACGCGCTCCAGCGCCTCGGCATCCCGGCGGGGCGCGCCCGAGACCCGGCGACTGCCACCTCCAGCGTAGGTCGGATCGCCTACGACGGGGTGGCCGATGTGCTCCAGGTGCACCCTGATCTGATGGGTTCGGCCGGAATGCAGCTCGAGCCGAAGCAAATCGGCGACCCCAAACCTGGCCACGAGATAGGCATCGGTGCGGGCCGGCCTGCCTTGCGGGATGACCGTCATGCGCTTGCGGTTCCCCGGGTGTCGGGCGATCGGTGCGTCGATCACGGTTGGACTCTGGTCGAGGTGGCCCCACACCAGGGCCGCGTAAGTGCGCCGCACCCGGCGCGCGGCGATCGCGGCAGCGAGGCGCCGGTGGGCAAGATCGGTCTTGGCAACGACCATCAGGCCGGAAGTGTCCCGGTCCAACCGGTGCACCACGCCCGGGCGGCCCTCGGCCCCTCCGGCCAGAGTCGTGCCGCGGGCTACGAGCGCATTGACCAGCGTATCGTCCCAGTGGCCGGGGGCGGGATGGACCACCAGTCCGGCAGGCTTGTCGATGATTGCGAGGTGTTCGTCTTCGAAGACCACGACCAACGGAATCGAGGCGGGACGCAGCGTGCGGGGCGGTTCGTGCTCGGGAAACCGGACGGTGACCAGATCGCCGCGGGCGAGAGTACGGGAGGCCCGGGCCGGTTTCCCGTCCACGGTCACCGCCTTGTCGGCGACGAGCCGTGCGGCCTGGGTGCGAGAGAGCCCCAGCTGATCGGCGAGAAATCGGTCGAGGCGCTCGGTTTCAGCGGGGACCACGGAGAACTCGAACTGCCCCGCCGCCCCGCCGCCCCGCTGCCCCGCTGCGCTCACGCCGCCGAGGCCGGCTCCGCTCGCCGGGAGTCCTCCCGCCACATCGAGATCACCAGCGCGATGGCCCCGCAGCTGACGGCGATGTCGGCCACGTTGAACGTGGGCCAGCGGAGCGCCCCGATGCCCACGTCGAGAAAATCCACCACGCCGCGCTCACTGCGGATGCGATCGATGAGGTTGCCCGCCGCTCCGCCCGCCACCAGGCCCAGTGCGAGTTGCCGGAATGAATCGCCCAGGGGACTGGTGCGCGACATCCGGTGCAGCACGAAGACGGCGACGATGGCCACCGC
Source organism: uncultured Gemmatimonadales bacterium (assembly GCA_963826065.1). Classification (GTDB taxonomy): domain Bacteria; phylum Gemmatimonadota; class Gemmatimonadetes; order Gemmatimonadales; family GWC2-71-9; genus CAVVWJ01. The sequence goes on from CAWGVP010000002.1 coordinate 167,834, forward strand.
CAGGAAGATCCAGCGAGAGTACGGTCCCAGGTGCAGCCCGAAGGCCGCACCTTGGTTGTAGACCAGCCGAAGCTGGAACCAGTCACCGAGCACCGAGATGCCCGGAGTGCGCAGCAACGTGGCCTCGGCAACGATCTTGGTCAGGAGGTCGACGATCACGACGAGCGCGGCCGCGGCCCAGAAGATCCACCGCTCGGGGCCGGCCGTAGGCTCAACGGCGCTTCCCATCTTCCTCTTTCTCCTTGCAGGTGATGCAAAGGCGCGCGTGGGGCAATGCGTCGAGACGCTCGAAATTGATCTCCTGGCCGCACTGGTGGCAGTGCCCGAACTTTTCCGGGGTGCCGTAGAGACGGCGGAGGGCCTCGTTCACGTGCCAGAGATAGCGCCCTTCCTGCGAGGCGAAGAGGAACTGCTTTTCCCGCTCCATCGCGTCGGTGCCCTGGTCCGCCATGTGGAACGAATAGGAGGAGAGGTCCCCGTCGGAGGATTGCAGGGTAGCGTTGAAGGACTCATCGTAGTAGCCCAGCTCTTTCATCACGCGCGCCCGTTCTTCGAGGAGGCGCTTTTCCAGATGCGACAGCTGCTTCTTGTTCATTCCCCATCCCTGGGTTGCGGACCGGCCCCGTTACGGCCGTCCAGGTAACGTTGCACTCCCATCACAACACCATGGCCGTCGATGTCCACTTCCTGTTCCAGATCCGGCTTGGGGGCCCGAACGCCCAGCTCCAGCTGCCGGGCGAGCGTCTCCCCCTGAATGAACCGCGCGTGGCCGCGCACCGCCTCGATCACCGGTCCGTCGCCCGAAATCCAGAGGCCGATCCGGTCGGTGTAGACATAGCCCGCGTCCTTGCGGAGCCGCTGTACCCGATTCACCACCTCCCGTGCCATTCCCTCTCCACGGAGCGCGTCGTCGAGCCGGGGATCGAGCGCCGCGACGTAGGGTCCGTCGCTCGCCACCAGCCAGTCGCTCGCCACGTCTCGCTCCACCACGACGTCCTCCGGGAGAAACGTCGCCGGCTCCCCGTCCACCTCCAGCGTCGCCGCCTCGCCGCGCTCCAGTCCGCGCAGCTGCTCGGCGTGGAGACGGACTGCCGCCGCGGCGATCGCGGGCGTCCGCTTGCCGTACCGCTTGCCGAGGGATCGGAAGTTGGCTTTGGCCCGCAGCCGCACCAGGTCGGTGTCGGAGGCGACGACGTCCACCGCCTTCACGTTCACTTCGCGGCGCAGCAGCTCCAGCATTTCGTCGAGCGCCGGCCCGCGGGCCACGGCCGGGACCGCGACCTGCATCCGAGCGAGCGGCTGCCGGACCCGGAGCCCGCGCTCCTCACGGGCGGCGCGCGCCAGGGACGCGAGCCGCCGCACCGCCTCCATCGAGGCCTCGACCGACTCGTCCCGGCGCCGCGAGGACTCCGGAAACCGGGCCAGGTGCACGGAAGTTCCCGCCAGAGATCGATGCAGCCAATCGCTGAGAAACGGTGCGGCCGGCGCCAGCAGTCGGCTCACCGCCACCAGGGCCTCGTGCAGGGTGGCGAGCGCGGCGGGATCCGGGGTGGCATCCACCGCCCAGAAGCGCGGCCGGTTGATTCGCACATACCAGTTAGACAGCTCCTCGACGAAGCCCATCACGGTACGCACGCCGGCCGTCGGGTCGTATCCGCCCCACGCCGCGTGGACGGCTTCGATCGTGGCGTCGAGCCGGCTCAGGATCCAACGGTCCACCAGCGGCCGCTCCGCCGCCGGCGGCGGCGCCGCATCCGGCGACCAGTCCCCCGCGTAATCGGCGAAGAACTTGTAGGTGTTGCGCAGCTGGTTGACGAACCCCCGCGCCACGTCGCCGATGGCCCCCTGATCGAACCGCTTGGGCAGCCACACCTGGCTGGACGCGAGCAGGTACAGGCGGACGGTGTCGGCGCCGAACCGCTGAATCATGTCGCCGGGGTCCACCACGTTGCCGCGGCTCTTCGACATCTTCTGGCCTTCGGCGTCGAGCACCAGCCCGTTGACGATCGCATGCCGGTAGGCCGGGCGGTCGAACACCCCCGTCGCGATGGCCAGCAGCGAATAGAACCAGCCTCGGGTCTGGTCCAGCCCCTCGCAGATGAAGTCGGCCGGAAAGTGCGCGGCGAACTCCGCCTCGTGCTCGAAGGGGTAATGCCATTGGGCGTACGGCATGGCGCCCGAGTCGAACCATGCATCGATCACCTCGGGCGTGCGCCGCATGGTGCCGCCGCACTCGCACGGCCAGGTGTATTCGTCGATGAACGGCTTGTGGGGATCGAAGTCGGTCCCCAACGCCCGGCCCGAGCGCTCCGCGAGCCGAGCGTAGCTGCCGATCACCTCGACGTGTCCGGGATCCCGGTCGCACAGCCACACCGGCAGCGGCGTGCCCCAGTAGCGGTCGCGCGAGAGCGCCCAATCCACGTTGTTCTCCAGCCACTCACCGAACCGCCCCGAGCCGACCTCGGGCGGATGCCAGTCCACGCTCCGGTTGATCTCCAGCATCCGCCGCTTCACCGCCGAGGTACGCACGAACCACGAGTCGCGGGCGTAGTAGATCAGGGGACTGGAACAGCGCCAGCAGTGCGGATAGCTGTGGCTATGCGGCTGGGTCAGGTGCCAGCGGCCGTCCCGCTTGAGGCGCTGAATGATGAGGTCGTTGGTCTCCTTGTCGGTGACCAGCCTGCCCTCGATCTCGGGCCAGCTCGTGCCGATGAAGGTGCCGTCGGCGGCGACCGGCCGGGCCAGCGCCAACCCGTGCTGCTGCCCCGCCTGGTAATCGTCCGCGCCGAAGGCGGGTGCCAGGTGGACCAATCCGCTGCCGTCCTCCGCGGTCACGAAGTCACCCGGAACGACGAGCCGCGAGGCCCGGTCCTCCGGGAGCGCCACCACGTCGAGCGGCCGCCGGTACCGAAGGCCGACGAGCTCGCGTCCGGGGAACGTCCGTCGCACGCCCAGGTCCGCGAAGGACGGCGCCCCTTTCTCGGCGCTGCTCGGCAGACCTGCCCTCGCGGTCGCGAGGACGAGGGTGCGGTCGCCCACCTGGAACTCGCCGTACTCCATCTCGGGATGCACCGCCACGGCGACGTTGGACAGTAGGGTCCACGGCGTGGTGGTCCACACCAGCAGCTCGCGCCCCGAGCCGTCGTCCAGCGGGAAGGTGACGTAGATCGAGTTGGTGGTGACGTCCTCGTAGCCCTGGGCAAGCTCGTGGCTCGAGAGCACCGTGCCGCAGCGGGGGCAGTACGGGAGCACCCGGTGTCCGCGGTAGAGCAGGTCGTTCTGGTGCAGCCGGGCGAGCAGCCACCAGACCGACTCGATGTAGTCGTTGGTGAAGGTGACGTAGGGATGCTCGTAGTCCAACCAGTACGCGATCCGGTCGGAGAGCGACTCCCATTCGCCCTGGTACCTGAAGACGCTCTGTCGCGCCCGGGCATTGAACTCCTGCACGCCGAACGCCTCGATCGCCTTCTTGCCGTTGAGCTTCAGCTCCTTCTCGACCTCGATCTCGACCGGGAGCCCGTGGGTGTCCCACCCGGCGATTCGGGTGACCGACTTCCCCTGCATCGCCTGGTAGCGGCAGATCAGATCCTTGATCGTCCGGGCGAAGACGTGGTGGATCCCCGGGCGGCCGTTGGCCGTGGGCGGGCCCTCGTAGAAGACGAACGGCGGCCCATCCCGGTTGGCCTCGAGTGTCCGCCGGAAGAGCGACTCCTCCTTCCAGAGCGCGAGCTGCCGCCGCTCCATCTCGTCGGCGGCGAGGTCGGGCAGGGAGGCGAAGGCCATCAGGTCAACCGCTCCACGACAGTGGTGATCAGTCGGGTCAGCTTCGGCTCGGCGCGGGAGGCCGTCGCGATGATGCGGCCGATGTCGGCCGGCTCCAGTGCGTCGGGCAGGCACTGGTCCGTGATGATCGAGACCCCCACCACGCGCATGCCCTGGTGCACCGCGACGATCACTTCCGGCACGGTGGACATCCCCACGACGTCGGCACCCATCGCCCGAAGCATCCGGTACTCCGCCCTGGTCTCCAGGTTCGGACCGGGCACCGCGACGTACACACCCTCACGGAGGACGATGCCGAGATCCAGCGCCACGGCGCGCGCCAGGGTCCGCAACTCGGGATCGTACGGGGCCGACATATCCGGAAAGCGCGGCCCGAGGCGATCGTCGTTCGACCCGATCAGCGGATTGTCGCCCAGCAGGTTGATGTGATCGCTCAGCAGGACCAGGTCGCCCGGCTCCCACAGGGGATGCATGCCGCCGCAGGCGTTCGAGACCACCAGGGTCCGCGCGCCGAGCGCGTGGAGAACCCGGATGGGAAACGTGACCTGGTGCAGGTCGTAGCCTTCGTACCGGTGGAACCTTCCCTGCATCGCCATGACCGGTCGTCCGGCCAGCGTCCCGGCGAGGAGCTTTCCCGCGTGCGTTTCCACGGTGGAAAGCGGAAACCCCGGGATCTCCGCGTAGGGGATCTCGGCTTCGACCGCGATCTCGCCCGCGAGTCCACCGAGCCCGGTGCCGAGCACGATGGCGACCTCGGGCCGCAGCGTGGTTCGAGCCCGCACGGCATCGGCCGCGCCGGTGATCCGGTCGTGGAGGGGCGGGGCCATCGTCATCCGTTTCGCTCGCCGAAGAGGATCGTTCCCAGTCGGATCATCGTCGCACCTTCCTCCACCGCCACCGGGTAATCGCCCGACATGCCCATGGACAGCTCGGGCAGCCGGTGCCCGTGGCGCTCCGCGGCGTCGCGCAGGTCGCGGAGCCGGCGGAACGCCCGCCGCTGCTCGGCCGTGTCGTCGGTCAGCGCGCTCATGGTCATCAGGCCGATCACCTCGACCTTCGGAAGCGCGCGCATGCCCTCGAGCAGCTCCGGCAGTCCCGCGGGCTCCACCCCGCCCTTCTGCGGCTCGTTGGAGCAGTTCACCTGCACCAGCATCGGCTGCCGGGCATCGGCCGCCGTCCGACGGTCGAGCTCGGCGGCAAGATCGAGACGGTCCACCGAATGGATGAGGTCGAACCGGCCGGCGGCGTGGCGCGCCTTGTTGCGTTGCAGGGTCCCGATCAGGTGCCAGGCGACCGGCAGGTCTCCGAGGAGCCCCTGCTTTTCCATCGCCTCCTGGACTCGGTTCTCCCCGATATCAGCCAGGCCCACGCGCTCGGCTGCCCGCACCGCCTCCGGACCGTGCCCCTTGGTGACCCCGATGATTCTGACCGAATGAGTCCAACCCGCCATGGACTGATGCCGGGCCACCGTCTCACGCACCCGGGCGAGGCGGCCGGGCAGGTCCGGGAATTCCATAGCCTTTGAATTTAAGCGGATAGACAGGCGCCGTGTAGGTCGCCGGGAAGCGGTGGAACCATTGTGACAGGGTGTCCGGCCAGGCCCTGACCGGACGGGGCGGGTCCTTACTCCCGAGGGAGGGAGCTATCGCCCGGCGGGGCGCGCAGCAGATCCAGCAGCGCCCGCCGCAACTCGGGATTGGGAGATACCTGGACGCCGTGCTGCACCGCTCGCTCCATCCGCTCGCGGTCGCCGAGAGCGTGGAAGGCGTAGGCGAGCTGGACCAGTGGCAGCGAGAGACTGGAGGCGGCGCTCGCCGAGGTAGGATCGAGCTCAGAAGCCCCGCGCTCCAGCAACCCTGCATACCGGTAGGTCCGGAAGACCAGCTCCTCGGATCCGGGGAGGTCGAGCGGCGCGCCCGCAAGACGGCGGAGATCGAGATCGGGATTGGTGGTATCGGGAGCACCGGTCTGCAGCTCGAAGCCGAGGCCCCTCTGCACCAGATAGTCGCGAAGACCGGCGAACCCGCTTCCGGTGGTGACGGACCACACGATGGGCCGGCGACCGATGTTGCTCTGGACCACGCTCAGCGCCAGCAGCTCGTTGGGATACAGAATCGAGCCCTCCGTCAGCCTCCGGACCAGCGGCCCCAGCTTCACCTCTTGAGGCCGGTCCACCAGGTACCCCCGCATCGCCGTCGCGATCATGGTGTCGGACATCCCGTGGAGCGGCCAGGTCGGCCGCTCTGGGATGGAGTCGCGCCAGAGGGCCGGGACCTGGGCCGGCAGCACCGGCCGTGCCGGGTTCTCGCGCAGCTGCCGCATGTACCAGTCGGTGTTCGCGAGGGCAAGGCAGACCACGGTGACGTCCTGCCGGATGCCTTCCACCTCCTGGGCCCACCAGAGGGGGAAGGTGTCGTTGTCGCCGTAGGTGAAGAGGATGCCATACGGCGGCGCGGTGTTGAGCAGGTCGTACGCGAAATCCGCGGCCAGACGCGCGTCGGGGCCGTGACGCCGGGAGGCCTTGCTCCAGTTGAGCGCGAACGGGACCAGTGCCACGAGCAGCAGCGCCGGCGCGACCTTTCGACCCCAATCCTTGCGAGCGACATCCACGGCGAAGGCGGTGGCGCCGATCCCCGCCCAGAGTCCCCAGACGATGAAGCTGACGACGAAGAAGTAGTCCCGCTCGCGGACCTCGTGATCGGCCAGGTCGGGCCACTGCGCCAGCGCGAGGCTGAAGCCCGGCCGGAAGTTCATGTAGCCCACCAGTCCCAGACCGGTGACCAGGAACACACCGAGGAGGAGCCACCAGCTGGCGCGATCGGAGCGGCGCTGCTCCCACAGTCCGCGGAGGCCCAGCGTCAGGAACAGGATGGTGACGGGCTTCCTGGCGACCTCCGACAGGGAGCGCGCCCACTGCCAGTCGAAGTACTGGAAGTAGTTGAGGAGCTGCCAGCCCACGAGAGCGAGCGTGCGCCCGGGGTTGTCGGGCCCGTGCGGCTCGGTGGGATCGTCCAGCGGCGTGCGGGGCGGGTACTGCGCCCGGCGAATCACGGCCAGGAGGGCATCGAGGGTCGAGGGCCCCGCCTCGTTGATGATCGGATTCTGCCCCGAGCGAATGTAGACGAACGCGTAGGGTGTGACGCCCACGACCGCGATCAGCAGCGCCACCGCGGCGAAGGCCCCAGCGCCGCGCAGCGCGGCGAACAGCGCCGCGCCGAGGAAGCACGCGGCGCCGAGCGCCGTCAGCGTCGCGCTGCCGAGGCCGACGCCCACCAGCAGAGCCCAGACACCGGCGAGCACCGTCACCTGGGCCCACTCCGCGTGGCGCCGCGCCTGGTCGGGTGCCGGCTCATGGCGCAGGGTCGCCGCCAGAAACAGCAGCACGCCGGGCACCGCGAGCAGGGCGAGCAGATGGTTCCCGATCGAGATCCCGGCGAGGTACACGATGAGGAGCAGCAGGCGCGGAGCCTGCTCATTGCCCCTGCGGCCGCGCCACGACACCGCCGCCCACGCCATGGCCGCGGTGGTGAAGGTGGCGACCGTGTACACCTCGGTCTCGTTGGAGTTCTGCCAATTGGTGAAGCTGAAGGCCCCGAGCAACGCCGCCGCGGCGGCGCCACCCAGCCGCAGCACGCGGGCCGAGTCTTCCGAAAGTCCCTCGACCACTCCCTGCATCGATCGGTGCACTACGAGGAAGAACAGCCCCGCCGCCGATGCGCTGAAGAGCGCGCTCAGCAGGTTGGTCCGATAGGCCCACTCCCCGATCGGCACCAGCTTGCCCCAGGCATGGGCGATCAGCACGAAGAGCGGGGTGCCGGGCGGATGCGGGATCCCGAGCGTGCGCGCGGCGGCGATGAACTCTCCCGCATCCCAGAACGTGACCGTCGGCGCCAGGGTGAGCAGGTACACCGCCAGGGCCGCGGCGCCGACCGCGAGCGCGGCACGGTACGGTGGACGCTCTTCCGAGACCCTCATGCGCGGGGAAAGGTGTCGAGTGCCTGCGCGATGGCCAACGCTTCGCGGGCAGCGCCCACGGCGTGCACCCGGAAAAGCCGCGCCCCGCGCTCCCAGGCCAGGGCGCAGGCGGCGGCGGTGGCCCGATCGCGATCACCGACCGCCAGGCCGGTGATTTCACCGAGGAAGCGCTTACGGGAGGGGCCAACCAGGAGCGGCCGGCCCAGAGCCTGAAGGGCGGAGAGCTGGCCGAAGAGCGTGACGCTCTGCTCCACGGTCTTGGAGAACCCAAACCCCGGGTCGACCACGATGGCGTCCGGCGCGATGCCGGCATCGGTCGCCGCAGCCAGCGTCTCCCGCAGCTCGGCGAGGACGCCGGCGACGACGTCGCCGCCATAGTCGGCGTGCTGGTACGACGCGATCTCGAGCAGCCCTCCCCGAGAGTGCATCAGAATCGCCCCGGCGCCCGCGCCGGCCACGACGCCCGCCATCCCCGGGTCAAAACGGAACCCGGTCACGTCGTTCACCACCGCCGCGCCGGCCTCGAGCGCCGCGGTGGCCACCACCGCCTTCACCGTGTCGATCGATATGACGAGCTCGGGGTGGGCCCGCGCCAGCGCCTCGACGACGGGCCGGACACGAAGCAGTTCCTCTTCGGTGGAGACCAGCTCCGAGCGGCCCGGCCGGGTGGATTCTCCGCCGACGTCGATGATCGTGGCGCCGTCCCCGAGCAGCGCCTCCGCATGAACCAGCGCCGCGTCGACGTCGGTGTAGCGGCCGCCATCGCTGAAGCTGTCGGGGGTGACGTTGAGGATGCCGACGAGGGTCGGCCGGTCGAGCGGAACGGGACCCCGTGCCGTATGCCAGGCGGGGCCCGGATCGGATGGCATGGCGAGCCCGACCTGAAGCGCCACGTCCAGCAGTTGCTCCGGCGCGGTCCAGGGCCGGGCGAAGGCGCTCAGGCGCGAGCGGCTGCCCGCGAGGATCGCCCAGTCACCGCCGGTGACCACCTCGAGGCCGATGCCGCCGCCGAACCGGACCAGGGCCTCCAGCGCGCCCTGGTCGAGTCCGGTCAGATGAAAGGCGAGGGGATGAATTCCGCCGGCGGAGGCGCGGGCGAGCCCGTCCTCCCACCCGTGGGAGCGCAACGCGTCCTGCACGGCCCCCGGCGAGTGGAGCGCCAGCGGCGTGACATTCACGCGCCGGCGGGTTCGGCCGGCGGCGCTCCGAGGATGGGCGCCCGGGTAGGCGTGACGCCCGGTTTGGCCGAAGGCGGATTGGCGGGCGCCGCCGGATCGGGCGACAGATTGCGCGGCGCCAGCGGGAGGTTCCGGACCAGTCGATCGAGATCCTCCCGATCGATCGTCTCGCGATCGAGCAGGGCCACCGCGATACGGTCGAGCAGCTCCCGGTGGTCGGTCAGGATCTGGGTCGCGCGGGCGTAGGCCTCGTCGATGAGGCGCTTCACCTCGGTGTCCACCATCTGGGCCGTGCGCTCCGAGATCTCGCGGCGCTGGGCGAACTCCCGGCCGAGGAAGATCTCCTGCTCCTTGTCGCCGACCGCGAGCGGACCGATGACCTCGCTCATCCCGAACTGGGTGACCATCCGCCGGGCCAGCCCGGTGGCGCGCTCGATGTCGTTCCCCGCCCCGGTGGTGACCTTGTCGGCGCCGAAGATGATCTCCTCCGCCACTCGCCCGCCGAAGAACATGGCGAGGCTCCCGATCAGCCAGTCCTTGCTGTAGTTGTGACGATCCACCTCGGGCAGCGACGCGGTGAGCCCGAGCGCGCGACCGCGGGGCACGATGGTGACCTTGTGCACCGGATCGCTGCCCGGAATCTTCAGCGCGACGATGGCGTGGCCGGCCTCGTGGTAGGCCGTGAGCTTCCGCTCGTCCTCGGTCAGCACCAGGCTCCGGCGCTCGACGCCGAGCATCACCTTGTCCTTGGCGTCCTCGAAGTCCTGCATGTCCACCAGCGTCTTGTTGCGCCGCGCGGCGAGCACTGCCGCCTCGTTGACCAGGTTGGCCAGGTCGGCGCCGGCCATGCCGGGCGTGCCCTTCGCGATCGTCTCCAGCCGCACGTCCGAGGCGAGCGGGATCTTCCGGGTGTGCACCCGCAGAATGCCCTCGCGGCCGCGCACGTCGGGCGCGTCCACCACGATCTGACGGTCGAAGCGCCCCGGCCGCAGCAGGGCCGGGTCGAGCACGTCGGGCCGGTTGGTGGCCGCGACGAGGATGACGCCATCGTTGGACTCGAACCCGTCCATCTCGACCAGCAGCTGATTGAGAGTCTGCTCCCGCTCGTCGTGCCCGCCGCCGAGGCCGGCGCCGCGATGGCGGCCGACGGCATCGATCTCATCGATGAAGATGATGCACGGTGCGTGGGACTTGCCCTGCTCGAACAGATCGCGCACCCGACTCGCGCCCACCCCCACGAACATCTCCACGAAGTCGGAGCCCGACATCGAGAAGAAGGGCCTGCCGGCCTCTCCCGCGACCGCCTTGGCCAGCAGCGTCTTGCCGGTGCCGGGGGGGCCCACCAGCAGGGCGCCCTTCGGCAGCCGTCCGCCGAGCCGGGTGAACTTCTGCGGGTCCTTCAGGAACTCGATGATCTCCTGCAACTCGACTTTGGCCTCGTCGGCACCAGCGACGTCGGCGAAGGTGACCTTGGGGGTATCGCCCGCGAGCAGCTTGGCCTTCGACTTCCCGAAGGCGAACGCGCGGCTGCCGCCGGCCTGGAGTTGGCGCAGGAGGAAGAACCAGAGACCGAGGATGACGATCCAGGGAAGCGCGGCGATGATGATCGCGGTGATCCCGCCCTTGGGCTCCTTGGCCAGGATCGGGACGCCGGCCTCCTCCAGGCGCTTGATGAACGCCTCACTGTTGGACACCGGCAGCAGGACGGTGAAGCTCTTCGCGGAGCGGCCGTCCTGGGTGACCGGGGCCCGGAAGTCGCCTTCGAGACGCTTGCCGTCGAACACTTCGACCCGGGCCACGTTGCCCTGGTCGAGCTGCCGGCTGAACTCGGTGTAGGAGAATTCCTGGGTCGGATTGCGCTGGCGGCTCATCATCTGGAAGAGCGCCAGCGCCAACAGCCCCACCAGCAGCCACAGGGCGAGGTTCTTGCTCAGATTACCCCAATTGGTGCGAGGGGGCCGGGATGGGAGTCGGTCTGCCATTTATTCCAAGTCCGCGATGAACGGGAGATGTCGGTAGTTCTCGGCGTGGTCGAGTCCGTACCCCACCAGGAACGCCGGCGGAGCCTGGAACCCGACGAACCTGAGCTCCGGCCGCGGCACCGCCGCCAAGTGCTTGTCCAGCAGGGCGCAGATGGCGAGGCTGCCAGGCTTCCGCTCGGCCAGCACCCCCATCAGACGCTGAAGCGTCTTCCCCGTATCAATAATATCCTCTACCAGCAGGATATGTTTGCCCTCCAGGCGGGTTTCGGGGTCGTAGAGGAGCCGGACGGTCCCGCTGGAGACCTTCCCGTCGCCGTAGGAGCTGGCCACGAGAAAATCGACCTGGACCGGCCGCTCGATGGTCCGCACCAGATCGCTGAGAAAGATGAAGCTGCCTTTGAGGAGCCCGAGCAGGAGCAGCTCACCATCGGGATACGCCCGGGTGATCTCCTCGCCCAACTCCCGGACCCGGGCCGCGATCGTGGCCTCGTCATAGACGATGGACTTGACCGGTTTGCCGCCGGTCCGCCGCAGCACCTCAGGCGTGCTCAACATCGACACGAAGGGCCTCCGCTCCAGCGGGTGGCACGAGAGCGTCCGACCGGCAGACGCCGGGGACCCAGACCACCAGGTCCCGCGCGGTAAGCACCGGCCAGGAAGTCCGGCTGCGCCGCGGGACGCGGGCGTCCTGAAAGCAGCGGACGACCAGCCTGCGTCCGGCGCCGGCGAGCGGACGGACCTTGTCTCCCTGCGCCCATGGGCGAACCACCAGCCCGTCGACAGCGAACCAGGCGGTGCGCGCGGCGCGCTGTTGCCTGTCGGGCGCAGCGTCCGACCGCCAGGTGATCCGCCATTCACCCCAGATCCGCTGGCCGCTTCCGCCCTCGAGCGCCAACGCCTCTGCGGCGGGCGGCTGTACTCCTCTGACGATCAGAACGCGGTCGAATGCCAGCTCGGCACGCCACCCACCGCCCAGCGGCACTTCCCGGCCGCTCGGACCGGAGCCGATCAGGTGCAGCACGCGCGCGGCGCGCCGCGAGCCGATGGCAAGTCCAGCGCGACGCGCCGCGGCCATCACAACGGTGTGGGCCAGGGCTGAATCATAGGTCCTGAGAGGGGCTGCAGCAACGGAAATTCCACCGCGCTCGGCCCGCGGATCGAGGCCCGGAAGGTGATCGATGACATGGCCCCATGCCTCCCTTTCCCGGGCAGCGTGGGACCCCAACCGGCGAAGCCTCGCGTCCACGTCCGGCAGGCGCGTCCGGATGGAGGGGAGGAGATCGCAGCGGATCCATGATCGAAGATGTACGGGATCGCTGTTGGCCGGATCCACCCAGACCGGAAGCCCCCGCTCCCGCGCGTATCTCGCGAGCTCCACTCTTCGAAAGCGAAGCAGCGGCCGCACCAGCGGGCCGCTCACCGGCCCCATGCCGGAAAGCCCACCCGGACCCGATCCCTCCAAGGCGCGCATGAGCACGGTCTCCGCCTGATCGTCGGCGTGGTGCGCGGTGAAGATGACCGCGGCATCGACCCGATCCCGCAGGTCGAGCAGCCAGGCGTAGCGCGCCTCGCGGGCCGAAGTCTCCCCCGAGCCCGCGCCGAGAGCGAGCCGGCCGATCTCGCAGCGAAGACCCAGCCCGGCCGCGAACGCCGCGACCTGTGCGGCCACCGATCCGCTGTCAGGGTGAATGCCGTGGTCGGCGTGAGCCACCACGAGCTCGCGGCCGGGCGTCGCGGTTCGGTGAAGCAGATCGAGCAGGACGATCGAGTCGAGGCCACCGGAAACGGCAACCAACGCCGGTCCGGCGGGCAAAGCCAGCGAGGCGAGATGGGCGAGAAATACGTCGTGGAGGTCCATTCGTGAAGAAAGGTAACCCGTTGACACGACTGGCGGATGACCGATGTTTGGCGGATGAGCGAAGCCCACGAGTTTCTCCGCACTCTGGTCCTGGTCCTGGGGGTCGCCGCTCTGGCGACGATCATCTTCCAGCGGCTGCGCCAACCGGTCGTGTTCGGCTACCTCGCGGCCGGCATGATCCTGGGTCCGCACGTTCCCATCCCGCTCGTCGCCGACGAGGGAATGGTGCGGGTGCTCTCCGAGCTCGGCGTGATCCTCCTCATGTTCGCACTCGGGCTCGAGTTCAGCCTGCGGAAGCTGCTCGCGGTGGGGCCGACGGCGTCGGTGATCGCCGCGCTCCAGACGAGCGCGATGGTCGCGATCGGCTACCTGGCCGGACGGCTCTTCGGCTGGACCATCCTGGAGAGCGTCTACGCGGGGGCGATCATCGCCATCTCCAGCACCACGATCATCGTCAAGGCCTTCGCCGAGCAGCGCATCCGGGAGCGGTTCGCGCAGATCGTGTTCGGCGTTCTGATCATGGAGGATCTGATCGCGATCTTCCTGCTCGCCGTGCTCACCGCGATCTCCGCGAGCGGGGGCATCTCCGCCGGCGACCTGGCCACCACGGCGGGCCGGCTGGGTGCGTTCCTGCTCGGGTTGCTGGTGGTGGGACTGCTGACGATTCCGCGGCTGATGCGGGCCGTCGTGCGGCTCAACCGCCCGGAGACCACGATCGTCACCGCGATGGCGATCTGCTTCGCAATCGCCTACCTCGCGCTGATGTTCAACTACTCCGTCGCGCTGGGCGCGTTCCTGGCCGGCTCCCTGGTGGCCGAGTCGGGTGAAGAGCGGATCATCGAGGCCCTGGTACAGCCGCTCAGGGACATGTTCGCCGCCATCTTCTTCGTCGCCGTCGGCATGCTGATCGATCCGCGGCTCATCGCGGAGCATTGGGTGGCGGTGGCGGTGTTCACCGTGCTGGTGATCGCGGGCAAGATCGTCTTCGTCAGCGCCGGCGCGTTTCTCGCCGGCTACGGCACCCGCACCTCGGTGCAGACCGGGATGAGCCTGGCCCAGATCGGCGAGTTCTCCTTCATCATCGCCGGCATCGGACTGGCCAGCGGCGCCACCGGCGACTTTCTCTATCCCGTGGCAGTCGCGGTCTCGGCGATCACGACGCTGACCACGCCGTGGCTGATTCGGGCCGCGGGGCCGGTCGCCTCATGGGTGGATCGCAAGCTGCCCCCGCCGATCCAGACCTTCGCCGGACTCTACGGGTCGTGGATGGCGAGCCTGCGGAGCAGTCCGACCGACCGGACACGCCGGTCACGGGAACGGCGGCTCGCCTCGCTGCTGGTGCTCGACGCGGTGCTGCTCGGCGCTATCGCGGTCGGTGTCGCGCTCGCGCTGACCGCTGCCGTGGCTGCGCTCTCCCGGATGACGGACCTCTCGCCGGAGGCGGCCCGCTTCGCCGTCCTGCTGGGAGCCGCCGCGCTCGCCACACCGCTGGCGATCGGCCTGGTGCGGTCGGCCCGCGGGCTGGGGCAAGCCATCGCGCTGCGCGCGCTTCCCGCGCCGACTCGCGGCGTGGACCTCGGGGCCGCCCCGCGACGCGCGTTCCTGGTCACCTGGCAGCTGGTGATGGTCGCCATGGTCGGGGTGCCGCTGGTGGCGCTGACCGAGCCGTTCCTCCCCAATCACCTGGGAACCGCGATCTTCTTCGTCGCGCTGCTCGTGCTCGGGATCGCCTTCTGGCGCAGCGCCACCAATCTCCAGGGTCACACCCGGGCGGGCGCGGAAGTGATCGTCGCGGCATTGGCCAAGCAAATGGCGGGAAGCACCGAGGATCCCCTGGCACCCACGGCGCACCGTCGGCGGGCCAGCGACAGCGGCGGTCTTCCGGTCACTCTAGCGGACGAACCGGAGCCGGTGCGCACGCTGGCGGGGATCTACGACCTGATCCCGGGGCTGGGCCGTCCGGTCTCGGTCGAGATCACACCCGAGTACTACGCGGTGGGTCGCTCACTGTCCGAGCTCGATCTCCGCGACACCACGGACGCGACGGTGCTGGTGATCGTGCGGCCGGAGGGACCCGTGATTCTCCCGGTGGGCAAGGAAGTATTGATTGTGGGGGACGTGCTGGCGCTCGCAGGCGCCGAGGAGGCGGTGGACAAGGCGAGGATGGTGCTCCGCTCCGGACCAGCGACGTGACAACCCTCATGTTTTCAGGAGACGTCTCGCACCTCGAGGTCCTCCCGCTGAACCCTGGTGATGCCGTGCGAGGTCCTCAGCCACACGTACGCGGAATGGTTGCCTTGGGCCGTGTGCAGAGGGTACCAGAGGTCAGGAAGCACCGTGGGATAGAAGCCCAGCCAGCCGGGCCGGAGCCGCGCCTGGGGTGCGACGCGGGATTTTCTGCGCTCGGGTCGCTCCATGTTTTCCCCTTCTCAACGTTTCCACCTGCTCGACCTGCGGTCGGAGGTCACATTTCCGACCGCAGGGCCGCCCGCTCGTCTGTGATCAAATAAGAGAACCGCCCGAAGCGCGCCAGCACGAAGAGGTCCGGCTTGACAGGTTGGCCTGGAGGGACTATATAACCGCTAGGTTATATAACCGCACGGTTTCCGCTCCACCGGACGATCCATGCAGGCAGCCCCCGACAAACTCAGCGTCACCTTCTTCGCCCTCGCGGACCCCACCCGCCGCGCCATTCTCATCCGGCTCGCCCGCGGCGCGGCGACGGTCAAGGAGCTCGCCGCCCCGTTCGAGATGAGCGGGCCTGCGGTCTCCAAGCACCTGCGGGTGCTTGAGCGCGCCGGGCTGGTGTCGCGTGGACGGCGGGCCCAATGGCGCCCCCGTACGCTGGATGCCGCCCCGCTGAAGGAGGTCGCCGAGTGGGCTGGCGAGTTCCGGCGGTTCTGGGATGGGAGTTACCGGCGGTTGGACGCGTATCTCCACCACTTACAGCATCCGGAGGAACACGATGGCGGCCACGCTTAGCCCGGGCGTCACTTCCTACACCACGCCCACCGACCGTGAGGTCCGGATCACGCGCGTCGTGGATGCGCCCCGGCATCTCGTCTTCGAGGCATGGACCGAGCCCCGGCACCTGACACGGTGGTTCCTCGGGCCCGAGGGCTGGACGATGCCGGTCTGTGAGATCGACCTGCGGGCGGGAGGGTCCTGGCACTACGTCTGGCGCAAGTCCAACGGCACCGAGATGGCGATGTCGGGCGCCGTTCTCGAGGTGATTGCGCCCGAGCGGATGGTGACCACCGAGCGTTGGGGGCCGGAGTGGCCGGAGACCATCAACACCGTGGTCTTCACCGAGTCGGGCCCGCGGACCACCATCACCCTGACCATCCTCTACCCCTCGAAGGCGGCACGCGACGCGGCGCTCGCGACCGGAATGAAGGATGGAACCGAGTACAGTTTTGCCCGGCTGGATGCGCTCCTGCGGGCGATGCGGTGACGGCGTCGGCCGCGCGGGTACGCGAGGTGCTGACATGGCTCGAGCGCCACGGCTCCAAGCGCCGGCGGGACGACATGGCCAAGCGCTATGCCATCCACGCACCGAAGTCGTTCGGCGTTTCAGTCGGCGCGATCCAGCAACTGGCCAAGCGGATCGGGCGGGATCACGAGCTTGCCGCGGCGCTGTGGGAGACGGGATGGTACGAGGCGCGGATGCTCACCGCGTACATCGAGGAGCCGGAGCGGGTCACCGCCGCGCAGATGGATCGCTGGGCGCGCGACTTCGACAACTGGGGGATCTGCGACACCCAGAGCTTCGTTCTGTTCGGCCGAACGCCTCATGCCTGGCGCAAGGTCGAGCAGTGGAGCCGCCGCCGGGATGAATTCGTCAAGCGGGCGGCGTTCGCGACGCTGGCCACACTGGCGCTGCGCGACAAGAGCGCGGGGGACGAGCCGTTTCTCCGATCCCTGCGACTCGTGGAGCAGGCCGCCACGGACGACCGCAACTTCGTCCGAAAGGGCGTGAGCTGGGCACTGCGTGCGATCGGGGAACGAAACAAGACGCTGAACACCGCAGCGCTCGAAACGGCACGACGGCTGGCGCAATCGGACGCCGCCGCGGCGCGGTGGGTGGGAAAAGATGGCCTCAAACAGCTGGCGAGTCCGGCGGTGCGAAAGCGCCTCGCGGCGCGTAACGCCATGACGAAGGCTCAGCCCAAAGTCAGGAGCTGACGCACCTGTTGAGCGACACGGGCGGCGTGAATCGCGCACGAGCAGTTCCGCCACCTGTCGGCCGTTCACTATGCAGACCGAAGTCGGTCACCAGCAGCTCGATGGGGGATTCGTGGTCGGCGGCCAGACGGCCCGGCCGAGCGTGGAGCTCGACCGGGCCTTACAAACGACCTTGGGGTTATCGCCTAGAGCCATTACCCTCGCTTATTTACGACTATTGCCTGCACGACGTCTTAGGGTGGTTGCGGGCCTGGGCGGAGAGATCGGCCAGCGCGCTCTTGATGTCGGCCCGGGTGTAGTACGAGGAGCTGTAGCGCCAGAGCGAAAAGGCGCAGACGTAGCTCTGGGCGAGCAGCGCGGTTCCATACTTCCGCAACTCGGCCGCGCTCATCGACCAGGTGTTGGGCTGGGTGCCCCGGATCCCGCTCGAGCCGTTCCCGCCGTCCAGCACGTTCAGGCCGGCGACCAGGCCCAGCTTCTTGGACTGAGCGCGCTTCACCTGCTGGCTGATATAGTCGGACGGCGACGAGCTCGTCTTCGACCGGAACATGGCCCAACCAGCGTCGAGGTGGACGTACGTGATCGGAGCCGAGGCCAGCCAGTTGGCCGGCGCGCTCACGATGGTGGGAAGGTTGGGCCAGATCTCCTTGCTGTATTTCGCGGCGGCTTCCACCGTGGCCGGCGGAATGCCCTGGTCCCCCCATCGTCCGGCGAAATGGGGCTCATCCACGAGGAAGTGCCCGACGATGGTCCCGTCGGAGATGTATGAGCTGAAATTGACCTTCCGGAACCGGTCTACGTTGCTCTTCCACTTGGTGAGGTTGAAGGTCCCGTCGGCATTCCGGTAAGCCTTGTCGCCACCAGCGAGCTTGACCAGCACGCGTCCATTCTTGGAGCGCAGCTGCGACAGCATACTGAGCAGATTCGAAGGAGTGGCGGTCTCGATCAGGCCGGTGTGCACCGAGTTCACCTGCGAGACGGTGAGCGCGGCCGACGAGAAGACGATTCCGGAGAGCGTGGCGGCAGCCGTATTGTCCGGCGTGCCGACCACCTCCGCCTCCGCCGTGGGTCCGAGTCGCTCGTCCTCGGCGCAGGCGAGCGTCGCGATCAGCGCAACGCCGAGTGAGACCGTGCGGGACCAGCCGCGGCGGCGGTCCGACTTCAGTTGAAGAGCCATATGCCTGCGGTCCTCTGATGGTGCCAAAGATTGGGCCGAGCCGGGTGGAGCAGGAGTCGAACTCGGAGGGACGGAACGCCGCGGACTGGGAGCCGCGCGACGGGCATTATGGGCGGGGAGCGCTCCTCAGGCAAGTGCTCCCCGGGGGTTGGGCGCCCAGACCCGGCCTAACGCTGGGCAAAGCAGGCGGAGCCCGCCGCGACCACCCTGGGCTCGTCGCGCACTCCCACGAAGCGAAGCCAGACCGGCTGGTCGGCGCAGATGTCGGAGTAGGTGGCGTAGAGCACTTCGGTCGTGTCACCGTGCCGGCTGCCCGCCCATACCCACGCCTCGTGCGCCCAGACACGGAGGAAGTCCGGCTCGTTCCGGGCAGCGGCGAGGGCCCACGCCACCGGTGCGATGTTGGTGGACTGGCGGAGGAGCGCCAGGGAATCCTTCTTGACCGCTGCTTCGAGGAAACGCTGGGCGGGCTCGGTGTAGGCGTCCCACGGAGTGGAGGATGTGTCGGCCCCGCGCCAGGAATAGGGCTGCGCGAGGAGCATCGCGGCGCTGAACACCGTGGCCAGGAGCATGGTCAGATAGAGCGGCATCCTGCCGTTCATGGTCGACCCCCTGCAGAGTCGCGTTCCGCACCTTGGAAGATGCTCGAGCGCACCCCGCCCCGCCAGCGGCGAAGCGCCTCAGCCCCGCTCTTGGCGGCTCTCCCGTCGATACAGCAGCGCGCTCGCGACCAGCCTCTTCAGCAGGATGGAGTACCGGAGGACCACGGCCAGCGACAGCAGCAGTGCCAGCAACGCGATCCGCTTGGCCCACAAAGGCCCGGCACCTCGCTGGAGAATCGACATGGCGATGAGCGCCGTGGTCGTCCCCGCGACCCGGCCTCGGCGCCAGGCCTGCTCCCCCGGGATCATCGGCCAGAGGGCGCGCTTCGCGTCATACACGTAGATGACTCCGACCAGGGAAAGGCACACCGCAAGCAAAGCGGTCATTCGCACCTCGGTCCTGCTCCACGTTGTCGGAAGGGAGATCGGCTCGACAGCCGGACCAAGATAACTACAGCCCGCCGATCCGCACTGGGACCGCGCTGTGATGAATCGGAACGCCGAGCTCGCCGTCCGCCCCGTGCCCCCAACACCAGGTCTCGCCCGCGGTGTTCACCCCGCAGAAGGTGGCCCAGGTTCCGGCGATCGTCGCCCAGCGCGCCCCGCCGGACATCGGCTGCGGAGTCGCGAAGCGAGTGTTGAACCCGAGGGGCGTAAGTCCCATCTCTCCGTATGCGTTGATTCCCCAGCAAAGCACGGTTCCCGTGGACGTCAGGCCGCACGCCGCCCAGGTGCCGGTGATGAGGCTCGCGAACGATGGAGAATCCTGGATGGCGACAGGCGTCGGGGAGAGGCTCGAGCCACCTTCGCCGGGCGGCAGGATGTCGCGGCCCCAGCACCAGGGCCTGCCGTCGGTCGCGAGGGCACAAGTATGCTCGCCTCCGACCGCGATCGCCGTGAAGCGAAGACCGCCGGTGACGGCGGCGGGTGCCCCACGACTACCTCCTACCGTATCGATACCGAGCTGGCCCCCGGCGTTGGATCCCCAGCAGTACGCCACGCCGGTCGCGGTGAGGCCGCACAGATGCGCCGCGGTGCCCAGCGCGAGGGTGCGCAGTCTGGGTTCGGCCGGAAACGCCACCGGCGTGCGGCTGCACCGGGCTCCGTCGCAGGTGTCGCTGCTGGCGGTGCCGAGCTGCCCCGCAGCGTTCGAGCCCCAGCAGTAGATGCCACCATCGCGGGCGAAGCCGCAGGTGTTGGCGGCACCCGCGAACAGGACGTCGAACCGCAGCGTCGTCGCGATCGGCTGGGGGCTCGGCACGCATTGCCACCCGTGGATCGGCTCGCCGCAGGGCTCATTCATGCTCTCGGGAAAGCCCGCCTGGCCGCCCTTGTTCTCGCCCCAGCACCATGCCTGGCCCTCCACCGTGAGGGCGCAAGTGTGGAGACCGCCGGCGGCGATGCTGGTGAAGCGCGTCGCGCCCGAGGAGACCTGAACAGGCACGGACGTAAGCGGTGTGGTGCCGATCCCGAGCTGTCCGGCGTCGGCCCGCCCCCAGCAGAGCGCACGGCCCTCGTCGTCGAGGCGGCAGCCGTGGCGGCCGCCCATCGCGAGCGCCAGGCCGGTTGTCGGCCGGGAGATCGCTGGGCGCGGTGGAATCGCCGCAGGCGAGGAGGAGCAAGAGGACGAAATACACACCGAATGGGAGCCGCCGGGCAAAGACGTGATGCATCGTTCTTCCGAAGGAGCTGGGCATTGGAGACTTCGTCGGCGGACGCGCTGCTGAGGGGACGTGGCGGGGAGAACGCGAAACACAGGCGGGAGTGTATGACGCTCGCCAAACTGCGTGGAGAGGCGAGCACAGTTCGATGCCCGGCGGAGGCCCGGATGCTAGCGGGATAGCCAGATGCTAGGCCAACTCTCAGCGGTGGAGCTGTCAGGCTCAGCGGTTGAGCTGTCCTGATCGCTTGAAGGGTCCTCGGAAGTGTCGGAGTCGCCAGCATGTTCGGTGGGCATTGGGATGTTGGCGGTGGGCCTGGTGTGAGGCCAGGTAGGGAGGGCCGAAGCTGGCGGCACATAACCTCCGGAGCCCGGCTGAGAAATGGCGACATTCACCGAAGTGGTGAGTCCCTCGACGGACTTGCGCAGGAGGGTAACGACACCCACGAGTCCGAGCGCGAGGACGGCGAGAAGCAGGCCGTATTCGACGAGGCCGGTCCCAGAATCGCAAGAGCGCAATCGTCTCATGAGCTGTCCCACAGGGCACCTCTCGACGTTGCAGCGGCGGATGGGACAGGAGGAAGGCAGGCCTCAATGGGCAGAATCCATGCCGAATGCTGCAGCTGCGGCGGGATGGCAGCTTAAGCGTCTGTCCGAACGAGGGATCGCAATGAGAACATCGGGCGGAAGCTGATGGGGAGAATCAGACGGCAGCCCTTCACTCTGCAAGTTTCGGCACCATTTGCGAGCCGGAGAGATCGACATCAAGGGGTGGATTTCGGCGGCGGCTTCGAAAGGCTCGACATATTGTCCAGAGTAACCCCAAGGGAGGCGTCCTTTCGGGTTCCCCAACACACTCGTAGCGGAGGGAGTGAACCCCGGACCTAGTGGAATACAGTACAAAACACTATAATACAGCAACAAACAGCCAGAGTTGGTCCATCTGACCTCCAGAGTCAGGATCCTTCATGAGCACCACGGCTGATCAGGCTGTATCAACCCCTCCAGCGCTTAACACCTACAGCGGGTTCCTAACGGCGTTACTCAGCGAGAGAGAGTCGTACTTCGATGAGGTCGTGGCGGGAGTTGACCTCGGTCGAAAGCTACGATTCGCACTGCTCACTGTTGTGGTACTCGGCGGACTCTACGGCGGTGTGGCGGGTGCCTACAGCGGACCGCTTCAGGCTGTCGCGGCCGCGGTCAAGCTGCCTTTCCTGTTCATCGCCACGTTCGTGGTGTGTTTTCCCGCATTCTATATCGTGCAGGTCCTGGTCGGATCACGCCTTCGGTTATTACAGGTGGTCGTACTGGTGACCAGCGCGTTGGCACTGACCGCAGTGGTGCTGGCCGCTTTCCTTCCAGTGCCGGCGTTCTTCCTGATCACCGGCGCCAACTACTACTTCCAGCACCTGCTCCACCTGACCGTGGTGGCGGCCGCGGGACTCTTCGGCATGTACGCCCTTCACGAGGCGCTCACGACTATTTGTGAGCGGCGCAGCGTCTACCCACGCAAGGCGCTCACGATCATGCGGCTCTGGGCGGTTCTCTTCGGATTCGTTGGGATTCAGATGGCGTGGAATCTTCGTCCCTTCCTGGGGGACCGGAATCAACCCTTCCGCGTGACCGGTCATTACCAGGGCAACTTCTACGAAGCAGTGATCTACGCGGTGAAGCAACTGGTTACCCATTCCAATTCTGCGGTGGCGCCGGACACTTCTATGAGCGGGAGGAGTCTGGAAGAGCTGCTTCGCTTGCACGACTCCACCCGAGCTCCGGAGGCTCGACCGTGACTGCGGGCGAGGAGAACGGCCGGACACCTGCCAACGACATCCTTACTCTCGAAGAGGTCGCGTCCTATCTCCGGCTGACTCCGCAGACCATCTACAAGTGGGCCCAAGAGAAACGCATTCCTGGCGCGAAATTGGGCAAGGAGTGGCGCTTCCGGAAGAGCATCATCGACCGCTGGCTCGATGACCAGATCCTGCAGAACTCCGACTTCAGCGACCTGAGAAACCGATGACCCGCTCACTCATCCTCCTGCTCTTCTGCGTCGGGGAAGCGGCTGCACAGGCTCGCGCCGTCCCCGATACGGTGGACCGATTCATTAAGGCCGAACTGGCGCGCCAGCGAATCCCCGGAATCTCGGTCGCTATCCTGCGCGGCGACAGCGTGCTCATGGCCCGCGGTTACGGTTTTGCCAACCTGGAGCACCGCGTGCCCGGCGACCGACAGCACCGTGTATGCGGTAGGCTCGCTCAGCAAGCAGTTCACAGCCGCGGCGATCGTCCTGCTGTCCCAGCAGGGTCGTCTCGGGCTCGACGATCCGATCACCCGATACCTGCCCGAGGGCTCAGCAGTGTGGTCAGGGGTGACCATTCGGCATCTCCTCACGCACACCTCGGGCATTCCTCAGGATACGACCCTGGACTGGCGCCAGGATTATTCGGAGAGCGAGATGGTGCGCTCCGCCGCCACACCGCTCGATTCGAGCCGGGAGCGCTCGAGAGCTACAGCAGCATCGGCTATGCACTGCTCGGCGTGATCATTCATCGGGTGACCGGCATGCCCTGGGGTGATTTCATGCGGGACCGGATCTTCCGCCCCCTCGATATGCGCACGGCGCGGGTCAACTCCGACACGGACATAGTGCCGAACCGGAGCGCCGGATACTACTTCGTGAACGACACGCTCAAGAACCCCGATTGGGTGTCCCCCTCGATCAATGCCACCGCTGACTGCTGCCTCAGTTTCACCGTACTCGACCTCGCGCGCTGGGCGATAGGTCTCAACCACGGAAAGGTCGTCGGCCGTGCCGGACTCGAGATGAGCTGGACGCCGGTCAGGCTGAACAATGGCGGTACGTATCCCTACGGCTTCGGATGGAACATCTTCGAACAGCGGGGTTATCGGCGGCTCGGACACAGCGGCGCCTGGCGTGGCTTCCACGCCACCCTCCAGCGCTATCCTGAGTTCGATCTCACCGTGATTGTGTTGCTGAACCTGGGGCAGGTTAACTCCGAGGGCATCGCTGTCGGCATCGCTGGTCTCCTCGAGCCGGCCTTGACTCCACCGCATCTTCTGGCCAGCCGAATACCAGGTGCGACTCCACCGAAGCCGATCGATCAGTTGCTGCGCGCGATCGCATCCGACAGCGAGTCAACGCTGGTGACTCCCGACTTCAAGGCCTCGTTCCCTCGGCCCAGAAGGGTGCTGATTGCCGATTTGCTGAAAGTGATGGACACGTGGACCATGCTCGGGTGCGACCGGGTCCGCCACCGCGGGATTACGAGATTCCGTTCTCGGATCGAGCACATCTGCTACGCCAAAGGAACCGCCAAGCAAGGGAGCTTGCTGTTTACCGTACTTTACGCGAGCGATTGGCGTGCGGCAGGCCTCGACAATCTCTTCAGCATCTGATGATGAGCCGGGAACTCCAGCCTCTGATCTTCAATTGACAGCCGGGTGAACTAGCCTACGTGTATATATCTGTTAACCTGCGGACGGTTGGCGGGTGGCTGAAGGGTGAAAATGACGTGAAGGCCCTGTCTCTTCAGGTGCGGGCGATCATGTTGGTGCGCGAGAAAGAGCATGAAAAGACCCCCGCAAGCAATAACGCCAATGAGGGTTGCCAAGATCGCAGGGGCGGGGCTCGAACCCGCGACCCCGCATTATGAGGAACCGTGCGCCCCCTGCCTCGCGCTAAGTCGTTGGCGTACACCACGACATGCGCCACGAAATCCCGCGCACCACGGTTCAGCAAGCCAGGCTTAGTGCCAAGACTGTACCGCTATTGAGCCGACCTTCGGTTTGTCGATGCCTGAGCCGCGTAGCTAGGCGCTGGTGAACATTTCGGAGGCTTCAGAGGGAAATGACGGGGTGAGTTGTACAGGATGAACGGCTGGAGTGGCGAAAATGTGCAGGATGTGCCGGGGAAGTTTGCACACCTGGCTGCGTCCGAAAGCAAGCGTGGCCGAGGCCATCCATTCGGATGGCCTCGATTCCGAACCTCCCTCACCTCCTGCGTGTGCCAGCCGCTTCCGGGAGCGTCCGTCTCCGTCCTTTCCCAACTCGCCCCGTCTGATAGGCCCCCCCCGTGTCCGCTTCTGTCCTACGGGACCTGCAGGGTCGCGTGGTTCTCCTCACAAAATTCCTCACAGGAAGGTTTCCGATCAGGGCCAGACACGGACGCGCCCTTGGCATTCAAGTTCGGCGCGTGTCGTCGACCCTGCGTTTCTCATTC
Organism: uncultured Gemmatimonadales bacterium; assembly: GCA_963826065.1. Taxonomy (GTDB): domain Bacteria; phylum Gemmatimonadota; class Gemmatimonadetes; order Gemmatimonadales; family GWC2-71-9; genus CAVVWJ01. The sequence continues at coordinate 192,474 of CAWGVP010000002.1, forward strand.
ATGGTACCATAGCAGGCCACAGCGTGGCGTGGGTGTCGGTGTCCCGCTGCGGTGAGCTCGAGCCCACCACCTCACCCTTGTTGTTGATGCCCAGCGCCCGGCTCGCAGTCCAGTCCGGCAAGGCCCCCAGGTCAGTCATCGTCCCATTCTGCCACAGGAAGGCGTGGAGTAGGGCGAAGCCCGGCGTGAAGCTGAGGCCTGCTACCTGACCAACGTCGTTGATGGCAAACGCGAGGGCCGTAGGGCCGTCTTCGAGGGCGCCAATGTCGATCATCGCGCCGGTCGTTCCCCCAGGTTCTGTCGGGGTCCAGAGGAAGGCGCGTCGCTGGCCGTCCGGACCGGTGCTGTGACCCACAACCTGACCAGTGTTGTTGATGCCTTGAGCCTCGGCAGACGAGTAGGTCTCCGTCCCGCCGAAGTTGCCGAGATCGGTCATCGTCCCGGTCGATCCCCCCGGCTGAGCCGGGGTCCACAGGAACGCATGGATGTCGTTGCTGTTCGTAAAGCTCAGGCCCACTACCTGACCGTTGGCGTTGATGCCTAAAGCCTCGCTGTCTCCTCCGGCCAGTGTGCCAAGATCGGTGACCGTGCCGTTCTGCCACAGTGTAGCGTGCCTCACGAAGGTCTCGCCCTCCATGAGGAAGCTGTACCCCACCACCTGACCAGGGTCATTGATGGCCATGGCGATGCCGCCAATTTCGCCCACCCCGGTGCCGAGGTCGGCCATCGTCCCGGCCGTTCCCCCCGGCTGGTCCGGGGTCCACAGGAAGGCGTGCGCCTCACCGCCGTTGGAGCTGGAGCCCACAATCTGGCCGTTGTTGTTGATGTCTTGCGCAGTGCTCGTGCTCCAGCCCGGCAGGGCGCCGAGGTCGAAGATCGCCCCATTCTGCCAGAGGAACGCGTGCTGGGTGCTGTTGTTGCCGTTCAGCATGGTGCTGGAGCCTACCACCTGCCCGCTCTCGTTGATACCTTGGGCCTGGCTGTTAGTCCCGCCGAGGGTGCCGAGGTCGATGGCGGCCGTTGAGCTGGTCACGGTCACCGTGGCGTTATTGCTCCGGCCCTCGCTGGTGGCGGTGATGGTCGCTTCCCCGGCGCTTAATCCGGTAATGAGCCCGTTCGGATCCACAGTCGCGACATCCGGGGTCCCGCTGGCCCAGCTCACCGGCTTGCCCGTGAGCAGCACGCCGTGCAGGTCGTGCACCGTCGCCGTGAAGCTCTGAGTCGCGCCTACGTTGATGGACGCGGTAACCGGCGAGACCGTCACCGCGCCCACGATCCCCTTCGCGATCCAGAAATTGATGTTCAGCGAGCTCCCGGCCGGCCAGCCGATCTGCTGGGTGGTCGTCGCGTTCGACCTCTGCTTCTGGGTGGCGGTGGACACCAGGATCTGCACATCCGCGAAGCCCAGCTCGCGCTGGAACCCGGCCGCCCCGGCCTGGACGTGAATGCGGTAGGTGGCGAGCGGCAAGAACTTCGAGGGCTTCCAGGCCACGAAATACACCGGCGCCGCCGCCGTCCCGCCCTTCTTGATCGCCGGGGTACTACTCGGAGTGAAGGTGGCGACCGGGGTGGCGGCACCGCAGTCGGGCACGCTCGCCAGGCAGATGCGCACGATGGGATCGAGGCCCGTAGGACAGGTGGTTCCGTTCGCCAGCAGGCAGGGGTCGAAGGTGCCAACGACACTGGGCTTGTCTCGCACCGTCGGCGGCTTGAAGTAGAAGCCCGCGAGCCCGGGGCTGTGCAATGGCGAGCCATCGCTGGTCAGGAAGCTTGGCCCTGCGGCACTAGGGGCCGAAGGTGCCATGGGTGACTCGTCTGGACTACACGCGGCCAATGCGAAGAGTGAAGCGCAGAGCGCGCCCTTGAAGGCGCGTGGCGTGTTGAACAGTCGACGAATATGCCGGGGGATGCACACGTTTTCTCCCGAGTCTGCCGTGCGAGGAACACCCAACTGGCGGCAGGGGGAGGGCGGAGAAACCGCGGCCCGGTGACGGAAGGTGAATGGGGGCTGGGACAGCCAGATCGCGTGTAGTGCGAGTGAGTGCGCTGCTAATATAGCCGGTAGACACCGCGATTGATATAGCCGCACGTTGCAGGTCCCACATATATCTAGCGTACACACGCTACCGTACATGCCCGAAGCGGACCGAGCGTCGATACCTTCGCCCGTGCAGCGGAACCCCGTCCCAGGGGGTGCACCAAGCGGAAGGTGCTGATGATGCCTATCGCATCCGCGCCGGCAACTGCCGGATCGTGTATGTGGTCGAGGACGGCGTGTTGCTGGTGACAATGATTCGTACTGGGCATCGTCGTGAGGTACCGCACGTCGGCAGCCTGCTCCAAACAAAGCCCGGGAGAGCACCCCCCGGCTTTACCGTCAGTCTTCGGCTCGCCCGCGTGGAGGCCGGCGTGACGGGGGCGGGGACTGACCGCGGTTCCTATTGCCGGGACTGCGGGGGTCTCAACATCGAGGACTTTGCCATCCATGCAGGACCAGCCCGAGAGTGCCGGACATTGATGCCGCACTGGCCTTGGGCTCCGACCGCTGGCTCCGCTGCGGGGAGCTGACGCTGATTGGCGCTCTCGCCGGGGAAGCCGTACGAAGCGTACAGTGACAGAGGGGACCTGCGAGTCCGCCATTCGTCCCCTTAGTGCTAGGCGTAGTGCCAGATGTGAGAAACCACTTGAGCGCGAGCGCCCAAGTGGTTGCGGATAAAATAGCAGGGGCGGGACTCGAACCCGCGACCCCGGCATTATGAGTGCCGTGCTCTAACCAGCTGAGCTACCCTGCCAGAGAGCGGCAAACCTAATCCCTGCCCTACCGCTCCTCAAGCGGACGCGCTGGTGTCTGCCGGGACGATGCGGAACAGATACTCCCCATCCCGAATCATCCCGAACGACTCCCGGGCCACCCGCTCCTGCACCCGTGGATCGCGCCGGATCGCCTCCGCGGCCCGAGCCAGCGAATCCACCATCTGCTTCAGTTGGGTGACCTGCGCCTGTTCCCGCTCCACGTCGGCCCGAAGCTCCAGCAGGTGGGTGGTCCCGTACTCGCCCCCCTGGATCGCGAAGTACAGCGCGAAGGCGAGCGCCACCACCGCCGCCCACCGCGCCGGCGTCACAGCGGGTAGAGGTCTCGCCCGGGATAGTGGGCCAGCTCGCCCAGCTCCTCGGCGATCCGGAGCAGCTGATTGTACTTGGCCGTGCGGTCGGTACGGCTGGCGCTGCCGGTCTTGATCTGGCCCGCGCCGGTCGCGACCGCGAGGTCCGCAATGAAGGTGTCTTCCGTCTCGCCCGACCGGTGGGAGATCACCACCCCGTACGCGCTCCCCTTCGCCAGCTCGATGCACTGAAGCGTCTCGGTGAGGGTGCCGATCTGGTTCACTTTCACCAGCACGGCGTTGGCCACGCCCTCCTCGATTCCCTTCCCGAGCCGGTCCACGTTGGTGACGAAGAGATCGTCGCCCACCAGCTGGACCCGGTCGTGCAGGCGCTCGGTAAAGTGCGCCCATCCCGCCCAGTCGTTTTCCGCCAGCCCATCCTCGATGGAGACGATGGGATAGCGGTCCACCCATCCGGCGTACAGGTCCACCATCGCCTGGGCGGAGCGGCGGCTCTTGTCGCCCTTCTTGAAGACGTACTCGCCGTCCTGGAGCAGCTCCGACGCGGCGACGTCGAGCGCGATCGCGACGTCCCGGCCCGGCTCGTAGCCCGCGGCCTCGATCGCCTGCATGACCACGTCGAGAGCGGCCTCGTTGGAGGGGAGCATGGGGGCGAACCCGCCTTCGTCCCCCACCGCGGTCGAGAGGCCCATCTTGCCCAGGACCTTCTTCAGTGCGTGGAACACCTCGACGCCGATGCGCAGTCCCTCGGGGAACGTCTCGGCCCCGATCGGCACCACCATGAACTCCTGCGCGTCCACGTTATTGGAGGCGTGGGCCCCACCGTTCAGGATGTTCATCATCGGCACCGGCAGCACCCGCGCCATCGGCCCGCCCAGGTAGCGGTGGAGCGGCAGGCCACAGTCCTGGGCCGCCGCCCGTGCCACGGCGAGCGAGACGCTTAGGATCGCGTTGGCGCCGAGCTTGCTCTTGTTGGGCGTGCCGTCGGCATCCATCATCTCCGCGTCCACCGCGATCTGGTCGGCCGCCGCCATGCCTTCGAGCCGGGGCCCGAGCACCTCGTTCACGTTCCGCACCGCCTCGGTCACGCCCTTGCCGACGTAGCGCTTGGGGTCGCCGTCCCGCAGCTCGACGGCCTCGTGCTCGCCGGTGGACGCGCCGCTCGGCACGGCGGCGCGGCCCTGCGCGCCGCTCGACAGCACGACGTCGGTCTCCACGGTGGGATTGCCCCTGCTGTCGAGAATCTCGCGGGCGTGCACTTCGATGATGGTGCTCATGATCGCTCTGGAATGGGAACGGGGGGCAACCTAGCCGCGGCTCCGGATCAACGGAAGTGGTCGTAGCCGCGCAACTCGAGCCGCCGGCCGGCGAGGTCCGCGCGCACGCCGCGACCGCGCGCGACCGTGCCGATGCGAGTGAGAGCGATGCCGCAGGCCTCCTCGAATCCGAGGACCGCGGTGGGGTCGAAGTCCGGTGGCAGAGCCACCAGCAGCTCGAAGTCCTCGCCCCCTTCGGCGGCCAACTGCTGCACCGGCAGGTCGAGCCGCTTGGCCTCCGCGATCGTCGCGGCGGCAACCGGCACCCTCTCCAGCTCGAGGTCGATTCGGACGCCGGACGCCGCTGCCAGATGACCCGCGTCGCCCGCCAGGCCGTCGCTGAGATCGAGCATCGCACGGGCGCCGTGAGCCGCGAGCCACAGCCCCGCCGATATCCGCGGCTCGGGGCGCGCGAAGGCGCGCCTGGCGTCGTCAGCCGGCGCGGCCCCGCGGCGCCACGCCTCGAGTGCGGCTCGCGCGCCGCCGAGCACACCGGTCACCCAGATCCCGTCACCCGGCCGCGCTCCGACGCGTGTCACCGGTCGCGGGGCGCGTCCCACCACCGTGGTCGCGACGCTCCATACGGGCCCCGCGGAGAGGTCGCCGCCGATGACGGCGGCGCCCGCCGCGGAGGCCGCCTCACCGATGCCGGTTGCCAGAGCCGTCAGATCGCCCTCCGCCGCGCGGTGCGGAACGCTGATCGCCGAGAGCACGCCGACCGGGTTCGCGCCCTCCGCCGCGAGATCCGAGAGCGCCGCGGCCGTGGCGCGCCAGCCCACTTCGGCCAGGTCGATCCAGTCCAGCCGGAAATGCACGTCTTCGACGCTCACATCGGTCGAGAGGGCCAGCGCCCCGTCGCCGTCGGGCAGCAGCGCGCAGTCATCGCCGAGCGAATGCGCCCGAGGGCCGAGTACTCGGGCGATCTCCCGGATGCGATCGAACTCCGGGCCGGGACCCAGCTCCGCGGCCGGGCTCTGCACGGGTGGAATCACGGACGGATGGCGTCGAGCCGAAAGCGAACCAGCCCGTCCTCGGTGGCGACCCAGAGATAGTCGCGGTCCACCGCGAGGTCGGTGGCCGGGCCGGGAAGGTCGCCGTCCCGAAGGGAGCGAATCATCGCCCCGTTCAGGCGCACGAACCCGACCCCCCGCTCGCCGGCGACCCAGAATCCGGGACCGTCCGGAACGAAGCGACGGAGGCGTCCGAGCAGGGCGGAAAGGTTGGGACCGATGGACCACGCACCGCCTCGCGGATTGCGCCAGATGATGTGGTCGCGGGTAAGGCCGGCCAGCGTGTCGCCCAAGGTCGACAGACCGTACACCGGCTGCTGGAGGCCGGCCGACGACAGACTGCGTGGCCGCACCAGGTCCTCCCGCCCCGGCAGGGCGAGCAGCAGACCGCTCGAGGTACCGACCCACACCGAATCGCCTGCCGGGAAGACCGCGTAGGCGGCGCCGGCGAAGCGCGGCGCCACGCGGGTCACCTGAAGCTCATCGTCCATTCGCGCGAGGCCGTGCGCGGTGCCGACCACCACGCTGCCCGTGCGGCCCACCACGTCGAACACGCGGCTGTCGGGGAGTCCGCGGCTCTGGTCGATGAGATCGATCTGCTGTTCGTTCGGATCCACCCGGGCAAGGCCGAAGTCCGTCGCGGCCCAGAGCGCCTTGTCGCGGCCGGCCAGCTCGAGCACCCGGCTGAACGGCGTGCCCGTCGCGGGGAGGCCGTGCACCGTGCGGAACTCTCGGAGCTCGGAGCTCACGAAGGTGAACGCCGCTTCGGCCTCCGGCGTGCGGTTGGTGGCGGCCCACAGTCCACCCGGCCAGCTCGTCACCGCCCCGACGTACGAGGACGGCAGCCCGAAGGGAACCCGCTCGGGAATCGCCCCCGCGTCCTGGAGGTAGAACAGCCCCAGTCCCGCAGTGCCGATGTACCAACCTTGATTGTCGGCCGCTCGTGCTGCCGCGGTCAGTCGCACGGGCCGCATTCTGGAGTCGAGAAGGTATCCTGCGGCGTTGACCTGGAGCGTCGGCGCCTGTCGAAGGGCTTCCTCGACGGTCGTCGGCCGGATCGGCTGGGCGGGCCCGCGACCCGGAACCGCCACCGTGCTTCCCCGAGGAACCAGCAACCAGCCGGTGCTGGTCCGGATGTGGAGGCCGCCCGCGGGATCGCTCTCGTCGAACGCGATGGTCGACACGGAACCCGGCGCCACGCCTTCGTCCCACAGCCGGAGCTCGGGCTGGAAGTGTACCCACCCGGTGTTCCGCGCGAGCCACAAGGACTGGTCGAGCGGATCCACCAGCGCCGCGAACACCCCATTCAACGTGTTGCGGACCGGCGGCTCGAACGGCCCCGCCCAGGTCCGAAAGTGCGGCTGCCAGATCACCAGCGAGGTGGGAGAGGTCACGTAGACCCGATCGATCGACGTGGCGATCGAGGTGACACGACTGAAATTTCCGATCACCGTGCGGTCCTCCGGCCGCCAGTCCCGACTGGGAGACTGCGCCGCCGCCGTGACCGTCATGACCGCGGAGATCGACACCGCGCCAAGAATACGCATGACCGGAATGTATACCTCGACCGAAGGGCGACCGCGCACGGTCACGCCGTCAGCGGACGGGGAAGCTCCAGCAGGATGGGTGGCACGGGTGGCGGGGGCGATCGGCGCAGCAGCTCCCATTCGCGCCATAGGTCAGGCAGTGCGGCGATCACATCCATCGGGCGAAGACCTCGCGCCGAGACCCGCCGGGCCGCGATATCGGCGCTGCGGCCGAGTGCCTGGGCGCCAAGCGCCGCGGCGATCTCGGGCTCGATGTCGCGCGCGAGCGCGGCGCCGATGAGGCCGCTCAACACGTCACCGCTTCCCCCGGTGGCGAGCCCTGGATTTCCCGATGCGATGGTGAGCGTTGGCCGTCCGGTGGAGGCGACGATCGAGGGCACGCCCTTGAGCAGGACCACGGAGGCGGTCCGCTCGGCTGCCGCTCCCGCCGCCCCCCAGGGGTCCACTTCTCGCTCGGAGGCGAGCTCGGGGAACAGCGTGCGGAATTCCCCCGGATGCGGCGTCAGCACCACCCGGCGACCGCTCGCAAGCAGACGGAGCTCCTCGACCGCTCCCTGGAACGCCACCAGCGCGTCGGCATCGAGCACCACGGCCCGAGCCGCTTCCGCCAGCGCCATCACCAGGGCGCGCCGGCCGGTCGCGCGGCCCAGGCCGGGACCTATCACCACCGCGTCGGCGCGGGACACCAGTTCCTGGAGCTGGGGGCTCGGGTCCTGGTCGAAGGGATGGGCCAGGGTCTGCAGATCGGGCTCGGCCTGCACCAGCGCGGCAACCGTCTCGGGGGGCGCGACGGCGTGAACCAGGCCCGCCCCGGCGGCGAACGCCGCGCGGGAGGCCATGCGGACTGCACCGGTCATGCCCGCGTTGCCGCCGACCACCACCACACGGCCGCGCGTACCCTTGTGGTCCCTGGCGTGGAGGCGCGGCAGCCAGCCGGCTGCTTCGCGGTCCGACACCAGCGTCGGCCATTCCGTCTCGGGAGGGGGGTGACCGATGTCGGTCACGACGACCGTACCGACCTCGTCCCGGGCGAGCAGATGGCCCCGCCGAAAGCCGCCGAAAGTCACCGTGATATCGGCGCGTGGCGTGCCGTGCACGATTCCGCTCAGGAGGTCCACACCCGTGGGTCCGTCCACCGCCACGACCGGAAGCTCGAGATCGAGCAGCCGGTCGAGCAGCGCGGCCACGGCCGGGCGCGGCGCCCCGCTGGCGCCGGTGCCGAGCAGGGCGTCCACCACCAGGCCTACCCGGGGCCAGGGCCCGTCGGGTGCCACCTCGCGGACACCCTCCGCACGCGCCAGGCCGGCCATCCGCTCACGCAGCGCCGCACCCGCGCCGGCCGGCGAGGTGACCCAGACCGGCACCTCGAGCCGGTGCAGCGCACGGGCGACCACCCACCCGTCGCCGCCGTTGTGCCCGGGCCCGGCCGCGACCAGCACGCCTTCGCCCAACCGTGCCGCGAATCGCGGGGCGAGGATGGCGACCACTGCCCGGCCCGCGACCTCCATGAGCGTGGCCAGGTCCACGCCGGCGGCGACGGCCTTGCGGTCCCAGGCGGAGGATTGGTCGGGGGTGAGGATGGGGAGCAAGGCTTCAGCGCGGCCCCGCTGAGATCATTTGTAGCTCTGACCTATCGCCCGCCCGAACGAGATCTCACCGTTGTCGATTCGGAGATTGAAGCCGCAGTCCGGATTGGTGCAGACCCAGGCTTTGTAGGTGATGGGCGCCCCTTCGCGACCGTAGTCCGAGAGGGGAATCAAGGTCCCCTGCGAGCACTTCTGACACGCCGGCCACTCGGGTCTCTCCATATCCCCCTCCGCTGTCGATCCACCCCGTTCAGGCGCCTTGCACTCCCTGCCACTGATAGGCATCGCCGAACGCATCGGCGAACTGGTAGACGGCTTCGAAATCGGCCTCCTGATCGCCGGGCTGAGTGACCAGCAGGCCGACGTCCACGAGGGTGAACACCATGCGGCCGAAGTCCTCGGTGCGGGTGACGCCCCAATGGCCCAGCACGTGGGGAGCCAGCAGCCCGAACTGCTCCCGCGCGAAGTCGCGACAGGCCCAGGCCAGCTCGGCGGCGCTCACATGACGGCGCGCCGGGAGACGGGACTGGAGATACTCGATCGTCGCGAGGACGAAGAGGTACGCCCGCTCATTGTAGGCTCCGCCCCGGGCTCGGATGCGGGCCATCACGTCGTCGGCGAATTGCAGCTCGTTCACCGGAGATCCTCGGCCAGGCGGGGCGCCACGATTCAGGCGCTCCGGCGGACGCGGCCGGCGGTCGATTTCGGCTGGTAGAGCGGAAAGCTCGAGCTCAGCTCGCCCACCTCCTCCCGGACCCGGGCCAGGGTGGCCTCGTCGGGGCGCGTCAGCGCCCGGTCGATCAGCTCCGCCACCCGCTCCATCTCGCCGGTCCCCATGCCCCGCGTGGTCACCGCCGGCGTGCCCAGTCGGATGCCGCTGGTGACGAATGGCGACTGGGGATCGTCCGGGATCGTGTTCTTGTTGACCGTGATGCCGGCCTGGTCGAGGATCTTTTCCGCCGCCTTGCCAGTCAGGTTCTTCGGCCTCAGGTCGACCAGCATCAGGTGCGTGTCGGTCCCGCCGGATACGATCGCAAAGCCGCGGTCGATCAGCGATGTCGCCAGGGTCTTGGCGTTCTGGACCACGCGCTTGCTGTAGGTCTTGAAGTCGTCGGTCAGAGCCTCCCCGAACGCCACAGCCTTGGCCGCGATCACGTGCTGCAGCGGACCGCCCTGGGTGCCGGGAAACACGGACTTGTCGACCGCCTTGGCGTGTTCGGCGGTGCTGAGGATCAGCCCGGCGCGGGGGCCGCGCAGTGTCTTGTGGGTGGTGCTGGTCACCACCGGCGCATGCGGCACCGGCGACGGGTACACCCCGCCCGCCACCAGCCCGGCGAAGTGCGCCATGTCCACCAGGAAGATGGCGCCGACCTCGTCGGCGATGGACCGGAACGCGGCGAAGTCGATGATCCGCGCGTACGCGCTCCCGCCCGCGATGATCAGGCGGGGGCGCTCGCGGCGGGCCTGCTCGCGCACGGCGTCGTGGTCGATGCGCCCGGTCCCGGGATCCACCCCGTAGTGGACGGCCTTCCAGATCACGCCGCTGTGGTTGACCGCCGCGCCGTGGCTCAGATGCCCGCCATGGGGCAGCGACATCCCCATGATCTTCTCGCCCGGGGGGATCAGCGCCATGAAGGCGGCGAAGTTGGCCTGGGCCCCGGAGTGCGGCTGGACGTTGGCGTGCTCCGCCCCGAAGATCTGCTTCAGGCGATCGATGGCAAGCTGCTCGATCTCGTCGATGACCTCGCAGCCCCCGTAGTACCGACGGCCAGGGTAGCCCTCCGCGTACTTGTTGGTGAGCGGCGTGCCCATCGCGTCGATCACGGCGCGGCTGGCGAAATTCTCGCTCGCGATCAGCTCCAGGCCGTGGCGTTGGCGCCCCAGCTCGCGATCGATCAGATGCGCCACCAGCGGATCGGCGTCCCGGAGGCTCGCGTTGTGGTCGATGGTCATGCCTGCTCCTGGTCGATTTTCGCTACCCGGCGGCCGTGCCGGCCCCCGGCGAATGCCGTGCTCAGCCAGGTCTTCAGGATCTCCACGCCGTCCGCCTCGGTCACGAAGCGCGCCGGCAGGATGAGGACGTTGGCGTCGTTGTGCTCCCGGGCGAGGCGCGCGATCTCGGGCGACCAGGCGACCGCGGCGCGCACCCCGGGATGGCGGTTGGCCGCGTACGACATGCCCAATCCGGTGCCGCAGAGCAGCACGCCGCGGCGAGCCTCGTGATGTTCTACCCGGGACGCGACCTGGTGAGCGTAATCGGGATAGTCGGTCGATTCCGGCCCGTCGGTACCGAGATCGAGCGGCGCATACCCCATCGCCCGCAACTCGTCGACCAACCGCTGCTTGAGCTCGAACCCGGCGTGGTCGGCGCCGATGGGAATGACTTCGGGCATCTGGTACCTAATGTATAAGGAAATGCCTGCGCGGTAGAGGGGAAAAGGACAGTGGGGCAGCGGGGCGGCCGCCCACCTGCCCACTACTTCCTTCCCATCCACATCCGGTCGAGCCCGGCCATCGCGGCGATGCGCTGCTCCGCCAGCCGGTCGGCAGCGCGGTAGGTCGGGATCTTTTCGGCCTTCGCGATCGCGAAGATCCGGAGCAGGGTCTCGTAGATTTCGCCCGCCTTCTTGAGCGAGCGCTCCGCGGGCCACCGGTTGAGCTCGCCGTAGACGTTGATCACGCCGCCGCCGTTGATGACGTAGTCCGGGGCGTAGAGCACCTGGCGCTTCTCCAGATCATCGCCGTGCCGGTCCTCGGCGAGCTGGTTGTTGGCCGCGCCGGCGATGATCTGGACCTTGAGCCGGGGGATGGTCTCGTCGTTGATCGTGGCGCCGAGCGCGCAGGGTGCGTAGATGTCCGCCGCCTGGTCGTAGATCGCCTCGGGGTCGACCGTGCCGGCGCCGAACTCCTCCACCACCCGCTTCACCTTCTCGGGCCGGATGTCCGTCACCACCAGCCGTACCCCCTCCCCGTGGAGGTGACGGCAGAGATGGTAGGCCACGTTTCCCGCCCCCTGCACCGCCACTGTCCGCCCTTCGAGCGCATCGCTGCCCCACCGCGCCTTCGCCGCCGCCTTCATCCCGACGTACACCCCGTACGCCGTCACCGGCGACGGGTCGCCGGAGAGCCCCAGGAGCCCGGCGACGTGATCGGTCTCCAGCTTGATGTATTCCATGTCCGCCGGGCTGGTCCCGATATCTTCCGCCGTGATGTAGCGGCCGTTCAGCGTCTCCACGAACCGGCCGTGCGCCCGGAACAGCGCCTCGCGGTCGGTCCGGCGATTGTCGCCGATGATCACCGACTTCCCGCCGCCCAGGTTGATCCCGGCGACGGCCGCCTTGTAGGTCATGCCGCGGGCGAGCCGGAGCGCGTCGGTGATCGCCTCGTCACCGTTCTCGTACTGCCAGAACCGGGTGCCACCGAGGGCCGGACCCAGCGTGGTGTCATGGATGGCGATGATCCCGTAGTAGCCGCACGAGGGATCGTGAGACAGCAGGACCTGCTCGTGACCGAAGGATCGCATCGACTCGAAGATGTCCACCGGGTCTCCCTTCAGCCTTTCGGGTAGGGGTAGAAGCCCCGCCCCGACTTCTTGCCGAGGTCGCCGGCCGCGACCATGCGGCGCAGCAGCGGGCAGGCCCGGTACTTGTCGTCGCCCAGGCCCTTGTGCAGCACGTCCAGAATCGCGAGGCACACGTCGAGCCCGATGAAATCGGCCAGGGCGAGCGGGCCCATCGGATGGGCCATGCCCAGCTTCATCACCGTGTCGATCGCCTCCGGGGTGGCCACTCCCTCCATCACGCAGAAGATCGCCTCGTTGATCATGGGCAGGAGCACCCGGTTCGACACGAAGCCCGGATAGTCGTGTACCTCCACCGGCGTCTTCCCGAGCGCCCGGGCGGTCTCCATCACTGTCGTCGTGGTCGCGTCGCTGGTGGCGTGGCCTCGGATCACCTCCACCAGCTGCATCACCGGCACCGGGTTCATGAAGTGCATCCCGATCACCTGCTCCGCCCGGCCGGTGCGCGCCGCGATCTCGGTGATCGAGATGGAGCTGGTGTTGGTGGCGAGAATCGCCCTGGGCGCCGCGATCCGGCCGAGCTGCTCGAAAAGCGCGAACTTCACCGCGGGGTTCTCGCTCGCGGCCTCGACGACGAGGTCGGCATCGGCGGCGGCTTCGAGCGACGTGCCGGTCCTCAGCCGTGCCAGCACCTGGGCCGGCGCCTCGGGCGCGATGGTGCCCTTCTTCACTTGGCGGTCGAGATTGGCGCGGATGGTCGCGCCGGCCTTCTCCAGCGCGGCCGGCACCGTGTCCACCAGAGCGACGTCCCACCCGTGCTGGGCGAAGACGTGGGCGATGCCGTTGCCCATGGTGCCGGCGCCGATGACGGCGGCTCGGGTCATGTCGCTTCCTTTCCTGCGGCCCAGCGTCCGGCGACGAGAACCGCGATGGTGAGCGCGAGCGTGGAGGCGAGGCCACCCTCCGGGCCGAACGCGCCGCCCGTGAGCCACGCCGGATCGCCCGGCACGTAATCGAGAAACGGAATGCGGAACGGCACACCGCTGACCGGGGCGTCGAGCGCGGCAAGCAGCGCGTTCCAACCCAGGTGCGCGCCCCAGGCCGTCCAGATCCCGCCGGGAGCATAGAAGGCGAGGCCGAGAAAGATGCCCGCCAGGGCGATGTTCCCGATGGCGAGCGCGGTGACGTTCGGGTTGGCGATGTGTCCGAGGGCGAAGCCCAGGGCGACCAGGACCACCGCCGTGCCGCGGCCCAACGCCTTCCCGAGGAGGATCAGGGGGACGCCGCGGAAGATCATCTCCTCGCCCAGCGCCGCGGGCGCGAGCAGCAGCACCGTGTGTCCCACCATGGCGAAGTAGTCAGCGAGCGTCCCCGTATCCCGGGTCCACGCCGCGCCGCCGGCGAGAGACGCGATCGCGAGACCGGTGACGGCCGCCAGTCCTCCGACCAGCGTGCCTGCCGCGAATCCGGTCCCGCGTGACGGCAGCCGGTATCTCAAGTCGGCCAGCGTGAGCTTCAGCACCCGGACCCCGATGAGCCAGGTGAAGAGTCCGGCGCACAGCACCATGGCGACGCCCTGCAGGAGCAGCGGCCCGGGCCCCGTGCCTCGGAGCCACGCCTCTGACGCCGCCGGCGAGCCGCGGATCACCATCGCGGCGCCGAAGGCGACCAGGCCGACCATGATGAAAGTGAGGACGACGAAGGCGATCGACCATCCGATCGCCTTCAGGAGAGAGTACCGGACGGGCATCGAGGGCCCGGTCAGAGCAGGGCGCGGAGTCTTGGCCCGAGGCCCAGGATCACCGCGGCAGCGATGCCGATCTTGAGGAGGTCCCCGGTGAGGAAGGGGACGAAGCCGACCCGCAGGGCCAGGGCGGGATCGCCGCCGAGCAGCGCGAGCTGCGCGGTCCCGCCGGCGTGGATCACCGCCATGGCGAGCGCGCAACCCAGGAGCACGCGTCCGAGGCGAGGCGTAGTGCCCGCGAACAGCCCCGCGACCGCCGCCGCGGCGGGGAACGCGAGCAGATACCCACCGGTGGGCCCCAGCACGTGAATGAACCCTGCCCCGCCCCCGGCGAACACCGGAAGTCCCAACATTCCGAGCGCGAGGTACAGCAGCAGCGCGCCGCCCCCGGCCTGGGCTCCGAGCAGTCCGCCCACCGCGAGCACCGCCAGGGGCTGGAGCGTCATCGGCACCGGGCTCAGCGGCACCGGCACGGTCACCTGCGCCGAGGCCGCTACCACCAGCGCCCCCGCGCCGATGGCGAAGGCTCGGCGCGCCGTGGTGGGTCGCTCCGTGGCGGCAAGGGTGTCAAGCTGCCGGCCGGTGTTCATCACAGGATCTCCACGCTCAGGGCCACGGCGTTGCCGCCGCCCAGGCAAAGGGTGGCCAGGCCGGTCGACCCGCCCCGGTCGCGCAGGGCATACAGCAGGGTGGTGAGCACGCGCGCGCCGCTGGCACCGATGGGATGCCCCAGTGCAACCGCGCCGCCGTGGACGTTGACGCGGTCCCAATCCCAATTCAGCTCGCGGCCGTCGGCGAGCGCCTGTACCGCGAAGGCCTCGTTCGCCTCGATGAGGTCGTAGTCCGAGATGCTGGTGCCCGTTCGGCTCATCAGGTTCCGCACCGCGTGCACCGGGGCGAAGAAGATCTCGCGCGGCTCCCCACCGCCGGTGGCGTAGCCGGTCACGCGCGCGAGCGGCGCGATGCCGTGGGCCTTGGCGAAGGCGAGCGACGCGACCACCAGCGCGCTCGAGCCGTCGTTGAGCCCGGGAGCGTTTCCCGCCGTCACCGTGCCGCCGTCCTTCCGGAAGGCGGGCTTGAGTCGGGCCAGGGTCTCGGCGCTGGTGTCCTTCCGGGGCGATTCGTCGGCCGCCACCGTGGTCGGCCCGCCCTTGCCGGGGATCTGTACCGGCAGGATCTCCGCCTTGAACTTGCCGCCCTCCGTCGCCTCGATCGCCTTGCGGTGGCTCTGGTAGGCGAACCGGTCCTGGTCCTCCCGGCTGACGCCCGCCTTCTCCGCCGTGTACTCGGCGTACTCGCCCATGTGGCAGCAGCCGAACGAGTCCCAGAGGCCGTCGTGGATCATCCCGTCCACCATCGTCTGATTGCCGGCCTTGATCCCGCCCCGCATCCCGTACACATAGTGCGGCGCGCCGGACATGGACTCCTGACCGCCGGCGACGATGCAGTCGGCGTCGCCCGCCTTGATGGCTTGCGACGCGAGCATCACGGCCTTGAGGCCGGAGCCGCAGACTTTATTGATGGTGAGGGCGGGAACGGCGGGCGGGAGCCCGGCGTGGATCAGGGCCTGGCGCGCGGGGGCCTGCCCCGAGCCGCCCTGCACCACCTGCCCCATGATCACTTCCTCGACCGCGGCCGGATCCACCTTCGCGCGCGAGACCGCCTCGCGAATGACCATCGCCCCGAGCTGGGGCGCGGTGAAGCCGGAGAGGCCGCCCAGATACTTGCCGATCGGGGTGCGGACCGCCGACAGAATGACGGGTGTCGTTGCGTCGCTCACGTAATCCTCAAGGTGCGAATCGTGAGCAAGATAGCCGGGGTCCGAGGGGGTGGAAAGGCGCTATTCACGGGACGAGCGCGCGGCTCCGTACCTCGCGCTCGACCCGGTCGAGGAATGCGGCCACCGGCATGACCTCCTGCTTCTTCCCCGCCCCCCGGACCCGTAGCGCGAGGCTGTCGCTCTCGGCCTCACGCTGGCCGATCACCGCCATATAGGGCACCTTCTGCATCTCGCCCTCGCGGATCCGGTAGTTGAGGGTCTCGGTGCGATCGTCCACGTGGACCCGCAGGCCCGCGGCCTTGAGCCGGCGCGCGAGATGGCGTGCCGCATCGGCCTGCGCATCCGAGATCGGGATCACCCGGACCTGCTCCGGCGCCAGCCAGACCGGGAACGCACCGGCGAAGTGCTCGATCAGGTTGCCGGTGAAGCGCTCCAGGGTCCCGTAGATCGCACGGTGGATCATCACCGGCCGGTGGGGCCGGTTGTCGGGGCCGGTGTACTCCAGCTCGAACCGCTCCGGCAGATTGAAGTCGAGCTGGATCGTCGGCCCCTGCCATACCCGGCCGATGGCGTCACGGAACTTGATGTCGATCTTCGCCCCGTAGAACGCGCCGCCGCCTTCGTCGATCCGGTAGGGGATCCCCTTCCGCTCCAGCGCCTGCTTCAGCATCGCCTCGGCGCGATCCCAGATCTCGTCGCTGCCCAGCCGCTCCTCCGGCCGGGTGGAGACCTCGAAATCCAGCTCGAAGCCGAAGGTGGCCCGCACCAGGCGGTCCACCTGATCGAGGCAAAGGAAAATCTCATCCTCGATCTGCTCCATGGTGCAGAAGATGTGCGCGTCGTCCATGCTGAGGCCGCGCACGCGGAGCAGGCCGTGGAGCGTGCCCGACTTCTCGTTCCGGTACACGTTGGCGACTTCGCTCAGGCGGATCGGCAGGTCCCGGTAGCTCCGCTGCTGGCTCTTGTAGATCAGCGCGTGCATCGGGCAGTTCATCGGCTTGACCCGGTAGCGCACGTCTTCCGCCTCGCCCGCGCCGGCCGCCATCGGCGGGTACTGGTTGGCGGCGTAGAGCGGCAGGTGCCCGGAGATCTTGAACAGCTCTTCCTTGGTCACGTTGGGCGTGTAGACCAGGTCGTAGCCGTTGGCGACGTTGTCGTCCTCGACCGCGCGGGAGAGGAGCCACTTGATCGTGGCGCCGCGCGGATGCCAGAGCACCAGTCCCGGACCGATGACGTCGGAGATGGAGAAGAGATCGAGCTGCCGGCCGAGCACCCGATGGTCGCGCTTCCGGGCCTCCTCCAGCCGGTGAACGTACGCTTCGAGGTCCTCCTTCTTGAACCACGCCGTGCCGTAGATCCGCTGGAGCATCTGCCGCTTCTCGTCGCCCCGCCAGTAGGCGCCCGCGGCATGCAGCAGCTTGAAGTGCTTGAGACGGCCCGTCCGGGGAACGTGCGGCCCGCGGCACAGGTCGGTGAACGGGCCGTCGGTGTAGACCGTGATCGTCTCGTCGTCGCCCAGCTCGCTGATCCGCTCCAGCTTCAGCGGATCGTCGGCGAATCGTCGATTGGCGGTCTCGCGGTCCACCACCTCGCGGACGAAGGGATAGTCCGCCTGGACCACCTGGCCCATGCGCCCCTCGATCCGTTCGAGGTCTTCGGGCGTAAACGGTCGCGGCACTTCGAAGTCGTAGTAGAAGCCGTCTTCGATCGGCGGGCCGAATCCGATGCCGGCACCGGGAAAAATCTCCCGCACCGCCGTCGCCAGGATGTGCGCCGCCGAATGTCGCAGCACCTCGAGCGCCTCGGGATCCTTGTCGGTCAGGATCGCCAGGGACACATCGCTCTCGATGGGCCGATCGAGGTCCCGGACGGCGCCGTCCACCCGCGCGGCCACGGCGGCGCGCGCCAGTCCCGGGCCGATGCTCTCGGCCACCGTCCCCGCGGTGGTGCCCCGCTCGACCTCCCGGACGCTGCCGTCCGGCAGCGTCACCTTGATCCGGTCGCTCACTCCACCTCCACCGCCGGCGGGGCGGCAGGGGGGCTGGACGGCGCGAACCAGAAGTAGAGCGCGACGCCGAGGAGAATCAGCGCGGCGACCATGAGCCAGCGGCCCCGGTCGGGGCCGCGAGAGAGGGGGGTGGAGCGATCGTCCATTTTCAGCAGCCCTGGCGAGCGAGGATTCCCTGCGCGTGAGAGACGACGCGGTTAACTTAACCGCATCGAGAATTCTTCCGTAAGAGGACTTCGCGTGCGCCAGGACGACGAGCTGAGCGGAGGAGAAGTGGTCCTGTGGACGGCGCTCGGCGTCGGCGGCGGCCTGCTCGCGGCCATCGCGCTGAGCGAGTGGATCGGCGAGGTGAATGCCGGTCGCGTCCGCCGGGTGGCCGACAAGCTCCGCGAGAACGAGCCGACCCGCCTCACCGCGTCCGCCGCGGTGCGGGCGGTGGAGGTGGCGCTGGCCGCCGACCCCCGCCTCGCGGGGCTCACCATCGGGGCCAGGGCGGTGGGCCGGGGCGCGGTGGAGCTGCGCGGGTGGGTGCCCGCCCGGAGCGTTCGCACCATCGCCGGCCGGACGGCCCTCGCGGTGCCCGGCATCGAGAGCGTGATCAACAGCATCCTCGTGCGCGGGGAGGACGACCGATCCTCGCCGGACCGACCTCGGGCGGCCGACCAGAGCGCATGACGGCGCCGCTCGCTCCCCAATACGACCCATCCCAGATCGAGGCTCCCCTGTACGCCTGGTGGCGGGAGCGGGGCCTGTTCGACCCCGACGCCGTCCAGCGGGCCCGCGGCGGCCCACCGGGGGAGCCCTACGTCATTCAGATGCCGCCGCCGAACGTCACGGCGGAGCTCCACACCGGTCACGGCCTCAACAATACGGTGCAGGACGTCCTCATCCGGTTCGAGCGGATGCGGGGACGCCGCGCGCTCTGGGTGCCGGGCACCGACCACGCGGGCATCGCCACTCAGAACGTCGTCGAGCGGCTCCTCGCCAAGGAGGGGACCACCCGTTTCGACCTGGGCCGCGAAGCCTTCGTCGAGCGAGTCTGGGCCTACGTGCGCCAGACCGGCGCCCGCATCCTCGACCAGCTCCAGGCCATCGGCTGCTCGGCCGACTGGTCGCGGACCTACTTCACGCTGGACGACGACCTGTCTCGCGCGGTGCGGGAAGTGTTCGTCCGGCTGTACGAGAAGGGGCTGGTCTATCGGGGCAACTACATCATCAACTGGTGTCCCCGCTGCCTCACCGCACTGTCCAACGAAGAGGCCGAGAAGGAGGAGGTCGACGGGCGCATCTGGCACGTGCGCTATCCCCTCGAGGACGCCAGCGGGCACCTCACCATCGCCACCACCCGTCCCGAGACCATGCTCGGCGACACCGCGGTGGCCGTGCATCCGGACGACGAGCGCTACCGACCGCTGGTCGGCCGGCGGCTGCGGCTTCCGCTGACGGACCGGTTGATTCCGGTCGTGGCCGACGAAGCGGTGGATCCCGAATTCGGCTCAGGCGCGGTCAAGGTGACTCCGGCGCACGACCCGACGGATTTCGAGATCGGGCAGCGGCACGACCTGCCGGCCGTAGACGTGATGACGCCCGAAGCGAGGATGAGCCTGGCGGTGCCCGACCGCTTTCAGGGCCAGGACCGCTTCGAGGCCCGGCGGGCCGTGGTCGCGGAGCTCGAATCGATCGGCCTGCTCGAGAAGGTCGAGCCCCACCGCCATGCGGTCGGCCACTGCTACCGCTGCGGGACCGTGATCGAGCCTCGGCTCTCCGAACAGTGGTTCGTGCGGATGGAGCCGCTGGCCCGCCCCGCGCTCGAGCGCTATCGCGACGGCACCATCCGGTTCATTCCCGAGCGGCGCGGCGACGACTACGAGCGCTGGCTGGACGGTATCCGCGACTGGGTCATCTCCCGGCAGCTCTGGTGGGGCCACCGCATCCCGGTCTGGTACTGCGAGCACGAGGGCTGCGCCCGCACCAGCGTGAGCCGCACCGACCTGGCCGCCTGCCCGGGCTGCGGGGGCCCCGTGCGTCAGGACGACGACGTCCTCGACACCTGGTTCTCGTCCTGGCTGGTTCCCTTCACCAGCCTCGGCTGGCCCGAGCGCACGCCCGACCTCGCCGCCTACTACCCGGGACATACGCTGGTATCCTCACCCGACATCCTGTTCTTCTGGGTGGCGAGGATGATCATGTCCGGCCTGGAGTTCATGGGCGAGCCGCCGTACACCCGGGTCTACCTGCACGGCGTGGTGCGTGACACCCAGCATCGCAAGATGTCGAAATCGCTCGGCAACGGGATCGATCCGCTGGAGGTGGTCGACCGCTACGGCGCCGACGCGCTGCGCTACTCGCTGGTCGCCGGCATGTCGGTCGGCACCGACGTCATTCTCGACCCCGACGACCTGGAGTCTTCCTTCGCGCCGGGGCGCAACTTCGCCAACAAGCTGTGGAACGCGGGCCGCTTCATCCTCTCCAACCTGCCTGAGCCTCCCCGGCCGCTCGCGGGCCGCTCACCGGAGGTGGTGCGGAGCGCGGAGCTCACGCTGGCCGACCGCTGGATCATCGCGCGGTGCGAGGCGACGGTGCGCGAGGCCACGGAGGCGTACGAGCGCTTTCGCCTCAACGAGGCGGCCGCCGCGGTCTACCGGTTCATCTGGAGCGACCTGGCGGACTGGTACATCGAGCAGATCAAGCCAAGGCTCTACGGCGACACTCCGGGCGGGGACGTCGCACGGGCGGTGGCGGCCCAGACCTTCGATGTGGCGCTGCGGCTGCTGCACCCGGTGATGCCCTTCGTCACCGAGGCGCTGTGGCGGCGGTTTCCCGGCCGCAGCGCGGATGCGTCCATTTCGATCGCGCCCTGGCCCCGTCCCGACCGCCGCGCCGAGGATCCGGAGGCGCTGCGGGACTTCGGCCTGGTGCAGGAGGTGGTCGGAGCGATCCGGGCGATCCGTGCAGAGTACGGGGTGCAACCCGGTCAGCCTGTGCGCGCGGTGGTGACACCACAGCGGGGCAGCGCAGCGGGGCAGCCGGGCGGCGGCGCCATCGGCCGGGAACAGGCGACCGTCACCCGGCTGGCCAAGGTCTCGGAACTCATCTTCGGCGAGCCTCGCGAGCGGGTCGGCGGGCACGCAGTGCTCTCCGACGGCACGGCCGTTTTCGTGCCCCTCGGCGACGCGATCGACGTCGAGCGCGAGTGCGGGCGCCTCACCGCCGAGGTGGACCGGCTGGGTCAGCTGGTCGAGGCTCAGGAGCGGAAACTCGCCAATCAACAGTTCGTGTCACGCGCCCCCGCGGACGTGGTGAGGCGCGAGCGGGAGAAGGCTGCCACCTGGCGGGAGCAGCGGGAGGTGCTGGGCAGGAAGCTCGAGCTCCTCGGCTGCGGGTCAGTAAGCGGTGCTGCGGGGCCCGACGGCGGGGCGGCGGGGCAGCGGGGCAGCGGGGCAGGACCGCTGTGAGAGGGACAGCGGCCCTCATGGGCCTGGTCGGCCGGGCCTTCACTGCCCCGCTGGGCCTGCTGCCCCTGCTGATCCTCGCTTGCGCCCGCATGGAGCCGCCTCCCGGCGGCCCGCCGGATGCCGCGCCGCCCCAGCTGATCCGCGTCAGCCCGGATTCCTTTGCCACGCTCCCCGATTTCGGTGACGAAGTCGAGTTCGTGTTCGACGAGGTCGTCTCGGAGGGCGGCTCGCCCAACCAGGGCACCGGAACCGGCGATCTCGAGCGCCTCATCATCCTGTCGCCCACGCGGGAGGTTCCCAACGTCCGGTGGCGGCGCAACCGGATCACCGTGCGGCCCGATGAAGGATGGCAGCCCGACCGCGTGTATCGGGTGGAACTGCTGCCGGGGGTCACCGACCTCCAGCGCAACCGGCTGGAGCGGGGCGCGCTCGTCACCTTCAGCACCGGGGCGCCTCGCCCCCAGACCACATTCGATGGAACCGTGATGGATTGGGGGTCGGGCCGGCCTGCCCCGGCGGCGCTGATCGTCGCGACCCGAATGCCGGACAGCCTTCCCTACCGCGGCCTGGCGGACTCGTCGGGCAGGTTCCGCCTCGGTCCGCTCCCGGCCGGCGAGTACCTGGTCAGCGGAGTGCTCGACGAGAACCGGAACAATCTCGCCGACCTCCGCGAGGCGTTCGACAGCGTCCGGGTCTCGCGGGGGCGCGACAGCACGGTGGAGCTGTGGGCATTCGTGCACGATACCAGCCCGCCCCGCATCCGGGCGGTCACTCCGACCGACAGCATGTCGGCCGCCGTCGAATTCACTCAATCGCTCGACCCCCGGCAGCGGCTCGGCCCGTCGGCAGTCCGGGTCTCGCTGCTTCCTGATTCGACACCGGTGCCGATCGCCTCGCTGCTACCGCGTCCGACGGATGACAGCCTGCACGCGAAGCGACAGTCCCCGGTGGATTCCGCGCGGGCCGACACGGGCGTCGTGCCCCGGAAGCCAGCCGCCCCGCGACAGCCGCCACCCGCCAAACCGCCGGCCGCCAAACCGCCGGCCGCGAAGCCACCGGCGGCGGCCAAGCCGCCGGCTGCGCAGCCGCGGGCGCGTCCCGGCGCCGCCGAGCGACCGGGTGGGCGCCCGCCACTCACCGAGCAGATGGTGCTACGGCCCGCGCGACCCTGGCGGCCCAACACCAGGTATTTCGTCGAGATTCGTGGCGTCAGGAACGTGACCGGCGTCACCGGGGACGTCGTCGGCACGCTCGTGATTCCGGAGCGGCCCCCTCGCGACACCCTCACCACGCCCGCCGACTCTCTCAGGCCGGGGGCGGACACCACGCGTGCCGCCCGAGACTCGGTGCCTGGAGCCCGGCGCGCGCCGGCCAAGCCGGCTCCGACCAAACCCTGATGGGCGACCGGCGGCGTCAGCTTCCGTCGGTGGACCGGTTGCTGCTCGAACCGGAGATCCGTGCACTGCTCCAGACCGCCCCGCGGATCGCCGTGGTCGACGCCGTGCGTGAGTCATTGGCTGCCGCACGGTCCCGGCGGGCCGGCCCACCCGAAAGCTGGGCCATCGACGTACGTGAACGGCTGTCCGACCGCGCCAGATCCAGCCTCCGCCCCGTGCTCAACGCCACCGGCGTGGTGCTCCATACCAACCTCGGCCGTGCCCCGCTCGCGCCGGAGGCGGTGGCAGCCATGACCCAGGTGGCCGCGGGCTACAGCAACCTGGAATTCGATCTCGACACCGGCATCCGGGGTAGCCGGAGCGATCATTGCCGTGAGCCCTTGCGTGCCGCCACCGGCGCCGAGGATGCCCTCGCGGTGAACAACGCGGCGGGCGCGCTCCTGCTCGCGCTGGGCGCGCTCGCCGGCGGACGGGAGGTCCTGATCTCCCGCGGGGAGCTGATCGAGATCGGCGGGTCGTTCCGCATCCCGGATATCCTGGTCCAGAGCGGCGCCCGCCTCCGGGAGGTCGGCACCACCAACCGCACCCACCTGGGGGACTACCGCAAGGCGCTCGACGGTGACGTGGCGGCCGTGCTCACCGTGCATCGATCCAATTTCGAACAGCGCGGGTTCGTCACCACGCCCGACTATGGCGACCTCGCCGCGCTCTGCGGGGAGGCCGCCATCCCCTACCTGGTGGATGTCGGCAGCGGCCTTCTCGCCGATCTCTCCCCATGGGGTCTCCGCGGCGAGCCCCGGGTCGGCGACGCGCTGGACGCGGGGGCCGATCTGGTCCTCTTCAGCGGCGACAAGCTGCTCGGCGGACCCCAGGCGGGCTGTCTCGTTGGCGGCAAGTCCGCAGTCGCTCGTTGCCGCGAGCATCCCATCGCCCGCGCGGTCCGCGCCGACAAGATGACCCTCGCCGGCCTCGAAGCGACGCTGGCGCTCTATCGCGACCCCGAAGCGGCGATCCGGGCTATTCCCGTGCTGCGGATGCTCACGCTTCAGCCGGAGGAGCTGCAGCGCCGAGCCGCCGGGCTCGCCGCGCTATGCCCCCGCAGTCTCGTTCCTACGCTCCAGCCCGGGGAGTCGGCGGTCGGCGGCGGCTCGTTCCCAGGCGCGGCGCTGCCGACGACCCTGGTTGCCCTCGATGCCGGCAACCTGGGGCCCGACGGCCTCGCGCTTCGGCTCAGGGTTGGCGATCCGGCGGTGGTGGCCCGTGTGGCAGGCGACCGGGTGCTGCTCGATCCGCGGACCATTCCCGAAGAGAGCTTTTCGGCGGTGGGTGCGGCCCTCGCCGGGGCGCTCCGCGAGTGAGCGATCGGCCGGCGGTCTTCCTCGACCGCGACGGCACCATCATCGAGGACCCCGGTTACGTCGCTGATCCTGCCGCGGTTCGGCTCCTGCCGCGGGCCGCGCTGGCCATCGCCCGACTGAATCACGCCGATCTCCCGGCCATCGTCGTGACGAACCAGTCCGGCATCGCGCGAGGCCTGGTGGACGAGGCGGGGTACGCCGCCACCGCCCGGCGGCTGGACGAGCTGCTCGCCGCCTCAGGCGCGCGCCTCGATGGGCACTACCACTGCCCCCATCACCCCGATTTCACGGGCGCGTGCGACTGCCGGAAGCCAGGCCCCCTGCTCTACCGCCGGGCCGCGGCCGATCACGGTCTGGATCTCGCGCGCAGCTGGTGGGTCGGCGACAGGCTGCGCGACGTGTTACCGGCGGAGCGCTTCAAGGGAAAGGGATTACTGATCGGACGGCCCCGGCCCGAAGACCTTCCGGGCCTGGCGCGAGGACGCTTTCCGAGGGTCCGCGACCTTTCGGCCGCGGTCGACATCATCCTCAAATGAATCGCGCTGCCCCGCCGACCCGCTCCCCATTAGCTTCTCCCCCCATGTCGATGCACGTGGCCGTGGCCGCCTCGGGACGCGGCAGCAATCTCGAGGCGCTACTGGGTGCGCTCGGACCAGGGGCCCCAGCACAGGTGGTGCTGGTGTTGAGCGATCGCCCCGACGCCCCGGCCCTGACGCGCGCGGCCGATCGGGGAGTTCCCGGTATCACACTCCAGGACTCTTCCAACGCCGGGGAGTGGCTCCAGGCGCTCGAGGGACACGCCGTGGACCTCCTGGTCCTCGCGGGCTATCTCAGGCTGGTGCCCGCCGACGTCATCGCCCACTTTCGGGGCCGCATCATCAACATCCATCCTGCCCTGTTGCCCGCGTTCGGCGGCAAGGGCATGTACGGCAGGCGAGTCCACCAGGCGGTGCTGGCGAGCGGCGCGCGGGAGAGCGGGGCCACCGTGCATCTGGTGGACGAGGTCTACGACCGCGGTCCGGTCCTCGGCCAGGCCAGGGTTCCCGTCCTCCCGGGCGACGACGCGGAGAGTCTCGCCGCCCGGGTGCTGAAGGTCGAGCACCGCCTGCTTCCGGCGGCGGTGCTTGCCGCGGCCGCCGCGGGCCGACCGGTGCCGTTTCACGAACCAGTGGAGTCTCACCCGTGACAGGTACGTCGTGCCCCGCGCGCTGATCTCGGTCAGCGACAAGCGCGGGATCGTGGCTTTCGCACAGGGGCTCGTACAGCTGGGCTGGGAGATCGTCTCCACCGGCGGGACCGCCTCCACGCTTCGCGCCGCCGGGGTGCATGTCATCCCGGTGGACGAGGTGACCAGCTTCCCCGAGCTGCTCGATGGCCGGGTGAAGACGCTCCACCCGGCCGTTCACGGTGCCCTGCTCGCCCGCCGCGACTCGAGCGAGCACCTCGCCGCGATCGCCGAGCACGGGATCGTGCCGATCGACCTCGTCGCGGTGAACCTCTATCCGTTCCAGATGACCATTTCGCGGCCCGGCGTGCCGTTCGAGGACGCGGTCGAGAATATCGACATCGGCGGCCCGTCGATGCTCCGCTCCGCGGCGAAGAACCACGAGTTCGTCCTGCCGGTGGTGGACCCGACGGACTACCCCAAGGTGCTCGACCTCTTGCGGCGGGATGCCCTGGACCCCGCGGTGCGACGGGAGTTCGCAGCCAAGGTGTTCGCCCACACCGGTGACTATGATGCCGCGATCGCGGGCTTCCTGACCCCGAAGGAAGAGGGGCTGCCCCAGCGGCTAGGCCTCGCGATCGAGCGGCTCCAGATGCTCCGCTACGGCGAGAATCCGACCCAGCGCGCCGCGCTGTATGTCACCGAAGAGCCCCGCGGCATGCGGGATCTCACCCAGCGGCAGGGTAAGGAGCTGTCCTTCAACAACCTGCTCGACCTCGACGCGGCGATGTGGGCGGTCGCGAGCTGGCCCAACCGCCCGGCCTGCTGCATCATCAAGCACACCACGCCCTGCGGGATCGCGGTTGCCGCCTCGGCGGTCGAGGCGTTTCGCAAGGCGCGCTCCACCGACCCCATCTCGGCCTTCGGCTCGGTCATCGCATTCAATACCGTGGTGGATCGGGCCACCGCCCAGGCGATGAGCGACCTCTTCGTCGAGGTCGTGGTCGCTCCGTCGTTCCACGACGAGGCGATGGCCGTCTTCGCCGCGAAGAAGCAGCTCCGGGTCGTGGAGCTGCCGGTCAGCCGGGGAACCGGGACCCTCGACTTCAAGCGAGTGCGGGGCGGGTTCCTGGTGCAGGACCAGTTCGAGTTCGACGGGTCCGATCAGGACTGGAGCGTGGCCACCGACCGCCAGCCCTCCGAGCGCGAGTGGAACGATCTCCGGTTCGCCTGGGCCGCCGTCGCCGCCGTGAAATCGAACGCGATCCTGCTGGCGCGCGACGAAGTGGCCGTCGGCATCGGCGCGGGACAGACCAGCCGGGTGGACAGCGCGTTCCTCGCGGTCCACAAGGCTCGGGCGCTGGGCCACGACCCGACCGGCACCGTGCTCGCCTCCGACGCCTTCTTCCCCTTCGCCGACGGCGTCGAGCAGGCCGCCTCCGCCGGCGTGACCGCGATCATCCAGCCGGGCGGCTCGGTCCGCGACGCCGAGGTGATTGAAGCGGCGAATCGCCACGGCATGGCCATGGTGATGACCGGCCGCCGCCAGTTCCGTCACTGACCCGGACGACCATGACCACCACGTCGCTGGAACGGCCGCCCTATCTCTGGGCGCTGGCCACGTTCGTTCTCGTGCTGATCATCTACGTGCTGACCCTGGCTCCGACGACGGCGTTC
Organism: uncultured Gemmatimonadales bacterium; assembly: GCA_963826065.1. Classification (GTDB taxonomy): domain Bacteria; phylum Gemmatimonadota; class Gemmatimonadetes; order Gemmatimonadales; family GWC2-71-9; genus CAVVWJ01. Next base: position 219,159 of record CAWGVP010000002.1, read on the forward strand.
TGGGACGCCTCGGAGTACATCGCGGCCGCGTACGTGCTCGGCATTCCCCATCCGCCGGGAAATCCGCTGTTCGTCATCCTGGCGCATGTCTTCGGCCTGCTTCCCCTGGCCGAGTCGTACGCCGTGCGGATCAACCTCTTCGCCGCGGTGACGAGCGCGGGAGCAGCGGCGTTCTGGTTCCTCGTGGCCGAGCGCTGGCTCCGCGGCATCGTGCCGAACCGGTGGGCGCGCTACGGGGCCGCGATCGGCGGCGTGCTGGTGGGCGCCACCTCGTGGACGGTGTGGAACCAGTCGGTCGTGAACGAGAAGGTGTACACCGTATCGCTGCTCTCCATCGCGTTGGTGATGTGGCTCGTGGTCCGCTGGGGCGACGACGAGCCGGGCCCGCACCGCGACCGCTGGCTGGTGCTCATCGCCTACGTGCTCGCGCTGACCGCCACCAATCACCTGATGGGCTTCCTCGCTCTGCCGGCTCTCGGCATCTACGTGCTGTGGACCGACTGGCGGGTCGCGGTACAGCCGTGGGCCATCGTGACGTTCTACGCCCTCCTGCTGGCGGTCACCGGCAGGTGGCTCGACATGTTCGTCGGTGACGGGCCCACCGGCCCGCTGCTCCTCGTGCTGACCGTCGGGGTGGCGGGCTACGCGCTGTGGCGCTCGCCCCGGGATCCGCTGGTCTACCTCGGCGTCCTCGCCGTGGTGGTGGGCATCTCGCTCAACTACCTGTGGCTTCCGCTCCGGGCGGCCCAGTATCCCCCCATCAACGAGGGCGAGCCGGTAGGCCTGTTCAGCCAGGCGCTGCAGGACGTGTTGAACCGGGTTCAATACGGCAAGCCGGCCCTCACCGATCGCCAGGCCAGCTTCACCGGTCAGCTCGCCAATTTCTGGCAATACTTCGGCTGGCAGTTCGCGCGGGGATGGGGACGCTTCGCGGGCGTGGCGACGGCGCTCTTCGCGGTGCTCGGTCTGAGCGGCCTGTGGACGCTTTGGAAGTCCGACCGGCGTGCCGGCCTCGCGGCGGCCGCGCTGCTCGGCGTGTTGACGGTGGGGCTGGTGTTCTACATGAACTTCAAGTACGGCTACTCGCAGTATCCCGACCAGGCGTCCCTGGCCCGCGAGGTCAGGCAGCGGGACTACTTCTTCATGGTGTCGTTCTCGGCGTTCGGGGTGTTCGTCGCCCTGGGACTCGGCGCGCTGATGCGGGGCGTCGTGGATTTCCTGCGCGACCGTGGCACGCCGAGGGGCCGTTGGGCCGCCGCGAGCGTGGTGCTGGCGATTGCGCTGGTTCCCCTGGTGGCCAACCGTGCCTCCGCCAGCCGGGCCGGCGAGACCATGGCCCGCGACTTCGCCCACGACATCCTCCAGTCGGTCGAGCCCTACGGGATCCTGATCACCGCCGGGGACAACGACACCTTCCCGCTCTGGTATGCGCAGGAAGTCGAAGGGATCCGTCGAGACGTTACGCTGGCCAACCTGTCGCTCATGAACACCGAGTGGCACCTCCGCCAGCTGCGGCGGCGGGAGACCCCGGCATTCGACCCGGCGGGCGCGGCGCCGCTGTGGCGTGAGCTCGGCGCGCCGAAGCGTCCCACCGACCCCGTGATGAACATCCCCCTCGAGGAGATCGACAGCCTGCCGGAGGCGATGCGGGTCCCACCCGAAGGCGGCGTCGCGTTCGACAGCCTCCAGCTCCGCTTCGGCAGCGACGTCCTCCTGCGGCAGGATCTCGCGACCATCTTCCTGATTCGGGACAACCTGGGCCAGCGGCCGGTCTTCTTCAGCTGGAGCGACGGCGGCTACCCCGACCAGACGTTGGGACTGAGCCCCTACCTGGTGTCCCAGGGGTTCGTCCGGAAGCTGATGCCCACGCCGGTGTCCCCGACCGATTCCATCGTGCTGAGCCCCGGGCTCGGCTACGTGGACCTGCCGCGTTCCACCCGGCTGCTGTTCGAGGTCTACCACTGGAAGACGGCGACGAGGGATCGGCCCGTCGGCTGGGTGGACCCGCCGTCCGGGTCCATCCTCCAGCTCTACTCGGTCGTCTACGGGGGAACGTCGGAAACGCTGCGGCAGGCCGGCGACACGGCGTTGGCCGCCCGGGCCGACTCGGTGGCACGAAAGGTGACGGAGGAGCTGCGGCAGGGTGCCGCATTCTAGCCGGGTCTGGCGGGCGCACCCGGGGGCGGTATTTTCCCCCAGTAACTCCGGTTCCAGCCCAGGTAATGCCAGAGGATCGATCGTGACCGACGCTTCACTCGCCCGCGAGCGGACGACCACCATCCTCGTGGCAGAGGATGACGATGCCCTGCGCGGCATCGTGACCCGCGTCTTCTGGGATCAAGGCTATCGGACGCTGGAGGCACGCCACGGCAACGAGGCCTTGCACCTGGCCGAGCTGGCCGCGCCCTATCTGGATCTGGTGGTGACCGACGTCATCATGCCGGAGCTCGACGGGTTGGAGCTGGGCCGGGAGCTCGCGCGGCGTTGGGCCTCGATTCCCGTGCTGTACATTTCCGCCTACCCCCCGAACGACATCTTCAGCCGCGGTGGCCCTGCCACCTCCACGCCGTTCCTTCAGAAGCCGTTTACGCCCGAGGTACTGCTCGAGCGGGTCCGCGGGCTGCTGGCCTCGAGAGACGGGCTCGCATCCACCGGCGCGCTTTCCTCATAAGTCCGGCTCCCGTCCGGCGCCGGTGTCCAGCAGCGCTCGCAGCTCCGCCAGCAACGCCTCCGCTGAGAACGGCTTCTGAAGGAACGCGGTGCCCGGGCCGACCCGCCCGGGGGGTACGACCTCGGCCGCGGTGTGACCCGAGATGTAGAGCACGCGGAGCCCCGGACGATCTCCGACGATCAGCCGGGCCAGTTGGGGTCCGGATACGCCCAGCAGCCCGACGTCGGTCACGAGCGCGTGGATCAGGACTTGAGGGTTGGAGACCAGATCAATGGCCTCCATCGGTGTCTCGGCAGGGATGACGGCGTAGCCGGCGGTTTCGAGGGTCCTTCGAACGACGTCCCGGGTCTGCGCGTTGTCTTCGACGAGGAGGATGGTCTCGCTGGGCATGGACCCCCTGAGAAGAGACTTGAGGAGGGTTGTGTAAACGCCGGTACAATATGAGTTTTGTGCCTCGGGCGTGGTGGCCGAGTGGTTTAAGGCAGCGGTCTTGAAAACCGCCGACCGGGCAACCGGTCCGTGAGTTCGAATCTCACCCACGCCGTTCCCCGCGACTGGCCGGGTTACCGCTCGACCAGAACCCCGCTCCCTTCGGCCAGCTCCCCCTCGAGGTCGTCCGCCGACCGGCGCCCGATGAAGTGGCGGTACCAGACCTCCGCGGTCAGCAGCAGCCAGATCCGGTTCCCGTGGTCGCGCCGCCCCTCGAGATGCTCGTTCACCAGATCGCGCACCCGCTCGGTGCGCAGGTAGCCGTCGCGGGCCAGCTCGCTCTTCAGCAGCAGGCGGGGCGCCAACCGTCGTACCTCGTCGTTCAGGATGTACATCAGAGGCGACGCGAAACCCTGCTTCTTCCGGTCGAGCACCTCCCGCGGGAGATACCGCTCCGCCAATTTCCGCTCCAGATATCGCAACTGGCGGCCGCGGACCTTGAGACCGACGGGCACCCGGGCCATGAGCTCGGCGAAGCGGACGTCGAGGAACGGCGAGCGCGATTCGAGGCTGTAGGCCATCGTCGCTCGGTCGAGAATCATGAGGGATTGGCCCGGCAGCCGGGAGGCCACGTCCACGTACATCATCCGGTCCACCGGATCTTCCGCCGGCGCGCTCGCGAAGAGGTCGAGGACGCAGGCGTCGGGCCGCGCCCCGCCCAGCATCCGGCGAAACTCGGGCGTGTACAGCTCCGCTCGGTGCGCTTCGTTGAACCAGAAGAACTGCATGCTCTCCGCGTAACGCTCGCCCCCGCTCTTTCGCGCCATCTGATCCACCCACCGGAGTTTGTGGGTGAAGCTCTTGAAGGTGAACTGATCCGGCAGCCGGCCCAGCACCTGGCTGGAGACCAGGTCGCGCACCACGGACGGCACGGAGCGATAGAGGTCCAGCCACCGATCGGCGGAGTACCGATCGTATCCCCCGAACAGCTCGTCGCCCCCATCGCCGCCGAGTACCACCTTCACCTCGCGCGCGGTCATCCGGGCGAGATGGAGCAGGCACATCGAGAGCGGATCGGCCGGCTCGTCGAGCGCGGCTACCAGGCGGGGCAAGTCGTGGACCACGGTGGGCGTGACTTCCTCCGCGAAGTGGCGCGTCCCGTAGCGCGCGGCGACGGCGGCCGCGGCCGGCAGCTCGTTGAGGTCACGATACGGAATGCCCATGGAGAAGGTCCGCAGCTCTGCGCCCAGCTCCCGCGCGGCATACGAGGCGATCAACGTCGAATCGAGGCCGCCGCTCAGGAACGCGCCGACCGGCACATCGCTCAGGAGATGGGCCGAGACCGTTTCGGCCAGGAGCGCATCGATCCGCTCGAGCAGCTCCGCCTCTCCATCGGTCCACTTGGGCCCGTACGCGAGCTGCCAGTAGCGCTCCACCCGGGGCCTGCCGTCCTCCCAGACCATGTAGTGTGCCGGCGGCAGGGCGCGCACCCGGGGGAAGAACGTCTCCGGCGGCTGTACGAAACGGAGCGTCAGGTACTGGTCCAGCGCGAAGGGAGAGAGCTCCGCCAGCGTCGGGTCGTCGGCCAACAGGGCCTTCACCTCGGAGGCGAACGTCAGCCGGCCGTCGGTGACGGTATAGAAGAGCGGCTTCTGCCCGAAGTGGTCCCGCCCCAGGAGCAGCCGGCGCCGGGTGCGGTCCCACACCGCGAAGGCGAACATGCCCCGCAGCCGCGCCAGCATTCCTTCGCCGTACTGTTCGTACAGGTGGAGCAGCACCTCGGTGTCGGTGCGGGTGCGGAACCGGTGACCGGCGGCCTCCAGCTCGGGGCGGAGCTGCGGGTAGTTGTAGATCTCGCCGTTCATCACCACGACGACGGTGCCGTCTTCGTTCGTGATCGGCTGGTGGCCGCCGGCGATGTCGATGATGCTGAGGCGTCGGGCACCCAGGCCGGTCCCGCCCTCGACGAACACCCCCCAGTCGTCCGGGCCGCGGTGCTGGATCGCATCGCACATGCAGCGGATCTCCCGCTCCGACACCGGCGCCGGGCCCACCCGGCCGACGATTCCGCACATCTCAGGCAGCCTTGCGGGCGCGGGCGACCATCATGTATCCCGGCGAGAACGGGATCAGCTTGTCGAGCATCGTCCAGCCCCGCAGGAGCGGATAGATGGCGGAGTACACCTTGTACGCGGTCCCCACCTTGTCGAGGGCTTCCGCCGACATGGGCGCGGTGTCACCGTGAAAGTCCTGCTCCGCGACCTGCTTCCCCTGCATGGCCTTGCGATGATACGCGTAGTTGAGCAGGTCCTCGAGCGATTCAGTGAAGAGCCGGCAGTAATCCTCCACGCTGACTACGGTCAGACCGTGGCGCTGCATCAGGTCCCGGGCTCGCGCCGGAGGGTAGCCGTCACGAGCGTGCCCAAACCCCTCCTGGTCGGCGGTGAAGCCGAGCACTCTCTTGAGCGCGAATCCGGGCCGGCCGTGCTCCCCTTTCGGCGCCATGAATAGAAAGTCGCCTCCCGGCTTCAACACCCGCACCATCTCGGCGAAGAAGATGTCGTCGTCTTCGATGTGCTCCAGGAAGTTGATCGCGGCGACCACGTCGAACGACCCGGTTGGGAACGGTACCGAGCGCTCGTCGATCTGCACCACCCGCTCGCCGACCAGTTGGCGGGCGGAACGAACGTGGTCGCGCTCGAAGTCGCAGCTGGTCCAGGTGCCGCCCCGCTGCCGGAGGAAGTAGGAGGTGAGCCCGGTGCCACAGCCCAGCTCCAGGCAGGTCCGCCCCTCGACCGGGGGAAGATGGTCGAGCAGCGCCTTCATCGTTTCCTTCTTCTTCAGCGAGCGACGGAACAGCTGAATCTGCCACGGCTCGGTCACCGATCGTCCTCCGCTCATGACGCCAACGCCCCCGAGCGCCGGTAGTCCTCCAGCGTGCGCCGGATGCCCTCCGGCAGGTCCACCCGGGGCGCCCAGTCCAATCCCTGCCGCGCGTGCGTGGTATCGAACTCCGAATCGCTCCAGAAGAAATCCATGCGCCGCCGATAGATCGGCGGATCCACCTTGAGGACGCGCGAGACGTCCTCCACCACCCCGGCCAGCGCGAGCATCGGCTTCAGCGGCAGGTGCGGACCGGAGCGCCGGCTCCCCGTCGCGGCCTGGACCTCCGCCACCAGCTCCCGAAGCGTGCAGGCCCTGGGTCCCGCCAGGATATAGCTGTCGCCGACCGCGCGCTCCCGCTCGCACGCCCGGAAGAACCCGCTGACCACATCGGCCACATAGATCATGTGCCGCCGGCCTTCACCGCGTCCGAACATGGGGAACCGTCCCGCGCTCACGCCCTTGAAGAGCTTGAGCAGCCGCTGGTCCCGGGGGCCGTACACGTCCGCCGGCCGAAGGATGGTGTACGGCAGCGACCGGGCCGCGCCGAACTCGCGCACCTGCCGCTCGGCCGCGACCTTGGTCCGCTCGTAGATGTTACCTGGCGCGAGCGGGGAGTCCTCACGGGTGATGCCGGGCGCCCGGTGTCCGTAGATCCCGATCGTGCTGCAGTAAATGAACCGGCGGACGCCTTCATCCGCCGCGGCCTCGAGCAGGCGGCGGGTGCCCTCCAGGTTGACCGACTCGAAGAATTCGTCGCGCTTGCCGCCCTCGCGCATGGCTACCGCGAGGTGGAACACGTGGGTGGCGCCCTGGACCGCCCGGCGGCACAGCTCCGGCTCCGTGATGCTGCCCTCGAACACCTCGACGCCCTGGCGCCGGAGGAGCTCGACGTTGGCCCGTTCCTCCGGTCGCCCGGCCAGACCGAGCACCACCACGTCGGCGCCGAGCCGGCGACCCTGCTCCGCAAGGTGGGATCCGATGAACCCGGTCCCTCCCGTCACCAGCAGCTTCATCCGTAGCGCTTTTCCAACGCGGCGACGATCCGCTCGCTGGCCTGGCCGTCACCGTAGGGACTCACCGCGGACGCCATCCGCTGGTACTGGTCCCGGGACGAGAGCAGGCGCGCGGCGGTCGCGACGATACGCTCGCGATCGGTGCCGACCACCACGGCGGTGCCCGCCTCGACACCCTCCGGCCGCTCGGTGGTGTCTCGCAGCACCAGCACCGGCTTCCCCAGGCTTGGCGCCTCCTCCTGGACCCCGCCGCTGTCCGTGAGGATCAGGTGTGCCTTCGCCATCAGGTGCACGAACTCCACGTAGTCCACCGGCGGGATGAGGCGCACGCGCGGGGTATCGCAGAGCAGCGCCTCGACCGGCCCCTTCACGTGTGGGTTGGGATGCACCGGGATGACCACCTCGATATCCGGGAACTTCGCCACCAGGTCCCCGATGGCCGCGCAGGTGGCGCGCAGCGGATCGCCGAAGCTCTCCCGCCGGTGGGTGGTCACCAGGACGATGCGCGAGCCGGGGTCGAGCGACGCCAGCGCCGGTGTCTGAAACTGGTAGTTCGGCTTGAGCGTCGCGAGCAGCGCGTCGATCACGGTGTTGCCGGTGAGGATCACGGTGTCGGGGGCCACTCCTTCCTCCAGCAGGCGATCCCGCGCGTTGGTGGTCGGCGCGAAATGAAGATCGGCGAGGCGGGTGGTCAGTACCCGGTTCATCTCCTCCGGGAAGGGGTGGTACCGGTTGCCGGTGCGAAGTCCGGCCTCGACGTGACCGGTGGGGATCCGCTCGAGGTATGCGGCGAAGGAGGAGGCGAAGGTTGTCATCGTGTCGCCCTGCACCAGGAGGACGTCGGGCCGGATCTCCCTGAGGAGCGGCGGCAGCCGGTCCAGCACCCGCGCGGCGACGCCGGCCGGCGATTGGCCCGGGGTCATGATCGCCAGGTCGTGATCGGCGGTGAGGTCGAACACCTCCATGACCTGATCGAGCATGTCGCGGTGCTGAGCCGAGACGCAGACCAGGCTCTCGAACCGGTCCGACCGTGCCCGCAGGCGGTGCACCACGGGGGCCATCTTGATCGCCTCCGGCCGGGTGCCGAAGACGCTCAGCACGCGGATCATCGGGCCGGCGCGCCCGACCCCAGCCGCGCCGCCAACGCGTGCATGGTGACGAATCGAAACCCGCGCTCGAGCACCCGGGCGAACACCTTGCGCAGCACCTGTTCCCGCACGCCCTCGTAGCAGGGATGCCCGTAGAGCACCACCAGGTCGCGGCTCTCGAGGTGGCGGTCGAGCTCGTCCATCACCTCCGACTCCGGCGTGCCTCGCGCCCCGTGATACTCCAGAAACGGGATGGTGCGGGGTCCGCAGAGCGTCACCGGGATGGTCCAGTGTTGCTGCCGGCGCCCGTCCGCGGTGGCCCGCCGCGGCTCGCCGCCGATCGCGTCGCCGTCGTAGGCGAAGCCCAGGCGGTCCAGCAGCCGCATCACCCGGCCGTCGGAGTAGAACCCCGGCGAACTGAACCCCGTCGGCTTCCCGAAGTGCCGGATGAAGTGCCCGTACGACTCTCGCACGTCGGCTTCCAGCACCGTGTCGGGCAGGTCGTGAAAGCGGCGACTCCAGATCACATGGTCCATTCCACCGTGAAGCCCCAGCTCGTGCCCTTCCTCCTGGAGCGCGTGCAGCTCCGGAACGAACCTGAGACCCACGGGACGCGCCAGCGCCGTCTCCAGCAGAAATCGCGGCCATCCGGTCTTCTGGATCAGGTGCACTGCGTCCTTGTCGGCCAGCTTGGCCTTCGATCGCACCACGCCCTTCCCCAGCCACTCGCGGAGGTTGGTGGATCGGCCCATGTTGACGAAGAAGGTGTTGGGGACCGCGAAGTCACGGCAAACCGACCGTATTCGTGGAACCCCATCGGTGATGCAGACCCGGTGGTCGACGTCCCACCGGAATATGAAGAGCCGATCGGTCACCGGCTCACCCGGGCACCGACCTCGAGATAGAGGCGCTCGAACTGCTCCGCCGAGCGGTCCCAGTCGAACAATCGGAGCGCCCGCTCCCGTCCTGCCACGCCCATCCGGCGGCGGCGGTCGGGGTCCGTGAGCAGCGAGGCGATGGCCTCGGCCAGCGCGCCGGTATCGCCGCGCGGCACCACGAGGCCGGTGACCCCGTGCTCCACCACCTCGGGCAGTCCGCCCGCGTCGGTGGCCACAACGGGCACCTCACAGCCCATGGCTTCAGCGGCCGGGATCCCGAATCCCTCCTCGAGCGAGGGCACGACCGATACCGCCGCGGCGCGGTAATAGTCGGGCAGCTCCGCGTTGGGCACCCACCCGAGGAAGGTGACCGCGTTCGCGATGCCGCGTTCCTCGGCGAGCCGCACCAGCTCCGGGCGCTCGAAGCCGTCCCCGGCCAGCACCAGCTTGAGCTGCGGGAAACGCGGCTTCAGCTGAGCGACGGCCTCCACCAGGAACCGGATGCCCTTCCGGGGAAAGAGCTGACGGCAGGCGAATACCATCTGCGGACCGAAGCGGAGATCGCCGCCCTTGCCGTTGGCGGAGGGACTGAAGCGCCGGAGATCGGTCCCGTTGAAGATCAGCCGGATGCGTCGCTCGGGAGCGCCCGCGCGGAGGGCATGCTGGCGGCAGTCCTCGGTGATCGCGGTCAGAGCGCTCACGTGGCTGAGGGTCCACCGCAGCGGCGGCCGGACGTACCAGCGGGTCGGGAAATCGTAGCCCTGCTCCGGATTCACGTATACGTCGCCGCCGTGCATCGTGATGACGCTGGGGATCTCGAGGCGACGAGCGGCGAGCACCGCGGCCGGGCCGGTCGGGATGGCCCAGTGCGCGTGCACAACGTCGGCGCCCCGCGCTCGGGCCGTGGCCACGGTTGCCCGGTACTGGGCCTCCATGTAATGGGCCATCACCGCCAAGCGTGCGAACCGCCCCAGCATGCTCACTTTGCCCTGCGCCACATGACCGTAGGAGAGGTCGGAGGGAAGCTCCATCGGGAACCGCACCACATCCACCCCGTCGAAGCTGTCCGCCGCGGGGAGGGCCCGGTCCCCCGGCGTCACGACGGTGACCTGGTTGCCCCGACGCACCAGGTGCCGGTTGATATCATGCACGTAGGTCGCCTGGGTGTCGTCGGCGTGCTGCGGGTACCAGTAGGTCGGGCAAACGATGCGCAATGGGGCTCCCGGCCGGATCGAGTTCGGCAGGGGCCCTTTCGGCGTCGCGACCTCCTCCAGTGCCCCTCGCGTCATCGAATTTTCCCTAGGTTGAAACGTGTCCAGAACCGTGAAACGCCGTCATAAGTTCAACATCCATGCCAAGTCACGGGCTTTCCATGGCTTCCGCGGAGCGCCCCGGTGAACCCGGTTCTAGGGGGGACAGGACCAGCGTCCAAGCGGGGCGGCGCCGAAATATCGCCCCTTTTCCTGCCGGAACCGAGGGATCGGCGGGCCCCGGAATCGCCCTCCGGGTCATCCAGATTCTACATGGGGTCCGCAAAACGCTGCCGTGATGGGGGTTACCGTTCGGTTGCAGGCTGGACTAAGCCTCCACTTCCAGAAGGGCGCGTACCTTGGCCGCCAGGTCGTCCTGGGTGAAAGGTTTGGAGAGGAATGGGGCTCCCGGCTCCAGAATGCCACCCCGGAAGACCTCCGAGGCGAAGCCCGACATATAGAGGATCGGCTTGCCGGGCCACCGCTCCTCGACGTGGCGCCCCAGCTCCCGCCCATTCATGCCTGGCATTTTGATGTCGGTCAGGACGAGATGAATGGGGCCCGGGTGCTCTTCGATCGTGGCCAGCGCTTCACGCCCGTGGCGGGCTTCGAGCGCCTGGTACCCGGTCCAGGTGAGCATCCGGCAGGCGAGACGGCGCACGGCCTCCTCGTCATCGACCACCAGGACGGTGAAGCCCCCCGGGGGCCGCTCCAGGCGAGGCTTTTCCTTGAACCGGCCTTGCGGATCCGAATTCGACTTTCGTGATGAGAACATGTGTGGAGTGCGAAGCTATTAGGAGTCTAGCACTCAGCGCCAGTCCGTTCTCGCCAAGCCGTTCCAGGTGTACTCACCCACTCTCCTTCCAGCGTGGCGAAGCTCCAGAATAGACGCCCTGCTCCGTCCGGTGTTGTCGAGGTAGCCCTTGAACAGCCGACCGAGCTGGTACTCCAGTCCGCTGCTCACCATGGCTTCGTCGGTCAGGTCTACTACCAGGGTGTCGCGTGCCGTCTCTCCGTAGGCATCGATCAGCCCGAGGCGTGTCCCGTCAGCCACCGCCAGCTGGAAGTTCCGCTCCAGTAGCAACTCGGCATTGGAACGCGGGAGCTTGGCCTTGGCCCTCGCGGCCTCCTCTTCTCGTGCCTTGCGGCTGGCGGCGGCCTCTCGATCGGTCGATCCCGTCTGGAGGGGCTCGCGGCAGGCCTGGAGCTGGGAGTGGACCCGTTTCCTGTCGGCTTGGCGGCCGACGGGGCTGACGGGGGAGGTGAATCCTCGACCTCGGCGGGGGATCGCGCCATCGCCGCGGACTGCCGCTCTGCCAGTTGTTTGATCTGCTCCTCGAACCCCTGTTCCCATTCGTAGGTAGTGGAGCATTCGGTGTCGGCGGCCTGGGAGACGTACAACGACCATCTGACCGTGGCCTTCACCATCGAGCGGGTCGAATCTCCTCGCACCAGTACGTTATATGTCCCGTGGGTCGGCCCAAGTCCGGCGTTACCGCAGTTCGCCCACTCCTTGCCTTCCGGGCCCACGTTCAGGTTGTCGGTCACGATGAGACCGGAGACGCGCTCGATGGTGCGAATGGGGATGTTCCGGGCGGCAAACACCTCGACCACGGCGTCCCAGGTGTGCCCTGCGGAGGCCGAAACCGGTGTGGCATCGCGTGGGGCCGGGGGAGGGGGAGGGGTGTAGCTTGCGCAGCCGGCCAGGAGCACAATGGACCCGAGGAGTGGCCTCGACAAGGTGGGCCTCCAAGAGCTTTCGAGGATCCCGGTGAACCTAGATTCCTCATTGTACGCTAGAGTTACGACACCGGGAAGACCTGCCTACCCCGGGCGGGACTGATTCAGGTCGGACCCCCTGGCCCTCGGTCCGATTCAACCTCGGTCTCGGCCGTCGACATGTGGGTTTCCGGCCTCACCCGACTGCAGTCCTGAGTCCCCCATCCGCATACCGTCGTCCACTCCTGCGAAATACGCAGCGGAACGCCATTACGAGGCGAGAAACCAGCTGGTGATCTCGGTCCGGGCCTGGCCGCCGAGTGGAGGAAGTCACAGGTTTGTTAAGGACCTTCGGCCATTCCTCTTCTCTCCGAAGCTTTCGGGTTGAGTCCCGCTCCATTCTGCACGCGCGACCGGAGCCGCTACCACTCTTTCCCGCAGCTCGCTTCAGTCCGTTCTACCCCTACCCACTCTGGACCCGCTTCTGGACCCACAGCAAAGGCTCCCCGAAGCGAGCGCCTGGTGATGGTCCCTTCACGCTCGGTTCAGACAACCTTCGGCCTTGGGCGCCAATCTTGTCGCGCGGGCCCAGCTACTGAGCAACCAAGCTGGATCACGAAGGAGGACGGATGAGACCGCTCGCGTCCAGGGACCCACGGCCGTCCCTACTGCTTCGGTGCGGAGCCCTGGTGGCCGTCGCGTCGCTGGCGGCGTGCTCGACCGATTCGACGCCAACGGATCCATCCGGACCCGGAGCGAAGGACGGCCTGACTTCGGGGCGGCCGCTCTCCGGCGCCGCCGCCCGCCCCAATGTCGTCGTGATCATGAGCGACGATCAGTCGGTCCGCGACATGCAAGTCATGGCCCAGACCCGCAAGCTCGTCGGCGCGGCTGGGGTGACGTTCCGCAACAGCACGGTGACGTATTCGCTCTGCTGCCCCTCTCGCGCCACGCTGCTGACCGGGCAGTACCCGCACAACCATGGTGTCCGTAGTAACCAACCGCCGGACGGAGGGATCACCGCCCTCGACCAGACCAACACGCTGCCGCTCTGGCTTCAGGAGGCTGGCTACGTGACCGGTCACATCGGAAAGTACCTCAACGGCTATGGCGAAGTGGACTCGCTGGAGATACCGCCGGGATACACAGAGTGGTACGCATCGATCGGCGCGTCGGCGTACGAGTACTACGGCTATGTCTTGAACGAGAACGGGACCCTGGTGACGTACGGGAGCACTCCCGACCAGTATCAGGCAGATGTCTACACGGCCAAGGCCGTGGATTTCATCGGGCGACGCGGCCGTGCGGCGACAACGGGCGGGCAACCGTTCTTCCTGTTCGTGACCTATCTGGCGCCCCACAGACTCAATACCGGCGACCCAGCGTTCCGGAAAGCCGTTCCCGCCCCCCGCCACATGGGTCGCCTCGCTGGCGAGCTCCTGCCCGAGTCACCCGCCTTCAACGAAGCGAACATGTCCGACAAGCCGACGAGCATGCGCCGACGACCGCTCCTGACGTTGGCGCAGGTGACCGAGCTCGGTGCGGTCAACCAGGCGCGGCTGGAGTCCCTGTTGGCGGTCGATGAAGGCGTTGCCGCCATCGTGAGCGCGCTCCAGGAGGCCGGAGTGCTCCAGAACACGCTCGTGGTATACACATCGGACAACGGCTGGTTCCAGGGGGAGCACCGGATCGTGTCCGGCAAGGTTCTGCCATACGAGCCGGCGGTGAAGGTGCCGCTCCTGATCCGTGGCCCCGGCATACCCCCGCAACGCAACGTCGGGGCCCCCGTCGCCAATATCGACCTGGCGCCCACCATCGTCGCGACGGGAGGAGCGAGCGCCCGCCGCACCATGGATGGGCGCAGCCTCTGGCCGCTGCTCCAAGGGCAAACCGCCTGGGCGACTCCCCGTCATGTGCTGGTGGAAGACAGCCCACTCGGCGGGGAGGCAAGCATCTTCTGGTCCATCAGGAAAGCGAAGTACGTCTACACCGAATACGCCAACGGCGACCGGGAGTTCTACGACCTCGCCAAGGACTCGGCCCAGGTTGCGAGCCGGCATGCCGATCCGGCATATGCGACCGTCCGGCAGCGGTTGGCCAAGCGCCTGGCCGCGATGAAGACCTGTACCGGGCCCACAGCCTGCTGGTAGCCCTACGGCCGTCCGGGTCGCCTACTGCTGTGGTCGGCATGCGGGCGGCCCGCTGGGGATGGCACCATCGTGAGACACCTATGCCGCTGCGGTTGCCGGCCCGGGGTTTGAGAATATGTCTTCAGGACCGGCTTGATCTACGTCAATTGCGCCGTGTTAACCCTTGCCTAACAATGTTGGCATGGCCATTTTCCACCCTCGCTGGAGTGGTGGCCGAGTGGCTGAAGGCACCGGTTTGCTAAACGCATCGCCCACTTTCCGGCTCGTTCCCTCCCTGTCCGTCTCCGTCTCGCGCTGCCCCTTGCCCTACCCCCTCGTGTCCGCCTGGATCCGGCCCTTACCCGCTCTGACTGTCTGAGAAAGTGACTGAGGTGGTCTCTCTCTCTTTCCCCTTTCTAGATTAACAGAAGCAGGTCACCGTCCGCACCGTCCGCATCGCCGGCAAAGTACGGCTACCAAGCACGCTAAGACCGCGGACGCACCGCATGTCTACCAGCGTCCGCGCGTCGTCCGCCCCGGCCGCACCGAAGGGCGGACGGGGAGCGGCAGATTCTTTCGGCTCAGTCTCGGAACTCCAGATGTGATGCCCATGCCCGGAGCGGCCGATCCTTCCGGACATCGAGCAGCGCGTACCCCGCTGGCAGCGGGTTAATCATGTCGGCTGGCATCACGTCGAGCACTCGGGTCCACTCGGTTGGCATCCCCGGGTGTTTCCAGGCGAGATCCGGGACGCTCGTGCCCAGCGTTGACGATCGGTTGAGGGCATGCCGCTTAGTCTAGCCGCATCGACCTATCGCGAGTCAAGGAGGTTGGAGGGCGTCAATTTCGGCTGGCTGATGAACGCGATGCCGGAGCCGTGGCCAGCTAGCGGATCACCTGTCTACCGGGAGAGTGGCCCTCGCCGGTATGCGTGGCTGTGAGGGCCAGCACTGCAGGTCGAGGGAGCAGCGCGGGAGGATCAGCGCGGGGGTAAAGGATCCTCCGCCTTCGGAAACTGCCCCCCACCAAGGCACCGGCCAGGCCGCCAAGCACGCCGCCGACCAGGAAGCCACCAGTGAGGGCGCCTCCACAATCGTCCGAAGTGTCCGAGCTACTGCACAGGCCGTCGGCCAGAAAAGCCAAGCCGAGCCCCGTCACGACGCCACCAATGAGTGCGCCCTGCCCGGGAGCTCGGCACGAGTCCCACGCGGTGCTTCCTGCTCGACATCGTGCTGCCGAAGAAGAACGGCTTCCAGGTTCTTTCCAGTACGTGGGGCGTATCGTCCGCCGCACCGAATCCAGGGTGAAAGACTGCTCAAGCGGTCCCCGCACGCCCAGGCTCCGAAGCTGACTCGGAAGCTCCGGCGGGAGGGGCCGGAATACGCCCATCCTGATGCTCACCTCGCGGGATGCGGTCGAGGACGTGGTGCGAGGCCTCGACGCCGGCGCCGACGATTACCTGCCCAAGCCATTTCAGTTTGATGAGCTGCTGGCGCGCATTCGTGCCCTGCAGCGCCGTGGGGGAGCCGAGCGGCTCGAAGTCTTGCGCTACGGGCCAATCACGCTCGACCGGCTCCGCCACGCGGCCACGATCAACGATCGGAAGCTCGATCTCACGCCGAAGGAATTCCAGCTGCTGGAGTATTTCCTGCTCTACCCCGAGGAAGTCGTCCGCCGGACCACGCTCCTGGAGAAAGTATGGGACATGCACTTCGACCCGGAGAGCAACGTGGTGGACGTCCACGTGGCAACCTGCGCCGGAAGCTGTCGGAGGTAGCCAGGGAGCAGCTGCTGAGCACGATTCGCGGCGTGGGCTTCAGCCTCCGGCGGGACAGTCACCCCGAGGCGAACGCCGAAGCACGTTGAGCGGTCGCGGAGGCGCCGCTCTTCCCGCCGTAACACTCGTCTACGATCTGCTTCATGTCGGCCGTGATCGACATAGACGAGTGCCCCAAGATTGCCGCCACGAACTTGAGCGGTAGCCCGGCTTCGAGCTCGGGCGTCGCGACGCCGTGCCTAAGATCGTGAATCCTGATCTTCGACAGCGCGAGCCGCTTCAGGGTCGGGAGCCAATCATACTTGTATACCACCGTCCCGCACTTAATGTTTGAGCGGTGCCTTGCTGGCAGAATTCGTGTAACAGGATTTGGGAGATGTCGGGACGGGGAGTAAGGGAGGTTTAGGTTAGGCTCGCAGTCTAATACCAGTTAGGCGGACGCACGGCTTTCATCTCACCGGGGATGTTCGCAGTGGATCAATGAGGAACGAGGTGCTTCATGGACAGCAAACGTAGGGTTGATTCCGACGAGGCCCAGCGAGTTGGCACGTCACTTGGCATGGATTGGAGGAAGGTCGACCTGCAACAATTCCGGCGCGGCCTTGAAGTAGAGTTGGAGCATGGGGCGCGGGACCCGGAGACAGATGTGACGAACGATGATCTCAGCCTCACGGGAAAGATTGCCTGGGCGCATCTCAAGGAGTTTCCGGACTATTACACCCGGTTAGACAAGCTCGAAGCCGAAGCGGACGCCTACTGGGCGTCACGTCGCTGAGCGCCGCCTAGCCCGCGCATGAGCCGACAGGTTCGACGCGGCCAAACGGCTGGCCTTGGACGGAATCGCCGAATTGCAACAATTATTGTGGCAAGCGCTTCTCTCCGAAAATGGCCACTGACGAACTCCGCCGAGTGGCCATTCTAGTGCCCGTGGCTGTGAACCGCACAGCCGGGATGCGCACGCTATGGAACGTACTGCACATTGTTGCCCGGACGCCTCCCGCCGACCACTTCGATTCGCGGCTGGCCGCCCAGGAACACGCGGCTGGCTGCGATGTCGCTGCGCGCACTCGGCAGTGGCGCCCGGCGGGTCCACCTGTCCGTGGCCGGATCGTACACGATGGTGATGTCGAGCGTCTCAAAAGCCTCGCGCGCGGCGTTGTACCGCTCGCCCCCCATCACGTAGAGCTTGCCTTCCAGTACCGCCGTCGCCGCCCCGGGACGCTCCAGGCCAAGTGGGGTCTTCGCCGTCCACCGGTTCGTGGCGGGATCATAGACGGCGAGCCGTCCTTCACGTGTATACCAGGATCCGGCCATCAGGTAGAACTTCCCACCGATGACGCCGCCCGCATACGGCGAACCTACACCTTCACCCGCAAAGGGACGGGGGAGCGTGGTCCACCGGTCCGTCACCGGATTATACCGGAAGAACAGGGGATTGCACTCCTCGTAATAGCCCCACGGTTCCCAGGCCATGAAACACCCGCTGACGACGTAGAGCCTGCCACCGATCACACCCGTCACGCCCAGTCCCAGACCATATTGCTTCTCTCCGTTCACCGTGACCGTTGGGATGCCGGACTTCTCGGTCCAGGCGTTTCTGGCGGGATCGTACATGTAGAGCGCCGAGGTGGGGAAGTCAGGGTCCGAGTATCCTCCGGAGACGTAGATCTTTCCATCGATCACCCCGGCGCCGTTCGTTTCGGCCAGCGGCTCGGGGAGCGTGCGGCGGAAGGTCCAGGTATTAGTCGCGACGTTATAGGCCGTCACCTTGTCGGACGGCTTTCCCGTGGGCGTGAGCCCGCCGATGGCGTAAACGATGGACTGCCCCGCGGCGTTCGTAATCGTGGCGGCGGCGAGCCTGGTCCGGTCGGCAGGCAATGTTCGCCCGGGTGAGCCAGGTATTGCCGGCGACCGCGAGTTCCGTTGTCGTCAAGGGGTCGGCGACCGGAGTGGGCTCGGTCGTATTCTCACCGCAGGCGGCGAGCGCGATCGAGCCGAACGCCAATCCGGTGAGCAGAGATGGATGCCTCATAAATCCTCGCGGGCGAAGCCGCAGTGGGAAGACCCGGCCGAGCGGGAGTAGAAGCGAGGGCCGGTGCAGGAGAATGCACCGGGAGGCCCCAAGGGGCTGTGAATGCGCGGTGAAGAACTCCTCACGATCGGCCAGGCGATCGTTCGGGTCGTGGTCAAGGGTAGGGCGCGCGCCTTCTCGCGGTGGGCTGGTGTCACCGTGTGGGAAGTACAGACGTACCCAACGACAGCAAGCGGTTATACGCCGTGAGGCAATGAGAAAACGGCCTCACTTTCGCCAGGCCGTCATGCTGAGTGCGCCGCGTAGGAATCGAACCTGCAGCCTAGTGATTAAGAGTCAAATAGCCCGCGTCTGCCTCGCGAATCTTGCGAACCAGGCCCGACCCCTAAGTGTTGCCTCCCACGACGGTTGGCCTCGCCACCTTCGCGACGAGTGTATTGTTCCCGGTCCCGTACATGGGGCGGTGGTTGAGAACAGGGCCACCAAATCGCCACCAACAGGTTTCGGGCGGGTTCTGCAGATTGCGCCGCCGGGAGGGAGCAGCGTAAGCAGAGCCGCTCCAAATGCGCCGACCTTCATGGTCTCAGGTCCCTATCCCGGCAATGTTGGCGCCGCCGAATGAATGCACCCGGCGGCGCCTTGATACCCAGGCAACGGCGCTTACGGAATGTACTGCAGGTTATTACGGGGCGCTGACCAGCCGCCCACCACCTCGATCCGCGGCTTGCCCCCGCGCAGTACCGTGGTTCCCGCCATATAGGTGCGAGGGCTCGGCAGCGAGGCGCGCCGGGTCCAGAGGTTGGTCACCGGGTCGTACACTATGGTGATATCCAGTATCTCGTCCAGATTATTTCGGATCCGAGAGCCGCCCATCACGTACAGCTTGTTACCCAGCACGGCCGTCGCTACACCGTCGCGTGCCAGTTCCAGTGGGGTCTTGGGCGTCCACCGGTTGGTTGCAGGATCATAGACGGAGAACCGTCCGTTATTCCTGAAGTCTCCTCCCATTACGTAGATCTTTCCCCCGATGACCCCACCCGCGAGTGTGCCCACCTCGGAGTCGTTCATTGTCGCACGGGGAAACGGCGGAGCGAGAGTGACCCACCGGTCGGTGACCGGGTTGTAGCGGAACAACCGTGGACCGGTAAGGTCGCCTACACAGCCATATTCAGAGTAGTATAGCGTGGAGCAAAATGTGACTACGTAGAGCTTGTTCTGGATCACGCCGGTCACACCGTAGCTACCGACCGTCCAGTCATGACTTGGACCGCCGATCGCCGGGAGGTCGCGCTTCCGGGTCCAGGTATTGGTGCCGGGATCGTACACGTAGAGCGCCCTGGTGGGGGGAGCGTCCCCGGTCTCTGAGAACCCGCCGGAGATGTAGATCTTCCCGTTGATCACGCCGGCGCCGTTGGACCAGGCCAGCGGAACGGGCAGCGGCCGCCGATCGGTCCAGGTGTTGGTGGCGACATTGTAGGCCGTGACCTTGCGCAGCACCGTGATCGGGTACACATCGGTCGCGCCGCCTATCGCGTAGACGATCGATTCCCCAGCGGCGTTGGTGACCGTGGCCAGGGCGAGGCTGTGCCGGGGGGTGGGCAGGTTTGCCCGTGTGATCCAGGTGTTGCCGGCAACTGCCGATTCGGCCCCGCTCGGCGCTGGCTCCGCCGGCTGGGTCGGCTCGGTTGAACTATCACCGCACGCCGCGACCCAGGCCGTGCTGAGCGCCAGGGCACCCGGTAGTAGTGAACGGTATCTCATTGCGGCCTTCTTCCTTCTGGAAGCGGCGCTCCAAGGGACCACGTAGCCGGCGAGCGAGTCACGCCAGCTGCTGCCTGATGCTCAGGCACGTGTATTGTGCATCGGAGGCTCGGAAACTATGGTGAGGTCCTGCTGAAGAATCCTTCATCATGAACCCGCCCCCGCTACCGGCATGAGGAGGAATCCGCGGGCCGGGAGCGGTGGCTATCGGCCGATGAGCTACGGGCGCTCCTGGGGGCCGTCCCGGCCTCCTGGCGGCCGTTCTACGCGCTCATGTCCTATACCGGCCTCCGGCTCGGGGAGGTGGTCGGGAAGAAGGGCACGGCCGCCCTCCGCTGGGGTGACGTGCGACTCGCCGAACGGCGGCTAACCGTCCAGAACCGGACGCGGCGGCTCAAGACTTCCTGCTCCGCCCGCGACGTGCCGGTTCCCGATTCGCTGGTCCAGGTCCTTGCCGCCCACCGGGTGGCCTATCCTGGTGGCCCGGCCGATCCAGTGTTTCCCTACCCGTTCACCTACGGGCAGGCGCAGAAGGTGTTGGGGAAGGGCTGCGAGGCGGCCGAGCTGCACGACGTGCGGGTCCATGATCTCCGCCACACGTTCGGCGTCCACTGGGTCCAGGCGGGGCTTCCCCTGCCCCGGCTCCAGAAGATTCTCGGCCACGCCACGCCGGCCATGACGCTCCGGTATGCGCGGCACGCCCCCGAGGCGTTCTTTGCCGGCGACGCCAAGGTGATGGATGCGAGCCTGAGCGGGGCGACGGATCGGGAAGCCGAGGCGGTGCGGAGGGCCGTGGTGCATCGAGCGGAGACGGCTTGAAGCACTAGCGTTAACTGGGGAACACCATGAAATTTTAAGGTAGGGCCATTCGGATGCCGCCTAGAGGCGGCTTTTTATTACCTAGAGCGTGGGACATGGCAAGACGCGAGTTGAATGCGCTCCTCATGGCGAGCTTGATCGTCACGCAGGCCGTCGAGCAGGCGAAGGGTATTCCTACCGACGCTAGTACTGACCATCGCTCTCGCGACAAGCTCCCGGAACCTGATCTCCTACCAGAGGCTTCAGTAAGCGCCGCTAGCGAGCGGCCGACCGCGGGAGCGAGCGCCAGCAGCGTTACATCGGCCGTCTCGGTTTCCAGCGAATGGCTGCAGCGTGTCATCTCACAGGCGCGAATAAAGTGTCTGAGAAATCGGCATCAGTGCGGGGGTTCCGAGCGGCGGGGGTGATGGGTTAAGTTGTTCTCGTTGAAAGCGCTGGAGTGGTGGCCGAGTGGCTGAAGGCACCGGTTTGCTAAACCGGCATAGGGGGTCAACCTCTATCGAGGGTTCGAATCCCTCCCGCTCCGCTGGATCCCATGGCAAATCCCCGAGTCCGTTTCGCCCCGTCGCCTACCGGCTACCTTCACGTGGGCGGCGCCCGCACCGCGCTGTTCAACTGGCTCTTCGCGCGCCATACCGGCGGCACCCTGATCCTCCGGATCGAGGACACCGACCGTGAGCGCAGCACCGAGGCGCACACCAAGGTCATTCTCGACGGTCTCGGATGGCTCGGCATCCGGTGGGACGAGGGCCCCTTCTTCCAGGGCGAGTATGGGCCCCGTCATCAGGCCGACGCCGAGCGTCTCGTGGCGGAGGGCAAGGCTTACCGCTGCTTCTGCACCCGGGAGGAGCTGGAGGCCCAGCGCAAGGCGGCGGAAGCCGTCGGCCAGACCTTCCGCTACGACCGGCGATGTTACCGGCTGCCGCCCGAAGAGGTGGATCGCCGCCGGGCCGCGGGAGCTCCATCCACCATCCGGTTCCTGGTCAACGACGAGGAGATCGCCTGGGACGACGCGGTGCACGGAGCCATCAGCTTCCAGGGCCGCGACCTCGACGACTTCGTGATCCTCCGGAGCGACGACTCCGCCATCTACAACATGGCGGTGGTGAGTGATGACATCGCGATGAGCATCACCCACGTCATTCGGGGCGACGATCACATCTCCAACACCCCGAAGCAGATCGCCTTGTACCGCGCGCTGGGGCACCCCATCCCCGTCTTCGCCCACGTTCCCATGATCCTGGGGCCAGACGGCAAGAAGCTGTCGAAACGGCACGGGGCGACCGCCGTCGGCGACTACCAGGGCCAGGGAATCCTGGCCCCCGCGATGCGGAACTTCCTGGCGCTGCTGGGTTGGTCCCCCGGAGGCGATCGGGAGATCCTCAGCGAGGAGGAGATGATCGGTCTCTTCACCCTCGAGGGGATTCAGAAGAAGGCTGCCGTCTTCGACACCACCAAGCTGGAGTGGATGAACGGGCAGTATCTGAGCTCCCTGCCCTCTGAGGAGCTGGTCGGGCCAGTGCGGACGCGGCTGGAGCAGATGGGGGTGGCTACCGGAACCCGCGACCTTCGGCCTCTCATCGATTCGGTCAAGGCCCGGTCCCGGACCATTCTCCAGGTCGCGGACCGGGTGGCGGTGCGGCTCGACCCGTCACGCTCGCAGCTCGACGAGAAGGGCCTCGCGTTGATCGGGAAGATGGGGTCGGCCTTCTCGACCAACCTGAAGCTGGCGGTGGACGCCCTCGAGCCGCTGCGGAACGGAGCCTGGACCGCGGACCGGCTGCTCGAGTCCCTCAAGGCCATGGCGGAGGCCCACGGTCTCAAGCTGGGCGATGCGATGCAGCCGATCCGGGTCGCCCTCACCGGATCCACCGTCTCCGAACCGGTGAACGAGCTGCTCGAGGTGGTCGGTCAGGAGCAGAGTCTCGCGCGCATGCGGCAGGTCGCAGGGCTGGAGAGCTGAGAGCCGTCCACCGGGTGATTCGCCGGAGGGGTCTCATCCTGCTCGTCGCAGCGGCGGCGGCCTGTGCCAAGGCGCCCCCACCTCCGGCCCCGGTTCCCACGCCGGATACGACACCTCCGCCGCCCCCCGCCCCTCCCGCTCCGGCTCGCGCGCCGATCGAGCCGACGCCACCCGCCAGGGTCACCGGATCCGTCACCCTTGCCTTCACCGGAGACATCAACCTCGGGACACTCACAATACCCGCCGGGCTGCCTCCGGATGAGGGGCGTGGGCTGCTTCGACGCGTCCCGCGAGGCGCTGCGCGGTGACCTGGTGGTCGGCAACTTCGAGGGCGTGCTGGGCGACAGCGGTACCACGTACAAGTGCGGCCCCGAGGGTAGACACGTCACCCTGGCCGACACCGAACCGCCCCCGCCCGCCCCACCGCCGAAGCGCACTGCCCCGCGGTCCCGCCGCCCCGAGGCCCCGCGCCTGTGCTACGCCTTCCTCACGCCGACGGCGCTCGCTCCGCGACTCGCGGAGGGTGGATTCACCCACCTGAACCTCGCCAACAACCATGCGAACGATTTCGGGGCCGGCGCGCGGGCGGAGACCGAGCGGATTCTCGACTCGCTCGGCCTCCACAGCTACGGGCCGCTCGGCAGTATCGCGATGGACACGGTACGGCGAGGGGACAGCCTCACGATCGTGGGCCTCCTCGGGTTCGCCACGTACTCCCACGCCTACGATCTGCTCGACATACCCAGGAGCGCCGCCGTGGTGGATTCGGTCCGGGGCCTGGTCGATCTCCTGATCGTCACCTTCCACGGTGGCGCCGAAGGCGCTCGGGCGCTCCACGTTCCCGAGGTCGCCGAGTCGCTCGGGCGCGAGCCGCGAGGCGAGCTTCGCGCCTGGGCCCGTGCCGTGATCGACGCCGGCGCGGATGCGGTCGTGGGGCACGGACCGCACGTGCTCCGGGGCATCGAGTTCTACCGCGGCAAGCCCATCGCGTACTCGCTGGGGAATTTCCTGACATACCGAGGCTTCAACCTGACCGGCCCGCTGGGCCTCACGGGCGTGCTCCGGCTCGAGGCCGGTCCCGATCTCGCATGGCGCCGGGCGCGGTTCGTCCCGATGATCCAGGTGCCTCGGCAGGGACCGGCGCCCGATTCCAGCCGCGCGGCGCTCGATCTCATCCGATCGCTCTCGCTGGAGGACTTCGGGCAATCGGCGGCCCGGTTCAGTGACGACGGCGAGATCCTGCGGCCCGATTGAGCCGACACGGCTTGCCACTCGCCCGCGATCATCCTACTGATTCTGCATGACGAGCGAACCGACAGAACCGATCGAGCCGGAATCCAACGGCGGAGAGCCGACCCCGGCGGCCATCGCCGCGACCGAGAATCCGGTGCAGCTCACCGTTGGACTGGTCGATGACCAGCGGATACCCGATGGCATGGTCTGCATGGGGAGCTACCGGAACGGCCGCCTGGTGGCGCGGTCGGTGATGCCGCCCGAGGCGTGGGCGCAGATCGACGAGTACGGCATCTTCGACGAGCCGGTGCAGGTGGTGCTGGTGGCGCGCGCGGCTCCCCCAGGGGTGCAATGCCAGCTCTACGCGATGGTCCCGTTGCCCGACGAGGAGGAGGACGAGCCGGAGGAGCCCTGGGCGGCCAGTGTACCTGGTTCGTCCTACGAGGCTTCGGTGGAGGAATCGGATGAGGAGGAGGACGAGGAGGACGAGGACGAGCCCCGCGTAGCCCCGATCCCGCTGGGGCACATCGTGCGCTACGAGCGGGACCGCGTACACCCCCAGAGCCTGCCGCTTGAGGCGGTGGACCTGCTCCGTAAGATCATAGACGGAAAGACGTCGGAGGTGGTGGACCGAGCGCTCGCGGACCTGCTGGGCCTATGAGAACCGTGTGCTGCCCCACTGCCCCGCTGCCCCGCTGCCTCGCTTAGACAAACACTCCCGAGCGAAACCTCCAGATCCGGCCCAGCAGGTCGTCGAGCATGCCCTGGGTCGCGAACACGTTGACCGCCTCCGCCGTGGCGGCGGCGTCGGCGCCCCAGAGTGCCGCCCGCTTCAAGTCGCCCTCGAAGTCGGCCTGGATGAAGACCCGCTCCTCGTTGCTGTACACCGTCGGAAGAATCTCCGAGAATTCCTGAGCAACGCCGTTGGCACCCGGGCCGCCGATCGCCACCGTGGGGTTCAAGTGGAAGATCCGGTTCTCCAGGTACCACATGTCCGCGACGACGACGGCCCGCCGGTAGGCGTGTCCGGCCCCGCGACGGTCGATCTCCGCCTTCAAGAGGTAGGCGAGCGGACGGTCCCGCTCCTCGGCCGTGAGGGACGCGCCGGTCACCAGCACGACGGTCTCCTCGGTGTCCACCAGCTTCATCTGCTCACGGGGTAGGTGGCTCCTCGGGCGGCGGCGCGGTGCGCTGGTTCCGCTTGAATTCCTCTTCCCGCTCCTTCCGCAGCCGCATGTCCCGGATCATGTCCTTGAAGTCCTGAAGATTCTGCGCGCGCTGCGCGGCGTACTGGAGGTCGGCGCGCATGCCCATCAGATGATTATAGGCCCGGTTCTGATCGATGTTGCCCCCTGGGATCGGGAGCAGCGCCAGGACCGCCGCCGGAATCTTGAGCCCGGCGATGTAGATGTTGGAGGAGTCGAGCCCGAACTTGGTTCCCGCGACGTTGGTGGTCCAATCCGGCAGCGCCGCCCTCCCGCGACGAGGGGTCGGCCGCGATGGAATCGAGGTAGGCCTGCACGATCGCCGTCACCGCGCTGTCCACCAGCTCCGCGTGTCGCTGCTGCGTCAGACGCTCCGCCAGCTCCTTGGGCGGGAGCGGCAGTGGCCGGACCCAGAGGCGGCCCTCCGCGAGCCCGGGGCCGATCCGTCCGATGGCGACCGGCTGGCGGGGAGCGGGATCCGGCGCGGCCCCGGTGTCCGACCGCTCCGTCTCCGGCTCCCGGGTCTCCGGCACCACCACCGGGGTCTCCGGCCGAGGCCGGGGTGGTGCCGGCGTCGGCACCGCCCCGCTGCCCCGCTGCCCCGCTGCCCCACCGCCCTGTTCGTACCGCATCGGCGCCTCGCGCAGACCCTCCGCAGGCGGTGCCAGCACCACGAGCTGATGCGGCCGCCTCGGAACCTCCGGCAGCCTTCCCTCGATCGACCCGAAGACCACGAGCGCAAGGTGCACCGCCGCGCTGACCGCGATCGCTGGCCAGGGCCACCCCCCGCGGCGAAGGCGATCCAGGTCAGGGGGTGGTCGCAAGCTCTCCTCGGCGGACAGCTTCGAGGCTGCGCCCCAGCCGGACGGCCGCTTCCTTCAGCCGATCGGCACCCACGGTGAGGGCGATTCGAAAGAAGCCTTCGCCCGCGGGACCGAACGCGCTCCCCGGCAACACCAGCGCGCCGGTCTCTTCCAGAGTCTGGCGCGCGAACACCGCGGACGGTACCCCGGCCGGGAGCGCCACCCACAGGTACATCGCCGCCTTGGGCGACTCCAGCGCGAATCCGGCGGCGCGCAGCGCCGACACGGCGGTGTCCCTCCGCCGCCTCAACTCCTCGCGGATCGGTGCGACTACCTCGTCGGCCCGGTCGAGCACCGCCGCGCCCGCCTTCTGCACCGCGAGAAACGGCCCGGTGTCGGTGTACGACTTCACCCTGGTGAGCGCCCCGATGAGCTCCGCGCGTCCGGCGGCGAAGCCGAGGCGCCACCCGGTCATGGAGAAGCTCTTGGACAAGGAAAAGAACTCCAGCGCGACGTCCGCCGCGCCCGGAATCTCGAAGATGCTGGGCGCGCGGTAGTCGTCGAAGGTGAGGTCGCAATAGGCGTTGTCGTACGCCAGGAGGATGCCGTGCCGCCGGCAAGTGGCGACCGTCCGCTCCAGGTACTCCGGCGTCGCCACGGCGGCGGTCGGGTTGTTCGGGTAGTTGACGAACACCAGCTTGGCCCGTCGGAGCACTGCCTCGGGCACCTTGTCGAGATCCAGCAGAAAACCGTTCTCCGGCCGCAGCGCCGCGATGTACGGCTCCGCCCCCGCGAGCAGCGAGCCCCCGAGATAAGCCTGGTATCCCGGCTCCGGCACGATGGTGGCGTCGCCCGGATTTACCACCGCGAACGGCAGGTGCGCCAGCCCGTCCTTCGATCCGATCAGGGGAAGGATCTCGGTGACCGGATCGAACCGCTTGCCGAAGCGGCGCTCGATCCACCGGCTCGCGGCCTGACGGAACGCCGGCAGCCCCTGCTGGAAGCCGTACTTGCTGTACGCCGGATCGGCCAGCGCCTCGGTCATCGTGCTCACCGCGATGGCCGGGGGCGGCGTGTCGTTGTCGCCCGCGCCGAGATCGATCACATCCATCCCCGACTCGATGAGCCGTCGCTTGATGCTGGGAATCTCGGCCAGGGGATACCCCGGCAATGACTTCACCCGTGCGCTGATCTCGATCATTGGCGATCGCCCTTCACTGGATTGGAGAGCACCCCGACACCGGGTATCTCGATGTCCACCCGATCGCCGTCCTGGAGCGGGGCGGTGCCCGCCGGCGTGCCGGTGGCGATGAGATCGCCGGGCTCGAGGGTCATGATCCCGCTCAGGAACGAGACCAGATCGGGAATCGGAAAGTGCATGTCGGTGGCCCGCGCGCGCTGGCGCTCGACGCCGTTGACCCGGCAGATGATCTCCAGGTTGCGCCAGTCGAGGCCCTGCGCCACCCTCGGACCCACGGGGCAGAAGGTGTCGAATCCCTTGGCGCGGCCCCACTGGCCGTCCACCTTCTGGAGGTCCCGGCAGGTGACGTCGTTCACGCAGGTATACCCGTCGATGGCGCGGACCGCCTCCGCGGGCCCCAGATTCCGGGCCCTCGAACCAATCACCACGCCGATCTCCGCCTCGAACTCCACTCTCTGGGAGACGCCAGGCAAGCGGATCGTGTCACCATCGCCGATCAGCGAGCTGGGAGGCTTGAAGAAGATGATGGGTACCGCCGGCATCTCGTTGCCCAGCTCCTTCGCGTGGGCGACGTAGTTCCGGCCGATGCCGATGATCTTCGACGGCCGCAGAGGGGTCAAACGATGGCTCCGATCCCGTGTCGGGCAAAGAAGTCCTCACACTTGGTGCGCACCTGGGCCCAGGTGCCGACGACCCGTTCCGCCCGCGGCAACCCGCCGAGCAGCAGCGGCCCATATCGCTTGGTTACCGCCCTGCTGTCGAGTAGTACGACGACGCCGAGGTCCTTCCGGCTCCTGATCAGGCGGCCGAACCCCTGTTTCAGCTTGAGCGCGGCATGCGGGAGCAGGTAATGGAAGAATCCGTCCTGCCCCTCCTCTACGAGCCGCTCCAGCCGTGCGGCGGTCAGCGGTTCCGAGGGAACCTTGAAAGGTAGCTTGTTGATCACCAGGGCGCGGAGCGCGCGGCCCGGTACGTCCACCCCCTCCCAGAACGAGTCGGTGCCGAGCAGAATGGCATTCTCCGCTTCGCGGAATCGTCGCAGCAGGATGTCGCGCGGGGCCTCACCCTGCACCAGTAGCGGCCATCGGGTTCCGAGCATCATCCGAAGCTCGGCGGCCGCGCGGCGCAGTGAGGCGTGACTGGTGAAGAGCACGAACATCCCGCCGTCCGAAGCGTAGGCCAGGTCGGAGACGATCTGGACCACGGCGGCGCCGTGGCCGATCTCGTCCTCCCGCGGCTCGGGCAGATCGGTGGGGACGCCGAACAGGCATTGCGATGGGAAGTCGAAGGGCGATGAGAAGATCTGGCGCTCGGTGACGGGCGAGTCCTCCCCCCCGAGCCCCAGCCGGCCCTCCAGAAACTCGAAATCACCGCTCGCGGCCAGCGTCGCGCTGGTGAGCACCACCGTCTCCAGGCGGTCGAACAACAGCTCGCGCAGCAACGGGGCGAGATCCAGGGGCACGGCGGAGAGCTGGACATTCTGCCCTCGGGTCGTCCGCTCCATCCAGCGTACCGTCGGGGGACCGCCGCCCGCCGGCCGGAGCGTCCGGTTGAGGCCGTCCGACACCGCCTCGAGCCGCCGCAGCGCGCCACGCAGCTCGAGCAGGAGCTGGCCCCGGCGCTCGGTGTCATCGGCCTGCGACAGTCGGTCGGCGATCGTCTCCACGCTCTCGCGCAGGGCGCGGAAGGCGGTCAGGGTCGCATCGAGGTCCAATGCCAGGCCCTCGTCCCAGATCTGGTCCACCGCGAAGTCGTCGCTCAGCCGGAGTTGTCCCGCCGGCGCCTCCGCCAGCCGCTCGTACAGGCGGTGGAACATCGCCTCGCTCGCGCGCCGGGCGTCAGTCAGCGCGGGATACAGCCGCTGCCGCAGGATCTCGAGGCTCTCCCGGCTGGGCGGATCGCTCCGCGCCGCCAGCTCGTGCGAGAGCGTGGGTGCCAACCCTCGCCCGTTCCGCTCGAAGCGCGACAGGAGCCGCCGCACCGACCGGCTGGTCACCTGCACGCCGAGGTGACCGGCGGCGACCTCCTCGAGATGATGGGCCTCGTCCAGCACCAGGCGCTTGTACGGCGGCAGTACCGCGGCTTCCTCCCAGTTGTCCTGGGCCCGGCGCACCGAGAGATCGGCGGCCAGCAGGTGGTGATTCACCACGACGACGTCCGCCTCGGCGGCGCGGCGGCGGGCGCGGAACAGGAAGCAGCGATCGAACTGCGGACACTTCAGACGGGGACAGAGATCGGCCTCCGCGCTCACCTCGTCCCAGACCTCGGGCGTCGGGGTCACCGGCAGATCGCTGAGCGTGCCGTCCAGCGTGTGGCCGGCCCACTCGGACAGGCCGACCAGCTCGTCGAGCTTGTCGCCCTCCAGGAGGGTGCGCTGCGCCCCGACCGCCTGGTGCAGCCGCGAGAGGCAGAGATAGTTCCGCCACCCCTTGAGCAGCGCGAAGCTCGGCGTGTAGTCCCCGGTGGTGAGCGCCTCGCGCAGCAACGGCAGATCCTTGCCGACCAGCTGCTCCTGCAGGTTGATCGTGTTGGTGCTGACGACCGTGCGCTCCTGGTTGGTGCGCGCCCAGGCAAGTGCGGGCACCAGGTACGCGAAGGACTTTCCGACCCCGGTACCCGCCTCCATCAGCTGCACGCCGCCGTCGTTGTAGCCGTCCGCGATGTAGGCCGCCATGTCGCGCTGGCTGCGGCGGTCCTCGTACTGCCCCATGTGCTCCGCGATCGGCCCGCGCTCACCCAGGGCGTCGATCACGTCGAAGGGATCGATCCGGACGGTGGGGCGGTCGCGGGGCACCTCGACGACCACGTAGATGTCGGTGGCCCCGTTGTCGATGATGCCGAAGCCGATGCCGCCATCGTGCAGCCGGGCGGCGACGTTGAGGTCGGCGGGCGAGGGAGAGAGGTGCCCACTCGGGTGATTGTGCAGCAGCATCTCGCCGCGGCAGGCGGTGCCCGGGAGGGCGAGCACCATGTCCACGGTGCCGCGGGCCACCACCCGCGCCGCCGTGACGACGCCGTCGCGATCCACCTGCGCGACGAACGACACCTCGCGTCCCCCCGCGGCCGCGATCTCGCCCGCGAGGAACGCCCGGACGCCCGGGGCAATGCGCTCGCTCAAGTCTTAAGCTCTTTCTTCTTCGCGGCCGGGAACAGCACGTTGTTGAGGATCAACCGATAGCCGGGCGAATGGGGGTGCAGGGACAGATCGGTCGGCGCGTCGCCGATCTGATGCTGGGGGTCTTCCGGATCGTGCCCGCCGAAGAACGTCCAGGTCCCCTGCCCGCGCTCGCCATGGATGTATTTCACCCACGGCGCCCCCGTCTCCTCCGCCAGGACGGTCACCTTCGGTTTGAGCCTCCGGCGGGTGTAGCTGGTCGTGAGGCCGTAGAAATCGGGAATCACCTGGCGATGGTTCTGCACCAGCATGGTCGCCACCGGATCGATCTTGGCGCTGAAATTGAACAGGCTGAACGATCCCAGGGGCTGGCGCCGGTCAGGCGAGTTCACCTGGTGTCCATCGATGTCGGAGTACACCGGCATTGTGGGGCTCAGCTCCAGCTCGGCATCCTGGAACGCGAGCGACCGCTCCCACCGCATCGCCGCCGTCGCGTTCGCCTCCATCGGCGAACCGTCGGCATACGCCGCGGCGATGTCCACGCCGTCCGACGCCAGCGCCAGGTCGAGGGTCTCGGTGGCGGTGCACATCGCGAAGAGGAACCCGCCGCGCTCGACGAACTGGCTGATCGCCTGGGCCACGGCGCGCTTCTCCGCGGGCACCGAGGGGTAGCCCAGGGAGCGCGCCATCGCCCGGTTCTGCTGCACCATCTCCATCAGCCACGGCGCCCCGGCGTAGTTGAGGAAGAACTTGGAGTATTGGCCGGTGAAGTCCTCATGGTGGAGGTGCAGCCAGTCGAAGCTCCGAAGCCCCTCTCCCACCACCTCCGGATCCCAGATCTTCTCGAACTTGATGCCCGCGTAGTTGAGCGCCATCGTCACCGCGTCGTCCCATGGAGCGGCGTTGGGCGGCGCGTACACCGCCACCTTCGGCGCCTTCTCCAGCGGCACGGCGTCCATGTTCCCGTTCTGGATCTCGCCGCGCACCTCGACCAGGCGGCCGTCGTCCAGCGGCTCGGTGGTGATGCCCGCCAGGGCGGCGTCGCGGCTGGTCGCGCCGTCGGCCGGAAGCAGGAAGGCACCGCCGCGATAATTCAGGAACCACTCCGCCTTTCCGCCGCGCTCCAGCAGCCTGAACGCCAGGCCATAAGCCTTGAGATGATCCGACTGGCCGTCGTCCATCGGCACGAGGAGCCACGGCGCCGCCCGGCTCCACACCGGAATACGCACGATGCCCGGGGTCAGCGCGAGTAGTCCCGCGCAGGTTCGTCCCACGAACTCCCTGCGTCTCATGTCTCGGGAACGGCGCCGCGCGCCTGGTCGAGCGCGCGTCGGGCCTGGGGCACCAGCGCGCTCTCCGGATAGGTGAGAATGAGGTGCTCCAGCTGCTTGACGGCTTCGGCACCGCGGCGGCCGGCGAGCATGAGCTCAGCCAGCGCCAGCTCGGCCGCCGGCGCAGTGGCCGGCGCCTCCCGGGAGGCCGCCGCGCGGTAGAGCTGCTCGGCGAGGTCGGGGTCGCCTTTGGCGGCCGCCAGCCGGCCGGCCAGCAGCCGCAGCTCGGCGCCGCCCTTGGCCGGCGGCAGATCCGACGCCACCGACTGGAGCTCCGCCAGCGCCTGGGTGGTGTCGCCCTGCTCCAGGCGCAGCAGCGCCCCGCCGAGCGGTCGGAGCGTATCCGCCTCGATCGGCTGGAGCAGGGCGAGCAGCATCGTTCGCCGGGTCGCTTCGGCGCGCTCTCCCGCGTAGGGGCCGGCCTCCCTGAAGCTCTCCACCGCGCCCCTCAAGTCACCTCGGTAGAGCCTGATCCGCCCGGCGAGGGCGAATCCATCGATGGTGCTGTCCCGGCCCAGGACGGAGTCGGCCCGGTCGAGCTCGCCCTTGCTGACGTAGGCACTGGCGAGCGCGCGGCCGAGCGCGGCATGCTCCTCGCCGCTCAGCTGCGACCGGAGCTCGCGGAGCCGGCCGGCGGCTTCGCTCAGCTTTCCCTCGCCGATGAGCACGCTGAGGAGGGCGGACGCAGCCCCCGACGACACCGCGTCCGGAGCCGACCGGTCGTCCGCCAGCCCGCCGAGCATCCGCCTCGCGGCATCGCGGTCGCCGGCCGCGGAATAGGCTTGAGCGGCCTCCAGACGGGTGCGGGCCGCCTGGTTGCCGGAGAGTCGGGCGGCGATGGCCTCCAGGGCGCGGCCCTGCGCCCGCAAGGCATCCTGGCTTCGTTGCATCCGGAGCTGGTCCACCAGTCCCCGCAGGGCGTCCAGACCCTGCGCTCGTCCGGGAGGCAGTCCCGACTCGAGCGCCGCGAGTCCTCCGAGCGGATCGCCCCATCTGACCCTCAGCTCCGATTCAAGGCGGCGGGCGGTGAAGTCGGTTTCGGCCGACAGGATGCGCAGGATCTCGGACCGCTTGGTGGCCGGCGCATGGCTCAGCGTGGCGACCGCTGTGACCCGATACCCCGGGAGGCGGCGGACCGCGGGGAGCCATTCCCGGGCCGCCGTCGCGTAGTCGCCCTCGGTAATCGCGAGCTGCGCCATCTCTGCCGCGAGCACGTCCGGGCGGCCGAGGCGCTCGCGGCCCAGACGGTACGCCTCGAGCGCCCCGGCGCGCTGGCGGGATGCCAGCGCCGCCGCGCCCCATTCCCGGTAGGGCGCCTCGTCGCGAGGAGCGATCCGGGCCCAACGCTCGGCCACGGCTCGCATGCTGTCCGGCTGGTCCGCCGCTCCCCAGGCGCGCAACGCCACGCCGTAGAGAGCCGCGTTCGACGGGTTCGCCTCCAGCGCGGCGCGAAGGTCGGGCAGGATCTCGGCGCTGCGGTCGAGCGGCAGCAGCACCCGCTCCAGCCCGAGCAGCGCGGAGAGCTCTCCCGGGCTCCGGGACAGGATTCCCCGGTACGCGGTCACCGCCCCTTCGTAGTCCCCCCGGCGCTCCAGCTCGAACGCCTGTGACAGCGTCGGGCCCTGCGCCAGCACGGCGACAGGCGCGACCCAGAGCGCAACGAGGAAACCGGACACGCTGATCACACGGGAGAGTGACATCCGCTTACCTCGGGGGAGATTCGGACAGGCGGCGGAAGTAATCTACCACCAGCCGCCGTTCCTCCGGCGAGAGCTGCTGCAGCTCGTCCCAGGTCGGCACCCGCAGCCGTCCGTCGTCGGCGGTGAGCCTGGCGCGCAGCGCCGGCGGAAGCCGGACGCTGTCCCCGGTGGCGGTGGTACTTTGCCGCTCCTTCTGCTCGTCCTCCTCCTTTCCCTGAAGCGTTCGGCCGGCGTCGAGCATCCGCCGGAAGAGTCGCTCCTGGCGCTCGACCACCTGGCGGTCGAGGCGCCCGTTCTCCAGCCGACGCGCCAGCTCGCTCGCCTCCTCCGCCAGCTCTCCGGCGCTGGGGATGTTGCCCTGCCCCTTCATGCGTTGCAGCTCCTCGGCCAGCGCGCGCTGTTGGCTGGCCAGGCGCCGAAGCTCCTGCTGGATTCCCGCAGCGCCCGCCATCGGCAGCATGCCCGCCGCCTGTTGCCCCAGGCCGCCCTGCTGCTTGGCCAGCTCCGCCATCCGCTCCAGCGCCTCGGCGAGGCCGGAGCCGGAGGCGGAGCCCGAGACCTCACCCCGCGCGCGAATGAGCTGGTGCGCCGCGGCGTTGAGTGCGTCCACCGCGCCACCGGCCTGCTCGACGCCCTCGCGAACGTTCGGCACCGCGGACGCGATGGCTTCGCGCGTCTTCTGCATCTGTAGCTGCGCGCCGCCGAGCGCGCCGCCGATCTGTGCCGGCACCAGCGCGTTCTTGCCGGCCGTCTTCCGCACCTGTTCCAGCAGCCGCTTCACGCCTTCCTCGATGGCGCCCTGCTCCGCGCGGAGCGATGCGCCGGCTTCCGCACCGCTCCGGAGCGCCTCCTGCACGCCGAGCTGGCGCTCCGCCAGGCGCCCGGTCTCGGCCAGCGCCTGGTCGAGGGCCTGAACGATCTCCTGCCGCCACTGCTGCTGCATCTGCTCCCGCTCGCGCTCGAGCTGATCTCCGAGCGGTTGGAGCGATTGGGCCGCCTTTTGCCCCTGCTCCTTTGCCGGGTCGCGACGGCCCTGCTGGGCTGCCCGCGCCGCCTGCTGCATCTGACCCGTGGCCTGTTCGGCCCGTTGCGCCGCCGACTCGAGCCGCTGCTGCTGCGGCTGACTCTCCATCTGCTGGCCGAGGCGCTCCAGACCCTTGGCCAGCGAGTCGGCCCGCGCCGCCAGCTGCCGTTCGGCCGCCGCCGCGGCCGAGCTGTCGGCCACCGGCACCTGCTCGTTCCACTGACGCTGCTCCCGGGACAGCTCGCGGGATTCTTCGGTCAGGTTGGCCAGGTCGCCCTCGAGCGCGGCGCGCTTGAACAGCTCCCGGCTGCGCTCCAGCGTTTCCCGCATCTCGCGCTGGGCCTCGGCCAGCCGTTCCAGCGCTTCCTTGGCCTGCTCCGCGTCGAGGTTCTGAAGCGCGCGCTGGAGCTCGGCGAGACGCTCACGCAGCTCCGGCGAGAGCGCGCGGTCGAGTTGCTCCCGGATCTCCTCCAGCTGTCGTTGCCACGCCGAGTCTCCCACACCGGCCGCCTCCGCGCTCTGCCGCAGCGCCTCCAGCGCCTGCTTCAGCTGCTCGGCCTGCTGCACCAGTTCCTGTTGGCCCTTCGCGACGGCCTCGGCCCGCTTGGACCGCTCGAACGAGAGCGACTCATCTCTCCGATCTTCGGTCGACCCGGCGCGTGCGCGCTCCTGGGCCAGGTCTTCGGTCTGCCGCTCGAGTCGCCGGCTCTCGGCCGTGATGGAGTCGAGCTGGCTGCTCACGTCGCTCGTCGCGATCCGCTGGGCGGCCCGGACCTCGCTCATCGTCGGCAGCCGGAGCACGAACTCGCGCGAGCGGCCGCTCTGTCGCTGTGGGGTGTTGTCGGCCGCCACGGCGTAGTACCGCACCGTGTCGCCCGGCAGCAGTCCGCGGCGGTTGAGATCGAGCGTGTGCGTGAGGATGGCCCGGTCGGGTCGCTGCTCCGGGATGACGAGCGTGTCGCGAACCGCGGAGTCCACCCCGCCGAGCCGACTGATGCGGCGGCTCACTACGACGACCCCGGTAATTCCGTAGTCGTCCCGGACGTCCACCACCAGCGGCACCTTGAGGCTGAGCGGCGCGAGCGTATCGGCGCCCGGCACCGGGATCTCGACCGCCGGCGCGCTGTCAGCCACGACGCGCACGGGCAGGTGAACCGAATCGCCCGCCAGCGGCGCACCGTTGGCGCTCGAGAGGGCCAACCGGTACTGGCCCGATCCGGGCGGCACGAAGGTCCCCGAAAATGCTCCTCCGTTCACCATCAGGGTCTCCTTCCGGTCGCCCATCTCCCAGGCGGCAGCCGCCAACGGGGCCGTGGCCTCCCCCTTGGTTTCCAGTCGGGTTCCGGCTGGCAGGAGCAGCGTGTCACCGTCGGTAGGCACCGGCTCGGACTCGAGACCGAGGTAGCCGGGATAGTGCGCGGTGACGGTGAGTGAGCCCAGAAACACCGGCAGTCGCACGGAAACCAGCACCGTATCAGAGGAGCGGCTGCCGCTGGTGACGCGGGCGTAGACATCGCTCAGCAGCGGACCGCTGGAGAGCACCGCCGCGCCCAGCGAGTCGAGACGCACGGCGCGAGGCCGCCACTCCTCTCCCGGCGCGCGCAGCCACAGCGTGGCCGACCGGCGGCCGATCGCCTCGACCCTGAATCCGACCGAGTCTCCCCGATCCACCAGGCTCCGGTCCGCGGCGATCCGCACCGGCGCCACCATGGCGCCCCATGCGCGGGCTGGATGCCAGAGCGCCGCAGCGGTGCCGCGCTGCGGACCCGCGGAGGCGAAGGCGACGAGGCCGACCAGGAGAACTGCGGCGCCGCCGAGCCCCACGATTCTGACCGGACGCGCCAGCGGCGCGGCGGCCGCATCACCGCGGCGATCGACCTCCATCGCCTCTTCGGCATCGGCCCGGGTCAGGAGCGCGTCGCTGGTGCCCCGTGCCGGCTGGTCGAGAAGCGCCGTGAGCGTACCCCGGCGCCACGCGCCCAGCTCCTCGAGCCGCCGCGCGACCTGGGAGTGCGAGAGTCCACTCAGCGCGCCCCAGGCGAGCCACGCCACCGCCGCCAAGGCCGCAGCTGCCAGCAGCCAGGCCAGGAGGACCCATTGTGGTGCTCTCACCCAGCCGAGCCGAACGGTCCAGGCGGCCGCGCCAAGGGTGAGCGCGGCAGCGCCCAGGCCGAGCGCCAGCCACCCCGCGCGAGCCCGGAGCCGCAGGGGGCGCGAGAGACGTTGGAGCGCCCGGCTGGTGGCGAGGCCGTTCATTCGCCAAACCCTACGGCATAGGCGAAGAGATTGACGCCCATGCGAAGCGCCGACTCGCGCCGCTCGGCCGGGTCACGATGCACCTCGGGATCCTCCCAGCCGTCACCCAGATCGGTCTGGTAGGAGTAAAAGACCACGAGGCGGCGATCGAGAAATATTCCGAACCCCTGCGCGGCCTTCTTGTCGTGCTCGTGGATCTTGGGAATCCCCTTGGGAAAGTCGTAGACGAGATGGTAAACGGGATGATCCAGGGGAACCTCGACCAGCTCGTCGCCGGGAAACAGCCGGGCGATCTCCCGCCGGAACGACGCGTCCATCCCGTAGTTGTCGTCGGCGTGCAGGAACCCGCCCTGGCGCAGGTAGCGGCGGAGAGTGGCGAGATCGTCGTCGCTCCAGCGCACGTTCCCGTGGCCCGTCATATAGATGTAGGGAAGGTTCCAGAGGTCGTCGTCGCGGAGGGTGACGACCCGCTCCTCATCGGCCACGCGCAGCCCGGTGCGGGTGCGGATCGCGTCGAGGAGATTGGGAAGGCTCGAGGGGTTGGCGTACCAGTCGCCGCCCCCATCGTAGTGCAGCCGGCCCACCGTCATGAGCGCACCGGTGGACCTCGCCGCGGCCGGTCCCTGTGCGGTGGCCGAACCAGTGACGACCAGACCCCACAGGACCAAGGCGGCGGTACGCAGCATCTAAGGCAATCCCATCACCAGGCGGTAGGCGTCGTTGCGCGAGATCCCCATGGTCTCGGTGATCCGGCGGGCCACTTCGCGTCGCGAAAGGCCCCCGGCCAGGAGGGCCGTGGCCTCCTCCACCGCGTCGGCGGTACGGTCCGGCGGCGCCGCTGGCGTGCCGGTTCCCTCTACGACGATGGTGAGCTCCCCCCGGGGGGGATTCACCGAATAATAATCCGCCAGCTCGGCGAGTGTCCCGCGGCGCAGCTCCTCGTGCAGCTTGGTGAGTTCGCGTGCCACCAGGGCCAAACGTCCGGGGCCCGCGGTCGCCGCGAGGTCCTGCAGCAGGGCCACCAGCCGCGTCGGGGCCTCGAAGAACACGACGCTCCACTCCTCCGCCGCCGCACGGGCCAATAGTCGGGAGCGCTCGGTGCCTTTTCGGGGAATGAAGCCCAGGAAAAGGTAGCGGTCGGCGGGGAGTCCGGCGGCCGACAGCGCCGTCGCCGGCGCCGACGGGCCCGGGATCGGCACCACAGTGAACCCCCCCTCCAACGCGGCGGCCACCAGGTCGGTGCCCGGGTCGCTCACGCCGGGTGTGCCGGCATCGGTGACCAGCGCGAGATCGCGCCCGTCCTTCAGTATGTCGAGAAGGGTGTCCACCCGGCGCTCGCCGGAATGGGCATGGAAGCTGAGGAGTGTGGGTGACGCGCCGAGATGGCTGAGCAGCCCCCTGGTGCGCCGGGTGTCTTCGGCGGCGACGACCGAGGCCTGTCGCAGCACTTCCGCCGCGCGAGGTGAGAGGTCGTTGAGGTTGCCGAGCGGCGTGGCGACGACGTAGAGAGTGGCCATTTGAGCGGGGCAGCAGGACAGCGGGGCGGCGCGGCAGCCAAGCGCACCCACGGGTTTCGGTGAGCGGGGCGAGCCGCCCCGCCGCCCCGCTGCACCGCCGCCCAGCCTACGCCAGATGCTGCTTGATCTTCCCCTCGAGCGTGGCCTTGGGCACCGCGCCGATCACGGTGTCCACGTGCTGCCCGTTCTTGAAGAACAGAATGCTGGGGATGGAGCGAACGTTGAACCGCATGGCCGTGCGCTGGTTGGCGTCCACGTCCAGCTTGGTCACTTTGGCTCGGCCGACATACTCGCCGGCGAGCTGATCCAGGATCGGCGCCACAATCTGGCAGGGACCGCACCATGTTGCCCAGAAGTCCACCAGAACGAGCCCGTTCGCCTGCTCGATCTCGCTCGCGAACGAGGCGTCGGTAATGTGGACAGTAGAATGGTTGGTCGCGGCCATGATGTTATTCTCCTAAGGTTTGACGCTTCGCTCATTCGTTTGGAGGGCCGCTTGGCGGATCTCCCCCGCATCGCTCATGTCGGGATCGCCGTGCCGGACATCGCCGAGGCGATCGCTTTCTATCGGGACGTCCTCGGACTCGAGCCGCATCCTGCCGAGACTGCCGACGGCGCCACCATCGTGTCCCTGCCCTTCGGCGACTCGGAAGTCGAGTTGCTCGCCCCGCGCGATCCCGATGGACCCATCGCCAGATTTCTGGACCGGCGAGGTCCCGGCATTCACCACGTCTGCTACCGCGTGGCCGATCTCGACTCCGCGCTCGCCGCCTGCCGTGCCAAAGGATATCGCCTCATCGACGAGGTCCCGCGGAATGGGGCCGGCGGCCGCCGGATCGCCTTCGTGCATCCGAAGGCGACCGCGGGAATCCTGCTCGAGCTGACCGAGTAAGATAACAACCGGGGGGTCTGAAGGTTCCCCGCCGCTCACTCCTGACTGGTGGTGTCCGTCCGGGCGCCGGGATCGCACGGCTTGGCCGGATTGCCGGCGGCCGTGAGGTCGACCTGGCTGACGATCCAGGTGCCGTCGCCCAGTTTCACGGCGCTGAACGGAACCACCCAGGAGCAGAGCTGGCGCCGGATCTCGACCTGGAGCATGTGTCGCGCGGGCCCCTCGGGGGAGTCGGTCACGACGCGGTGGGATTCGTTGCGGAGATAGGCGTGCATGATGGCGACCCGCCGCTGGTAATCCGAGGGCTGCCCGGTCTTGGCGGAGGGGCCGGCCGTGGTGCCCCACAACGCGGCCATCTGGTCGAGATTGCTGTCGGCGACCGCCTGCATGAAGCGGTCGACGGCGCCCTTGGCGGAAGTGGCGGGCTCCACGGTGGCGGGAGCTGAGCCCCCGCCGCACCCGGCGAGGACTGCGGCGAGCAGGATCCAGCGCGGCTTGATCACAAGTCTCTCACCTGGCATATGTTGGCGAGCGAAGTTAAACCCTCGCGAAACCCCGGGCAACGGCGGCGACGACGATGCGGCTCTACATCAACGTGGATCATGTGGCCACGGTGCGCGAGGCCCGGCGGACGGTCGAGCCGGACCCGGTGGAGGCCGCGCGCCTCTGCGAGGCCGCGGGCGCGGACGGCATCACCGCGCATTTGAGGGAAGACCGGCGCCACATCCAGGACCACGACCTGGAGCGGCTGCGGCCCGCGGTCCGAGTGCTGAACGTCGAGCTGGCCACCAGCCCGGAGATCGTGGAGATCGTCTGTCGGCTCCAGCCCTATCAGGCGACGCTGGTGCCGGAGCGCCGGGAGGAGATCACGACCGAGGGCGGGCTCGATCTGGGCCACTCGGTCGCTCGCCTCCGGGAGTCCATCCGACGCCTGGACGAGTCGGGCATCCGCGTCAGCCTCTTCGTGGACCCCGACCCGGCCACGCTCGACAAGGCGAAGGACCTCGGCGTGCCCGCGGTCGAGCTGCACACCGGCCGGTACTCCCACACCTGGCGCGAGAGCGATGCCGCCCTGGACGAGTTGCGCCGGGCCGCCCGCCACGCCGCCGACATGGGGCTCTTCGTCCACGCGGGGCACGGACTCACCTACGAGAACGTGGTGCCGGTCGCGGGGATTCCCGAGATCGAGGAGCTCAACATCGGGCACAGCATCGTGAGCCGCGCGGTGATGGTGGGGATGCGTCCCGCGGTGGAAGACATGCTCCGCTTGGTGAAGGGCGCCCGGGTCTGATAGCTTACTGCCGATGACCAACCCCCTCGCGGCGGCGGAATTTTTCGCGTCGGAAGCCGGCGAGTGTCTCGACCGGCTCGAGACGCTCGCCCGGCGGGACGACGCGCCGCCGGCGGAGGACTTTCTCCGTGCCAGCCGGGTGCTGCGCGGCTCCGCGCTGATGGCCTCTCAGCAGGCCATCGCGCGCGCCGCGGGCGGGCTCGAGTCGGTGGCCCGGGCGCTCCGCGAGGGCCGGCGCGCCTGGGACGCCGAATGCCGGGATCAGGTGGCCCAGGCGATCGAGGAGCTCCGGCTCCTGGTCGGCCGGGTCCGCGAATGGGACGATGGCGACACCGTGCGGGCGGGCCGGCTCGCGTTGTCACTGGAGACTCTGGCCGGGCGGGCGGTCTCGGGGCCTCCCGAACGGCGTGGCGAGCACGGGGAGCTCAACGCCGGTGTCCGCGCGTTCGTGGGCCGGGAAGGTGCGCTGATCGCGAGCGCGCTCGACCGCGCCGCGCGATCCCTCCAGCACTCCCCCGGTGAGCGCGAGCCGCTCTACACGGTGATCCGTCGGATGCAGTCGCTCCGCGGCCTGGCCGAGCTCGGCGAGCTGGTGCCGCTGCCCGAAATCCTCGACGGCGTCGAGCTCGCCGTGGGCGACCTGACCCGGCTCTTCGCGCCGCCGCCCGGCGTGCACGAGGTGATGGCCGCCGGCGCGCTCGCCCTCACCCGACTCTCGCGCGACATCGCCGAGCACGGTCGCCCCGATCCCGACGCCGAGGAGGCGCGGCTCTTCACCGAACTGCTGCTCCGCGCGTTCGCGATGGAGCGCGATGTCGTTCCCATCGAGTCGCTCTATCACGAGGGCGACCCCGAGCCGGCCACACCGCCACCGGGCCAGCCGCAGTTCGAGGGCCCCGCCCCGCTCGGTCCGCTGGAGCTGGTGAGCCAGGGTGAACATCTCTGCCAGATCGCTGACCTGATTGCGCGCGCACGCTCGGCGACCGAGCGCGACCTCCGGCTCTATCATCTCATCGGTGCGCTGCGCTCGACCAACACGCCGGGGCCCGATCCGGTGGCGGGAGCCCTCGCCGTGTTCGCCCGGTCCACGCGCGAGGCGCTGGCGGCGGGCATGGCGAGCCAGCTGAGCGGCGAGCTGGTGGTGAACCTCAAGGCGGCCGGAGAGCTGCTGCGGTCGGTGGCCGATGCCGGCGACCGGATGCAGGTCTCACGCCGCATCCTCGACGTCGCCTACAGGCTCGATCAGGCGCGGCTGGGCACGGCGGAGCCCGCAGCGGCGGCGCCGGAGCCGACCGAGACGGACATCGTCCCGATCGAATCGCTCCAGTTCGACGCTGCGGAAGACCGGGAGGAAGACGTGGTTCCCATCGCGACCCTCGCCCCCGATCCCACGCCGTCGGAGGGGGACGCGAGCGGGCTGGAGGCGAGCTTCCGCACGCTCGAGCGGCTCCAGCGCGAGCGCGGCGCGGCGCCGCCGTCGCTGGACGCGCTGGTGGAGCACACGGTGGACATCGGGTCGCTCTGCTATCGCGGCCGCTCCGCGCTGGAGCGGGCCGCCACGGTGCGCGGCGCGCTGGCCGCCGAGCTGGCGGGCGTCGCGGACCTGGCCGCGATCCGGCCGCTGTTGCAAGAGCTGCTCGATCTCGTCCCGCTGGCGCTTGACGAGCCCTGAGGCCGCTCCCGCCCGCGGCGGGCGGCGGATCCTGGCGGGGATCGTCGGCGGCGCGCTCGCCATCGCGCTGCTCCTCTGGGCGCTCCGCGGCGTCCACCTGGAGGAGGTGGTTCGGCAGATCCGGAGCGCCGATCCCTGGCCGCTCGCTCTGGGTGTAGTCCTCGCCTCCCTGACCTTCCCCGTGCGCCTGGTCCGCTGGCGGCTGCTCCTTCGGAGTCAGACCGGCGAGCCCCTCCCCGCCGCGCCGCTCTGGCACGCGATCACCATCGGTTTCATGGCCAACAACCTGCTTCCCTTCCGGGCCGGTGAACTGGTGCGGGTGTTCGCGGTCACCAAGCTTTCGGGCACCCGCTTCACGGCGGCCATGTCCTCCATCGCGGTCGAGCGGGTGTTCGACGGATTGACCTGCGTGGCGTTGCTGGTCCTTGGACTCCTCACCTCGAACCTGCCGTCCGGCGTCGTGGTGGGCGGAGTCTCGGTCGCGCGCGCGGCACAGATCGCCGGGGTCATCTCCTTTGCGGCCCTCGCGGTCGCCGTGGCCATTGTCGCGTTTCCCGCCGCGGCCGAGGGCGTGATCCGGAGGCTGTTCCCCTCGAGCCGTCTCTCCGAGCGGCTGATCTCGATGATCGAAGGCTTCAGGCACGGACTCTCCTCGCTCCGGTCGCCCGCGCTGCTCGTCCGGGTGAGCATCTGGTCGGTCGCGCTCTGGCTGATGAACGCGCTGGCGCTGTACGTGAGCTTCGCCTCCTTCGACATCCCGGTGGGCTACGGCGGGGCCCTCCTCCTCCAGGGCATCCTGGTGATCGGCATTTCGGTGCAGCTCACGCCGGGCTTCGTGGGTCAGTTCGAGGCGGCCATCGTCGCGGCCCTGGCGCTGTACGGCATTCCCAACGGTGTCGCGTCCTCCTACGCCATCGCTTACCACGGCGCGACCTTCCTGCCCGTCGTCCTGGCCGGGGCCTGGTCCCTCGCGCGCACCCCGGTCGCGCTCAGCGACCTCCGAGGCACCCCGGGGCCGTGACCGACACCCGGGTTCGTCTGCCCGCCCATGCGAAGCTCAACCTCTTTCTCAGGGTTCTCGCTCGCGAGTCCGACGGATTCCACGGGCTGGAGACGCTGTTCTGCCTGGTGGATTTGGCGGACGACGTGCGGGTGGAGCGGCGCGAAGGGCACGGGGTGACGATCGAGGTCCAGGGCGCGGACGTCGGCCCGTCGGCTGACAACCTCGCCGTCCGGGCGGCGGCCGCGGTGCTCGCCGCCACGGGAGAGAAGTTCGCCGTGCACCTGACGCTCACGAAGCGCATTCCGGTCCGGGCCGGACTGGGCGGCGGCTCGAGCGACGCGGCGGCGGCGCTGGTGGCGGTGAATCGTCTCGCCGGCAACGCGGTGCCTCGCCACGAGCTGCTTCAGTTCGCGGCAAAGCTCGGCAGCGACGTGCCCTTCTTCCTCGCGGCCGCCCCACTCGCGCTGGCGTGGGCGCACGGCGATCGGCTGCTCAGGCTGCCGCCCCTTCCCTCCGCGCCCGCGCTCGTGCTGGCGCCTCCGATCTCGATTCCGACCGCCGAGGCGTATCGCTGGCTGGACGAGGCGAGACAGTCGGCAGGCCGGCGGGGGGCGGTCGCGCTCGACCTCGACGCACTCTCGACCTGGGGTGACATCGGGCGGATGTCGGGCAATGATTTCGAATCGGTGGTCTTCAGCCGCCACCCGCCGATTCGCGCCGCCTTCGAGGCGCTGGCGAGCACGCGGCCGCTGCTCTGTCGGATGACGGGCTCGGGATCGGCGCTCTTCGCCGTCTACCGCTCGGCTCGCGACCGGGAAGATGCGCAGATGATGCTCGGCCGGAAGCATGGGACGCTCACCCCGGCGGAG
Source organism: uncultured Gemmatimonadales bacterium (assembly GCA_963826065.1). Lineage (GTDB taxonomy): Bacteria > Gemmatimonadota > Gemmatimonadetes > Gemmatimonadales > GWC2-71-9 > CAVVWJ01. The sequence goes on from CAWGVP010000002.1 coordinate 262,686, forward strand.
ACCCTGGCGGCCCCGCCACCCGGGCCGGAGGCGATATAGATTTGCTGGCGCGGTGGCCCTTCGTCCAATGGCAGGACAGCGGACTTTGGATCCGTTAATGGAGGTTCGAATCCTCCAGGGCCAACTGGCCTGGCTTTGACTGGCCGGTTTCTGGCCAGTTTGGGACCACTACCACGGCAGCGGCCTGGGTGCGAACCCGGGCCGCTCGCTTGGGTCATCGCGCTGAGTCTGCGGACCCTCCTGAAGCATTTCGGAGTTCTCTGACAAACAGCCTTGCCGCGGTGGTGCGCGGGTCTGCCCTACCTGTTTCACCGGCCGAAGTGAGCGTGCCCTCCCGTGAGTCCGCTCCGGAGGCGTAGGTTTGTGCGGGCGCCGCCAAGGGGGTTGCCCTCCACAATCGTCCGGAGGCGGCCATGCACCTGTCGCCCCTCGCAGAAGCCGAGTCTTCGAACCCACGGCCTGGAGCGGCGGCGAGCTACTCGCTCGGGCAACTAACCGCGTACTTCCTGAGGCTCGGCACTATCGGGTTCGGCGGCCCGGTGGCCCTGGTCGGGTACATGCACCGCGACCTTGTCGAAGGACGCGGGTGGATCTCTGAAAGTGACTATCGAGATGGCCTGGCGCTGTCGCAACTGGCGCCTGGACCCCTCGCCGCCCAACTCGCCATCTATGTCGGATTCGTGCATTACGGTGTCATCGGCGCGACCGCAGCCGGACTTGCGTTCGTCCTCCCGTCTTTCCTGATGGTGCTGGGCCTCGGCTGGGCATACGTGAAGTATGGAGGCATCTCCTGGGTGCAGGCCGTGTTCTATGCGGTAGGTGCCACCGTCATCGGAATCATCGCCTACAGCGCCTACAACCTCACTAGGAAATCCCTCGGCGGCGCGAGACTACTTTGGGCCATCTACGTGGTCGCAGCGGCGGCGACCGTGATCACCGAGTCGGAAGAGGTCCTGCTCTTCCTCGCTGCCGGCGTGCTCGTGTGGCTGGTCAGAGCGCCGCCAGACCTGGGGCGGCTCCGTGGCCATGCATCGACAATCGTGCTGGCTCCTGTCGGAGCTGTGGGGGCCGGCGGGGTCGATCTGGATCTGCTCGGAAGGATCCTCGCGTTCTTCACCTACGCGGGCGCATTCGTCTTCGGAAGCGGCCTGGCGATCGTGCCCTTCCTGTATGGTGGGTTGGTGAAAGAACATGGATGGCTGACAGACCAGCAGTTTCTCGATGCAGTAGCAGTGGCGCTTATCACTCCGGGGCCGGTTGTGATCACGACCGGCTTTATCGGCTTCCTGCTGGCCGGTCTGCCAGGAGCCGTCGTCGCAGCCGTCGCGACGTTCCTCCCAGCCTATTTTCTCACCATCATACCCGCGCCTTACTTCAGGAAGTACGGCAGGCAGCCCAGCGTCGCCGCATTTGTGGACGGCGTGACCGCCGCGGCGATCGGAGCGATCAGCGGGGCGGTCGTGGTGCTGGGCCGGCGCTCGGTCGTGGATGTGCCGACCGCCCTTATCGCGCTCGCGAGCGTCTTTGTGCTCTGGAAATGGAGAGTGCCGGAACCGCTCTTGATCCTGGCCGCCGCGGCGCTCGGATTGCTCATCTATCCCGCCTAATGGGTACGGGTCTGGCGTCTTGACCTCACCCCCCCGCACCGGGCGTATACCCAGACGGAGGGTCGTGGCGATTTGATTGCTGAGCGTCAGCCACCTCTCCGCCGAACACACCGCGAGGAAGCCGACGAGCGGGAGCGATGCTCCCTGCCCCGGCCGGCAGGTCTGCATGGAGAGACCGAAACTTCCTGGCATTGGCGAGTCCGAGGGATGAAGCTTGCAGAGTTGCGGTTACGGCATCAGACGCAGGTGACGTGCCTCACCGTCGCCGATCGCGATCCCGGGCGATGCGACTTGACACGGTTCAGCCAACTTATGATCGCCACACGGCTTAGGCGCTCGATATCAAGTGCTTTCTTGGGCCGATGCCGGCGTGCCGGCATTGCGCCTCCTGTAATCGGACTTCAATATTTGCTGCGGTGACGCGACAACACGCCGGGTGGCGGCCATGACCGCCGAGCTGACCTGTCTCAATTGCGGCGAGGCCGTTCGATCCGCGGACCGCTTCTGCTCGCAGTGTGGTGACGAGCTCACCCTGAGCTCGCACCCGACCACGCTGCTCCCCGGCGAGGCGAACCCCGAGGACGACCCCGAGTCGCCCTGGGCCGAAGTGGTGCTCCGGCTCCGGCGAGCCACCGCCGGCGAGTTCGAGATCGGCCGGGAGCTGGGGCGCGGCGGGATGGCGGCGGTGTTTCTCGCCCACGAGGTCTCGCTCGACCGCAAGGTCGCCATCAAGGTCATGTCCCCCGGCCTCCTGATGGGCGCGGGAATGATCGACCGGTTCAAGCGCGAAGCCATCACCATCGCGCACCTCAACCACCCCAATATCGTTTCCTGCTACTCGGTCCGTCAGGCCGCGGGCCTGCACTTCTTCGTCATGCGGTACATCCGAGGCCGGTCGCTGGAGCAGTTGATCCAGGACGCCGGCCCGCTGCCGCTGCCGATCGTCCGCTCCATCCTCTGCCAGGTCGGCTCCGCCCTCACCTACGCCCACCGCTCCCAGGTCGTCCACCGCGACATCAAGCCGGCCAACATCCTCATCGACGAGGACGGCAACGCGGTGGTCACCGATTTCGGCATCGCCAAAGTGGCGGCGCTGCCGGGCCAGACCCACAGCGGCGCACTGGTGGGAACGCCGGCGTACATGAGTCCGGAGCAGTGCAGCGGCGCGGAGGTGTCCGGTGCCTCCGACCAATACGCCCTCGGTGCAGTGGCCTACGAGATGGTGACGGGGACGGCGCCCTTCACCGGCTCGACGCTCACGGTGATGAACGCGCAGGTCGAGGAGACGCCGCCGCCGATCCGGGCGCGCTTTCCCGAGTGCCCCGCGGGGGTCGAGGCCGCGATCCTCCGGATGCTCTCGAAGGACCCCGCCGAACGCTTTCCCAGCATGGCGGAGGCCAAGGCGGCGCTGGGTGCGACGCCGCTCATGGAGGACGATCCGCTGCTCGAGGAGCTGTGCCGGCTGGTTGCGGCCGGCGTCTCGTCCCGCACTCCCGATCCCGAGCGGCCGGCACTCTCGGTCGAGCCCTCTCCGGCCCTCGCGTCCTCCGCATCCCGCACCGGCGCGGCGGGACGCGCCCGGAGTCTCGTCATTCTCCCTCCACCGGCCGAGCTGGCCGTGGGCGACAGCTTTGCGCTGGTGGCCCTGGTGCGTGGCGAGCGCGACGTCCCTCTCCCCGGCCGGACGGTGGAATGGAGCACCGACGTGCCCGACGTGCTGCACGTCGATCAGGTACGGAAGCTCGCCGTGGCGGTCACGCCGGGATCCGCCCTGCTGACCGCGAGGTGTGACGGGATTCAGACTCAGGTCCCGGTCCAGGTTCCTCCCAACACGATCGCGCGGTTCGACGAGCAATCGGACGAGCCGGCCGCGGCCGTCCAGATCTCCATGCCGCCGCGCTCGGTGCGAGCGGGCGATTCCTTCGTGCTGACCGCGACGCCATTCGACCGATCCGGTCACCCCTTGTCCGAGCCCTCCGTGCTCTGGAGCACGAGCGACGTGCAGGTCGCGGTGGTGACCGCGGAGGGCTGGGTGGCGGCCCTCGGCCGGGGCCAGGTCGTCCTCACCGCGACCCGTGGTCTCGCCAGCGGTTCGGTCACCATCAACGTGGAGCAGGCGATCCCGACGCATCGAGCGGCGAAGCCTCCGGCCCGTCGCCACCTGCCGGTGGAGCCGGTACCCGATCACCGCTCGACCTGGCGGCGCCGCGGGGCCCGCACCCGCCGGGCCCTGACCAGGACGCTCATCGGACTGGCGGGGGTGCTCGCGGCCGTCTGGATGTTCGGCGGCTTGCGTGACTTCCGGTGGGGAGCGGTGCGGAGGTTGGCGTCCGTCGGGGACACGGCACGGCTCGCGGCCGACACGACACGAGCCGAGCAGCCCGTCGATTCGATCGCTCCCATCAACCGCGGCGCCGTGGACTCGGCCGTCACCCGGCCGCGGCCGCGGCGCCGTGCCGCGACCGACACGACGGTGTCGGCGGCTCCCGTTCCCGAACGCCCAGCGGGCGCGGATACCATGCCCGCTGGGCCGGACACACCGGCCGTGACCGGCGATCCGGTCGACGATGCCTCCGAGAGTCTCGCCTCCCGCACCACCGAGACCGGCGCTGTCGGCGATCTCATCACCCTCCGACACCTCGGGCTACGCTCCCCTGGCCTCCACCTCGGAAAACGAACGGCCGCTCGAGGCCGCCCCATCGCGGTCGCCCCACGTTGCCGCGCCGAGAAACCCGCCGCCTCCGGTGGACGTTCGCCAGGTCGAATCAGCGCTTCGTGATGGTGTGGAAGAGTGCTACGATGCGGTACGGTCCAAGAACCTGGAGCGGCTCGCCGGGATGTATCATCCCAGGACCTATGCCGACGAGGATAAGCTGAGACGGCTGACCCGGATTCTGCGGACCGAGCCGTGGAAGGCGACCGTTGGCCGCCGGGTGGACGGACCGAAGGAGATGGGCGCCGCCGCCGCCGCCGCGCATTTCAGTTTTCGATTGGTCTGGAGAGACGCCCTCGGAGGGCGGCTCAGCAGTCAGCCGATCTTTCGGGCAGAGTTCGCCCGCGGCACCGACGGCTGGACCATGTCGAGTTGCCGGATCGTGGGCTCGCCCAAGCTCTGATCCCCCGCATCGCGGACCTCGACGATTCCCGTTCGCTCGTGCACCACCAGGTGTAACCCGGCCTGGGGCATGTCCGGCTCGGCGAACGACACCACCAGCCTGCGCCGGGGTGCGCGCCCTCGAACCTCATAGGCGACCCGGCCACCGGCCATGCGATGCGGCCCATCGATCGCGAGCCGCAGGCAGCCGTCGCCCGCAGCCCGCTGCGATCGGCCGTCGAATCGGACGAAACCGTCGGTCGACAGGGCGAAGCGGTCGTACTGCACTCCGCAACGCTCGAACTCGAAGCCCACCGGCAAGGGCCCCGTGGTCTCGTGCTCACCTAAAACGATCGTGTTGGCGGTGGCCTCCGGCTCCGGCGCCGGAGTGGTCATCGACTGAATCAGCGAGAACATGGCGTGCGTGCTCCTGAGCAAGTGACGGGACGCTCTGGTCCCGCCCAGGTTGGGCCCCGCGAGTCAAGCCGATGTCAAGCGAGGTGCAGATGATCCTCTGTCGTACGCTCGGGCCGGTGGACGTGATCCTGGACGGTGGCCCGGCGCCACCCGATCTCCTCTGGCGGAAACACCTTGCGCTCCTGATCTACCTCGCCCGCTCTCCCCGTCGGGTCCGAGGGAGGGACCATCTCGTCGGGCTGCTGTGGGGGGACCGCACCGAGGCCGCCGCACGGCATTCGTTGAGCGAGGCGCTCCGGGTGATCCGCCGCCACGCCGGTGACGCCGCGATCGAGACCACTGGCGGGCAGGTGCGCCTCGCGCCGGGGTTCGTCGAGGTGGATGTGGATCAGCTCGAGGCCCTGGCGGCGGAGCGAGAATGGGAGTCGGCCGCGGAGCTGATCTCGGGCGAGTTCCTGGAGGGGTTCGCGGTCCCGGGGGCGCCCGAGTTCGAGAACTGGCTGGCGGCGGAGCGAGCCCTGTGGCGCCGACGCGGCGTCGACGTGCTGGCCCAGGGGTCGGAGGCGCTGGCGCAGGTTGGCAGGACTCATGAGGCCGTCGCGCTTGCGGCGCGGGCGCTCGGCCTGGAGCCCACCTCCGAGCGGGCCCTCGGCGCCTCCCTTCGGTGCCTGTCGCTCGCGGGTGATCGCGCTGGGGCGCTGGAGCTGTTCGACCGATATAGAGTCCGCCTGCTGGAGGAGCTGGGGACGGAGCCGGGAGAGGAGACTCAGGCCCTGGTGGAGCGGGTCCGTCGCGAGCGGGGCGTCCGCACCGAGGTGAGCGCCGGCGGACCGCACGGCGAGCCGGTAGTACGGGCCCCGCTCGAGGGTCGCGCGAGAGAGCTGAGCCGAGTGCTCGAGGTCGTCGCCCACGTCACGCGCGAGCGTCGCGCGGGGCTACTGGTGCTCGAGGGAGAATCCGGTGTGGGAAAGACCCGGCTGGTCGAAGAGGCTCTGGCGAGACTCCGGCTCGACGGCGTGTCCATCGCGTCCGCACGAGCGGTCGAGGCGGACCACGACGAGCCCTTGAGTGGCGTGCTCGCCCTGGCGCGGGGCGGACTGCTGGACGCGCCCGGCATCGGGGCGGCACCTCCGGAGGCGCTCGCCGCCTTTGCGGCCGCGCTGCCACAGTGGAAGGAGCGATTCCAGGGCACGCCGACCAATGACCCCCTGCCGCTGGTCCGCGGTATGGTGGAGACGCTGCGGGCCGCCGCGGAAGAGCGACCCATCGTGCTCGCGATCGACGACACCCAATGGCTCGACCGGGACTCCGCGTCCGCCCTGGGCATCCTGCTCCGCGACCTTTCGGACGTTCCGCTGACCGTGGTGCTCGCCATCGTCCCCCATCCGCCGCGCGCCGATCTGGACGAGCTGCGCTCCAGAATCGGCCGGGATCTCGGCGGCGATGTCGTGCGCCTGCGGCCGCTGGACCGCGCGGCGCTGCGGCGCCTGGCGGAGCGCATGCTCCCGGGCTACGAGGCGGTGGCGCTCGACCGGGTTACCCGGCGGGTAGCCACCGACTCCGCCGGGATGCCGCTGCTGGCGGTGGAGCTGCTCCGGGCCGTGGCGCTCGGGCTCGATCTGGGCACCATCTCGGAGGCGTGGCCGGAGCCGCTCCGCACCCTCGACCAGACATTGCCGGGCGAGCTGCCCGACGCGGTCGTGGTCGCGATCCGCATCGGCTTCAGGCGTCTGAGCCCCGCGGCCCAGCGGGTGCTGGCCGCGGCGTCGGTCCTCGGCGATTTGATCCCGGCGCAGGTGGTGGGGCGCGCGGTGGGCCTTGGACCCGACGATACCGCGCTGGCGCTCGACGAGCTCGAGTGGCATCGCTGGCTCGTCTCGGAGCCGCGAGGTTACTCCTTCGTAGCGAGGATCGTCCGGCGAGTCGTGGAACGGGACATGGTTACTCCCGGGCAGCGCCAGCGCCTGCTCGACGCGGCTCGCCTGTCCAACTGACTCACGGGGAGGGCCGGAAAAGCACCCGGCCCCGCCGCGGATGCGACGGGGCCGGGTGTCGTGCATTTCGGCGGGTTACGGCTGCGGAACCGCCGTGATCGTCAGAACCAGGTCGTTGAAGTCCGGCTCCGGCGGGGTGGCGTCTTCCCCGTCGTCGAACTCCAGAGTCCACTCCGGGTACGCGCCGGTGACTCGGAGCGCTGGGGCCACCTCCTGTTTGAGCGATCCCGAGATCACCTCGGCGTTCAGCTCGGTGCCGGCCTCGTAGGCGTTGCCGCCGTTCAGCTCCCAGCTGAAGCCCACCTCGGGCTCGTAGCACCCGTCGGTGATCAGCACTTCCTCGAACGGCTGGGTGATCCGGAAGGTGTTGTTCCGCGCGGTGCACTCGCGGCTCTCCAGCGTCACGGTGACGACGGCATCGTCCTCGAGAGTCAGCACGCAGTCCACCCCGTCACAGGTCAGGCTGGCGGACGGCGAGACCGTGAAGGTGATGGTCTTGGTGCTGGTGAGCCCCTCATCATCGGTCACGGTCAGGCTGGCCTGGAACTCGGTCAGCTGGGTGACGGCATAGCTGTGCGTCGGCGGATTCTGCTCGGCGCTGGTTTCACCATCGCCGAAGTCCCAGGCCCACGAGACGATCGTCCCCCCGTTCGAATCCTCGCTGTCGTCGATGAAGGTACAGTCGAGGGAGAAGCAGGTGATGGTGAAATCGGCCACCGGGGCGCCTGGCGCGGGCTCGGTGACGGTGACGCTCTTGGTGACCGTGCCCTCGTCGCCGTCGTTGTCGGTGACGGTCAGCGTCACCTGGAACTCGTCGGCCGTGACGTAGGTGTGCGACGGGTTGCTGTTGTTCGAGGTGCCCTCGTCCCCGAAGTCCCACGCGGAGGACGTCACCGTCCCGTCGCTGTCGCTCGACAGGTTGGTGAAGGTGCAGGCGAGGTCGGTGCACTCGTACGTGAAGTTCGCCGAGGGGGCCTCGTTCTCCCCGTCCGGGTCGTTCGAATCACCACAGCCGGCGGCGACAAGGCCGAGGACCAGCAGCCCCACGTTCTTCCAGCGCGTCGCGATCATAATCTCCTGCCAGGGTTGCGAGTGTCCCGCCGGCCTTCGGTCGTGCACCGGGGGTGTCCGCCGGGCCCGGAAGGGCCCGGCGGCGGGGTACTTCCCCAGGGGTGTTACGGAATTACGGTGTGGCCTGAACAGTGAGGACCAGATCGTCGAAGTCCGGCTCCTCCGGATTGCTCACGTCCTCGCCGTCGTCGAAGTTGAGCGTCCAGAGCGGATACGCGCCATCCACCCGGATCGACGGCGGGCCGCGCTCGGGGTCGTTCGAGCCGGAGATCACCTGCACCTCGAGAAGGGTGCCGGCGGTGAAGGCGGCTCCGCCATTGATCTCGTAGACCGTGCCGATGTCCTCATTGCAGCCGTCCGCGAACACTTCCGCCTGAATCGGCTGCGTGATGAGCAGCTGATTGCCGTCGGCGGTGCAGTCCCTCGACGTCAGCGTGATGGTGACGACGGCATCCTCTTCGATCTCGAGGCTGCACGGGACGAACTCGCCCGGGCTGTCCTCGCAGACGGTGCCGGCCGGCGGAGCCACGGCGACGGTCTGGGTAACCGTGCCCGTAGCGCCGTCGTCGTCGGTGACGGTCAGCGTCACCTCGAACTCGGTGAGCTCGGTGACCCCGGCATAGGTGTGCACCGGGTCGGCCTCGGTCGAGGTCTCGGTGTCACCGAAGTCCCAGGCATAGCTCGCGATGGTGCCGTCGGTGTCGCTGCTCTGGTCGGTGAAGGTGCACTCTTCGGCGTTGCAGATGAAATCGAAGTCCGCGGTCGGAGCCACGTTCGGGGTGGTGGTGACCACCACCTCGTTGGTGACGCTGCTGGTGGCACCCTCCGCGTCGGTCACGGTCAGCGTGACGTCGTAGGTGTTCGCGGCGCTGAAGGTGTGTACCGGGTTCTGTACGTCGGCCGTGCCATCGCCGCCGAAGTCCCAGCTCCACGACTCGATGGTGGCATCGCCGTCCGGATCGGTGCTGGTGTCAGTGAAGGTGCAGGCGAGCGCGTTGCAGTTGACCGTGAAGGCCGCGACGGGATCCTCGTTCCCATTGCCACCACCACCGTTGCCGTCGTCGCCGCAAGCGGCGGTCACGACCAGGAGCGCCGCCGTGTAACACAGATTTCGATGGAACGATCGCATAGTGGTGATCCAGCCTCGTTTGAGAGTCAGGGTGTTAGGCGCGGCCGTGGGACCGCTCCGGGGCGTCGCAGGCGCGAGAGACGTGCCACCTGGAAATCGTCAACTACTCAAACACTGCTGATTTTTGCAATGACCTGCGTCACAATGTCATAGCGACTGTGTGTGACGAGAACAGTAACATGTGCGAGCGCCCCACAACTGTGGCGGGTCGACCATACTCCTGACCGGGTCGTCGTCGCCTGCCCCACCGGTGCCGCCGGTTGACGTAAGCCTGTGGTGGCGGCTAGGTTTGCGGGCTCGAATATGACGGACCTGTCGCTGTCGCGCAGCCAGATGCTGCTCCTGAGCGGGTCGGCCAACCGGCCCCTAGCCGAAGAGGTGGCCGCTCATTTGGGGCAGCCTCTGTGCCAGGTCACGCTCCGGCGGTTTGCCGACGGCGAGCTGTTCGTGAAGATCGACGAGAACGTGCGGGGGCGGGACGTCTACATCATCCAGCCTACCAACCCGCCCGCGGAGAACATGATGGAGCTCCTGCTCCTCATGGACGCCGCCAAGCGGGCCAGTGCGGCCAGGGTCACTGCGGTCATGCCGTACTTCGGCTATGCCCGCCAGGACCGCAAGGATCAGCCCCGCGTGGCCATCAGCGCCAAGCTGATGGCCAACATGGTGTCCATGGCGGGGGCCGACCGGGTGCTGGCAATGGATTTTCACCAGCACCAGCTGCAGGGCTTCTTCGATCTCCCGGTGGACCACCTGTACGCCGCGCCGGTGCTGGTGAGCCACTTCCGGCAGAAGGCGCTGCGCGACCTGGTGATCGTGGCGCCCGACGTCGGCTCGGCCAAGATGGCGCGCGGCTTCGCCAAGCGGCTCAACGCCTCGCTGGCCATCATCGACAAGCGCCGGCCCTCCGCCAACGTGGCGGAAGTGCTGAACGTGGTGGGCGAGGTCCGGGGCAAGGACTGCCTCATCCCGGACGACATGATCGACACCGCGGGGACCATGGCGGAAGCGGTGACCGCGCTGAAGCGGCTGGGCGCGGAGGACGTGTATTGCTGCGCCACCCACGCCCTGCTCTCCGGGCCCGCGGTGGACCGGCTGATGGCCTCCCCGGTGAAGGAGGTGGCGGTGACCAACACCATCGCCATCCCCAAGGAGCGGAGGTTCGACCGGCTGAAGGTGCTCTCGATCGCCGGCCTGCTCTCCAAGGCGATCGGCTATACCCACAGCGACCAGTCGGTCAGCTCGCTGTTCGACTGATTAGTTACCGAAGGCATTCAACGGGAGTTCCGATTTATGGCCCAGCAAGCGAACCTCCACGCCGCCACCCGCGGCGAGACCGGCAAGGGTGCGGCCCGCAGCCTACGCCGCGAGGGCAAGGTCCCGGGCGTGATCTACGGGCACGATCGCGCCCCCGAGGCACTCGTCGTGGAGACCGCGGCACTCAACAAGATGCTCATCGGCATCAGCGCCGGGACCACCATCGTGGACGTCGCCATCGACGACCGCGCGCCGGTGAAGGCGCTGATCCGCGAGATCCAGCGTGACGCGCTCCGGCCCGCCCAGATCCTTCACCTGGACCTCTACGAAGTCCGGGCCGACGAGAAGATCACCCTCGAGGTTCCGGTCCATCTGGTGGGCATCCCCGACGGCGTCCGCAACTTCGCCGGCGTGCTCGACCACTCGCTCCGCGACCTGGAGATCGAGGTGCTGCCCGCTGACATCCCCGAGCGCGTCGAGCTCGACGTCACCGCGCTCACCATCGGGCACTCGCTCTTCGTGCGCGACGTCACCATCCCGAAGGCGCGCATCCTCAACGATCCCGACACGCCGATCTGCACCGTCGTGGCCCCGCGGACGGAGGAGGCCCCGGCGCCCGTCGAGGAGACGGTCACCGCCGAGCCCGAGCTCATCCGGAAGCCGAAGCCCGAGGAGGGTGAGGACGAGGGCGAGACCAAGCCGAAAGCCTGACCGCTGCACACCATCGTGGGGCTGGGGAATCCCGGCCCGGAGTACCTCGAGACCCGGCACAACGCCGGGTTTCGCCTCGCGGACCACCTGGCAGCGCGCTGGCGGCTCGCCTCGTGGCGTCGCGCCGACCGCGCCCGGTCGGCCGAAGGCACCTGGAACGGACACCCGGTCCGTGTCCTGAAGCCGCTGACCTACATGAACCGAAGCGGTGCCGCCATCGCGCCGCTGCTCGACCTCCCCGAGTTCGATCCCAGCCGCGACCTGCTGATCCTGTCGGATGAAGTCGCCCTCCCTCTCGGCCGCTTTCGGCTTCGCGGTGCGGGCTCCGCCGGCGGCCACAACGGGCTCAAGAGCGTGGAAGGGGTCCTGCGCCGCCAGGACTATGCTCGCCTTCGGATAGGCGTCGGCCCGGTGCCCGAGGGCCTCGACGGACTCAGCGACTACGTACTCGATACCTTCCCCGCCGAGGATCGCAGGATTCTCGACGAGCTGCTCGACCCCATGGCGGAAGCGGTAGAGACCTGGATCGACGAGGGCATCGAGCAGGCCATGTCCAGACACAATCGAAGCTGATGCTCAGACTCGGGATCGTCGGACTCCCCAACGTCGGGAAGAGCACCCTCTTCAACGCGCTCACCTCCGCGGGGGCGCTGGTGGCGAACTATCCCTTCGCGACCATCGAGCCCAACACCGGCATCGTGCAGGTCCCCGACCCGCGGCTCGACGCGCTCGCGAGGATCGTCTCGCCCGAGCGCACGGTGCCGGCGGTGGTGGAGTTCGTGGATATCGCCGGCCTGGTGAAGGGTGCCAGCGAGGGCGAGGGCCTCGGCAACCAGTTCCTGGCCAACATCCGCGAGGTGGACGCGATCGTCCACGTGGTGCGCTGTTTCGAGGACCCCGACGTGCAGCACGTGGCCGGCGCGGTGGACCCCGTCCGCGACCGGGAGATCATCAACATCGAGCTGGGCCTCGCCGACCTGGCCACCGTCGAGAAGCGGCTGGACAAGACCGCGCGAACCGCGCGCTCGGGCGACCCCCAGGCCAAGCTGGAGCAGCGGCTCCTGGAACGGGTGCGGGATGCCCTCGCGGCCGGGAGGCCCGCCCGCTCGGTGACGCCCACGGACGAGGAGGCGGCCGCCTACCGGACCTTCAACCTCCTGACCGCCAAGCCGGTGCTCTACGCCGCGAACGTCGGCGAGAACGAGATCGCGGCCGGCAATCGCTTCGTCGATGAGCTCCGGACCGCGGTCGAGCGCGACGGGGAGAGCGCCGAGGTGGTCACTTTCTCCGCCAAGGTCGAGGCCGAGCTGGCCGAGCTCGCCCCGGAGGACCGGAAGGACTTCCTCGACTCGCTGGGCATCAGCGAGTCGGGTCTCGACCGCCTGGCGCACGCCGCGTATCACCTGCTGGGCCTCCAGAGCTACTTCACGGCCGGCGAGAAAGAGGTGCGGGCCTGGACCATCCATCGCGGGGACAAGGCGCCGGCCGCCGCCGGCGTGATCCACTCCGATTTCGAGAAGGGGTTCATCCGGGCGGAGACGGTGGCCTACGACGACTTCGTGCGCGTGGGCGGGTGGAAGCCGGCGCGCGAGCAAGGGCTCTCGCGGGCCGAGGGCAAGGAGTACGTGGTACAGGATGGGGACGTGCTGCTGTTCAGGTTCAGTTCTTGAGGCGCAGCGCGTCGTTCTTGTCATCCTGAGCGAAGCGAAGGAGACCATCTGGGATCCATCGGCAACGTTCGGCTGTTAATCCCACCGGCAGCTCCGTTTCCATCTTGAGCCTGGATTCCAACGTGATCCGATCCGCGATCCCCGCCGCCCGCCTTGTCTCGATCCAGACCGGCACCCCCCGCACCGTCGGGGATCCCGGCGCCACGGACCGGATGGAGCGCCGGTTCACCAGCGCCATCTGGAAGTCGCCGGTACCCGGCCCCGTCCCGCTGGGCACGCTGGGCCTCGCCGGCGATGCCGTCGCCAACACGAAGGTGCACGGCGGACCGGAGCAAGCCGTGCTGATGTATGCTCTGTCCCACTACCCTGCATGGCAGCGGGAGCTGGGCCGGCCGCTCGAGCCCGGGGCGTTCGGCGAGAACCTCAGCGTGGACCAGCTCACGGAGGACACGGTCTGCATTGGCGATGTCTTCGAGATCGGAGACGCGCGGCTTCAGGTTTCCCAGCCGCGCCAGCCCTGCGCCACGCTGGCCCGCCGGCACCAGATGCCGGACATGATCGCCCTCGTCCTCCGCAACGGTCGCAGCGGCTGGTATCTCCGGGTGCTGCGCGAGGGATCCCTGGAGGCGGGCCAGGAGGTTCGACTGGCCGATCGGCCCCATCCCGAGTGGAACGTCCGTCGGGCGGCCCGGGCGATGGTGACTCGGGCCCATGACCGGAGGGAGGCGGCCGCCCTCGCCGCCTGCCCCGCCCTCTCGCCCGGCTGGCGTGCGACGCTGGCAAAGGGCTGAGAGGGCGGCTATACTACCCGCCTCACAACCATCCTCCCCGGCGCCCACACCAGGCCCGGGGCGACTCAGACCGAAGGAAGGTGTCATGACCCGTCAGTACGAGGTCGTCTATATCTTCGATAGTGCGCTCGAAGAGACGGCCATCAACGAGCGCCTCGAGCGCTTCAACTCCCTCATCCAGCAGCAGGGCGCCGAAGCCCCCCAGATCAGTCACTGGGGCAAGCGCACGCTCGCCTATCCCATCAAGAAGCACGAAACGGGCTACTACGTCGTCGCCAAGTTCGACGCCGCCGCCACGGCGCTGCCCGAGTTCGAGCGCGCGATCAAGCTCGACGAGGGCGTGCTCCGCTTCCTGGTCGTGGTGAACGAGGGGGCCCAGCCGGTGCCGGTCACTGCGGGCAAGAGCGACGAGGAGGACGACGAATGAGGCGGCCCCAGAAGACCTGCGCCATCTGCGAGTCGGGCGTGCGGGTGGTGGACTACAAGGACGAGCGCACCTTGTCCCGATTTCTCACCGAGCGCGGGAAGATCCTTCCCAGCCGCCTTTCGGGCACCTGCGCCCGGCATCAGCGGCAGCTGAGCACCGCGATCAAGCGCGCGCGGCAGCTGGCGCTGCTCCCCTATATCAAGGGATTCACCGGCTGAGCCCCTCGGGCCGGTCGGCCGAACCGGCAGGTGGGCGTTGGGGCCAGGTCTTGGCGCTGGCCGGGTTCCTCCTGCTCGCCCCGCCGATGTTTCTGTTCGGCCCTCTCGCCGGACTCTTGATCGTGTCCCGCCCGGCCACGGTTCGGGAATGGGCCTGGCTGCTCGGGGCGCTGGCGTGGTCGGCCCTGTGGGTCCTGCAAGCCGGTGGGCTCGGCGCCCAGTTCGCTCGGGCGGCGGCGGTGCTGGTCTCCGGCAGCTTCCTGGCCCTGACCCTGTGGCGGCCGTCGAACCGGGTGTCCCAGGCCCTGGCCGCCACCGGCGGTGCCGCGGTCGCGCTCGGGATCTGGATGTACGGCCTGGGACTCGCAGTGGCAGGCCCTCCAGCTTGCGGTCGAGGAGGAACTCACTGCCCTCCAGAGCGGAATGCGCGGTCCTTGGTCGGAATTGACGGGATCGTCCGAAATGTCCGCCCAGATGTCCGCGATGGCGGACACGGTGTCCCTCCTGTACCCCGCCCTCCTCGCGCTGGCGGCGATCGCAGGACTGCGGTTGGCGTGGGCCTGGTATCACCGGATCGCCGACCGGCCGGTCGGCTCTCCCCCGGCGCCGTTCTCCGCCTTCGGGTTCAGCGATCAGCTGATCTGGGGCTGGGTCCTCGGGCTGGCGATGGCGCTGCTGCCGGAGCCCGAGCCGGTCCGGGTGATCGGCGCGAACATCCTGCTGGTCTGGAGCGCGCTGTACGCCACCCGAGGGATCGCGGTGTTCGTCGCCGGTGCCCGGCGGACCCCGGCATCGGTCCTGACCGCGCTGGCGCTGGTCACCGTTATTCTGCTCCCGTTCGTCCTGTGTGGGCTGACCTTGGTCGGCCTGGCGGACACATGGCTAGATTTCCGGCGTCGGCTGACGCCGTCCACCGGAGGGTACGACCGATGATCGAAGTGATTCTGCGGGAAGACATCAAGACCCTCGGCAAGGCCGGGGAGATGGTGCGGGTGAAGCCGGGCTACGCCCGCAACTACCTGCTTCCCCACGGACTGGCGTTCGAGGCGACGGAGGGAAACAAGAAGCGGATAGCGGCTGAGACCAGGGCCCGGGGCGTCCGGGATGCCGCCGAGAAGGCCGAGGCGGAGAAGGCTGCGGCCAAGCTCTCCGCCGTCACCCTCACCATCGGCGGCAAGGCCGGCGAGGAGGGCAAGCTCTTCGGGTCGGTGACCGCGCAGGACGTCGCCGACGCCCTGGGACGCGCCGGCCACTCGGTCGACCGCCGGCGCATCGAGCTGGACCATCCGATCAAGACGCTGGGCGACCATGTGGTGCGCGTCCGGCTGCATTCCGAGGTTCACGCGGAGGTGCGCGTCTCGGTCGTCGCGGAGTGATTCCGCGCGCATGACCGTCGGGATCGCGTACGTCGACGGTCCCCGGCTCGCGCGCTCGGTCTTCGCGGCCGCCGATTGGGTGGCCGCGGGGCGTGACGAGATCAACCGGATCAACGTCTTTCCGGTGCCCGACGGTGACACCGGCACCAACTTCAGCCTGACCCTCCGCGCCGTCGCCGACGCCCTCCGGGCGCTCGGCGACGCGTCGCTTCCGGAGACCGGCCGCACCATGGCGCGCGCCGCCGTCCTCGGCGCCCGGGGCAACTCGGGAATGATGCTGGCCCACTTTCTTCTCGGATTCAGTGAAGCGCTGGGCGACCGGCCCACCGCCACGGCGCAGGACGTCGCCCTGGCGGTCCGTGCCGGCTCGGACCGGCTCTACACCTCGCTGGACGACCCTCGCGAGGGCACCATCCTCACCGTCGCTCGCGAGGCGGCCGAGGCCGCCCAGCGCGCGGCGGCCGATTCGCCCGACATCGCCGACTTCATGCACCGGCTGCTGGAGGAAGGCGAAGCGGCGCTGGCGCGGACCCCGGAGCTGATGGCGGTGCTGCGCGAGGCCGGCGTGGTGGACGCGGGGGGCAAGGGATTCGTGCGGATGCTCGAGGGCGTGGTCCGGTACATCGAGGGCGATCCGATTCTCGCCATCGGTGACGGCGACCTCGGGCCGGCCGAGGTGCCGGCGGCGATGGTCGAGGTCGCGGCGGAGCGCGATTTCCAGTTTTGCACCGAGGTGCTGGTCCGCGGCGAGCAGCTCCCGCCGGCCAACGAGGTCCGCTCGGCGATGCACACCTTCGGCGGGTCGGTCGTGGTCGCGGCCGCCGGCGACATCCTCAAGATCCATGTGCACACCGACAGCCCCGAGGCCGTCTTTACGTATGCGGCACGCTGGGGCAGGGTCGAGACCACCAAGGCCGACGACATGCGGGCTCAGCATCGCCGCCTCGCCCACGCCGAGCGCCGCGCGGTGGCGGTGGTGAGTGACTCCTCAGCCGATCTCGCCGATCCGGTGCTCGACCGGCATCACATCGCGCTGGTCCCGCTCCAGGTGGTGTTCGGGGACGAGACCTTCCGCGACCGGGTCGAGCTCAAGCCGGAGGAGTTCTACCGCCGGCTGCGCGCCGCCCGGGAGCTGCCGACCACGTCCCAGCCGACCCCGGCCGACTTCGTACGGGTGCTGCGCGACGCCCGTGCGGAAGCGGACGAGGTGGTGGCGGTGCTCCTCTCGTCGGTGCTGTCGGGGACTTTCGCGTCGGCGCAGGCGGCCGTGCGGGCGGCGGGGATCAGCGGCGTGCATCTGGTGGACAGCCGCTCCGCCTCGCTCGGGCTCGGGATGCTGGCGCTGAGAGGCGCCGAGCTGGCGGCCTCGGGCTCCCGCGGGGCCGACATCGCCCGCGAGCTGGAGCGGATCCGCGGGCAGGCCGGCATGCTGCTCACGGTGGACATCTACGACAACCTCCTGCGCTCCGGCCGGGTCTCCCGCGGCAAGGCCTGGATCGCCGGCATGCTGGACGTGAAGCCGATCCTGTCACTGGACGCCTCGGGGCGAGTCATTCCGGTAGACCGGGTTCGCGGCAAGGACAACGTGGTGCCCCGGGTGCTGGCGCTGCTGGAGAAGCGCCTCACGCCGCGCCCCAGGGTGGTACGATTCGGGGTGGCCCATGCCGAGGCCCCGGAGGTGGCGGAACGGGTCCGAAACGCTCTCGTGGCGGCGTATCAGCCGAGGGAGTGCTTCGTCGCCCTGGCCACCGGTGTGCTGGCCACGCATGTGGGGCCCGGGGCCTGGGCCATCTTCTACCAGGTCGAGGACGGCCCCGCCGGCGGATCCGCCGCCGCCGTGGCCGAAGGGATCAGGGAATGACGCATACACCAGAGGCGCTTCGTCTCGCACTGAACGCCATACAGGATCTGAAGGCGAACGAGCTCGTGGTACTCGATTTGCGGGGGCTCACTGATGCCACCGACTATTTCGTGATCGCATCGGGCACATCCGACGCCCACGTCCGCGGCATCGCCGAGTCGGTCATCGAGAAGCTCGGCCGTCGGGGACACCGGACCCACCATGTCGAAGGCCTCAACGGCGGCCGGTGGGTACTGCTCGATTTCGTGGACTTCGTGATCCACCTCTTCCATCCCGAGACGCGCTCGTTCTACCAGCTCGAGCGGCTCTGGGACGATGCCCCGGAGCTGTTGATCAGCTCCACCAGCTGAGGTCGCCATGTTTCGACGCACCGCTCCGGCGCTGTTCTTCCTGCTCCTTGGCCTCCCGGGCCTGCTCTCGGCCCAGTATTTCGGCCGAAACAAGGTCCAGTACAACAACTTCGATTTCAAGGTCATCCAGACCGAGCATTTCGACGTGTACTTCTACGAGCGGGAGCGGGTCGCCGCGATGGACGCGGCCCGGATGGCGGAGCGCTCCTACGCCCGGCTCTCGAAGGTGTTGAACCACGAGTTCCGCGAGCGCAAGCCGATCATCCTCTACGCGTCGCATTCGGACTTCATGCAGACCAACGCCACCTATGTGGGCGGCGAAGGCACCGGCGGCGTCACCGACTTCGCCCGGAACCGGGCGGTCATGCCCTTCACCGGCTCGTACTCGGACTTCGAGCACGTGCTGATGCACGAGATGGTTCACCAGTTCCAGTACGACGTCTGGTCGCGGGGCCGGGCGGGCGCGGGGTTCGCCACGCTGGTGGCGATCGCGCCGCCACTCTGGTTCGCCGAAGGCATGGCCGAGTACCTGTCCACCGGCCCGATCAACGCGGAGACCGCCATGTGGCTCCGCGACGCGTCGCTCGAGGGCAAGCTGCCCACCATCGACCAGATGACGGTCGATCCCTACGAGTTCTTCCCCTACCGCTTCGGCCACGCCCTGTGGTCGTACGTGGCCGAGCGCTGGGGCGATGAAGCCGTGGGGGCGATCCTGAAGGCCACGCTCGCCGGCGGCGTCGAGCCCGCCTTCCGACGCACCATCGGCCTGACCATCGACCAGCTCTCCGAGCAGTGGCGCGACGCGGTACAGAAGCGGTACCTGCCTGAGATCGGCGCCCGGGCCCGGGCCCGGGCGGTCGCCGACGAGCTGCTGACCGAGAAGCGCTCGGACGGCACCTTGCACCTGGCCCCCGCCCTGTCGCCCGACGGCTCCCAGGTGGCCTACTTCAGCGAGAAGGACTTCTACTCGGTGGACATGTACCTCGCCGACGGCGTCACCGGCGAGGTCAAGCGGCGGATTCTCAAGTCCGGCATCAGCAGCAACTACGAGACGTACCGGTTCATCAACTCGCAGGCGAACTGGTCGCCGGACGGAAAGTATCTCGCTTTCGCGGCCAAACGAGGTCCGCGCGACGACATCCTCATCGTGGACGTCGAGCGCAACAAGGAGGTCAAGCGGATCCAGGTGAAGCTGAGCGGCGTCACCACGCCTTCCTGGAGCCCCGACGGCAACCAGATCGTCTTCACCGGGTACGAAGGCGGACTCAGCGACCTGTACGTCGTGAACCGGGACGGGAGCGGCCTGCGCCAGCTCACCAAGGACAAGTACGCCGACCTGCATCCGGTCTGGTCGCCCGACGGCAAGACCATCGCCTTCGCGACCGACCGCGGCCCGGGAACCGATTTCCGCACCCTGGCCTTCGGCAACTTCCGCATCGCGGTATACGAGCTGGCCACCGGCTCGGTCAGGGTGCTCGACCGGATGGAGAACGGGAAGAACGTGAGCCCGCAGTGGAGCCCCGACGGGCGCTCCCTGGCGTTTGTATCCGACCGGAACGGGGTGAGCAACATCTTCCTGTACGATCTCGAGGGGAACGAGGTCTACCAGCTCACCGAGTTCTACACCGGCGCCCAGGGCATTACGCCGCTCTCGCCGGTGATCTCCTGGGCCAGCGGCGCCGACCGGCTCGCCTTCGTGTATTTCGAGGCCAGCCAGTACGACGTCTACAGCATCACCGATCCCCGCGCGCTGAAGCGCCAGCCCTATCGCGAGCTGGTGCAGGACAGCGTCGGCATCCTGGCCCGCGCGGTGACGCCGCCACTCGACACTGCGCGCTCGCTCCAGGTCAAGGAGGAGGTGCGGCCGCAGGTCGGCGAGGGCGGCTCGATCTACCGCACGCCGTCGGGCTTCCGGTCGTCCAACGAGGTGGTCCGCTCGGGTGATACCACCCGCCCCGTGGAACCGGTCTCCATCGTCGCGCTGCTCGACTCGGCGGACTACAGCCTGCCGGATACCAGCGAGTTCACGCTCAAAGAGTACCGGACCAAGTTCACGCCGGACTACGTGGCGCGGCCCTCGATCGGCTACGCCCGCGACAACTTCGGCCGGGGCTTCTTCGGAGGCTCGGCCATCTCGCTGAGCGACATCCTGGGTAACCAGCAGCTGATCTTTGCCGGCTACGTCAACGGGCGGATCAGCGAGGCCCAGATCCTGGCGGCGTACGCCAACCTGAGCCGACGAATCAACTGGGCGGTGGGGCTATCCCAGGATCCGTATTACTTCCTGGAGCCGAGCCAGATCCTGCCGGGGCGGAACCCGTCGGAGAACGTTTTCGTCACCAGGATCCGTCGCCTGGTGGTGCGCTCGGCCTTCGGGTCCGCCTACTATCCGCTCAGCCGCTTCCAGCGGATCGAGGCGGGGATGCGCTTCGCGAACGTGGACGATGCGATCCTCAACATCAACGAGCCCTACAACCCGGCCACCGGCTTCGCAACCGACGACCCGTTTCTGGAGACCGAGAATCTTCCGGGCGTCACCTACGCCCAGCCGTCCGCGGCGCTGGTGTTCGACAACTCGCTGTTCGGATACGTCGGCCCGTTCTACGGCCAGCGCTATCGGTTCGAGCTGGCGCGAACGGTGGGTGACTGGAGCTTCTCACAGGTCACCGCCGACTACCGGCGCTACGACCGGATCATCGGCCCCATCGTGTTCGCCAGCCGGCTGCTCTACTTCGGTCGGATCGGACGCGACGCGCGCGAATTCCGGATCTACGCCGGAAGCACCGACCTCATCCGCGGCAACACGTCCGGGTCCTACCGCCGGAACGAGTGCCTCAACGCCGACGATCCTGGCGCGGAGACTGGCTGCGCGGAGCTGGACCGACTCGTCGGCACCCAGATCGGCGTGGCCACGGCCGAGCTTCGCTTCCCTATTCTCAACCCGTCCTTCGGGGTGCCGGCCGCCTTCCCGCCCATCGAAGGCGCGCTGTTCTACGACATCGGCCTCGCCTGGGACAACAACAGCACCCTGAAATGGGAGCGCCGCGCGGGCGACGATCCGGTCCGGGTGCGCACCCCGCTTCGCACCTTCGGCGTGTCGGTGCGAGCCAACCTGTTCGGCTTCGCGATCGCGCGGCTCGACTATTCGATTCCGCAGGATCGGCCGCGGGTGAAGGGTTTGTGGACGTTCAGCCTGGGGCCGACGTTCTAGGACCGCGACGGATGTGTCATCCTGAGCGCAGCGAAGGAGCCATGTGTGGGGTCGTGGCTCCTTCGCTTCGCTCAGGATGACACGTCCGCGCCCCGCTGCCCCGCTGCCCTTGTGCCCACTATCTTTCCTGCCGTGAATCTCACCCATGCCATCACCGCCGGACTCGCCTTCGCATTGGCGGGCTGTGGCGGCGAGCCGGATCTGGCGGCCGGGAACCTCCCGGCGGTCGGACGGGGCCTCGCGCTCACCACGGCGCTGCGCATCCCCCTCGAGGGAGGCACGCCACGGCTCTACCGCGTGCCCAGCCTCGAGCCCTCGGCATGGAAGCTGGAGGACAAGCTGCCGCCGCTGCAGCAGACCGTCGGTGCCGATCCGGAGCAGGGGTTCGTGTTCCTGCTCGACAAGAAACGGAACGTGATCGCGCTCGACCTCGAGACCCGGCGCCTGCGTCCGTCACTGGATCAGGTGCGGCACACCGCGGTCGGCCCGGATGGCGCCCTCTACGCCGTGGATACCGGCAAGACCGTTACCCAGATCGTGCGACGCACACCGGTCCGCTTCCGCTCCAAGCTCCAGGGCACGCCCAGCGAGCTGCACGGCACCATGGGCGGGATGCTGGTCGCGAGCCTGGAGGGGGACAAGCCTCGGCTGGAGGTCCTGGGTTCGGACCGGCCGCCCTCGTCATTCGACGTGCCGAAGGGCCGCCAGGCGCTGAGCCTGTGGGGCGATCTCGTCGCCATCGCGGCCGACAGCGCGGTCGTGATCTACGAGACCGAGGGGGATAGCGACGGCGACCGGGACCGCATCGCGATTCCAGTCTCCGGCGGCGCGACCGCGGTCATGTTCTCTCCCTCCGGCCACCGGATCTACGTGGCCCGCGCCTCGGACGGCCTGCTCATCCTCGATCGAGTGAGCGGCGAGCCGCTGGGCGAGATCGAGCTGCCGGGGCCCGCGGTCGGGCTCGACGGAGACATCTTCGGCGGGTGGGTGATCGTGCGGCCGGCCGCGGGAGACTCGGCCTGGGTGGTGGATGTCGGCAAGGGAGCCTACGTGGGCAGCGTGGCCGTGGAATGGGACGACGACCTCCCGGCTGTGGTCTCTCCCAACACCCTCCTGACCCGCCGCGGCAAGGATGTCGTGGCCGTGGATCTCGGCGCCAAGGAGTTTCCGGTTCGTGCCAGGGTGGAGGGCGGTGCCGCCGACACCTGGCTGCCGCTCACCTGGCACCCGTCGCAGGAAGAAGGCGTGCCGGTCAATGCCGATTCCGCCGCCCTCGCCGCCGCCGCCGACTCCGCCAAGGCGGCATCGGTGTATCTCCAGGTGAGCAGCTCGCAGAACCCCGTTTGGGCGCAAGAACTGTCGCAGAAGTTGCGGGCGGCCGGTCTGCCCGCAGCGGTCCTCAAGCCGGCGCGCAGCGATGAAGCGTTCCGCGTCGTGCTCGGACCCTACGCCACCCGGGAGCAGGCGGAAGAAACCGGGCGCGGAATCGGAATGCCGTCTTTCGTGGTGACGACGCAGGAACCCCCTTCCCCATAGGCTTCGAGGCCCCATGAAGCTCACCAAGCTGGAGCTCTCCGGGTTCAAGTCCTTCGCCGACACGGTCACCCTCACTTTCGAGGAGGGCGTCACCGCCATCGTGGGCCCCAACGGCTGCGGCAAGTCCAACGTATCGGACGCCGTCCGCTGGGTCCTCGGCGAGCAGTCGGCGCGCCTCCTCCGCGGCGGAAAGATGGAGGACGTGATCTTTCAGGGCTCGGCGGCGCGTCGGCCGGTGAACGTCACCGAGGTTTCCCTCTTCCTCGACAACAGCGACGGCGAGCTTCCCATCGCCTACCGCGAAGTCGTGGTGACCCGGCGTCTCTCCCGCTCCGGCCAGAGCGATTACCTGCTCAACGGCTCGCCGGTCCGGCTGCGCGACATCCAGGACCTGCTCCGCGGTACCGGGCTCGGCAGCGACGCCGGTGTGGTGATCGAAGCGAAGATGATCGACCTGCTGCTCTCGGACCGGGCCGACGAGCGCCGCTCGCTCTTCGAGGAGGCGGCGGGGATCGGACTGTACCGCGATCGGAAGCACAGCACCGAGCGGCGGCTGGAGGAGACGGCGGTGGATCTCCAGCGGGTGGAAGACCTCATCGCGGAAGTGCAGTCCCAGATCCGGAGCCTCGCGCGCCAGCGCGGCAAAGCGGAGCGTCACGCCAAGCTCACCGAGGAGCGGTTCGCGGTGCAGATCACGCTCGCCCGCAGGCTGCTGGAGCGCCTCGGCCATGACGTGGCCGGCATGGAAGCGCGCTTCGCGGAGCTGAGCGAGATGCTCCCCGCGGCGCGCAACCGGGTAGGCGACGCCGAGCACCGGCGCGAGGAGGTCTCCCGCTCGCGCTCCGCGGCGGAAGGGCAACGGGCCGACATCGCCGCGCGCCTTGCCGGCGTGCGGGTCGAGCTCGGCAAGCTGGACGGCGACCTCGCGCTGGCGGCCGAGCGACTGGCCAATACCCAATCCCGCCGGGCGCGGGCGGAGGAGGAGCGGGCGCAGGCGCAGGCACGCGCGCAACAGGCCGTCGCCGAGCAGGAGGGGGCCACTGCCGACCGCGGAGCGGCCGGCGGCGAGCACGAGCGGATCAGGGCGGAGCTGGCGCAACGCGCGAGCGCGGAGGAAGAGGTGCGGCGCCGGCTCAGCGAGCAGCGAGCCGAGGTGCGGCTCCGGGAGCAGGAGCTCCATCAGCAGGCGCAGACCCTCCGTTCGCTGGAAGGCGAGCGGGCCGCGCTGGAAGGCGAGCTCGTCTCCCTCCGGGAGCGCGTCACCCAGGCCGCGTCCCACCGGGCGGCACTCCAGATCGAGCTCGCCAACGCCGAGCGCCAGCGGGACCACGCCATCGAGCACGCCGGGTTCATGAGCCACGAGGCGAAGCGTGCGGCCGCCGGAGCCGAGCACGCGCGCCACCGGGTGGCGGAGGCGCGCGAGCGGGAGGCCATGCACCGCGCCGACCGCCGCCAGGCGGAGGAATCCCTGGCGCAGATGACCGCGCGCCGGAACGCGCTGGAGGAGCTGGAGCGGGACCGGGTCGGCCTCGCGCCTGCCGCGGCCGCGCTCATGGCCGCTCGCGACCGGTTCGACGGCGGCGTGCTGGGCCCGCTCAGCGACTACGTCCACATCGGCCGGGAGGACGCCGAGCTGGCGGAGCGGCTGCTGGGTGACTGGATGCATGCGGTGCTGGTGCGCGACGGCGCGACCGTCCGGGCGGTGCAGGAGTGGCATGCCGCGAACCAGCCCGGCGCGCTGGTCCTTCTGCCGCTGGATCCCGGACCCCAGAGCACCGGCGACGCGCTTCCCCTGGACGACCGGCTGAGGGCCGAAGGACCCGGTGCCGACTGGGTGCGTGCGGCATTGGCCGGCTCCGAGGTGCTGGATCCATCCGGCCGCGTGCTGCGCCGGGCGAGCGGCGCGATCTTCCTGAGCGGCGGCGCGGCTCCGTCGGGCCCGCTTCGCCGCCGCGCCGAGATCGCTACGCTGGCGCAGGACGTCGAGCGCGCGGGCGGCACGGTGGCGGCCGCCGTCGCAGCGCTGGAGGAGACCATCGCCGGTCTCGCCGAACGGGAGCGTGCCCTCGCGGACGCGATGTCAGCCGGGGAGCAGGCTCGCGAAGCCGAGCGCCTGGCAGTCGCCAGCCGCGAAGATCTCGTCCGCCTGGCCGGCAACCTCACTCGGGAGTCCGCAGACTCGGAATCGCAGCTCGCCCGGCTCACCGAGCGGCTCTCGCTCTCCGAGCGGCGGATGACCGAGATCGACCACGCCCTGGTCGAGGGTGATCTGGCCCGCGGGCGGCTCGATCAGGATCTCGGCTCCAGCCGAGCGCTGCTGGCGGAGCTGGAGAGCGAGCAGGAGGCCGCCCGGGAACAGCGGGTGCATTGGCAGGTGCAGGAGGCGCACGTCGCCGGCGGCCTGCGTTCGGCCGAGGAGCGGCTGGCCCGGGCGGCTTCGATGCGCGCCGAGGCGGAGGCCGCGGGAGAGTCGCTCGCGGGCGAGCTGGCCCGCCTCGATGCCGATGAGGCAGTACTCCTCCGGCAGCAAGGCGAGTGGCGTGAAGCTCGCGCCGAGCGCGAGGTCGCGCTCCATCAGCTCGAGCGGGCCAGCCTCGAGGCCGAGGCGGCGCTGGCGCATGCCGAATCGGCACTGGCGGACGCAGAGCGGGAAGTCGTCGGGTCACGGACGGCGCTGGAGTCGGGCAACGAGGAGAGCCACGGTCTCCAGGTCCGCCTCACCGAGGCGGCGGGCACCCGGCGCAGCATCGTGGAGCGGGTCGAAGCCGAGTGGCACCGACCTTTCGATCAGCTCATGGAAGGCGCCCCCCTGCTCGACCTCGACCTCGAGACGCTCCAGGCGGAGTCGTCCCGCATCACCGAAGGGCTGGAGGCGATCGGGCCGGTGAACGCTCTCGCCGTCGAGGAGCACGCCGAAGAGGTGAAGCGCCTCCAGTTCCTCACCGCCCAGCGCGACGACCTGGTCGGTGCGCGCCAGTCGCTGATCCAGGCGATCCGGGAAATCGACGGCACCGCGCGCACCATGTTCGTCGAAACCTTCACCGCGGTACAGGGCAACTTCCTCCGGGTCTTCCAGACCCTCTTCGGCGGTGGCGAGTGCGAACTCCGGCTGGCCAACCCCGACGACCCGCTGGAGAGCGAGATCGACATCCACGCGGCTCCGCGGGGCAAGCGGACGCAGCGAATCCATCTGCTGTCCTCGGGGGAGCGGACCCTGGTCGCGGTCTCGCTGCTCTTCAGCATCTACCTCACCAAGCCGAGCCCCTTCTGCTTGATGGACGAGGTGGACGCCCCACTCGACGATGCCAATGTCGGCCGCTTCACCCGGCTGCTGGACGAGTTCAAGGGCGGCACCCAGTTCCTGGTCATTACTCACAATCCCCGGACCATGCAGGCGGCCGACGCCGTGTACGGTGTGACCATGCAGGAGCCCGGGGTGTCCACGATCGTGGGCGTCAAGCTGGGGGAGCGCGAGCACGCCTAGGGGCGGGCTTCTGGCCCAGGGCTTGCTTTGGCAGCAGATTTTCGTGGTGGGTTCGCCAGCCTGGCTGGGGTCTGTCATCCCGGCTGGGGCTATCATCCCGGCTGGGGCTATCGTCCCGGCTGGGATTGTCATCCCGAGCAGAGCGAGGGATCGGCCAGTCCATTGAGAGTGAGTCCCGGCGCTCACTCGCATGAGCGGCCCGATCCCTCGCTCCGCTCGGGATGACACGTTGGACGCCGCAACCGGAGACCCCGAATGCTCGTCGTCATGCGCCACGGCGCCCCGCAGGAAGACATCGACCGGGTGGTCGCCACCATCGAGGAGATGGGGTACCAGGCGCGTCCCATGCCGGGTAAGCAGCGCACCACGGTCGGACTCGTGGGCAACGACGGCCGGGTGGACGGCTCGCGGCTCGAGGCCCTGCCGGGTGTGCAGGAGATTCTCCACGTCACCAAGGCCTACAAGCAGGTGTCCCGGGAATGGAAGCCCGAGCCGACGGTGGTTCGGCTGCCCGGGGGGCTCAGCATCGGCGGCGACGAAGTTCTGGTCATGGCGGGCCCCTGCTCCGTGGAGAGCGAGCGGCAGATTCTCGACGCGGCGCAGGCAGTGCGGGAGGCGGGTGCGACCGTGCTCCGCGCCGGCGCCTTCAAGCCGCGCAGCTCGCCCTACTCGTTCCAGGGACTGGGGCGCGCGGGGCTGCGCCTGCTCGCCCGGGCGCGGGAAGAGACGGGTCTCCTGATCGTGACCGAGGCGATGGACGCCGAAGGGCTGGAGCACGTGCTCGAGGTGGCCGACATCGTGCAGATCGGCGCCCGGAACATGCAGAACTATTCCCTGCTCAAGCACGCCGGCCGAGCCAGGAAGCCGATCCTCCTGAAGCGGGGACTCTCCGCCACCATTCAGGAGCTGCTGCTCTCGGCGGAATACATTCTCGCCGAGGGAAATCCCGACGTGATCCTCTGCGAGCGCGGCGTGCGCGGCTTCGATACCACCACGCGCAATCTCTTCGACCTGAGTGCCGTCCCGGTGGTCCACGGCCTGTCCCACCTGCCGATCGTGGCCGATCCCAGCCACGGCACGGGCCACCGGGACATGGTGATTCCCATGGCGCGGGCGGCGGTCGCCGCCGGAGCCGACGGGCTCCTCGTGGAGGTGCACCCGACGCCGGATCGCGCGCTCTCCGATGGAGCCCAGAGCCTCTACCCCGAGCAGTTCGACCGGCTCATGCGGGAGACCAGGCTGATCGTGGAGGCCATCGGCCGGCGCCTGCCCGAGCCCGCGGGGGCGCGGACATGAGGCAACTGGGTCGGTTTCCGCGGACGGCATTCGGGGTCGCTCTGCTCGTAGCGGCGGCCCTAGGCGTTGCCGTCCCGCTCCACGGCCAGGATGCCCAGTCGATCATCGGCCGATCGTCGCGAGTCTATCGCTCGCTCGCCAGCATGAGCGCGGACTTCGTGCAGGTGATCGACAATCCGATGATCGACAGCGCGGAAAGCAGGGGCACGCTGGTGCAGGCGGGACCGGCAAAGCTGGCGATGCGGTTTACCGACCCTCCAGGAGAGGCCATCGTCATCGACGGGCAGTATGTCTGGGTCTACACGCCGAGCACCGTGCCAGGACAGGTCGTGCGCTTGCGCGCGCCCAGCGGCGGACCGGTCTACGGGTACAATCTCCTCGCCTGGTTCCTCGACCGGCCCGCGGAGCGATACCAAGCGAAGTATCTTCGGGAAGAGAAGATCGGCCCCCGAACGATGGACGTGGTCGAACTGATTCCGGCCGTGCCCGACCTCCCGTTCGAGCGGGCCGTGCTGTGGCTGGATCGAGAGGATGCCCTGCCCCGCCGGCTGGAGATCAGCGAGCAGAGCGGCGCCCTGAGGACGCTCTCGCTGTCCAAGCTGCGGCTCAATCGTACGGTTCCCGACGAGTCCTTCGAGTTCAAGGTCCCCCCGGGGGTGCGGGTGGTGGATCAGTGAGCCTGGGGCACCGAGGGTCCCAGGCCCAGCAGGGCCTGGGGTGAGGTCGTTCCGCGCACCAGCTCCACCGCCCGCTGAATCTGCCGGTCGTCCGCCGCACGGCGGCGCCGCTCCGCGGACAGTCCGAAGGTGTAACGGGCGATCTCGTAGCCCAGTTGCTCGTCCACGATCCGCGTCCCGCCGCCGAACACGCTATCGGCCATCTGCAGGCCTCGGTCCTGAAGCCTCCGCCGCACCTCCGCACGCATCGCGGGCGTCACCTGAAACCCTTCGGTAGAGATTGCGCTGCCTTTCCGCAGCTCCAGCGCATAGGCGGTCAGCACGTCGCGGAACACCGGGATCTGTCCGCCCAACGACTGGGCGAACAGGGATTCGGTATCGCTGAGCGTATCCGCTCCGAGCACGACGTCCGGCACTAGTCCGGCACTCGCCTGGAGTCTGCGCCCGCCGGTGGAATAGGTCGCCTCCTGTCTGGGCGCGGGATCGGCACCCATCACGGAATCGAGCGCCAGACCCTGGATCGAGCGCCCGCTCGGCGTGTACCAGCGCGCCGTCGTCAGACGCAGCGCCAGATCGTGGGACAGAGTAAACACGGTCTGCACGATGCCCTTGCCGTACGTGGTGTCGCCCACGATCAAGGCCCGATCGTGATCCTGGAGCGCCCCGGCGATGATCTCGGCCGCACTGGCGGTTCCGCCACTCACCAGGACGACGACCGGCAGGCCGGGCCAGCGCTGCACGCGATCGTCACTCCAACGGTGGTTGTCGCCCGGCGCGCGGCCACGGCTCACGAGGATCTCCAGCCCCGGGTCCAGGAACACGTCGGCCGCCTGCACAGCCTCGTCCCGAAGCCCGCCGGGGTTGCCGCGAAGGTCGAGGAGCAGCGCCCGCATTCCCTGTTGCATGAGGTGGGCGACCTCCTGCTCCAGCTCGTCGGCCGCGTTCTCCCGGACCATCGTCATGCTGAGGTAGCCGACGCTGTCGGGCAGCAGCAGGCCGGGCGGGACGGCGCGTTGGTGGATTCGCTCACGGACCAGGCGAAAGCGCAGCGGCTGGGCAGCGCCCTCCCGCCGGATCGCGATGTCGAGCGGCGTGCCGAGCCGGCCCCGCATGGCGCCCACGGCTCGCTCGAGCGTCCAGCCCTGCGCGGGCTGGCCGTCGACCTCGAAGAGCTGGTCTCCCGTTCGGATCCCGGCCCGATCCGCCGGAGACTCCTGCATGGGGCTCACGACGGTCACCCATCCGTTTCGCGCGTCCACCAGCAGCCCGATCCCGGCATAGTCTCCGGTGGTGCGCTCGACATGCCGCTCGAGGTCCTGCCCGACCAGCAGAGCGGCGTAGGGATCCTTCAGCCGACCGAGCAGGCCGTCGGTCGCCTTGCGGTAGAGGTCGGTCTCACCGATGGAGTCCACGTGGTAGTCGCGAACGTGGGCGAGGACGGTCTCGAAGAGCCGGGCCTCCTGGTACACGTCGCCGTTGGGCGCGAGCTGCCGCTGGAGGAGCCACCCGCTGGTAAAGCAGGTCACCATCGCGGCTGCCGCGAGCACCTTCCACCGTCGGGGCATGGGATACCTCGTGAGGAATGACTCCGCGGGATACTTGTCAGTAAGGATCGGAGGGGCGGAAAGTTTCGTTCAGCGCGTCCCCCATCCGGGCCGCGGCCTCTTCGGGAAGTCCCGCCTCGCGGGCCAGCCGCAGCGCTTCCCGAGCGAGGAGAAGATAGAGCTTCCGATCGGCCGGCCCGAGCGCCGCCAGGTGAGCCACCACGGTCTCGACGTCCCCGCGGCGCACCGGTCCGGTCAGGGCGGCGGCAGGCCCCACCTCCAGGTTTGCGGCCGCGCCCCGTATCAGCGGCAGGTAGAGCCGGCGCGCGACGTCGGGGTGAATGCCCGCGTCCACGGCCAGGCGCTCCGCGACGGCGACGAGGGCGGTGGTGTAGTTCGCGGCGAAGGCCGCGCCCGCGTGATAGGCTGCCTTCGCCTCCGCGGGGATGCGAACCGGCGTCATGTGCAGCGAGGACGCGAGGGCTCCGGCGGCCGCGAGGGCCCGCTCGTCGCCTTCGACGCCGGCGTAGGCTCCGGCGAAACGGGCGGCGGCCGTGGCGGGGTCCGAGACGGTTTGCAGCGGATGGAGCGAACCCAGGGCGGCACCGGTGGCGTCGAGCGGTGCCAGCGCCCGGCGGTCCCGCAGACCCGAGAGGTGCAGCACCGCGTGGCGGCGATGAACGGCGCCCTCCGCGGCGAGCTCGCCGGCGAGCTCGCCGATCGCGCCGTCGGGCACCGCGAGCACGATGACGTCGGCATCGCGGAGCGCGGCCCCGCGAGGGCCTTCGTGCAGACGCAACGGCGGCGCGACCGGATGGGACGATCGGGACATGAGTATGACGCGGTGCCCCGCGTCCCGCAGCGCGAGCGCCAGTCCCTGTCCCATTCGCCCCGCGCCGAGGATCGCCACCGTGGGCTGTGTCACCGGACGCTCCGGAGAAAAGCCTGCGGAAACCAGCGAGCCCGGCCGCCCTTCGGGGCGGGCCGGGCCCGGGTCAATCTTGAACGGTGGGGGAGCTCAGTTTCGTGCTTGATCCGGCTGACGGCCTGCAATTGCCAGACCCAGCAGCTCCTTCGGCGTCTGCGCCTGGCGCAGAAGGCCGAGCGCGGTCTGCATCTGCTTGTCGTCCGCCGCGCGGCGCTTGAACTCCGCCGGCCGGCCGAACACGTACCGCGCGATCTCGTAGCCGAGCTGCTCGTCGATCAGCCGGGCGCCTTGATTGAACTCCTTCGCCGTCAGCTCGACGCCCTTCGACTTGAGCTGCTGGAAGACCTGCTGGCGCATCTCCGGCGTGACGCTGAACGTCTCGCTGGTGATCTTCTTCCCGCTCTTTTGCTGTAGCGCCAGTCCGGTGAGGACATCGCGATACTGCGGCAGGTTCGAGCCGAGCGCCTGGGCAAACTCCCGCTCGGCGTCGGTCAGGGTGTCGAATCGGACCACCAGGTCGGGGACGATGCCCCCGCCGCCCCGGACGATCCGCCCGGCACCGGTCCGATAGACCGGGCGGCTCCGGATCGCCGAATCGCTCGCTGAAGGATCGGGCTCGCCCAGCATCGTGTCGCTCGCCTCGAGAGCCGCCTGCTCCACCTGCTCCTCTTCGCTCTCGACAGTGCGTTGAATCGTCCGGCCGCTGGGGGTGAACCAGCGGGCGGTGGTGAGCTTGAGGGCGACCCCTTCGCCCAGCGGGAACAGGGTCTGCACCAGTCCCTTGCCGAACGTCGGCGTTCCCACCACCACCGCGCGGTCGTGGTCCTGAAGCGCCCCGGCGACGATCTCCGCCGCACTGGCGGTCCCTTCGTTCACCAGCACGACGATCGGCAGCTCCGGCCACGCCTGCCGCGCGTCGTCGAAGAACTGCTTCGTCGAGCCTCGAGCGCGCCCGCGAGTCGAGACGATCTCCTGCTTGGAGTCGAGGAAGAGATCCGAGACCTCGACGCCCTGGTCGAGCAGGCCGCCGGGATTGAAGCGGAGGTCGAGGATGAGCGACTTCATCCCCTTCCGCTTCATCGCCGTGATCTCCTGCCGCAACTCTCCCGCGGAAGTCTCGCTCACCGGGTTGAGGGAGATGTAGCCGACGCCACCGTCGAACATGGTGCCGGCCGGCACGGAGCGGATGTGGATCTGGGCCCGGGTCAGGGGATACTTGATGGGCTCGGTCAGGCCGGACCGCCGCACCGTGATGGTGATCTTGCTGCCGGGAGCGCCCCGCAGGGCCTTGACCGCTTCGTCGTTTTTCCAGCCCTCGGTGGACTTGCCGTCCACTTCGATGATCTGGTCACCGGTCTGCACGCCGGCCCGTTCCGCCGGTGTCTCGGGCAATGGCGCCACCACGGTGATCCATCCGTCGCGCACGTCGATCTGGATGCCCAGACCCGCGTAGTTGCCCGAGGTCTGCTCGGTCAGGGCCTTATAGTCGTCGCCGGTGAGCAGCACGGAGTACGGGTCCTTGAGCTGCTCCAGCATGCCCTGCGTGGCCTTTTCGTACAGATCGGTCTCGCCCAGGGAGTCCACGTAGTAGGCGCTCACATGACCCAGCACGTCGTCGAACAGGCGGGCCTGCTGATAGACATTCCCACCCACCCCGACGCCGCGCTGCAGCAGCCAGCCGCCGCTCAGGAAGGAGATGACGGATACCGTGAGGATCACGCCCCAGCGCTGCTTCATACCTGCCTCCACTCCTCGGAATGACGCGGTCCGGCACCGTTTACCGAGCCCCGACGATTCAACTTAACTCGTAACCGCGCCGAACCGGTCCGGCGCCAGCTTGAAGATCTCCGCCCAGGCGGCTTGCAAGAGCCGGTCCGGAGGAAGGCTGCCGTCCAAATGTCGCACTCCATCCCCACCGGCCGCCAGATAGTAGGCGGCCACGCGGCGACGGAACTCGACGGTTTCGCGGTCCAGCCGATCGAGCGGCTTTCCGCCCGCAACTTGTCGCGCTTGGCCCACTTCCGGCGCCAGATCGAGAATCAGGGTGAGGTCCGGTACGAGTCCATCCGCCGCCGCGCGACTGGCCGGCAGAACCACCTCGGGCGGCAGACCCGCGGCCGGCCATCTGATAGGCCTCTGTGGAGAGCGCGAAACGGTCCGAGAGCACCACTTTGCCGTCGGCGAGCGCCGGACGGATCAAGCTCTGCACCAGGTCGGCCCGGGCTGCCAGGTAAAAGAAAAGCTCCGAAACGGGGCCGAGGTGGTGGTCGGGATCCAGCACGGCGGTTCTGGCGAGTCTCGGCCGCCCGAGTGCCCCCGGGCTCCCGGACGACCAGGGGGTCGAGCCCGGCACGCCGCATCCGGTCGGTCAGGGCGACAGCCAGCGTGGACTTCCCCGAACCCTCCGGCCCCTCGAGCACCAGGAACAGTCCGGGCCGATTCATCCCAGCGTGATGATGCTGCTGGTCGCGCCCTTTTCCATGCCTTCGCTGATCTGCTGGTTCACCCGCGCCATCAGCTTCTCGAAGTTGGCACGCGCCACGACGTAGGCCTGGCCGACCGGGCTGGTCTCCAGGTCTCGCACGGCGCCCTCGTACGCGTCCGAGGTGGCCTGGTCGGGCATCTGCCCCTGGGCGATCGCCTGGTCGACCTGGCGCGCCAGAGTCTGGATCTGATCCAGCTTGGTGACCGTCTCCTTGTCCTCGCGCAGGGAGGACTCCGCGCGCCGCAGCGCCTGGTACTCCGAAGACTGGCCGATCTGACGCCCCAGCTCCTGTGCCTTGTCCCAGATCACGATTGTGCGCTCCTTCGAGCGAGCAGGTAGCGCTCGCGTCCGAAAAGGTCGGCGTGAATGGCGATGTCCATCCAGCCCAATGCGCCCGCCTGCGCGGCAACGGCCGCCGCCCGGGTGCAGTCCACTTCCAAGGCGAGCCACCCTCCGCCGCGCAGCACCCTCCGCGTCTCCTGAAGCAGGCGGCCGGTGGCGTGCAGCCCGTCGGGTCCGCTCACCAGCGCCGCGGCCGGCTCCCATCGCTTCACCGACGGGTCCAGTGCCGCGTACTCCGCTTCCGTAAGATAGGGGGGATTGGACACGACCGCGTCGAAGGATGCGGCGCGGAGAGGCTGACACAGGTCGCCGCGCATCAGGTCCACCCGTGCGCCGACGGCGTCGCGATTGGCCCTCGCCAGCGCCAGCGCCGTCGCCGAGACATCCACCGCCGCCACCTGGGCGAAGCCACCCTCCGTGGCGAGACTGAGCGCCAGACACCCGCTGCCGGTACCTATGTCCGCGACCCGGCCGGTGCGAACCCGCGCGAGCAGCAGGTCTACCAGCCCCTCGGTCTCGGGGCGCGGAATGAGTGCTCGGCGGTCGCTGAGGAGATCCAGTGTCCGGAATCCGGCGCGGCCGGTCACGTGGGCGAGCGGCTCGCCCGCGACCCGCCGGCCCACCGCCCGCCTGAGCGCCGATGCGGCGGCAACGTCCGCCTCCGCCTCGCCGTCGAGCAACACCTCCACCGGCGATCCGCCCCGAAGCTCCGACCAGAGCCGCAGCGCTTCGCGCCGCGGCTCGGCTACGCCCGCCGACGACAGCGCGGCCGTCGCCTCGGCGATCAGCGACCGGCGGGTGGACGCCACGTCAGACCGCCTCCTGCTCCTGCCGGCTCGCCATCCGCAGCGCATCCACCAGCTCATCCAACCGGCCGTCGATCACGTCGGCCAGGTTGTGGACCGAGAGATTGATCCGGTGATCGGTCACACGGCTCTGGGGGAAGTTGTAGGTCCTGATCTTCGCGGAGCGATCGCCGGTGCCCACCATCGCGCGACGGTCGCGAGAACGGGCCGCCTCCTGTTCCGCCAGCATCCGGTCCAGCAGCCGGGCGCGCAGCACCTCCATCGCCTTGAGCTTGTTCTGCTGCTGCGACTTCTGGTCCTGTTGGCTGACCACCAGCCCGGTGGGCAGGTGGGTGATCCGGACCGCGCTGTCGGTGGTATTCACGCTCTGGCCGCCGGGCCCGGAGGAGCGGAACACATCCACCCGGATGTCCTTGTCCTCGATCTTCACGTCTACCTCTTCGGCCTCCGGCAACACCGCGACGGTGGCGGCGGAGGTGTGGATGCGCCCCTGCGTCTCGGTGGCGGGAACCCGCTGGACCCGGTGGACGCCCGACTCCCGCCGCAGCAGGCCGAATGCTCCGTCGCCGCGGACGGCGACGATCGCCTCCTTGAGCCCACCGAGCGTTCCCTCGCTGAGCGCCATGGGCTCCCAGCTCAGGCCGTTCCGCTCGCTGAAGCGCTGGTACATGCGGTAGAGGTCGGCCGCGAAAAGCGCGGCCTCGTCACCCCCGGTGCCGGCGCGGATCTCGATGATGGCGTCTCGGACGTCGTGCGGGTCCTGCGGCAGGAGCAGCGCATGCAGCTCTTCGCCGAGCGCCGCGATCTCGGGAGTCAGACGTGCGACATCCGCCCGGGCCATGGCGGCGAGCTCGGCATCGGCCTCATCGACCAGCTCGCGCGCCTCGCCGAGCTCCTGCTCCAGCCGCGCGAGCCGCTGGGCCAGACGCACCACGGGCGCGAGCCGCGTGTGCTCGCGCCCGAGCGACTTGAGCTGGGCCGGGTCCCGGGCGACGATCGGGTCGGACAGCGCCCGGCCGACCTCCTCCGCCCGCTGGAGTGCCTGGCGGAGCCTCCCCTCCACGGGTTACGCCTTGGGCGCCGCGGCTGCCGGCTCGGTCTGGTACTTCCGCCGGAACCGGTCCACCCGGCCGGCGGTATCGACGAGGCGCTGCTTGCCCGTGAAGTATGGATGGCACTGCGCGCACACTTCGACGTGGATCGAGTCCGCGGTGGAGCGCGTCTCGAACGAGTTGCCGCAGGCACACACGGCGGTGAGCTTGCGATACACCGGATGAAGGTCGGCCTTCACTGCGAACTCCTGGTTCTCGGTTAGCCGCTAAATCTAGACGCAACATGGGGCTAGTGGTAGTGTGGGCAGCCGGGCAGCCGGGCAGCAGGGCAAGTCGGACCTCGGCTCTCTGCTGGTGCCCCGCGTCCTCACTGCCCGCGGCCCCGCTGTCCCGCGCTCCGTTGACATGCCCACCGGCCGCAAGTATGCTATCCCCAACTACTTCCGCTTTCGGTGAGGTGCCCGTGCCGCTGTCCCCGTCCGAGGTCCTGCGTAAGGTCCCCCTGTTTTCCGGTCTGGGTGAGGCGGACCTGGCGGCATTCGCCGATCTGACCCGCGAGCGCAGTTACCCCAAGGGCAGCGTGATCGTCTTCGAAGACGATCCCGGCGACGCCCTCTTTCTCGTGGCAGCCGGCCAGGTCAAGGTCGTGCTGATCGCGGAGGACGGCCGTGAAGTCATCCTCTCCGTGCTGGGAGAGGGCAGCTTCTTCGGCGAGATGGCCGTGATCGACGAGGAGCCGAGATCCGCCCACGTCATCGCGATGGAAGACTCGAGCCTGCTGGTCCTTCGGCGGGAGGACTTCCATGCCCGTCTGCGGCACTCGCCGGAGGTGGCGATCTCGCTCCTGAGGGAGATCTCGCGCCGGCTCCGCCGCGCGGACGAGAAAATCGGCAGCCTGGTCCTCCTCGACGTCAACGGACGGGTCGCCCACCTGCTCCTGCGGATGGCGGAAGACGAGGGGGGCGACCGCATCACCCGCAAGCTGACCCACCACACCATCGCCCAGATGATCGGCTCCAGCCGCGAAACGGTGTCACGGACCATGCGGAACCTGGTGGAGCGAGGCATCATCGCGGTGACCCGCAAGGACATAACGCTCAAGGATCGACACTCGCTCATGCTCGCCGCCCGCCGGGCGTGAGCACAGTCACGGATCCCTGGTGACTGTGGCCGTTGCCGGAAGGACCCGGAACGGAAGACGTTCGTGTATGTCCCCTCCAGTCCCGGGGCTCCCCTCGTGACCTACACGCTGAGGTTCTGGGGAACCCGCGGCTCCATTCCGACTCCCGGCCCGAAGACCGCCCGCTATGGTGGCAACACGGCGTGCGTGAGCGTGGCCGGCCCGGATGGCCGTCTCGTGATCCTCGATGCCGGGAGCGGGCTCCGGCCGCTCGGTCACGAGCTGATGGTCGGCCGTGACGGCGCGATCTCAGCGGACATTCTGCTCTCCCACACGCATTGGGACCACATTCAGGGCCTCCCGTTCTTCAAGCCCCTCAGCGCTCCCGGGAATTCATTCTGTATTCTCGGCGCGGCACAGGAGGGGGTCGCCCTGGAGGAAATTCTGCGCCGTCAGATGGACCCGATGGTGTTCCCGGTACCGCTCCGCGCCCTCGCCGCGGCTATCCAGGTCAAGGAGATCACCGAGGGGAACGTGGTCCTGCCCGACTTCGTGGTGTCCGCGTTCCGGCTACGCCATCCCGGCACCACGCTCGGCTACCGGCTGGCGCCGGCCTCGGGCGGCCGCGACGTCGCCTACCTCACCGACAATGAGCTGGGTGACGGGGCCCGCTACCCGGTGGGGGCCCACTGGCGCACGCGTCTGGTGAAATTCTTGTCCGGCGCCGACACGCTGATTCACGATGCGATGTACGCCGAGCAGATCATCCACGCCCGCTGCGGATGGGGCCACTCGACGCCGCATCAGGCCGTCGCGCTGGCCGCGGAAGCGGGTTGCCGCCGGCTGATCCTCTTCCACCACGAGCCGGAGCACGACGACGACGCGCTCGACCGGTTGCTCGACGATACCCGCCGGCACGCCGCCCGGACCGCGGGGAGTCTCGAGGTGGATGCCGCGAAGGAAGGGATGGAGTTTCCACTCTGAGGAGGCGGCCGATGCGAACGGCTTCGGGTTGGATCGCGGCCCTGGCGACCTTCGTCGCCGCGTCGCCGGCGATGCCTCAGGACGGCACGGCCCGCTTCGCGGTACTCCCGCTGGAGAACACCGGCTCCTACGGTCAGGACAAGGAAGTGTTCGAGGCCCTGGAGCTCGGCCTCGCCGGGATGCTCGCGCGTGCCATCGACCGCCACCCGGCCGCCGACGTGGTGGCGCGATCGCAACTCTCCCAGGCGATGGGCACGCTCACACCCGGCGCCGGCCGACGGGTGGATGCGGCCGACGCAACCCGGATCGGCAAGGAGACCGGCGCCCGGTATACCGTCACGGGAAGCTTCGCGGATTTCTATGGAAAGTTCCGAATCAACGCCCGGCTGGTCGATGCGCGGAGCGGCGAGATCGTGAAGGTCGTCTCCAACGACGACCCCAAGCTACAGGACCGGGCCCAGCTGGCGGCCATCATTCAGCATGTGGCACAGAAGATCACGGCCGCCGCGGGATTGCCCCCCTATCCCTCGGGCGCGGCCGCGCCGTCGATCGCGACCGACGCCATCACCGCGTACAGCCGGGCGCTGCTGCACGAGAGCCGGGGTGATCGCGCCAAGGCCGCCGACCTTTACCAGAGCGCGCTCACCTCGGCGCCGGGATTCGAGGAGGCCACTGACGGCCTGGCGCGCGTCCGGGGCCCCTGAGCGCCAGGGCGAACCCGAGATGGATCGGCAGGGTCAGCGCGATCACGGGGCCGTTGACCTGATCGAGTTCCGGCAACACCTGAAGCAACAGCCCCAGCAGTGAGAGCGCCGCCAGTCCAAGGGTGAGCCCGCGAGCCCATCGTGCGCCACGGACGGAGCCGGCAATCGCCATCGGCACCAGAATCGCCAGGCCCAGCACGAGCGGATTCACCTGAAGCAGATTCTCGTTCCGGTAGGCCATGGCGTGATCGGTGAACGCCCAGAGTCCCGCGAGCACGATTCCTCCGAGTCCGCCCAACAATCCCCACAGCACCGACAGAGTTCCGAGCAGAAGCCGTCCTGGCCGTCCGGTGCGCCCCATTCTCCCGAGGGCGGCGACCAGGGCGCCGACGAGCGTGCCGATCAGCAGGTACCATGGCAGCCATGGTGGCGGCGCGTCCGGCGGCGGCTCCGCGGTGGACTCGAAGAGCGTGCGCTCGCCCGCGACCAGCGGCACCGGGTTGCCGTCGGGCCCGGCAATCGTGACCCCGCGGATGTGATCTCGCAGGGCCAGCGGCAGGAACATCTCTTCCCAGGCGGAGATCGGCCGGTCCACCCCCGGACCGAGCGCGAGCAGCAGCCCGGTGTAGATCGGCGGATCGTTCGCCGTGAGACGCTGGGTGTGGAATCGGTAGGTCGTTCCGGTGGGGACCGTGTCGGTTCGGGCCTTGATGGCGCCGCCGATGACCCGGTCGATCGCGTCGCGAACCCGGGTGGAGCAGTTGTCGTCGTAATAGTCGTAGTGATAGAACCGATTCTCCGGACGCTCGTTCCAGCGAAGGAAATCCCGCAGCTCGGCGCGTGCCCGCAGCGGCAGGTTCAGCTCCTGGAGCCAGACCGAGCGATTGTCGCGGACGTAGCTCTGAACATACGGCGCCGCCGGGATGCCGGCCATCCAGTACCACATCTGCCCGCGAATGAAGCGCAGCAGGAAATTTTCCTGATTGAAGTCGAACAGGCCGTAGTTGTAGGTGGTGTCGGGCTCGGCGGCGGGGTCGTGGATCCAGATGGCGTTGTGGCCGAACCGCTCCCAGACCTGGGCACCGGGCCCCATCGTCATGAGGTAGACGCGGAGAGGCGGGGCCGCGGGGCTGCGGGGCAGCGGGGCCGCGGGAGCCTGCGAGAGTACCGTTCCGGGTCCAAGCAGCGCGAGAAGCAACGTCGAGACCGACGCCACGACGCACTTGGTCCGGCTGCCCCTCCGCCCCGCTGCCCCGCTTTCCCGCTTCACAGCTCCACGTCTCGCCCGTCCTCGGCCGAGCGGTAGATCGCGTCGATCACCTTATGCAGCACCAGGTGGTCCTGGAGCGAAGGAATCTTCGCCTCCCCGGCGAGCGCGGCCTCGAAGTGGGCCCACTCCGCGCGGTAGGAGGCGGTGAAGGCGTTCTCCCGGCTGCCCGAGCCCGTGGGCGAGACGTCGACCGGCACGCCGTGCATCTCCTTCCATACCGTGAGCGGGTTGATCGCGGCGCTCCCCTTGGTGCCGCGGACGCCGACGCCGAACCGCTCGCCTCCGCCAAGATGGTGCCAGGTCACGTCGACGAAGAGCGACATCCCGTTGCCGCACACCACGAACGCGCTGCCGGACTGTTCCACCGCGCGATCCTTGCCGCTGACATCCAGGTTGGCGCTGACCCTGGCCGGCACGGGATTGCCGCCGAGCCAGAGGCCGAGGTCGAGGATGGAGAGGCCGAGATCGAGGATCGCCCCGCCGCCCGCCTGGTCCCGCCGCTGCCGCCAGCCGAGCTGGGCCCGGCTGGGCCGGAACACGTGCCAGCTCCCCCGCACGCTCTCGATCGTGCCCAGCTCGCCGCTCTGCACGAAGCTGCGAACGATCTGCACGTCGGGCCGGTAGCGGTGATTCACGCCGACCATCACCACGCGGTCCCGCTTCTCCGCCGCGCGGATGATCCGCTGGGCGCTCGCCGCCGACATGGCCAGCGGTTTCTCCACCAGGACATGGAGGTTCGCGGACAGCGCCGCCAGGATGTGCGACTCGTGGAGGTGATTGGGCGAGCAGATTACCACGGCGTCGAGCGTCTCGAAGCGAAGCAGGTCCTCGATGTCGTCGAAGGCATCCTTCACCGCGAACCGGTCGGCCAGGGCCCTGGCCTTCGGCAGGTCGGTGTCGCAGATGGCCTGGACCTCGATGGTCTTGAGCTTCTTGAGCACCGGCAGGTGGGCGACCTGGGTGATGGCGCCCCCGCCGATGATCCCGACCTTGATCCGCTCGCTGCCGGACCGGCTGGCGGTCATGCGCTCCTCCTCAGTAGAGGCGCTGAAGCACGGCGCCGGGGTAGTACGCCGCGAGGATGCGTTGAAAATCCTGCCCGGCCCGGGAACGTCCGACCGCGCCCCACTGGCAGAGCCCGACGCCGTGCCCCGCCCCACGGCCCTCAGCGACCAGGTGAGTGATCTCCCGGCCGGCCCCGGTCGCGGTGAGCGTGAAGGCCGCGCTGCGCAGCAGATCGCCCGATGCCGGGCGCAGGACCTGTCGGACCGAGGGGCCGTTCACCATGACCTGATTGGACGGCAGGGTGATCGCGAGCCGGCCCACCCGACCCGATCCGGTCCGCTCCGCGACCCAGACGTCCCGAACCTCGCGCACCTCGCCCGCCGGAACCTTCGCGACCGCGGGCAGGGTCCGGCTGAGCGTCGTCCGGAGGGAGCGGCCCGACCACTCTTCCCGCCAGCGGTAACGCGGCGACATGCGGCAGTAGGCCTCACCGTTCTCGTCCACATCCGGGAACGACCTCAGGTACGGTCGCGAGGCCGCGCGGAACGCCTCCACCCCATCGGCAGTCTGGCCGCCGCAGGTCGAATAGTAGAAGGCGTCGATCGGCGCCCCCCCGTGCGTCAGCGTCATGCCGCGGGTGGACCGCACAGCGTCGAGCCCCTCCGGCGTTTCCGAGCCGCTCCCGGCATACACCTGGTCGGCCACGCCGGCGTGGAGATCGAAGCCCAGCGCGGAGCGGCGGCCCATGTTGCGCAGCGCGTAGGTTCGGGAGACGACAGCCTGGGCCTTGAGCGCCTCGAATTCCGCCAGATTCCGCCGGCCCATCTCCGCCGAGACCACGCCGAGCAGGTAGGACTCCAGCGGAACCCGGTTGACCAGCGTGAGGCCGGCCGTGTCGCGCACGATCTCCACGATGCCGCGATAGGTCCGGTCATTCACCCGCACCGTGCCCGCGGGATCGCTGGCGATGATCGCGATCATCTCGGAAGGTGTGGAGCCGGGACCGCCGGGCGCCTGAGCCGACACTCCGATGCCCGACGGCGACACTCGCCACCGTTCCCCCGCGGGGATCGCCGCCAGCCGGGCACCGCTCGGGTCGGCCACCACGAGGTCACCGCCACCGCCGACCGTCGCGGACGACACCCCGACGGCCAGGCCGATGCGGATCTGCGGCTCGCCGGCCTCCGCCGTCCGCTCCGGGGCCGGTTCCGCGGGCCGCTCACGCGGTCGCTGTCCCGGCTGCTCCGGGGCGCGCTCGGGCGCGGGTTGCTCGGGGGGAGGGCCTGCCGGGGTGCAGCTGCCGATGGCCCCCAGCCCCGCCGCCACGGCCAGCGCGGCGCCGGCGAGGACGCGACGCTCAGCCGCGGTAATTGCCAAACTTGAGCTCGATGCCGAAGTCCTCGCCTCGCAGCATCGCGATGACCGACTGCAGCTCGTCCTTCGACGGGCTGGTCACCCGGATCTCATCGCCCTGGATCGACGCCTGGGTTTTCTTGAACCCGCCGTCCTTCACCGCCTTCACGATCTTCTTGGCGACGTCCTGGGGTATGCCCTGGGTGAGACTGACGACCCTCCGGACCGACTGGCCGGTGCCCTGGATCAGGTCCCCGGTCTTGAGGTTCTTCACCGGCACCCCGCGCTTGATCATCCGGCCCTGAAGCACGTCGAGCAGCGCGTCCATGCGGAATTCGTCATCGGCCCCGAGTCGGATCTCCGCCTTGGGACGGTCGAATTCGATGGTGCAGTGGGTGCCCTTGAAGTCGTATCGCTGGGCGATCTCCTTCAGGGCCTGATTGACGGCGTTGTCGACCTCCTGGAGGTCGGCACCCGTGGAGATATCGAAGGAGGCGTTGCTGGCCATGGTCGGTGGTGGATCCGGGACGGAGACGACGTTGCGGAAGAAGGATTACCCCTCCGCTTCGCGCGGGCAAGGCGCGACGAAGGGAGGAACAGCTTGACAGCGACGGCTCGGAATCCTAGCGTAACCTCATGACTCTCGCCGCGACGCGTCGGAGCTGCACCTGTCCCTGTCCGGACCTCATTCTGGAGGCGCGGCGGACCTAGCTCGTTCATCTGAGAGACCTCGGGGCCCGGGCCGCTTCCAATGGTCCGGGCTCTTGTGCTTTCCGGGGTCCGTCCACATACGCGAGGAGACTACATGTCGGTCATCGACGAGCTGTTGCGGGCCAACGAGACGTACGCCAGGACCTTCGACCGGGGCAACCTTCCCCTCCCGCCTTCGCGGCAGCTCACCGTCCTCACCTGCATGGATGCACGCATTCTGCCGTCGCGGGCGCTTGGCCTGGAGGAGGGCGACGCCCACGTGATCCGGAACGCCGGGGGACGCGCCCGCGATGCGCTCAGATCCATCATCATCTCGCAGCGCCTGCTCGGCACCCGTGAGCTGGCGATCATCCATCATACCGACTGCGGGATGCTCACGTTCACCAACCGGGATCTCAGGGAGAAGGTGCGCGAGGATCTGGGCCAGGACACCGGGGAGTTTGACTTCCTGCCGTTTCAGGACCTGGACGAGAGCGTGCGGCAGGACGTCGAGTTCCTCCAGGCGACACAGCTGCTCAATCCCGATACGCTGATCCGGGGCTTCGTGTACGACGTCAAGACCGGAAAGCTGCGCGAGGTAAAGGTCGAGGCAGGGGCGGCAGCGGAGTAGGCACGTCATCCTGTCACCCTGAACGAAGTGAAGGGAGCCATGCTGGATATGGCCCCCTTCGCTTCGCTCAGGGGTGACACGGTTCGTTCAGCGTTACGCGAGGAAGCTCTCCAGGGCCCGCGCCCGGCTCACGTGCCTCAGCCGGCTGAGGGCCTTCTCCTTGATCTGGCGGACCCGCTCCCGGGTGATGCCGAGCAGGCTGCCGATCTCCTCGAGCGTCATCGGCTCGGGGCCGTCGAGCCCGAAGTAGAGCCGAAGGATCTTCGCCTCCCGCTCCTTCAGGGTCGAGAGTACTTCCTCGATGGATTCGGTGAGGGCGTGCTCGAAGGTCTCGGAATCCGGCCCCGGGTTCTGGGTGTCCGGGAGATAGTCGAGCAGCTTGTTGTCTTCGCCCGGGGTGAGGGGCGCGTCGAGTGAGAGGTGGTTCTGGGAGATGGAGAGGGTCTTCTGCACTTCCTCCATCGAGATGTCCATCCCCTCGGCGATCTCGGACGGGGTCGGCTCGCGGCCCAGCTCCTGAAGCAGCGCGGAGGACCGCTTGCCGATTCGGTGCAGCGTCCCGGCCCGGTTGAGCGGGACCCGCACGATCCGGCTCTGCTCCGCCAGTGCCTGAAGGATCGCCTGGCGGATCCACCAGACGGCGTAGGAGATGAACTTGATGCCCTTGGTCTCGTCGAACTTGTGGGCCGCCCGGATCAGGCCGAGGTTCCCCTCGTTGATCAGATCGGCGAGCGAGACCCCCTGATTCTGATATTTCTTGGCGACCGAGACCACGAAGCGGAGATTGCTGCGGACCAGCTTGTCCAGCGCCTCGCCTTCGCCGGTTCGAATGCGCTGGGCCAGGTTGACCTCTTCCTCCTGAGGAATCAGCGGATACTTGCTGATCTCCCGGAGATACTGGTCGAGCGACCCCTCGTCGAACGACGGGCCTCGCCTGCCGGAACCGACCTGCATTGGACGCATGCGACTCGACCTCGTACTGGACATGGGGAGCGACTCGACAAGCGACTCTGCAACGTAGAGTAGGTCCCCATGTGACGCCCGGCGGACCGCGATAGGAAATCCTGGTGGAACCTTACTCGCGGGATTCGGAGAGCGCAATGGAGGTGACATCTACTCCGCGTTCGTGACTGGAATCACAATCAGGGCAACACGGCGTCGATCTGCGCTCGCTGCAGTTTTCCCGAGTAGTCCACGTAGCACACCTTGGTCTCGGAGTAGAAGTCGTAGACTTCCCAGCCCCCCTCGCGATGCCCGTTCCCCGTCGCCTTCACCCCGCCGAAGGGAAGATGGGCCTCCGCGCCGATGGTCGGCGCGTTGACATAGGTGATGCCGTTGTCGAGATCCCGCATGGCGCGGAAGGCGAGATCCACGTCGCCGGTGTAGATCGAGCTGGAGAGACCGTAGCGCACGTCGTTGTTCACCTTCACCGCTTCGTCGAAGGAGCCCACCCGGATCACGCTCAGCACCGGGCCGAAGATCTCCTCCTGCTCCAGCCGGCTCCGGGGGCGGACGCCGGCGAAGATCGTGGGACGGTAGAACCAGCCGCTCCCGAGCCGGCCGCCGGGGG
Source organism: uncultured Gemmatimonadales bacterium (assembly GCA_963826065.1). GTDB lineage: Bacteria > Gemmatimonadota > Gemmatimonadetes > Gemmatimonadales > GWC2-71-9 > CAVVWJ01. Next base: position 307,347 of record CAWGVP010000002.1, read on the forward strand.
CCCTGCCGCCGAGCACGAGATCGGCCCCCTCCTCCTGCCCGATCTCCACGTACTGCTCGACCTTGTCCCGGGACGCCTCGTGGATCAGCGGCCCGACGTCGGTCTTCTCCCGCCGCCCGTCGCCGAGCCGCAGACCCTCGGCGGCGTCGCCGAGCCGGCGCAGGAAGCGGTCGTGGATCTTGCGGTGCAGGATGAGGCGGCTGGTGGCGGTGCAGCGCTGACCCGTGGTGCCGAACGCCCCCCAGAGGACGCCTTCCAGTGCCAGGTCGAGGTTGGCGTCGTCCATGACGATCATGGCGTTCTTGCCACCCATCTCCAGCGACAGCCGCTTGTGCATGCGACCGCAGGTCTCCCCGATGATCGATCCGGTCTCGGTCGAGCCGGTGAACGAGATGACCGGCACGTCGGGATGCTCCACCAGCGCCTTCCCCACCGTCTCGCCCCGGCCGTGCACCAGCTGGATCACCTCCGGCGGCAGGCCGGCCTCCAGCAGGATCTCGACCAGGAGGTGGACCGTGTGCGGAACGTCCTCCGAGGGCTTGATGATCACCGCGTTCCCACAGACCAGCGCCGGGAACATCTTCCAGGTCGGAATCGCCATCGGGAAGTTGAAGGGCGTGATCAACCCGACCACGCCGATCGGCCGACGATAGCTCATGGCCCACTTGGACCGCAGCTCCGATGGCACGACGTGCCCGAAGAGCCGGCGGCCCTCGGTGGCCGCGTAATAGGCCGTGTCGATCCCCTCCTGCACGTCGCCGCCGGTCTCGGCCAGCACCTTCCCCATCTCCCGGGTCATCGCGTCGGCGATCGCCTCCTTCCGCTCGACCAGCAGGTCGCCGACCCGGCGCAACACGTCGCCGCGGACCGGTGCCGGGGTCCGGGACCAGAGCGCGAAGCCTCGCCGGGCCGACCGCACCGCGGCATCCACGTCGCGGCGGTCGGAGTCGGGAAACCGGCCGATCAGGTCGCCTGTGTCGGCCGGATTGCGATTCTCGAAGTGTGCGCCGGTCGTGGGTGCCACCCATTCGCCGGCGATGAAGTTCTTGAAGGTCTTGGCCATTAGGGATCGTGAATCTCAGGGTGAGAATTAGTCGTTCGCGTCGGGCGCCATACCCGATTGGGCATCTCGAGCCTACTCCCCCGCGGCCGACGGCGCCGATCCCGTCGCAGGAGGTGGCGTGTCCGGCGCCGGCTCGGGAGCGGCCGGACAGAGCCACGGCCTCGACTGCGCCGCGTAGTTGGCCCGCGGCAGGATGTCGCGAGCCCCCATGACACCGGCCCACAGCACCACCAGGAGCGAGAGCACGTGGGCCAGACCTTGCCGCGTCGCCCAGCTGGAGACCGCGCCGGCCACGCCGGCCAGGAGCGCGAGCGTGACGGCGCCCAGATAGAAGAACAGCTGGAGACCACACTCCGTCCCGTAGGGCCACAGCGGCAGACCAACGGCGAGGAACAAGGCAAGGATGACCCAGAACCAGGTCATCGCTACCGACCGCTTCGGCGCGGCCGGCGCCGGCGGAGCCTGGGTTCGAGCCGGAGGTCCGGCAGGACCGGGAGGAAGCGCTGGGGCTCCGCCTCGCTGCCCGCCCGGGACGCCAACTTCCTTATCGATGACCCGGTCGATGTCGGCCAACTCCTTGTCCCAGTCCCGCGGCTGATCGGTCATGCCGTCTCCCGGCTGAGGCCGTACCGCTCGATCTTCTTGTAGAGGTTGGACCGCGGCATCTTGAGCGCCCGGGCCGTCTCCGAGACGTTCCAGTCGTGCTCCCGCAGCTTCTGGACGAGGAAGTTCTTCTCCGCTTCCTGCTTGAAGGTCTCGAAGGTCTGGACTCCGCCCGCACCGGCGAGCGCGGCGGAACCGTCGCTGGTGGGAAGCAGCCGGTCGATGTCGCCGGGGCCCACCACCTTGCCCGAAGCCAGGATCAGGGCCCGCTCCACCGCGTTCCGCAGTTCGCGGATGTTGCCGGGCCATGGGCGGGCCTGCAGGCGCCGGACGGCGTCCTCGGAAAATTTCCTGCCGGCCACACCCGCGCTCGAGGCCAGCTGCTCCGCGAAGTGCTCCACCAGTGCCGGCACGTCTTCCAGCCGCTCCCGCAGCGCAGGCACCTCGATCGGCACCACGTTCAGCCGGTAGAGCAGGTCCTCCCGGAATCGGCCCTCCGCGATCTCCGATTCCAGATCCTTGTTCGTCGCCGCAAGCACCCGCACGTCCACCTGGATGGACTTGGCCCCGCCGATGCGGGTCACCACGCCCTCCTGCAGCACCCGAAGCAGCTTGGCCTGAGCGGGAAGCGACATGTCGCCCACCTCGTCGAGGAAGAGCGTACCGCCGTCCCCCTGCTCGAACTTCCCGGCCCGGTCGGCGAAGGCGCCGGTGAACGACCCCTTCATGTGACCGAAGAGCTCGCTCTCGATCAGCTCGGACGGGATGGCCGCGCAGTTCACCTCGACGAACGCCTGGTCGCGCCGGGGTGAGGCCTCGTGGAGGGCGCGGGCCACCAGCTCCTTGCCGGTGCCGTTCTCGCCGGTGATGAGCACCCGAGCCGCGGTCGGCCCGACTTTCGCCACCAGCTCGCGCACCTCCTGGAGCGCCGCACTGCCTCCCACCATCTGATAGCGGCTCTCCGCGGCCTCCCGGAGCCGGGCATTCTCCCCCACCAGCTCGGCGTGTGCGAGCGCGTTGCGCACCGTGAGGAGCAGCCGGTCCGTGTCCAGCGGCTTCTCCAGGAAATCGAACGCGCCCCGTTGGGTGGCCTCCACCGCGGTGGCGATCGTGCCGTGACCGGAGATCATCACGATCTGGGGATCCGCATTGAGGTCGCGGAGGCGCGTGAGCGTCTCCAGACCGTCGAGGCCCGCCATCTTGACGTCGAGAAAGACGAGGTGCGGCCGGAACTCGGTGTAGAGGGAGATCGCCTCACCGCCGGACGCCGCCACCCGCACGTCGAGGTCCTCGTACTCCAGAACCTGCTTGAGCGCCTGGCGGATACCCGGCTCGTCATCCACGATCAGCACCCGGTGACTCATGAGGGCGTCGCTCCGTAGAGAGTGGCGGCCCCGGGGCGCACCCGGATCGACCGAATCCCTTCAGGCACCTTCACCGGCACCGACTTCCGGTTAGGATGGCCCAGCGCGCGACCCACGAGGCTTGGCACCATCTCGTCGGGCACGGGAAACTCGCCGATCCGGAACGAGCGGACGCTCCATTCGCCCATGCCCGGCCGGGTCACCCGAACCGGGCCGGCGGCGCTCACCGGCTCGGTCGGGCGCAGCGCGGCGCCGAACGGCCCGGTGATCTCCCGGGGAAGTCGGTCGGTCCGCAGCCGCGCGCTGACCTGGATCTCGCCGTCGAGCAACTCGACCTCGAGCGAGTCGAGCCGGGAACGAAGCTCCCGGTCCATGCCGTTCCCCACCAGCGACGCGAATTCCGATGGCGACAATACCACCGAGTCGGCTCGCCATCCATTGAGCGAATCCACTTTGGCCGTCGCGGACTCCAGGGAGCTGAGCTCCGGCCGCCCTTCGGACGACGGCACGACGCCCTGAATCCGCTCGATGATCCGCCTTCCCTCGACCTCCAGGCGGTCGCGGTAGAGGTAGGCCAGGCCCAGCGCAATGATCAGCCCCAGGCAGCCCAGCAGCTTGAACGGCGCGGTAATGCATCCCATCACGAGGCCAGCTCCAGCGTGAGGCGGGGCTCGTACCGGGGACCGCCCCTCGCCAACACGCTCTCGTAGAGCACCAGCTCGGAGGCGAGGAACGGCACGGGCTCGTAAGCGTCGGCGAGACTATCCAGCGCATCGGGCGGCAGGCGCTGCCCCTCGCGCACTCGCGCCAGGGTGACGTGCGGACGGAACGGCGTGCCCTCCGGCGCGAACCCGATGGCATCGGCGAGGCGCTCCAGTCGGTCCTGCAGCAGCTCCAAGGCGGGTGGCGCCTCGAGCCCGACCCAGATGATGCGCGGCCGGTGAAAGCTCGGAAAGGCCCCGATCTGCGACAGGCATAACGGCAAGGCGCCGGTTCCGGGGACGGCTGCCCGCACGGCCTCCTCGATCACCTCGAGTCGGTCGGGCGGGACCTCGCCGAAGAACTTGACGGTGAGATGCAGGCCGTGTTCGTGCACCAGTCGGAGGGGCCAGCCGGGCTCCCGAAGGCGGGCGAGGAGCCTCGTGATCTCGCCTCGCGCCGGATCTCCGATCGGCACCGCCGCGAAGAGGCGCATCACGCGCCCTCGGGAGCCAGCGCGAGCAGCCGCCCTCGACCGTAGCCTCGCGGATCCAGCTCCACGCCCGCGAACCCCAGCTCGGCGAAGAACCGCTCGACCGTCCCCCAGTGCGACCGCAGCGCCGTCATTTCGACCGGCGTCACTTCCACGCTCGCGCGGCCGCCGTGGTGACGCACCCGCAGGTCACCGACCACGCCGAGCGATCGAAGGAATGCCTCGCCCTGCTCGACCTGGCGCAGCCGCTCGGGGGTGATCTCGAGACCGTAGCGCACTCGGCTCGACAGGCAGGGCGCCGCCGGGGCATCCCAGGTCGGAAGGCCCAGCTCTCGCGATGCGGCCCGCACGGTCTCCTTGCTCCACCCCAGCTCCGCCAGGGGCGAGCGGATGCCCGTCTCCCGGCCCGCGCGAAGCCCGGGACGATGCTCGCCGAGATCGTCGCCGTTGGTGCCGTCGATGATGGTATCGAAGCCCCGCGCGCGGGCGACGTCGCCGAGACGGGACCAGAGCTCGGACTTGCAGAAGTAGCACCGGTCGGTCGCGTTGCGGAGATACCGGGGATCGCTCAGCTCGTGGGTGTCGAGCTCGAGCAGCGGGACCTGGTACCGGGCCGCCAGCTCCACGGCCGTGCGCCACTGAACCTCGGGATACGACGGGCTCCTGCCGATCGCCGCGAGAAACCGCCCGGGACCGAGCGTGTCGCTCGCGACCACCGCGAGCAGCGCGGAGTCGACGCCGCCGGAATACCCGAGCAGCACCTTGCCGAGCCCCGACAGGTGGCGTCGCAGGAGGTCGATGTCCGTCATGGTGGGGAAACGTAAACCAATTGGCACCCCGAGCGAAGCGAAGGCGCCGCGGTCTCGCTACTTTCTCTCGGTGCCGGACGGATACCTCGCGATCACCCCTGCCCTGCAGCTCCCGGTGTCGGAGCTGGACTATCGGGCCACACGGTCCGGTGGCCCGGGCGGCCAACACGTCAACACGTCGTCTACCCGCATCGAGGTATGGTGGGACATCGCCGGCTCGCCCTCGCTGAGCGGTGAGCAGCGCGCCCGGCTGCTCGAGAGGCTCGCGACCCGGCTCGACGGCGAGGGGCGGCTGCGCATCGTGGCCTCGGAGTCCAGAAGCCAGCTGCGAAACAGGGAGGCCGCCACCGAGCGGCTCCGTGATATCGTCGCCTCGGCGCTCGCGGTGGCCAAGCCGCGAAAGCGCACCAAGCCGAGCCGCGCGGCGAAGGCCGCACGGCTCGACGCCAAGCGGCGGCGGTCGGCGACCAAGCGTGAGCGCCGCTCGCCGCGACACGACGACTAGTCCCACCACGACCGCAACGCGAGCCCCCAGATGATCTCCGGACTTCCCTTTTACCTGGCGGACGTCTTCACCGACGAGTTGTTCGGCGGCAATCAGCTGGCGGTGTTTCCCGCCGCCTCCTCGCTCGAGACTTCGGCGATGCAGGCGATCGCGCGGGAGCTGAATCTCTCGGAGACGGTGTTCGTGTTCCCCCCTGACGATCCTGCTCACACCCGGAAGCTCCGGATCTTCACGCCCGGCGCCGAGCTGCCGTTCGCCGGTCATCCCACCGTTGGAACCGCGTTCGTGTTGGCGTCCATCGGGGCCGTGAGGCTGCAGGGCCGATCGACCTCCATCGTGTTCGAGGAGGGGATTGGACCGGTGCCGGTGAGGATCGAGGCCGATGACGGTCGACCGACCTACTGCGGATTCACGGCGGCGAGCCTCCCGGAGCTCGGCCCGCCCCCGCCGCCCGTCGAGGATATCGCGGCCGTTCTTTCCCTGCGAGTGGACGAGATCAGGACCGACGACCTGGCGCCCCGCGGGGCTTCGTGCGGGGTACCGTATCTCTACATCCCCCTCCGCGACGTGGACGCTCTCCGACGCGCACGCCTCGAGCCCGGCGTCTGGAGTCGGGCGTTCTCGCACTCCTGGGCGCCGCAGCTCTACCCGTTCGCCGAGCAGGAGCGGCAGGGCGAGAACATCCGCGCCCGAATGTTCGCGCCGGCGTTCGGCATCCCGGAGGACCCCGCGACCGGATCGGCAGCGGCGGCGCTGGCGGGTTATCTGACCGCGGCGCTCACCCCGGCGACCGGTACGCTCCGCTGGACAGTGGACCAAGGCATTGAGATGGGACGGCCCAGCCGCATGAACGTCGAATGCGACCGATCGGGAGGCCGCATCGTGGCCGTGCGGGTGGGCGGGCGATCGGTGATGGTGGCGGAGGCGAATTTGGCGGTTGTGCCCGGCGCTCCCTCAGTGCAAATTCTGGCAGACCCCCGAACCATGCATTCATAGGACCGTCACGCCGCGATTCGCCGGCGATCCAGGCTCCGGTACTGTATGGCCTCGCTGACGTGAGTTGTGCTCAGCTCCGGCGCGGCGTCCAGGTCGGCGATCGTGCGGGCGATCTTGAGCACGCGATGGTAAGCGCGAGCCGAGAGTCCCAGCCGGTTGACCGCATCTCTGAGCAGAGATTCCACCGGGGGGCTCAGGCGGCAGTGGCGCCGCAGATCGCGGGCGGCCATATGCGCATTGGCGTACAGCCCCGACTGACCCTTGAAGCGGGATCGCTGCAGTGCGCGGGCGTTCTCCACCCGCGCCCTGATCACCGCGCTCGACTCTTCGTCCCGCGCACCCACGAGGTCCCGATAGGCGACCGCCGGAACCTCGAGGTGAATGTCGATCCGGTCGAGCAGTGGCCCCGACACTCGGGCCCGGTAGCGCTCGACATCGATGGGGCCGCAGCGACAGGGATGGGCGGGATCACCCAGGTAACCGCAGGCGCAGGGATTCATGGCCGCGGCCAGCATGATGCGGGCGGGATAGGTCAGGCTCATCGCCGCCCGGCTGAGAGTGACGATCCCGTCTTCCAGCGGCTGGCGCAGCACCTCCAGCACGTTTCGCCGGAACTCCGGCAGTTCGTCGAGGAACAGGACCCCGCCGTGGGCCAGGCTGACCTCCCCCGGCCGGGGTGAGGAGCCACCGCCGATCAGGCCGGCGTCGCTGACACTGTGGTGAGGCGCCCGGAAGGGCCGCACCGTGCAAAGCGATTGGCCGGATGCCAGGAGGCCGGCGACGCTGTGGATCTTGGTGGTTTCCAGCGCCTCTTCCAGGGTCATCGACGGCAGGATGGTGGGAAGGCGCCGGGCCAGCATGGTTTTTCCTGCCCCCGGCGGGCCGATCAGCAGGATGTTGTGGGCCCCGGCGGCAGCTACCTCGAGCGCCCGCTTGGCCGCCGCCTGGCTCCGGACGTCAGCGAAGTCTACGGCATCTGGAACCTGGGCTGTCATCAGATCGTTTAAGTTCATACGGGTAGAGCGGATAGGGGCCTCGCCCGTGACGTGGGCGCAGGCTTCGGCGAGGGTGCGGGCCCCATGCACATCCAGGTCCCGAACGACCCCGGCTTCGGACAGGTTGTCCGCCGGGAGTAACAACTTGGCACACCCCGAGGCGCGAGCGGCGAGGGCCATGGAGAGGGCACCCCGGACCGGGCGGAGATCGCCCTCCAGGCCCACCTCACCCAGGACCATGGTACGATTGAGGTTGGCTTCAGGAAGCTGCCCGCTGGCGACCAGGACGCCCAGGGCGATCGGCAGATCCAGCGCGGAACCATCCTTGCGTATGTCCGCGGGAGCCAGGTTTACCGTGATCCGTCTCAGAGGAAAGTGATAGCCGGCGTTGGCCAGGGCTGCGGAGACCCGCTCCCGCCCTTCCTTGACGGCCCCGTTCGGCAGACCGACGGTCGAGAACGACGGAAGCCCGCTGCTGATGTCGACCTCGACCTCTACCGGGAATGCGTCGATACCCAGGACGGCGGCGGATCGGATACGCGAGAGCATGGCCCGTCCGCGATGAAGGTATCGCCAAGGTAGGAACGATCGGCCGCCGGATGGGTACCGGCGGCCTGCAGACCAAGACCCGATAAACGCAACACAGTTCCGGAGCACGATGATGCGCCTTGCCCGTTGGTACGCCCTGCCGTTCCTCGTCGCCGCCTGCGCGCTGCCCAAGGCAGGTGCCGCCCCCGTTGCGCCCGTCGAGCGCGCCTGGGCGGTCCCGACGCTGGAGCTGTATCAGGCATGGTGGACCAAAACGGAGGAGTGCTCCGGGCTTCGCGGCGACATGTCGCAGGTGACCTTCTACGCCGTGGACTCGCCGTCGGGGGCCATCTCGCTCGGCACTGAAGTCGCCCACGGGTGGTGGATGCGCAAGGGGAACCGGGTGTATCTCCCCGCCAACGCCCTCGGCGAAGAATGGCTGGTCCGCCACGAGATGCTCCACGCACTGCTGCAGCGTGGCTCGCATCCCGCCGATAAGTTCGTCCAGGCGTGCCACCTCGCCTCACTCAAGACCTGGCGGGACTCCACCCTGACGACGGATCCGATCAATCCGGAGGGCCGTTAGTCAACCTGGCGGCCTTCCTTTTGCTGCAGGATTTGGCAGTTCGATGTCCGCCCTACAACCCCTTCTCCAGAGATTGCATCCGGCCGCGAGCCTGGCAATCTACGGGAGCCAGTGGCGATGAAGTCTTTTCCTCGAGCGCGGTGGATTGCGCTGACAACGGTCGTGGCGATCTCGTTCGCCAGCGGTGCATGGCTCACGAGAGCCAAGCCGTCCGTCGAGGGAAGCGTGTACCAGCAGGCCCGCCTCTTCGAGAACGTCGTCGGCGCCATCCACCGCCACTACATCGACTCCCTGGGTGAGGGCGATCTCTACCAGCGCGCCGCTACGGCGCTGGTGACCTCGCTCAACGATCCCTACGCCGAGCTGCTGGTCCGCGACGGCTACCGTGAGTACAAGCGGCAGATGAGCGGAACCCAGCTCGATCTCGAGGTCCACAACGGACCGACCGAATCGGGCGCGGGACTGGCCGGCGACGCCCTCCAGCCGGGCGACAAGATTCTCAGCATCGACGGCAAGAGTACCGAAGGCTGGGGCGAGTCCAGGGTGGACGAAGTCCTTCGGAGCGGAAGCCGCCCGACTGTCACCGTGCTGGTGCGTCCCGTCGGTTCCGACCGGACCGTCGTCCGTCGGATCACCCGGACGGCCGTGCACATCCCGGCCGCCTCGCCGGGCGTCCTCCTGGACGGTGGCGTGGGCTACGTGGTGCTGCATCGGATGAGCGAACACGCGGCCGACGAGCTTCGCGCCGCGGTGGAGCGACTCAAGCAGGACGGCATGAGAGCCCTGGTGCTCGACCTCCGCTCCAATCCCGGCGGCCTGATCCGCGAAGGCGTGAAGGTGGCAGGGCTGTTCCTCGAGCCTGGCGATACGGTCGCCACGAGCCGGGGCCGCGCCGCCAAGCGGGCACGGGCCTACCTCGTCGAGCAATCGGCCGACTGGGACGACATCCAGCTGGTGTTGCTGGTGAATCGGGGCACGGCAAGTTCCGCTGAGGTCATCGCGGGCGCGCTCCAGGACCACGACCGCGCCGCCATCGTCGGGACGCCCACCTATGGCAAGGGCGTGCTTCAGACCACTTACCCGCTGGGTGAGGAAGTGGCGCTCAAGCTCACCACGGCCAAGTGGTTCACGCCGAGCGGCCGCTGGGTCCAGCGTCCTCCCGCCGAGGCGCCCGGCGCCGCCGGCAACCGGACCCCCGCGCTCGAGCCCGAGGTCTTCCGCACCCGGGCCGGGCGGCCGATTCCCGACCAGAGCGGCGTCCTTCCCGATCTGAACGTGCGGTCATCCCTGCGCTCGGACGGGGAGCGAGTGCTGTATACCGCGCTGGGGCACGACCTCGAGCGGTTCCGGCGGCTTCTGAGCGCGTACGCGGCGGAGCTGCGGGCGGATGGCAGCGTGACCGACGAATCGTTCCAGGTGACGGAGGACATGCGGGAGGAACTCTATGCCCGCCTGGTGGAGGAAGGCGTCTCGCTGAGCCCGGAGACCTACGCGGACGCCGCGCCGTACGTGGCCGACCAGCTCGGGTACGAGATTGCCCGCGAGCTCTTCGGGACCGAGTCGGTGGTGCGCCGCCAGGCCAAGGCCGACCGGCAGCTCCAGGCCGCGCTTCGCTTGCTCCGCAGCTCGGAATCGCAGCAGCAGACCATCACCGCCGCCGTGGCGGCGCAGGCGTCGGGGCGGACGCGATAGCAGGTACCGCCCTCGCGGGGTGCCCGGCTACGCCGGCATGTGGACCGTGATCGCCGTTCCCCGCCCCTCCTCGCTTTCGACCTCGATCCGCCCGCCCCAGCTCTCCACCAGCCGCTTCACGATCGCGAGACCCAGTCCCGATCCGCTCGTCGTGGTGGAGAACCGCGGCTCGAAAATGCGCGGCAGCAGGTCCGGCGGGATGCCGGACCCGTCGTCCGACACCACGATCGTCCCCGGACCGACCCGCACCTGAACCCGTGTCGCCGCGGCGTTCCGGGCGTTCTCCAGCAGGTTCACCACCACCTCTTTCACCTCGTCGGCGCGGGCCGCGCCGAACGCCAGCGGCTCGCTCGCCAGCACTACCTCGCATCCTTCCTCGGCGAGGCGGTACAGCTGGACCACCTCGCCGACCGCCATGCCCAGATCGATCCGGTCGAGCGGCTGTTCGTCGCCCGCGGGCGCGGCGAACCGGCTGAAGGCGCGCGCGATGGTGTCGAGCCGGTCGATCTCCGCCAACATGCGCGCGGCAGTCTCGTCCAGGGTCTGGTCGAAATCGCCCCGCTGGTCGCGGTACACCCGCCTCAAGTGTTGCATCCCGAGGCGCATGGGTGTGAGCGGGTTCTTGATCTCGTGAGCCACCTGTCGCGCCATCTCACCCCAGGCCAGCACCCGCTCCGCACGAGAGATGTCGGTGACGTCGTTGATCGCGATGACCACGCCGCGCACGTCCGGGCCCAGCGGCGCCAGCTGAAGGGTCAGCCTCCGGCCCCCCACCTCCAGCTCGGCGGCGGATTCCGCCTCCGGATCCCGAAGGAACCGGTGCACCACGATCGCCAGCGGCGCCCACTCCGGTCCCAGCCGGTCGAGAAACGGCTCTCCCTCCGCGAGGCCCGCGCCCAGGATGTCCACTGCCTGCGGGTTGGCGATCAACACCCGACCCATCGGGTCGAGGCCGACCACGCCGGTCGCGACGGTCGCGAGCACCGCGGCGGTCCGCTTTCTCGCCTCCTCGAGGGCGTGCTGGCTCGATCTGATGTCGGCCGCCATCCGACCGAAGGCGCCGAATACGGGCTCGAACTCCAGGGGCGGGTTGCCGGAATGGGAGGGCATCGGGTCGCCCTTGCCCAGGGCGATTGCCGAGCGCCTCAGCTCGGCCACCGGCCGTGAGAGCGCCCGCGACGCGCGCCCCGCGCCGGCGAGGGCGGCGCCCACGCCCACCAGGGTCGCGAGCAGGAGTACCAGGGCGAGGTCGAGCCGCCGCACCGCGAGTGAGGCGTCCTCGGCGAGCTGGGGGGTCGCCAGGACCCCGAGCTCGTTGGGAAATCCTGGCTGCACCACGCGGTACCCCACCCGCTCGCTCAGCCGTGGGATCGATCCGTCCTGGGTGATTTCCAGCTCTCCTTCCAGCGCCAGGGCCTCGAACGCCACGGGATCCATGAGCTGCGGCATCACTCCCAGATCCTCGAGCACCTCGGTGCTGGTGCCGACAAGCCGTCCGCCGTGATAGAGCGCGAGATCGGCGTCGATGCGACGGCTCAGCTCCTCGAGCCGCTCGTCCACCACGGGTCCATCGCCGCGAAGCGATCCGCCCGTCGTGATGGCCGCATCGCGCAGGGTCTGGGTGATGAGGAGATCGCGGCTGCGCTCGACCTCCTCGGCCAGCCGTGTGAAACTCCACGCGGCGAAGCCGACGGCCGGCACGATGAAGAAAGCGGCGAGGGTGGCGGCGAGCCGGATACGGAACGAGCGGGAGAGACTCTTCCACCGCGGCCGCCGCGGCCGGGCTCCCGACACCACTTCCGCCAGGAACCAGAGCAGCGCGAGGACCGCGGCGTCCAGCAGAACCACCAGCACGCCCCGCACGAAGAGCGGTACCGGGCCCCGAAGATCCACGGCGGCATGCACTACCCGCGCTCCACTGGGGAGCAGGAGGGGGTAATCGTTTCGGACCACCCATCCCTCGCGCCGCCACCGAGGGCGAGGCAGCTGGGTGGACGGCCCCGCGGCCGGTGACAGCGCGAGGCGATAGAGCGGCGACCTGACTCGTCCCGGCTCGAGCAGCTTCCCCACCCGCCCAGGGGTGACGAGCTGGGACCGGGGACCGACCGACGCGGTCATGACTTCATCGTCCGCGACCCGTGCGAGGAGGATGTAATGCACCCCGGGGACGCGGGAGAGTTGCGCGACGCCGAGCGACTCGCCCGCACCCATCTCGCGCACCATCGTGGACAGCAGCGAGAGCGGCACATCGAGGGAATCGAGCGGCAGCTCCTCGTGCAGGCTGCCGGTCGGCGACCAGAGGGCGAGGTGGGACGGATAGCCCTGCTCGCCCAGGGGGGAGCCGTGCCAGAGGGCGTACATCTCGGACCCGTTCCTCGGGGCCGGGCCCTGGAGCACCTGTTCTCCGAATCGCTCCAGCAGCGGCACGGCGAGGGGGTCGGGCTCGACGCCGAGACGCGCGATGTCCCGCTGCGCGACCTGGATCTTTCCCGCGAGCTCGGCGCCCCAGGTCACCAGTGCGGCGGAGCTCCCGGCGACGAGCGCAATGCCGCTGATCGTCGCCCAGCGGGGCGCGGGCAGGCACACCAGCACCAGTGCGGGTGTCCAGAGAAACGTGTACCAGTCGGGCCAGCCGCCCCGGGGGCTCCAGACCAAGACGCCCACCGTGGCGGCGGCGAAGGCGATCGCCACGCCCGCGCCGATGCGGTTGGCCGAAGGTGAGTGCAGAGCGGACCCGCGGAAGAGGGCAGCGGTGGGGACGATGAGGGCGGCAGCGGAGACCAGGATGGCCAGATGCCAGCTGAGCCACAAGCCGACCGACACGCCGCCGGCGGGCGGCGTGATGCCCCGCCCGAGGCTGCTGATCAGGTACGGCGAAGTCAGGAGCAGGGCCAAGCCGAGCGTCACCCCGTACCAGCGGCGTGGCAACCGCCGGCGCCAGAGCCAGACACCGGCGATGGTGAGCAGCGTGCCCGCGAGCGCCAGCGCCCCGGCGGAGCCCGAGAGCGGGCCGAGCAGTGGCCGGAAGAAGGTGGCCGGTGAGAAATACGGTTGCAGATTGAGCGCGCCTCCGACGGGGGCGCGCACCGCGAGCCAGAGCAGTCCGCCGAGTACCGCGAATCGCTCCAGCGGCCTCGCGGTGAGCGACAGCGCGAGGGTCATGCCGAGGAGGATGAGCCAGGTGGCGATCCGCCCGCCGCCGCCGTAGGCGCGCTGCTTGGCCGTGCCCTGCTCCGGCGGAACCGGCTTGACGCTGAAGAGCAGCCGGGGTCCGGCGGTGGTCGGCTCCTCGTAGTCGAAGACGTCCACGCTGTCCGGCGCCGAGCCGGGCGGATACACGGTGAGCCCGACCTCCGTGCCCTCCCGGAACAGCTCCGCCAGGCTCCGCGACCGGTCGGGGACGGCCGGGTGCGCCCAGATCAGCACGCCGGCGACCGCGGTGCGTCCATCGGCGGAGTGGCGCCGCGCCTCGAGCACCACGTAATATCCTGTCGCCCGCGACCCGATGGAGTCACCCTCGGCCACGGGCGGCAAGCGATGGCGCCCCGCCCAGGCCCAGACATCCCCCTCGGGATCCAGCACGACCACGCTCGTCTCGGCGCCGCGGGACGGCACCAGACGCTGAAGCTCCTGGAGTGCCGCACCGCGGTCGTCCGCCGACGCCTCGAGGGCGAATCGGGCCAGCCGGTCCGCCTGATGCAGCGCCGCGTGAAGGTCGCCCGAGAGCCGTTCGGATGCCGCCTGGACCCGCTGCGCGCGTTGCTCGGGCCACCTGGTCTCGATCGCGGTCAGCCGCGCCTGCGTCACGGCGACCGCGGCGGTGAGCCCGACCAGCGTCGCGGCGAGACCGCGGCGGCGCCAGCCGCGATACGGATACAGCGCGATCAGGCTTCCCGTGGCGACCAGCGCGCCGACCACCACCAACGGCAGCGACGGTCGCCGCAGCCACTCGGCAGCGGCGACCCCTGCCGCCAGCGCCAACCCCAGCCACCACGGCGAACGATGACTCAACCCGGACGCCCCCGGCGGATAAAGGAGCTGACACCCGTCGCGATCGGCGAGCTGCTGCAGCGGCGCCCCACGCTGATCGTACCGGTGGGCACCACCGAGCAGCACGGTCCCCATCTCCCGCTGGGGTGCGACACGATCATCGTCGAGCGCCTGTCGGACGACCTCTCGGCGGCCTTCTCCATCCTGCGCACGCCGACCGTGGAGTACGGGGTACACGCCGTCTCCCGGCCCTTCCCGGGAGGGGCCGCCTTGCGCCATCGCACGTTGCACCGTGTCATGAACGAACTTATCGAATCCTGGGAGGAGGGGGCAGGCGTCCGCGAGTTCGTGATTCTCACCGCCCAGGCGAGCGATGCCCACCTCGAGGCGTTGAGCACCATCCGCACCGGGGAGGCGACGGTGCAGGTGATGGACGTCTTCGGCCTCGATTTCGGACCGCTGCTCGACCAGCCCGGCGCGCCGATCCACGGAGGCGAGCTCGACACCTCGCTCCTGCTGCACCTCGAGCCGGACCTGGTCCGGATGGACCTGGCCCTCGACTTCGCCCTCACGCCCCGGATGCTGGCGCGGTACCGCCCGGGCCAGAGCCGGCGTCTTCCCGAGGGCTCGCCGGGCTCGGTGGGTTATCCCAGCCTCGCGTCAGCCCAAAAGGGAGAGGTGTTGTATAAATTCATCCTCGATCGACTCAGCAGCTATCTGGCCGGCACCTGAGGTGAGCCGAATGGGCTTTCGCGCCGCGGCGCTCGTTCTCCTGCTGGCATTTCACGTGACTTCCGCTCCGGCCCAAACCCCCGGCCCGACCACCCTGGTGGTGAGCCAGGGTGGCAAGGAGACCGGCAGGGAGGACTTCACGCTGTCCAAGGGCCGTGGCCGGGGCGCACCGGGCATGACCCTGAGCGCGACGGCGCGGTATCCCGCCACGACCGCCACCACGAGGCTGACCGCCGTCCTGGAGTGGACGCCGGAGTTCGCGATCGCGAAGTTCCAGCTGGACGTCCAGAGCCCCGAGGGGAACACGGTGATCCTGGCGGCGGGCTCGGGCGCACGGCTGGTGGTTCGGACCGTCGCGAGCGGCTCGGAATCCGGCCGGGAGCTTCCCGGCGGCCCCGACGTCGTGCTGCTCGACGACGATGTGCTTTCGCTGTATGCCGCCGTGGCCGAGCTGGCCACACCGGCCGGCAAGCGGCTGACGGCAATCTTTCCGCGCACCGGCAGGCGCGCCTCGTTCACCGCCCGGCTCGAGAGCGGGGACCAAGGCGAGACGGTTCGTGTCGCCCTCACGGGGGACATCGCGGGCACGCTGGTGACGGATGCCGAGGGACGGCTCCGCCGGCTCGACCTACCGGCCCAGAGCAAGCTGGTGGTGCGGGCGGACTAGCTCCCTCCTCTAACTCGTTTTCCGACAGCCTCGAATCCAGCCTTTGTCGCAACCTGAAACCTATGCGGCGAGGCCGCCGTATTGGCCCCGGTCACGTCCCCAGCACAAAGGGCACAGTCCATGAATCGTTGGCTCGGTTTCTGCGCCGTCGCGTTCCTTCTCCCCACGCCCGGAAACGCCCAGGATACCACCACCGCCCACCGGCCCGACACCACCGCGGTGGCGCCCCGGCAGCCCCCCACAGTCACGCTCTCGCTCCAGGACGCGATCCAGCAGGCGCGGGCCAACAGTCCCGCGTACCGGCAGACGCTCAACGACGCGTCTCCCGCGAAGTGGGGCGTGAGAAACGCGTACGGCAGCTTTCTTCCCACGGTGAGCGTCGCCGGCGATCTCGGGTACATCGGTTCCGGTCAGACCGACATCGGCGGCGGACTGGTCCAGCCGACCTCCGCCTTCCTTACATCCGGCTACAGCCTCGGGCTCAACTGGCAGCTCGACGGTCGGATACTCTCGGGACCGGGCCAGCAGAAGGCGCTCCAACGGGCCACCGAGGAGGACATCAGCGGCGCCGGCATCCTCCTTCGGGCCGACATCACCACGCAGTACCTGAACGCGCTCCAGGCCACCGCGCAGGTGGACGTCGCCCGGCAGCAGGTCATTCGCAACGTGGATTTCGTCACCCTGGCCAGGGCGCGATATCAGGTCGGCCAGGCGACGCTGCTGGACGTGCGTCAGGCGGAGGTGATCAAGGGGCAGTCCGATGTCGCCCTGCTTCGCGCCACGCAGCAGGAAAACGAGGCCAAGCTCGAGCTGGTCCGGCTCATGGGTGTCGAGCCGCCGGTCGCGATCGATCAGATCGGCCTGAGCGACTCCTTCCCGGTGACCCAGCCCGATTTCCAGCTGCAGGACCTGCTCGCCAGAGCGGACGAGCAGAACCCGCAGCTGCGGTCGCTCCGGGCCCGCTCCAGCGCCGCCACCTGGACCGTGCGGGCCGCGCGCTCCGAGTTCCTCCCCACCCTGTCGGTCCAGGCGGGATGGAGCGGGTTCACCCAGGAGTTCACCAACGAGAATCTCCTGCTGGGTGAGAACCTGACCGGGGCGAGGTCGGGAGCCGACCGCTGCCTCTACGACAACCAGGTTCGGACCGCATTGGGGCTCGGCGGCGTGGTTTCCAATTGCTTCGCGGCGTTCGGCCTCAACAACTCGGGGACGGCGCTGCTCGACCCGGTCTCCCAGCAGATCCGGGCCGAGAACAACGTCTTCCCGTTCGATTACACGGGACGGCCGTTCCAGGCGAACCTGACCATCTCGCTCCCGATCTTTACCGGCTTCTCCCGCTCGCTCCGCATCTCCCAGGCGCGGGCTCAGGAGCTGGATGCCGATGAAGACGTGCGCGCCCGCCGGCTCCTGGTCCGGAGCGAAGTGCATGCGCGCTACCTGGGGATGCAGACCTCCTATCAGGCCATCGCCGTACAGGAGGCCAACCGGCGATCGGCGCGGGACCAGCTGCGGCTGGCGCAGGATCGCTATCGCCTTGGCGCGGGCACCTCGCTCGAGGTCTCCGACGCGCAGAACGCCGTGCAGCAGGCCGAGGGCGATTACGTGAACGCGGTGTACGACTATCACAAGGCCGTCGCCGCGCTGGAAGCGGCCGTCGGACGACCCCTTCGTTAACGAGGAACGCTCATGTCGCGTGGGATGAAGGTCGGCCTGGTCCTCGGTGTGCTGGCGCTGGTGGCGGGCGGAGGTGTCGCCTACAGCATCAACAAGAAGAAGAATGCCGGCACCGAAGTCCGGTTGGAGCAGGTGAGCCGGCGGGACCTGGTCAGCGCGGTCACCGCGAGTGGAAAGATCGAGCCGCAGACGTCGGTGGACATCTCCGCCGACATCACCGGCCGGATCATCCGGATCGCCGTGGAGGAGGGCGACCTGGTGACCAAGGGCCAGTTCCTGCTGCAGATCGACCCGGCCCAGTACCAGGCAGCGGTGTCCCGCGCGGAAGGGGTGGTCTCGTCCACCCAGGCCACTCTGATCCAGACCCGGGCCAACCGCGATCAGGCCGAGCGGGCGTGGAAGCGCGCCAACGAGCTCACCAAGCTGGGGCCGAACCTCATCGCACCCGCCGCGGCCGAGGAGGCCCGCACTGCGCTCGATGTGGCCGAGGCCACCTATCAGGCCACACGGGCCCAGCTCGATCAATCGCGTGCCAGCCTCCGGGAGGCGAAGGACAACCTGGCGAAGACCCGCCTGACGTCTCCCATCGCCGGCCGCGTAGTGCGTCTGGCCGTGGAAGAGGGCGAAGTGGCGGTTCCCGGCACGTTCTCTCGCGAGACGGGCCTGCTGCTCACCATCGCCGACCTGTCCGTCATTCTTGCCAAGGTTCAGGTGGACGAGACCGACGTGGTGCGGCTGACCCACAACGATTCGGTGGAGGTCACCATCGACGCGTATCCCGACTCGACCTTCGTCGGGCGGGTCACCCGGATGAGCAACAGCGCGAAGCTCACCAACACCGAGACCGCCTCGGGCTCCAACGATCGCGCCGTCGACTTCGACGTCGAGATCACGCTGGAGGCCCCGCCGGAAGACATCCGGCCGGACCTGAGCTGCACCGCGAGGATCGTCACCGACACCCGTGAGAACACGCTGAGCATCCCCATCATCGCGCTCACCATCCGGGACCACGAGCGGGTGCCGAACGAGAACAACCCGGCGCTCGACACCATGACGCGCCGCCGGCCCGGTGAGCGCGAAGAGGAAGGGGTGTTCCTGGTTCAGAACGGGATCGCGAGCTTCCGGCCGGTCAAGGTGGGCATCGCGGGGGACGAGTACTTCGAGGTGCTCGACGGCCTCCGCGGCGGGGAGACCATCGTGGCCGGTACCTACCAGGCCATCCGCGATCTCAAGGACGGGGCCAAGGTTCAGGAGGCCGACAGCCTCAAGAAGGGCGACAAGAGGCAGGCGGCCTCGTGAGCGCGATCATCCGGATCCGCGATCTGGCCCGGGAGTACCGCATGGGCTCCGAGCTGATCCTCGCGCTCCGCGGGGTGACGCTGGACATCCATCGCAACGAATACGTGGCCATCATGGGGCCTTCCGGCTCCGGCAAGTCCACCATGATGAACGTGCTCGGCTGCCTGGATACGCCCACGGCGGGCGAGTACTGGCTGAACGGGGAGGAGGTGTCCCGGCTGAGTGATGACGCGCTCGCGCGGGTGCGCAACCGGGAGATCGGGTTCGTGTTTCAGACCTTCAACCTCCTGCCTCGTGCCACCGCGCTCCACAACGTGGAGCTGCCGCTGGTGTACGCCGGGGTGCGCGCCCGAGAGCGCCGCGACCGTGCGGCGGCCGCTCTGGACCGGGTGGGCCTGGCCCAGCGGATGGACCACCGTCCGAACGAGCTCTCCGGCGGCCAGCGGCAGCGGGTGGCCATCGCCCGCGCGCTGGTGAACCAGCCGAGCATTCTTCTCGCCGACGAGCCCACCGGCAACCTGGACAGCGTGACCAGCGAGGAGATCATGGAGGTGTTCGCCGGCCTCCACGCGGCGGGACAGACCGTGATCATGGTGACGCACGAACCGGACATCGCCGCGCGCGCCGCGCGCCGGATCGTGCTGCGCGACGGCCGGGTGGAAAGCGACGAGCGGGCAGACTACCGGCTCTCGGCCTGAGGCCGGACCAGCCCGATGCCGCTCTTCGAAGCCGTCCGCCTCGCCCTTCGCACCATCCGGGCGCAGAAGCTCAAGAGCTTCTTCTCGCTGGTGGGTGTGCTGATCGGGGTCACGTTCCTCATCGCCGTGGTGTCGATCGTTCAGGGCATGAACCGCTACATGATCGACCGGTTCGCCAATACCCTGGTCGGCGCCAACACCTTCGAGGTTCGGCAGCGTCCCAGCATCAACATGGGCCACACCACCCACGAGACCTGGCTGGAGTGGCAGCGGCGGCCGCGCATCAGCTACGACGATGCCGACTTCGTGCGCGAGCGGATCCGCACCCCCGCCACCTTCGCCAATTTCTGCCAGGACCGGGTCTCGGTGCACTACGCCGGCAAATTGGCCAAGGACGTGGATCTGATCGGCACCGAGGACACCTACTTCCGGATCCGGAACTACGAGATCGTCGCGGGCCGCGCGTTCACGGCCCAGGAGGTGCGGGCGGCGCTGCCCATTCTCGTCATCGGGCACGATGTGGCCGAGCGCCTGCTTCCCGGCGTGGACCCGATCGGCAAGGAGGTGCAGATCGGCGGCCTGCCCTACCGCATCATCGGCGTGGTGGCCGAGCAGGGCACCCTGTTCGGCCTGTCGCTCGACAAGTTCGTGGTGATGCCCTTCAGCGCGCAGGGCCGGCGCCTGATCTGCCCCATCAACATCCTCGACGCCCTCATCGTCCGCACCGATGACCCGGCGCAGATGCAGCTGGCCCTGGCCGAAGCGGAGGCCGCCATGCGGAGCCGCCGCCAGCTGAAGCCCGGCGAGGACAACAACTTCGCCTTCCAGACCGCCGAGGGCGCCCTCGGCACCTGGGCCAAGATCTCGCGGATCCTCTTCCTGGCGCTGCCGGGCCTGGTCGCGATCTCTCTCGTGGTCGGCGGGATCGTGATCATGAACATCATGCTGATGGCGGTGAGCGAGCGCACCCGGGAGATCGGCATCCGCAAGGCGCTCGGCGCCCGGCGCCGCGATATCCTGGCGCAGTTCGTGGTGGAATCGGCGACGCTCTCGGCCGCGGGCGCCGTCATGGGCATCGGCTTCGGCATCCTGCTGGCCTTCGCGGTGAAGGCGCTGACGCCCCTGCCGGCCGCGGTGGCGCCCTGGTCGGTGGCGGTCGGCGTCCTGCTCGGTGTCACCGTCGGGATCGTGGCCGGCGTCTATCCCGCCAGCCGCGCGTCGCGGCTCGACCCGATCGTCGCGTTGAGGGCCGAATGAGGGCCGGTCGCACCGTCACGCTGCTCTTCCGGCTGGTGGAGGGCGCGGGGATCGCGCTCGACTCGCTCCGGTCCAACAAGGTGCGGGCAGCCCTCACGATCCTGGGCGTCGCCATCGGCGTGACGGTGGTGATCGCCATGGCCTCGGCCATCAACGGGATCAACCGGAGCATCACCAGCATCCTCGAGTCCGCCGGACCGAAGACGTTCTTCGTGCTGCGCTACTTCTCGGGGGGCCTGGAGATCTCGGACGGCTCCGACGAGCTCTCCCCCTGGCGGCGCATGCCTGAGATCACGGTCGAGGAAGCCGAGATGATCCGGGCGCTTCCATCGGTGCGGGACGTGAACGTCGGCGAATACACCGAAGGCCCGGTCACCGGCGGCGGCACCGAGCTGAGCGAGGTGAAGATCGCGGGCTTCAGCTGGACCTGGCCGCAGGTAAACGGCGGCGACATCCTGGCGGGCCGCAACTTCACGGCCATCGAGTACGCCGCTGGGGCGCGAGTCGCGGTCATCAACGACAAGTTGGCCGAGTCCCTCTTCCCCGGACTCGATCCGATAGGCAAGCGGATCAAGATCTACGGTGAGCCATTCGAGGTGGTGGGGATGCACGCCGAGGCGGCCTCGCTCTTCAGCGACGCGGCCGAGCCGCGCCTGGCCATTCCCCACCCCACCTTCCGGAAGGTCACCGAGTACTGGCCCGGCTGGATGGAGATCGCCGTCGTCCCCACCGAGGCAGCGACCGTCGTCGAAGCGCAGGACCAGGTGACCGCCGCGCTCCGGAGCAGCCGCGGGCTGCGCCCGGGTGAGGACAACAACTTTGCGTTGATCACGTCCGACCGGGTGCTCGACGCGTTCAACAAGATCACCGCGGGCTTCTTCATCGCCATGATCGTGCTCTCGAGCGTCGGTCTGATGGTGGGTGGTGTGGGCGTGGTGGCCATCATGATGATTTCGGTGACCGAGCGGACCCGCGAGATCGGTGTGCGCAAGGCCCTGGGGGCCACCCGGGGCGAGATCATGTTCCAGTTCCTGGTGGAGGCCGCGACGCTCACGCTGGTGGGGTGTCTGATCGGCATGGCGCTCGGTGCGGGGGTCGCCTGGGGGGTCCGCACATTCAGCCCGGTTCCGGCCACCGTGCCCCCGCTCGCGGTGGTCGCCGCCGTGGGCGCCTCGATCCTGACCGGCGTCCTCTTCGGGCTGTACCCGGCCAACAAGGCGTCGAAGCTGGATCCGGTGGAGGCGCTCAGATACGAGTAGTTAAAGCGGGGCAGCGGGGCGGCGGGGCCGCTGGCACCGCTTTCAGCAGGCCCGCCGGTTTGCTTAACTGCCCCGCTGCCCCGCCGCCCCGCTGCCCCGCTATAATCCGCCATGCCCCTCACCGAGGCCCTCCGCCTGGCGGTCCAGGCGATCTGGACCAGCAAGCTCCGGTCGTTCTTCACCCTCCTCGGCATCCTCGTCTCCGTCGCCTTCCTGATCGTCGTGGTCGCCATCATCCAGGGCATGAACTCGTACGTGAGCGGCACGCTCACGGCCTCGATGATCGGGACCAACACCTTCCAGGTGCGCCGCGGGCCGATCTCCATCGGCTTGCTCGACGACGAGGAAGTCCGGGCGATCGCGAAGCGTCCGCTGGTCACGGTCGAGGATGCCGACGCCGTCGCCCGGGCGGTCCCGGAGGCGGTCGCGGTAGCGCTCCAGTCGGGCTGGCCGACGCCGGTGGGCTCGGTCAGCTACCGTGACCGCACCGTCATCAACGTCGCGATTCTCGGCATCACGGCGCCCTACCAGATCGTCCAGGACTATACCTACCTCGCCGGCTCCCCCCTCACCGAGCAGGACGTGGGTGGACGGCGGCTGGTGACCGCACTGGGGCACGAGATCGCCGAGAAGCTGTTCGACGAGCCGACGTCGGCTGTCGGCAAGCGGATCAGGCTGGACGGCCGCGAGGTCACGGTCAAGGGAGTCATCGCCCCGAAGGGCCGCCTGCTCGGCCAGTCGTTCGACGCCTTCGTGCTGCTCCCCATGACCACGTTCGAAGCGGCCTATGGGCGGAGGAAGACGACCGTCGTGTCCGTGAAGATGCCGACCGCGGACGCGATCGAGGGCGGCATGGCGAGAGCCGAAGAGGCCATGCGGATCGCGCACCGGCTGCGGCCCGGCGAGGAGAATGACTTCACCGTGGACAAGGCCGATGCCCTGATCGCATTCTGGAAACAGCTCACCAGCCTCCTCTTCACTGCCATCCCGGCGGTCGTGGCGATCGGCATCGTGGTCGGCGGGATCGTCATCATGAACATCATGCTGATGACGGTGAACGAGCGCACCCGAGAGATCGGGCTCCGGAAATCGCTCGGCGCCACTCGGGCGGATATCCGGCGCCAATTCCTGGTCGAGGCGCTGGTGTTGACCACGGCGGGCGGGGCCCTCGGGGTGCTCAGCGGCTGGGCGCTCGCGTTCGGCGTCACCACCTTCACGCCGCTGCCGGCGAGGATCACCCTCTGGTCGGTCGGTCTGGCGCTGGCCGTGGGCACCACGGCGGGCACGCTGTTCGGGGTCTACCCCGCATCACGGGCCGCGCGCCTCGACCCGATCACCGCGCTCAGGATGGAGTGAGCCATGCTCCTGCGTAGCGTCGGCGAAGGCGCGGCGATCGCGCTGGACTCCATCCGCGCCAACAAGCTGCGCTCGGCGCTCACCATTCTCGGTGTAGTGATCGGCGTGACCACCGTGATGGCGGTCGCGTCGCTGGTGCAGGGGATCCGGCGCCAGATCTTCAACGCCATCGAGGTGGCGGGCCCGACGACGTTCTACGTCATCCGGTACTTCTCCCAGACTCCCCTGAATCCGGACCGACTTCCCTACGAGGTCCGGATCCGGCCCGTGCTCCAGCGCCGCGACGCGGAGGCCATCCGGCGCCTGCCCGAGGTGCGTTACGCGGGGATCTGGGTCCAGGTGCAGCAGAAGCTGGAGTACCAGGGCGTGCGGACCCAGCAGGTCATCGTCTTCGGCGCCGACGACCGGTACATGGAGATCCAGGGCGGCACCCTGCTGCGTGGCCGGTTCTTCAGCCGGGCCGAGCTGACGGGCGAGCCGGTCATCGTGCTGGAGAGTGCGGTGGCGGACCGCCTGTTCGGGCGGCTCGACCCCATCGGGAAGCAGGCCCGGGTCGGCGGGGTCTCGTTCCGGGTGATCGGCATCTTCGAGAAGCCGTCCAACATCTTCGAGCCGCCCGGCCAGGCGACCGGCGGCGTCGTGCCGTTCGCCACGGCACGGGAGAATTTCCGCTATGACGAGACCAACGCGCTCTTCATCGCGGTCAAGCCCAAGAGCGGCGTGGAGGCCGGTTCGGCGATGGACGCGGTCACCGTCGCGCTCCGCCGAACGAGAAACCTGCGCCCGGGCGACCCCAACACCTTCGATCTCATCACCCAGGACCAGATCCTCGACGTGGTCGGGAACTTCACCGCGTACTTCTTCCTCGCGATGGTCGCGCTCTCCAGCGTGGCACTGCTGGTGGGCGGGATCGGGGTCATGGCGATCATGATGGTCTCGGTCAGCGACCGCACCAAGGAGATCGGGCTCAGGAAGGCGCTCGGAGCCACCCGCCGGGAAGTGTTGTGGCAGTTTCTGGTCGAAGCCGCGACGCTCACCCTGACGGGGGGCGGGCTCGGGATCGTCTTCGGCCTCGGCGCCGGTGCCCTTCTGAAGGCGGCATTGAGCCTGGAGTCGGCCGTGCCGCTCTGGAGCATCGCGCTCGCCTGCGGGGTCAGCATCGCCATCGGGCTGGTGTTCGGGCTCCTGCCCGCCAATCGCGCGGCGCGGATGGACCCCGTGGAGGCGCTCAGGCACGAATAGGTCGCGGCGTGCCCGGGACCGCTCAGGCGGTGCCATTCGCTGCATGTGCAAGACCCCACGCGCATCGCATCTCCCGTGCTCCCCGAGGAGGTAACATGCGAGTCCGAACGATGGCGATCGGTGTGATTCAGGCGGCACTGCTCGTGGCGTGCGAGCGGCCGGCCGGCGACTCCGACTCACCCGACCGGCGAGTCGAGGCGCTCAACAGAGTGGCCAACCAGGCGAAAAGCGGCGCGGCCGACGCCGTCGCGCTCGGCGCCGTGGGCGAGCGCGAGCTCGGGGCCGCAGCGCCGGCGACCGAGGAATCGTGGTCCCGCCAGCAGCATGCATTCGACCCCACCGACAGGCTGATCGTGCGGACCGGGCAGGCCAGCATCGAAGTGGATTCGTTGGAACCCGCGATGGCGGAGCTCCGGCGAATCGCCCGGAAGGCCGGCGGCTTCGTGGCTGACGCCTCGGTCCAGAGCGGCCGAAACCAGCTGCGCCAGGCCACGCTCCAGCTCAAGGTGCCATCGATCCGGTTCGACGAGCTGACCGAGGGGCTCCGGCCGATCGGCCGGCTGGAGTACGTGAACGTGGGCGCGGAGGACGTAAGTGAAGAGTTCGTGGACTTGACCGCCCGCGCCGCCAACGGCCACCGGCTGGAAGAGCGGCTGGTGGAGCTGCTCCGGACCCGCACGGGCAAGTTGCAGGATGTGCTCTCGGTCGAGCGCGAGCTGGCCCGGGTGCGGGAGGAGATCGAACGGATGGAGGGGCGCATGCGCTTTCTCAAGAGCAGCGCGCAGCTGAGCACCCTCTCGGTCAGCCTGCACGAGCCGGTACCCATCGTCGCGTCCACCGGCCATGGGCCGATCGCGGAGGCGTTTCGCGCCGCCTGGCGCAACTTCGTCGGCGTGCTCGCGGGCACGATCGCGTCGCTCGGGTTCGTGGTGCCGGTGCTGGGCGCGGGATGGGGTGTCGTGGTGATGGCGAGGAAGGCGGGGCAGCGAGGGAGCCGGGCAGCGGGCAGTAACCCGCAGGGAAGCAGCGCGCCAGTGTGATCCTGAGTGTCATCCTGAGCGAAGCGAAGGAGCCATACGTCGGGTCATGGCCCCTTCGCTTCGCTCAGGATGACATCATTTGCCGCCCCACCGCCCCGCTGCCCCGCTGCCCCGCGTCCATGTACTCTTCATCGTCCTCACCCGGACCCAATGGCATGCCCGTGGACATCCTGGCCATCGCCGCCCACCGCGACGACGTCGAGCTCACCTGTGCCGGTACTCTGCTGAAGGCGATGGATGCCGGCTACAGCGCGGGCATTCTCGATCTCACAGCGGGCGAAACCGGGACCCGCGGCAGTGCCGATCTGCGGGCGGACGAGGCCCGCCGCGCGGCGGCCATTCTGGGCGTGGCCGAGCGGCGGAACGCCGGGCTGCCGGACGCTCACCTGCACAATTCGGAGGAGGCCCGCCGCGCGGTGGTGGCGGAGATCAGACATTTCGCTCCGCGCGTGGTGATCCTGCCCTTTCCGGTCGGCCGGCACCCCGACCACCGGGTGGCCTCCGAGCTGGGGCGCGACTGCTGCTTTCTGGCTGGCCTCGCCAAGTACGACGCCCCGGGCCCGCCCCATCGGCCCCACAAGATTCTGTACGCCCTGTCGTATCGGGAGGACCCGCTCAAGCCCACCTTCGTGGTGGACATCAGCGGCCAGTTCGACCGCAAGCTCGCCGCCATCCGTTGCTACGCCAGCCAGTTCGACGGGGCCAAGGCGGCGGGCGAGATCTTCCCCACCGGCCAGGACCTCTACTCGCTGGTGGAGGTCCAGAACGCCCACTACGGCTCGCTGATCCGAACCCGCTACGGGGAGCCGTTCTATACCCACGAGACCGTGGCGGTGGACGACGTGGTCGCCCTCGGGGTGCAAAGCCTGTAACGGCGCATCCTTGGAGTCCCCCGGCCGGACGGGTATTTTTCCGGCTCATGACACGCGCTCCGGTTTACCTCGATCACGCCGCCACCACCCCGGTTCGTTCCGAGGTGCTGGAGGCGATGCTGCCTTACCTGACCAACCAGGCGTTCGGAAACCCCTCGAGCTCCCATCGGTTCGGCCGCGCCGCCCGCGCCGGCATCGAGCAGGCGCGCCGTGAAATCGCCCAGGCGGTTGGCGCCGAGCCCAACCAGGTGATCTTCACCTCGGGCGGCACCGAAGCCGACAACCTGGGGATCATCGGGGCGGCGCTCGCCGCCAGAGACCGCGGCGGCCAGGTATGCGCAGTGGTGAGCGCGATCGAGCACAAGGCGGTGCTCGCGGCTGCGCACGCGGTCTGTCACCTCGGCGGCCGGGAGGTAGTGCTCCCGGTGGACGCCGACGGTCATGTGAGCCTCGACGCCCTCGACCGGGCCCTGGCCGACCGGCCCGCGCTGGTCTCGATCATGTGGGTGAACAACGAGGTCGGGGTCATTCAGCCGGTCGCGGAGATCGCTGCCCGCTGCCGGGCCGCCGACGTGGTCTTCCACACCGACGCGGTCCAGGCGTTCGGCAAGCTGCCGGTGTCTGTCGGAGATCTGAGTTGCACGCTGCTCACGCTCTCCGGCCATAAGATCGGCGCTCCCAAGGGCATCGGCGCGCTGATCGTCCGTGACCGCAAGGCCGTCGAGGCGATCATCCACGGCGGGGGACAGCAGTACGGCATTCGCCCCGGCACCGAGAACGTCGCCGGTGCCGTGGCGCTCGGACGCGCCGCGCTGCTCGCCGCGCGCGAGCAGCCCGAGGAGGCTCCCCGACTCCGCGCGCTCCGCGACCGGCTCGCCGAGCGGCTCCGCGCCGCGGTGCGGGATCTGGTCGTCAACGGCGGCCCCGACTGCGCGCCGCACGTCCTGAACGTGTCGGTCGCGGGCGCCGACAGCGAGGCGCTGTTGATGCACCTCGACCTCGCCGGGATCGCGGCGTCGAGCGGCTCGGCCTGCTCCACCGGCTCGGTGGAGCCCTCCCACGTCCTGGTGGCCATGGGGGTGCCCCGGGAGCTGGCGCTGGGCGCGATCCGCTTCAGCCTCGGCCGGGAGACCACGGTGGACGACGTGGACCGCGCGGCGGAGGTGATGCCGGGCGTCGTGGCCAAGGTTCGGCAGCTGGCCGGCGTCCTGGGACGGGCCGCCTCGTGACCTCGCGCGTGCTGGTGGCGATGTCGGGGGGCGTGGACAGCTCGGTGGCGGCGGCGCGTCTGGTCGAGCAGGGCTACGATGTCGTCGGCGCCACGATGAAGCTCTTCTGCTACGGCGAAGATGTGCCCGACCGCCCCTGCTGCTCGCTCGACTCGATCAACGACGCGCGCGATGTCGCCCACGCGCTCGGCATCCCGCACTACGTTCTCAATCTCGAGGACCGCTTCGCCCTGCACGTCATCGAGAACTTCGTGAGCGAGTACAGCCGGGGCCGCACCCCGATCCCGTGCGTGCGCTGCAACTCCTTCACCAAGTTCCGGGACCTCCTGGCTCACGCCGACGCGCTCGATTGCGACTATATCGCCACAGGGCACTATGCCGTGGCGCGGGACGGAGGCCTCTACCGCGGGCAGGACCGGAACAAGGACCAGAGCTACTTCCTCTGGGGAATCGACCGGCAGGTGGTGAGCCGGATGCTGACGCCGGTGGGCGAGATGACCAAGGCCGAGACCCGGGCCTGGGCCCGGAAGCTCGGTCTGGTGACGGCGGAGAAGCCGGAGTCGGTGGAGATCTGCTTCGTGCCGGATGACGACTACGTCGGCGTGCTGGAGCGGCACCTGCCGGCGGATGCACCCGCGCTGGTGCCGGGGCCGCTGGTGACCACGGGGGGCGAGGTCGTCGGAGAGCACGGGGGCTACGCCCGGTACACCATCGGTCAGCGGCGGGGACTCCCCGGTGGGTTCGACGAGCCCCGCTACGTCGTCGCGATCCGGCCCGAGCGGCGCGAGGTGGTCATCGGTACCGTGGACCAGCTCGCGGGGCACCGGGTTCGGCTGGAGGAGCTCAACTGGCTGGCCGAGCCGCTCCAGCCCGGCGACTCGTGCCAGGTGCAGGTCCGCCACCGCGCGCGCGGGGTCACGGCGACCGTGGCCGCGGCCGAAACCGGGAGCCTGGATCTCGTGTTGTCGGTACCCATCCGGGCGATCACGCCGGGTCAGTCCGGTGTGTTGTACGCCGCCGACGACCGGGTCCTCGGCGGCGGGGTCATCGGCTGACGATGGGGTCCCTCCTGCTCCACTGGCTGATGAACGCCGCGGCGCTCTGGGTGGCGGCCTGGCTGCTGCCGGGCCTCGATTTCCGCGGCACCGCGGTACAGCTCCTCCTGGTCGCCGCCGTGTTCGGGCTGGTGAACAGCCTGGTGCGGCCCATTCTCACGATCCTGACCTGTCCGCTGATCGTGATCACCTTGGGGCTCTTCACGCTCGTGATCAACGCCCTGATGCTGCTGCTCACCGGCGCGCTGTCGGAGCGCTGGGGCCTCGGATTCACCGTCAGCGGGTTCTGGGCCGCGTTCTGGGGCGGGCTCGTGGTCGGGCTGGTGAGCGTGATGATCTCGCTGCTGCTGCCGGGTGGAAGGAAAGGCGATCCGGAGTAGTGGTGGTGCAACTGGGATTGTCGGTTGTCATCCTGAGCGCAGCGAAGGAGCCATGGCGCCGCTGCGGCTCCTTCGCTTCGCTCAGGATGACAATCAGGAGACGAGGAGTCTCGTGTTACTCATCCGTTACGTTCGACCCGGCGATCCCGAGGATACATTGACCGCGTGACCGATCTCCAGCTCTCCGTGCCGGCAACGCCCGCGCTGGACCTGCGGGACCCATCGCTGTACATCAACCGCGAACTGTCCTGGCTGCAGTTCAACCGCCGGGTGCTGCACGAGGCGCTGGACCCCCGCACTCCGCTGCTCGAACGCCTCAAGTTCCTCGCCATCTTCAGCAGCAATCTCGACGAGTTCTACC
This sequence comes from uncultured Gemmatimonadales bacterium, assembly GCA_963826065.1. Classification (GTDB taxonomy): domain Bacteria; phylum Gemmatimonadota; class Gemmatimonadetes; order Gemmatimonadales; family GWC2-71-9; genus CAVVWJ01. The sequence continues at coordinate 336,791 of CAWGVP010000002.1, forward strand.
AGGTCCGCGTGGCCGGGCTCAAACGGCAGGTCTCCGCGGGGATCATCGAGCGTACGGCCGACGGTATGACGCCCGAGGCGCAGCTGCACGCGATCAGCCAGGTCGTCCGTGATCTGGTCCGACAGGATCGCCGCTGCCTGCACGACGATCTGCTCCCCCAGCTAGCCGAGCACGGGCTGGTGCTCCATTCGAGCGTCGCCGAGCTGCCCCGGGAGGAGCGGGCGCGGCTGGACGCCTACTTCCACGCCAATGTGTTCCCCGTGCTCACCCCGCTGGCGGTCGATCCGGGCCACCCCTTCCCGTACATCTCCAACCTGAGCCTGTCGCTCGCGGTGGTGCTCCGGGGCGCGGACAGCGAGGAGCGCTTCGCGCGGGTGAAGGTGCCCAAGATTCTGCCACGCTGGGTACCGCTCATCGCATCGAACCAGTTCGTGCCGCTCGAGGAAGTCATCGGTGCCAATCTCGAGTCCCTCTTTCCGGGGGTCGAGATCCTGGGCTGGTACACCTTCCGGATCACGCGCAACACCGACCTCCAGATCGCGGACGACGACGAGGCCGAGGATCTGCTGAGCCTGATCCAGGAGGAAGTCCGGAACCGCCGGTTCGCCGAGGTGGTGCGCATCGAGGTGCATGCCTCCATGCCGTCGTCGCTGCGTCAGCTCCTCCTGGCGGAGTTCAGCGAACAGCAGGAGCCTCCGGCGCGGCCCCTCACGACGGACGATCTCTACGAGGTGGCGGGGCTGCTGGACACGGCCGATCTCCTGTCGCTCTCGACGCTCGACATGCCCGAGCTGCGCGACCCGCCGTTCCATCCCGGCACCCAGGCACGTCTCGCCGCGGCGCGCAACATCTTCGACGTGATCCGCGAGGGCGACATCTTCCTTCACCACCCCTATGACAGCTTCGCGACGTCGGTGGAACGTTTCATCCAGACCGCCGCGGACGATCCCGACGTGCTGGCGATCAAGCTGACCCTCTACCGCACCGGCGGCGACTCCAGCCTGGCGAGAGTGCTGGCCCATGCGGCCGAGCGGGGCAAGCAAGTGGCGGTGCTCATCGAGCTGCAGGCGCGATTCGACGAGGAGAACAACATCATCTGGGCCCAGCGCCTGGAGGACGTGGGCGTGCACGTGAGCTACGGCGTGGCCGGTCTCAAGACCCACGCCAAGGTGGCGCTGGTCGTGCGCCGCGAGGGCGACACCATGCGCCGCTACCTGCACATCGGCACCGGCAATTACAACCCCAAGACCGCACGGATCTATTCCGACTTCGGAGTTCTCACCGCGAGCCCCGAGCTGGGCGCCGACCTGACCGATCTGTTCAACGTTCTGACCGGATTCGCTTCGCCGTCGGGGTACCGCCGCCTCATCGTCGCGCCCCGCGGAATGCGCGAGCGGTTCCTCGGCATGATCCGCCGGGAGGCGGAGCACCACCAGGCCGGGCATCCCGCGCGGATCATGGCCAAGATGAACGCCCTGGTGGACCCCGAGATCATCGTTGCGCTCTATCAAGCGTCACAGGCGGGCGTGCCGGTGGACCTCATCGTGCGGGGAATCTGCTGCCTCCGGCCCGGACTTCAGGGCATCAGCGACACGATTCGGGTGATCAGCGTCGTGGGCCGGTTCCTGGAGCACAGCCGAGCCTACTACTTCCTCAACGGAGGCGAGGAGGAGGTCTACATCGGCTCGGCCGATTGGATGCCCCGCAACCTCGACCGCCGGATCGAGGCCGTCACACCGATAGAGGACCCGGCCCATCGGCAGACGCTCCGCGACATCCTGCTGCTGATGTGGCAGGACAATCGGCAGGCGTGGGATCTGGAGGCCGACGGAACGTACCACCAACGGCGTCCCGCACCGGGCGAGCCGGAGCGCGCGACCCACAAATTGTTGGGGGAACGGGTCGTGAGAGCGGTCGAGCCGAGGGTCTGACCTAGTAGCTCAAGCCCGCCGTTTCGGCGAATTTCTTCATCAACTCCTGCTGCTCGCTGGTGAGTTCCGTCGGCACCGCGACCTGCACACCTACGAGCTGGTCGCCGCGTCGTCCGTTCTTTTCCAGTCCCATGCCCTTGATCCTGAACTTGCGTCCCGGTTGGGTGCCGGGCGGGATGCGCAGCATCACCTTCTTCCCGTCGAGGGTGCGGACCCGGAGCCGCGTGCCGAGCGTCGCCTGCGCCAGGTTGAGCGGAACTTCACAGACGAGATCGAGACCCTCTCGCCTGAAAAACCGGTCGGGTTGGACCTGGAAGGTGATGATGATGTCGCCCGGGGTGCCGCCGGGACGGCTGCGCTGGCCCTCGCCCCGCAGGCGGATGCGTGAGCCGCTCTCGGTGGCCGGCGGAACGGTGATGGCGACGCGCTTCTCGGTCCGGACGTCACCGGCGCCGCGACAGGTGGGACACGGCTGCGACGGGATTTTCCCGCGTCCGCGGCACTGGGGGCAGGGTCGGTTCACGGCGAACCCGCCCTGGCCGAACGAGATCGTTCCGCGGCCGTTGCATTCGGGGCAGGTCGACCAGCTCGCTCCCGGCGCGCCCCCGCTCCCGGCGCAGGTCGGGCAGGTGTCGGTCACGGGGAGGGTTACCGTGATCTTGCCGCCGAGCGCCGCAACCCGGAACGGCACTTCCACCACGGCCTCGAGCGGTTCGCCCTGGGGCTCTGCCTGGCGCGCGCCGCGACCGAAAATGGACGAGAAGATGTCGCCCAGCCCGCCGAAGTCGCCGAAGTCGAATCCTTCGGCACCGACATCACCCGGTGCACCCGGGGACCGGGGGCCGGGGCTCGAGCGGCGCGGTCCTCCCTCGAAGGCGCCGAGCCGCCGCATCTGATCGTACTGCTTCCGCTTTTCGGGATCGGAGAGGACGCTGTGTGCCTCGGAGATCTCCTTGAAGCGCTCGGCGGCGGCGGCGTTATCGGGATTGGCATCGGGATGGTGCTGCTTGGCCAGACGGCGATAGGCCTTCTTGATCTCGCCCTGGCTCGCCGAGTCGGAGACTCCCAGGACCTGATAGAAGTCCTTGGCTGCCACGATCACGCCTGGCCTTGCGCCGAGTACACCTGCACCCTCGCGGCGCGGATCAACGCCCCCTTGAAGCGATACCCGACCTGGAACGTGGCACTCACGGTATGGTCCAGCTCGGGCCGCGGCGGCGGAAGCACCGAAACCGCCTCATGCAGCGAGGGATCGAACGGCTGGCCCACCGGATCGATCCGCTCGACGCCGGCGGCTTCCAGCTCTTTGCGCAGCTTGCGGTCCACCAGCTCGATCGCGTGGCGCAGCGAGTCGGCCGAGGCGCCGGCGCCTTCGGTGCGCAAGCGGTCCATGTCGTCGAGGACGTCGAGCAGCCGGGTGACCAGGGCCGCCTGGGCCCGGTCGCTCTGCTCGGCCCGCTCGCGCACGACCCGCTTCCGGTAGTTGTCGAACTCGGCCGCAAGCCGCAGCTGCTGGTCGCGCGCTTCGTCGAGCTGCGACTCGAGGCGTCGGATCGCCTCCGGCGCCGGCTCGGCAGGGAGACCGCTCTGGCCCTCGCCAAAAATCGGGGCGCTATCGGGCTCGCGTGAGCTCGACTCGGCGGACATGTCGGTGGATGCCAGGTCGGCGCCGTCCTCGCTGGGACCGGTCGGGGAGGCAGGCTCGGCCATACCGCCGGCGGTGTGGATGTCCCGTCGGGCGTCGTAGCCACCGCTAAATCTGCTTTTATCAGTCACTTGCACTCTCACTGGACTTGTTATGGCCAAAGATAACAGCAACCTTCGTTCCTGGCGGAGCGGGCCAGAACGGCAGAGTGCTTCGGGGTGTTTCGCGCGAGGTCAGTGGGATCTGTTGAATGCTTGGCTCTCAATGCGACAATGTCCGGGTGAGCGAACCGAGGGGCTCAGGGAGGCTGGGGTGGAGGCTCGCCTATCGCCCTGTATTTCAACAGCGTCAATGTCAATCGGCGAGTAGCCGACGGTTGACCAGGAAGAGGGCGGTCTGCGCCGCCCGCTCCCGGATCTCACTCCGCGAGCCAAGAAAGATGACGCGCTTCGCATCGGTCCCGCCCGCCGCGGCTATGGCGAACCAGACGGTGCCTACCGGCTTCTCCTCGGTGCCGCCCGAGGGGCCGGCGATGCCGGTGACCGCGACCGCCAGATCCACACCGATCCGCGCTCTCCCGCCTTCGGCCATGGCTTTCGCGACCGCTTCGCTGACCGCCCCGTGCTCCGCGATCAACTCGGGCGCCACGCCGAGCATGTCGATCTTCAAGCGATCGGCGTAGCAGACCACGGCGCCCGCGAAGACGTCGGAGCTGCCCGGCACATCGGTGATCCGGCCGCCGACCAACCCCCCGGTGCAGGACTCCGCCGTGGCAAGGGTGAGTCCGGCGCGACGCGCCCGCTCGAGCACCACCGCGGCAAGGTCGGTGTCGTCCTCGCCGTAGGCGTGCTCCCCGGCGCGCTCGACCACGCGGTCGGCCGCGGCGCGGAGCCGCGACGCGGCTTCGACCGGCTCCATACCCCAGGCCGTGATCCGGAGGTCCACCCCCTCGAGGCCGGGCAGATAGGCGAGTGTGAGTGGAGCGATCTCCTGCTCGATCTCTCCCATCCGCTCGGCCAGTGCCGACTCGGCAATCGCGGTCGTCCGCACCAGGAGCGAGCGCACTACCGCCCCGGTGGCGCGCCCCGCCAGGCGAGGGGCGACCTCGAATTCGAGGAGCTTTCGCATCTCGGAGGGAACGCCGGGAAGCATGATGGTGAGGCCGGGCGAGCCCTCCAGCCACAGGCCGGGAGCGGTGCCCCACTTGTTGCGCAGCACCGTCGCGCCGAGAGGGACCTCGGCCTGGCTGCGATTGCTGGCCGCGGGCGCGCGCTGCACCCGGGCGAACCGGGCGACGATGTCGGACCACACGGTCTCGTCGAACGCCAGCGGCATGCCGTAGAGACCGGCGATCGCCGCCTTGCTCACGTCGTCCCGGGTGGGACCGAGTCCACCGGTGGTGAGGACGGCGCCGCTGCGCCGGAGGGCACCCGCGACCGCATCGGCGATGTCGTCGGCCCGATCGGGCACGGCCGTCCGCCTCACCACCTCCACGCCCAGCGACGAAAGCGTACGGGCGATCTCGGCACCGTTGGTGTCCACGGTGAACCCGAGGAGCAGCTCATTGCCGATGGTGACGAGCTCGATGCGCATGGAGTGGGAGGTATCAGGGGGCAGAGGTCATCCCGACCGGGATGACAAGCCGGGGCGTTACGACCTCGCGCTGAACAGCGCGCGGTTCCGATAGAGATACAGCACGAACGAGTACACCGTCAGCAGCGTGGCGACGGCGAGCGTCACGGCGACGAACCCGCCGTGGAACTGGTTCCAGTAATCCGCCCAGGCACTGTGCTCCCAGCCCATGGGTTTCCGGGCGTCCCGGAAGGCGAACCAGAGAATCACCGCGCCGATGAAGACGTTTTGAATCGCGGTCTTGAGCTTCCCCGCCCCGGCGGCGGGAATCACCACCCCGCGCCGCTGAGCCCAGTACCGGAAGCAGGTCATCGCCAGCTCACGGCCGAGCAGCAGCAGGCACACCCACAGGGGGATGCTGCCCCAGATGGGAATGTCGTAGAAGTCGTGCCGCCAGCGGGAGATGAAATAGATCGGGATGAGCGAGGCGAGCAGGAGGAGCTTGTCGGCCACCGGGTCCAGCATCTTCCCGATGTCGGTGACCTCGTTCCGGCTGCGCGCCAGGTGACCGTCGTAGACGTCGCTGATGGCGGCGGCGAGAAAGATGAAGAACGCGATCAGCTTGGGCCAGTAGCCTTCGATGAACGGCAGGAGGGCGATGACCGGCGTGAAGCAGATCCGGACGAGCGTGATGACGTTCGCGAGAGTCCACATCGAAACGCCTAGCCCAGCGTCTTGACGACGCTCTTGCTGATCGCCTTCAGCGTGTCGAATACCCCTTCCCCGGTGACGGCGACCGCCTCGAAGTAGGGCGCCCGTTCCATCCAGTGACCGTCCTGCTGCCAGACCAGGAATTCGGACTCGTGATGAGGGTCGGGCACCTGTCGCTGTTTCGCGGGGTCTTCCAGCGCCCACCCCGGATTCACCGCGGCCTGCAGCTCGGCGATCGGGGCGGCGTTCGGCAGGTCGCGCTTGTTGTACTGGACGGCGAAGGGAATTCTGGTGAGGTCGTAGCCGTGCTGCGCCATGTTCTCGTAGAGATTCTGCATCGCCTCGATGTTGGCGTCCATCCGCTCGATCTGGCTGTCCGCCACGAACACCACGCCGTCCACGCCCTTGAGGATCAGCTTCCGGGAGGCGTTGTAATACACCTGGCCGGGCACCGTGTAGAGATGGAACTTGACCTTGAAGCCGCGGATGTTGCCGAGATCCACCGGGAGAAAGTCGAAGAACAGGGTCCGCTCGGTCTCGGTGGCGAGCGAGATCATCTTGCCCCGCGAGCCGGGCGCGACCTTGTTGTACACGAACTCCAGATTGGTGGTCTTGCCACCGAGCCCGGGGCCGTAGTACACCAGTTTGCAGTTGATCTCGCGTGAGGCGTAGTTGATCATCGACATGCGGCGCCGTTCTCCTCAGGACCCGAACAGTTTGTCGATCTCGTCTTCCGCCTCGCCAAGAAACGCCGATTCCACGCCCGGCGCGCTGGCGCCGTCGCGATCGAACATCTCGGTGAACACCTGGTTCAGCTGCCCCACGGCGGGCTTCACCCGCAGCTTCACCAGCCCCAAGGTGGTGCGGTTGTCGAACAGCACCACCAGGATCACCCGGCGGGCTACGTCAGCCAAGTACATGGATTCGCGCTCACCCTGATGGAACAGGGCGCCGAACTCGGCTTCTCCCAGCATCCGGGCGAGCTGATCGTTGGCGCTGAAGTCGGCAGCTGTGAGCGAGGCGAACGCCGTGGGATCGAAGACCGGCGGCTCGCCCACCGTGGCCACCAGCTGACCGGTGCGATCCACGATGAGCGCGGTGCGCGCATTGGTCTCGCCGAGGAAGCCGCGGAGGATCTCGTGAATGCGGCGGGAATCGTCCTCTCCGAACGACCAGCTCGAGGCGCCCGTCATCGCACGCCGCTCATGCGAGCGTGTCTTCCAGGCGCTTCAGAATCGCCTCGGCGCGGCGGCGCAGTACGGTCTGCCGCTCCCAGGACAGGTAGTCCCGCAGCAGCCGTGCCGTCTCCACCCCGCCCTGCCCGGCCAGATACCCGAGGGCGGCCAGGCGGCGCATCGGCCTGGGGCTGAACAAATCCCGGCGGTGAAAGGTCAGGCGCCGCTGGGCGAGGACCCAGCCCGCGGTGGCACCGAGCATGGCGCCCCCGGCGAAGAGCAGCCCTCGGCTCCGCATCAGCCGACCACCTGCCGCGCCACCAGCGCATGGGCGAGGGTGACCCCATCCACGTACTCGAGGTCGCCGCCCATCGGGAGGCCGCGGGCGAGGCGGGTGACCCGGATCTCGTGACCCGCGAGCAGCTGCTGGATGTAGGTCGCCGTCACCTCGCCCTCCATGGACGGGTTGGTCGCGAGGATGACCTCGCGCACCGGACCTTGCTCCACGCGTCGCACCAGCCGGTCCAGCCGCAGCGACTCGGGACCCACGCCGTCGAGCGGCGACAGCCGGCCGCCGAGCACGTGGTACCGGCCCTTGAAGTCCGTCGCGCGATCCACCAGCGACACCGCGGACGCGTCCTCCACCACACAGAGCACCCCCGAGTCCCGCCGGGGATCCCGGCAGATCGCGCAGGGTTGATCCTCGGTGAGGTTGCCGCATTCCTCGCACGGCCGCACCCGTTCGCCGACGGCGACCAGCGCGGAAGCCAATCGACCGACCGATTCTGGGGGTTGCTGGAGCAGGTGAAAGGTGAGCCGCTGTGCCGTCTTCCTGCCGATCCCGGGCAGCCTGGCCAGCTCGGTGATCAGCTGCTCGATCGCGCTCACCGGTCAGATCGGCGGCGTGAAAGGGAGCGACGGCACCTTCCGCATTTCGGATTGGAGCAACTCGGCAGCCCGCCGCTGGGCCTCGGCCACGGCGGCAAGAACCAGGTCACCGAGGAACTCCGCGTCACGGCCGGCGAACACGGCCGGGTCGATCACGACCGAGTGGACCGTGCCCCGTCCGTCCGCGGTCACCTGGACCAGTCCGCCACCGGACGAGGTCTCGATGACCCGGCCCGCCAACTCGGAATGCAATTGCTGCAGCCGGCCCTGCATCTGCTGGCCGAGCTGAAAAAGCTGCTGAAGATCCGCCATGCCTTCTGGTAGTCCTGCCATCGTGGCCAATGGTATTTGGGGGTGGAGAGGATTGCAATCGACTGTCAATCCACGATCTCCAAATCTAACGCATCCGCGGCCGTGTCGAGGGCCGGATCCTTGGACCGGAAGGACCTGAGCCGGTCGGCCCGGAGCGAGGACTCGGTGATCGGTCGCGGCTGGGGGGCCGGCTCCCCCTCCGCCACTGTGACTCGAATCCGCAGGGGCTGCCCGGTATGCCGCTGGATCACCTCCTCGACCGCCGCCGCCTGCGCCTGAATCCGCTCGGCGAAGAGCGGGTTGGACTCGGCGAGCACCAGCGGCAGCGCAGCGCCTTCAACGGGGCCGGGGGCCGTGCCCGCCAGGGCCTCCCCGAGAAACCGGCTCCTGGCCCGAACCTCGGCCACGATTTCGGGCCAGGCGGCGTCCAGGCTGGTCCGCGGTGCCGCGGGGCCGCGGGGCAGCGGGGCAGCGGGGCCTGAGGGCCGCTCGGCGGCCGACGCACCCCTCGTGGGCGGCACGGCGTCCCGCAGAACGCGCCCGGCCGGGATATCTGCCGGGTTCGGGTCGGGTGCCCGCTGCGGCGTCGCCCCCCCCTGCCCCCCTGCCCCGCCACCCAGCTGTCCCGCTGCAATCACTTCCCTCAGATCGACCGCCCGGTCCATCATGGCCCAGCGCAACAGGAGGGTCTCTACCACCAGGCGGGTATTCCCGGTGCGGCGGATGGAGGCTTCGCTTTCGGTCAGAAGGCGCAACATCCGCACCACGTCACCCGGCTCCAGCCGGCCCCGGTACCGCTCCAGTCCCCGGCGGACCGCCTCGGTCAGTCCCTCGGGCTCGTTCCCGAGCTGGAGCATCAGCAGCCAGCGGAGCAGCTCACCGGCACCGCCCATGAACTCGGCGAGGTCCGCGCCCGCGTCCACCAGGCGGTCGACCAGAGGGAAGACGCCCTCGGGCCGGCGCTCCGCTACAATGGCGAGCAGCTCGGCATGGACTTCGTCCCCCACCAGGCCGAGGACCTCGCGCACCCGTTCGGCGGTGACCGCCCCTTCGCCGAAGCTGAGACACTGGTCCAGCACCGAGAGCGCGTCACGCATGCCGCCATCGGCATGCCGGGCAATGAGCGTCAGGGCGTCGTCATCGGCCGCGACTCCTTCGGTATCGAGCACATGCCGAAGCCGCTCGCGGATGCTGGCCGGACCGATCCGGCGGAAGTCGAATCGCTGGAGCCGCGAGAGCACCGGCGCGGCGGTGGCCGCGATTTTCTGCGGCTCGGTGGTCGCGAACACGAAGACCACGCCCGGCGGCGGCTCCTCGAGGATCTTGAGCAGCGCATTCCAGGCCTCGCGGGTCAGCATGTGGGCCTCGTCCACGATGTAGACCTTGTGGTGGCCCTCCTGGGACGCCGCATACATGGCCCGCTCGCGCAACTCGCGCGCGTCGTCCACGCCCCGGTTGCTGGCCGCGTCGATCTCCACCACATCGAGGCTGGCACCGCCATTCCAGATCCGGAGGCAGCTTTCGCAGTCCCCGCAGGGGTCGCCCGACGGATCGCGGGTGGGGCAATTGAGCGCCATGGCGAGAATCCGCGCCGCGGTGGTCTTGCCCACACCGCGCGGGCCGGTCAGCAGGTAGCCATGTCCCACCCGGCCACGGGCGACGGCCCCGCGCAGCACGGCGGCAACGTGGTCCTGCACCAGCAGGTCGGCGAAACGTTTGGGACGGTATCGGCGGGCAAGGGCGAGCATGGCTCAGGCGGGCAGCGGGGCCGCGGGGCAGCGGGGCAGGAGCAACACGGAGCGCACGGGAGGCACCAAATTCGAGGAGCAAACCGCCCCGCTGCCCCGCGGCCCCGCGGCCCCGCCCAAAAAAAAAGAGTGCCCCAGGCACCCCGAAGCGACACCGGACATCGCTTAGCGCTGCTACCGGCGAGGTCCTGACGCGGTTCACGCGCCGGCGCCCTTCGGACCTGGGGCATGAGGAATATAGGCGCGATCAGGCTCGATCGGTAGCGGGGCGGCAAGGCCACTTCCCATCATCCCATCGTCGCCCGCTGACGCTGCTGCATCTTGCGCAGCTCCCAGGTCTCGGCGACCACACCACCGAGCAGGAAGACGATCGACGTATAGTGGATCCAGAGAATCAGCAGAACCGCGGCGCCGATGTTGGCGTCCCCGCTGGGGCCCTCGAACGACGCGAAATTGGCGAGGTAGAGGCTGTAGAGCCGCTTGGCGACCTCGAACAGAACGGCGGTGAAGGTCGCCGCCAGCAGCACGGTGCGCCAGGGCAGCCGCCGGGAGGAGGCGTGGGCGTATGTCAGGTAGAACAGGGAAATGGAGAACGAGAACGCGAGCAGCTCGCCGAGCAGCCGGCCGACCGAGGACACGAAGAAGGCCAGCTCCGGGACCCGCTCCGTGCCCCGGGCCTGGAGCAGCGTCAGTCCGGTGGTGAGCACCGTGTTGGCCAGAAAGAGGACGACGGTCGCGACCACCATCCCGGCATCGCGCAGCTTGTCGTAGAGCAGGTTGAGCAGAAAGTGGCGACGCGGCGCCGGCCGAGCCGAGATGTCATAGATCTCGTTGAGGGCCGTGCGGATCCCGGCGAACAGCCGGGTGCTGAACCAGACGAACGCCGGAATGGCGTACAGCGAGAGCTGCCCCCGGTTCCGGGAGACGCGGACCAGCAGGCGCTCGATCGCCTCGAACGGGTCCTGGCCGGGCGCGGAGGCATGGGGGGGAAAGAATCGGTGAAACAGCGTCGCGGCGTCCACCGCCGAGCCGCTCTGCAGGGCCTGGGCCAGGTGGGTGAGGCCGATCAGCAGGAGCAGCACGAACGGGATGGCCGCGAGGAGCGCGTCGAAGGTAAGCGCGCTCGCGAGAAACGGCAGGTTGTATTCGTCGGCGGCTTGCAGAGTCCGGCGGATGAAGCCGGCGGGCGAGCGATACCACCCGCCGGATTGGCCCCGCCTCAGGCGAGCGGCTCCTCGATGTCTCCGGCGACCCGCCGCCGAGCTCGGGCCTCGGCGAGCCGGCGCTCGAGCTCCTCACGGGCCGAGGGTCCCGACGGACGGCTGCGCGCGGACGAGACCTCCCGCGGCTCGAAGAGCTCTTCGTCCTCGAGGTCCTCGTCCTCGAGATCGCGCAGCGAATCCTTGGGTCCGCCAAACTGCTGGGCGAGCTCGTCGAACTTCTCCTCGGTCATGGCCCGCAGCTTCCAGAGCCTCCGCTGCACCACGCGCCGGGTCTCCTCGCCGCTGCGCGGCGCGTACATCAGGGCCAACCCCGCGCCCAGCACCGCGCCCCAGAACAGCCACTTGGCGGAGGAATCCCCCCGCTCGACGTAAACGACTTCCCTGCCCTTGTGACGCATGCGTCCCCCCTATTCCCCGGCGTCGGGGTCATCGGCCGCCGCCACCAGCACCGGCTTGAGCGCCGCGTGATGCTGTAGTGGGGCCTGGACGAACCGGTTGATGTGATCGGCGGTGCCGTTCACGTTGAGCTGCTCGAACAGGAACGCAAAGGTCCGCTCGAGATCGGCCGAGATCGCGGCGCGCACCTCCTCGGGCAGCGACCACAACTCCCGCTTGAACGGACCGATCGCCTTCTTGCGGGCCTTGTAGTAGAACTGCTCGTTGGTGTCCCCGCTCTTGCGCTCGCCCGCGGCGTTTTCGTCCACCCACGACCGGATCCGCTCCCGCAGGTCGGCCGGCAGTTTCGGGTGGTCGAAGACGATGTTCTGAAAGTTGGTGGCGAGGTGGATCTCGGCGGTCTCGATCCGGGGGAAGTTGCCGAAGGCGTTGGAGGGAAGCGTGCTCGCCCCGTGCTGCACCGCGCCGGCCAGCCCGTATTCCTCGCGGGCCACGCGGGAGAGCGCGGCGAGCGCCTGGAGGTCGAGCTTCACGTCGGCCATGGAGCCGTCGGGTAGTACCACGCCGCCATGCGAAGTTCCGGTCTGGACCGAGATCTTGCTGATCCCCTCGTGCTTGCCCAGTCCCCCAAGGCTCCGGTTGTAGCCCTGCATGAAGGCGTGCAGCTCCTCGACGGTGCTGTTCTTCATGCCGACTTCGCCGATCTCGGCACCGACCGAGACGGTCACACCCTCCGGTTCCTGCGAGCGGATGAACGCGGTGATCTCCGCGGCACGCTCGTAGTTGGCACGCTGCTGCTCCTCCAGCGTCGGCTGGTCGAGATCCACGAGCGTAGAGGTGTCCACATCCACGTTGTAGAACCCGGCACCGATCTCCTCGGCGATGAGCTTCATGACCTCGCCCACCTCCGAGTCCGGATCGGCCTGGTACTTCTTGTGATTGACCTGGCAGTGATCGCCCTGGATGAAGAGCGGAAGCGTGTAGCCCTCGCGCAGCGCCGCGGCGATCATCACCGACACGTACTCGGCAGGCCGCTGCTCGGTGTAGGCGATCTCGGAGCGGGCGATCTCGAGGATGATGGCGCCCGCCTTTCCCGACCGGGCGGCCCGGAAGATCGCGCGGGCAGTGTCGTAGGCCATCACCCGCACGTTCATCGCGGGCACGGTGAAGCCGCCGACGTCGCCCCGGCCGCGCGCCATGTAGAGGTCATTGATGGACGCGGGGCGGGCGCCGGTGGCCTGACCCAGCTCCCACAGCAGCCAGCGCGCCGCCTCCCGCTCGTCGCCAGCGCCGAACACCGCCTGCCAGACCACCTTATCGGTGGCCTCGGTGCGGAGCTTGGCCGAGTCCTTGACCGTCACACCTTGGGAGGCCAGCGCCACCGCCCCACCATAGAGATCGACCACCCGCTGGGTCACGTCAGCCATGCCTTGCATCCCGAGTTGAGGCGCTGGAGGATCGCTCACGAACGGTCAAAGGTAGGGCGGGTACCGGAGAGCGTCAAACGATTGGCGAGGCCGTCACCCCACCTCTACGCCTCGTCGGCGGGGCCGGACGGTCTGGGCTTCGCCTCGTAGCCCGGCCGGCCCATCGCGGCGTAAGTCAAACGCTTGCCGAGCTCTACGCCGGGCTGGTCGAAAGGGTCGATCCCGTACCAGGCCCCGGCATAACCGGTGGCGAGCTGGTAGAACATGATCGCTTCCCCGACCGTTTCCGCCGTGACCTCCGGAAGATGGAGCGTGCAGCTCATGCGCCCCATCTCCGCCAGCGCAGCCGAAGTGGCCTCGTATTCCGCGTTCAGCAGCTCGCCGAGGCTGTGGCCCGGCAGGTAGGCCAGATCCGGGGGGAGCGGCGGCGACGAAGGATCGGGCGTCGGAATAGGCACATCCTCGCCGAACCGCTCGACCCGCACGAAGGTGATGACCTTGTCGAACGGCCCTTCCATAAAGAGCTGGACCTGACTGTGCTGGTCGGTGGCGCCGACGGCGGCCAGGGGCGTAGGACCCACGTGGACCGTCTGTCCCGCCCGATTCACCCGCTTCCCCAGGCTCTCGGCCCAGAGCTGCCGGTACCACTCGGCGAATTCCCGCAGCCGGTCGGTGTACGGCATCAGCACGTGGATTCGCGCGCCAAGGTCGGTGTCCGCCGCCCAGTGGAGCGCCGCGTAGAGCGCGGCGGGGTTCCGGAGCAGGTCGTCCGATTCGGCCCGCTCGATCGCACGCCGGGCGCCGGCGAGCAGCGCGGCGATGTCGATGCCGGCCAAGGCCGCGGGGAGCAGTCCGACCGGAGAGAGCACGCTGAACCGGCCGCCCACGTCCGGCGGCACATCCAGGGTCGCGATGCCGTCGCGGGCGGCGAGCTCCCGGAGAGCGCCGCGAGACGGGTCGGTGGTAAAGACCAGGTGTCGGAATGCCGCGTCGCCGAGCGCCTCCTCGAGCCAGGCGCGCACCACCAGGTATTGCGCCATGGTCTCCGCGGTGCCGCCCGACTTGCTGATCACGTTCACGAGGACGCGGCGGGGATCGATTCGACGGAGCGCTGCTGCGATGGTGGTGGGATCGACGTTCTCCAGGACGGTGAGGCGGGGATAGAATTCGCGGCCCTCGTCGTCCCACTCGTTCCATGCCGGCCGCTTGAGCGCGGTGAGGAGTGCCTTGGTGCCGAGCGCGGACCCGCCGATTCCGAGCACCAGCACGTGGTCGTACGCCTGACCCAGTCCCTCGGCGAAGCCGGTGATCTGACGAATGGTGGGATCCTGGTCCACCAGTCGATAGAAGCCGTAGTCGCCCGCGGCTCGCCGCCGGCGCACATCGTCCTGCACCGCGGCGAAGCCGGAAGCCAGCTCCGCCACTCGCGCCCGCGGAAGCCCGTGGCGTCCGTCGAGACCATCCTGCAACATGCGTCCATAGGCCAGCTTCATCACGGGATCTCCACGGTCAGGCCGTCGTAGGCCGGTTTCACGCCGTCGGGGAGCTGCGCCGCCAGCTCGGCGTGACCGGTCTCGTGGGTGAGGTGGGTCAGAAAGGTGCGGCGGGCACCGAGGGCGCGGGCGGTCTCCACCGCCTCTCCGATGCTGAGATGGGTGGGATGCGGCCGCCACCAGAGGGCGTTCACCACCAGCACCTCCAGGCCCTGGAGCTGCTGGCGCTCCGCATCCGGGATCGCCTTGACGTCGGTGAGGTAGGCGAGCTTGCCGAAGCGGTAGCCGAACACGCGCAGATGCCCGTGGCGGAAGGAGAGCGGTAACGCCTCCACGCCCGCCATGTCCACCGCACGGCCGGGCTCGACCTCGTGGAGCTCGAGGGTCGGCTTCGACGTTCCCTCGTAGGGCCGGACCGAGTCGTCGAAGATGTAGTCGAAGGAGCGGCGGAGACGGTCCATGGTCTCACGGGGACCGTACACCGGGAGAGGGCGGCGCCGCCGCACGGAGAACATGCGGAGATCGTCGATCCCGTTGATATGGTCCGCGTGCTCGTGGGTGTAGGCCACCGCGTCGATGCTGGAGAGGCCGGCCGCGAGCAGCTGGAGCCGCAGCTCGGGAGGCGTGTCGATCAGCACCGTGGTGTCACCGTCCTGCAGCACCGCGCCGGACCGCGTGCGCTTGTCCCTCGGATCGGTGGACCGGCAGACCGGACAGTCACAGCCGATCTGGGGCACGCCAAACGACGTGCCCGTGCCGAGGAAAGTGAGCCGCATGCCCTAAACTGCTTCGATCTTCAGGAGGTTGGTAGTGCCCGGCATGTCGAAGGGAACGCCCGCGGTGACGACCAGACGCTCGCCCGGACGCGCCAGCCCGCGGTCGATGATGCTGCGGCGTGCCACCGCCAGCATCGCGTCGTAATCGGTCGAATGTTCGATCAGCGCGGAGGTGACACCCCACACCATGGCGAGCTGGCGGAAGGTCTCGGGCTCCGGGGTGCAGGCGAAGACCGGGACCGCGGGGCGGCAGCTGGCGACCTTACGGGCGGTGAAGCCGCTGCTGGTGAAGCAGAGAATCACCGGCGAGCCGAGCATCTCCGCGGCGGCGCACACCGCCACGGCGATGGCGTCCTCGGTGCGCACTGGTCCGGTCTGCCCGGTGTGGTGCCGCAGGGCCATGCCGTCGCGGGTGCGTCGGCCGAGGGCGGCGTCGATGGTCACGCCGCGGCTCTGGCGCTGCTGCTCCATCTCCCGCGCGATCCGGTCCATCGCGCGTACCGCCTCGAACGGATAGCGCCCCACCGCCGTCTCCGCCGACAGCATCACCGCGTCGGTGCCGTCGAGAATGGCGTTGGCGACATCCGAGGCTTCCGCCCGGGTGGGGCGCGGCGCCTGGATCATCGACTCGAGCATCTGGGTCGCGGTGATGACCGGCTTGCCGTGCAGGCTCGCCTCGTGGATGATCTGCTTCTGCATGAGCGGCACTTCCTCGAACGGCAGCTCCACGCCGAGGTCGCCGCGGGCGACCATGATCGCGTCGGAGGCATCGAGGATGCCGCACAGGTTCTTGAGCGCGGTATCTTTTTCGATCTTGGCGACGAGCTTGGTGCCGCGCGGCACCAGCCCGCGAAGCTGCTCCATGTCCTCCGGGCGTCGGACGAACGACAGGGCGATGTAGTCGGCGCCCAGCGCGATCGCCTGCTGGACATCCTCCAGGTCCTTCTCGGTGAGCGCCGGCGCGCTCACGTCGAGCCCCGGCAGATTCATTCCCTTGTGCGACGACAACTCGCCGCCGTAGTGCACCACGGCCTCGACCCGTTGATCCCGTACACCCGTGACCTCGAGCGCCAGCAGCCCGTCGTTGAGCAGAATGCGGGCGCCCACGCGCACGTCGGCCGCGAGGGCGTCGTAGGTGGTCGGGATCTCGCCCTCCCGGGCGTCGGCCTCCGGCGCGAACACCACGCGCTGCCCCGCCTCGAGCCGCAGCGGCTGTGACAGGGTGCCGACCCGGATGCGCGGGCCCTGGAGGTCGACCAGAATGGCGGCCGCCTCGGTGCGGTCCTGCAGGAGGCCTTGAAGGGTTCGGATCCAGCCGGCGCGGATCTCGGGTGTGCCGTGGGAGGCGTTGATGCGGACGACGTTGACGCCGGCGTCGAGCAGCGCGATCATCTGCCGCGGCTCGGACCACGCTGGGCCCAGCGTGGCGACGATCTTGGTGCGTCTCACAGTAGTGGCCATCCGGGGATTCTAACGATCCACCGTCACCGATGCATCACGACCGTTCCACCGACGACGGTGAGCACCGCATGTCCCGAACGGAACGCCTCGCCGTCCCCTCGCTCCGCCGCCGGGTCCACCGCCCAGGCCACGAGGTCCGCCTCGGCGCCGGGCGCCAATCGGCCGAGACGGCGTGAGGTCCCCGATGCGTGGGCGGCGGCGGTGGTGTAGCCCCGGACCACGTCCTCGAAGCCGATCTTCTCCTCTGGCCTCCAGCCGACCCGGGGCGCGCCGTCGAACCCCTTTCGCTCGAGAGCGGCAAAGACGCCGTCGCGCGGATCGATCGAGGCCACCGGCACGTCGCTGCCGAATACCACGGCCGTCCGGCGACTGAGCAACGAGCGGAAGGCGTAGGCGCCGCGGCCCCGGTCGCCCCAGTGTCGGTCCACGAGCGGAATGTCGGTCAGCAGATGCGCGGGCTGCATCGACGCCACCACGCCGGCTCGCGCCGCGCGCGCGAGATCGGCGGGGTGTACACACTGGAAGTGTTCGATCCGGTGCGGCAGTGCCGCGCGGGGCAGACCCTCG
Organism: uncultured Gemmatimonadales bacterium; assembly: GCA_963826065.1. Lineage (GTDB taxonomy): Bacteria > Gemmatimonadota > Gemmatimonadetes > Gemmatimonadales > GWC2-71-9 > CAVVWJ01. The sequence goes on from CAWGVP010000002.1 coordinate 354,116, forward strand.
AGCAGGTCCAGCGCCCGCCGCACCGCGGCGTCGCCGATCGCGTGGGCGGTGACGGCGATCCCGTGCGTCGCGGCCGCCCGCATCGCATCCGCGGCCTCACGCTCGCCGGTGACCGGCATCCCGCGGTCCCGGCTTCCCTGGTACGGCTCCAGCATCCAGGCGGTACGGCTTCCCAGGCTGCCGTCGAGAAACAGCTTCACGCCACCCATGCCCAGCCAGGGCGAGCCCGAGCCGCTGCGGGAGCCTCGCCGGATCAGCTCCGACAGCGATGCGACCGGCGGATGGAAGAGCACGCGGAGCCTGAGATCCCCCGCCTCCTCCAGCCTGCGGAACGACCGCCAGGCGCGCTCGTCCTCGACGTCGTGAATGCCGGTCACCCCCAACCGATGGGCCTCCGCCTGTGCCTCACGCATCGCATCGTCGAGCAGCTCCGCCGAGGGTGGGGGAACGACCCGGGCGACCAGCTCCACCGCGCGCTCCAGCAGCAGCCCGGTGGGCTCCCCTGCAGCATCTCGCACGATCCGCCCGCCCGGCGGGTCCGGGGTCTCCCGAGTGATCCTAGCGACCGCGAGGGCCGCGCTGTTCACCCAGGCGGCGTGGACGTCGAGGGAGTCGAGGTACACCGGGCTGGCGTGCACCATGTCGAGCACATGCCGGTCGGGTAGCTGGTTCCAGCCGTTCGCATCCCAGCCGTGACCGACCACCCATCCCTGCGATGGCGCACCGGCCGCGATTCGCGCCAGCGCCTCCGTCCTCGTCCGCACCCCCGCCAGCCGGACCTGGCGCCGGGCCAGCGCCCACATCGCGAAGTGCGTGTGGCCATCCACGAAGCCGGGGGTCACCAGGGCGTCAGGATGATCGAAGCGAGTGAGGTGCTTGGGCGCGCGGCGGTTCAGCTCCACCGCGTTACCCACCGCCCGGACGCGGCCGTCCTCCCACCAGACGGAGTCGCCGACGATGCCAGGCGCCATCGAGAGCACCCGCCGCGCACGCAACACGCCTCCCGTCGGGGGGACGCCCTCAGAAGCGCTCAACCGCAGGCTGCGACGGTGGCTGGAATCCGCCACTTGGGCGCTTTCCACATGTTGATAAGTCCCGAACGTGAATATCTGGAGTGAGCGGTTCGAGGTGGGAAATTCACTGCCGACACCTGTCAACCTGCATGAACGGTAGAGTGCTATACTATTGAGGAATAACGCCTTGGGATATCGACTAAACCTCGCTCAGGAACAAGACGACAGTGTCGGCACCCTGCTTTTATTTATTCAGAGTCCTTGATTATGAACATCTTCGACATGGCGCGTAATTCGGCTTGCGGCCTCAGCAAAAAGCTAACGGCCGAAGGCGAACTCCCCTCCGCCGCCGAGCCTGGCGGGCCCGACGAACCGAATGGGGGACGCCATGATGGCCTTGGCGAGGTCATCCTTCCCCTCGACCCGCAGGAAGCCAACCATGGACTTGGTCCACTCGGGAGTCAACGCGACCCTGGCGGCCATCGACTCCCCCCGCTTGCTCTCGGCCCGCCACGCGCTGGTGTACGGCTCGGAGGTACGGGTGCTGTCGTCGACTCGTCGTCCGTCCCAGGTCAGCAAGGTCTTGTTCAGCTTGAACTGGTAGCGAGTCCCCACCGGGACCGCGGCCTCGTCGTCCTCCATGCTGACCTCGCGCACCGTGCTTCGCACGGTCCGAAGGTTCAGGCCGCGCATCTCGCCGGCGCGCTCCAGCCGGCCGCTGTTGGTGAACAGGCGGAGCACGAAGCTCCGCTGCGCGCCGCCGCCGGTGTCAGCCGCGGCGATGGACCAGAAGCCCAGCATCGGCGCCTTGTCCGGATTGCTCTCCGACACGCGAATCGATCCCACATCCACCGTCTCCATGTAGTACAGGCAGATGGATGACGGCGACCAGGCGGCGAACTCCGGCTGGTTGGCGATCACCGCCTGGAGCGGGGGACTGAGATTCCGGACGGCATCGGCCCGGAGCGGCTGGAGGTCGTCGGGCAGGTCCATGTCGAGCTTGGCGGGGTCGATCAGGAGCTGCACGCAGAAGGCGTTGTGGAGTCCATCGATCCGCCACACATCGGTGAGCTCGGTTTCGGGCTCCTCCGCCTGGGCCGCCAGGCGCGAGGGAACGATGCCGACGAGTGCCGCCAGGGCGAGCGCGGCCGCGCGAAGGGAAGAGATGCGATCCTCCGAGGTATCGAGAGGCCGGACGTTCAGCCGCCGCGTGCCGCCTGCACCGCGGAGCCGAGGTCCGCGTAGTCCTTCGGATCCAGCGCATTGAAATGGAGGTTTCGGTACTTCACCCGTCCATCCGGGCCGACCACGAAGACGGTCCGGCGGGTGCGCCCGCCGTCGCCGCTGCTGCCGTACTTGCGGGCGATTTGCTGGTCGGGGTCGCTCAAGAGCCTGAACGGCAGATCGAGACTGGCGGCGAAGCGGCGATGCGTGGCCAGGGAATCGGTGCTGACGCCCAGCACGACGACGTCGGAACCGAAGAGCGTGTCGTACTGGTCGCCGAAGGACTGCATCTGGGCGGTGCAGCCCTTGGTGAAGTCCGCGGGGTAGAATGCGATCACGACGGTCTTGCCGCGGTCGCGCCAGAGCTCGTAGGGCGCCTCGGCCGAACCCACTGTTTCGCGGTTGGCCCACGGAAGTGAGAAATCCGGGGCGAAGGTGCCTTCCCGCGGCCCCCCGACGACGATGGCCTTGGAGGGGCTGCCGGCCGCCTGCGCGGCCAATCCGGAGACGGGGGCGGCCAGGAGGCACCCGGCCAGCCCGATGATGGTCAGACGCATGTGCTGCGAGCCTCGAAACGAAATGGTGATCATGGTCCGGCTACCCGCCGAAGGGCGCCGAGAAAGTCCTGGTCGCCTCCCGTGCCGGTGTAGGCGACCCGACCCGCGCGGTCCACGATGACCACGTAGGACGTGGTGGGGGCGGCATAGGCGCGAGTGCTGGCTCCCTCGTCGTCGTACAGCGTGCGGAACGGCACGTCGTTGGATTCGATGTAGCGACGCACCCGCGCCGGCGACTGGTTGACCGCCACGTTGATGCCGACGAACTGCACCCGATCTCCCAGCTCCGCCCGGGCGGCCCGCACCCGGGGCAGGAGCGCGTCGCACTGCTCGCACCAGGTGGCCCACCACTCGAGAAACACCGGCTGCTTGCCGAGATACTGGCCGAGATCCACCGCTTTCCCGTCGAGATCGTGAACGGTAACCACGGGGGCGCGTGCCCCCACGGCAAGTCCCGTCTCCTGCCCGGTGACTTCGGAAGCCGCCCACAGGGCGAGGAGACCCAGCGCCAGCGCGGTACGTCTCACAGCACGCTCCCCAAGCGAACGAAGTAATACTCGGCCATGAGCAGGAGCAGCACGCCACCGCCCCGTTTGACCCAGAGGGTCCATCGGCCTGCGGCAGGCAGTGCGGCCAGAAGGCCGCTGGAAAGACCCACGGCGACCAGGAGCGCGGTCAGACCGAGCGAGAACACGAACAGGTAGATGAACCCGAGTGTCGCGCTGCCGGTGGAGGCCACGAACGTCAGCACCGCGGCGAAGGCCGGGGCCCCGCAGGGAGCGGCCACCAGCCCGCTCGCGGCCCCCATCACGAACGCCGCGCCGGGCGAAGCGGCGCCGAGCCGGCCGGCCCACGCGGCGGCCCTCTCCGGGGCGTTCACTGTAAAGACGTCCAGAAGGGCCAGGCCCAACACCAGCAGAAGATTACCGGTGAGAAAATACGCCCACGGACTGGACGCGATCGCGCCGAAGAGCGACCCGGTGAGCCCGGCCAGAAGGCCGAGCAGCGCATAGACCAGGGCGAGGCCGCCGACGTAAGCGGCGGTGACCACGGCCGCACGCCGGCGGGAAATGCCGGAGGCCCCTGCCCCGCCCAGAATCCCCGCCGTGATCGGGATCATCGGATAGACGCACGGTGTCAGGCTGGTCGCGAGGCCGGCGGCGAAGAGGATCGGCACCGCCGCGAGCGGCTCATGGCGAAGTGTGGCTTCGAGCGAGGTCTGGAGGGACGGTGGCACGAGATGGATTATAACGTCGCGACCGTGTCCGCGGCGTAATGCGAGGCGACGTATTCCTCGAGGATCTCGAGGAACTCGGCCACGATCCGGTCGCCCTTCAGCGTCACCAGCAGCCGCCCGTCCACATAGACCGGCGCCTTGGGCTCCTCGAAGGTGCCGGGCAGCGAGATGCCGATGTCGGCGTGCTTGGACTCCCCGGGCCCGTTCACCACGCAGCCCATCACCGCAACCTTCATCTCCGCCACGCCCGGCCGTTCCTGGCGCCACGCCGGCATCTTCTCGCGCAGGTAGTCCTGGATCTGCTGCGCCATTTCCTGGAAGAACGTGCTGGTGGTCCGCCCGCAGCCGGGGCAGCTGGTGACCTGCGGTGTGAAGCTTCGAAGCCCCAGCGACTGGAGCACCTGCTGGGCCACCTGGACCTCTTCGGTCCGGTCGCCGCCGGGCGCAGGCGTGAGCGACACCCGGATGGTGTCGCCGATCCCTTCCTGCAGCAGGATGCTGAGTCCGGCGGTACTGGCGATGATGCCCTTGGCGCCGAGCCCCGCCTCGGTGAGTCCGAGATGCAGGGGATAATCGCAGCGGCCGGCGAGCATGCGGTAGACGTCAACCAGGTCCTGGACGCCGGACACCTTCGCGCTCAACACGATCCGGTCGTGGGCCATCCCCGCCGCCTCCGCCAGGGCCGCGGATCGGAGCGCACTCTCCACCATCGCCTCCATGGTGACCTCCCGCGCGTCCCGAGGACGCTCCTGCCGGGCGTTGGCGTCCATCATCTCGGTCAGCAGGCTCTGGTCGAGCGAGCCCCAGTTGACGCCGATCCGCACCGGTTTGCCGTTGGCCAGCGCGACGTCGACGATGGCCCGGAAGTTCTCGTCGGCCCGCTTGCCGCCGACGTTGCCGGGGTTGATCCGATACTTCGCGAGAGCCCGGGCGCAGGCCGGATGGCGGGTGAGCAGCAGATGGCCGTTGTAGTGGAAGTCGCCGATGATCGGTGCCGCGACGCCCAGCCGATCCAGTTCCTCGACGATGTGAGGCACCGCGGAGGCGGCATCCTCGTTATTCACCGTGACCCGCACCAGCTCGCTGCCGGCACGAGCGAGTGCCGTCACCTGACGCACCGTGGACTCGACGTCGGCCGTGTCGGTGTTGGTCATGGACTGCACTACGATGGGATGCCCCGATCCGATGGGCACCCCTCCCACGTGCACGGGAACAGTGGAGCGGCGGATGGTGGGCGGCATGGCGGGGAATATAACTTCGTGCATGTCCCAGACCTCCCAGGGCGGCCCGCGTGGCGCCGCGATCACCGGACTCGCGACCTACGTTCCCGAGCGCGTCGTCACCAATGCGGAGCTCGCCCGCACGCTCGACACCTCGGACGACTGGATCGTCACCCGCACCGGCATCCGCGAGCGCCGGATCGGGGCACCCGGCGAGACCACGTCCACCATGGGAGCCGAAGCGGTGCGCCGCTTGCTGGCGGCGAAGGGGCTGGGGCCGGACGACGTCGACGTTCTGATCGTGGCGACGGTGACGCCGGACATGGTCTTTCCCGCGACCGCGTGTCTCATCCAGGACCGGCTCGGCATGCAGCGGGTCTGGGGATTCGACCTCTCGGCCGCCTGCTCGGGATTTCTCTACGCCCTGACCACCGGCGCGCAGTTCGTCGCGTCGGGCGTGCACCGGCGGGTGGTGGTGGTCGGCGCCGACCTCATGAGCGCGATCATCGACCCGCTCGACCGGACCACCGCGGTGCTCTTCGGTGACGGCGCCGGCGCGGTGCTGCTGGAGGCGGCGGAGCCCGGATTCGGCATCCTCGACTTCCTCCACCGTGTGGATGGGAGCGGCCGGTCCGATCTGATGATGCCCGCCGGCGGCAGCCTCCGCCCGGCGAGCGTGGCAACCGTCGCCGCCCGGGAGCACTACCTGAAGCAGAACGGGCGCACCGTGTTCAAGTTCGCGGTGTCGAAGATGGCGGAGAGCGTGGAGCGGCTCCTGGAGCGGAACGGCCTCGAGGCGGGCGATCTCGCCGTCGTGATTCCCCACCAAGCGAATCAGCGCATTCTCGACGCGACGGCGGACCGGCTGGGCCTGCCGCACGATCGCATGGCGTCGGTCATCGCGCGCTACGGCAACACCACGGCGGCGACGCTGCCGCTCGCGCTGGAAGACGTGCTGCGAGCGGGGAAGCTCTCTCGTGGCGACCTGGCGGTGTTCGTGGCGGTGGGCGCGGGGTTCACGGTGGGGGCGACGCTGGTGCGGTGGAGTTAGTGTCCTGCTTCACGCCCGCGAAAAGGTCGCCCCGTCGATCGCCGCGAGGTCCTCGGCGGAGAGCCTCAGCGCCCCCGCGCTGACGCTGTCCAGCGCGTGCTCGACCCGCCGCGCGCTGGGAATCACGATCACGGTCGGCGACTGCGCCAGGGCCCAGGCGAGCACCAGCGCATGGGCCGTCACGCCGAGCCGCGCCGCCATCGGACGCAGCACCGGATGCTCGGGCAGCTTCAGGTTGAGTCGACCACCCCCGGTGGGGCTGTAGGCCAGAAACCCGATCTTCTGCCGGGCGCAATACCGCACCACTCCCTCCTCCAGCGCCTCCCGGAAGAACGGATTGAGCCGGTTCTGCACCGACGCGACCGGCGTGATCGCCTCCGCCGCGCGGATCTGCTCCACATCGACGTTGGACAGCCCGACCCAGCGGATCTTGCCTTCGCGCCGCAGCTCCGCGAGCGCGCCGACGCTGTCCTCGAAGGGGATCCGCTCGTCGGGGGCGTGGAGCTGATAGAGGGCGATGCGCTCCACCCCGAGCGCCCGCAGGGAGTGCTCGCAGGCGGCGCGCAGATGCTCGGGACGGCCGTCCCGGTCCCATCGCCCGCCCGGCCGGGTGAGGCCGCCCTTGGTGGCGACGAGCACCGCATCGCGATCGCCGCTCCAGCCACGGAGCGCCTCGGCGATGAGCATCTCGTTGTGGCCGATGTCGGCATCGTCGAGGCAGTAGGCGTCGGCCGTGTCGATCAGCCGGACTCCGGCGTCGAGTGCCGCGCGGATGACGTCGAGGGCCTGGGACCGTGGCGGGCGGCCCTGGAGGGAGAGATGCATGCCGCCGTAACCCACCGAGGGGACGGCGGGAGCGCCGGCGCCGAGGGGTCGCAGCTCCACTACACGCCCAACCCCTCGCGAAGGAAGGGCACCAGCTCGCTGCGCACCGCGTAGTAGATCGCCATTGCGTGACCGCTGCCCGGCACGACTCGCGAGCGAACGTGTGACAAGCCTCTGGACCAGGTGGCAACGCTCGCCGCTCCCTCGAATGCGTCGCCCTCCGACGAGGCGAGAAAGAACCGAATTCCCGCTGCGCCCTCGATCGCGGCGCGAATCCGGGCGGGCCCGTCGGGACCGAAGGCGAGGGCGCCGGCCGCGCCGACGGTCGCGATCGCGCGGACGCCGGGCAGGGTCGGTCCGGCGAGGAGGACCCCGCTTCCTCCCACGCTGGCGCCGACGAGCGCCAGACGCCGGCCGTCGATGAAATTCTGCGACACCCCCCAGCCGGTCACTCTCACCACGTCGTTCTCGATACGGTGAAAACCCACCTTCGCCACGCTGCTCACGAATGCGGCGCCGAAGGCCTCCATGGTGACGCCTTCGGGCGTGTCCACCACGAGCGGGCCGCGCGGGGAGGTGATCGAGTCGCCATGCCCGCGCTGGTCGAAGGCGAGTGTGGCGATGCCCGCCGCCAGCAGGTCGGCGACCAGGGGAGCGTAGCTGTCACGAGTGGCGGGATACTGATGGGCGAGGACCGCGAGAGGGTAGTCGCGGCCCGTCGCCCCTGGAGGATAGGTCAACACGCCCTTCAGGATGAGTCCGTCCGAGGCCGGGACGGACATCCGAAGCGGCGCCAGGGTCACGCGAGCCCGAGCTGGCGGGTGAGCCTGCGCCAGTCCTGCGCCGACACGATTCCCTGCTCGAACAACGGCGTCAGGGTGGCGAGGATCTCCGCGCGCGAGCCGTCGATCCGACGATCGCGCAATTCGCCGATCATCCGGGCGAACCGATGCTCGTATTCGTCGGCGTCGAGCTGGCCCTCCTGGCGCTGGGAACTGAGCTTCTTCAGCTCTTCCGCCACACGGGCGGGAGCGATGGGCTTGAGAGCCCCTTCCTGCTGGTCAGCCGACATGTCGTGGTCCTCGCGAAGGCCAGAATGGTTACGAGCCGAGTCTCGTCTCCATTATGGCCCCCAGCGGCTGGCCACGTCCAGGGCCGACTATTCTTTCGTGCCTAGTTGTGCGGGTGCTGAATGGTGACGAGGACTTCGCGCCGGCTCCCCACGATCCGGATCTCCGTGGCGGCGCGGACCAGCCCGTTCCGGCGGATGAGGAGACGATCCGCGGGGGCTCCGACCGCGGCCCGGGCGGCCAGCCCGGCCTCCGCGACCCCGGCCCAGGCCGCGGCGGCGGGAACGACCCGAGCGTCGACTTGCATCGTGCCAATGGCTTGGGCGGAGCAGATAGCCGGCAGCCCTGTAGCCAGGAGCGCGCAGACGGCGACGGCGCGAAGGGGCTTGGCACCCGCGCGGACGGCGGTGTGGACCCGACCCGGATGGCCCGGCAGGCCTGCCGCGCCGCAAGGCGAGCCCGTGGAGGTGTCGGCAGCGAACATTCGGCCATCCTGTTACTTAGCCAGGAGGAAACCGCCCCTGGGTGACCCGCCGATCGTATAACTCTTTGACGCCGATCCCTAAATACTTTCTTCAAGCGCCGCAATGAAATGCGGCTCCCGAAGCTCGGCCCTCTGTTCGCCTTTTAGCCGATCGGCAAGGCATGGCACGCGCATTGCCCCTCGCCCCGCCGCCGGGGAGCGCGAACTCCCCTGAAATAGCCTCGAAGCGGGACCAACCACTTCTTCAACAACCGGGGAGAGAAGCAAATGCGCGCAACCGTACTATCGGCTGTCCTGGCCGCAGGGTTTAGCTTTGGGGCCGCGACGCTCGAGGCGCAGACCAGCGCCGACATCCAGGCGACCGCCACCGTCCTCTCGGCGGTCACCGTGACTGCCGGCAACGACCTGCAGTTCGGCAACGTCACCCCGGGCGTCGCCAAGACCATCGGAATCGCCGACGCGGGCGCCGGCCGGTTCGACGTCATCAAGGCCGCCACCCAGGGCGTGACGCTCTCCTTCACTCTGCCGACCGACCTCACGTCGGGTGCCAACACCCTGCCGATCGGCAGCTGGACCGGCGGCTGGAACACCTCGGCGACGCCGGCCGGCGCGACCACCTTCACCCCGAGCGCGGTCGGCACCAACACCGCGGCGACGGCCGGCACCACGATCAGCGTGTACGTGGGTGCGACGGTCACGCCCGCGGCGGCGCAGGTCGCCGGCAGCTACACCGGCGACGTCACCATGTCGGTGGTCTACTTCTAACCCGCGGTTCCTCCCAACGGATCGGCCGGAAGCGCCGGTCGGGGGTGGTATCCGCCTCCCTCGACCGGCGCGCCCGTGACGGCAACCCGTGGAGAACCCGATGCGATTCACCTGGCTCTTCGCGACCGCGGCGCTGGTGGCCGCAGGCCGTCCGGCCGCCGCGCAGATCTCCGTGATTCCGGTTCGGGACCTCGCCTTCGGCCCGGTGATCGCCGGCATCCCCACCAGCATCGGACCGAGCCACCCGGTGCGGAGTGGACAGTTCCGCGTGACGGCGCCCTTGAACTCGCGGCTTCAGTTCCGGCTCACACTGCCGACCAGGCTGGACGGTCCGGCAGGCGCGAGGCTGCCGATCAACTTCAGCAATAACGACGCGATCGCCGTGGGCACCGCGCCGAACAGTGTGCCCGACGTGTTCAACCCAAAGGCCACCAAGGTCGTTCAGAACGTCACCAGCACCACGACCGACGTATTCATCGGCGGCACGGTGTCGCCCGCCGGCAACCAGCCACAGGGTAACTACACCGGCACCATCACCTTCACGGTCACCAACTTCTGATGCCGCGACTCACCATCGGCGCGCTGCTCGTCGCCCTCTTCTCTCCGATCCCCGCGCTCGCCCAGGGCGTCCTGGTCGCGCCTCACTCCGTCGTCATCGATCACCGGACCCGCAGCGGCTCACTCAGCCTCTACAACCCGGGCGACGGGCCCGCCGAGGTGACGCTCTCCACCTTCTTCGGGTATCCGGTCACCGATTCGGCCGGCGACTTCGAGTTGAGAACCGTGGAGCGGCCGGCCCCCTCGATGCCGTCCGCCGCCGGCTGGGTAGAGGCCTTTCCGAAGAGAATGGTGCTCCAACCGAAGGAGCGCCAGACCGTCCGCCTGCTCGCCCGGCCCCCCGCCCGGCTGACCGACGGGGAGTACTGGGCCCGGCTGGTGGTGGCGGCCAAGGGCGGGACCGTGCCGGTCACGGGGGTGGATAGCAGCTCCGGGGTCACGGTCGGCCTCAACCTGGAGGTGCGGACCGTGCTTCCAATCCAGTATCGGAAGGGTGCCGTCACCACCGCGGTCCGTCTGAGCCGGCTGGCTGCGGTGGTGGAGGGAGACTCGCTCGCGGTCCGGATGCGGCTCGACCGGATGGGCACCGCCGCCTTCATCGGCACCGTCCGCGGCGCGCTGGCCGATTCCTCCGGAGCCACGGTGGCCACCTTCATGAGCCCCCTGGCGGTCTACTTCGACGTGGAGCCGAGGCTCACGGCGGCACTCCCGCGAGGGAGGCCGGCGCCGGGCCGCTACCGGCTTCGGGTCGAGATCACCACCGAGCGCGAGGACCTCGCGCCCGAGGTGCTGCTGCCCGCCCGCCCGGTGCGTGACTCGCTGGAGATCCGCCTGCCGTGACTTCCCGGCGCGCCCGGCTGGTCCTCCTCCTCGCAGCGCTGGCGATACCGGCCGGTCTGCGAGCGCAGGCGGCGACCGATTCTGCCGGGCTCGAGCCGGTCATCGTGGAGCTGGGCATCGGACGCTATGGCTCGCGCACCGTGTCAGCCTACCGCTCCAGTGGCGACGCGCTGCTTCCCATGCTTCAGCTGGCCGAGATGGCGGAGCTGCGATCGGTGCCGATGGCGGGAGGCGCGATCGAGCTGACCCTCGGCCGCCGGGTGGTGACGCTGGACCCGTCCACCTGGGAGATCCGCACCGGTAGGGGCCCGGCCCTGGCGCTCACGCCGGCGGATCGCGTGACCAAGCCGGACGATCAGTATCTCAGCACCCGCGTGCTCAGCCAGCTGCTCGACGTGACCTTCGCGGTCAACTGGGCGGAGCTCGCGGTCACCCTGCTCGATGCCGACAGTCTGCCCATCGGCCGCCGGGTGACCCGGGAGCGTGCCCACGCGCTTTTCCGCGGATCGGAGGGAGCCGGCGCGCCGGACCTGGCCCTCGGCGTGGCTCGCACCCGCTGGGACGGGGTGGTCCTCGACTACTCGATCCTCGCGCCCAGCCAGGATCTCTTCGGAACGGGGGCATACTCGGCCGGTCTCGGGCTCAACCTGATGGGTGGCTCGCTCGAGGGACGTCTGGCCAGCTCCGGCCCACCGAGGGACGGCGCCGTGCGCTTCGACGCATCGTGGGCGGGCGTGTGGCGCAAGAGCCGGTACGTCACCCAGCTGCGGCTGGGCGACGGCCTCTCCACCGGACCGCGGCCCAGATCGGTGCGCGGCTTCTCGGTGTCGAACGCGCCGTTCCTCCGCTCGTCGATGTTCGGCGATATCGGCTTCCAGGGCGCGCTGGGACCGGGGTGGGAGATCGAAGCGTACCGGGGTGGGCGGCTGATCGCACTGGACTCGGCAGACGCGATGGGACGCTTCTCCATGGATCTGCCCGTGGAGTACGGCGAAAACGCCATGGACTTCGTCGCCTACGGTCCCTTCGGTGAGATCCGCCGGTTCAACCAGAACTACCGGGTGAGCACCGAGGTGATCCCCGATCGACGGCTTGAGTACGGGCTGGCCGTCGGTGGATGCCGTACCACCGAGTGCCAGGCCAACGCCAACCTCGACCTCCGGTACGGTCTGACGCCGCGGTGGACCGTGCGCGGCGGCGTAGACCAGTTCTGGCGTGACTCTCTCCCGGGTCTGTTTCATCCCTACGTCGGTGTCGGCGGCACGCTGGGCAACGCGTGGGGCGTGGAGCTGGAAGCGGTCGCAAAGGCCGTGGTGCGGGGTGCCCTGCGGTACGAGCCGTCGCAGGACTTGCGGCTCAGCACCGAGTACCACGACTTCGCCGTCAACACGCCGATGCCGCTGCTGACCCCGGCCGGCCGGCGGACCCAGTGGACCACCGAGGCTCTGGCACGCCCCTTCAGCAACCGGGATGACGTGTACCTCGAGGCGGGCCTGGACCGCATCACGGCCGACAACGGCGGCACCATGAGCGGCCGCCTCGGGCTGTCGCTCTATGCCTCCCGTTTCCGGCTGGCCCCCGCCGTGCGGCACGTGCGGTACGCCGACCCGACCGGCCGAGCCACCTCGCAGTCGTTCGTCTCGCTGAACACGTTCTCGCTGCCCTTCCCCGAGTTGGGCCCGCTGCTCGGCAAGATCTCCACCCGCACCAACTGGGAAGTGGATGACGGCGGCCGCGTGGCGCTGGCGGGCGGGTATCTGTCGCGTGAGCTGGGTCCGCATCTGAGCGTGGAGGCGGGCGCCACCTGGGCGCGCGGACTCGGCACCATGCTGACGATGTTCGTCTCGACCCAGCTCCCCACGGTCCGGGCCACGACGAGCCTCAGCGCCCCCTCCCGCGGCGACGCCATGGTGAGCCAGTTCGTGCAGGGCTCGGTGCTCTATGACCCGGCGCGGCGGCAGGTCTCCTTCGCCAGCGGGCCGTCGCTGGAGCGCGCAGGGATCAGCGGCCGGGTCTTCCTCGATGGCAACGGCGACGGCCGCTGGCAGCCCGGCGAACAGCCGGTCCCGGGCGCCCGGGTGCGGGCCGGCTTCGTCACCACGCTGTCCGACTCCTCGGGCCGCTACCGTATCTGGGACCTGCCCGCCTTCGAGCCGGTGCTCGTGGCGGTGGATACGGCGACGCTCGCCTCGCCGCTCTGGATGCCGGCCTACGGATCCATGAGCGTGGAGACCGGACCCAACCGGTTCCGCAGCGTGGACATCCCGATCGTGCCGGGCGGCGTGATCGAAGGCCGCGTGGTGCGGCAGACGCTCGACTCCACCGTCGCCATTCCCGGCGCGCGCCTCCTCCTCCGGCGGCACGGGTCGAGTCAGACGGCCCGGCTCGTGACGTTCTCGGACGGCGGGTTTTACCTGCTCGGGGTGAAGCCGGGGGAGTACGAGCTGTCGGTCGAGCCGTCGGTGCTCAGCCGGCTGGGGCTGTCCGCGTGGCCGATCGCGTTCACGGTGCCGTCCGACCCGGATGGGGCGACGGTGGACGGATTGGAGCTACGGCTGGAATAAGCCTCCGATGCATTCGTGAGCGAAACGAGGGCCCGGGGGCGGCTGGCCAAGCCCCGCCACCCACCCTCGCTCACCGCGGGTGCGCCGACGCCCGCGCCGCATCCAGCGGCGCCTCCGGCACCCGCTCCCCTCGCAGTGCCGCCTGCCCCAGGCGTGAAAAGTTGATCGAATTCCCGAGGATCCGGACCGCTTCCTGGTCCGCATGGAAGCCCATCGAGTTCTCCGCCTCCACGAAATCGGCGTAGAACTGCGCGGCCCGTTGGTAGCGCTGCGCCCGCTTCACGCCCGCATCGGTGCTGTCCTCCGCGCGCGCGCGCTCGATCCCGCCGATCAGATCGAGCAGGGCGTCGATGGCGATGTTGCGCGTCTCGAACGTGCGGTCCTGGATCACATAGACCCGCTGCCGCAGCTCTTCCTCCGAGATCTTGTGGCAGGTCTGGCAGGCCTGGTCGAGATTGAGCAGCGGGCTCCGCACGTGGTGGTCGCTGATCTTGAGCGCGCCGCGGCGCTGGTACGGCATGTGGCAGTCGGCGCAGGCCACCCCGGAGCGGGCGTGGATGCCCTGGTTGAAAGTCTCGAACTCGGGGTGCTGGGCCTTGAGCACGGCAGCGCCGGACCGGGCATGGGTCCAGTCCTTGTGGCCGTTGGCCTCGTAATAGGCGAAGATGCTGTCCACCCGCAGACCGCGCTCCCAGGGGTAGGTGAGCCGTTTCTGGTCACCCTTGAAGTAGTACTCCACGTGGCACTGGCCGCAGACGAAGGTACGCATCTCCTGGCGGGTCGCGTCGCGGTTCACGTCGTAGTCCTCCACCCCCTGGGAAGCCTTGTAGGCCCTGATCCCCTCGAGAAACCCGGGCCGGGTGACCCGAAGCTCCATCGTGCTCGGCTCGTGGCAGTCGATGCACGAGATTGGATGGTTGCCGGCGAGCTTCTTGGCCTCGAAATACGGCATCGGGTTCAGCTTCTCGAAGCCGGCGATCAGGTCACCCTGGCCCGCGCGCATGTACGGCACGTACATGGACGCATGGCAATGAAGGCAAGCACCGGGCTGCGGGGTGACCCGCTGACGCTCGGTGAAGACCTGGTCGTCGAGCATGTAGGCGTGCCCGCGCTCCTCCCGGAAATCCTGCGCGAAGGCGTAGCCCGCCCACATCTCCATCAGGCGCGGATCAGCCTGGAGACGGCTCTGGGCCACCACCTGGCGCGGATCGACCGCCGTGGGCGTGCGCGGGGTGGCCTCACTGCCGCCGTAGCGGGTGTGGACCATGTCCACGGTCTTCCGGTAGTCATCGTACTGCTGCGGGAAGTTTCTCCCCCACACCGCGGGGTCCACCGTGGTGTCGGTGAGCTCGACCACGCGGTAGAACGGGTTCCGTGCTTCCTGCTTCCGCTCGATGATCGTGGTCAGCAGTGCGACGACGCCCAGGGTGACGACGGCGGCCAGGACGGTCGCGAGCATGATCCAGCGGGGAGTCGTCATCGGAGTCTCCCAATCGGCCGATGCGCGTCAGCGCACCATGTGTCCCACGTAGGTGTGGCAGCGAATGCAGGATTCCCGGTCGGCCGCCGCGACGGTCCCGTCGTGGATCTGGGGCCGGTCCGCGACCGGCCTGCCGGCCACTCCGGATCGCACGCCGATCGGCGCGTCGCTGCCCAGCGGATCGATCGCCGCGACGATGTTCGCGTGGCACTCGCGACAGGCGTTTTCGGTGATGGTACGATTGTGCGGCTTGATCTGCAACGGATCGGGAAACACGCCGGTGGTGAACGCCAGCGAGTGCCAGAAGCCGTTGGACGCCTTGGCCACGTACTTTCCGATCAGATCGTGCGGCATGTGGCAATCGGCACACCCGGCCGCGGCGCGATGGCTGGAGCGCTGCCACGCGGCGTAGTGCTCGCCCATGATGTGGCAATTGGCGCACACCGCTGGGTCCGTGCTCAGGTAGGACGCGCCCTTGGCGTACACGAAGGTGAATCCGCCGAGGCCGAGCGCGACGCCGATCGCGACCGCCGCCAGGGCGGCGCCGATCGCGGGCCGGGTCGAGCCTCGTGACTTCACCGGCGCAGCTCGACTTCGAGGTATGCCAACCGGCCGGCGCCGGCGGCGGGGTAGACACCGCGAATGACGTCACCCTCGAACGCCAGCGCGCCATACGCCTCCACACTGATCCACCGGGTCGGCGATACCGTGACCCCCAGATCGGTGATCGTCGCCAGGCCTCGGGCATTCGTGCTCGGCCGCCCCACGTAGCCGAAGCTCTCGTCTTCGAACGCCCCGCCGCCCACATACCAGAGATCCGCCGCCTCCGAGAGCCGAAGTCGCCTGGCCCCGGCCCGCACCGTGACCCGCGGATGGGGTTGCACGCTGAGCGTGGTGAACGCCTCCGTGGTATTGCTGAAGTTGTAGAAGGGGAACCTGGCGTAGGGCCGCGGTGTGGGCAGCAGCGCGAAAAAGGTGTCGTGATCTCCATCCCCGGGATCGCCGTCGCCGCTGCCGCGAAAGAGACCGATGCGAAGCCATGGCGCGAGACGGCCGAGCCGCGGCTGAATGCCGAGCTCGAGCGCGGCGGCGGTGGCGGCGTGATCCAGGGTGCCCCACGCGCCGGTTTGCACCGCTCCCCAAAGCAGCAGGTCCACGGGTCCCGAGGAGGTGGGAAAGGCCTGAAGCCAGTGTCCGCCGAACGTCGTGACACGGATCGGGCTTCCATCGGCCTCGCGCGCCGCCGCCGCGCGATTGTCCGTCTTGGGCAGGCCGCGATCGTCCTCGTACCAGAGCGCGAAGAGCCGGGCGTCTCCCGCGGCGTCACCCAGCCGGACCGGCAGAGTGAGGGCCCCATAGAGTACGCTCACGTCGTCCACCCACCCCCAGCCATCGGTGTCGAAGACGCCCGTGGTCGGGCGCACCGCCATGAGCCAGAGCTGCCGCCCGCGAGAGGTCCAGGAATACTGTGCGCCATCGTAGCTTCGCATGACGTGGGTGAAGCTGAACGGGCCGAGCAGCCGTTGACCGATGCGCTCGCGCTTCAACCGCGCGAGGGTCTGGTCGGCGGGAAGAATCTCCATGCCGTCGGAAAAGTCGAGCCGGCCGAGGCGCACCGCATGGCCGTCGCGCGCGGCCGGACTTCCCAGCCGGATGTAGACCTCCTTCGGGAAGACGTCCGCGGCACTTCGATCGCCTTCGTTGGCCGCGAAGTAGCCGGCCCCCTGCCCCAACTGGCCTTGCGGCGCAGGCAGCACGGCGTCGTCGGGAAGCCCGACAAGCACCGGCGCCATGAGCTCCACCCGCCATCCGAATCCGCGAAGTTGCTGCGACACGCCCGCACGCAGGTAGGTCCCGACGAAGGCGTACCGGCCCTCCGGGCCGGCATCGAACCAGTCCCATCCTTCAGCCCGCGTGCGGAGTGTGGCTGACCACTGGAGCGCAGAGGTGGAGAGGACGGGCGTGGAGCCTGCCTGAGCGTGCAGCGCGGGTGGAACGGCGAGCGCAGCCAGGACGAGCAGAACCGGCGACACTCGCCGGCTTCGGGAGTGGAGCAAGCGACCTCCCTGCGAAGGCGGGGCTCGACGCACCGGTTCGATGTCCAAGGCTAGGACAGGCTGGAGAGGCCGGCAAGGGCTGCCGCTTAGAAGTCCCTCCGGCTGAACACGCGGGCCGCCAGCGCGAGCGGCACCACACACCAGGCGGCCAACGCCGCGGCCACCAGGGTGGCCCCGCCCGACGGCCCCATCAGCTTGGAGAGCGCCGCGCCGGTCGGCCCCAGCAGGACATCCGCGCCGAGACTCACGAGGCCGATGGCCCGCATGCCGTCGATGGGGTTGGCGGCGAGCAAGGCGATCAGCAGCGGGCCCGGCTGTCCGTCTCCGGTGAACTGGAGCAGCGCGATCGCGGCGAAATCGAAGAGCAGCGCCAGAACGACCCAGGCCACCATCGCCATCGCCACGGCGGTGAGCCGGCGGCGAGCCCGGACCCCGAGCAGGACGCCAAGCGCGAGTCCGGCGAGCCCGACGACCGTGCTGCCGCCGGCGACGAGCAGGTAGCCCGCGGCCCCGGCCACGCCCGCGCCGAGCAGCACGACCGCACCGGCGAGGCCGAAGCCGAGGACGGCGACCAGCGTCAACGCCGCGGCGAGCCCGGCCGTGCGGCCCAGCAGCACCGACCCCCGCCCGATCGGCTGCGCCAGCAGCAGCTCGGTCCCTCCGTCCTCGACACCGAAGGCGTGGGCGCCCAGCACGAGACCGACGAGCGGCAGCAGGTACAGCGCGAGACTCAGCAGCGAGACCGCGGTCCGAGTGAAGCCCTGCACCAGGAGCTGTCCGCTGGCCGCCAGCCCCGCGACCGCGATCGCCACCGCCAGCAACGCGAACACCGCGCCGAAACCCTGCACCAGGCGACTCGCCAACGCGCTGCGGTACTCCGCTCCGGCGACGACGAGCGTGGTGCGAATCGCGCCCGACCCGAGTGTCTTCATGCCGCCCTCACTCCGGCCGCCAGGGCCAGGCCCTCGGCGAGCCGCCGGTAGACGCCCTCGAGGCCACGCACCCCAGCGCGCGCCTCGAGCTCGGCGACCGATCCCAGCGCCCGCATCCCGCCGGACGCGAAGATCGCGACCCGATCCGCCAGGGCCTCCACCTCGGCGAGATCGTGGGACGACAGGAGCACCGTGGCGCCTCCCGCGGCGATCTCGGCGATGAGATCGCGGACCAGCAGCGCACCGCTGGGATCGAGCGCCGCGCTCGGCTCGTCGAGCAGGAGCACGCGCGGCTGTCCCAGCAGCGCGATGGCGAGGCCGAGCCGCTGCCGCATGCCGCCCGAAAAGCCGTCGGTGATCCGTCCGGCCGCATCGGCCAGTCCGACCCGCCGGAGCAGCGGCTCCACCAGCTCCGTCCCCGCTCCGCGGAGTCGGGCATGGAATCGCATGATCTCGCCGGCCGTGACCCCTTCCGGAAACGACACCCGCTGGGGGAGGTAGCCCAGCATGGCGCGGGCGGCCGGTCCGTCGGCGGCGTCGATTCCGTCCACCAGCACCCGGCCCCGCGAAGGTCGCACCAGACCGACCGCGGCCTTCAGCGTGGTGCTCTTGCCGGATCCGTTGGGGCCGACCAGCGCCAGCGTCTCACCGGGGCGCACGTCCAGATCGAGCGCGCCGACCGCGAGAACGCGGCCGTACGACTTCACGAAGCCCTCGTACCGAATCACCTGGTCTCTCCCCTGGTCACGCCGCGTCTCCGGCGCCGGACCACGACGCCCAGCACGAACGTGATCGCGACCATCGGCGGCACCATCGCCGGATTGAAGTGTTCACCCGCCGAGCGAGGAGCGACGGGCAGGGAGTCCACGATCCGCGGAATGCCGAAGACCGGGAACGCCTCCTCCGCCCAGGAGAGCGCGCGGGCGGCGAGGGTGCCGCCGTAGATCTCGAGCGCCGGACGCGAGGCGGCCAGCGTGAGGAACGGGTCTCCGGCGCGGTACGGACGGTCGCCGATGCCGTCGCGATCGAGATCGAACACGGCGGGATCGCCCCAATCGTTGCCACGCCCATCCAGGCTCCAGGCATTCTCGCCAGTGCCGAGCACCTTCCGTACGGCGGTGCGGTTGTGTCGGAAGACGTTTCCGGTGAAGCTGTTCGCTTCGGCGCTCGCCATCAGGTCGATGCCGGTGCCGTTGCCCGACAGCAGGTTGTCCCGGAAGGTGTTGCGCAGCGCACCGTCCAGATGCAGGCCGGTGAGGTTTCCCTCGAAGCGGTTCCCCTCGGCGAGAATGTCTTCGCCCGTGTGGAGCAGGAACCCGTAGGCCCGATAGCCGACGTGGCGGGCGAACACGTTCCGCCGAAGCTCGATCCGCTTGGAGAACATCACCGCCGCCCCCGCGGCGTTCTCGACGAAGACGTTGTCCTCGAACCGGTTGTCGTCCGAGTACATGTAGTGCAGGCCGTAGCGCGCCCGACTCACCTCGTTCCCCGCGACCAGATTGTCGCTCGCGAAGGAGAAGTACATGCCGTCGCGGGTCGCGCGCACCCGGTTCCGCAGCAGGCGATTGCCGGTGGAATTGAAAAGATGGATGCCGTTGCCGCGGGCGGACTCGATCAGGTCCGACGCACCGAGGACATCGTTGCCCTCGAGCCTGACGCCGTGGGATTCCAGCAGGTAGATCCCGTGCAGCGGGTCCCGGACGGCGATCCGTAGAATCGCGCAGCCGGTGCAGCGCTCGAGCTTGATCGCCGCGTCGTCATGGTCCATGGAGCGGCCGCTCGATCGCACGGTGAAACCGTCCAGCGTGACCGAGTCGGCGGCGATCGTAACGGCGGTGCCGCGGCGGCCGCCATCGATCACCGCGGTGCGTGGCCCCGTGAGGGTGAGACCGGAGACCCGGACCACCAGCGGACCGGCATGCTCACCCGGCAGCAGGCGCACCGTGTCACCAGGGACCGCCGCAGCCAGCGCTTCGGCGGGACTCCCATACGCGCCACCCCGCCCGACCTCGAGCACTTTACCCGCCACCGGCCCCTGGAGGGCGGAAAACGCCGCGAGCGTGACGAGGACCGGCGAGGCGAAAGGCATCAGGCCACCGCGAGCACGGGCCGTCGGAGCGGCCGGCGTACCTGCCGGCGGTCGGCGAAGACTACGAGGGCCACGATGACGCCCGCGGCGACCGGCAGGAAGAAACCCCAGCTGAAGTAGCTGTAGGTGGCGAACTGGGCGATCTGATGCAGCCCGACCATCGGCGGCGTGAACGGATCGATGGTAATGGCCGCCTGGGGATCGAGCTGATGGCCGAACTGCCAGAGCCGGTAGCGCATGGCGCCCAGGCCTGCGACACCGAGCGCCGCCATGCCCGCCAGCGGGATGAGCGCGATCCAGCGTGCATGCCGCAGCATCGCCGCCAACGCGAGCCCTCCGGCCAGCGCCAGCAGCGCGGGCCGGAGGAACCGGAGCTCGACGAAGAAGTCGTCCGCGATCGGCGTCATCCCGATGTAGTGGTTGAGTGCGTTGATCTCGGCCAGGTCGCCGATGATCCGCGTCGGGTAGACCACCATCCGCAGTCCCTCGGGGTACTGCGTGCTCACCAGGATCATGCCCCAGAGCGGCAGCACCGTGGCCCCGGCGAGCAGCAGCGCCGCGAGGAGGAGCAGCGGGGTGCGCCGGCGACGGATGCGCTCCAGGAGCCCCGCTACCCTCGTCCGGGTCGTCGTCACTTGCCCGCCTCCGCATGGCCGGCGTGCTGCGCCTCGGCGTGCACGGGTCGGCGGCCCTCGGCCGGGGCGCGCATCAGGCCGGCCCCGTTCTCATAGAGCGCGAGCGGCGTGCCTCGCGGCACCACTTCGAGGTATCCCTGCATCTCCTGGTGGAGCGCCGAGCAGAAGTTGGTGCAGTAGTACGGATACACTCCCGACTTCCGGGCGACGAACTTGAGCGTCTTGGTCTCGCCCGGGTCGATGACGACGTTCTTGTCGAACGCGACCAGCCCGAACCCGTGGATCTCGTCCCGCGCCTGCTCGGCGTTGGTGATGTGCAGGATGACGGTATCGCCCTCCTGGACCTGGATCCGTCCCGGCTCGAAGTAGGTGCGGATGGCGAACACCGTCCCCTCGACCGTGCGCCGGGCCGCATTGCGGGTGACCTTGGCGTCGCTCGCCGCCCAGATGGCGTGCTTGTGGTGACTCTCCGCCTTCGGGTAGAACTCGATCGTGTTCTTCAGCACGTCCTTGTGGATCAACTGCGCGAAGTGCGGCTCGGGCTCGGTGTACGCCTCGTACACCATCTTCATCTTGCCCTCGCCGGTGATGTCGATCAGCTGCGAGCTCTCCGGAATCGAGGGGCCGGTCTTGATCGAGCGCCCCTTCGACATCTTGTTCATCGCCACCAGCCAGTCGCCCTTGGGGTGACGGGTGTCGCCATGGGCCGTCACCAGGTGGCCGACGTTGAACTGCACCGGAATCTTGTCCACCACCATGGCCTTGGGGTCGGCGTCCGCCGCGTAGGGCGGCAGCTTCCACTTGGCGATGGCGCTCTCGACGAAGAGCGAGGTGTAGGCGTACCCCTTCCCGTCGAACTGGGTGTGCAGCGGCCCGAGCCCGACCGGAACCTCCATGATCATCGCGTCCTCGTACTTGAGGACCGGGATGCCGTCTTCCGAGCCGGTGAAGCTCTTCCGCGCGATCGCGTCCTGGATCTTCCTGAAGGAGAAGACCGTGGAGGTGGGCTGCAGCTTGCCCGAGCAGACGACGTACTCTCCGCTGGGGTCCACGTCGACGCCGTGCGGGCTCTTGCCGCACGGCAGGAGGTACATCACGCCGGGGGTCTTCGCCGGATCGATGACCCGCACCCCGCTCACCATCGCGGTGCCGGCCCCGGCATCCGCCGCCGCGGCCGCCGCGGCCTTCCAGTTCACCACGGCCACGTAGTCGCGGTCCTTCTGGGTGGACGTCGTCTCGAGCTTGCCGGTGGCGCGCTCGGAGTTGTAGGAGGTCCAGAACGCCCAGTCCACCGAGGGCCCCTTGCCGGTCGCGCCGAGGTCCCAGTTGAAGGGCGGAGTCATGATCTGCCAGCCGAGCGACATGGTCCCGGTCGCCGAGTCGACCCGGATGCCGCTCACGGCGCCCTTGTAGTGGGTCGCGTAGTCCTCGAGCGGGGCGTAGGCCCGGCCCATCGGCACCGAGAACCGGGTCGCGACGAGCGCATACTCGGTGTTCTCGGTGACCATGGACGAGCCGTGGTTGCCCATCGTGTTCGGGATCGGTCCGAGGATCTGCCGGGTCTTGAGGTCCCGCAGGTCGATGCGCGCGATGCGGTTGTTGGCGTTGTCGTTGACGAAGAGCCAGCGGCCGTCGTAGTCGCCCGCGGTCTTGGAGGCGGCCGGATGGTGGACGTCGCCCCAGGTGAAGTCGCCGAGCATCGCCTTCGATTCCTCGTCGTAGCCGTAGCCGGTGCCGGGGTACGGGGTGAAGACGGGGATGGTGAAGATGTGGCGCATCGAGGGCACGCCGGCCACGAAGACCTGGCCCGAATGCCCGCCGGAGTAGAAGAGGTAGTACTGGTCCTGATCGCCGGGCTTCACGTAGCTCGCCAGCGCGGCCGCCTGGACGTCGCCGGTGGCCATCGGCTTGGTGCCCGGGGCCTCCGGCTTCACACGGTCACAGGCTCCGAGGGAGAGGAGCGTAAGGGCGACGGCACCGCAGCTGACGCGAGACATGTCCTGCCTCCGATGGGAGTGTTGTGATACTCAGTCGTCTTCGACTTCCAGCTTGCCGGTCATGCCGAGCGCGGCGTGAGGATCGCACTGGAAGAAGTACTCGCCCGGAGCGAAGGTGATCGGCACGTCGAGGGTCTGGCCCGGCAGCTGGAGCATGTCGCTGGGGCCGGGGAGCCCCGAGGCGCCGGAGTTCTGTTCGGCCGGGAAGTTGATGTTGTGCACCCCGCTCACCAGGACGACGCGGAGCACGTCGCCCGGCTTCACCTCGACCTCGTTCGGCTCGAACCGGTTCCCCTGATCGTCGGTGATGGCCTTGATCTCGACCACGGTGCCGGTGGGCGCCACCGACGGGGCCGCGACCGGGGCCGCTTCACCCGCCGTGGAGGGCGCGGCATCCCTGTCGCCACAGGCGACGAGAGCCATCAGGGAGAGGGCGAGCGTCCAGCGAGGTCCTGCGGTCATGACCGGTTCCTTTCGCGCTACGTGGTGGCGTTGAACCTTCGCGTCGGTCGGAGGCCGCCGCGTTCGAGCCAGTCTACCGTGCACGGGCCAATGCACCGTGAGACGAGCGTGAACCTTTCTTCAGGGAAGCCTCCAGGGCCTGACCGACCGGGTGATCGGCCGGAGCCTCCTGCAGATCGGCCACCGTGGTGCGGGAGAAGAACGTCGCGACCTGCTCGGCCACGGCCTTCCAGTGTCCGTGCGCCGCGCAGGGCCGACTGTCGAGGCACGAGGGCCGGCCCAGGAGGCAGCTGCGCCGGCCCACCTCCTGGAACGGGGCCACGACCTCCGCCAGTGTGATCCGACCGGCCGGCCGGGCCAGGACGAAGCCGCCGTGCTTGCCCCGGCTGCTCGTCACCACGCCGGCCCGGGCGAGCTGGTGCAGGGTCTTCGACAGATAGTTGCCAGGCACCCCCATGCGCCGGGCCAGGTCCACCGCAGACCCCCGCTCGCCGGCGGGGAGCGTGGCGAGCTGGAACACGGTGCGCAGCGCGTACTGGGACGTTTGAGAGAGCATGGCGCCTCCGCGGGGAAGTTAACTTGCTATTCACATGTTAATATGATATTATCGACGGGTCAACCGCACCCTTCAACCAGGAGACAGTCGTGAAGCTCGATCCGATGCTCAGCGTGAACGAGCTGGTCCTTCGCTACCCCGCCGCGTTGCCGGTCCTGACCGCCGCCGGCATCGACACCTGCTGTGGCGGTGGCCTGACCCTGATGGCGGCGGCCCAGGGCCGCGGCCTGAGCCTCGAGCAGCTCGCGGCCGACCTGGAACGGGGCCTGGCCACGCAGGAACCGGAGCAGCCGGCCTCCGCGGACTGCGGGTGCGGGTGCAAGGCGAGCTGAGGTGGACCGCTCCGTCGTGCTGTTCCTCAAGGCCGGCCTGGCTTGGCTGGTGCTCGGCGTCACGCTCGGCGTGTGCATGGCCGTGCACCCGCCGTTGCTGGCCTGGCGCACCGCGCACATCCACATGCTGCTGGTCGGCTTCGTGACCGGGATGATCTTCGGCGTGGGGTACCACGTCTTCCCTCGCTTCGCCGGCCGGCCGCTCAGGCATCCGCGCCTCACGATGCCGCACTGGTGGCTGAGCAACGGGGGCGTGGCCGCGCTGGCCACGGGGTTCGTTCTGCGGGCTGAAGGAATCGCGTGGGGCCACGCCGTGCTCGCGGCCGGAGGCGCAGCGGCGGCGCTGGGCGCCTACCTGTTTGCCTGGAACGTCTGGCGCACGATCGGGGTGGGTGCCCTGCCCACGGCGTTACATCGCACACGAGTCTCCGTGCACCCGTGAGCGACACGAGGGCCGGGGGGCGGCTGGCCAAGCCCCGCCAACCCCAGCCGTCCCCCGACCCTCGTGTCGCTCACCGAAGAGCCGTTCCCCCGGGGCCGTCCCTTCCGCTCGCACGAGCACCGTCGCACCGTCGCTCGGCCAGCGCTACCGGTACCCGGTCGCGTCGGCCGGCTTCCCCGCCTCCTGCACCTCACGCATGTACCGCCACGCGTCGGGCCTCGAGCCGTCCAGATCGGTGAACCCGTAGACCTTCGCCAGCTCCCCGCTGGAGAGTGACTGGCCGTTCCACCGCGCGCGCTCCGGATCCGCCGCCAGCGCGGCGACCGCGCGGCCCACGAAGCGCGGGGTTTCGGAGATCACGAAGTGGGGCACCCGCTTCGTCGCCTCCTGCCAGGTCTCCTCGGTGACGCCGAACGCCTCCAGCATGATCTCCGAGCGCAGCCACCCCGGCGTCAGCGCGACCGCAGTCGCGCCGTGGGGGGCGAGGTCCCTGGCATGCGCCCACGCGAGTCGTGTGACCGACACCTTCGCCAGATCGTAGAAGGGACTGATGCGGTAATTGGCGGCATTGTACTCGGCGGTGCCATCGGTGACCTCGACGAGGAGCCCGCCCGGCCGCTCGATCAGGAGCGGCAGCGCGAAGTGGGCGGTGATCAGATGGGTCCGGACGCCCAGGTCCAGCATGCGCAGCCCGTTCCGGAGATCGTGCTTCCAGACCGGGGTGCTCCATTCAATGAGGTTCTCTCCGCCCCATACGTCGTTGACGAGCACGTCGAGACGCCCCTGCTCCGCGCGGATGCGATCGACCAGGCCTCGCACCTCCTCGGCGACGAGGTGATCCACCCGCATGGCAATCCCGGTGCCGCCCGCCGCGGACACAAGCTCGGCCGTATCCTCGATGGTCTCGGGCCTGGCATACTCGGACTGCTGTTGCCGGGTGGTCCGGCCGGTGACGTAAACCGTCGCCCCGGCCGCGCCGAGCTCGACGGCGATCCCCCGACCCGCGCCGCGGGTCGCTCCCGCCACCAGGGCGACTCTTCCCTCGAGCGTCAAATGAGCGCCTCCGACAGCACCTCCGGCAACATGGCGTTCTCCCAGTACTCCACGTGCGACATCAGCAGCGTGGTCGCATCCCGGTCGCGGCGGTTCATCACCTGCCGCCGGTCGGAGGAGCCGGGAAGATCGAAGAACTCCAGCGAGCCGCTGATGATGTCCCACGGCGAGTAGATGTTGACCCACCGCTCGGGCCGCCAGGCGTAGTCCTGGAGCATCGGCTGGGACGATGCCGCCAGTGCCTCCCGGGCCTGAGTGGTCCGCCGGTGCTGGATCGCGAAGATGAACGAGGTCTTGTCGAGCGGCGAGCCGAAGGTGAGGAACAGCGGCGTACGCCCGGCCACCTCCCGGGTGCGGCGGCCGGCCTGCCGGTCGATGGCATCCTCGCAGAGGAGCTGGTTGAGCACGTCATAGCTCACCACCGAGCCGAGCGAGTGCCCGACGACCACGATCCGGTCGTAGGCATCGGGCCCCGCCGCGGAGTAGATGGCGCGAGCCCGGTCGGCGACGCACTCCCTGATCCTGGCGCGAAGCTCGGCGAAGCGGTCCACGGCGTGCGACTCGACGTACACGACCACGTCGCCCAGGTACTGGACCAGGAAGCGCCGGACCACCGCGCTCAGCAGCAGCACCACCGCCCAGGTGACCAGCAGCCGCAGCGGCCAGTGGTCCTCCGGTCCGCCCCTCGGCCAGAGAATCACCACCTCCGCCACGATCAGCGCCGATCCGACCGCGAGGATGGACAGCACCAGCAGCGACAGCAGCGGCTGCTGCCCGGGCCGCCGGGCGAGGATCTGCGAGCCGGCCGCCGCGAGGAACTTCCAGGCCCACGAGAGCAGTGCATACATCAGGACGACGACCGGAATCGCCAGGAAGATGGCGCTGCACAGGCTGTCGAAGGCGGCCGCCCGCTCCGCACCCAGCCAGCTGCTCCACCGCGGCTCGTCGGCGCTCCAGGACCCGCCATGCTGCACGTGCGACAGGATGAGCAGCGGCAGGGCGACACCGGCGAGGACGGCGGCCAGCAGGGTCGTCGCGAAGGTCACGACGCTGAGGATCCCGAGGAGCCTGCGGAGCCAGCCGGGAGCGGTGCGACGGCTGAGCCGCGAGAGTCCGAGCGTCACCACGAACGCGGCAGCGGTGACGAGGAAGATGTTGAGCGTCGTGGTCAGGTCGCAGAACAGGGCGTCGCTGAGCCATCCAGGCGGCGTGTTGCCGAGCGGTGCGCGGGCGGCGCTGACCGTGACGGCCACCGCGTTCATGAGAGTCAGCGCGCCGATCGTCGCCAGCGCCATCACCAGATAGGCCCAGGTCCGGACCGGGATGTCGAACGACTGCCACCGGCCGAAGATCCACCGTGAGAAGCTGGTGGAGCTGTTGAGGATGCCGTTCAACCCGGCGCGCATCAGGAACCGCGAGATGTCCCGCAGCGTCACCTCGCCTTCGGTGAGCGGCGCCCAATACCCTTCGTAGAAGTGGATCTCCCGACCGTGTGACGGCAGCCTCAGCACCAGGCGCTGCATCTGCTGCCCGCCGAGCCGGACGGTCTCCGCCTCGGGCCGGGCGGAGGCGAACGGCTCGAGGCGGCGCAGCCGCTCGAAGACGGCGTCCAGCGTCGCGAACGGCACCTGCTGGCCCATCCCGTGAGTGACGAACACCGCGAGCCTCTGGAGCGCGGCGGCCTCCGCCGGAGCGGGCGTACCGGGTGTGCAGACGGTGTACTGGGATTCCACCGCTCGAGCGTCCTGGTGCATGGGAGTCAGCTCAGGCCAAGCTCGTCGAGGAACACGTTGCGGAACGCCGCCCGCACCGCCGCGTCGGGCAGCAGGAGGTCACGCGCCGCCCGCCAGCGGTCCACCCGATCTCCGTACAGCCGCCGCGTCTCGGCCGCGCTCAGGCCGATCACCTTCCCCCAATGCAGTCCGTACTCGATCCCGCTGTCGTGCAGCGCCTGCCAGATCCGGGCGAAATAGCTGCGGGTGCGGGTGCTGTACGGGCCGTCGATGTCGATCACACAGGTGTTGGGAAAGCGGGTGAAGCCGAGCGTCGCCTGGGTGCCGGGGACGAAGCGCATGGCGAGAATGCAGGGGAATGGCCCATGCGCCGCGTTGATGTCGATCATCAGGTCGAGCGCCCGAATCGCATCCGACGTCGCGACGCTCACGCCCACGCCGGCCGCCTTGCCTCTCGTCTCGGTGGCCGCGAAGTGGTCGTCGAGCGCGCCGCACCGGTCGGTATGGTCCTTCTGGTCTCCCTTCACCAGCGCGGACACCGCGGTCGGAATCAGTCCGGGAAGCAGGTCCAGCAGCGCACCCAGCTTGCCGTAGAGCTCGTCCCCCGGGGCGACGCCTCCCGGGTTGGGCGGCGTCGAGCCCGGGCCGCAGGCCTCGTCGTACATGACGGTGACGAACACTCCCTGCTCCGGATGGAAGGGATCGATCACCACGCTGTAGTGGTACAGGTCCTCCACCGGCAACGCCTGCGCCGGGTCGGGGACCGGCAGAGCGGCGAGATCCATCGCGCCGATCGCCTGCTTGAACGCATCGTCGTACGGCAGGCGACGGCGGTAGGAGCGGAGGGTGAAGGCCTGCCGGGCCTGTATCAGCACCCCCTGCACGAATCCCGTGCCGCCAAAGCTCACCAGCGCGGCATTGAACAGCTCGTCGTCGCGAACCAGCTCCGCCCCGAGCTGATCGGCGAATCCGTCCGTCGTCGCCGTATCGGTCGCAGGCACCAGCCAGACGGTCCTCGTGGGGGATACCACCAGGTGCAGGCCGCGGACGGCCTCCTGGATGCCGCCAAACCGGACGGCGGACCCGTGCGTCCCGGTAGCGATCGCGCCGGCGATGGACTGGCCGTTGCTCGCGCCGCAGGCAGGCAGCGACTGGCCGAACGGCTTCAGCTGCTGGGTCAGTCCGGCAATGGAGCAGCCTCCCTGCGCCAGCCACAGGGCATCGCGATCGCCGGGGTATTCCGGGCGGATCGAGCGCTCGCGAAGGTGGAAGAGCAGGTTGAGGGACTTGGTGCCGATCGACCAGCCGTCGGTCGCAGCGCAGCGGGACATGGACCAGGTGCCGCCGTAGGCACGGATTCTCACCCCCTTCGCGATCGCATCGCCGAGGAGGCGCTGAAGGTTCTTCACGGTCGCCTTGTAGCGCGCCTCGTTGGTGCCGGCGACGGGGTTGTCGAGGCGGAACACGCCCTGGAGCGGCTGGTCGAACGTGAGGTGCTTGGGCGTCCAGACCGTCTGATGGAGGTTCTTGAGCTCGGGGAACGGCGTGGGCTGGGGCATGTCAATCGCTCTTCAAGGCGAGCCGATCCCTCGCTACGCTCGGGATGACGCGGGGGCGCTCGTCGGGGGCGCGAGGGCGTTCATCGGGGCGGCAGGCTTGCTCGCCGGCCGAGGTGGAAGTCGAGAGGCCGATGTCGCCCGGGCATTCCCGCGGCGTGGAGCAATACCAGATCATCCGGCGGGGCACGACGATGCCGAGGGTGAGGATCCCCAGCATGGTCATGCCGAAGTTGGACTTGACCTCGACCTGATCCAGCGCGCGCGTCTCGCCGCAGACGGTGCACGCTGTCCCTGCTGTGGACCAGTCCCCAGGCGTAGGAGTAGACCGTCTTCTGCTCCTTCTCGGGCAGCTGGTCGGACTTGGTGACGCGCAGGTACTGGTGGTAGCAGCCTCCGGTCGCGGCGGCCAGGAGCAGCCATCCGATCGCGGTCGCGGTGCGCCAGCGCATGAATTCCTCCCTGTCAGTGCGACTGTGCCATGTACCAGCGGAACAGCGTGCGAACCCGAAGCCGGGTCGGGCCCCCCGCGGCGTCGGTGTCCGTGCCCAGCGATACCGCCGCCCGCACCCGTGGCAACGGGTGTCCTTCCAGCCACACGCCGGGATGCAGCCGGTCATCCGCGGAATCGAAGTAGAGCTCGGTCGTCAGGTCCACCGCCGTCGTCTTCCGCATCAGCGCGGCGCCCACCCGCAGATGGGTGTCCTCGCCGAGCCCGTTCCACAGCTGCGCCGTCGTGAGCAAGTCGAACCGCCGCGCAAAGGTGTACTGCGTGGTCACGAACAGCGTGTGCCGCACCTGGTCGAGGCTGTCGCCCGCGAACGCGGCGCCGCCGAGGCGGCCGGCCATCCCCCAGCCACCGGCGATCTGGAGGCAGCATCGGGCGCGCATCTCCCGCGCCGACTCGGTGTACAGGCTGCGGAGATCCACGCCGCGAGCGGCCACGTCCTCCTCGTCGGCCGCCGGAGCGATCCCCTGCTCCGCCAGCGCCGCCTCCACCCGCTCGACCAGCCCTCCGGGCGGCGGAATCGGGTCGTGTGGATCGTGGAAGGTGGTCCGGAGGGCCAAGGCAACCTGTGGAGCGCCCGGGTCGGCGGGATCCCAGGCCGCGCCCAGCCCGAGCGTGGCCTTGGTGATCACCCGGCGAATCCGGCCCCATGCCGTCATGGACCGGTAGCTCCGGAGGCTGCGGATCCCGCCGCCGGCGAGGAAATAAGGGGAGACGTCCACCGCGACCATTGTCGTCGCCGCGCCACCGCTGTCGTGGGCGAAGGCGAGGGTCGCGGCCAGCGGCTTGGGCGCGCTCGCGCGAAGCACGTGGGCGGGTGCCCGGTCCAGGGCCACGAGCGCCGCGGGCTCGGGCACGTCGATGTCGAGGATGTAGCGATAGATGTTGATGCGGCCGGTGTCCTGCGCCACCGAGGTATCCGGCAGGGCGACCAGCGCGACGGCCGTCAACAGGCGGATGGCCGCAGCGATCGATACCGACCCACGATGCACGCCGGCGACAGCACTCACGAATAGCTCGTATCGAAAACGCCCTGGAGGCCGAGGCTATGCCGTCGGCGATGGGCGGAGTGACCGTTGGGATTCGATACGAGCTTAGCGAATGACGGCCGGGTCCGGTAGGCGCCCCCTTAGAAGGCGGCCTGCACAGAGAGACCGACCCGCGGCGCCCTGGTGCCCGGCACCACCAGGGGCGCGATCGACGCCGACCCACCCGGGCGAGGCGTGACCAACCGGTACAGCCCGAACGTCATGGCCCCGACACCGGCGATCGCATTCACCTTCGCCACATCGTCCGTCGTGCCGTCTTCGTCGAGCTTGGCCGCACCGGCGATGAAGCTCGCGGCTCCAGCCAGGACACCGGCCCACCCGGCTGCCCTGCTGGGAGCGAGTGCGTTCACGCCCACTGTCGCGAGCGAGCCGCCGGCGACCAGGATGGAAGTGACCGCGTAGCTCGTGCTGATGCCGGGCTCGTCCGGCTCGCCCGGCGGATGACCGTAGGTCGGCTGAATGCGAGCGGCCTCCGCCGCCGACAGGCCGGCGCTGTCCAGCCAGGCACGCAAGTCGGGGTCGCCGGCCAGCTCCGGGATGAACGCATAGTTGCGCGTCGCCGCGATACGGTCCACGAAGTCGCGGCGGCCGGACCGGTCGATCAGGTAGGCCATGGCGCACAGCACGCCGCGGCTGTCACGGAAGAACGGCATGGCCCGGTCGGGGAAGCGGTCGTTGCGGGGGAAACTTCCCGCCTCCCGATACTCCCGCAGCCATCCGATCAGCTTGGCCCTGGACGTACGCTGGGCGGAGGTGAGCTGTTGCGTCGTGGCGAGCCGCAGCTCGGCGTCGACCGAGTCGAAGTGTGCCCGGAGCCGTGCGACCTCGAGCCGGTGGTGATCGCGAGCAGGGTCCAAAGGCGCCAGCTCCCGGACGCCGAGAAGCATCGTGGGTGGGGCGAGCAGCATCAGGGCCGTCAGCCCAAGTCTCGACGATACCATATTGCCTCCTGATCCGAAGACGGGGCGAGTGACTGGGCAGGCAGGTGCGATATCCTCAAGGACGCCGGACCAGGGCGGTCTGTGACGGCTTGCGAGCCTACGCCTCCTCGCGCAGCAGCGTCCAGGCCCAGCCGAGCAAGGTGAGGACCAGAAACGGGTAGGCGAAGAACGGCAGCGGTGTCGCGGTCGGCACCAGCACCTCGCCGGCATAGATCCGGCCCGCCGTGGCGGCGAACAGCGTCCCGGCTACGCCGCCGAGGAGGCGCAGCCACGGCGGAAAGAGGGGTGCGGCGCCGATGAGGGCCAGGGCCGCGGCCCATAGCGCGATGCCCGCGGCAAAGGCGGGTATGCTGCCGGTCGGTCCCGCGGCCGTGCCGGAGAGCAGCACGCCTTCACCGATCGCAAAGACCAGGAATCCGGCGGCCACGAGCTCGGACCCGGCTCGGAGGTATTTCACCGTCAGGAGGCTGGCCGCAATCACCAGGCCGACGCTGTCGACCGCCCACAGGCTCGCCTGAAGATGCGGTGAGCCGACGAACGTCCCGGCCAAACCGAACACCGCCCCCACCACGAGACCGGCGGCGGCAATGCGGTTGAGCGTGGTGCCCGAGCCGGCGCTCAAGGGTCACCCGGATCGGGGGCTCCCAGCGCCTCGAATCTCTTCGCCAGCCGGTCAATGGCCGATTGATCGTTCACGAGGTCTCGACACGTTGGTGGCGACGCGTGAGAAAAATAATCTTATCGTCTACCGCGAGGCCTATTTCGGGTTGGCTATGTCCCTGATGAAGTATCCTACCAGCCGCCAGCGTCCGCCTTCGCGCCCGAGGAGGTAGGTCACCAGCTCTCGGTCCCACCCGCGGAACCGATTCCGGCCGGTTTCCTCCGTGACGACCAGCCCGGCATCGCCTCGCAGATACACGCGCTTTACCTGCACATCGTTCACGTACGGCTTGGCCTCCCGCAGGAAGTTCGCCGGCCACTCCGCAAGCCTGGGCCCGGTCAGGTACATGTGCACCTCCCAGGTCTGCGGGTCGCCCGAGAAGTTGCCGTTGAACATCGTGAAGCTCGGACCAAGTACCGCGGTCACCCGGGCGGGTGCGTTGCGCCGAAAGCCTTCGTGATACTCCTCTACGGTTGCGATGACGGCGGCAGAGTCCGGAGATGTCGTGGAAGCATCGGCGGGCAGGGGCGCAAGACCGAGCCCCAGCAGTAACCATGGCAGGTATCTGCCACCGGACGTACTCATGAGATGTCTCCGGGAAGAAGATGAGGGCTGTCCTTCTCCCTTCGGGAGCGACACCTTGCAGGTTTCATCTCCTTCCCTTCCCCCGATCGAAGGGGCTGGTACATTCCAGGCCGCCGCAATCAGCGGCCTCAGCCGAGGATACGAATGCCCCCGCCATCCGGCCTCCCGACTTCCGAGACTTTGCCTCCCGCCGTCCGAGTGCACGTTCTCGGCGCAGGACCGGTGGGTCTCGTCGTAGCGGCACTGCTCCAGTCGAACGACCGGTTCTCGGTCCACCTCTATGAGAAGCGACGCGACTACAGTCGGACCCGGATGGTCCAGCTCGCGCCGTATCTCGTGGCCGACTCGATCGAGAGCTACTGCAGCGATACCATCGATGGAGAGAGCGTCAGGGCCATCTTCGAGCCATCGGAGCTCGCGGAGGGCCTCGCGTTTCGGCAGTCCATTGCGCCGGACCTGATGTCACTGCTGCGGGAATGGACCCTGGGGTTCTGCCCGCTCAACGTCATCGAGCGCTCCCTCAGCGATCTCATCGATGCACGTCAGGCGCATCCGGTGCGGCGCACGGCGGGTGCGGTCACGGCGCAGGACGCGATGACGATGCTCGAGCCGGGGGACGTCCTGATCGACTGCACGGGCGCCAAGTCGCTGCTCCGGGACTCGCTGGTGCGGGACGCCGGAACGGCGGATGGGGAGCCGAATACGTTCAAGCTCCGGCTCGAATACGCGCTGGTCGTCACCTTCCTGTATGGCCAACCCTATGACTGCAACGAATACTGCAAGTACTACAAGAACATCGAGAACGCGTACTACAAGTTCATTCCGGCGGTCAACCGGACGTACCACGACGGTCGCCTCACCCACGTGACGGGTATCGTCAACATCCCCGCCGAAGACTTCGAGCGGATGCCGTCACGGTTCGACGGCCAGTGGCTTCGCGGCAATTTCCCCCAGGTCGCCCAGTCGATGGACCGCTTCATCGCAAAGGTCCGGACGGAAACCGACGGCCAGATAGTCGGTGATCTGGAGATCGTCCGGATTCCGCTGGATCTGTACCGCGCCCGCCATGCGACCAGCCTGCAGCTGCGGCGCGCGGAGAACGGCCATCCGTTCGCCCGCTCGCCGGTGTTCCTGGTCGGCGATTCCGCCATGGGTTCGCCCTACTTTCAGTCGATCTCGCTCGGCTTCGAGTGCGCGATGTTCCTGGCGGGACTGCTGGCGCAGCGTGACCTGCCGCTGACCGACATGCTGGAGCGCTACGAGCAGTCGATCTACAAGCAGTGGCTCCGGGTGTACATGCGCACCAAGATGATCAAGCACAACAAGGACCTGTTCGAGTGCGTCGGTGATACCTTCGCGCTGCTGGAGAAGCTGCACATCTACTGAAGGGCCACGCGCTCCTTGGTTTCCCAGGGCACGGCCTTTCCCTGGTCCTTCGGCCGCACGAGGGTCGCCTGCCCCGGGGTCCAGTTGGCCGGGCACAGCTCCCCGCACTGGAGCGCCGCGAGGACCCGCAGCACTTCCCCGGTGCTCCGGCCCACGCTCAAGTCGTTGACGCAGAGCCACCGGATCTTCCGCTCCTGGTCGAGCAGGTAAGTCGCTCGAAGCGGGACCCCTTCGGTCGGATCCAGAATGCCGAGTTCTTCGGCGACCTCCTTGCCGGCGTCCGCCAGCATCGGAAACCCGAGACTGCGAAGGGCGGGGTTCTCCTTCCGCCAGGCGAGGTGGGCGTGATGACTGTCCGCACTCACGCCGAGCACCCTCGCGCCCAGGGCGCGAAACTCCCGCAGCGCGCGATCGAACTCCACCAGCTCGGTCGGACACACGAACGTGAAATCGAGGGGCCAGAAGAAGATCGCCGTCCAGGCTCCCTCCAGCTCGTGGGAATCGACGGTGCGGAACTCCGACCCCGGCTCGGCCGAGACGCAGGCCTGCAGGGAGAACTCCGGGAATCGGTGGCCCAGGCCGAGCAGTCGTGACATGGTTTCCTCGTGTGTTCAGCGCCCAGACTGGAACAGCTCGACCGGGTTGCCCGACGGATCATCGAGAATGATCTGTGATCCGCCCGGTCCGGTCACGATATCGTTCATGCGGAAGGACACCCCCGCTGCCCGCAGCCGCGCGACTTCCGCAGCGAGGTCGGTCACCTCCAGGTGGACTCGGTTCCAGCCACCAGGTACCTGGTGGCGGCCATCCGGCAACGGACGCTTTCCCGAGCTCCCGTCCCCGCTGAGAAGGAGGCGCACGCCGTCTCGTTCGAGGGATGCGAAGGCGGGTGAGGCATCCCGCTCCACCGTGAAGTCGAGCAGCGTAGTATAGAAGCGAATGGCAGCCGGAACGTCATCGATCATGTAGCGCACGCTGACCTTGGACATCGCTGGCCCTCTCTAGTCCGCAGATGCAAGTCCGGTGTGGGGCGAGGATCGAGGTATCGTCAGCACGGCGCCCGCAACCACCAGGTCGAAGCTGAGGCAGCCCCAGGGATACCAGCCCGGCGTGTATTCCGCCCCGGCCCCTTGGAGGTGCAGCGCGACGTCCCAGACGACGTGCATCGCCCACCCGAGCGCGAGCAGGGCGGCGGACCTACGAAAGCCGACCCAGGCCGCGGCGCCGTAAAGGAGAACGCCAAGCGCCTCCAGCGCGAGGGACCGTGCGCCCGCGCGGCCGACCAACGCGAAGCCGAAATAAATGAGTGCGGTAACTCCGAGCCCGATTGCGTAAATGCGACGCCCGGCGTCCGGTTGCTTTCGCGTCCAAGTGAGAAAGGCGAAGGCGAGGACGATGCCGACCACGAGCGGCATCAGTGTGATCACAGGTGCCTCACTGCCGTCCCCGGCATCGTGGCGCGTCCTGCGAGGACGAAGGCGACAGTGAAAAGCAGATGAATCGCGAGGAACGCTTTTGCGAGCTGCCGGGCGTCGCCGCTGAAGACACCCCATACGTCGACGGCGGTGACGCAGCCGAATCCCACGATATTGGCCAGGACGATGGCGTTACGGGCGGGGGAAGGCTCCGCGTCGCGTGCCATCCAGTTCAGCACGGCGATCCCGAGACAGGGGCCGGCGAAGATCCGGAGAAAGGCGATCAGCGCGGGCGGGGCGTCCGGCGGAATGGCGCCGATGCCAAAGTAGCGCGGCACGAACAGGACCCCGAGGCCGACGAGGCCCAGATATATCGCCGACGCTATCAGCACGGTCTTAAGGTTCATTGGAATGCTCCTCCACGCCTCTACAGCTGCCAGACGCCGTGGTCGATGCCTATCTCGCCGCCGGCCTTCACCGCCGTTTCGACAGCCGCGTGGATGTTACCCACCAGCCAGTAGGGCCGCACCACCGGCGCTTCGGTCTCGCGCAAGGGCGCCCGTACACCCACCAGCCCGCCCCCCGGCATTTCGGCCGTCCGGGCGTTGCCGAGCCCGCTGTCCGGCTTGCCGAACTCCACCCCATTCGCCGCTCCGTACGCGGCGCAAACCGCGTCGACCTCCCTGGTCACGATTTCCAGGTAGTGGATCCGCATGGCTGCTGACCTCCGGTCGTCACCGCTCATCCAAAGATTCCAGGATCAGCGCGGTATCGGTCTCCCGTCTGCGGATCCGCCCGATCGCTTCATTCACCTGTGAGAATGGCATGACCTCCACGCTGGGCAGTACGTCGTGCTCCGCCGCGAACGCGAGCATCCGGACGGTGTCCGAGCGACTGCCTACATAACTGCCGCAGATGCAGCGCCGGGCATAGTCGTACAACATACCGGCACGAAGCGACAGCGGCTTCAATGGCGTGGCCAGAAAGCAGAACCGACCTTCGGGCCGGAGCATCTTGAGATAGGGGTCGAGGTCGAAGGGAACGTTCAGCGTCGAGAGCACGAGATCGAACGCCCCATGGTGCGCGCCCAGCGCCGTCGCGTCCGCACCGTCGACATATTCCGCACCCAGGTTACGAATCATGTCTCCCTTCTCCGGTGACCGGGAGAAAGCCGATGTCCGGTGCTCCATGGCCCGCAGGAACCGGAGCGCCACACGTCCGAGTCCTCCAATGCCCAGGACCGCGACCCGCGCCTCGGCCGGGAGCTGGGCATGGGTTATCGCCGAGAACACCGTAAGACCGGACGACATCAGCGGTGTGGCCGGAGCCGAGGCGAGCCCTGATGGAAGCCGGAACGCAAACCTGCTGTCGACGACGATTTGGTCGCCCAAGCCGCCATAGGCATTGACGCCGACGACTGTCTGCTTCGGGCAGAACTGCTCGACACCTTGGCGGCAAAACGAGCATTCGAAGCATGCTCCGAGCTGGAACCCGACGCCGACGCGCTCACCACGTGTCAGGCCGGTGACGGCGCGACCAGTCTGCTCGACAGTCCCGATCATCTCGTGCCCCGGGACGAGTGGAAACCGGGTGTCGCCCCAGTCATTGTCGATGAACTGAATGTCCCCTCTGGTAATGCTCCGGTGCGTGATACGCACCAGGACATCCTGCGGCCCAAGGGTCTTCTGATAGACGAAGGGCGTCGCGGCTTCGCCTTGTCGTTGAACTGCGCAGGCTCGAATTTCCACCGCGGCGTCCCCCACCATCACTCACCTCGGGCGGATGTTCTGATTGTGGTGAAAGACGTTCCCGGGGTCGTACGCGGTCTTCACGTCCACCAGCCGGTCGTGAACGGAGTCGCCGTACGCCTCGCGGACCCTGTCGGGCGCTTCGTCACCGCCGAGGAAGTTGACATAGACGCCTTCGCGGAAGCGGCCAAGGGCGGCGAAGAACCTCTTCGCCCAGGCAGTGTCCCGGTCGCCGAAGTCTTCGCCGGGCCGCCACACACCGTCAAGCGTGATCGCGTGCGCCGCCTGCCGGTTCCCGAACGCCGTCCCGCCCTCGGCCACTCGGCCCACCGCCCCCTGAAGATGGAACATCGCCACGTACGACCGGGGCGACGAGCAGGAGAATGCGTACTCGGCGATCACGTCGATCAGGTCGTCGCGGAGCTCGGGGAGATGGGTGGACTTCCAGTAGTAGTTCCAGCCGTGGACGACGGTCGAGTCGAGCGCGCCCTGGAATCCCAGGTACGACTTGGGCCCGACCAGGTCGAGAAGCGGAGTCCCGCATGCGCGGAGCGGGCGGAGCCCGCGCTCACCATCCTCGATCGGCCCCGCGTAGCAGGAACCTACCATCACCACGGGGCGCCAGTGCAGATCCTGGGGAATGACCGGTAACGGTGGCGCAGTGCCGAACCTCATGACCGTGCCGAGCTCGTCGGGAGCGTCGCGGACGAAGTCGCGGTAGAAGCGGAGGACCTCCCCTGCTTCGGTCGCGTCCCAGAGGATTGGCCCGGCCAGGACGGTGGGTCCGATGGGGTGGAGGCGGAACTCGAACGAGGTGACGACGCCGAAGTTGCCGCCGCCGCCTCGCAGCGCCCAGAACAGGTCGGGGTGCTCGTCCTCGGACGCGCGCAGCGGCTCGCCGTCGGCCGTCACGACATCCACGGCGAGGAGGTTGTCGACCGTGAGGCCGTGCTTGCGCATCAGCCAGCCGATGCCACCGCCGAGGGTCAGCCCGGCGACGCCGGTATGGCTCACGATTCCGCCGGTGGTGGCCAGACCGTGCGCCTGTGTCTCGTGGTCGACGTCGCCCCAGAGCGCACCAGCCTGCACCCAGGCCCTGCGGCCGACGGCATCGACCCGCACAGCCCGCATCGCCGAGAGGTCGATGACGATCCCGTCATCGCAAACGGCGGTGCCCGCCACGTTGTGGCCGCCACCGCGTATGGCAATCTCCAGATCGTGATCGCGGGCGAAACGCACGGCCGCGACCACGTCGGCGGTCCCGATGCATCGGGCGATCAGGCGCGGGTGCCGGTCGATGGCACCGTTCCATACCACACGGGCGGTTTCATAGTCGGCGTCGTCGGCACTGATCACCCGGCCTCGGAATCCATCGATGCTCACGATCGTCGGTGTCGTCATGGGGTCCTCCTCTCTCGACGGCCACACCGTACGACCCGGGACCGCGGCTGTAAAGTCAAGAATCTGTACTTGACAGCCGCAGCCGGGTGCGCAACACTGGCGTCGTGAGGACGTACGGCCAGTACTGCCCCATCGCCCGCGGCGCCGAAATCTTCGCCGAGCGCTGGACCCCGCTGATCATCCGCAACCTGTACCTCGGCTGCGCCAGCTTCAGTGAGATCCTGGAGGGCGCGCCCGGACTCTCCCGTACCCTGCTCTCCCAGCGGCTCAAGCAGCTCGAACGGCTCGGTGTCGTCGACTCGGGACCCAAGCCCGACGGGCGCGGGCACCACTACGAGCTCACGTCCGCGGGCCACGAGCTGTTCACGGTCTGCCGGTCCCTCGGCGAGTGGGGTGCGCGTTGGCTCGAGATCGCCCCCGAGAACCTCGATCCCTTCGTGGCCCTGTGGTCGATGTGCAACGCGCTCCGACGGGACCGGCTTCCGGATCGGCGCGTCGTCATCCGCTTCGACTTCACCGGCCGCGGGCACCGTGAGCGGTATTGGGTACTCATCGAGCATGGAGACACCGAGATCTGCAAGACGTCCCCCGGCCTCGACGACGACCTCCACATCACGGCGGAAGCCGAGGCCTTCGTCAAATGGCACGCCGGGCAGCTCACCTGGGCGCAGGCCACCCGTGAGAATCGCATCCACCTCGACGGCCTTTCATCGCTCGTGAGAGCATTCCCAACCTGGAACGCCCGCAGCATGTTCGCCCACATCAGGCCGGTCTCCCGCACCGTAACGTCACCCTGAACGCAGTGAAGGGGACCATATCGAGCATGGCCCCCTTCGCTGCGCTCAGGGTGACAGTGACAGAACGAGGCACGTTAACGGGCGTCACTCGACTCCGACCTTGCTCCCCGCGCACCCTTCATCATTCCACTCCTCCTGCAATGACCATCCGTCCGTCGATATCGCTCAGCGACCCGTTGGGTCCGAAGTTCAGCAGCCGACTGCTGGTTTCCACCGGCTGGCCCTTGCCGGCTCCCTCGGTGATCGTGCCTTCGAGGTGCGTCTGGCCCGAGACCAGATTCGCCGTCCCTCTCAGCTCCGCTTCGAACGACTCTGATGCCGGTTCCGCTCGGACCACCCAGCGCGCGTGAACGAGGGCCCCTCCGGGTTGCCCGGACGACCCGTTGTCGAAGCCGAACTCGACCCTGGCCTCACCCTGCCGCTCCCCGCGGAGCTTGCCCACCATCTCGTACTGTCCCGCGTCGTTGCGCTTGATCTCCCGCAGGCGATAGGACAGCTCGATCGACTCGGACGCAGCTCCGTCCACTACCGGGCTCGCGGCTTGCGCGTGCAACGCGCGCCCGATGGGGAGAGCCCCCAGACTCAGTACCAGCAACGTGGTCCTTCTGATGCCAGCCGACATGTCCCCTTCTCCTCTCAGTGTGCGGGTGCGCGGCCGTGAGTCCGCCCACCGTTGTCAGACGCCCCGGTACACCAGCCGGGTGAAGAATTCCGGACCTACCAGGCCGTTGCCCCAGGTATCATCGAATGCAGCAGTCGGCCTTCCCGCGATGACCTCATCCAGAGTGAAGCCCCGACCCTTGAGGCCGGCCACCGTTTCCCGGACGGCGACCAGCATGTCGTAGTAGACGGCCAGCCCGGCGCGGTCGCCGGCCGGCCCATGCCCGGGAATGACCAGGGTGTCCATCGAGGCCGCCATCAGGTTCCACCTTGCGGCAGCGATGAGGCCGTCGACGCTGCCGCCGGTCGAGTAGTCGATGAACGGATAGATCCCGTTCCACCAGGTATCCCCCACCTGAAGGACATCCTCGTTGGAGAATCGCACCGAGATATCGGAGTCGGTGTGCCCGGGGTCGTAGTGCACCAGCGTGACGGTCGCGCCTCCGATCGCGAGGAGCTGCCGGTCCGCGAAAACGGTCCGCGGGAGCGCGGCCGCCGGGCTCGGCGGGAAGGTCTCACCGTAGTCGTCCACCCGAGTGGCTCGAGACAGGTGACGACGAGTGTTCTCCTGGGCGATGATGGTCGCGCCGCGCAGGGCCAGCCACTCGTTGCCATCGGTGTGGTCGAAGTGCCAATGGGTGTTCACCACGTAGCGGATCGGCGCGGTGGTGAGCGAGCCTGCGGTGGCCTCCACCCGACGACCGTCGATGGCGCTGTCCACCAGCAGCGCACCCCCGGCATCATCGAGCAGAACGACGTTACCTCCCGCTCCGGTGATCAGGCTCAGATTGCCGCGGAGGCGCTGCACCGCTATCGGATCGGTGGATGCTGCCCGGCGAATCCGATCGACCGCGCTCTCGGCCTGCACCGCCACATTCGCTGACATCGTGCCTCCTAGCGTCCGGCGGCCACCGCCGTCATTCGGGCGCGGGGCCGGGCCTGATCCGAAGGAGCGCGCAGGAAGTTGAGCAGCTCGGTGTTGATCTGATCCTGGTGAGTGGCCGTGATGCCGTGCGGCGCGCCCGGGAAGTAGATGTCCTTCGCGCCCTTGATGAGCCGAGCCGATTTCACCGGCCGAGTTCTTGACCGGAACGATCTGGTCGTCCTCACCGTGAAGCACCAGGGTCGGGACATCGAACTTCTTCGAGATCCTCGGTGAAATCGGTCTCGGAGAACGCCTTGATGCTTTCATACGCGCTCTTGAGGCCCGGATTGCATGCTCCAGAGCCAGAACTGATCCAGGACCCCTTGGGAGACCTTGGAACCGGGCCGGTTCGCGCCGTAAAACTGGGCCGGCAAAGTCCCGGTAGGCCTGTGAGCGATCATTAAAGAGGCTCGCGCGGATGCCATCGAAGACCTCGATCGGCAGGCCTTCGGGATTGGCAGGGGTCTTGAGCAAGAGGGGTGGTACCGCGGCGATCAGAACCGCCCTGGCCACCCGCCTGGTTCCATGGCGGCCGATGTACCGGGCCACTTCGCCGCCGCCGGTGGAGTGGCCCACCAGGGTGACGTCGTTGAGGTCCAGGGCTTCGATGACGGCCGCGAGATCGTCGGCGTAGCCGTTCATGTCGTTGCCCGTCGAGGCCTGGCTGGATCGCCCATGGCCGCGCCGGTCGTGTGCGATGGCGCGGAAGCCGTTCTGCGCCAGGAACAGCATCTGACCGTCCCACATGTCGGCGTTCAGCGGCCAGCCGTGGGAGAACGTGACGACCGGTCCTTCTCCCCAATCCTTGTAGTAGATGCTGGTTCCGTCCTTCGTCATGATCGTGCCCATGGTCTCGCTCCTTGTTCGTATGGTTCGAATGCCGGGTTGTTCCCGTCGTGCAGCAACAGTAGGTCGCGGCCCGCCGGCGGGCGTCTGCCACTGGATATGTTTTTCCGTAGGTGCAACGGGCTGCCGCGGCCTATGCCGATCGGCATAAGCGGGCTCTCGAAACGCGAGATACCATTCCTGTATGGCAGGGACTTCCGAGATCACGATCCTGACGGTGGACGACCACCCACTGATCCG
Organism: uncultured Gemmatimonadales bacterium; assembly: GCA_963826065.1. Lineage (GTDB taxonomy): Bacteria > Gemmatimonadota > Gemmatimonadetes > Gemmatimonadales > GWC2-71-9 > CAVVWJ01. Next base: position 396,010 of record CAWGVP010000002.1, read on the forward strand.
CGACGGCCTGGCGGCCGTCATCGGGCGGGAGCCCGACATGCGTGTCGTGGCGGAGGCCGGCGACGGAGAGGAGGCGGTGGAGCAGTACCGCGCCCACCAGCCCTCAATCGTGCTGATGGACCTGCGGATGCCGGTGATGGACGGGGTCGAGGCCATCCAGGCGATCCGGGGGGAGTTCCCCGGCGCGCGGATCATTGCCTTGACCACCTACGAGGGAGACGAGGACATCTATCAGGCGCTGGCCGCCGGAGCCAGCGGCTATCTGCTCAAGGACATGCTCCGGACCGAATTGATCGAGGTAATCCGGAAGGTCCACCAGGGCTTTCGAGGGATTCCCCCCGCCATCGCCGCCAAGCTGGCGGTGCACACCCCCCGCATCGGACTCACGCCGCGGGAGCTCGAGGTCCTGCGGCTGATGGCGGAGGGAAAGTCCAATCCCGAGATCGCCGCCGCCCTCGGCCGGGCCGAGGGAACCATGAAGATCCACGTCCAGAACATTCTCCAGAAACTCGGCGCCGCCGATCGGACCCAGGCGGTGACACTCGCGCTCCGGCGCGGGATCATCCGCCTCGAGTGATGGAACAGGCCAGGTTCGAAGCGCTGCTGGCGGAGCGGGCCCGGATGGCCCGCGCGCTGCATGACACACTCCTGCAGCGCTTCATGGGGATCACCCTGCAGATCGATGGAGTGCGAGAATCGCTGGAGCGGCAATCGAATCCCCTGGCCGGCGATCTGTCCCGGATTCTCGATCAGGCGGACCAGATCCTGCGGGAGTGTCGTGAGGCTGTCTGGATGGCGGACTAGAAATCAGGGCTGCCGTGTCTCCCCTCTTGCATGCAGCGGCAGCTCCAGGGCGACGACGGTGCCGCCGCCCTCCCGGGGGCGCACCTCGCAGTGCCCGCCCGCGTGCGCAGCGCGGTCGCGGATTCCGCTCAATCCGAAGTGCCCCTTCCGCCTGGCATCGTCGCTCTGCTCGGGGGTAAACCCGCCTCCGTCGTCGCGCACTTCGAGCCGCAGCCTGGTCGGATCGAACTCGAACCGGACCTCGATCCGCCGGGCGCCGGCGTGTTTCACCGCGTTGACCACCGCCTCACGCCCGATGCGAAACGCCGCGTCTTCCAAGGATCGCGTCAGCCGGCGACGCTCGCCCACGGTGGTGACGGACACGTCGATCGCGGTGCCCGCCGTCCGCTCTCGTGCCATCGCTTCGAGCGCCGTCGGCAGGTCGTCGCTGCCGAGCTCGGTGTGCTGCAGGTCCCACACGCGCTCCCGGGCCTCGCGCATCGCCGCGTGGGCCAGCCGCTGCACCCGGAGCACCGTCTCGGCCGCGGCGGCCGGCCGGTGCGGAAGATCGAGCTCGACGGTCTGGAGCTGCAGGGTCACGCCAGCGAACCCCTGCAGCAGCGTGTCGTGCAGGTCATGGGCGATACGGGCCCGCTCGGCCAGCGTCGCCTCATACTTGTCCTCCAGGGCCTGCTGCGCGCGGGCATGCCGGCCGCGCTGAATCCACACCGCCAGCGCGCCGCCGAGCGCGCCGATCGCGAGGACGACCAGCCCCCTGAACCAGATGGTCTCGTACCACGCCGGCAGAACCCGGAAGCTCCAGCCGGCACTGGCCTCGTTCCAGATACCGTCGCCATAGCTGGCCGTCACCCTGAAGCGATAGGAGCCGGGCCCGAGCCCTGTGTAGTACGCCCGCCGGCGGTCTGCGACGTCGCGCCAGGCGGGATCAACCCCCTCGAGCCGGTAACGGAACCGGATGCGCTCCGGTGTGCCGAAGGTCAGCGAGGTGTAGTCGATCTCGATGTCGCCGGTGTTGGGGGGTAGCTCCGCGCCCTCCGAGATCGCCAGCTCACGCCCGCGGACCCGGACCACCTCGAGGCTCACGGGCGGGGGCTTGGCCAGAGGAATCACCCTGGGATCGATGCTGGCGAGGCCACTGTCGGTAGCCACCCAGATCTTCCCGTCTCCCGACTTGGCCAGGACCGGACCCCAATACCCCTTCACCAGCGCCCCGATCATGCCGTCGGACTCGTCGAAGGCCCTGTAGTGAGGCATGTAGGTGGAGTCGGCAAACGCGTGCTCGATCTCCCCGGGTGCGAGCCGGAGGATGCCGGGCAGGGTCGCGAGCCACCAGGCGCCATCGTCGTCCTGGGCCAGACCGTATACGTGGTAACCCGGGATGGCGCCTTTCCGCTTCAAGGTCCGGAATCCGCCGCCTTCGAACTTGCTCAAGCCGTCGGCAGTGGCTGTCCAGATCGTTCCGGCGCGATCCTCGAAGAACCCGTAGACGAATCCACCGATCCCCTGCTCTTTCCCGTACAGCGTGAGCCGCCCCTCGGCATAACGGGCAACTCGGTTCGTTTGCGCCACCCAGATCGCTCCCTTGCTGTCGCTGAATGGCTGGCCGCTGCGGTTTACCGACTCTTCGAGCTCGGCCACCTGGACCAGGCTGTCGCCGGCAAGCCGCAGCAGTCCTAGCTCTTCACTGTAGACCCAGACCGTTCCGGCCGGATCGATCGCAAGATTGTAGAGAGCCCGCGCGGTGCGGGGACGCAGCCGGACCGGGACGAACCGCCTCCCCTCGAAGCGCAGGATCCGGCGGTCGTCGACGACCAGGATCCTACCCGATGAATCCTGGGCGATAGTCCTGGTATAGAAGCCGGGATGCAGCACGGCCTGACCGCGCGGACCGAAGCGCTGCAACGATCCGTGATTGTACGCCCCGGTCCAGACCGCTGAATCCCGGCCGGCCATGACGAAACGCGGACGGGCCGGTGCGAGAGCCACGATCGGTGTGAACGCGCCTTCCCGGAACCGTTCCAGGCCGTTCGAGCTCCCGACCCAGACATTTCCCTCGTGGTCTTCCAGCAGGGCGGTCGGGATATCGGCCAGCAGACCGTCCTTCATGGTGAATCGCTCGGCCTCGGGGCCGAGCCGGTCGATCCGGCGCCCACGGATCCGGGCGACCTCCGGAACTCGGCGCAGACCGTCACTGCCCGAGGCCACCCAGAGACTTCCTTTTCGATCGATGATCATCGCGGAGGGATCGATCCGTAGCTCGGTGCGTTTCGCCACCGGGTCGCCGATCTTTCGGAGGGTGTACACCGATTCCCCCGTCACCGAGATCCAGACCGTGCCGTCCTTCTCCTGGGCGAACCGGCAGTCCCGGGGGGCGGACTCAATCGGGATCCCGGGATCCAGAAACCGGGAGGCGCCTGCCGGGAGATAGACGACCCGGTCTTCGGTCACGACCCAGAGCGCGTCGTCGCGATCGAACCAGACCGCCCGGGCCTGCTTTCCCGGAAAGTCCCAGGCAGCGCCCGCGGCTTCCCATTTCCCGCCGACGAACCGGAAGAGTCCCTCGAGGGTTCCGGCCACCAGCAGGCCCTTGCTGGACTCCGTCAGGTCCATGGCCGCCGGCAGGCCCTCGGCGTGGCCGAAGGTGCCGACCCGTCCGGTACGCAGGCGAATCACCAGTCCTTTGCGCCCCCCGACCATCCAGAGACTTCCATCCCGGGTCGCCAGCAGTCGAAGGATCGCGCCGTCCGGGATGGAATCACCACCCAGGGGGGTATACCGAACGAACCGGACACCATCGAAACGCCACAGTCCGAAGAACGAGCCGATCCAGATGTACCCGTCGGTGGTCTGCGCCAGCTCACGAATACCGATTGGGCCGCACCTGCCTTGGGCGTCCACGTGGTGTGCACCAGCTGGGTGATGTGGCGGATCGGAACGGAGTCGATCGGATGGCTCCCGATCTGAAGCGCCACGAGCGTGGCAATGAGCATGATGCGAGGAGCGACAGTGTCTATGATACCTGGGAAATGGCTCGGGACAGGCTGAAGGATGTCGCACCACACGTCGGTGCGCCACTACGGGAGTCGATGGGCCGCCCACCACGCGCGCGCCCGGTCCTCGGTCCAGGCGCTCCCGCCTTCCACCTCGGCCAGCCGAAGCGACAGCTCTCTCGCCGACTGCGGCCGATCCGCCGGCTCCTTGGCCAGGCAGGAGAGCACGAGGTCGTCGAGCGCCGGCGGGATCGGCAGCTGCGTCCTGGCCGAGGGAGGCGCGGGCGGAGCCTGGGCGTGCTGAAGGAGCAGCCCCACGGGAGTCTCCGCGGCAAACACGAACTGGCCGGTCAGCAGCCAGCAGGCCACGCAGCCGACCGCATAGATGTCGGCGCGCCCGTCCACCTCGATCCCCATCGCCTGCTCCGGGGCCATGAACGCCGGCGTACCGTGAAGCGCGTTGTCACCCGTGTGCAGAGTGCCGCCCTCCTCCGGGGTGCGCACCTGCCCCACGATCCCGAAGTCCAGCACCTTCACGAAGTCGTACTCTTCCCCATAGCGGCAGAGGAAGATGTTCGCCGGCTTGATGTCCCGGTGCACCAGGCCGCACGACTGCGCCTCCGACAGCGAGTGGCACACCTGGCGAAGCACGTGGATCGCCCGCTCGGCGGGCACCGGGCCGAAACGCCGGACCATGGCGTCGGCATCGAGGCCCTCCAGCAGCTCCATGGCGTAGTAGAACGAGCCGTCCTCGGCGATTCCGAAATCGAAGAGATCCACGGTATGCGGCGAGCGGAGTCGCGCGATCACCTGCGCCTCGCGCTCGAATCGCCGCGCCGCGTCGGCCGAGACCGCGCCGGCCCCGCCGCCGGCGAAGGAGGGTCGGATCAGCTTGATCGCGGCGGGCCGGGCCAGCATGCGATGCCGGGCCCGCCACACCTCGCCCATCCCCCCTTGCCCCAGCTTGGCCTCCAGGCGGTAGCTCCCCAGCTCCCGGGCGCGCTTGAGCTCGGTGCCAAGGTTATAGACGACGCGGGCACCGACGTACGCCATGGCGACCACGAGCAGGTAGGGAAACACCACACCGAGGAAAAACATCGCCGGGTCCAGCCGGACCGAGACTCGGCCGGACGCGAGGACGAGGCCGATGACCACGGGGACCGCGCTGACCGAGGCCAGGGCGGCGAGGACGGCGCGCCGCGGGGAGGTGGGCACGACGACCGTGAACAGGACGACCCAGACGGCGACCCAGGAGAGCCCGAGGAAGCCGCGATGGGTCTCGAGCGCCATCGGGTCGGCGAACTCCGCGGCGGCGATCGCGTAGCTGCTGACGATCTCGAAGGCCAGGCCGAGGCCCATCGCCGTGGGCAGCGACACCCGCGGGCTCCGGATCACCAGCGCCAGGAGCAGCGCCACCGCGATCCCGATGGCACTGGGGACCCATTGCACGAGGCTCCCGAGGAACAGCGCCCGGTCGAACACCAGGGCCGGCAGGACGCCCGCCATGAAGAAGACGGAAGCGTAGAGGAGCGCGAGCACGCGGAGCCGCGCGGCGGCCTGGCTCAGCAGGTCGGCCGGCAGGCTGCCCGAGACCCCTCGAGCGGTCGGCGCCCGCACCTCGGGCGGCATGAGGGTGACGTGCTCGTGCATCACCCTTATGTATCGCGGCTGACGCCGGGCGCAAGACTGTTACTTCGGTCCAAGCACCTTGCCGGCAGCCAGGAGGCGAATGGCTTGGTCCAGACGCTGAGCGAAGCCGTCGGGTTGCTCTCCAACGCTGCCTGGATGTATGCGGTTTCCTCGCTGTCGGCGTGACGCATGCTGAGAGTGGGCTGGACGACCGCTGCGCCCTGCTTGCGGGAAACATCCCGCAGTGCATCTTCCTGAGCATTCTCGATCAACAGCGCAGGTCGGACCACGAGTATCCGGTCGCATGCGCGGAGCACATCGGCACGTTCGTGCGATCGGCGGGCCAATAGACATAGGAGGCGACATGACCCTCGGCCTCGAGATCACCACCTTCACGCTGCTGCATGTCCTGGTAAGTGTGGTCGGCCTGGTCGCGGGGCTCGTCGTGGTCGGGGCCCTGATCTCCGGCCGCCACCTGGGTGGGTGGACCGCCACCTTCCTCGTCACGACCGTGCTCACCAACATCAGCGGCTTCGGCTTCCCGGTCCCGCGATTCCTGCCCTCCCACTGGGTCGGGATCGTCTCCCTCCTCATCCTGCCGGTCGTGTTCCTCGCGCTCTACGGGAAGCGGCTGGCGGGACGCTGGAGGACGATCTACGTGGTCGGCGCGGTGGCGGCGCTGTACCTGAACGCCTTCGTCCTCGTCGCCCAGCTCTTTCAGCACACCCCGGCTCTCCGGGCGCTGGCGCCCACGCAGCGGGAGCTGCCGTTCGCGGTTACCCAGCTGATCGTCCTGGCGATGTTCGTCGTGCTCGGGCGGGCGGCGCTGGCGGGGTTCGGAGCGGAGACGGCCTCACGACTGGAGAATGCGGCGGCCCGTCGGCCCGCGCCGGTCGCCTGATAGTGCCCCGGTGTCCCGCTGAAGTAAGCGAATCAGTCCTTCGGATCCGAGTCTTTCGACCGTGTATCGGTGGCCCCGTCGTCGTCGGTCACCGTCAGCAGCACCTCATAGCGGCCCTTCTCCGAGTACGTATGGGTCGGACTCGGGTCGCTCGAGGTGCTCCCGTCGCCGAAGCTCCAGCTCCAGCTCACGATGGTGCCGTCGTCATCCTTGCTCTTGTCGGTGAAGCTGCAGGTGAGGTGATCGCAGTGCACGTCGAAATCGGCACGCGGCGGCTTGTTGGGCTCCGGCGATGGCGGCGCCTTGGGCTCCGCGGTGCGGCTCTCGGCATCGGCAGCCCCGTCATCGTCCGTCACGATCAGGAGGACATTGAAGCGTCCCGGCGCCGAGTACACATGCGACGGGTTCCGCTCGGTCGAGGTGGCGCCGTCGCCGAAGTCCCACGCCCAGTTTACGACACTACCGTCGCTGTCCCTGCTCCGGTCCACGAAGGCGCACTGCAGATCCTGGCAAGTCACCTCGAACTCGGCCCGGGGCGGTTCGTTCGGCGGTGGCGGTGGCGGTGGCGGCGGCGGCGAAGGCTCCTCGGGCTCCACCGAACGAGTCTGCGTGTCCTCGGCTTCGTCGTCGTCGGTCACCGTGAGGGTTACGTCATAACGCCCCCCGGACGCGTAGGTGTGCGAAGGGTTCGGCTCGTCCGAAGTGGCGCCGTCGCCGAAGCTCCACCTACGGCTCTGGATGTGGCCGTCCCCGTCGGTGCTCCGGTCGGTGAAGGTACAGGTCAGGTCATCGCAATCGACGTCGAAATCGGCACGCGGCGGCTGATTCGTCGGGGGCGTCGCCGCGGCGGTGACCGTGACCTCGTCGGTCAACTGGTCGGTCGCGCCCTGATCGTCCGTCACCTCGAGCCGAACCGTGTAGGTGCCGGGCTCGGCGTAGGTGTGGCTCGGCTGCCGCTCTGTCGAGGTGCTGCCATCGCCGAACCGCCAGGCCCAAGCCGTCACGCTGCCGTCGGCGTCGGTGCTGGCGTCGGTGAACTGGCAGGTCAGGTCGTCGCAACTCCATCCGAAGTCCGCCCTGGGTGACCCGTTCCCTTCCGACTCGGCGAGCGCCGAGAAGGTAGCCTTGGGTCCCGTATCCCCTGCCAGGGCGACCCTCGCCTCCCCAGTCTGCACGCCAATCTTGTCGCCGAGCTGGACGTGAGCCTGTGCGCGGCCGCTCGCACCGGTACGGACCGAGGAGGGCGTCACCCCGGCGCCATCGCCGGCGGAGGTCAGGGCGAACTCCACAGTGGCTCCCTCGACCGGCTCGCCTCTATCGTCAGTCACCTCGACCACGACTGGGTCGGGCAGCGAGGCCCCGACCCGACCGAGCTGCCCGTCGCCGTCCACGACCTCGATGGCTAGGGTGCGTTCGTTATTCGGCAGGACAAGATCCCCACCTCCACAGGCGGTGCTCAAGCCGCCGATGGCGAGGAGGAGCCAGGCTGAGGACGAAATGTGATGCACGCCGGCCATAGGTGATCCCGGATGGGGTCGGGACAGCCCGGGTCAATATCGTGCGCCATGCAAGCACCCGAAGTGACGGCCCGCACACGAACCTGAGGGCGGTTGGGCGAGAGGTCAGACAGCGCCGCCATCACGACCAAGACGTGCGCGTGCGTAGTCGAGCCTCGCACGCTCCGCAGGAGTAAGGCGCTCGATGTGCGGCGCCAGGAGCTCGACGACACTCCCGTAATCTCTCCTGTGCAATGCGTCGGTGGCTGCGCTCACTGCGGCGCTCTTGATTCGGTCTCGCGTCTCCTCATTCTCACGGAGTCTCTGCCGGGCCGCTTCCGCATCGACCGCCGCCCGCGCGGAAGCAAAGATCCCGAAGTCGCCTGTAAGAACATCACTGGCCGTCTCCCGAAGAGCACGAGCGTAGTGACGAATAGCGCCAAGTTGACCCGGTGCCCTGGCGGACTGTTCGTACAGGTCGGGTGCCCGGTCCTTGATGATCGCCCACAGGGGGACGTCGGCTTGCCGCTCATGCCTGCCGGCTGCCGGCCCGAGGAGCACTTGAGCCGCAAAGCCCCAGCCGACTCCTTCCACCTGCACCAAAGTCGTCGCATTCACGAACCAGACGACGAATGGGTTCCCCTCGAGCAGAGTCGCCGGCGGCACCACTTCATGAAACGCAAACTCGCGTTCGAGGTACCCGAACGCCTCGCGCACTGTCTCCTTGAACTCGCTGAGCGTGGGGGAGGTCGTCACCCTGGTCACCTGAGGCGGCGCTACTCAATTCCGACCTTGCCGCGCGCCGCCGCGCGCAGCCGGCCGGAATCGTACCCTGCCCCGCCCTTGAATACCGTCACCACCCGTTTGATCTCTCCGGGCGCGCGGATCGGATCGCCCCGGATGACCACGAGGTCGGCCAGCTTGCCCGGGGCGACCGAGCCGAGCTCGCGGTCCACGCCGAGTATCCGCGCGCCGTTCAGGGTCATGATCTGGACCGCCTGCTCGGCGCTGAAGCCGGCCTCGACCAGCAGCTCGTAGTTCCGCAGGTTGCCGAACCCGGGCAGGTACCCGGTACCCCACGGGTCGGACCCCGCCCCGAGCAGCCCGCCCGCGGCCACGAACATCCGCTCCCATTCCATCATCTTCTTCAGCAGTCGGGTCGGCACCGTGAAGCCGCGCGCGGCGATTCGGCCGTGGTTCTCCTCGACCTCCCGGCGGGTCGCCGGCGCCAGCATCGCCATTGCGTCGGGATCGAGGCGCGCGCGCTCGGGATCGAAGGTCTCGTAGACGCCGAGGGTCGAGACGACGGCCGAGCCGCCGGCCACGATCTTCCGGATGCTCCCGCGCACCGCCGGGCTCGCGAGGTCCACGTCGGCCTGGACCTTCATGTTGCCTTCGGGGCACTCGTCCGGGCGCTTGCCCGGCACGTAGTCGCTGTTGGTGATGAAGCCGTGCTGGAGCGCGTCCATGCCGAGGGCGGCGGCTTCGGTGAAGGTGACGGAGCAGAGATGGCCGGTGACCCTGAGGCCGCGCGCGTGAGCCTCCTCGACCGCCGCCCCCATCACCGCGCGCGACGCGCCACCCAGGAACTTGAACCAGGTGACTCCGCGCCCCGCCCAGCCGGCCACCACGCGCCGCGCCTCCGCCGGCGTGGTGACGGCCACCCGGTTGACCGGACCGCCGGCCGCGATGTCGAGGTACGGACCCGAGACGTGGAAACGCGGGCCGGGGATCTCGCCCTGATCCACCCGGCGCTTCAGCTCCAGCTCGAACTCGGGCGAGCGGCTGCCTGCCGTCATCGCCGTCGTCACGCCGAGCGCGAGGTAGAGCAGCGGCGCGGACACGCGCATATCGGTGAATTGCCCCACGCCGCCGAAGTAGGTGTGTTCGTGCAATCCGACCAGGCCCGGGAGCACGCTGTGGCCGCGGAGCTCGAGAACTCGCGCACCCGGCGGCACGGCCACGCCCGCCGAGGGCCCAACGGCCTCGATGCGGTCGCCTCGCAGGATCACCGTGTGGTCGGGCCTCGCGGGGGTTCCGCTCCCGTCGATCAGCTGCACGTGGGTGATCGCGACGAGACCGGCGGGGACGGCGACGAACGGCGCAGTGCCGGGATCAACGGTGGATTGCTGGGCTCCGAGCGTGGAGGAGATGCTCGTCAGCAGGATGGCGAGGACCGCGCCGAGATGGCGCGCGAGGGTGCCGATCACGTTTCCGATCCACTGTCGCCGGCCTCCGGCGGCGGGAGCGGCTCCCGGCCGGCGTCGCGCAGCGGGATGGCGGTCGCATTGGGAAGCCCCAGAACAACCGTGTTGCCGCCCTGCTGCCCCAGCACCTGCAGCAGGCGCAGCTGCATCAGCGCCGGGCTGCGTTGAACCATCTGCGCCGCATTCGCGAGATTCCGCAGCGCCGCCGTCTCGCCGCGAGCCTTCTCCAGTGCGGCAAGCCCCTCCTGACGGGCCTTGACCACTTGGGTGAAGATCTTCTTCAGCTCACCGGGGAACGTGATGTCGCGCAGCGCAGCTTCCTGTAGCTCGATCCCGATCAGCCGCAGGGGCTCCACGGTCGCTGTCTTGAGGCCGGAGGAAATGTCGGCGCGCCTGGCGAGCAACTCCTCGACCGGCAGCGCGCCGATCGCGCTCCGCAGGGCGAGCTGGAGCGCCGCGTAAATGGCCGCCTGGGAGTCCCCTGTCTCGAGCACGGCGCGCTCGGGCGCGGCGATCCGGTAGGTGGCGGCCACACTTGCCTTGACGGCGACCCCGTCGGCGCTCAAGACCTCCTGGCCGGGCACCGCCACCTGGGTGGGACGCACGTCCACCCGCTGAATCCTGGTGTACCGCGGCATGTACCGGTACAGACCCGGGCCAAGCACGCGGTCGAACCGGCCGCGATGAAACCGCAGCCCACGTTCGTACTCATAGACGGTGACGGCTGCGAAGAGTCGCGAGTAGACGAGCGCGCCGAGGACGACGACGAGCAGACCGAGCCAGAGGAGTTCCATAATAGGTAAGAGGAGTGGAGGGGTGTCCCGCCCTGAGAGACCACAGGGCACTTGCGGGGGCCTGAACCCACAGGGCAAGTGCTCTGCTGCCGCGAAGCCGGCCTCTCAGGACAGAACGGTGCGGGAGTCGAACCCAGTTGACCAGGATGGGAGGGCAACTCGCAGGAGCAGCCGAGCTACGCCAAGCTGCCTGCTTCCTTCTCCCGACGATACGCTAACCCTTGGCCGCTGACGGCGCCAGGGAGGCCGGCTCGTCCGATCACCTCCAGTCGATACGGCGAAAATCCATTCAGGCCTCCCGAACAGGCTCGCGAGCGCTCGACAATCCCTCGCCAGCGCTCGACAAACCTCGCCAGCGCTCGAACGCACGGCGCGGTCGATCGAACGGGCGGCTCCAGCGATCGTCGATGACATGGGCGCGATCGTCTGATTCGCCATATCGCCCGTTTTTCGACGAGAGCGATCGATCCGCCGGGCCGGGCCATCGTCTTCAGCCGCGAGCAGGCGCGAGACTCGGCGAAGCGGTCCGATAACCGATCCGAGGCCTCGGTGATCCGGCGATAGCGGTCGAACTGGTCGCCCATGCGTCCGTTCATCCGCGTTCCGCCGTCGCGTAACCGGGTGAAGCGGCCGTCGTTGTGGCGAGTGCGGTCGATGGTAGCGCCGTAGCGCTCGACCGTCCGACCACATCGCTCGCGAACGATGCGGCAACCCGAGGGCATTCCGGGCGTATCTCCAAGCAGGTCCCAATCCGACATATCAAATACGCGAGGAGGCACGCATGCATTACCCCATCGATCGTCTCGGTCAGGGCACCGCCCTCCAGACCGAGGCCTACACCGCGATCGGCTCGCGGCTGGAGCAACTGGGCTATACCACGGGTCCGCTCCCGGGCGACCGGGAGTCGCTGGTAGAGGCTTATCTGGCCCTCCAGCGGGCCCGAGGCGAGCGTGTCGCGGCGCCGGTGCCGGAGGACGACGAGGAGCTGATCAACGCCATCACGGTGGCGCTCGACGGGCGCTTCTGCGGGGTGGCGGACGGGCAGCGGCTCCTGGTGTCCGGGGTGCCGAGAGGCCGGATGGAGCGGGGCGATCTCACCTGGAGCGTCAGCCGGAGGGGTGCCCAGTGGATCGACCCGGTCTTCACCCTCATTCAGGCGATCGAAGACGGGCTGGCGCCCTGGTCCGATGCCCTTCCTTCCTTCTTCCGCTTCACCCGGGTGGCCCGGGGCGGCGATATCCGGTTCTCATTCAGCGCAGACAAGAACCTCAAGCACGGCGTCCCCGGTGGCACCCTCGCCACGGCGGGCTACCCCGATGCGGACGAGCGGGGCCGGGTGCGGTTCGACAGCGCCGAGAAATGGGAGCGTGACCGGCTGGCCGCGGTGACCACACACGAGGTGGGCCACGTGCTCGGCCTGACGCACTCGAGCGTGAACGGCTCGACCATGTTCCCCTTCCAGGCCAGACGCGGCCCGCTCGACGAGGACACGAGGAACACGCTGCTCGACATGTACGGCTGGACGCCGGTGCGCCGGTTTCCGGACAACCGGGCGTCGTCCGACGGCCCAGCCCTCACGACCACGCACAACATGTCCTTCCAGCAGGCGAGCACCAGAGTGCACATGGTCTGGAAGGGCGTCGAGGGTCATTCGCAGGTCCACATCTCCACCTCCGAGGACGACGGCCTGAGCTGGGGACCGCAGATCCCGCTGCCCGGCATCCGGTCGTCACACGGGCCCGCGATCACGGGTTACCGCAGCTCCGGCTCGCCGTCGCCGAACGATCTCTTTCTGGCGTGGAAGGGGGAGGGATCGGACGAGCGCCTGTTCTACGCGCGCGGCTTCAACGGCTCGTCGTTCGCGACGATCGAGCGCCTGGAGGGCCACTCGTCCAACGCGCGTCCGGCCGTGGCGGAGTTCCAGGGCCGGGTCCACATGGTCTGGAAGGCCGCGACCGGCGAGCATGTCCTCTGGAGCTCGTGGGCGAACGGAGGGTGGGCCCCGGTGAAGGTGATTCCGAACGTCTTCACCACGCACGCGCCGGCGCTGGCCCCTTTCGGCGACGACCTGATCCTCTGCTGGAAGGGCATGGGCACGGACACGAGGATCTTCGTGGCACGCCTGCCGGGCGGCGCGACGGGCTGGCTGCCGGGCCAGCCGGTGACAACGCTCACCTCGTTCGCGAGGGGCGGCGATTTCGACGCGTCCGGGGAGCCGCTGAACACCTCGCATCATCCGGCCGTGGCATCCACGGAGAGTCAGCTCATCGTGGCCTACAAGGGGCAGCCGGGGGATGACGCGGTGTGGCTCTTCCGCGGGGTCCATCTCGTGGGAACGGTGCCAATCAAGGACGCGCTGTCGTCCACGGGTCCGGGGCTCGCGACGGTTCGCGACAAGGTGATCTGCGTGTGGAAGGCGCAGGCGCCCGATCAGGAGCTGCACTTCTCGGTTCGGTGATCACGGACTGGCGAACGCCGCCGGAGCTGTTCTCGCCGGCGGCGCTCGTCTTTCGCTTCAGCCCGGAAGAGCTGTGCGCTCCGGGGGTGTCCGGACCGGCAGGAGGCGATCGAATGCCCGATGGCCTCGGAGCGGCGCCCACGTGGGGTCGACGGCCAGCCACGCCGCCGAGACCATGTACTGGATTCGCAGCACCTCTTCGAGCAGCGCTGCCGCTTCATCCTTCCGGCCCGCCCGCATCAGAACTTGCGCCGCACCGAGACGTATGCCCGGGTCGATGTGCCCGATGCGGTCAGCATCACTGCGCCGCAGCGCCTCCACCGCGTTGACCACCGCGCTGTCGTGTCGGCCCTTGCGAGACAATATCCCCGCCCTGACCAGAGGCGGAAATGGGTTCGACTCTCCCACCATGCGCTCAACCGCGGGCAGCAAGGCCAGGGCTGAATCAACCCACCGGAGGCCGGCGGCGCTGTCACCCTCGAGGTCATGAATCTCGACGTGGGCCAGCGCGGGGCCGATAGGAAAGCCATCGAAGCCGGCTGTAGAAGCGGCCAGGAGGATGCGGCGTTGTGCCGAATCGAGCATCCAGCTTCCGCCTGTCCAGCGTACCACGGCCAGGGTGAACCCATCCGTGGAGAGTCGGTGTTGCGCCTCACGCAGCGTCCGGCGCGCACCTGCGGTGTCGCCCTCGCCCAGGTATGAGGCGACCCGCAGGCCCCAGGGATCCGGACTCCCTGGCTGCAATTTCTCCATTCGGTCCAATAGCGGACGGGCTTCGCCATACCGACGCGCCATCACCGCCGACATCCCGGCCATGCTCACCAGCGCGGTCGACTTGGGATCCAGCTCCAATCCTCGCTTCGCATATGCCAGCGCGGCGTCGAACCGGCCGACCTGGAACTGAAGCACGCTGGCGAACTGGACGATCTCCGCGTTTCCAGGAAACCGTGCCAGGGCGGCGCGGCTGGTAGCAAACGCCTCCGCCGTGTCGGCGTCCACGTTGTACGCCACCTGCGAGCGGAGGTAGGCGGTTTCCGGAGCGTCGGGCGCCAAGCGTGCCACGCGTGCGAGGATGGCGTGAATGGGGGCGGCACCACCGGCGGGGCGGCCCGTGTTGATGAAGTTGACACTCTGCGCGCCGGCGAGCTTGGCCCAGGCCCGCGCAAACGTGCTATCCCGGCCCACCGCTTCGCGGTAGTACTTGATCGCTGAGTCGGTCGCCGGCATATCGCCGGTCTCGAACCGCCGGGTGAAGGCTTCCGCGCGGAGATACGCGTCGTAAGCGACGATGTCGGACGTCGGGCGCGACGCGAGCTGCTGCGACTCCGCGACGCCCAGCCGGAGCCCGAGTGCCTCGGCGACGCGTTCCGCGATGTCGGCCTGCACGCGGAACACGTCGGTGAGCGGCGCGTCGAAGCTCTCGCTCCACTCGGTGGCCGGCGCCGCATTGGCACGCATTGCCACCAGCTCGGGGGCCACCAACACCCGGCTCAAGCCATCCGCCTGCCTGGCCCAGCGGACCGTCCCGGTGAGCAGATAGCGGACGCCAAGGTCCCGGGCCACGTCGGCCGGGCGGGCCTTCCCGCCGGCGTAGGTAATGGAGCTGCCGCGAGCTATGACCTCGAGGCTCCGAAGTCCGGCGAGCTTGCCGCGCACGGCATCGGCCACGCCGTCGGCGAAATAGGCCTCGGAGGAATCGCCGATGTTCTCGAACGGGAGCACGGCGATGCGCACCGCGGCCGGCGCGGTGGCGGACGGCGCCGACGTGTCAGAGGCGGCGCGACGCGAGAGGACGAAGGCCACCAGCGCGACCACCGCGATCATCCCGAGGACGGCGGCGCCGAGCCAGTACCGCTGCCCCGCGGGGCGCGAGCCAGTGGCCGGCTCGCCGCTTCGAACCTTGTCCAGCACCGTCACTACGGCCTCGGCGGACGCCGGCCGCTGATCGGGGTGCTTGGCCAGGCACTGCATCACGAGCGCGGCCAGCGCCGGCGGCAGATCTGGCCGGCGGTCCTGGATGGGCGCCGGCGGCTCCGTGAGGTGGGCGGCGATCATCGCCGGCGCGCTCCGTCCCGGGAAGGGAATGCTGCCGGTCAAGCACTCGTAGGCCATCGCGCCGAACGCGTAGAGATCGGCGCGGGCATCGGTGGCCGGGTCGCCGACCGCCTGCTCCGGGGCCATGTAGGCGGGAGTACCAAGGGCGAAGCCTGCGGCGGTGAGGCCGCTCGCGGCGGGCGTGGCCGAGGTCGTCGTCGCCGCCCTGAGCGCCTTGGCGACCCCGAAGTCGGTCACCATCGCGCCTCCGGACGAGAGGAGCACGTTGTCGGGCTTGATGTCACGGTGGATGAGGCCGCGGGCATGGGCATAGACGAGGGCGCTGGCGACTTGGCCGAGGAGGCGCACCGCCTCGGGGACCGGGAGCGGACCGCCCTGGTCGAGCCGTCGGCGTAGCGATTCGCCTTCGATGAACGGCATCGTGAAGAACGGGAGGCCGGCGACATCTCCAGCCGCCAGGAGCGGGACGATGTGCGGATGCTGGAGACCTGCGGCGAGCAGTATCTCCTGCTCGAAGCGGTCGGCACTGACTCCCGAGGCGAGGTCGGGCGCGAGGAGCTTCACGACGATGCGGCGGCCAAGGCGGCGGTCGCGGGCGAGGTAGACGCGGCTCATGCCGCCGCCGCCGAGCTCGCGCTCGAGCTCGACCGCGGAGCCAAGTGCGGTCGCCAACTGCTCGCTGAGCGAAGCAGTCACATCGTCGTCCCGTTGTGAAGGGAGAGTAAGAATATAGTGCGCGGCGACCAGTGCGCACTAAAGCTATCAGGGCGACTCGTCCGTCGCAGCCTTCCTGCGGCAATGGGCAATTGGCATCGTGCCTAACGACTTGTGCATCGGCTGCAGGCGCTCAAGCCGGCGCCCGCATAAACCTACGCTTCCTTAACGGCACTCACGGAGGGCGCCGCCCGCGCGGCGCCCCGCGCCTCTCCCGGCCCGTCGGCTGCATGCGCGGGTTAGGCGTCAGCCCGGTCCGGTCTAAATACATGGGTAACACTTAAGTCGCAGGACATAGGTGACACTATCGCCAGGTTTCGGACTCCTCAAGGAGGGTCCGATGCCGTGGCAGGAGGTGGTCACCGTGGAGCTCCGCCAGCAATTCATCCAGGACGCCCTGCGTGGCGTCGCGCCCATTGCCGAGCTCTGTGCCGGCTACGGGATCAGCCGGAAGACCGGATACAAGTTCTTGGCGCGCTATCGGGCCTTCGGGGCTTCGGGCCTCACCGATCGGTCGCGGCGGCCGCATCGCTCGCCCACCGCGCTGGACCCCGTGCTGCTCCAGCGGCTCCTCGACGCTCACGAGCGCCATCCCTACTGGGGGCCGCGGAAGTTGCTGCGCGTCGTGAGCCAGCGCTGGCCGACGGCGCCGTGGCCCGTGCGCTCCACCGTCGCCCGCTGCTTCCAGCATCTGGGGCTGGTGACCGCGCGGCGCCGGGTCTGCCGCCCCGGGACGGCCGGCCCGCCCACCGCTGCGATGGATGCCCCCAATGCGGTGTGGACCACCGACTACAAGGGCCAGTTCAAGCTCGGCGATGGCCAGTATTGCTTCCCGCTCACCGTGGCCGATGGCTGCAGTCGCCTGTTGCTCGCCTGTCAGGCGCTCACCAGCACGCGCCTGGTTGAGGCCCGACCGGTCTTCGAGCGCCTCTTTCGCACCTACGGCCTACCCCAGCGGATTCGCTCGGATAACGGGGTGCCTTTCGCTACCCAGGCGCTCGGCCGCCTTTCCGGGCTGGCGGTCTGGTGGATCCGGCTCGGGATCCTCCCCGATCTCATCGAGCCCGCCTCGCCGCAGCAGAACGGCCGCCACGAGCGCATGCACCTCACACTCAAACGGGAGTGCACCCGGCCACCCCAGCGGACCCGCGCCCAGCAACAGCGCCGCTTCGATTGCTGGCGCCAGGAGTACAACACCCTCCGCCCCCATGAGGCGCTCGCCGACGCCCCCGCGCGCACCATGTATGGTTCCAGCAGTTCGGGATGCTCGTTCAGGTAATCCCATGCCCACGGCTGAATGTTGAACGGGAATGTGGTGAACTGGGCACTCACATTCGACGAGCGGTAAAGGACTGAGGCTGCAGCAAGCCCGTTCACGACGCCGTCCGACAATTCGAAGTACTGGGTCCTCGTCTGGTTGCCAATGTAGGCGGCGAGGATCTTGGCCTCTTCAGGGCTCAGCTTCTGAAGCCGTTCTCGCATGGCTCTCATGTTCTTGCGCTGTTCCCACTTGCCTATTCCCGAATTGGTTCCCGTCGCGAGGAAGTGAACCAGCCAGAGAACGGACGCAGCGATAAAGATGGCTCCTATCCACGTACGAAAGCGCTCCCGGAGTCAACTAAGCCAAGATCCGCGACGAACTCTGCGGGACTCCAGATGATGATCCCCGCTATGAGAGCTATCGCGAAGAGATATCTGGTCTTGAGCTTTATCCAATCCAGAAGCTTTGAAGGATCCATGTAGTCCTGGTTCGTGAAGAGGTACTTGCTGACGCCTAACTCTTATTAGCCTGCACGGCCCTACGCGCCTTCCACAAAAACCACATGTGGGCCCGCTTCCCATTTGCTCCGCCCCACCGACCCTGTCAACCCGGTAACCAACAACTGCCGCCACGATCGACCCTTATCAGAGCGGCTCGAAGGCCTGCCAAGATGACGCTGCGTGCAGCAACGCCAATGCCCCGCGACGATGTCACACCCGGAAATACATGATGGGTCGCGTACGGCCAGGGCGCCTGACCGATATCGCCCAGATGCAAAGAAGCCTGCACGATTCCCCCTCGTGCAGGCTTCTAAGTCAGGCAGCCTGAGGCAGCCGGTGGCTCACCCGCACTCGCTATACCCACACACGTGACACTTCACGCACCCCTCCGCATACTCCAGCTGCGACCCGCAATCCGGGCACGCCCCCGACAGCGTCTCCTGCAACCCCCCGAACATCATCTGCTCCCCCGAGTCCCCCTCCACCCCCCGCACCCCCGCCACCACCGGCGCCACGTCCACCGCGGGCATGCCGCCAGGCGGCGTGGAACCCGGCAGCAGCTCCTGCTGGATCCCCTGCTTCTCCAGCATCCACCGCTCGATCGCGATGCCCACCGCATCCGGCACCGACAGCACCTTGTTCGGCCCCAGGCCGATGACCCGGTCCGAGCTGATGCCCCGGAGCTGGCGCCACACCTCGCGCATCGGAATCCCGGACCGCAGCGCGAGGCTGATGAGCCGGCCCAGCGCCTCCACGTCCGCCATCAGCGCCCCGCCCGCCTTGCCGAGGCTCATGAAGACCTCGAACGGCTGCCCCCGGTCGTCCTCGGTGATGTTGACGTACAGGGTTCCGAGCGGCGTCTCCATCCTGCGCGTGGTGCCGCGCAGCATCTCCGGCCGCGAGCGCTTCTGCCGCCGCTGGAGGTTCTCCGCCTCGAGGTCCTGCATCGCCTTCTTGAGCCGCTGGTTCTCCGCCCGCACCTCGGCCAGCTCGCCGTGCAGGTCGGCCACAGCCCGGCTCGCCGCCGCCTGCCCCGCCGCCAGGTCCGCCCGCGCCTCGGACTTGCCGCTCGAAATGGCCTGGTCGTGGACCTTCTTCGCCGTGCTGCCGGTCGAGAGGACCTGCATGTCCCGGCTGCCGTCGCGGTAGACGGTCACGCCCTTGCAGTTGAGCTTGTATGCCAGGCGGTAGATCTCCTCGACGTACTCCTCCGTGGCGTCGTTGGCGAAGTTGCAGGTCTTGCTGATCGCGGAGTCGTTGTACTCCTGGAACGCCGCCTGCATCCGGATGTGCCACTCGGGCTTGATGTGGTTCGCGGTGACGAACACCCGGCGCCACTTGTCCGGCACCTCGATGAAGTCGATGTGCCCCGCCTCCGCGATCCGCCGCATCAGGTCCTCGGAATACCACCCTTCCTTCTTCGCGATGGCGACGAAGTCCTCGTTCACGTCCGGCATCAGCACGCCGGCCTGGTTCCGCATGAACGCCACCGCGAAGAGCGGCTCGATGCCCGAGCTGCAATTGGCGATGATGGAGATGGTGCCGGTCGGCGCCACGGTCGTGACGTTGCAGTTCCGGAGCTTCCGCATCGGCCGGACCCGCTCGCCGTCCGGGCCGCGGGCGGCCATCTCGTCGGGCCCCCAGATGCTCTGCTCCCACTCCGGGAACGGGCCGCGGATCTCGGCCAGCCGCTCGGACTCCTTCTTGGCCTCCTCGTCCACGAACTGCTGGATCTTCCGCCCCAGCTCCACACCCTCGTCGGAGTCGTACGCGACGCCCAGCCGCACGAACAGATCGGCCAGCCCCATGACGCCGAGGCCGATGCGGCGGATGTGCTGGGCCAGGTCGGTGATCTCGTCCAGCGGATACTGGTTGGCGTCGATGACGTTCTCGAGGAAGTGGGTCGAGATCTGGATGACGCGGCGGAGGCGGTCCCAGTCGATCGCACCATCCTTCACGAAAGCGCCGAGGTTGATGGAGCCGAGGTTGCAGACGTCGTACGGGAGGAGGGGCTGCTCGCCGCAGGGGTTGGTCGCCTCGTAGCTGCCGAGGTGGGGGACCGGATTGTAGTAGTTGGCCTTGTCCACGAAGAACACGCCCGGCTCGCCCGTCTTCCAGGCGCCGTGGATGATCCGCTCCCACACCATCCGGGCCCGGAGCTGGCCGGTGACCTTGCCGGTCTTGGGGTGGATCAGGTCGTACGGCTCGTCCCTGTCCACCGCCTCCATGAACTTGTCGGTGACCGCGACCGAGATGTTGAAGTTGGTGATCTTGGTCGTGTCGTCCTTGCAGGTGACGAACTCCATGATGTCGGGATGGTCCACCCGCAGGATGCCCATGTTGGCGCCGCGGCGGGTGCCGCCCTGCTTCACCACGTCGGTCGAGGCGTCGAACAGGCTCATGAACGAGACCGGGCCCGAGGCCACGCCCATGGTGGACCGGACGATGTCGTTCTTGGGCCGGAGACGGGAGAAGCTGAACCCGGTGCCGCCGCCCGACTGGTGCACCAGGGCCATCGCCGTGAGGGTGTCGTAGATCCCGCTCTTGCCGTTGGAGAGCGCGTCCTCCACCGGCAGCACGAAGCAGGCGGAGAGCTGGCCCAGCGGCCGGCCGGCGTTCATCAGGGTCGGCGAGTTCGGCATGAACAGCCGCCGGGCCATGATGTCGTAGAACTCCTGCGCCGCCTGCTCCACCTGCTTGTCGCTCGCCCCGTACTTCCGCTCGGCCTCCGCGATGGTGCGGGCCACCCGCCAGAACAGGTCGCTGGGTCCCTCTACCGGCTTGCCGCCGTCGTCCTTCATCAGGTACCGCTTCTCGAGTACCGT
Organism: uncultured Gemmatimonadales bacterium; assembly: GCA_963826065.1. Taxonomy (GTDB): domain Bacteria; phylum Gemmatimonadota; class Gemmatimonadetes; order Gemmatimonadales; family GWC2-71-9; genus CAVVWJ01. The sequence continues at coordinate 416,644 of CAWGVP010000002.1, forward strand.
GACGGCATTGGGCGATAGTTGAACGGCGTCCCGTGGGGTGGACGATTTCATAGTGCTCCCCGCTTGGCAGATGGATGAGACGAAAGTGGCGCGGATGGCCAAACTAGGCCCGCGCCACTGGGCGCACAATAGCGCCGAAAAGCCGCGTCACTGCGTGCGATTTTGATTCCCACATCACAAAAATAATCGGGTTTCTGCTGGTGTGTGGGATGTGGACAAAGTGCAAGAATGTGGATCGTTTAGCGGCCCGCCGTCGTCACTCCCACGATCAGCGTCCAGGGCTCGAACGAGGTCAGCTGCCACCCCGGACAGGTCGGGCCGCCGACGTAGGTCAGGGGAGACTGCGATACGGCGGTCGCCCGCCCGATGGGGTCGCTGAAACCGAGGACCAGCGGTTCCTGGTCCAGGAGAAAGACCACGGCCTCCAGGCCTTCGATGATGCGAGTGCTCTCGTCTTCCAGAGTATACGTGATGGTCGAGGTGGCCCAGAAGTGGTCATGGAAGATCGAATCCACCACGAAGGCCGTGGCCGCTCGGGTGACGGTGACCTCATCATCGCCGAGGGTGGTCTGGAAGCTGCCCGAGCAGGACCAGGATCCGCGGCCTCCGGCCAAATCCGTGAGCCGCCGGAGTACGGTGAGCTGGAACTTCGCCTCCAGCAGACCGCTGGTCACCGTCACGGTATCCACGGTTTCCTCCAGGCCGACAATCACGGTCCCCTCCACGGCGATCGTCAGGGGAGCGGATACTTGGAACTCGGCACCGTCCACGTCATTGTCGTAGACGTCCACCGCCCGAACCCACTGCGGATGGATCTCCACGGAGTCTCGGAGAAACGAAATGTGCCTGGTGGTCGGCTGGATGAGAGCGGCGACCGGCCCCGGATCGGCGACCGCCGTCAGTCGGGTGACGACGATCGGCTCGCCGGTCTGCTGATTTATCGCCTGCGCCTCGATCACCTGGGAGCCTGCAACCGTGCCGAGCGTCCAGTGCGCTCGTGCTTCGCCGTCCCCGTCGGTTCGATCGGTCTCGGCAACCACACTCCCCTCGCCCTCGACCACGACGAAGCTCACCGGATGACGGGCCACGGCCCGCCCCTGGGCGTCAACGAGGCGGACGACCACGGGTTCCGGCAGCTCGGTGGTGACGGGGGCGCGCTGGTCGGCGCCGGCGATCACCTCCACCGCGGCCGCGGATTCCGTTGGTCCAGTGTTCCCATCGCAGCCGATCAATGCCAGCAGCAGCCAGGCCCGACGCATCGCTCCTCCGAGGTGAATGCCCCGACTAACGCGTTGCAGGATGGAGCGGATACCTGCCGGCTCGGTGGGCCTTGGCCTGCTCCACGTAGTGCGACCAGGTGCCCGCGATCCGCTGAGCCAATCGCTCGTCCACCGGCCGCACGATCCGGGCGGGAACCCCCATCACCAGCGACCGCGGCGGCACCTGCATCCCCTCAGGCAACACCGCCCCGGCGGCCACCACGCTCCCGGTCCCGATGCTCACGTTGTTGAGCAGGATGGCACCCATCCCGATGAGGCATTCGTCCGCCACGGTGCAGCCGTGGAGGATCACCCGGTGCCCTACCCCGACCCGCGAGCCGATCCGACAGGGGACGTCCTCGTCCACGTGGACCATGGTGCCGTCCTGAAGGTTGGTCTGCGACCCGATGACGATCGGGGCCATGTCGCCCCGCAGCACCGCGCCGTACCAGATGCTCGACTCCGCCCCCAGCGTCACGTCACCCATGACGGCTGCGGTCGGCGCAATGAAGGCGGTGGGATGGATGTCGGGCAGGGGTGGCTGTTACGGCTGAGGCTGCGGTGGGAAGAGCATCTGGGTCCACGCCTCCACCGCCGCCCCGTCCTTCAGGGCCGGATTCCATGCGACGGTCCAGACGAAGTCGTGGGCGGCCTGGTCGAACACCGCGTCGTCGGACGGCCGAAGGCGCCGGATGTCCACCGTTCGGCCCTCGGACGAGACCTTCACCCAGAACAGCGACGGCCGGGGCGTGCCGGTCACACCGTCCGGCAACGGCACGAACGGAGGGTTCACGGGCTTGGGCCGCTCGTCGAAGCAGGAGCCGTCCCGGTTGTACCCGGCGCCGGGGGCGCAAGGATCGGAGGCGGGGGCGGGGGCGGGGGCGGACGCGACTGGCGCCGTCGGCCCAGTGTCGGGCGAGGCCTGCGCCGCGGCGCCGATCGGAAGCAGCTCGGGGGTGAGCTGGAGCGTGTCACCCGCGCGGATCACGACCGTATCGGTGAAGAAATTGAACCGCGGCGCGGAGATGGCCAGCACGTGCGGACCGGCGGAGAGGCGGGTGGTCGGGTCCTGGACCGGGCGCTCGTCGATCATCACGGTGGAACCGCGCGGGAGACCGACCAGGCGAATGCTGCCGCTGTCGCCCGGGCTCACCGCGGCCGGGGGCTTCCGGGTCGGTTGCGGCCCTGTACGCCGCGCGGGGGCGGGGGCCGGCGCCGGCGCGGCCGAGCGCGGAGCGGAGTCGACGGCAGGCGGAGCGCTCGGCGCCGAGCCGGCCGACGCCGAGTCGGAGGGCGGCAGCACAGTGCGGAGGCTGTCGGCGATCCGGGCGGAATCGGAAGCGGCCGCGGCCGAATCGGTCGCGGCCGCCGCGAACGGCGCGAACCCGCGCTTGCTGTAGTAATAGAAGGCGCCGCCGGCACCGCCCGCGATCGCAATCAGCAGCCACAGCCAGCCGAGGCCGGACGACCCGGCCGCCCGCCGCATCGCCACGGAGCGGTCGGCGACGCGGCGCGGCAGATCCCGCCGCTCCCGCGGCGTCGCCCCCCGCCGGTTCACCAGCGGCGACTCGATCGGGGTCGTCGGCTGGCTCACGATCAGCGCCGGACCGCCTAGCGCAGGGCTCGGCACCGTCGGGCCGGCGCCCGCGCCGACGCCCGCCGTGGCCACCGAGGCGCGCACGCTGCCGGCCGCGGCGATCGGTTGCCCCTGGAGCGAGGCGACCAGCTCCTCGCAGCTCTGGAACCGGTCCGCCGGGTCCTTCATCAGCATCCGCTTGATGACCTCGAACAGCCGCCGCTCGTCCGCCGTGATGAGCTGCGGGACCGGGACCGGCTCCGTGATGTGCTTGTAACCGATCGAGAAGCTGTCCTCGCCGTCGTACGGCACCGTGCCGGTGAGCGCCTGGTACGCCACCACGCCGAGGCTGTAGATGTCACTGCGGCCGTCGATCGCCTGGGCCCGGGCCTGCTCCGGGCTCATGTAGTGGGGCGTGCCGATGGACATGCCGGTTCCGGTCAGCCGCTGTCCCGACGCCGCCTTGGCGATGCCGAAGTCGGTGAGCACGCACTGGCCGAACTCGTCGAACATGATGTTGTCGGGCTTGATGTCGCGGTGGACGATGCCGCGCTGCGCCGCGTAGCCGAGGGCGCTGCCGGCCTCGATCAGCAGCCGGCGGATCTCCGGCGGCATGAGCCTCCGGCGCCCGCCCAGCACCGTCGCGACCGACCCGCCCCGCAGGTACTTCATGACGAAGTAGATGACCCGCCCCGACCGGCCGACCCGATAGATCGGGATGATGTTCGGATGCTCCAGCTGCGCCGCGGTCCGGGCCTCACGCTGGAAGCGCTCGACGAACTCGGAGTCGAAGGCCAGGGAGAACGGCAGCACCTTGATCGCCACCTCGCGCTCGAGGTGGCGGTCGCGGGCCCGGTAGACCATGGCCATGCCGCCCCGGCCCAGCTCCTCGATGATCTCGTACTCGGCCGCCAGGGCCTCGCGCACGAGATCGGTCTCCTCCATGGCCCCGGTGGCGATGGCGTGCACCGGAGTCGTGGCCATGAGGTCGAGACCGCAGGAGGGACAGAATTTTGATTTGCCGTTGATCTCGCTGCCGCAACGGGAGCAGAACATGGGCGGAAGTCTACCGACCCGCCGGGGGGAGTCAAGCGGAGTGGAACGCCGCGATCTGCAAGGGGATGCGCAGGACACAGGGGCGCACGGGCGGACCGGCGGACGGGCGGGAGGACGACCGGAACCGCGGCTTTCCCTGTGACATCGCCACTGTCCGCCCGTCCGCCCGTGCGCCGGTCCGCCCTGGCACGTCCCGTGCAGCATTCCGCACACAGCCCCCTGTCCAACATCCGGAGAGACGCCCGTGGTCCCGTACCACACGATCGCGTTCAGCCAGCAGAAACTGCGTGCGGCCCTTCGCCGGGCCTCCGCCCAGGAACCCCCGTTCAACTACGGGTTCGTGGTCCACTCCCGCCGGCACAACGAGCGTCCCTCGCTCGGCGTGATCACGCTGCAGGGCGAGAGCCTGGCCCTCAGTGAGCGCCTGCTCAAGGGGCTCGACGGCCTGCCGATCTGGCTCTTCGGACACGCCCGGATCACTCTAGGCGCGGGCGACACGCTCGACGGGGCCGGCGCGGACAAGCCGAACGCGGATGAGCGCCCGCTCTCGTCGCTGGTGATGCACATCTCGACCTTCGACACCACCGCCGGCGTCACCCAGCACCTGGTGCAGGTGGAGGCGCTGGTGAAGGCGGAGACGCTGGTCCAGCCGCTGCTGGTGCTGGGTCATGAGAGGCCGGCGGCCTGGCCGCTGTAGCGGGGGGCGGGTAACAAACAAGGCGTCATCCTGAGCGCAGCGAAGGAGCCATAGCGATCGCCATGGCTCCTTCGCTGCGCTCAGGATGACACGTCTCTTGCCTATTCCTCCCCCACTACCTGGAACTCGCTGGTCCGCCGGTCCGTTCGGCCCTGACCGTCCTCCACCTCGACCTCCAGCGAGTACATCCCCGGCTTGAGCTTGTCGAGCTTGAGGCTTCGGCTGGTGGTGGTGACCGGGAACGAGGCCGACTCATCGAACTTGAGGCTGATCTGGGCGCCGCCGCCGCCGAAGATCTTCCGGAACAGGCCGCCTCCCCCGCCCTGCTTCCGGGCGGCGATGCGCACCGAATACTCGGTGCCGGCGCTCAGCCCCTCCACCTCGTAGTACAGCTCCATAGTCTCGCTCCGCTTGTAGGTGCCGAGCGGATTGAAGACGACGGTGTCCTCCGCGGTCCGGCGCCAGAACAGGTTGGTGTTCCGGCTCCCCAGAACCAGGTCGCTGAGGGCGAGGGCGGTGGCGGTCGGGCGGCCGACGCGGACGGTATCCCGGGGGAGGAGGACGCCCGTCGCTTCGCCCTGCTGGATCGCGAGCCGGTATTCGAAGCGGCCGGGGGCGAGCGGAACCGAGACGCGGCCCACCAGGTGCTCGTCGTCGGGCACCGGCGCGGGCGCGACGAAGTGCCGCGTGGTGTCGAGCGACGCGGCCACCCGTCCCATCCGGTCGGTGGCGACGAAGCGCACGCGCACGGAGTACAGGTAACCGCGGGTCACCATGACGGGCTCCAGGGTGGACCCGTCGATCGCGTAGGCGATCTGCACCTGGGTGCCGCTGGAGTCGCGGCCCACGGCCAGCACCTCCGACCTCGCCTTCAGCTCCTCGGAAAATCGCAGCTCGTAGCTGTCGCTGGTGGTGCCGAGGGCGATGCTCTCCTGTCCGACCTGGCGCTCCTCGGTCTGGTAGCGGCCGGTGCTGATGCGCCCGGCCGCGAAGAGGCGGCCGTAGATCGGCGCCAGCTGCTCCCGTGACAACAGGAGCTGCTGCGCCACCGGATCGCCCTCGGAGCCGGACAGCCCGCCGCGCAGCGCCAGGGCGTTGCTGAAGCCGAGCACGTCGAAGAGACTCTCGACCAGCTTGTAGTCCTGCACGTCCTCCCGCGCCATGAAATGGAAGATCATGTCGCCGTCGGGGCGGCTGTAGCGCCACGACTCGTTGGGCTCGAGCCCGGGCGCGGCGTAGCTGGCGCGGCTGCTCGGCTCGCCGTGGCGGATGTAGATGATGCCGCGGTCGTCGAAGTCCCGGCTGCCCGACCGGTAGCGCTCGACGATGTCGTAGTGGCGATTGAGGGCGACGAGCTGGAAGTTCTTGCGGGCGTAGAAGAGGCGGCGGTAGTGCTCGCGGAGTCGCTCGCCGTCGCTCCGGAGCTCCACCCGGTCGCGCTCGCTCCAGTACCGCTTCAGATAGCCGGCCCGCCGCGCGCCGGAGAGGCGGTCGAACTCACCGAGAACGCTGTCGGTGGCGATGGTGGCGAGGTCCGCGCGATACCCGGCCACGGTGGCGGAGTCGTTGGACGCGGCCCCCTCGAAGTACGGCGCCAGTCCGTCGAAGCGGCCGAGCAGAAAGAGCGTGCGGGCCACCTCGAGCAGCGCGAGACTCCGGTTCGGCCCCCGGGCCAGATACCCCTGGAACGCGACCAGGGCCGAGTCGCCGTCGCCCACCTCGCGCTCGACCCGGCCCCGTGCGAGCAACACCTCGGGCCGCGTGGCGGCGTCGACCCCGGCCCGCCGAAGCGCATCCAGCGCCACGTTGAGCTTGATGTTCACCCGCTGCCGCAGGGCGGTGTTGGCCAGCTCGACCAGGCCGCGATCGAAGCTGGGGTCCACCTCCGCGGCCTTGGCGTAAGCCATCGCGGAACGGGTAAGCGCGTCCTTGCCCAGCATGGTCTTGATGCCGGTGACGAACGAGATTTGCGAGTCACCCACCCCGTACTCGGCGGCCCCCATGCCGTACCAGCCGTAGGGCCAGGCGGGCTGGAGGTCGATGGCCCACTGGAATTCGGAGGCGGCGTCTTCGTAGTGCGACTGGCCGCCCAGCTCGCCCAGGCGGAGGGAGAGAAACCCCAGGCGGAGGTGCATCATCGCGTTGCTGCGATCGGCCTTGGCCCGCTCGATGAGCTGTTGCTCGAGTGCGAGGAGTCCGGTGGAATCGGAGGTGGCCGAGATCGAATCGCGGAACCGCTCCAGCTCGGTCCGCTGCGCGGGCTCCTGGGCCCCGGCCGGGGCCGACGCGGCCAGGCACAGCGCCACGAGCGCGGCAAGACGTTCAAACGGGGCGGGCATTTACTGGATCCTCATTCCGACTCATCCTGAGGCACGGCGGCAGGTTCGGGGATTTCGACCTAGGAGACGCCCCTGCCAACCGACGGACCACACCAAGCCCAGGGCTCGAGGGCGAAGCCTAGGGCTCGAGGGCGCGCTCGCGCAAGAACCGGCGGATGCCCTCGACCACGGCCTCCGCGTAGAGCCGCTGGCCTTGGGGGGCCCGCAGCGCGGCCTCCTGCTCCGGAACGATCATGAAGAGTCCCTCGGTCAGCACCGACGGCATCCATGTGGTGCGGACCATGGCCAGGTCTCCACGCCCGATGCCGAGATCCCGAACGCCGAGCCGGCGCACCAGGGCGGCCTGGATGGCCCGCGCTAGCGGGACGCTTCGCGGCTGGTTGTAGTAGACGCTGGCCCCGTTGTTGGTATGCGGGTTCACGCCGTCGGGGAGCGCGTTGTTGTGAATGGAAACGAGCAGGTCGGCGCCCGCCCGTTCCGCGAGGTCAACGCGGGGCCACAGCTCGAGCGGCACGTCGGTGGTCCGGGTCATGAACACCTTCGCGCCCTCCCGTTCCAGCAGGCGCTTGACCTCGAGCCCTATGCCCAAGTTGGCCTCCGCTTCCCGGAGCCCGGTGGGGCCGGTGGCACCGCCGGGTGGATGGCCGGGATCCACGGCGATGAGCCGGCCCTGGAGCGATCCGCCGCCGTTCAGCTTCGGCGGCCGCCGCACGTCGAGGATGAGATCGCCTCGCTCCCAGCGTGCGTAGTACCCCCACAGATCCCGGGCCAGGTCGACCGTGAGAGTCACCTCCTCGCGGCCACCCTGGGCCCACGCGACCCGGCGAATCAGCGTGTCCTGCGCGGCGCCGTACTGGATCCAGTTGACGTCGCCCAGCGCGCCATACAGTCGCAGCGTCAGGCTTCGCTCGGATTCGGTTACCCGGAACGGCACCCGATAGGTCAGGGGCACCCTGATTCGCACCCGGTCCGCCATCGGCGTGAGCCGCACGGACCCCACGACGGCGGGCACCGCGGTCACCCCCGGCACCGGCCGCGCCTCGGCGGCGGCCACCCAGGCCTCGGTATCGGGCGCGAGACGAATTCGGAGATCGTCGTTGACTCGCGCGCTCACCCGCGCGCGGGTCCCGCTGGGGAAAAACCAGTGATACGTCCCACCCATCACCGCGCGCCCGACGGTGATCCGGTCCGTGGATCCGGTGCCGCCGCTGTCGTCGTGCAGCTCCGCGACGACCGGCAGCGTATCGAGCAGCATGACCTGCAACGGCCAGCGGGCCCGCACGGTATCGCCGTCTCGAATGGCTTCCACCGTCGCCCACAGCGAGTCGGGCGGTACACCCGGCGAGGCCATCGGGGGCAACGGACCCGGCAACACCGGACCGGCCGTGGGGCCGACGGACCGCCCGCGCAACACGCCCACGTAGCGGTCTCGGCGCACCGGGGTGGACAGATTCGCGGTATCGAGGTCGAAGGCGCGGACCGCCTCGGGAACGGCCTCCAGACTCGATTCCGGACGCAGCGGGACGACCGTGCCGTCGGGGAAACGCAGCCGGACATCCGCGCCCTCGCCGGCGCGCACGGAGAGCGTCAGGTACTCGCCGGCGGGCCACCACACCCTGCCTTGCGGCGCCAGGGACATCGAGTCGAGCCAGAGCTCGGGACTCGGCAGCGGCTTCCATCCGCCGCGGCGCACGGCGTAATCGAGCACCGCGGAATCGTCGGCGGTGTGGGCGGAGATGTGGAACTTCATCAGACTGTCCGGCGGGAGCGGAATCCAGGCGAGCCAGGCGCCGTTGGGCCACACCCGCACCGGGTAGCCGTTGATGGTGAGGCGCGCGTCGCCGGTCCCGACCGAGCCCAGGAGAAAGCTGGTATCTCTGGCATTCACGACCGCGTCGGGCGACGGATACACCACGCGGATGGCGAGCGTCCCGCGCACCGCGGGGACCTCGGGCAGCGCGGTGGGCGCCGGGGTGGAATCGACGCCGGCGGCAGCAACGCTCATGTCGGCGGCAGGAGTGGCGGCGGGCATCGTACCGGAGCGGGCGCACGCCGCGAGACCCAGCAGGAGGGCGAGCGCGCCGGGGCGGCGAGCAAAAACCATGGCTGCAAGGTACATATTGGCTATGACTTACGCCATGCGGAAGTTGACGCGTTTCGGACCCTTCCCTAGATTCGGGACACTTCGCAGCCATAGGGAACTTTGGAGGGCCTCATCCGAGTGACTCTCGCCGTCGCAAGTCACATCCCCGCAGACGGTGTCGAGAGGCAGCACTCTCCCGCGGAGGACGTGTGACCAACGCACCGCTCCGCGTGTCCGTCTTCGGCAAGACCGATCCGGGACTCACCCGCGACCACAACGAGGACACCTTCCTCGTCGCCGACCTCAGCACCGGCAATGCCAGCCTGGGGCCGGACGTGCGCGACCACGAGGTGGGACCGCGCGGCTCGCTGTTCATGGTGGCGGACGGCATGGGTGGCGCCGCGGCGGGCGAACTGGCCAGCGCCATGGCGGCCGACATCATCCACCGCCATCTCGCCACCGCCTGGACCCAGGACGCGGAGGTGTCCGCCGCGCGGTTCGCCTATCGGATGAAGGAGGCGGTCGAGCTGGCCAACCAGCAGATCTATGCCTACGCGCGGGAGCATCCCGACGTCCGGGGCATGGGCACCACCGTCACCGCCGCCGGCGTCTTCGGCAACGAGCTGTATCTCACCCAGATCGGCGACAGCCGGGGCTACCTGATCCGGGACGGCGTTGCCTTCCAGCTCACCAAGGACCAGTCCCTCACCCAGCGGCTGGTGGACGCGGGCGAGCTGACCGAGGAGGAGGCGGAGCAGAGCGAGCGCCGCAACATCATCCTCCAGGCGCTGGGGCCGGACCCCCGGGTCAAGGTGGACCTGAGCCGGCAGGCCCTCCAGCGGGGCGATACGCTCATCCTCTGCTCCGATGGCCTCTCCGGCGTGGTGAAGCGGGAGGAGGTCTCCCAGATGGTGGCCGAGCTCGGCGACCTCGCGTCGCTGTGCAGCGCGCTGATCGACCTCGCGAACGAGCGCGGCGGCCCGGACAACGTCACGGTGGTGGCGGTGCGCTTCGACGGTGCGGGACTGCCCGAATCCGATTCGGGTGACGGCGCGGGATATCGCGTCTACGACGTTCCCGATCAGGATACGACCGAGCCCAGCGCTCAGCCGCCCACCCCGCCGGTCGCCTCGTTCTCGCCGCCGCTCGAGCACCCACCCGCCGGGTCGCAGCGATCGAGCGGGCTGCTCATCGTCGCCGCGCTGGTCGCCCTGATCGCACTGATCCTGTCGGCCCTGCTCTGAGCCCGGTCGCAGCCGCCCCGCTCCGCAGCCGGCTCACCTGGATCGGCGCGCTGTCCTTCGCGTCGGGCCTTCCCTACTTCTTCTTCAACGAGACCATACCGGTCTGGCTGGCGCAGGAGGGCGTGAGCCTGGCCGGCATCGGGCTCGCGACCGGCGCCTCGATGCCCTGGGTGCTCAAGTTCCTCTGGGCACCCCTGGTGGACCGTGTGGGAAGCCGGCGAGCGTGGATCAGGGCGTGCCTGGTCCTGCTCGCGGTCACTACCGCGATTCTGGCCGGGGCGGACCCCACCCATCACGGCATCTGGCTCGGCGCGCTGCTGCTGACCTACGTCACGCTCTCGGCCACTCAGGACATCGCCATCGACGCCTATACCATCGAGACGACCTCGGGCCGCGAGCTCGGGGTGGCCAACTCGGTGCGTATCGGGGCGTACCGCGCGGCGAGCTTCGTCTCCAGTGCGCTGCTGGTCTACGTCGCGGCACGGCGGGACTGGGATACCGCCTTCCTGGTCGGCGCGGGGATCACCGCGGCGCTGGCGGTGGGATCGTTCACGCTGCCCGACACCGCGCGCGGATCCCAGCACTCCGATGCGCTGGGCGAGCCCATCGTGGCACTGCTGCGGCGGCCCGGCATCTGGGCGGTGATCCTCTTCGCCCTGCTCTTCAAGCTCGACATCTCGGCGATGGATCCGATGACCAAGCCCTTCTGGGTGGCGCGGGGGCTCTCGCTGGACCAGATCGCCGTGCTCACGACCGGCCGCCTCATCGCCACGCTCGTGGGAGCCACCCTGGGCGGCGTGCTGGCCACTCGCATCGGGATCTTCCGGGCGCTGTGGACCATGGGGCTGGTGCAGCTGCTGTCGAGCCTGGGATACGCGCTGGCGGCGGCGCTGCCCGCACACGGGGCGCTGATCTCCGCCGCGGCGCTGTTCGAGAACTTCGCGGCCGGACTGGGAACGGCGGCGTTCCTCGCGTTCCTGATGTCGGTCTGCGAGCGGCGCTACGCGGCGACGCAGTTCGCGCTGCTCACGGCGGCCTACGCGCTGAGCCGGTGGGCGGTAGGACTGACCTCGGGAGTGCTCGCGGAACAGATGGGCTTTGCGCGGTACTTCCTGCTGACCTTCGCGATGGGCGTGCCGGCCTACGCGCTGCTTCCCTGGATCCGGAACGCCATACGGGACGAGGAGACGGCGCCGGCTAGCTGACCCGGGCCCCCAGCCACCGCGCCACCGCCTCCTGCATCAGTCGCTGGCGGTGCCACGCCAGCAGCACCGGCGCGTCGCTCGGCAGGCGCTCGACCAGCCTCGGATGACCGAACAGAACGATGAGGTCGGCATCCGGGGCGTGGTTGGCGAGCGCCTCCCGCGACGCGTCGCTGAACCCCGCCCTTCCCTTCCACGCCCGCGGCTCGGCGAACACCAGCACCACGCGAGATCCGCCGGAGTACCGGCCGGCCAGACCGGCTCCCAGCGCCTTCGAGGTGTAGTCGCTCGGACTCGGCGGGTACGGTCCGCCGACGTCATCGTCCACCACGATCAGATCGATCGGACCGGTGAGGCGGGGGGCGTTGCCTCGCAGCATGCCCTGCTGGAGCAATGCGTCGGCGAGGCCGTCGGCGGATTCGAACGGGCCACGCCGCACCGGAGGCGTCGAGCGCGTCGCGCTCGCCAGCGCGAGACGGTAACGGCCCAGCGCGGCGTCCACCCGCTCCCCCGACAGCGACCCGCTCTCCACCGCGGCCAGCAGCGCGTCCCGCACCCGCCTGGGGTCCTTCGGATAGAGCAGGATGTCCACCCCGGACTGCACCGCCTCGACCGCGGCATCGGACTCGCGGCGGCCCACCAGCGCGCCATCCATGATCAGCGCGTCGGTCACGACGAGGCCGTCGAACCCCAGCGACTCCCGGAGCTCGCGCATGATCTCGCGGGACAGCGTGGCCGGCAGGCCCGACGGATCGAGCGCCGGATACGCGACATGTGCCGTCATCATCGCCGCGACGCCACATTCCGCGGCCACGACGAACGGGACCATGTCGCTCCCCGACAGACTCTCGCGGCTCTCGTCGACCGCGGGCAGGGTGATGTGGGAATCCACGCTGGTGCGCCCGTGTCCAGGGTAGTGCTTGGCGCAGGCGAGGGCGCCGGCCGCCTGGCAGCCCTCGATCCAATTCCGGACCAGCGTGGCGACCCGCTGGGGATCGTGACCGAAGGCGCGGGTCTGCACGATGGGATTCTCGGGCAGCACGTCCAGGTCGGCCACCGGCGCGAAGACCCAGTTGATACCCACCGCGCGCGCCTCCTGCGCCGTGACCGCGCCGGCCCACCGGGCGACGCCCGGATCGCCCATCGCGGCGAGGGCAAGCGGCGGAGGAAACTCCGTGAGTCCCTCCACCTGCTGTCCCGCGCCCCGCTCCAGGTCCGACGCGAACAGCAGCGGCCGCTCGGCGCGACGGAGCAGGTCGGCGGTGAGGCGACGGACGCTCTCCGCGTTCCCGCCGAAGATGATGAATCCACCCACGCCGACATCGAGCGCGTCGGCGATGGGGCCGGTCTCGTGGGCGAAGGAGCCGCCGGCGCCGGCGCGGAGCGCCGGCATGATCAGCCGGCCGAGGTCAGAGGGCTGGGTCACGCGGGCGTCACCGCCCCGAGGACACGCGACCCGGCCGCGCCCGTGGCCGCGGGCACGTTGCCGGGTTGTCCGTGCAAGGTGAGATAGCCCAGCAGAGCGAAGGCCACGGCTTCCTTGGCGTCGCCCGGGAAGAACAGCTCATCGAAGAGACGGAGTGGATGGCGCCCCGGCAACGCGTCCAGATGGCGGCGAAGGCCCGCCATCAGACCGGGATGGTGGCAGCCACCCCCGGAGGCGACGACCTCCGCATCGCCCGGGACCCAGCGGCCGACGGCATCGGCCACGGTCCGGGCGGTGAGCTCCACGGCGGTCGCGACGCCGTCGTAGCCGGAGACTCGCCGGAGAAGCTCTCGCGCGTACTGATCTCCGAAGCGCTCCCGTCCGGTACTCTTGGGTGGAGGCGCGGCGAAGAACGGGTCGGCGAGCAGCTCGCGCAGCACTTCCTGGTTCACGGTGCCTCGAGCGGCAAGGAGGCCGTCCCGGTCATAGGAGCGGCGCCGGTCCACCTGGCGCGCGACGCCGTCGATGACCGCGACGCCCGGGCCGGTGTCGAAGGCGAGGACGCCCTCTTCCTGCGCCCGCCGCGCCACGTAAGTCAGATTCGCCATGCCGCCGAGGTTGAGGAGGACACGCGGATGGTCGGCGGCGGCGAAGAGCAATACGTCGGCCATCGGCACGAGGGGAGCCCCCTGCCCGCCCGCCGCGACGTCGCGGGGCCTGAAGCCGCTCACCACCCTCACACCGAACCGCTCGGCCAGGATCGCCGGCTCGCCCAACTGCCAGGTGACCATCGGCGGCTCGTGCCACACGGTCTGTCCCGGAAAGGCGATGAATCCGAGATCGGAGGCCGGAGTGTGCGTCTGGGCGAGCAGGATCTGCACCGCGTCGGCCGCCCACTCGGCGAGATGCGCGTGGAGCCGGGCGAAGGCCGCTGCGTCGGCCCGAGCGCCGGGCTCGAGCGCGGCGCGGATCTCCGCCCGCTCCTCGTTGTCGTACGGCCGGGTGACGAAATCGAGCAGCGTGGCGTGGGTCGGCCCCTCGATTCGCACCAGGGCGGCGTCCACCCCGTCGAGCGAGGTGCCGGACATGAGGCCGATCCCGAGCAGGGGCAGCTCCGTCATGCGCCGCTCACGGGCGGCGGATCTCCGACGATGCTTCGCAGGCGGCCCTCGTGCTGTTCCAGCAGTCGCTCCGCCTCGTCGCGGGAGATGCGCTGGCGAGCCATGACGATCGCGGTCTTCACTTTGCCGTCGGCCGCCTCGATCACCCCGCGGGCCTCCTCGCGCCCGAGCCCGGTCGTCTCCATCACGATGCGCTGGCTCCGGTCGACCAGCTTGTCGTTCCACGCCCGCAGGTCCACCATGAGGTTTCCGTAGGTCTTGCCGAGCCGGATCATGGCACCCGTCGTCAGCGTGTTGAGCACCAGCTTGGTGGCCGTGCCGGCCTTCATCCGCGTGGATCCGGTGACGACCTCCGGGCCGACCGCGACCACGATACACACGTCGCAGGTGTCCCGGAGCAGCTTGGGCGGCTCGGAGCAGGTGACGAATGCGGTGCGTGCGCCGAGGGTCTGGGCGCGGGAGAGCGCCGCGCGGACGAAGGGCGTGGTCCCGCTCGCCGCGATGCCGACCACCACGTCGTCGGGCCCCACCCGGCGAGCGTCCATCTCGCCGATGGCGGCGTTCACGTCGTCCTCGGCGCCCTCGACCGATTTCACCAATGCCGGATAGCCTCCGGCGATCACGCCGACCACCATCTCCGGCGGCGTGCCGAAGGTGGGCGGACACTCCGCGGCGTCGAGCACGCCCAGCCGGCCGCTGGTCCCCGCGCCGACGTACACCAGGCGTCCGCCCGCGCGAAACGACGCCTCGATCAGGTCGATGACACGGGCGATCTCCTGCCGGGCCCGCGCGACGGCGGCGGGCACGGTAGCGTCCTCCTCGCCGATGAGATCGACGATCTCGAGCGAGGAGGCGGTGTCGATGGTGGAGCTGCGGGGGTTGCGCCGTTCGGTCAGGCGCGAGTCGAGATAGTCGTCAGCCACGCGGTGGGGCTCGTCATCCCGAGCGGAGCAAGGGATCGGCCCGCTCATGAGTGTGAACACCGAAGACATCTCCGCTCACTTGCATGCCCGAGCCGATCCCTCGCTCCGCTCGGGATGACGTCATGGGCACGCATCACCGACCAGCGGAAAGCGCGTTAAATTAGATCGCGTCGAACATTCGGGGCAACTCCCGTCCTTCATTATTCCCCATTCCCCGCTGACGAGGTCTCCGTGCATCTGCGCCAACCGGTTTCCCTCCTGTTCAGTCTCGCCTTCGCGGCCGGTTGCGCCGGCCGCGCCACGGAAGCGCCCGTCCCGGCCGAGGGGATCGATGCCGGGTGGCGCTTCACCGGCAAGGCGCGAGTGACCGAGGCCCCGGCCGCGATGGTAGTGTCGGGCCATCCGGTGGCGAGCCAGGTGGGCCGGGACATTCTCCGGGCGGGCGGCAACGCGGTAGACGCGGCGGTGGCGGTGGGATTCGCGCTCGCGGTGCTGCATCCCGAGGCCGGCAACATCGGCGGCGGGGGGTTCATGGTGTTCCGGACCGCGGACGGCACGGTGCGCTCGCTCGACTACCGGGAGACGGCCCCGGGCCGGGCCTCGCGCGACATGTACCTGGACGCGAACGGTGAGCCCACCGAGCTGAGCGTCACCGGCCATCTGTCGGCCGGCGTGCCCGGCAGCGTAGCGGGGCTGACCGAGGCGCACCAGCGGATGGGCCGGCTGCCGTTCGACTCTGTCATCGCGCCGGCCATCCGGCTGGCCCGCGAGGGATTCGTGGTGGACGAGTACCGGAGCGAGTCGATCCAGAGCGACAGCGCCCGCCTGGCGATGTTCCCGGCGTCCGCCGCGAGCTTCCTGCCGGGCGGACGGCCGCCGGCGCCCGGCTCGAGGCTGGTCCAACCCGACCTGGCTGCCACACTGGAGGCGATTCGGCGAGAAGGCGCGTCCGGCTTCTACCAGGGCCGGGTCGCCGACCTGATCGTGGCCGAAATGGAGCGCGGCGGCGGGCTCATCAGCCACGAGGACCTGGCGCGCTACCAGGCGATCTGGCGCGAGCCGGTCACGATCCACTACCGCGGCCACACCATTTATTCGATGCCGCCGGCCTCCTCCGGCGGCGTGACCATGGGCGAGATCCTGAACATCGTGGAAGGCTACGACCCCCTGCCGCCCTTCGGCACGCCGGCGCTGATCCACCGCGAGGCCGAGGCGATGCGGCGCGCGTTTACCGACCGCAACGCGCACCTGGGCGACCCGGGGTACGTGGACAACCCAGTCGAGCGGCTGCTCTCCAAGGACTACGCCGAAAGCCTGCGCCGGCAGATCGGCGAGCGGGCCAGCCCGACACCGCGCTTCGAGCCGGCGGCCGCGGGCGGCTCATCCACCACGCACTATTCGGTGGTGGATGCGGAGGGCAACGCCGTCAGTTGCACCACGACGCTCAACAACAGCTACGGCAGCGCCGTCACGGTCACCGGGGCCGGGTTCCTGCTGAACGACGAGATGGACGACTTCGCCACCGCGCCCGGCAAGCCCAACATGTACGGCCTGGTCCAGGGTGAGGCGAACGCCATCGCGCCAGGCAAGCGGATGCTGTCGGCCATGACGCCGAGCATCGTGCTCGATCCGAGCGGGCAGCTGTACCTGGTGGTGGGAACGCCGGGCGGGCCGCGCATCATCACCATGGTGTACCACGTGATCTCGAACGTCATCGACCACCGGATGCCGCTGGCGGATGCGGTGAGCGCGCCGCGGGTGCATCACCAGGCGCTGCCCGATAGCGTCAGGGTCGAGAGCGGCGGCTTCACGCGGACCACGCTCGACAGCCTGCGCGCCCGGGGGCACGCCATCACCGAGGGCGGCTATTGGGGCGACGTGGAGGCCATCATCCGAACGCCGAGCGGCTGGCAGGGGGTGAGCGATCCGCGGCGAGGGGGGGGTGGGGCAGGATACTGAAGCGGTACGGCACAGCGGTAGACGCGGGAAAACAGGTGTCACCCTGAGCGTAGCGAAGGGGACCATGCTGATATGGCCCCCTTCGCTTCGCTCAGGGTGACAACCCACCTCTCAGAGTGACACCTAGCTGATCGCCAGCGCCTGATCCAGGGTCAGCGTCACCGACGTGCCCGCCGGCAGCACGACGTCCCGGTCCTTGGTCTCGATGGCGCGCTGGGTGCCGACCGCGCCGCCGATGATACCGCCGATGATGGCGCCCTTGCTGCTGCCGCCCAGCACCCGACCGACGATGGCGCCCGCCGCCGTGCCGCCGGCGACCTTGGCCACGTCGTTCGCATCGGTGCCGCTACCCTCCAGCTTGGTCCGCACGCCGGAGATGGTCGCCACGACCGGCTTCTCGGTTCCGCCGACCTCCACACCGACCACGTCGAGGGTGAGCGTGCCGGTGGTGTCGCTCTTGCTATCCGAGGGCTTGATGGCGGTCACCTTGAGGACCACCTTCGAGCCCGCGGGAATGACGGTGCGGCCGCTCTTGTCCTTCACGTCGGACGCGACGGTCGCGGTCACTTCGTCGCCCACCTTGTTCTTGCGAGACCGGATCTCGGCGTCGGTCGTCGCGGTGATGGAGGTCCCGACCGCGAGCGTCGGCGCGGGCGCCGGCGCCGGTGCGGGAGCCGGAGTGGCGGCGGGCGCCGGCGCGGCCGGCTTCGGTGCCGCGGGCTTCGGCTTGGGTGCGGGCTTGGGCGCGGCGGGAGCCGGGGTCGGCGTGGCGGCCGGAGCCGGGGCCGGTTCCGTCGCGGGCTGATCGTTCAGCTCGGCGGAGGTGTCCACCGGAGCGAGCTGGAGATCGCGGCTCAGGCTGTCGGCCGTGGCGACGTCCCGGGGCTCACCACCACCGCACGCCGCCAGGCCCGCGACAGCCAGCACAGTGAGAAGCGTTCTCGTCATCAGTCCCTCCTTGAAGTGTACTTGCCCGGGTCTCTCGGGCCGGTGACATTCCACTCACGTATATGCACGAACTGCGGTCGCTGCTGCCCTACCTGAGGCCCTACCTCCGAACGTACGCCCTCGGGCTCGCCCTGGTCGTCGTCTCCAACTTCTTCGCCGCGCTGGGCCCCCGCTATCTGGAGCACGCCATCGACGCGTTGCGGACCGGAGAAGCGTTCCGCCAGATCCAGATCGCGGTGGCCCTGCTCCTCGCCGTGGCCCTGGCGGGCGGCGTGGCCCGCTACGGCATGCGCCAACTGCTCAACAGCGGCAGCCGTCGCGTCGAAACGGATCTGCGGGACCGGCTCTACCAGCATCTTCAGCGGATGTCGGCCGAGTTTTACGACCGCTACCCGACCGGGGATGTGATGGCCCGCACGACCAACGACCTTCTGGCGGTCCGGATGGTGGCCGGTCCGGCGCTCATGTATCTGGTGGATACTAGCATCCGGACCCTCTTCATTGTACCCGCCATGGTGGCGATCAACCCCCGCCTGACCGCCCTCGCGTTCCTGCCGCTTCTCGGCCTGCCGGCCATCATGATCTCGCTCGGCGGCCTGGTCCACCGCAGGTCTCAGGCCATTCAGGCCCATTTCAGCGATCTCACCAGCCACGCCCACGAGAATCTCTCCGGCATTCGGGTGGTGCGGGCGTATCGCCAGGAAGGGGCGGAAATTGCGCACTTCCGGGACCTCAGCGAGGAATATCTCAGGCGAAACCTGAGCCTGGCCCGGGTGCAGGGTCTCTTCTTTCCGCTGCTCACGCTGATGGGCGGTTTGAGCGCGGTCACCGTCCTCTACGTGGGCGGACGGCTGGTCATGGCCGGCCAGGTCACGGTGGGCGAGTTCGTGGCCTTCGGGGTGTATCTCGCGATGCTGGTCTGGCCCATGATCGCCCTCGGATGGGCCGTGAACCTGGTGCAGCGCGGCGCGGCCTCGATGGCGCGCATCAACGAGCTGTTCCAAGTGCAGCCGGCGATCACCAGTCCCGAGGCCCCGCTGCGGCTGCCGCCGCCGCGGGGCGGGCGTGTCGTCGAGTTCGACGGCATCTGGTTCCGGTACCCGGGGACCGTCGAGCGCGGCTGGGTCCTGCAGGACGTGAGCTTCAGGGTCGAAGCCGGCCACTCCCTGGCGATCGTGGGCCCCACCGGCTCGGGCAAATCCACGCTGGCGGACCTGCTCATCCGAACTCACGACCCGACGCGCGGGGTCGTCCGGCTCGACGGTATCGACATTCGCCGGCTGGAGCTGGGCGACCTCCGCCGCGCGGTCGGCTTCGTGCCGCAGGAGACGTTTCTCTTCGGCGAGACGCTGCGCGAGAACGTGCTGCTCGGCGCGCCCGACGACGGGCGCCTCGAGCGGGTGGCCGAGGTGAGCCAGCTGGCGGAGGCCCTGCCCTCGCTGCCCGACGGGTTCGATACCATGCTGGGCGAGCGCGGCATCAACCTCTCCGGGGGGCAGAAGCAGCGCGCGGCGATCGCGCGGGCGCTGGCGCAGGACCCGCCGCTGTTCGTGCTCGACGACGCGCTCAGCGCGGTGGACGCACATACGGAGGCGAGGATCCTGACCGCGCTCCGCGGGGCGTTGAGCGGACGGACCAGCATCATCATCTCCCATCGCCTGGCCGCCGTCCGCGACGCGGACTGGATCCTGGTGCTCGACGAGGGGCGCATCGTCGAGCAGGGCGTCCACCCCGACCTCATCGCCCGCGGCGGACGCTACTGGGAGCTGCTGCGGCGACAGCAGCTGGAGGAGGAGCTCGAAGAGGAGAGCGTGGGTGGGACCTAGGCTCGAGCTCTGCTGGCTGGCGCTGAGCCTGTGGGGCGTTCCCGGCGTCCCCCGCGACACCACCGACTGGTCCCGCCTCGCCCGGGAGATCCACGCCGAGACCAACCTGCTGCGCCGCGATCCCCCCGCCTACGCGAGACATCTCGAACGGCTGCTCCCCCGGTTCGAGGGCGAGCTTCTCCGGCGGCCCGGACGAGCGAACCTCCGCACCGACGAGGGTCCGGCCGCCGTACGCGAGGCCATCGCCGCGCTGAAGTCTCGCCGGCCGGTGCCGCAGCTTCGCTGGTCGAAGGGGCTGGCCGCCGCGGCCGCGGACCACGTTCGGGACCAGGGACCGATCGGCGGCCTCGAGCATCGGGGCACCGACCGCAGTGACCCCGCCCGCCGGGCAAGCCGCCACGGCCGGTGGATCCAGGGCATGGCGGAGAACATCGCCTACGGGGAGAATGCCGCGCGGGAGGTGGTGATCCAGCTGCTGGTGGACGATGGAGTGCGGGACCGCGGGCACCGGAACAACATGCTGGACGGCGACTGGGGCACGGAGGGGGTCGCCTGCGGGCCGCACCGGCGGTACGGGCAGATGTGCGTGATGGATTTCGCGGTGAGGTACGCGGAGCGGTGAAACCAGGGACTCACCCGGCATTGTCCCCTGAGAGTCAGCCGGTGTCACCCTGAGCGCAGCGAAGGGGACCATCTCCGGGCATGGGCCCCTTCGCTGCGCTCAGGGTGACACGGAACTCAGAGCTGGCGGCGCAGGAACTCGGGGGTAAGGGTCTGGAGCCACCCCGCCATCCGGGTGAACTCCCCGGTCAGCAACAGCACGCCCACCAGCACCAGCAGCGCGCCGCTGATCCGCATGACCCACGGCAGATACTTGCGGAAGCGCTGGAACCAGTCGAGAAACTGCTCGACCGCCACCGCGGCGATCAGAAAAGGCACCGCCAGTCCCGCCGAGTAGACGGCCAGCAGGAGCATGCCGCGCGACAGGTCCGCCGAAGTGGCCGCGAGCCCGAGGATCGCGCCCAGGACCGGGCCGATGCACGGCGTCCATCCCGCCCCGAAGGCCATCCCCACCAGTGCCGATCCCAGGTACCCCACCGGCTTGTGCTCCAGCTGCAGCCGGCGTTCCTGGGTCAGCCACGCGGGCTTGAAGACCCCCAGGCAGATCAACCCGAATCCGATGATCAGCAGGCCCCCGATCCGCTGGAGCCACACCTGGTAGTAGTTGAGCGCGCGGCCCAGGGCGGTGGCGCTGGCGCCGAGCAGGATGAAGATGAGCGAGAAGCCCGCGACGAAGCACAGTGCGTGGAACAGCGCCACACGCCGGCGGTTTCCCATCTCGGGCAGCGTCATCCCGGTGAGGAATCCCACATACGACGGCACCAGCGGCAGGACACAGGGGGAGAGAAAGCTCAGAAGCCCCGCGGCAAACGCCACCGCGATGCCGAGAGTGGCCGAATCATTCATGATCCGTCACCCCCGGCCACCACCAGCTCACGGCGGCGGCAGTCGCGGCAGACCCCGTAGATCTCCACCCGATGGCGCGAGTGCTGGAAGGCGTGCTCGTCGGCGATGACCGGCAGCATCCGCTCCAGCCGCTCGTTCTGGAACTCCACGACGGTGCCGCAGCGCTCGCAGATGAGATGCTCGTGATAGGCCTGCGAGTTCATGGACTCGTAGCGCTTGTAGCCCTCGCCGAAGTCGTGGGCGCGCACCAGGCCGCTCTCCACCAGCACCTCGAGTGTGCGATAGACGGTGGCGGTGCCGACCGCCTCCCCACGCTCCTTCAGGCGGCGGATGATGGCGTCGACCGAGGGGTGGTCTTCCGAGAGGAACACGATCTGGGCGACGAGATCGCGCTGGCGGGTGACCGGCTGGCGATGATCGCGGAGGTACCGGCGAAAACGCTCGAGGAGCGCCGCTCCCTCGGCCCTAGCGAGCCGGGCCATCGGCGGCACCGGCCTGGGGATCGGGGAACCACGACTCCGGCGAGACCGGCGTCGGCGGCTCTTCGTCGTCGATCCGCTTCCGGGCGTCCTGGAGCAGCTGGGCCAGGGCGGCGACCGGTCCGCTGCCCACCTCCTGGACCGTGGCCTCGAACTTCCCCCGCTCCTTCCCCTTGATGGCGAGGACGTACCGCGCGGTGTAGATCCGCCGGCGGTCGCCGTCCACCCGGGAGAGCACCGCGGTGCCCCACTCCTTCCCTTCGTGGCGCAGCGGCCGGAAGGTCCAGACGCCGTCCACCTCGGCCGGGGGGACGAGGTCGGCCACGGCGCCGGCGAGCCGGCCCCAGCCGGAGTCGGGCGCGGCGGTCACCGCGCGCCCTGCTCCCACCGCTCGAGGTAGAACCGGAGCACGTGCATGAAGTCCTGCGCGTTGGTCACCACGCCGTAGGCCTGGTGGGTGCCGCGATCCTTGAGCTTGTTGACCACGAACTCGGTCTGGTCCACGCAGATGGTCATCAGCGGCGCCGGGGCGCCGTCGCAGAGATAGAACGCGGGGAGCATGTTCCCCACCGCGATCGCGTGCAGCGCGGTGGCGACGAAGACCGCTCCCGTCGCCTTCACCGTGTGCTCCCGCATCGCGTCCTGCGCCTTCAGGGTGTCGCTGTACACCCCGGGGAGTGGCCCGTCGTCCCGGATCGAGCCGGCCAGCACGAAGGGCACGCCCTGGGTGACGAGCGCATGCATGATCCCGCTCTTGATCAGGCCGGTCTCCACGGCACGCTCGATCGAGCCGGCGGCGAGCACCCGGTTGATGGCCCGCATGTGCAGCCCGTGGCCGCCCTCGGTGGGTTGCCCGGTGTTGCTCATGCCCAGCGTAGTCCCGAAGATCGCGGCCTCGATGTCGTGCACCGCGACCGCGTTGCCGGCGAGCACCGCCTGCACGTAACCGTTCCGGATGAACCACTCGAAGTCGGCCCGGGCGCGCGAATGCACCAGCGCGGGGCCCACGACCCACACCAGATAGCCGCCGCGCCGCTTCTCCTCTCCCACCCGGGCGGCGAGCTCCTCGTAGTTGACCGGCCGCTCGCGGCTCACCTCGGTGGACATGAAGCGGAACTCGTTGGCGCCATGGGCGCCGCCGAGGAATCCCTGGCTGTGCACCACGATGCCTTCGGTACCATCCTCCGCCTCGCCCATGGCGATCGAATCGCCCTTCCGAAGACGGCGGGGCTCGATCGTCTCCAGACCCCGCTCCCGCTTCACCACCACGCAATCCATGCGCGGCCGCGTGGGGGCGACCCAGCGGCCATCCACGTGGATGTAAGTCGGGAGGTTGGAGGTCGAGAAGAACCCCTCGGGAAGAACGCCGTCGGCGGGAAGCGGCTGGAAGCGTGCCTCCGGCGCACCGGCGAAGGGCGGCTTGCTGAAATCCGGCAATGTGCTGGGGGTGTCGGTCATCGCGGGTGGAAGCTAGAGGAGACGTCGGGGGCTTTCAAGCCGCGACGCATCCGGGCGGCGTAAATGGCGGGTGGGGTTAGTTTCCATGCAACCCTGAGGAGAGGCCATGCGCCGAGCAGCGTCCTTATTCCCCGTTTTCGTCATCGCGGTGGCGGTCATCGCCACGCCCGGAGTCGCCCAGGAGCCGGTGGACACCACCGGCCGGGACACGACGGCCGTCACCCGCCTGCCCGATCTGAACGTGACCGTCACCCGGACACCCGAGCCGCTCGACCGGGTGCCCTTCGCGGTCAGCGTGCTGGACCGGGACGACCTGGTGCGGGGCCAGCCGACGCTGGGGATCGACGAGGCGCTCAACAACCTTCCCGGGGTGGTCGTCGCCAACCGGTACAACTTCTCGCTGGACCAGCGGATCTCGATCCGCGGCTTCGGCAGTCGCTCCAATTTCGGCGTCCGCGGCCTCAAGATCCTGGTGGACGGCATTCCCCAGACCCTGCCCGACGGCCAGAGCCAGCTCACCAACGTCGACTTCGCCGACCTGGAGCGCGCGGAGGTGCTGCGCGGGGCCAGCTCCTCGCTGTACGGCAACGCGTCGGGCGGCGTCATCTCGTTTCAGACCCAACGCGCCGAGCCGGGACCGTTCGCGCAGCGGGTGCGGCTCCAGGGTGGAGACGGCAAGCGGCCCGGGGACAGCTACTACAAGTGGCAGAGCTGGACCTCGGGCCGCTCGGGCGACGTGAGCGGCACCCTCTCGATCTCGCAGTTCAAGGCCGATGGGTTCCGCCAGCACAGCGCCGCGGAGTTCCGCCAGCTCAACGCCGGCGGAGACTGGGTCGTCGGCGGCTCGACCGTGGCGACGGTGCGCCTGAGTCTCGCCGACAACCCCCAGGCACAGAACCCGGGCGCGCTCACCCGGGCGGAGTATGCGGCCAACCCCGATTCCGCCGCCGGCAACAACCTGCTCCGCGGCGCGGACAAGGACGTGCAGCAGCACCAGCTCTCCTTCGGGCTGCGACACTTCGACGCCGGCGGCAACGAATACAGCGTGACGGTGTTCGGGCTGCTGCGCGACCTGGAGAACCCGCTGGCGGCGCCGCCCGACATCGGGGGCGGCCCGACCAACGGCACGTACATCCGGATCGACCGCAACGTCGCCGGCCTCCGATTCAGCACGGTGCGCGCGCTGGGCGCGCAGGAGGCATCGCCGCGGCTCACCGCCGGCGTCGATCTCCAGCGCATGCGTGACGACCGGGAGAATCTCGTCTCCGACGCGGGCGTGCCAACCAGCGTCGTCTTTCTCGACCAGCGCGAGAAGGTGACCGAGCTGGGGCCGTTCGCGCAGCTGCAGTGGAGCCCGAACGAGCGGCTGCTGGTGAGCGGAGGCGCCCGGTTCGACTGGGTCCGCTTCGCGCTCGACGACCGCTTCCTCACCGACGGCGACGACAGCGGCGACCGCTCGATGTCGGCCCTGAGCGGCAACATCGGGGCGAGCTGGTCGTTCGATGAGCGGTTCGTCCCCTACGTGAACGTCTCGACGTCGTTCGAGACTCCGACGACAACCGAGCTGGTGAACCAACCGGACGGCTCCGGCGGGTTCAACACCGAGCTGGGTCCGCAGCGCGCGGTGAACTACGAGATCGGCGCACGAGGGCGGCCGACCCCGGCCGTGGGCTACTCGGTGGCGCTGTTCCTGGGCCGGGTGTCGGACGCGATCGTGCAGGAGGAGGAGATCGGTGGCCGCGCCTTCTTCCGCAACGCCCAGAAGACGCACAACGACGGCGCGGAGTTCGGGCTCGACGTCACTCCGGTGCCGGGGCTCACGCTGAACGGGGCCTACACCTACGCCCGCTACCGGTTCGTGGAGGAGCCCGAGGGGTCGGGGTTGGACGGCAACCGGCTGCCCGGCGTTCCGGAGCATTTCTGGCGCTTCGGCTTCCGCGGCAGCCTGGTGAACGGCCTCTACCTCGATGCCGATCACACGCTGAGCTCCTCCGTCGCCTCGGACGACGCCAATGCCCCGGAAGGCGTGGTGGATTCGTGGGGCGCCGGTGTCACCAACCTCCGGGCGGGCTGGCAGGGCGACGTGGGCGCGGTGCAGCTGTCGCCCTTCATCGGGGTGAACAACCTGTGGGACCGTCGATATGTCGGCTCGGTCACGCTGAACGGGTTGTTCGGCCGGGTGCTGGAGCCCGCGCCCCGCCGGGTGCTGTACGTGGGGACGGAGATCGGGTACAGGGGGAGGTAAGCGGGGCGCGGGGCAGCGGGGCGCGTGGCGGTCATCCCGAGCGGAGCGAGGGATGACCCGCGTGGTGTAACCCTGTTCCCGCCGCCTTCCTGCCCCGCCGCCTTCCTGCCCCGCCGACCCGCTGCCCCGCTTCCTACAGCAGCGACACCGGATCCCGATCGATCACCACCCGCGTCTTCCCCACCCGCGGGAGTCGCCGCGCGGCGTAGCGGACGATCCTTCCCAGCACGTTGGACGATCCCTTCAACAGCACGTGCCACCGCCACCGGTCCTTGATGCGGGCCAGCGGGCAGGGCGCCGGGCCGAGCACGGTGACCGGCAGCGCGTGCCGGGCGACGAGCGCGTTGCACCAGTCGGCCACCTCGGCCGCGCGGCTCCCGGTTTCGGCCTCGCCTTCGCCCGAGACGATCAGATTCACCAGATGCAGCTCCGGCGGATAGGGGGGCGCGCGGCGAAGCTCGTGCTCCTCCCGGAGGAAGCCCTCGGCATCGTGCATCGCGGCCCGCACCAGCGCATGATGCAGCGGGTGACGCGTCTGCACCACGACCTTCCCGCCCTTCGGCCCCCGCCCCGCCCTGCCCGCGACCTGTGCCAGCAGCTGGAAGGTGCGCTCCGCGGAGCGGAAGTCCGGCAGGTAGAGTCCGGTGTCGGCGTCCACCACGCCGACCAGCGTCACGTTGGGGAAATCGAGTCCCTTCGCGATCATCTGCGTGCCGATCAGCAGGTCCACCTCCCCGCGCTCCACGGCGCCGAGGATCCGCTGATGGGACCACTTGGTGCTGGTCGTGTCGAGGTCCATCCGCGCCACCCTGGCCTGCGGATAGCGCTCGGCGAGCATCTGCTCCAGCTGCTGGGTGCCCACGCCGCGCATCTGCTGCACCGGGTTGGCGCAGGCGCGGCAGGTGAAGGGCAGTGGCTCCTCGTGTCCGCAGTAGTGGCAGCGGAGCGCCGGCGGCGACCGATGCACCGTGAGCGAGATGGTGCACCGGGGGCACTGCCACACCTCGCCGCAGTCGGGGCACTGGAGGAACGCGGCATAGCCCCGGCGATTGAGGAGCAGCAGCGCCTGCTCCCCCCGCGCGAGGGTGGCCGTGATGGCGCTGTCGAGCGCCGCGGACCACGCCAGCGACCCGGTGCCGGCCACCTTCGGCGCGACCCTGAGATCGACGATCTCCACCGGGGGCATCGGCCGCGCTTCGATCCGCTCGGGAAGTCGAAGCAGCCGGAGCCGGTCTTCGGTCCGTGCCATCGTCTCGAGTGACGGTGTCGCGCTGCCGAGGACCAGGGAGGCGCCCTCGACTCGCGCCCGCACGGCGGCGACGTCGCGCGTCAGGTAGCGCGGCGACTCGCCGTTCTTGTAGCTCGCCTCGTGCTCCTCGTCCACCACGATGATGCCCAGGTCCTGGACCGGCGCGAAGATGGCGGAGCGCGCCCCGACGGCCACCCGGCGCTCGCCTCGCCGGAGCAACCGCCATGCGTCGGCGCGCTCACCGTCCGAGAGCGCACTGTGCAGCACGGCCACCTGGTCGCCGAAGGCGCCCCGCAGCCGGCTCACGGTCTGGGGCGTAAGCCCGATCTCGGGCACCAGGACGACCGCGCCCCGGCCCCGCGCGAGCATCCGCTTCACGGCTTCGAGGTAGACCAGGGTCTTCCCGCTGCCGGTGACGCCGAAGAGCAGGGCGCCTTCACCGGGCCTCAGCGACTCGATGGCGCCCAGCGCAGCCGTCTGGGCCGGCGTGAGTGTAGCTGGTGGCGGCGTGCCGGCCGAATCGCCGAACGGGTCGCGCACCCGCTCGGCGGTGGTGATGCTGGCGAGCCCCTGCGCGACCAGTCCCCGGATCACCGTCTCGCTGAACCCCAGCTGCTCGACGACGTGCTGAACCTGGGCGCTCCCGCCGAGCGCCTCCAGGGCTTCGTACAGCTCGCGCCGCCGCGCCCGGCGCTTGAACAGCGAGGACCGCTCGAGCAGGGTCGGCGGGTCCCCCTGAACGGCCACGACGCGCTCGGTGGCGGTCGATCCGGTGGTGTCGGGCGGCTCGACGCGCAGGGCGACGGCGCCGACGGCCGCGAGGCGATGCACCGCCTCCCACACCGGTTTCCGCAGGGCCCGGGCGATCGTCGGGACCGGCGCCTCGCCGCCGCGACCCTCGAGCCAGTCGAGGATATCCCCCGCGAACCCGCCGAGGCTCCACTTCCCCGACGTCCGGGTGGCGATCACCTGGGACTCGCCCCACAGTCCGGCCGGCAGCATGCATTTCAGCGTGAGCCCCGGGGGCGAGCCGTAGTACTCGGAGATCCAGGCGGCCGTCGCCAGCAGACCGCCGGGAACGGCCGGCAGGTCGTCCGGCGCGGCGAGGATGTCGCGCGCCGCGGCCTGGGGAGGCGGCGCGTCCGCGTGCAGCACGATGCCGATCAGCTCGCGCCGGCGAACGGGCACGACGACGCGCGCGCCGGGAGCGACCCGGTCGCCCAGCGTCTCGGGAATGCTATAGGTGTACGGTGAGGCGAGCGGGAGCGGGAGCGCGACGGTGGCGAAGCGCCCGGTCATCTCCGCCGAAGGCCGAGGCCGGGAGCGGTCGGGAGCGACACCTGCCCGCCGTCGATGGTCGCGCCGACGAAGGGATCGTCGGCCAGGAGCGCGGCGCCATCCAGGTCCACGATGTCCACCAGCGGCGTGAAGTGCGCCGCGGCGGTGATGGCGATCGAGCTCTCGATCATGCAGCCGACCATCACGGTGAGGCCATGCGCACGCGCCACGGCGATCATCCGGATCGCCTCCCGCAGGCTGCCGCACTTGGCGAGCTTGATGTTGATCCCGTCCACCTTGCCGACCAGCGGGGGAATGTCCGCGGCGGTCTCGCAGCTCTCGTCCGCGATCACCGGGATCTCGGACCGGCGGGTCACCTCGGCGAGCCCGTCGAGCTCGTCGGGCGGGAGCGGCTGCTCCAGCACGGTGACGCCGAACTCCTTCAGCACCGGAAGCATCTGAATGGTGCGCTTCACGGTCCAGCCGCAGTTCGCGTCCACCCGGATCTCCTTGTCGGTGGCGTCGCGAATGGCGCGAAGGATCTCCACGTCCCGATCGGTGCCGAGCTTGATCTTGAGGATGGGATACTGCCGCGCTTCCAGCACCTTGGCCTTGATCTTCTCCGGCGTGTCGAGCCCGATGGTGAAGGTCGAGCGCGGCGCCTTGGCGGGGTCGAGTCCCCAGAGCCGGTACACCGGCACCCCGAGCCGCTTGCCGACGAGGTCGTGCAGGGCGGCGGAGAGCGCCGCCCGCGCCGCGGGGTTCCGGCGCAGCAGCAGCTCCCAGCGCTTTTCGGTCTCCTCCAGGTCGAACGGATCCGCGGGGAGGAGGCCGGCGTACTGCTCGAGCGCCGCGAGCACCGTCTCCGTGGTCTCGCCGTAGAACTTGGTGGGTGCCGCCTCACCCCATCCCTCGTGGCCATCCGCATCTCTCAGCCGCACCCACACCGTCCGATAGTCGCTCCGTCCGCCGCGGGCGATGATGAACGGATGCCGGGTCCGAAGCTGGAGGATCTCGGTTTCCATGAGGAGCTGGTGGGTCACACTGGCCTCGATCTCAGTGGTGGTGGTGACTGGTCATCCCGAGCGGAGCGAGGGATCGGCCCGCTCATCAGAGTGAGTACCGGAGGCATCTCGCCTCACTCGCAGCCCGAGCCGATCCCTCGCTCCGCTCGGGATGACGATCACGCCAGCGCCCGAATATGCGCCAACGCTCCGTCCGCCACCCGCGACGGCGTGTATCCACCCTCGAGCAGCCCCACGATCGGCGCGCGTGGAAATCGTTCCCTCAGACGCTGCGTCAGATCGGCGTAGTGCCCGGGCTCGAGCGTGAACCCACCGAGCGGATCGCCCGTCATGGCGTCGAACCCGGCGGACACGAGCACCAGATCGGGCTCCCATCCAGTCCCTGCGGCCTGAATGGCCGCCCAGAGATCATCCACGTAGAGCGAGGCGGGCAGCCCCGGTCCTCGCGGCACGTTGAAGACGTTTCCGACCCCTCGCTCGTCCGCCATGCCGGTGCCGGGATACCAGGGATGCTGGTGCAGGGAGACGTAGCGGAGCGTCGGATCGGACTCCATCAGCGCCTGGGTACCGTTGCCGTGGTGGACGTCCCAATCCACGATCAGCACCCGCTCCCGGCCGGCCCGCTGGGCGTACCGGGCGCCGACGACGACATTATTGACCAGGCAGAACCCCATCCCCTTGCCGGCCAGCGCGTGATGGCCCGGCGGCCGGACCGCGGCGAACGCATGGCCCCGTCCTTCGTGGGCGTGGTCCACGGCCGCCAGCACGGCGCCGGTCGCGCCGAGCAACGCGCTCCAGCTGGAGGCGTTCAGGATGGTGTCGAGAAAGAGGACCCCGCCACCCCTGGAGCTCATCGCCTCCAGCGTCCGGAGGTACGCCTCGGGGTGCACGGCGAGCAGCGGGTCCCGCGACGCGGGCGAGGCCTCCACCACCGTCACGCCGCCGGAGGATCGGGCTCGGTCCAGCAGCGTGCGGAGGCGCGCCGGAATCTCCGGATGGTCGGACCCCGGATCGTGCCGAAGGCAGTCGGGATGGGTGAAGACGGGAACGGCCATCCTACCCTCGCAGCGCGCGGCGCATCGCTTCGGCCTCGTCGCGCAGCTCCCGGCGGGCCGCCGCGATCTCGTCCAGCCGGCGCAGGTGACGCCGCCAGAAGAGCAGCACGAGCCCCACGGCGAGCAGCAGCCCGGCCCCCGCGACCAGCAGGGCAACCCTCCCCGACCACAAGCCGACCCCCAGCAGCGCCACACCGTCGAGCGCGAGAAACCCCACGGCGACGAGGGTCAGCGTGCGAAAGGCCGGCGGAGAAGCAGTCACCGCTCAGCGCACCGGGCGCCGCCGCCTGGGGAGCAGAATCAGCGCACCGTTGTCCACCAGTCCCACGTCGGCCAACGAGCGCGATTCGTCGAACAGCTCGGCGCCCCGAAACTTGAGCACGTACTCGTCCGCGGGTCGCACGACTTTGGTGCTGTCCAGGGCGATCCGCTTCAGGTCGGCGAGCGAGGTGGCGGGCGGCAGGTCGAGCGGCACCTCGTCCCAGGCGTCCTGCACCATGACACGAAGCCGAAGAGAATCGGTCACGCGGAGCCCTCCGCCGCGGGCGGCAGCGTGGACAGGAAACGGTCCAGCTGCTGATCGAAGAACAGCGTGCTGGCGCGGACGTGGGTGCCTCCGGGTGCGGGGCGCGCGGCGAGGGCGACTTCCTCCCCGCCCTGGCCCCGCAGAGTCAGCCAGGTAGGCCCCTCCTTCTCCGGAAACGCGGCCTGCATCGGGACCCGTTGCGCGAAGAACGTCTTGGCCCGGCGGAGCACCTCGGCTCCGTCCAGCGCCGTCACCACCTCGAAGACCATCGTGCGCTCATGCGTTGGAGGAATCGGCGGAATCGGGGGAGAAATATAGCTCGACCGCGCGAACGGTGGCCTGCGAGGGCCGGCTCGGCCTCAGGAGATCTCGCAACCCCGGCTTCCGGCGCAGCACGAGCACGAGATCGCCCGAGGGAGGGTCGGCGATGCCGTCCAGGGTGATGAATGCGGGGAGCGTGAGCCCGGCGGGAAGGTCCACCCGGTAGGAGCGGCCTCGCCACTGCACGGTGGCGGCCGCGGGCGGGTCCGACAGCAGGCGGTCGAGGAAGACGTCATCCTCGACGCGAAAGGCGGCCTCGCCGGCCGGCTCGCCGTCCAGGTAGAAGAGGGGGTCGAACGACTCGCCGTCCTGGCGGGCGAAGTTCTGCTCGACCGCGTGGTCGAACGCCTCCAGCGCCGGCGCCCGGGCCCGCCACTCGAGATGATGCCGCAGCTCGTGGGTCAGCGTCTCCCACGCCTCCTCCCGCCAGTCGAACTCGTCGTGCAACGCCGCCAGCGCGGCGAAGGAGCCGTGATACAGTACGATCCGGCTCTGGATGCCCTCGCTCGAGGCGGTGTCCGACGTGGGGAGCGGGATGCATTCGCCGAGGGTGAAGATGTCGGCTCGATCCGGGTGGGGCACGGTGCGCGGCGAGACGGCGATCTCGGCTATGCCCTCGAGAAACTCGGCGGGGACTTCGCCGGCGACGCGGCGGACGAGTGCCTCGAAGTCGGAAAGGCGCATGGGATCGTGTCATGTGTCATCCTGAGCGAAGCGAAGGAGCCCATGCTCGGGTTTCGGCTCCTTCGCTTCGCTCAGGATGACATATCGGTTGACCCCGCTCCCACACGCTCCCCGATGAACTCCGCCACCCGGTCCACCGCGATCCGCTCCTGCTGCATCGAATCCCGGTGCCGGACGGTGACGGTCCGGTCTGTCAGGGTCTCGCCGTCCACCGTGATGCCGAAGGGGGTGCCCGCCTCGTCCATCCGGCGGTAGCGCCGGCCGATGGCGCCGCTGTCATCATAGAAGGCAGGGAAGCTTCGCTTGAGGTCGTGGTACAGCGCAGTGGCCAGCTCGGGCATCCCATCCTTCTTCACCAGCGGAAAGACCCCGGCCTTGATCGGCGCCACCGCCGGGTGGAGACCCAGCACCACCCGCGTCTCGCCCTCGACCTGCTCCTCGCGGTACGCGTCCACCAGGAGCGTGAGGGTGACCCGGTCCGCCCCGGCCGACGTCTCCACGATGTACGGCAGGAACCGCTCGTTGGAGGCCTGCTCGAAGTAGTCCAGCTTCTTGCCGGAGAACTCCTGGTGCCGGCCGAGGTCGAAGTCGCCCCGGTTGTGGACCCCCTCGATCTCCTGCCAGCCGAAGGGGAACTCGTACTCCACGTCGTAGGCGGCCCGGGCGTAATGCGCCAGCTCATTGGGGCCGTGCTGGTGCCACCGGAGGCGCGCCGGCGCGAGTCCCAGATCCCGGTGCCACTGCATCCGCCACTCGCGCCACCGCTCGAACCACTCCTCGTCGGTGCCCGGCTTCACGAAGAACTGCATCTCCATCTGCTCGAACTCGCGGGTGCGGAAGATGAAGTTGCCGGGCGTGATCTCGTTGCGGAACGCCTTGCCGATCTGCGCGATGCCGAAGGGGATCTTCTGCCGCGAGCTCTGGAGGACGTTCAGGTAGTTGACGTAGATCCCCTGGGCCGTCTCGGGGCGGAGATAGATTACCGCCGCCTGCTCCTCGACCGGGCCCATGAACGTCTTGAACATGAGGTTGAAGAGCCGGGGCTCGGTGAGGGTGCCCTTGCTTCCGCACACCGGGCACTGGGCATCAGGCTGCCCCGGCGTGCCCTTGATCCGGGGATCGTCGGCCCGGAAGCGGTTCTTACACTGGCGGCAGTCCACCAGCGGATCGGTGAAGCCGGCCACGTGACCGGACGCCTCCCACACCTTGGGGTGCATGAGGATGGCGGCATCGAGCCCTTCGATGTCGTCCCGCGCGTGCACCATCGCCCGCCACCAGCGGTCCTTGACGTTCTTCTTGAGCTCTACGCCCAGCGGGCCGTAGTCCCAGACCGATCCGAGTCCGCCATAGATCTCGGAAGACTGGAAGACGAAGCCTCGCCGCTTGCAGAGGGAGACCAGCTTGTCCATCAGGGTGGTGTCGGCCATGTCCGCGGATCGCATGTGATATAAGGAAGGAAGCGCACAACGGCGTGGAAAATAGGTTGCTCGGCCCTGGGGGGCCACTTGGCGGGATGCAGGCCGTCGTGGGGCGACCCGATTCAGGCGATCCGGTTCCTGTGCAGGATGTCCCGCACGATCAATTCCCCGTGCCCCCGGGAGTTCTCGATGAACAGCCGGTTGGCGTCGTTGCCGCTGGCGATGACCCCCGCCAGGTAGACTCCCGGCAACGGCGTCGCCATCGTGGCCTCGTCGTGGGCCGGGATCCCGGTCACCGGGTCCACCGGGACACCGAGCCGGGCCAGCAGTGTCGTATCCGCGTGGTAGCCGGTCATCGCCAGGACGGCGTCGGCGGGGAGACACTCCACCGCTCCCGTCTCCTCCGACACGATCTCGACCTCGGTCGGGGTGATTGCCCGGATCCGGGAGCGCCAGCGTGCCCCGATGCTCCCCTCCTTCACCCGGTTCACGATGTCGGGCAGCACCCAGGCCTTGACCGTCTTGTCGAACCCCTGGCCGAAGTGCACCAGTGTCACTTCCGCCCCGGCCCGCCAGCACTCCAGGGCGGCGTCCACGCTGCTGTTCCCCGCCCCGATCACCACCACCCGCCGGCGCCAGTAGGGATGCCCCTCGGAGAAGTAGTGCGCGACGTGGGGCAGGTCCTCGCCCGGAATGCGGAGAAAATTGGGATTGTCGTAGTAGCCGGTGGCGAAGACGACGGAGCCGGCCCGGTAGGCCTTCTCGTCGTGGGTCCGCCGCACTTCGATCCGGAAGAGGCCATCGGGCTCTGCTACCACGTCCACGACCTCTTCCGAGGGCCGCACGTCCAGCCCGTAGTGCTCGGCCACCCGCCGGTAGTAGATGAGCCCGTCCCGCCGGGTGGGCTTCTCGTGGCTGGCGATGAACGGGATATCGCCGATCTCGATCCGCTCCGGGGTGGAGAAGAACGTCATGCTGAGGGGATAGCGCTCGATGGTGGACACGATGGTCCGGCGGTCGAGCAGCAGGCAGGCGATACCGGCCTTCTTCGCGGCCACACCCACCGCCAGCCCACAGGGGCCGGCCCCGATCACCAGCAGGTCAGTCCGCTCCACGGGGCTCGACCTCGATGATCTGATCCCGCCGGGTCCCCACGCTCACGTATCGCACCGGCACTCCGGACAACTCCTCCAACCGGTCCAGGTAGGCCCGGGCCTCCCGCGGGAGATCGCCCAGCGTGCGCGCACTCCCGGTGGGACGGCTCCACCCGCGCAGCACCTGGTAGATGGGCTCCACCCGGCCCAGCGCTTCGACCTCCGCCGGCATCTCCGCACACGCCTCGCCGTCGAGACGGTAGGCGGTGCAGACCGGGATCTCATCGAACCCGTCGAGCACGTCGAGCTTGGTCACGGCGAGACCGGTGAGCCCGTTGACCCGCGCGGCATACCGCACCACGGTGGCATCGAACCAGCCGCACCGGCGGGGCCGGCCGGTCACGGCGCCGAACTCGCCCCCCAACTCGCGGAGGCGCTCGCCGTGCGGGCTTGGCGCCTCGGTCGGCAGCGGCCCGTTCCCTACCCGCGTGGTGTACGCCTTCACCACACCGAGCACGCCGTGGATGAGCGTCGGTCCGATGCCGGCGCCGACCGCCGCCCCGCCGGACGTCGTGTTCGAGGAGGTGACGAAGGGGTAGGTGCCGTGATCCACGTCGAGCAGGGATCCCTGGGCGCCTTCGAGCAGCACGCGCTTCCCCTCGCGCACGGCCCGATGCACCAGGAGCCCCGCGTCCGCGGCCAGCGGCAGCAGGCGAGGAGCGAGCCGCTCCAGCAGCGCGGCGTGCTGATCGAACGAGGCCCGTTCGCCCGAGCCCATCATCTCCAGCAGCCGGTTGGCCCGCTGGACCCGGTCGGTCAACAGTGTCCGGGCACAGTCCAGATGCCTGAGGTCGGTGACACGGATGCCGCGGCGCCCGTACTTGTCCTCGTAGGCCGGACCGATGCCACGGCCCGTGGTCCCGAGCTTCTGGCTCTTCTCGCTCGCGGCGTCGAGGAGCTTGTGGTAGGGGAGCACGAGGTGGGCACGGTCGGACACGAAGATCCTGCCCGCGGTCGAGATCCCCCGCTCAGCGAGCTGGTCGAGCTCGCCGAAGAAGGTCTCGGGCTCGAGCACCACGCCGTTGCCTACGATGCAGGTGACCTGCCGGTGGAGGATGCCCGACGGGATCTGCCGCAGGATGAATTGGCTGTCGCCGATGACGACCGTGTGGCCCGCGTTGGCACCGCCCTGGTAGCGCACCACCAGGTCGGCCCGCTCCGCCAGCACGTCCACCAGCTTCCCCTTGCCTTCGTCGCCCCACTGCGCGCCGACGACCACCAGACAAGTCGTCCTGCCGTCGAACATGTATGACCCCCGAAGCAACGAAAAAGAGCCCCTCGCGGGGCTCCAGCATCCTCGGGCAAACGTATGCGAGCCCGTGCCAAAGGTCAATTCACCGCGAGGGCCCGGCCGACGCGCTCCGCAGCCTCCAGTGACAGGTTCTCGGGCACGTCGGCCGGAGTATGGATGATCCGTAGCGTCCGCCAGGTGAGGCGCCCGATCGTCACCGCGCTCGCACCTGCCCGCGCCAGCGGAAGGCTGTCGACCAGGATGCCGAGCGGCAGGCGCCGGGTCCTGACCGATAGCCCCACGCCACCCAGGCCCGCCGCCACCGTCAGGGCGGCAGCCGAGCCGCGGGCATCGTGGCTCACGACGAATAGGTCGCCTGCGTCGTCGATGGTGTCGAGGTTGATCACCTCGGTGCCGCCGAGGCCGTTCTGCGCCTGGGCGAAGATCCGTGCGCCCACCAGACCGAACTCTTCGCCGCCGGTGATGAGCAAGCCGATTCCGTCATCGGTGGAGGCTTCGGCGAAGGCCAGCGCGGCGACCACGCCGCTTCCATTGTCGCGGGCGCCTCTGGAGGTGCCCCGAAGCCGGCCCCTGCCCGCCAGAGCACCCGCCAGCACCGCCAGTACCGCCCCCGACGCACCGAGCCACAGCGGAACAGTCGCCCAGAGCCGGGCCACGGCGAGCGCACCGGTCGCCGCGATCGCGGCGGCCAGGACCCAGACTGCGACCAGCCGCCCGGCCATGGACTGTCCCTGTGCCTTGGTGTCGAGATGCGCCACGATCCACCGGCGAATCGGCCCGGCGGACCGGACAGCGACCAGATTGGCGTCCTCGCGCGCGTCCCCCAGCGTGAGCCATCCGGCCGCCACGCCGGCGGCGAGGGAGACCGTGGCGAGAAGGGTGACCACCCAGACGATCAGTGCACCCCAGGCCGGCACCTCCGGCATGGTGACCAACGGCAATGCGAGCAGGGCCGCCGCGCCGATGCCGGCACCGAGGATGGGAAAGCCGAGGAGAGCCGAGGGATGGAAGCGGAATCGCTGGAGCGAGACCTGGTAGCCGAGTCCGGTGAGATGCTCCGCCACCGCCGCTCGTGCCCGTTCCGCTTCGGGGGTCCCGGCCTCGCGGTGATGGGCGAGGATCCGGCGCGCGGTGTCGTGGAGTGTGCTCACCGGCGCTCGAGCGTCAGCCGGGGTTCTGCTTGCTACGCTTGCCGCCGGAGGGCGCCGGTGTGGTGAGCGCGAGCGCCGCCTTGGCGGTCTCGGGGCTGATGAGGTTGTTCTCCACCAGCTCGTCCAGGTTCTGCTGGAAGGTCTGGCTGCCCTGCTGCTTCCGCCCGTCGGCCATCAGCTTCCGGAGCTCCCCGGTTCGGCCGCCGTCCCGCAGAATCTCGCGAACCGCAGGCGTGGCGATGAGGAGCTCCACGGCCGGCACCCTCCCCTTGTCCTTCTTTCCCGGGAGGAGCTGCTGGGATATCACGGCCCGGAGCGCCTCGGCGAATCGCATCCGGCCGACCTCCCGCTCCTCCGCCGGGAGCGTGGTGATGACCCGCTCCACCGTGGCCACCACATCGGCGCTCGGCATCGTGGCGATCACCAGATGTCCCGTCTCCGCCGCCTTGATGGCGGTATCGGTCGTCTCCGCGTCGGCCATCTCGCCCAGGACCACGACGTCGGGGTCCTGGCGGAGTGCGGCGCGAAGTCCCACGACCAGACTGTCGGTATCCACCCCGACCTCGCGCTGGGTGATCGAGCAGCTCAGGTCGCGATGGAGGAATTCGATCGGGTTCTCGATGGTGACGACGTGCTTGTGCTGGGTGCGGTTGATGTGATGCACCATCGCCGCGACGGTGGAGCTCTTGCCGCTGCCACTGACCCCGGTCACCAGCACCAGCCCCCGCTCGGATTCCGCCACCTGGGTGAGCGCCTCCGGCAGCCGGAGTGATTCGATCGTGGGCACGGTGAATGGGATGACCCGCATCACGATCATGAAGGAAGAGCGCTGGCGGAGCACGTTGACCCGGAACCGTCCCACCCCCGGCATGCCCCAGGAGCAGTCGAAGTCGCGCAGCCGCTCGATCCGGGCGCGATCCTCGTCGCTGCTGATCAGCTTCGCAGCAATCGCCCGGGTCTGGTCCGGCGTGAGCCGCTGTTTGGTGAGGGCCACCAGCTTCCCGTTGATGCGCGCGCGAAAGACGTCGCCGGCCTTGATGTGAAGGTCCGACGCACCTCGCTCGACCGCGGCCTTGATGATCTTTTCCATGGTGCCCGTCAGTGTGGTGGATTCGCCGAGCGCTGCCAATCATCCCGAGCGGAGGTGTCATCCCGAGCGGAGCGAGGGATGACGATCCCCGCTCGGGACGACGCATTCAACGAGCCATCGGCACCGGCGAGCGCGCCCGCAACCCCATCCGCTCCCGGACCTCCCGCATGGTCTCCCCCGCGATCCGCCCGGCCGTGGCCGCGCCGTCGCCCAGGATCTGGTCCACCAGTTCGGGCTGGGCCTGAAGCGACACCGCCCGCTCGCGGATCGGCGCCAGCGCACGGGTCATGTTGTCGGCCAGCACCCGCTTGCAGTCCAGGCAGCCCCACTTGGCCCCGCGGCAGTTGTCCGCCACCTCCGCGATCATGGCGGGCGGCGAGAAGTACTTGTGAAGGTGGTAGATGTTGCATACCTCCGGATTGCCGGGATCCTTCCGGGTGACGCGCGCCGGGTCGGTCTTGGCGGGCCGGAGCTTCTGCCAGATCTCCTCGGGCGAGTCCAGCAGGCCGATGGTGTTGCCCAGACTCTTGGACATCTTGGCCTGACCGTCGAGACCCATGATCCGCTTCGCTTCGGTGAGGAGCGGCTGGGGCTCGGGAAAGTAGTCCGCGCCGCCGCCGAATTCCGCGTTCCACCGCCGCGCGATCTCCCGGGTCAGCTCCAGGTGCTGGGTCTGATCCTCGCCCACCGGGACGACTTCGGCCCGGTACAGCAGGATATCCGCCGCCATCAACACCGGGTAATTCAGCAGGCCGGCCGGCACACTTTCGAATCGCTGGGACTTATCTTTGAACTGCGTCATCCGCTCGAGCTCGCCGATCGGCGTGACGGTGTTCAGCAGCCACTGGAGCTCGCTGTGCTCCGCGACGTGGGACTGCACGAACAGCACCGATCGCGCAGGATCGATGCCGCAGGCCAGCAGCCCCAGTGCCATGTCACGGGTGCGGGACGCCAGGGTCGCCGCATCGTACTTTCCGGTGATCGCGTGCAGGTCCACGACGCAGAAAATGCAGTCGTAGGTCTGCTGGAGGTTGACCCAGTTCTGCACCGCCCCGAGCCAGTTGCCGATGTGCAGCTCGCCGGAGGGTTGAATCCCCGAGAATATGCGTCGCATGCCCGGCAAGTTACCCGGTTACTACAGGGCCAGCAAGATGGTGTCCTCCTTAGACTTACTGCACCTGGCCCGCACCGCCGCGGAGCGGGCGGCCGGGTACCTCCGGGGGGTCGAGCGGCCGGCCGACACGAGCCGGTGGTCGCTGAAGGGCAGTCGCGACTTCGTCACCGACGTCGATCGCACCGCGGAGCGGATGATCGAGGAGGTGCTCCTGGCGGCGGAGCCCGGCAGCCGCATGGTGGGCGAGGAGCTGCACCCGGAAGTCGTGACGGACGGACTGGTCTGGGTAGTGGATCCACTCGATGGCACCACCAACTTCCTGCACGATTTCCCGAGCTATGCCGTATCGATCGCGGGCGCAGTGGACGGGGTGCTGGAGGTGGCGGCGATCGTCAACGTCCCGAATGGGGATACCTACACCGCGTCGCGCGGCGGGGGCGCATGGCACGGCGAGCGCCGCCTCTCGGTATCCGCGATTCGCGATCCGGGGTTCGCGCTGATCGGCACCGGCTTTCCGTTCAAGGATGTCGGCGGGATCCAGGCGTACCTTCAGCAGTTCAGCCGCGTGGCGAGCCTGGCGAGCGGCATCCGCCGGCCGGGCGCGGCGTCGCTCGACCTGGCCGACGTGGCCGCCGGGAGGTTCGACGGGTTCTGGGAGCAGAGCCTGTCCGCCTGGGACATCGCGGCCGGGACGCTGATGATCCGGGAGGCGGGCGGCGTGG
The DNA here is from genome assembly GCA_963826065.1 of uncultured Gemmatimonadales bacterium. Lineage (GTDB taxonomy): Bacteria > Gemmatimonadota > Gemmatimonadetes > Gemmatimonadales > GWC2-71-9 > CAVVWJ01. The sequence goes on from CAWGVP010000002.1 coordinate 455,991, forward strand.
TGACGGACTATGACGGTCGGGCGATCGGCATCGAGCACACGGCGGTCGTCGCGGGCAATCCGGCGATCCATGCCTGGCTGCTGGACCTGCTGCGGCATGCAGGTGATTCACCGTAAGGGAGACCTCAATGCAAGCCACGTCCCCAACCCGGACTTCATCCCTCGACGACTGGGCCCGCGCCATCGCCCGGCCGACGATCTCCCCGGCGGGCGGCTCCGCGGCGGCGCTGGCCGCGGTGGCGGCAGCGGCGGCCCTGGAGATGGTCGCGGCCCTCACCGCCTCCCGTGAGTCCTATGCCCTGGTGCACGAGGAGGCCCGCGCATCACGCGCCCGTGCCGAGGGCCTGCGCCACGAGCTGCTCACCCTCGCCTCCGCCGACGCCGAAGCCATCCAGCGATTCTCCGAGGCACTCGCCCTGCCCCGCGGAAGCGACGCCGAGCGGGAGCTGCGCGAGCGGCGGAAGCGCTCCGCACTCCGGGAGGGCGCCGAGATCCAGCGCGACGTCCTCACCGCCTGCCACGAGGTGGCGGGACTGGGCGTGGCCATGGTCGAGCGTGGCCTCAAGAGCGCGCGGGGCGATGCCGGAGCGGCGGTGTTCCTGGCGGCCGGAGCGGCGAGGAGCGCCGCGTGGGCCATCCGCTTGAATCTCGAGGGTGAGCCGGCCGATTCGGAGTTCGGCCCCATGGCCGCGGCCGCGGCCGAGAGGCTGCGCGCCGTGGAGGAAGCGGAGCAGCGGGCCGGATCGCTGCTTCAGCGACCCGTCTGAGCGTCAGGCCGCGGTGAGGATCCGCGGCCCGTTGGCGGTGATCGCCACGGTGTGCTCGAAGTGTGCGGAAAGGCTGCCGTCCTGGGTCACCACGGTCCACTTATCGCCCAGCGTGCGGGTGGCCGGATTCCCCATCGTGATCATCGGCTCGATCGCCAGGGTCATTCCCTCGAGGAGGCGTGGACCGCGGCGCGGAGCCCCGTAGTTGGGCACCTGCGGCTCCTCGTGGAAGCGGGTGCCGATGCCGTGCCCCACCAGCTCGCGCACCACCCCGAAGCCGGCGCCCTCCGCCACTTGCTGGACCGCGTGGCCGATGTCCCCTATGTGGTTTCCCACCCGGGCCTGGGTGATGGCCGCGGCGAGCGACTCGCGCGTCACCGTCATCAGCCGCTCCGCCTCCGGCGCGACCTTGCCCACCCCGATCGTGGTGGCCGAGTCGGCGTGAAGCCCCTCCAGCTGCACCCCCACGTCCACGCTCACGATGCTCCCCTCGGAGAGCACCCGCTTGACGGAGGGGATGCCGTGGACGATCTCCTCGTCGATCGAGGTGCACAGCGTCTTGGGGAAACCGTAGAGACCCTTGAACGACGGCACGGCCCCATCGTGTCCCCGAATGAACGCCTCCGCCGCGGCGTCGAGGTCCTGGGTCGTCATGCCGGGCCGTACGATCTCCCGCATCAGCGCCAGCGTGCCGGCCACGATGCGGCCGGCCCGGGCCATGATCTCGATCTCCCGTGACGACTTCAGCGTGATCATCTGCCCAGCGCGCGCCTCACCCGTGTGGCGATCTCGTCGACACTGCCCACCGCCGGAATCCGCTCGACGCTGCCCCGCTGCTCGTACCACTCCAGCACCGGAGCGGTCTGCTCCCGGTATGCCCGGAGGCGGGTGGCGACCGCCGCGGGATCGTCGTCGGCCCGGCCCTCGATCTCCCGCCGCCGATCCAGGCGGGCGAGGATCTCCTCGTCGCTCACGTCGAAGAACAGCACCGCGTCCATCTTCCGGTTCTTCTCTCCCAGGATCCGCTCGATCCCCTCGGCCTGCGGGATGGTGCGGACCACCCCATCGAAGATCACGCCCTTGGACGCCTCTGGCTTGCCCACCTCCTCGCGCACCACGCCGAGGATGATGTCGTCACCCACCAGGTGGCCGGCCTCCATGACCGCCTTGGCCCTCCGGCCGAGGGGCGTGCCGCGCTTGACGGCATCGCGCAGGAGATCGCCGGTGGCCAGCTTCGGGAGACCGAGCGCCTGGGCGAGAATGGCGCCCTGGGTGCCCTTGCCGGCGCCCGGCGGGCCCATCAGAAGGATATCCATGCGTGCCCTCGAAGGGGTATAAACTGAAAGAGTGAAAGGTGAAGAGGCGCCGTCGCGGCCCTCTCACCTTTCACCCTTCGCTTGTCCCGCAGGTCACATGTATCGCTGCTGGCGGCCCCGGAACTTGACCCGACCGGTCTTCATGAAGCCGTCGTACTTCCGGAGCGTGCGGTGTTGCTCCACCTGCGCGATGGTATCGAGCAGCACGCCGACCACGATCAGCACCGACGTCCCGCCGAAGCCCGAGTTGGGGATGTTGAACCAGCTCGACACCAGGATCGGGAGAATCGCGATCGCGGCCAGGAACAGGCCACCGGGCAAGGTGATCCGGCCCAGCACGCCGTCGATGTAGTCCGCGGTGCTGGCTCCGGGCTTCACGCCCGGGATGAACCCGCCCTGCTTCTTCAGGTTTTCCGCCAGGTCCACCGAGTTGAAGATGATCGACGTGTAGAAGTAGCTGAACACGAGGATCATCGCCGCGAACGTCAGGTTGTACGGCCAGTCGCCCGGATTGAAGAATCCGGCGAGGTCCTGAAGCACCGCGTTCTGGGTGAAGCTCGCCAGGGTGCCGGGCACGATGATGATGGTCTGGGCGAAGATGATCGGCATCACGCCGGCGGTGATCAGGCGGATCGGGATGAAAGTCTTCTGGCCTTCGCGAATCCGGCCCCGCCCCATGACCTTCCGGGGGATCTGGATGGGGATCCGCCGCGCCGCGATCGTCATCGCCACCACCGCCGCGATGATCAGCACCAGGATCGCCAGGAACGCGACCGCCCCGACGGCCGAGACCACGCCGTCCCGCACGAACTGGAGCAGCTGGAGGCTGCCGGGCCACAACCGCTCCAGAATCGAGAAGGTGATCAGCAGGCTCATGCCGTTGCCGATGCCCCGCTCGGTGATCTGCTCGCCGAGCCACATCACGAAGATGGCGCCCGCGGTGAGCGTGACCACCATGATGAGGCGCGACGCGAAGCCGGGGCTCGGCATGGCGCCGGGGATCGATTCGGTGAAGAGCGCGAAGGTGTAGGCCTGGGACAGCGCGATGAACACGGTGAGGTACCGGGTCCACTGCGTGATCTTCTTCTTGCCCTCTTCGTCCTTCTGCATCTTGCCGATGGACGGCGCGATGCCGCCCGCCAGCTGGAAGATGATGGAGGCGGAGATGTAGGGCATGATGCCCAGCGCGAACACGGTGGCGCGCGAGAGGCCGCCGCCGAGAGCGTCATACAGTCCGAAGAACCCGGCGGCGGCGGAGTTCCGGATGAAATCGGCCAGCGCGGTGACGTTCACGCCCGGCGCCGCGATGTGGGCGCCGACCCGGTAGATCACCAGGATGAGGAGGGTGAAGAGGAGCTTCCGCTTCAGCTCGTCATCGATGGCCAGATTGGGGACGCGGGGTGTGGTCATTACCCCTCGATCTTGCCGCCGGCCGCCTCGATCTTGGCGCGCGCCGACGCGGACAGTGCCACGCCTCGAACCGTATAGGACCGGTCGGCGTCACCGGTGCCCAGGAGCTTCACCGGCCGGTCCACCCGGCCGATGAGTCCCGCCGAATACAACGTCTCCGGACTCACGTCGGTGGCGCCGACCTTCTTGAGCTGGGAGAGGTTCACCACCTGCGCGGTGACCTTGAACGGATTGGTGAAGCCCCGCTTCGGCAGCCGCCGGTACATCGGCATCTGGCCGCCCTCGAAGCCCGGGTTGGTCGCCCCGCCGGTGCGCGCCTTGTGTCCCTTGTGCCCCTTGCCGGCCGTCTTGCCCAGGCCCGAGCCGGGACCACGGCCCACCCGCTTGCGGGTCTGGGTCGAGCCCCGGCTGGGGGACAGCGTCGACAGGGTGATCTTGTCAGCCATGTGCACTCCGTTGTTCGTCATCCTGAACCAAGTGAAGGGGACCATTACCGGACATGGCCTCCTTCGCTTCGCTCAGGATGACAAGAAATTACGCCGGCTTCACGTCGACCAGATGCCGCACCTTGAACAGCATGCCGCGCGCCGACGCCGTGTTGGCGAGGCGGACGGTCTGCTGGTGGCGATGAAGCCCGAGGGCCTCGAGCGTCCGCCGCATGGTCTCGGGATGGCCGATGGTGGAGCGGATCTGCTTCACCTCGAGCGCCTTGACCTTATCCTCGCTGGGGATCACGGCCGCGTGGTGCCGCGGGCCCTGCCGCCCGACCGCTGGATTGCGTCCCATGATCAGGCCCCCTGCCTCGGCTTGTAGGCGATCTGGTCCAGCTCCACGCCCCGCTCCCGAGCCACCTGCCGGGCGGACACCAGGCTGGTGAGACCGGCCATGGTGGCCCGCACCATGTTGTGCGGGTTGGTGGAGCCGAGGCTCTTGGTCAGGATGTCGGTGATGCCGGCGCACTCCAGCACCGCGCGCACCGGGCCGCCGGCGATCACACCGGTTCCGGTGGCCGCGGGCTTGAGCAGCACCCGCCCCGCCCCGTGGCGGCCCACCACCTCGTGCGGGATGGTCGAGCCGGTCCGCGGCAGCTCCACCATCGAGCGCTTGGCGGCTTCCACCGCCTTGCGCACCGCCTCGGAGACCTCGTTGGCCTTGCCGGTGGCGATCCCGACCTTGCCCTTGCCGTCGCCGACGGCCACGAGCGCGTTGAAGGAGAAGCGCCGGCCGCCCTTCACCACCTTGGCCACGCGGTTGATGGCGACGACGTTCTCGACATGGTCGCTGGCGTGGTCACGGTCGCCGCGATCGCGCCGGGGCCCGCCCCGGCCGCGCTCGCCGCCCCCGCGTCCACCCCGGCCGCGCGGCCGGTCGGAGCCGGAACGCTGCTGCTCGGGCGCCGCCGGCGCCTCGGTCGTCGCGGTGCCCTCGGCCGTCTGTCCGCCACCCTGCGTTCCCGTTGCCTCGTCCGCCATTAGAACTCCAATCCGCCTTCGCGCGCGCCCTCGGCGACCGCCTGGACGCGACCGTGGTATCGGTAGCCGGCGCGGTCGAACACCACCCGGCTGAATCCCGCCGCCTTCGCCTTCTCCGCCAGCAGCTTGCCCACCGCCTTGCCGCGGACCACCTTGCCCGACCCCTCGTGGGCGATCCCTTCGCTCCCGTCGCTCACGCCGAGCAGGGTCACGCCGCGGTCGTCGTCCACCAGCTGAGCGTAGATGTGCTTGAGGGAGCGGAAGACCACCAGTCTGGGCCGCTCCGCCGTCCCCGCGATCTTGGACCGGACCCGGAGGTGCCGGCGGTAGCGGAGCTGGGCGCGCGTCTTGGGCGCGTGAATCCGGCGCATGCTTACTTGGCTCCTGTCTTGCCCGCCTTGCGGCGGACCTGCTCACCCTGGTAGCGGATGCCCTTTCCCTTGTAGGGCTCCGGGGGACGGACCGAGCGCAGCTCGGCGGCCACCTGTCCCACGACTTCCTTGTCGGCGCCCTCGATCTTGACCACGGTGTTGTTCTCCACCGAGATCTTGATGCCCTTGGGCGCCTCGTACTTCACCGGGTGTGAGTACCCCACGATCAGGTTCACCCCGTACGGCTTGGCTTCGGCCTTGTAGCCGACGCCCTGGATCTCCAGGGTCTTGCTGAACCCCTTGGAGACGCCCTCGACCATGTTCTGGACCAGGGTGCGGGTGAGCCCGTGCAGGGCCTTGTGCCGCTTGTCCTCGCTGGGCCGCTCGACGGTGAACACACCGTCGGCCAGCCCGAGCTTCATCTCCGGGTGGAGGGTGCGGCGGAGCTCGCCCTTGGGCCCCTTCACCGCGACGGTGCTCCCCTGGAGATCCAGGTTCACGCCTTTGGGGAGGGTGACCGGCTTCCTGCCGATTCGCGACATGGGGCCTCCTACCAGACCACGGCGAGCAGCTCGCCGCCGAGGTTGGCGGTCCGGGCCTCGCGGTCGGTCATCAGCCCCTTCGGGGTCGAGACGATCGCCATGCCGAGGCCGTTCTTCACCCGGGGCAGCTCGCGGCACTTCACGTAGCGCCGGAGGCCCGGGGTGGAGACCCGGCGGAGCTCCCGGATCACCGGCAGCTCGTTGTGGTACTTCAGGTACAACCGCAGCACGCCGTGCGCGCCGTCATCGAGGAGCTTGTAGTCCGCGATGTAGTGGTTGTCCCGGAGCAGCCGGGCCACTTCGGTCTTCAGTTTGGACACCGGGATGTCCACCCGCCGGTGCCCCGCGGAGCACGCGTTGCGGATGCGGGTCAGCATGTCCGCGACCGGATCAGTAAGACTCATTCCGTCGTTCCCCTTACCAGCTGGCCTTGCGCACGCCCGGGATTTCTCCCCTCAGGGCGAGCTCACGGAAACAGATGCGGCAGAGGCCGAACTTCCGCAGCACCGCGCGGGAGCGGCCGCAGCGCTGACAGCGCCGCACGCCCCGCACCTTGAATTTGGGAGTACGCTTGGCTCGTTCGATCCAGGCGGTCTTTGCCATTTACGCTACCCTCTGCGGCGTCTCGCCGCGGAACGGCCACCCCAGCTCGCGCAGCAGGGCCATCGCCAGATCATCGCGACTGGTGGAGGTCACCAAGGTGATGTCCATCCCATGGATCTTTTCCACCTTGTCGTAATCGATCTCCGGGAAAATCATCTGTTCCTTGATCCCGAAGGTGTAGTTCCCGCGGCCATCGAAGCTGCGGTTGGGCAGCCCGCGGAAGTCGCGGATGCGGGGGATCGCCAGCGTGATGAAGCGATCCAGGAACTCGTACATCCTGGCCCCCCTGAGCGTGACGAACGCGCCCACCGGCATGCCGGCCCGGAGGCCGAAGTTGGCGATCGCCTTCTTGGCCCGAGTGATCATGGCCTTCTGCCCGGTGATCGCGCCCAGCTCCTCGACCGCCGCCTCGAGCTGCTTCGGGTTCTTGCTCGCGTCGCCCATGCCGATATTCAGTACGATCTTCTCCAGCCGCGGCACCTGGTGCGGGTTGGTCAGGCCGAACTCCTTGGCCATCCGGGCCCGGACCGTGTCCATGTAGTAGGTCTGGAGCCGGGGCGCGCCTTCGCGGGCCTTGGGCTCGTGGTCTACCGCTGCACCACCGGCCGCCTTGTCCTTGCCCTTGCCGCCCTTCGGCGCGCCCGTCTGCGGCTGCCCCTTTGCGGGCTTGGGCGCCTTCTCCTTCGTGTCCGCCATCGTCACCGGCTCCTGGGAATCGGCTGGTCCGACTTCACGGCGATCCGCTCCATGGTGCCGTCCGCGTCGACGCGACGGCGCACGCGGGTCGGCTCACCGCTGGTCGGATCGAGCAGCATCGCCTTCGAATGATGGATCGACGCCTCGCGCTCCACGATTCCGCCCTCGGTGTTCGGGCCGGCGCGGAGATGCCGCTTGACCAGGTTCACGCCCTGGATCTTGATCCGGCCGGTCTTGGGGAAGACCTGGAGCACCTTGCCCTGCTTCCCCTTGTCGTCGCCCGAGATCACCTGCACCGTGTCACCCTTGGTAATGCGCAGGCGGTGCCGCACCGGCGGCTTCCGCCGGATGCGCTTGGCCTTCTTGTAGACGAGCGGCTTCATGCTACAGCACCTCCGGCGCGAGCGACACGATCTTCATGTAGCGCTTCTCGCGCAGCTCGCGCGCCACCGGACCGAAGATGCGGGTGGCCCGCGGCTCTCCGGCATCGTTGATCAGGACCGCGGCGTTCTCGTCGAACCGGATGTAGGAGCCGTCCTTGCGGCGGGTCTCCTTGGCGGTCCGGACGATCACCGCCTTGGCCACGTCGCCCTTCTTCACCTGGCCGGTCGGGATCGCGTCCTTGATCGCCACGACGACGGTGTCGCCCAGTCCCGCGTAGCGGCGCTTGCTCCCGCCCAGCACCCGGATCACCAGCGCCTTGCGGGCGCCCGAGTTGTCGGCGATGCGCAGAATCGATTCCTGTTGCACCATGGCTACTTGGCCCTTTCGACCACTTCGGTGACCCGCCACCGGACCGTCTTGGCGAGGGGCCGGGTCTCCATCAGGCGGACGGTATCGCCCGCGCGGGCGCCCGCCTCGCCCTCGAGGTTGCGCGCCTTCACCTTCTTGGTCCGGGTGACCTGCTTCCCGTAGACCGGGTGGGCGTAGCGCCGCACCAGCGAGACGGTGACCGTCTTGTGCATCTTGTCGCTGGTCACCAGCCCGGTGCGGACCTTCCGCCGGGTGCGCGCCGCCGGGGCCTTCGCCTGTTCAGCCATTGGCTTCTCTCTCCCGCAGGATCGTCTGCAGCCGCGCGATGTCGCGCCGGAGGTCCCGGAAGCGCATCGGGTTCTCGATCGACTCGGTGGCCGAGCGGAAGCGGAGGTTGAACCGCTCCCGGGTCAGCTCGTCGATCCTGGACTTCAGGTCGTCCGTGGACATCTCCCTGATCTCGTTGGGCTTCACGGCTCAGGTCTCCTCGCGCTTCACGAATCGGGTCTTCACCGGGAGCTTGGCCGCCGCCAGGCCCAGCGCCTTCTTGGCCAGGGGCTCGGGAATGCCCTCGATCTCGAACATCACCCGCCCCGGCTTCACCACGGCGACCCAGCCCTCCGGGTTGCCCTTGCCCTTCCCCATCCGGGTCTCGGCCGGCTTCTTGGTGATCGGCTTGTCCGGGAAGATCCGGATCCACACCTTGCCGCCCCGCTTCATCTCGCGGGTCATCGCCACGCGCGAGGCCTCGATCTGCCGGTTGGTGACCCAGCCCGGATCCAGGCTCATGAGCCCGAACTCGCCGAAGGCGACGGTGTTGCCCCGGGCCGCGATGCCCTTGGTGCGTCCCTTGAACGTCTTGCGGAACTTGATCCGCTTCGGTGCCAGCATCGGACTCAGGCCCCCGTGCTGTAGGTGCGGCCGGACACGTCCTCGATCACCTCACCCTTGAAGATCCACACCTTGATGCCGATGGTACCGTAGGTGGTCTTCGCGGTGCTGGTGGCGTAGTCGATGTCGGCGCGCAGCGTGTGCAGCGGCACCCGGCCCTCGTGGTAGCCCTCGGTGCGCGCGATCTCGGCGCCGCCCAGCCGGCCCGCCGCGCGGACCTTGATGCCCTGGGCGCCCATCCGCATGGCGCTCTGGACCGCCCGCTTCATGGCCCGGCGGAAGGAGATCCGCTGGGTGAGCTGGTGGGCGATGTTGTCGCCGACGAGCTGGGCGGAGAGCTCGGGACGCTTGATCTCCTCGACGTTGATCGCGGCCTCCTTGCCGGTGAGCTGGGCCAGCTCGTCGCGCAGCTTGTCCACCTCGGCCCCGCGCTTGCCGATCACCACGCCCGGCCGGCCGGTGTGCACCGTGATGGTGACCTTGCCCGGCCGCCGCTCGATGTCGATCTGGGCGATCGCCGCGTGCCCCAGCCGCTGCTTCAGGTACTTCCGGATCAGCTCGTCTTCCTTCAGCAGCGCCGGCATCTCCTTGGTGGCGAACCACCGGGACGATCCCTGCCGGACGATGCCGAGCCGGAGCCCGATCGGGTGCGTCTTCTGACCCATTTACTCGCTCTCCTTGCTGTCCACGTGGATCTCCACGTGGCTGGTGCGCTTGCGGATCGGGGTGGCGCGACCCTGCGCCGCGGCCGTGAACCGCTTGAGCGGCTGGCCGCCGTTCACGATCGCCTTGGTGACCACGAGGGCATCGGGATCGAACCGCTCGTTGTCCTTCAGCGCCTTCTGCTCCGCGTTGGCGACCGCCGACTTGAGCGTCTTGGCGATCTGCCTGGCCGCGAGCTTCTTGTTGAACTTGAGGATCGCGTAGGCCTCGTTCACGTCCTTGCCGCGAATGAGGTCGATCACGAGCCGCATCTTCCGGGGCGACTGGCGCACCAGCCGCTGAATCGCATGGCCGCTCATCGTTACTCCGGCTTCGCCTTCTTGTCGGCGACCAGCTTGCCGCTGTGGCCGCGGAAGAGTCGGGTCGGGGCGAACTCGCCCAGCTTGTGGCCCACCATGTTCTCGGTGACGTACACCGGGACGAACTTGTTCCCGTTGTGCACCGCGAAGGTGTGGCCCACGAACTCGGGGAGAATGGTGCTCGCCCGGCTCCAGGTCTTCACTACCCGCTTCTCGTTCTTGCTGTTCAGGATCTGGACCTTGAACAGCAGGGCTTCCTGAACGAAGGGGCCCTTCTTGACGCTTCTCGCCATGCCTTACCTCGTCGCCTTTCCGCGCTTGCGCCCGCGGACGATCAGCTTGGTGGACGCCTTCTTCCGATGACGGGTCTTGCGGCCTTCCGGCTTGCCCCACGGCGACACCGGCGGGCGGCCGCCGGAGCTCTTGCCCTCGCCGCCGCCCAGCGGGTGGTCCACCGGGTTCATGGCTACGCCGCGGACCTTGGGCCGCTTGCCCAGCCAGCGGCTCTTGCCCGCCTTGCCGACCGAGAGCAGCTCGTGCTCGGAGTTGCCCACCTCGCCGACGGTGGCGAAGCAGCGGCCGTGGATCAGCCGCGTCTCGGTGGAGCGGAGCCGCAGGGTCACGTAGTCGCCCTCCTTGGCCACCACCTGCGCACTGGAGCCGGCGGTGCGGCACAGCTGCCCGCCCTTGCCGATCTTGAGCTCGATGTTGTGCACCGTGGTGCCGAGCGGGATCTCGCCGAGCGGGAGCGCGTTGCCGGTCCGGGTGTCGGAGCCGGGCCCGGAGACGACGGTGTCACCCTGGTTGAGCCCCTTGGGGTGCAGGATGTACCGCTTCTCGCCGTCGGCGTAGACGATGAGCGCGATCCGCGCGGTGCGGTTGGGATCGTACTCGATCTCCGCCACCCGCCCCGGGATGCCGATCTTGTTGCGCTTGAAGTCGATCCGCCGGTACTGCCGCTTGTGCCCGCCGCCCCGGTGCCGCGAGGTCATGTGGCCGAGGTTGTTCCGGCCGCCTGACTTCTTCACCGGCTCGAGCAGCGACTTCTCCGGCGTGTCGCGGGTGATCTCGTCGAACCCGGACACCGAGCGGAATCGCGTGCCGGCCGTCATCGGCCGGAATTGCCTGATGCTCATCTCAGCCCTCGAACACGGCGATCGAGTCGCCGTCCTTGAGCGTGACGATCGCCTTCTTCCACCGGGCGGTCGTGCCGCGGGTGCGGCCCCGGGTCACCTCGTGCCGCCGCATCTGCATGGTCCGGACGTCGGTGACCGTGACCCCGAACAGCTTCTGGAGCGCATCCCGGATCTGGTACTTGTTGGCCTGGGGATGCACCTCGAAGGTGTATTCCCGCCGCGTCTGGTAGGCGGCCGAGCTCTTCTCGGTCACCACCGGCCGAACGACGACTTCGTGGAGGGCGGGCATCACTTGCTTCCTTTCTTCTTCTTCGGCGCGGCCTTCTTGGCCGGCTTCGCGGCCGACTTCTTGGCCGCCTTGGCGCTCTTCGCCTTCCCCTTGGCGCTCTTGGCCACCGACTTCTTGGCCGCCTTGGCGCTCTTCGCCTTGGCCTTCTTGGCGGTCTTCGCCGCCGACTTGGCCGTGGCCTTCTCGCTCCGGGGCGCCGCGGGCCGCCGCTTCGGCTTGGCCGCCTGCGCCTCCTCCTCGGTCTCCTCGGGGAGCGGCTCCGGCATGACGCCGGTGAGCGCGCCCTCCTCGACCACCACCGCGTCGGCCCAGAGGACGTCGTACGCCGAGGCCTCGAAGTACGGCATCACCTCGACGGTCGGGAGATTCCGGCCGCTCAGGTAGACGTATTCGTTGGCGCCCGCGGTCAGCACCAGGACCTTGCGGCCGTCGAGCTCCAGGCTGCCGAGCAGGCCGGCGAGCTGCGCCGTCCTGGGCTTCCGGAACGCGAACCGCTCCACCACGTGCAGCGCGCCCTCCCGGGCCCGCGCGTTCAGCGCCGACTTCCGCGCCAGCTGCTTCACCTTGCGCGGGATCTCGGTGCGGTAGTCGCGCGGCTGGGGTCCGAAGACCGTGCCGCCACCCCGCCAGTGCGGGGCGCGGGTGCTGCCCTGCCGCGCGCGGCCGGTGCCCTTCTGCTTCCAGGGCTTCTGATTGCCGCCGGAGACGAAGCTGCGGGTCTTGGTGGCCGCGGTGCCCTGACGCTGATTGTTCAGGAAGACCTTGACCGCCTGATGCAGCACGGGCTCGTTCACCGTGCCGTCGAAGTACTCGGCCGGGAGGGCGAACGAGGCGTCGCGCTTGTCGCCGGCCGGCGTGTAGTGTGGCGCCTCAATCATGACGGCTGGGTCCTCCCTGCTTCGCCACGGTGACGATCCCGTTCCTGGCGCCCGGGATGGCGCCCCGGACGAACAGCAGATTCCGCTCGGCGTCCACCCTCACCACCGTGAGTCCCAGCTCGGTGTGGCGGGCGGCACCCATGTGCCCCGGCATCCGCTTGCCCTTGATGACGCGGGATGGGTTCGTGCCCGGGCTGATCGAGCCCGGCTTCCGGTGCCGGGTGTTGCCGTGGGTGGCGGGTCCGCCGCCGAAGCCGTAGCGCTTGACCACACCCTGGAATCCGCGGCCCTTGGTCGTGCCGGTCACCTTGACACGCTCCCCCGGGGCGAAGATGTCCACCTTGATCTCGGCGCCGGGCTCCGGCGCCTCGCCGTTCACCGGGAAGACCCGGAGCACCTGGGGCGCGACCTCGAGCCCGGCCTTCTTGGCGTGACCCAGCTCGGCCCGGTTGGCCCGCTGCTTCCGCCGCGCCCCGAAGCCGAGCTGCACGCCGCCCTCGCGCACCTGCACCACGCGGCAGGGGCCGGCCTCGATGATGGTGACGGGCACCGCGGTGCCGTCCTCCGAGAACACCCGGGTCATCCCGAGCTTGCGACCGATCAGTCCGCTGGTCATCGCTATTCGACCTTGATCTCGACGTCCACGCCCGCCGGCAGGTCGAGCTTGGTCAGCGCGTCCATGGTCTGGGGGCGGGAGTCGTTGATGTCGAGCAGGCGCTTGTGGGTACGCAGCTCGAACTGCTCACGGCTCTTCTTGTCGATGTGCGGGCTCCGGAGCACCGTCCACCGCTCGGTCTTCACCGGCAGCGGAATCGGCCCCGAGACCTGCGCGCCGGTCTTCTCGGCGGTGCGCACGATGTCCGCCGCGGCCTGGTCGAGGACGACGTGGTCGAACGCCTTGAGACGAATTCGGATTCTCTGCGCCATGAACGGCTCCGGTTATTGTGTCATCCTGAGCGAAGCGAAGGAGGCCAAGCCAGCATGGGCCCCTTCGCTGCGCTCAAGGTGACCATCACTTCAGGATCTTGGTCACGACGCCGGCGCCCACCGTGCGGCCGCCCTCGCGGATCGCAAAGCGCAGCCCCTCGTCCATCGCGATCGGCGTGATCAGCTCGATCGTCATCTGCACGTTGTCCCCCGGCATCACCATCTCCACCCCCGCCGGCAGCTCCACCGACCCCGTCACGTCCGTCGTCCGGAAGTAGAACTGCGGCCGGTAGCCCTTGAAGAACGGCGTGTGCCGCCCCCCCTCCTCCTTCGTCAGCACGTACACCTCGGCCTCGAAGTGCGTGTGCGGCGTGATCGAGCCCGGCTTCGCCAGCACCATCCCCCGCTCGATCTCCGCCTTCTCCACCCCCCGCAACAAGAGCCCCACGTTGTCCCCCGCCTCCCCCTGGTCCAGCAGCTTGCGGAACATCTCCACCCCCGTCACCACCGTCTTCTTGGTGCTGTTGAACCCCACCAGCGCCACCTCCTCCGACACCTTCACCACCCCCCGCTCGATCCGCCCCGTCGCCACCGTCCCCCGCCCCGTGATCGAGAACACGTCCTCCACCGGCATCAGGAACGGCTTGTCGATCTCCCGCTTCGGCTGCGGGATATACGTGTCCAGCGCCGTCAAGAGCTCCTGGATCGGCTGGGCCCACTCGCTCGCCGGGTCCCCGCTCTCCAGCGCCTTCAGGGCACTCCCCTTGATGATCGGCGTGTCGTCCCCCGGGAAGTCGTAGCTCGACAGCAGCTCCCGCACCTCCAGCTCCACCAGCTCCAGGAGCTCCGGATCGTCCACCATGTCCACCTTGTTCATGAACACCACGATGTAGGGCACGTTCACCTGCTTGGCCAACAGGATGTGCTCCCGGGTCTGCGGCATCGGCCCGTCCGCCGCCGAGACCACCAGGATCGCCCCATCCATCTGCGCCGCCCCCGTGATCATGTTCTTCACGTAGTCCGCGTGCCCCGGGCAGTCCACGTGCGCGTAGTGCCGCTTGTCCGACTCGTACTCCACGTGCGCCGTCGCGATCGTGATCCCCCGCTCCCGCTCCTCCGGCGCCTTGTCGATCTGGTCGTAGGCCGTGAACTGCGCCATCCCCTTCTTCGCCTGGATCGCCGTGATCGCCGCCGTCAACGTCGTCTTCCCGTGGTCCACGTGCCCGATCGTGCCCACGTTCACATGCGGCTTCGTCCGCTCGAATTTGGCTTTGGCCATGGTCGCTGTTCCGGTGTCCTCTGTGGTTCCTGGTTACGGCGGACGGGCGGTCCCGCCCATCCACCCCTTGCCACCCGGCGGTCAGGCGGTCAGCGGATCGTCCGCCTGTCCGCCCGTCCGCCTATCCCTTCGCCTTGCTGATGATCTGTTCCGCGATGGTCTTCGGAACCTCTTCGTAATGATCGAATTGCATGGTGTACACCGCGCGCCCCTGCGTCATGCTGCGAAGGGTGGTGGAATAGCCGAACATCTCGGCCAGCGGCACGTCGGCCGCGACCACCTGCGCGTCGCCGCGCTGGGTCATGCCGCCGATCTTGCCGCGCCGCGCGGAGAGATCGCCGATCACGTCGCCCAGGAAGTCCGAGGGCGTGACCACCTCGACCTCCATCACCGGCTCCAGCAGCACCGCGCTGGCCTGCCGCGCGGCCTCCTTCACCGCCATGGAGCCCGCGATCTTGAACGCCATCTCCGAGCTGTCCACGTCGTGGTAGCTGCCGTAGGTGAGCGTCGCCTTGACGTCCACCATGGGGTAGCCGGCGAGCACACCGTTCTCCAGCGCCTCGCGGATGCCCGCTTCGACCGGCTTGATGAACTCCCGGGGAATCACCCCGCCGACGATCTTGTCCTCGAAGACGAAGCCGGCGCCCGCCTCGGCGGGCTCGAGCGAGATGACCACATGACCGTACTGGCCCTTGCCGCCCGACTGCCGGATGAACTTGCCCTCGATGTCGGTGACCTTCTTCCGGATGGTCTCGCGGAAGGCGACCTGCGGCTTGCCGACGTTCGCCTCGACCTTGAACTCCCGCTTCATGCGGTCGACCAGGATCTCGAGGTGCAGCTCGCCCATGCCGGCGATGATGGTCTGCCCGGTCTCCGCGTCGGAGCGGACCCGGAAGGTCGGATCCTCTTCCTGCAGCTTCTGCAGCGCGGTGGAGAGCTTGTCCTGGTCGGCCTTGGTCTTGGGCTCGATGGCGACGTCGATCACCGGGTTGGGGAACTTCATCGCCTCCAGGATGATCGCCTTGTCCTCGTCGGCCAGGGTATCGCCGGTCCGAGTGTCCTTGAGGCCGATGGCCGCGGCGATGTCGCCGGCGAGCACTTCCTCGATCTCGTCCCGCTTGTTGGCGTGCATCTGGAGCAGGCGGCCGATGCGCTCCCGCTTGTCCTTGGTGCTGTTGTAGACGTAGCTGCCGCTCTTGAGCGACCCCGAGTAGACCCGGAAGAAGGTGAGCCGGCCGACGTAAGGGTCGGTCGCCACCTTGAACGCCAGCGCGGAGAACGGCTCGGCGTCCGAGGCGCAGCGCTCGATGTGGGTGTCGTCGTGCAGCGGGAGGTGGCCCTTGATGGGCGGAATGTCGATCGGACTCGGCAGGTAGTCGATGACGGCGTCCAGCAGCGCCTGCACACCCTTGTTCTTGAAGGAGGCGCCGCAGAGCACCGGGACGATGGAGCCCGACGTGGTCGCCTTCCGGATGGCTCGCTGGATCTCCTCGTAGGAGAGCTCCTCGCCGGCCAGATACTTCGCCAACAACTCGTCGTCGTGCTCCACCGCCGCCTCGATCACCTCGTGCCGGGCCGCCTCGACCCGATCACGGTAGGCCTCGGGCACCGGCATCTCGGTGAAGGTCTTGCCCAGCGTCTCGTCGTCGAAGATGATCTCGACCCGGCGCAGCACGTCGATGTGCCCGGTGAACATCTCGCCCGAGCCGACCGGGAGCTGGATCGGATACGCCTTCTTGGTGAGCCGATCGCGGATCATCGCCAGGCAGCGGTCGAAGTCCGCTCCCACCCGGTCCATCTTGTTGGCGAAGATCAGCCGCGGCACGCCGTAGCGGTCGGCCTGGCGCCACACCGTCTCGGTCTGCGGCTCCACACCGGCGACCGAATCGAGCAGGGTGACCGCGCCGTCGAGCACGCGAAGCGAGCGCTCCACTTCGACGGTGAAGTCCACGTGGCCCGGCGTATCGATGATGTTGATCCGGTACTGGACGCCGTTCCGGACCCAGAAGCAGGTGGTGGCGGCGGACGTAATGGTGATGCCCCGCTCCTGCTCCTGCTCCATCCAGTCCATGGTGGCCGCGCCCTCATGGACCTCACCGATCTTGTAGTTCTTGCCGGTGTAATACAGGATGCGCTCGGTAGTCGTCGTCTTCCCGGCATCGATGTGGGCCATGATGCCGATGTTCCGATAATGCTCGAGCGGGGTCTGACGGGCCATTGCCGATCCTCTACCAGCGAAAAAGCGGGGCGACCGAACCCACGAAGCCTCGTGGTGGTCTCGCTCCGCGCGCATCCGAGCCGGCGTGAACCGGAGCCCGGGATGGAGAGACCCAGAAGGTCTCTTCGCGTTATCGTTCAGAAGATGAGAGGTGAGGACCGGGGGGCCGCCACGTCATCCGATGTCATCAAGGGAGCAATCGATCTGAAGCCAAACCTCCCAAGCCCGCCAAAACTAACGGGATAGGTATGGGTGTCAAGGGCAACATCCGCATGCCTTTCCCGAGCCGGCGGGGCCAAGGACGTTTGTTCTGCATGGCCGCCCTGATCATCACGGTCAGCGGGTGCCAGCCGGAGCCGCCCCATCGCACCGCAGGCTCCGACACCCATGCCAGCCCACCCGAGAACTCCAGCGTGACCGCAGGCCCGACCGATTCTCTGCGCTTCGATATCGAGGTCCCACCGGCGGCTCGGATCGGAGCGCCGGTGCCGATCGCCCTCAGGATCAGGAACCTGGGCAAGACGCCGCGGGAGCTGTACCTGGCGGGACGGCCGACCGCATTCGATGTCACCGTCACCCGACCGGATGGTTCCGTGGTATGGCGCCGCCTGGAGGGCGAGGCGATACCCAGCATCCTCGGCATCCAGGTGCTGGCTCCCGGGGGGATGCTGGAGTTCAAGGACACCTGGGACCAGCATACCCGGAGTGGCCAGCAGGCGGGTCCAGGCGTTTACACCGTGGTGGGAGCGCTCCTGACGGACTCGCCGACTCCGCTGAAGACTGGCCCAGCATCGCTGCGCCTGTCGTCGGAGTAAGGTCGGAACGCTTCGTGTGTCCTCCCCATGTCCAGCGGGCGCCCCATCCCCGGGGCGCCCGCTTGTCTTCCTTCTCCTGGATGTGTCGCCCTCGCCGCTCGCCAGCGCGCGCGGCCTGAGGCGGGCGGCAGAGAAACCGGGCGTACTCGACGGGGCCGCTCCACCGACCCCCCGAAGGCCGATCTGCCCCCCACCCAGGAGCCACCCATGTTTTCGCGGTCCGCGCGCCCCCTCCGCGCCACGCCCCTTCTCGGAGCCGCACTCTTCTGTCTGGCCGCCTGCGGTGAGCAGGGGCCGTTCGAGCCCAGCCGGCCCGACGCTCCGCCCGCGCTGGTTCCCCAGGTCGGCGGGCCGGCCGCCGCGGTAGCCCCCACGAACTTCTGGTCCCCGAAGGCGCCGATGTCCAGCAGCCGGGTGGCGGCCGCCGCCGGCGTGATCAACGGCGTGATCTACGTCGCCGGCGGGCACGCCAACGGACTGACGCTCGCCACTGTGGAGGCCTATACCCCCGGCACCGACACCTGGGCCCCGAAGGCGGCGCTGCCCACGACGCTGAGTAGCCCGGCCGGCGTGGGGGTGATCAACGGGAAGCTCTACGTGGCGGGGGGAGTCATAGGGCTCTCGGGCCGCACCAACGCAGTGTACGCCTACACCCCCTCGAGCAACACCTGGGCGCCCAAGGCCCCGATGCCCGGGCCGAGCGGCTGCGGGGCCAGCGGGGTCATCGCCGGCCAGCTCTACGTGTACAGCGGCGACTGCAACACCACCGCCAGCAGCACCTTTCAGCGCTACAACCCGGTGAGCAACAGCTGGACGCCGCTGCCCAGCCCCGCGTTCGCCCGGCGGGCAGCCGCCGGGGCAGCCGCCGGCGGAAAGTTCTATCTCCTCGGGGGGATCCTGTTCAACGGCTTCGTGTCCAATGTGCTGGAGGTCTACGATCCCGCGACCAACACGTGGTCGGGAAAGGCGGGCGCGCCGACGCCACGCTATGGCGCAGCTGGGATGGGCATCAACGGGCTCTTCTATGCGGCCGGGGGCGCCGGACCGGGGTTCGTGCGGGTCCGAACCCTGGAGGTCTACGACCCGGGCAGCAACACCTGGCGCACCAAGCCGTCCATGAGCATCGAGCGGCAAGACCCCGGCGCGGTAGAGCTGAAGGGAACGCTACATGTGCTGGGCGGCTTCAGCAGGCTGGCCTACGAGCGCACCACCGAGGCCTACAAACCCGGCGACGTCTGGATCACCAAGAGCCCGATTCCCACGGGACGTGGCGGCCTCGTGGCCGGGGTCGTCGGCGGGAAGATCTACGCCGTCGGAGGCTTCGGCGGCGTGCACCTGGCGGTGAACCAGGCCTATACGCCGTCCACCGACCAGTGGATCAGCCGCGCGCCACTTCCCCAGACCCGGATGGACGCGAACGGCGCCGGGGTGATCAACGGGGTGCTCTACGTGCCGGGAGGCGTCGGCAACGGGCTCATGCAGCGGACGCTGTACGCCTACACGGCCTCGAGCAATACCTGGACGACGAAGGCTGCCATGCCCGCCGTGGGCGGGAGGGGAGCGTCGGGCGTGATCGGCGGAAAACTGTTCGTCCTGAGCGGCGCCGATGCCGGTTTCACCACCGCGAAACGCCTGGACCGCTACGATCCGGGCACCAACCGGTGGACGACCCGAGCGGCGCCCGTGTCGTTCCACGACCAGCCTGCCGCCGGAGTTATCAAAGGGAAGTTCTATGTGGCGGGCGGCTTCACCCCGACCGGCAACACGGCGGCATTGGAGGCCTACGACCCCGCCGTCAACGGCTGGATCTCACGGGCACCGATGCCGACGCCGCGCCGGGCGGCGGCCGGCGTGGTGCTCAACGGACAGCTTTACGTGATCGGCGGACTCGGCGCAGGCTCGACCCCGCTCGGCACCGTAGAGGTCTACAACCCCGCCACCAACACTTGGCGGACGCTGAGCCCCTTGCCGACACCCGGCTACACCATGGCGGCCACCGCGGTCAATGGCGTCATCTACGTGGCGGGCGGTTACGGGGGCGGGGGCACCCATCTCTCCGGCATTCAGGTCTACACGCCGTGAGTGCGGAAATGCGGCGGGCGGCCCGGCGAATCGCCGAGCCGCCCGCTGTGCTTCGAACCCGGTGTGCCGATCTACCAGCGGTAGTGGGCAAACGCCCGGTTGGCCTCGGCCATCCGGTGGGTGTCTTCCTTCTTCTTGATGGTGTTCCCCTCGCCCTTGCTCGCCAGGATCAGTTCCGCCGCCAGCCGCTCCGACATCGTCTTCTCGGTGCGAGCCCGGGCAAAGGAGATGAGCCACCGCATCGCCAGCGCCGTCCGGCGATCGGGACGGACCTCGACCGGCACCTGGAGCGAGGCGCCGCCCACCCGGCGACTCTTCACTTCCAGCGTGGGCTTGGAATTGTTGACCGCCTGCTTGAACACCGCCACACCCGGCTGGCCGGTGCGCTCCTCGATCAAATCCATGGCCGAGTAGAAGATCCCTTCGGCCACGCTCTTCTTCCCCTCGAACATCAGGTTGTTCACGAACTTGGAGACGGTCTGGCTGTCGTACCGCGGATCGGGCGGCACCGGCCGCTTCACGGCCTTGTTGCGCCGGCTCACTTCTTACCTCCCGCGTCCTTCGGTCGCTTGGCGCCGTACTTGGACCGGCTCTGGCGGCGGTCGTTCACGCCGGCCGAGTCGAGGGTGCCGCGCACGATGTGATAGCGGACGCCCGGCAGGTCCTTCACCCGGCCGCCCCGGATCAGCACGATGGAGTGCTCCTGCAGGTTATGCCCCTCGCCCGGGATGTACGCCGTCACCTCGAAGCCGTTGACCAGCCGCACGCGGGCCACCTTCCGGAGCGCCGAGTTCGGCTTCTTCGGCGTGGTGGTATACACGCGTGTGCACACGCCGCGCTTCTGGGGATTGGAGCGGAGCGCCGGCGCCTTGTCCTTCGCTTCGACGTCTTTCCGGCCGCGCCGGATGAGCTGATTGATGGTCGGCATAACCCTGGAGCTGAGGAACGTAAGACCCGTTTTCGGGTATAGACGGCAAAATGTAGACGGTGAAGGAGTTGGGGTCAAGCTGTGGGCCCAGTTCGAGGGGCCGCCAAGCTCACCCGACCCCGCGCCACCATCCAGCCGTTTACCTCTGAAACGACGACTCGCTAACAGTCGGCCCTGAAACCGGTTTGACCACCTCGCACCCGTGACAGTGGCCACAGCAACCCAATCGGAGCCGACCCTAGATTGGGCGCGACCCATGAACTGTTCGGCAGGCGATCGGAGGGCGCTGGTCTCAGACTCGCGGGCTCGAGCGCATGCTTTGCGTCCCGCCCGGCCCACGGAGGTCGACCGATGACGGAGAAGAACATCGAAGACGCTGGAGAGAAGCGCGAAACCGGGTTGCCGAGGCCGCGCTTCGGCTGGCTGGCCCTGTTCCAAATCGTCATCATCGCTCTGGTGGTCCTCATGGCGCACGAAACGCGAGCGCTTTCCGGACCGCCGTTGCTGGAGGAGCAACTCGGATCCCTCGCGGAATCGCCGGGCGCGGTGGCGCCGGGACCTTGGGGTGGACGCGGATGGCTGGCCGCGCTGGTCGCGATGACCGGTGCGCTGTTGCTGATGTTGCCGGTGGCGTGGGCCTACGTGGCAACCCGGATGCGCCGGGAAATGGACGCTTCCGTGGTCACGACGATCGTCCTGCTGCCGATCGCGGTCTCGGCCATTCTCGTCATCGTGCAGGACAGCCTGGCCGTGGCATTCAGTTTGGCGGGTATCGCCGGATTTGTGCGGTTCCGAAATCGGCTCGACGATACCCGGGACGCCATGTACGTAGTGATCGCGATCGCGGTGGGGCTCGGCGCAGGTGTGGGAACGCTGGAGGCTGCCGCGGCGGTGACCGCGCTGTACACGCTCGCCGTGGTTGCGCTCTGGAAGTGGAATACCTCTCGACCGATGATCGCCGACATCGCCTTGGGCGAACAGACCGTGCCGGCGGGAAAGACCGTGCTGGAGGCCTTGACCAAGGAAGCGGAGCGTCATCCGAAGCCCGTCGCAGAGTGGTTCGAGCCCGAGCGTACCGTTCCCCTCGACGACAAGGCGCCAAGGGCGCGGCCTGTTACCGACAAACGCGAAGGCATGCTGCGGGTGCATGCCGCGGACGACATTCCCACGCGCCGGCTCATCGAGGAGGTCCTGGAAAGTCACACGAAGCGGTGGGAACTCGAGACGGACGATCCGGGTCCCGACAACCTGCCGACGCTCACGTATTCCATCCGACTCAAGAAACGGACTCCTCCGGACGCCTTGCTCCACGCGCTGCGCGAGCGACTCGGCCCCCGGTTGACCCAGTACACTCCGAATCAGTCGGCCGGGAACGGCGCTCCCGACACGACGTGATCAGTCGCCGCAGCGGGCTCACCCTGCTCTTGCTCTCCGCCGTCGCGGTCAGGTCCGGGGCGGCGCAGGCAGGGGGCGCGCTGGCACACTACGACCTCGCGGGGGCCGCTGCCTGGCAGGAAGAGCTGCCGCGCGACCTGGCCGAAATCTCCGGGCTGGCCTTCGCCCCGGATGGACGGCTGTTCACCCACGGCGACGAGCGCGGCATCGTGTGGCGCTATGACCTCGAGAATCGCCGCCCAGTCGGAAGGTTCGGGATCGGCGACAATGGGCGCGTGATCTACGCCGACTTCGAGGACATCACCCTGGTCGGCGAACGGCTCTTTCTCGTCACCGCTGCCGGCGCGATCTACGAGGGACGCATCGCGCCCGACGGCCAGATCGGACGGGCCGCGCGCCGTACCCAGGGGCCGGGCCGAGCGTGCGAGGTGGAGGGGATGACCTGGGACCCGGATACCAAGGCCTTACTGCTCCTCTGCAAGAACACTCACAGCAAGCTGTGGAAAGATCAGGTGGTGATCCTCGCCGTGTCACCCGACACCTGGCGATTCGAGAGGCGGCCGCGGATCCTCGTGCCCCAACACGACCTCGAGCGCGTGACCGGCGAAAAGCGCTTCAGCGGCTCCGGGCTCACGCGGCACCCCCGGACCGGGACCTTTCTGATGATCGCCGGACCGCAGCGGGCCTTCGCCGAGATCGGCAAGAGGGGCCAGGTGCTCGGCGGAGGACGGCTGGACAAGGATCGTCACCGTCAGCCGGAAGGCATCGCGGTCGCACCGGACTTGACTCTGCTCATCAGCGACGAGGCCGCCAAAGGGCCGGCCGCCATCACCGCCTATGCCTACCGCCCGTAGCGCTGCCAGGGGGACGTGAGCGGCCATCGCCGCGATCCCCCACACCTCACGGCAGCCCCCGGCCCGAGCCGCCACCCCGAGCCTCGGTGAAGAGCATCGTCGCCGGCTCGTCCGCGGCCCCCATGCCGCGCACCACGCGCCCCAGCAGCCGCCGGAGCGTCGCCAGCTCGCCCGGCCGGAGGGTACCGAGGCCTTCGATCAGCCGCACCTGCGCCGGCACCGGCGCCCGGGCGACGAGCCGCCGGCCTGCCAAGGTCAGGCTCAGCTCCCGCCGGCGCCCGTCGTCCGCCCCGGGCCGGCGGGTGACCAGCCCCTGCTCCACCAGCCGCCGCACCACGACCGACACCGAGCTCTGGTGAGTGTAGGTGCGCTCGGCCAGCTCGTTGATCGACCGCGCCGGGGCCGCGGCGAGCTGCTGCAACACGAAGAGTTGCGCGCTCCCGATACCGAGCTCGCGCTCGGCGCGCCCGGTGGAGAGCCGGAGCACGCGGAAGATGCGCCGGATCGAGTCGAGCGAGGCGGTGAGGTCGGCGTTGGACCGGAGGTCGGCGAATTTCATGGGCTCCCATATATTATACGGTTCCCCGCGCGGCGGCACGCCGCCGTCCGCCGGCCTGGAGGAGATCGATCGATGGACACCCGCTCCCTCACCGCCCACCTGAAGGGCTTCGGCGCCGAGCCCACGCCGGCCGAGGTCGTGGTCGAGCGCCTGTCGCCTCGGCAGCGACTCGGACGCGCCGCCGCGATGGCGGGCCTGGGGCTCGCCGCGGCGCTGATCGCGCTGCCGATTCCGCTGGTCCATTTCGTTCTGGTGCCGGGATCGCTGCTGCTCGGCGGCATTCTCGGCGCGATGCGACTCTCGCAGCGGCAGATCTTCCGCTCGGCGGAAGGCCCCTGCCCCTTCTGCGGCACCAGACAGAGACTGGGACTGGCCGGCAAGACCTTCCGCCTTCCGCGCCGCCTTCACTGCGGCAGTTGCGGTCGGGAGCTGGATCTGGACGACGACCGCTGAGTCATGCCGCCTTTTGCGCGCCGGTTGGCGTTTTGACAGGCGCGCTCCCCACACCCTCGTAGCGAGTCTCCGCTTAGCGTCGCACGCGCGACGGCCCCGAGTTTGCCTTTTCCCCGCCCGGCGTCGGATGCCCGTGTCCGGCCGCAACCCCGTCGTGCGGAGTCGTCGTGCACCTGCCTCGCGTCCCTGTGCTCCAGCTCGCCCTCGTCGCCGTGCTCACGGGTCCGGCTGCGGCACAGGACGCTCCCTGGAAGCCCTTCGCCGAGGTGACGCGAGGAGCCGACGGCGGGATCGGAGTCTTTTCCATCTATCACAAGCGCGACCAGGTGCTGCTCGGGTTGACGCCGGAGCAGCTCGATCGCGACTACCTGCTGGTGACCCAGCTCTCCCAGGGGCTCGGCGAGCTCGGCCTCGACGGCGGGGCCACCATCCGCTCCGACCTCGTTCGCTTCCACCGGCAGGGCGACCGGGTCGAGCTCTGGGTGGTGAACCCGCGGTTTGCCGCCGAGCCCGGCTCGCCGATGGCGCGCGCGGTGGACTACTCGTTCGGGCACTCGGTGGCGCACTCGTTTCCCATCGCGACGGTCCGCGATCCAGGCGAGACCGAGGTGCTGGTGGACCTGACGCCGTTCCTGGTATCGGACTGGGCCGACGTGGGGTCCACGCTCCAGCGCGCGGCGGCCCAGCGGAAGATCGTGTCCACCGTCGCGCTCGACGACAAGCGCTCCAGCCTCCAGGATCTTCGCCTCTTTCCCACCAACCTCGAGGCGGAGGTCAGGCTCACGTTCCAGACGCCGCGCAACATCGGACTGGAGACGGTCTCGGACTACCGCTCGATTCCGATCGGGGTGCACTACTCGCTGCTCGAGCTGCCGGCCGCCGCGATGCGGCCGCGGTACGCCGATGAGCGGGTGGGGTACTTCATCTCCGCCTTCAAGGATTTCTCCCGCGACACCGCGGAGAGCTTCTTCGTTCGCTACGTCAATCGGTGGCGGCTGGAAAAGCGTGAGCCAGGGCCTGCCGTGAGCGAGCCGGTCCGCCCCATCACCTTCTATATCGATCACAGCGTGCCGATCGAATGGCGGCCCTACGTCCGCGCCGGCATCCTGGAGTGGAACCGCGCCTTCGAAGAGGCGGGCTTCCGCGGCGCCGTGCAGGCGCTCGACGCCCCCGACGACTCGATCTACAGCGCGGCCGACGCGCGCTACTCGACCGTGCGCTGGACCGTGACCAACCGGTCGGTCTATGCCATCGGGCCCACCAACGTGGACCCGCGCACCGGGGAGATCCTGAACGCCGACATCCTGATCTCCGCCGCATGGATTCAGACCTGGCGGGGCGAATCCCGCGAGTACGCTACTCCCGTGGCCTCGGTGGAATCCGCCTTCGCCGCCGACTCCGCGATCCTCGAGGGAGATCCCTCTCCGATCTGCCGTTTCGGCCAGGGCTTCGACCGCCAGGGGACCGTGGCCCGGGCGCTCCTGGCCGCGCGGGGCGCCATGACCCCGGGGGCTCCCGCTCCCCGGGAGTACATCGGGCAGGCGCTCAAGGCGCTGGTGATGCACGAGGTGGGACACACGCTGGGGTTGCGGCACAACTTCCGGGGCTCGGCGGGCGTCTCCGCCGACGAGCTGGCGGACCGCTCCCACACCGAGCGCCACGGCCACGGCGTCTCGGTGATGGACTACTCGCCGCCCGCGCTCGCGCTGGATCCCCGGCGGCAGGGCCACTTCTATTCGCCGACCATCGGCACCTACGATCGGTGGGCCATCACCTACGGATATGCGAGCGCCGGCGACGGAACGCCGGAATCGGAGATCGAGACGCTCCGAGCCGTCGCCTCCCGCGCGGCGGAGCCCGGACACCTGTACGCCAGCGACGAGGATGCCGGCTTCGGGACGGCGGGTCTCGATCCCACGGTCTCACGTTACGACATGACCGACGACCCGCTCGGCTGGGCCCAGGACCGGGTCACCCTCATCGACCGCCTGTTCGATTCGCTGGAGACCAGGGTGGTGGCGCCGGGCCAGGGGTATGGCAGGCTGCGCGCGGCGTTCAGCGACCTCCTCACCGACCGGTGGTACGCGCTGCTCGTGAGCACCAAGTATCTGGGCGGCGCCACCACCGCGCGCGACCACCGGGGCGATCCCGACGCTCGGCCGGCGATCACCACCGTGCCGGCCGAGCGCCAGCGCGAGGCGCTGGCCTTCATCGTCGAGGCCGGTTTCGGGGAGCGCGCGTTCCAGTTCCGACCGGATCTGCTCCGCCACCTGGCGCCGGAACGCTGGATGCATTGGGGCGTCTCGCCGGCCGCTCAGCGACGGGCCGACTTCCCGCTGCACGACTGGGCCCTGGCCCAGCAGGGCTCCCTGCTCGGGCAGCTGCTGGCCCCGGTGGTCGTCTCCCGGATTCGCGACGCCGAGCTCCGTGCGCTGCCCGGCGAGGACGCCCTCGACCTCCCCGAGCTGTTCGAGACCCTCACCGACGCAATCTGGGCCGAGCTCGGCATCCGGCCCGGCTCGAAGCCGGGCGCGGCGCGCAACATCGGCTCGGTGCGTCGCGACGCTCAGCGCCTTCATCTCGACGCCATGATCCGGATGGTCGTGGACCCGGCCCCGGGCACCCCCGCGGATGCCCGCGCCCTCGCCCGGGCCACTCTGGTCGAGCTCGACGAGCTGCTGGGCCACGCGCTGGACCACGATCGCCAGCTCGACGCCTACACTCGCGCCCACCTCGCCGATGCCCGCGAGCGGATCACCCGCGCCCTCGAGGCCCAGATGATCCAGTCCCCCACCGCCAGCCGGTAGACAGCCATGACGCCCATGCCCGGTGATCCCTCTCCCCTCGTGCTCACCGCCATCTACATGGCGAGCATCCTTGCCGGCTACGCCCTGCTCACGGCGCCCGAGGAGTGGCAGCGAGCCTGGCAGGTGGTGCGCCAGGTCTGGCAGCGTAACGGGGGGTAGCCTCTCACCCGGCGGCGCGTAAGCTTCCCGCATGACAGGAAACGCCGCCCCGCCGCCGCTGCTGGTCCGAAATCTCCACAAGCGATACGCCGACGTCGTCGCCGTGAACGGGCTCGATCTCGAGATCCGGGCCGGTGAGTGCCTCGGCCTGCTGGGTCCCAACGGCGCCGGCAAGACCACCACCATCGAGATCTGCGAGGGACTCACCGAGCCGGACGAGGGCGAGGTGCTGGTGCTGGGCCGGCGCTGGGGCGAGCGGGACCGCGAGCTGCGCGAGCTGCTGGGGATCTCGCTTCAGGAGACCCAGTTCTCGGAGAAGCTGACGGTCGAGGAGACCGTGCGCCTCTTTCGCAGCTTCTACCGCCAGGGACCCACGCCGGAGCGCGTGATCGAGATAGTCCAGCTCCAGGAGAAGCGCACCGCCCGGGTGGGCCAGCTTTCCAGCGGCCAGCGCCAGCGACTGGCCCTCGCCTGTGCCCTCGTGGGCGACCCCGCCCTCCTCTTTCTCGACGAGCCGACCACGGGGCTCGATCCCCAGTCGCGGCGGCAGCTCTGGGAGCTGATCGAGCGATTCAAGGCCGACGGCCGCGCCATCCTGCTCACCACCCACTACATGGAAGAGGCGGAGCGGCTCTGCGACCAGGTCGCGATCGTGGATCGCGGCCAGGTGATCGCCCGCGGCACCCCGGGAGAGCTGGTCGCGTCGCTCGGCGCCGAGCATGTAGTGGAGTTCGCCGTGGGGGATGGAGCGGCGGTGGACGAGTCCGGCCTCGCCGCGGTGGACGGCGTCGCGACCGCGGTGCGGCGGAACGGCACGTACCGGATCTCCGTCGGCGAGCTGCATCGGACCGTCCCGGCCCTGTTGGCGGAGCTTCGACGGCAAGCGGTCCAGCTCACCGAGCTCCGCACCCATTCGGCGACGCTGGAGGACGTGTTCGTCGAGCTCACCGGGAGACACCTCCGTGACGAGTGAGACTCGAAGCTGGCGCGACCGTCCGCTGGTACAGCTCACGCTGGTCCGCTACCGGGAGTTCTTTCGGGAGCCGGAGGCGGTCTTCTGGGTGTTCGTCTTTCCGGTGCTGCTCACCGCCGGCCTGGGCATCGCATTCCGCAACCAGACCCCGGAACGAGCCCGAGTGGCGGTGATCGAGCGCGGAGCGGGCTCACGGGACGTCGTCGAGGCACTGGGCGGTGCATCGGACATCTCCGCGGAGGCGTTGTCCGAGCCCGCCGCGGCCGAGGCCCTCCGCACCGGGAAGGTATCGCTGGTCGTCGTGCCGGCGGGGCGCGGCGACACCGTGGAGTATCGATTCGACGCCGATCGGCCCGAGAGCCGTACGGCGCGGCTGCTGGTCGACGATGCGCTGCAACGGGCGGCCGGCCGCACCGACCCGGTCGGCGTGACGGAGCGGCAGGTCAGCGAGCCCGGCGCCCGATACGTGGACTTCGTGGTCCCCGGGCTGTTGGGAATGAACCTGATGGGCAGCGGGATCTGGGGCCTGGGATTCGCCATCGTGGATGCGCGCCGGAAAAAGCTGCTCAAGCGACTGATCGCGACACCGATGTCCCGCACCCAGTTTCTGGCCTCATTCGTTCTCTCCCGGCTCACCATGCTGGTGATCGAGGTCGGCGTCCTGGTCGGCTTCGGCGCGCTCGCGTTTGGGGTGCCGCTGCGGGGATCGGTCGTCACCTTGCTGTTGATCTGCCTGCTGTCGGCGCTCTCGTTCGGCGCGCTCGGATTGCTGATCGCCTCCCGGGCCCGGACCGTCGAAGGCGTCTCCGGACTGATGAACCTGGTGATGCTCCCCATGTGGATCTTCTCCGGCGTCTTCTTTTCGGCCTCCCGGTTTCCGGACGCGCTGCAGCCTTTCATCCAGGCGCTCCCGCTCACCGCGGTGATCGATGCCCTCCGGGCGACCATGCTGGAGGGAGCGGGATTGGTTCGTCTGGCGCCCGACCTCGCGATCATCGCCGCCTGGCTGGTGGGGAGCTTCGTCCTGGCGGTCCGGCTGTTTCGCTGGCGGTGAGACGCGGCTCACTCCAGGTTGGAGGAATGATTGCTCACCCGAGGCGAAATACCGGCTGTGGCGCCACCGTGACGGCACGCTCGAAACAGTCGGCCCGCTCCCGCGAGATGCAACCTGATGCATCTGGCATAAGCCGTTCATGGTCCATGAGTTGCAGCGCGTTTAGCAATGACGGGTACCGGAGGTAGCTGGCTCGGATCGTGCGTAAGGGCGAGCCCGTCACGCGACCAACCTAGCGCTGCAGCCCGCATCCGTACGGGAAACCCCCATGTATCTGGTTGAGATCGAGACCGGCCGGGAAGAGGTCTTTCACTCCGTCGCTTCACTCGCGTCGGCCATTCGGCGCGGTCACGTCGGCCCCCGATCGCGGATCTTCCACCGCGCCTCGTCGCGTTGGGTCTCGATCACCGTCCATCCCGAGTATCGCAAGGCCGCGGCCGCCCGCGCGACCGAGCCACTCCCGCCGCTGGCCCGGAAGCAGTGGACTTTCTACGCCGTCGAGCCGACGAGTCTCGCACTCGAGGAGCCGGCCGAGACCGCCGACGGCGGGAACGTCGAGTCTCCCCGCGAGTCCGGCCAGCGCCGCGGCCTTCGCGGACTGATGCGCCGAGCGCTCCGCGGCCTGGTCGCCAACCCCAAGCCTTCCGAGCTCGCGGACACCTGACCTTCCGCTGACCTACTCTGGAATCGATCACGGGGCCCCGCCTTGACAGACGCGGCCCCGTTTCGAACATTCGTAAGATCGTGAAACGCCATTCCAAATCTGTGTCGGTCCGGCAGGTCGCCGGCACGCAGGCCGTGGTTCGCGCGCTGCGCATTCTGCACGCCTTCGCCGACAGCAGGCCGGAGTGGACCCTCGCCGACCTCTCCCGCGAGCTCGGTCTCAGCAAGCCCACCGCCTTCCGACTGCTGCTGGCGCTCGAATACGAGGGCCTGGTCGTCCGCCACGACACGCTCAACACCTACCGGCTGGGGCCGGCGGCGATCGAGCTGGGTGCCCGGGCGCAGCGCGCGAACAGCGTCACCAGCGCCGCCCGGCCCGAGCTGGAAACGCTCACCCGCGCCACCGGCGAGACCTCGAGTGTCGAGATCCTCGCCGGCGACGATACCCTCATCCTGGACGAGGTGCAGGGCGGCCACCTGATCGGCACGTCGCCGAGCGTCGGTACCCGGTGGCCCGCGCACGCCACCTCCACCGGCAAGGTGCTGCTCGCCGCCGCCGTGGAAGAGGACCGGGACCTGGTCCGCCGGATGGCGCGGCGCAGCGGGGGCCGCCTCCGGGGAATGACACCTTCCACCATCCGCTCCGCCTCCAGGCTCATCTCGGAGCTGTCACGGGTCAGCCGGCAGGGCTATGCCACGGCGGTCGGGGAACTGGAGGTGGGATACGTGGCGATCGGGGCGCCGGTGCGGCGGCACGACGGGCGCATCCTCGCGGCGATCTCACTCGGCGGCCCCAGTACCCGTTTCACCGATGCCCGCCTCCCGGGGCTGATCAGAGCGGTCCGGGAGGCCAGCGGCAGGATCTCCCAGCGGCTCGGATGGGTTCCGGGAGCCGCATCCACTCAGGCGAGACGCTCGGCCTCGTAGCGCCGTCCACAGGAACTACATGCCCCGCAACACCCGCTGGATGTTCGTGCTCGCCCTGGTCACCGTGATGACGTCGGCACCCACCGCTCCTCCCGCAGAGCAGGCTCGTCCCAAGGGCTCGCTCGTCATCGTCGGAGGCGGGTCGCGCTCCGCGGCGATGATGCGACGGTTCGTGGAGCTGGCCGGCGGCGCGGGCCACGCCCGTGTCGCGGTGGTGCCCATGGCCAGCTCGGAGGCGGAGGCCACCGGGACCGAGGTGGCGGCCGAGCTCGACCGCCTCGGCGCGAAGAGCTTCGTGTTTCTGGTGAACCGTGCGCAGGCCGATGCTCCGGCGGCCGCCGGCCGGCTGGACTCGGCCACGGGCATCTGGTTCACCGGCGGCGACCAGGCTCTGCTGACGGACGCGATCGCGGGCACCGCGTCGCTCCGCGCGATGCACCGCCGGTACCGTGACGGCGCGGTCGTCGGCGGAACCTCCGCCGGCGCCGCCATCATGTCCGACTCCATGATCACCGGCAACCAGATGCCACCGGGCGACACCCTCGGCTACTACGGCGACGAGTTCCCCGCCATCGCCCGCCGACGCATCCAGGTCGTGGCCGGGCTCGGCTTTCTCCCCGAGGCGATCGTGGATCAGCACTTCATCCGCCGGGAGCGGCACAACCGGCTGATGAGCGCCGTCCTGGAGCGCCCGTCGCTGATCGGGGTGGGCATCGACGAAAGCACCGCCCTCGAGGTCGGGCCGGACGGCCGCTGGCGTGTGCTGGGGGAGAGTGAAGTGATCGTGTACGACGCCCGCCGCGCCCGGGTTCCCACGCTCGGCGGAGCACGGCTCGGCGCGACCGACCTGCGTGTGCACCTCCTGCCGCCGGGCAGCACCTACGATCCGAAGAGCGGCCGGGGCACCATCCCGCCGCGGTAGTCCGACGATGGCCTCTCATCCCACCGGGGAACGCCCATGAATCGAGCTCGGTACGTCTTGATTGCCCTGGCCACAATCCTCCCAACCGTTTCCCTGCCGGCCTCGCTCGCGGCTCAGCAGGCCTCGATCCGGGGCACGGTTTCCGACTCCACCAACCAGGCCCCGATCCAGGGGGCGCAGGTTTCAGTCGTCGGAACTTCGTTGCGCGCGGAGACCAACGCCGACGGACAGTACCGCATTGCGGGAGTCTCGCCGGGCACGGTCGCCGTGCGGGTCCAGCTGATCGGATACGCACCGAGCGAGCGGCCGGTCGTGTTGCGCGACGGCGAAGAGGCCACGGTGGACTTCACGCTGGCACCGGGCGTGGCGCAGCTCGAGGAGATCGTCTCCATCGGGTACGGCACCCAGATCAGAGGCGAGCTCGCCAGCGCCATTTCCTCCGTCAAGGCGGAGGACCTGGCCGGCCAGCCGATCTCCAGCGTGGATGGCGCGCTCCAGGGCAAGGCGCCGGGCGTACAGGTGGTCCAGAATGCGGGGAATCCGGGGAACGCGGTCAGCGTTCGAGTCCGCGGCGCCGCCTCGGTCTCGGCCAGCAACGATCCGCTGTACGTCATCGACGGCGTACCCATGATCTCCGGCGACATCTCCCAGCTCGGCGCGGGCGGACAGGGTGTCGCCGCCATCAGCGGGCTCAGCCTGGACGAGGTGGAGAGCGTGGACGTTCTGAAGGATGCCGCCGCCGCGGCGATCTACGGATCGCGGGGCTCCAACGGGGTCGTGCTCATCACCACCAAGCGGGGTGCGGTCGGACGTACCAACGTCACCTTCAACTCCTACGTCGGCACCCAGTCCGCCGCCAAGCGCCTGGAACTGCTCAACAGCACCGAGTATCTCGAGTTCTTCAACGAGAGCGCGTTCAACGACGGCTACGGCGAGAACTTCTACGGCGAGATCGGCGTGGCCGACAGCGTCAGTTCGGACTGGCAGGACGCGGTGCTTCGCTCGGCTCCGGTCAGCAGCTCGGAGCTGGCCGTCAGCGGCGGCGACCAGCGCCTCCAGTACCGGATCTCCGGCACCTGGTTCGATCAGGAAGGCATCGTCCGCGCCTCCGGGTACCGCCGCATCGGCGGCCGAATCAATCTGGACTTCAATCCCACCGGTACCCTGTCGCTCCGAACCGGGCTCGCGGTCTCCGCCGACCGCAACAACCGGGTGGAGAACGATGGAAGCGATGTCGGGATCATCACCAACGCCGTCGGGGAGGCTCCCCTGGTTCCGGTCCGGCTGGCCTCGGGGGACTTCTCGGGCCTGGACGACGGGCTGGAATATCCCAACCCCGCCGCGCTGGTGGCGTTCGACAACATCCGGGCCCGAACCACCCACGTCCTCGGCAACGTCGAGGCGCGGCTCCGGATCACCCCGTCGTTCCTCTTTACCAGCCGGTTCGGCGTGGACATGGTCAACCTACGGGAAGACCAGTTTCAGTCGCGCCGGGTATCGGGCACCTACGCGTCCAGCGCGGACGGCGTGGCCAAGAGCGGATACTCCACCGGCGACCGCTACGTCTTCGACAATTTCGTCACCCTGCTGCCCGACCTCGGCGACCGGCACGAGATCGACGTCACCGCAGGCGGGAGCGTGGAGCTCAACCGCAGCGAGCTGAATTTCGTCCGCGGCGAGGGATTCAGCAGCGACGAGTTCAAGGAAGTCCGGAACGCGACCATCATCACCGAGTTCGACGGCACCGAGGCGGAGAACAACCTGGTCTCGTTCTTCGCCCGGAGTAACTACACGCTGGACGGGAAATACACCATCGGCGCGAGCCTTCGGACCGATGGGTCATCGCGGTTCGGGCCCAACGATCGCTGGGGTGTCTTCCCCGCGGTCTCGGCTGCCTGGCTGATCAGCGAGGAGCCGGGCATCCGCGGCGGGTTCTTCGACTTCCTGAAGCTCCGGGCCAGTTACGGCCTCACCGGCAACCAGGCGATCGACGACTACCCGTTCCAGGGTCTCGTCTCCAGCGCCAACTACGGCAACGATCCGGGCATCGCGCCGAACAACCTGCCCAACCCGGATCTCAAGTGGGAATCCACGGCCCAGTTCGACGTGGGCGTGGACATGGCCTTCGCCAAGGGACGGGTGAGCCTCAGCGCCGACTGGTATCAGAAGAAGACCCGGGACCTGCTGCTGGAGCGGCCGATCACGGCGACCAGCGGCTACACCACGGTGTTCGACAACGTCGGGAACGTGATCAACCGCGGGCTGGAAGTCGGACTCACCACCGTGAACGTGGACTCCCGCGAGGCCGACGGCTTCCGCTGGACCACGACGCTCAATCTCGCCTTCAATCGCAACAAGGTGACCGCGCTGTTCAACGACCAGCCGTTCTCCGACGGCATCCGCAGCCTCAACCGGGTGGCCGTCAATCAGCCGATCGGCGCGTTCTATACCCTCCAGTTTCTGGGCGTGGACCCCGCCACCGGCGACGCGATCTACAAGGATGTGAACGGCGACGGGTCCATCTCCTCCGACGACTTCACCATCGTGGGAAGCCCGCATCCGGACTACACCGGCGGTCTCAC
The DNA here is from genome assembly GCA_963826065.1 of uncultured Gemmatimonadales bacterium. GTDB lineage: Bacteria > Gemmatimonadota > Gemmatimonadetes > Gemmatimonadales > GWC2-71-9 > CAVVWJ01. The sequence goes on from CAWGVP010000002.1 coordinate 489,733, forward strand.
CAGCACGTTCGCCTGGAAGGGCTTCGACCTCACCGGCTTCCTGACTTTCAGCCAGGGCAACGAGGTCTTCAACGCGATGCGGATCTTCAGCGATGCCGGCGGCTGGTTCCTCGACAACCAGTTCAGGGACGTGCTCGACCGCTGGCAGCAGCCGGGCGACGTCACCGATACGCCCCGGGCCAGTTACGATGGCCTTTCGGGCGCGGCGGAGATCTCCAGCCGGTACATGGAGGACGGCTCGTACTGGCGGCTCCAGGACCTGACGCTGGGGTACCGGGTTCCGGAGCAGTGGGCCGGCGGCCTTGGCTTCGCCTCCGCCCGCGTCTACGGATCGGTGCGCAACCTGTTCACCATCACCGACTACTCCGGTTACACGCCGGACGTGAACAGCAATGGACAGTTCGGGTCTGATGTCGGCCTCGGGACCGACTTCTACGCCTACCCGCAGGCCCGCACCTTCACCTTCGGCGTCCAGGCCTCATGGTAGCCGCCACCGACCAGTCCACGGGAGCTCACGCGATGCGTAACCGTCTTGCTTTCGCCTTGGTGCTGATGGGGTCGCTGGCCGCCTGCGACTCCATACTCGATCAGAATCCGCGCGACGCCATTCCCACCGAAACCTCGATCACCGACGCACGGGGGGCCCGGGCAGCCCTGGTCGGCGCGTACAACGGGCTTCGCGGGGCGGATGAGTTCTACTACGCTGCGGAATTCATCACGCTCGGCGACCTGTCGGCCGACAACGTGGTCAGCGTCGGGATCTCCGGCTCGTTCGACTTCGTCGATGGCAATCAGCTTCGACCCGACAACTCCTCGGTCGCCGGCGTCTGGGAAGACATCTACGAGGCGCTCAATCGGGTCAACATCATCCTCGAGAAGGTGCCGGCCCTCACGGACCTCGAGGAGACGGAGAAGAACCAGATCCTGGGCGAGGCCTACGCGATGCGGGCGCTCAACCTCCACAACCTGACGAAGTTCTGGGGCGACGTCCCGATGCCTCTGGTCTCCCCGACCAGCGTGGAAGAGGCGTCCCGAATCACCCGCACGCCCGCCGCCGAGGTTTACGCCCAGATCCGGGCGGACCTGGCGCAGGCCGAGACGCTGGTCACCCAGACGGACGATGCCACCCGCGTCAGCGTGGGATTCGTGGATGCGCTTCAGGCCCGCGTCGCGCTCTACGAGCAGGACTGGGGGACGGCGGCCGCCGAGGCCGACGAGGTGCTGGCGCAGGGCTACACCCTGGCGCCCGACTTCGAGAGCTTGTTCGACGTCGAGGGGACGGACACGCCCGAGGACATCCTGAAGCTCATCTTCACCGCCGAGCAGTTCGCGTGGCACGGGTTCTACTACACGTCGTCCGAGCTGGGCGGTGAGGGCACCGTCGGTCCTTCGCAGAAGCTGATCGATCTCTTCGACCCGGCCGACGCCCGCGGCACCTGGTCCATCTTCGGCGACACCGAGGGTGAAGCCTCCGGACTGAAGTTCCCCACCACCATCGGTGCGGAGGACTTCCACGTCATCAGGCTGGCGGAGGTGCTGCTGATCAAGGCGGAGGCCCTCGCGCGGCAGAACGATCTCGTCGGCGCCGTGGATGCCTACAATCCCGTGCGGGTCCGGGCCGGCCTCTCCGCCCACACGCTGGGCGACGAGGTCACCACCCAGGAGGACGTGCTCGCCGCGATCGACCTGGAGCGCCAGTTCGAGCTTGCGTTCGAGGGTGACCGGTGGCCCGACCTGGTCCGGACCGGTCGCGCCGTGGAGGTCATGGAAATCCCTGAATTCCAGACCCTCTACCCCATTCCCCAGACGGAGTTGGACGTCGCCCCGGGAGTGACTCAGAATCCGGGGTACTAGACCGCTCGCGCAGATCGCCACGACCCGGCCGCGAGGCCGGGTCGTTCTGTTGTGAGAAGTTGCTCACTGCCAATGACTTGGCCCCAAATCTCCGGTCGGCGCGGGTCTTGCCCTCTCCGGGACTCTCACCCCCAAGAGCGACCATGTCCGCGGGCCCAGTCAGGGAAGGATTACAACCGCCTGCGTCCCACCCCTCGCCCGGCGAGCGCCCAGCCCTGCCCCGGGAGCTGGTGGACTTGCTGGTCGAGTTTTCCCTGGCGCTCGGCCACCAGTCGGCCTATCCCGAGGGCCACCCGATCCTGGCCACCGCGGCCGAACGGCTGACCCACACCCTGGCCGGAGTCCTCGACCGGCGCGGCACGCTCACCCTGGGCATCGCCCGCCGGCAGTTCGTCATCGACGGCGCGGCCACCGACCCCCGAAACGGGCTGCTGGGAAACCTCGCGCAACGCATTCACCGCCACCGCATCGCCGCAGCCCGCTTCGAGCGCGGCATCACGCAGCTCGAGGTCGCTTCGCTCCTCGCCGCCCTGGGCACCGACCCCCGACGGGATTCCGGCCCGCTGGGGCTGCTGCCGGTGGACGCGCGCCATTGGGCCCACGCCGAGCTGTATGCCGCTCAGTTCAGCCGGCTCGAGTTGACGGAGGAGCCGGCAGGGGACGCCGGTCGAGAGGACGAGACTCAGCAGGCCCAGCTCTGGCTGGAGCTGGCCAGGGCCGCGCTGCCCGACGGCACCCAGACCGACCTCGCGGGCAGCAGCCATCCCGGCGTGCTCGCGGCCGCCATCAACCAGCGCGTCAGGGAGTCGGGCTACGATGAGAACGTCGTGGGCTATCTGATGCGGGTGGCGGAGGAAGTGGCGGTCGGTGAGACGGTGGAGCAGGCCTGGCTCCGACGCCGTCTGTCCCGGCTCATCGCCTCGCTGGAGCCCGCGGCTCTCGAGCGCCTGCTCCAGATCGGCGGGAGCGACTCGCACGGGCGCAGGTTCGTGCTCGCCGCATCGCAGACACTGGCTGCAGACGCGATCGTGAAGGTGGTGCAGGCCGCGGGAGAGTCGTCGAACCGGAGCGTCTCGGACAGCCTCATGCTGCTCCTGGGCAAGCTGGCCCAGCATGCGGAATCCGATGCCCCGGAAGTCGCGGCCGCGGCCGACTCGGCCCTACGGGAGAACGTCGGACGGCTGGTGTCGGATTGGAGTCTGGAGGACCCCAATCCGGAAGCCTACGCATCGGCGCTCCAGCAGATGGTCCGCCACGCCAGAATGCAGACCGGACAGGATCCGGCGGCGGATCTCGGCCTCGATCCGGAGAGCGTGCTGCGGATCGGGCTGGAAGTGGGTGAGATGGGACCCCGGGTCCAGGCCGCGGCGGGCGACCTCGTCGCCGCGGGGCGCACGCGGGTGCTGACCGAGTTGCTGGAGGAAGCGGGTCGTGAGGGCGCGGACACCGAGGTGATCTGGGGGAATGTGGTCTCGGCCGAGCTGCTGGCGCGGGAGTTGGGCAGCGAACCGGTGGATTTCTCGGTCGTGAACGCGTTGGTGAAGCGGCTCGGCGCCGACGCCAGTGACCCGCTGCTCGATGCGCTGGCCACGTCCGAGGACCGATCCACCCGGTGGAACCTGCTTCGCATCCTGGCCGAGGTTGGCCCGCCCGTCGCCCCGGCGGTCGCGGCCCGGTTGCCGGACACTCCCTGGTACGTCCAGCGGAACCTGCTGCTCCTCCTGGGGCGGCTGGGCCCCTGGCCCGAGGGGTTCAGCCCCATGCCGTACATCTCGCATGGCGACCCGCGGGTGAGGCGAGAGGCGTACCGCCTGCTGCTGGATTCGCCCGGCACACGCGAGCACGCGATCGTGAACGGAATGTCCGATGCCGACGCGGGCGTCGTCACCATGGTGCTCACGGCCGCGCTCCCGACCTGTCCGCCCAGCGTGATCCCGCTGCTCGACCAGATCGCGCGCGACGGCTCGCGGGGAGCCGACGTGCGGCTGCTGGCGGTGCGTGCCCTGGCCGGATGCCCCGATCCCGACCGGGCCGGCAAACTCGCCACACTCGCCACGCAGCGCCGCTGGTGGGGCGGCGTTCGCCTGGCACCGAAGACGCCGGTGCTGGTCGCCGTCCTCAAGGCGCTGGCCGACAGCTATGGCGATCATCCCGACGCGGCCGCCGTCCTGGCCCTGGCCTCCCGGCATCGCGATCCCGAGGTCCGCGCCGCAGGCCGCGGGTCGAGCCGCCGATGAGCGACCCCGTTCGCTTTCTCACCGGCCTCACCCAGGCGCTGTCGGCCTCGGTCTTGTACGGTGAATCGCATCCTGCCTACCGCCGTGCGGCCGACTCCGCCTTTCGCCAGCTCAGGGACCTTCAGTCGACCGAGGGAATCCACCTCGACTTCTCCCTGCTGGACGGCGAGGTGGTGTTTCGCGACCGCGTCGTCCACGAGCTGCGCACCTGGGACTGGGCCCCCCGATTCGCCGAAGCCGGCATCCAGCGGATCGAGGTGACGGGTGCGGCGGATCCCGAGGAATTCGAGGATTTCCTCGACCAACTGGGCGGCCGGCTCGCGGGGCGGCCCTTCGACAGCTCGTCGGTCCGTCACGACGGCAGCCGCAGCATCCGCTTCGGGCACGTCTCGGTGCAGCGCGGCCAGGCCAGCGGCTCCGCGCCGGAGGACGTCAAGCCGGTGAGCTATGGGCTCCGGGAGGAGTGCCAGGCCATCCATTGGGTTCACGAGGAGGTGACCCGGTCGGGGCGCCTGCCGCTGCTCGAGGCGGAGGTGATCGTTCAGTCGCTGTCGGTCGCGATGCATGCGGAGCGGGCGAGCGTTCTCCCCCTGCTCCAGCTCAAGGAATTCGACCAGTACACCACTACCCACTCGATGAACGTCGCGGTGCTCGCGATGGCGCTCGCGGAGTCGCTGGAGTTGGGGTCGGCCCAGGTCCGCGCCGTCGGGGTAGCGGGCCTGCTGCACGATCTCGGCAAGGTCCGGGTGGCGAAGGAAGTGCTGCTCAAGCCCGGGAAGCTGACCGAGGCCGAGCGCGCGGAGATCCAGCGCCACCCGGTCGAGGGCGCACGCATTCTGCTGGGGGGCGACCAGCCGCTCGATCTCGCCGCGGTGGTGGCCTACGAGCACCATCTGATGATGGACGGCAGCGGCTATCCATGCCGCCATTCACCGCGGGACACGCATTACGGCAGCCGCATGGTCCACCTCTGCGACGTCTACGACGCCCTGCGGACCAAGCGTCCGTACCGTGACCCGTGGGACTCGGAGAAGGCCCTGCGATACATCGAGGAGAGGGCCGGGCTCGAGTTCGATCCGGCGCTGGCGGCGACCTTCACGTCCATGATCCGCCGGTGGGACCACCGGGTGATGGGGGTTCCTGCTTCCCCTTGACCTTGGCCCAGGAATCCCGGAGCGCGACGGTGCGGTTGAACACCAGCGCCCCGGGCCGTGACTCCACGGGATCGCTGATGAAGTAGCCGGTCCGCTCGAACTGGTACCGCGTTCCCGGCGGGTCGGCCGCCACGCTCGGCTCCACCTTGGCACCCGCCGCGACGACCAGAGAATCGGGATTGAGCGCGGCGACGAAGTCCCGTCCCTCCGGCAGCGCATCGGGATCGGGCACGGCGAACAACCTGTCGTACAGCCGGAGCTCGCAGTCGAGCGCCTGTCCCACCGACACCCAGTGAATCGTGCCCTGGACCCGGCGACCGTCCGGGGCATCGCCACCGCGGGTGGCCGGGTCGTAGGTGGCCTGGACTTCGGTGATCTCCCCCGCCCCGTTCCTGACGACGCCGGTGCACGTCACCAGATACCCGTACCGCAGCCTGACCTCGCGGCCCGGCGCCAGCCGGAAGAACTTCTTCGGCGGGTCCTCCATGAAATCGTCCCGCTCGATCCAGAGCTCGCGGGAGAACGGGACCGGCCGGGATCCCGTCTTGGGCACGTCGTGCGGGTAGAGAGGTGCGTCGAGGGACTCGACCCGATCCTCCGGATAGTTGGTGAGCACCAGCTTGAGCGGTCGGGCTACGGCCATCACCCTGGGTACCCGCATGTTGAGATCGTCGCGGACGGCGTGCTCGAAGGTGGCCAGCTCGATCCGGGCGTCCGAGCGCGCCACGCCGATCTTGTCCGCGAACGCGCGGATCGCCTCCGGCGTCACGCCGCGCCGCCGGAGGCCCGCGATCGTCGGCATCCGGGGATCGTCCCATCCCGTCACGTGTCCCTCGGTCACCAGCCGCAGCAGCTTCCGCTTGCTCAGGACGGTGTAGTCCAGCTCCAGCCGGGCGAACTCGGTCTGCTCCGGTGGCCGGTCGAACCCCGCCTCGCGAACCAGCCAGTCGTACAGCTCGCGGTTGTCCTTGAACTCGAGGGTGCAGAGCGAGTGAGTGATGCCCTCGAACGCGTCGGACAGCCCGTGGGCGAAGTCGTACAGGGGATAGATGGGCCATGCCGTCCCGCGCCGGTAGTGCGCGGCGTGCCGGATGCGCAGCAACAGCGGGTCCCGCATCAGCATGTTGGGGTGGGCCATGTCGATCCGGGCCCGGAGCACATGCGCGCCGTCGGGAAACTCCCCGGCCCGCATCCGCCGCAACAGGTCCAGGTTCTCGTCCACGGAGCGGCCGCGGAACGGGCTCGGTGTCCCGGGGACGGTGACGGTTCCGCGTGCCTCCCGGATCGCCTCCTCGTTCTGGGAGTCGACGTACGCCTTCCCTGCCCGGACCAGCGCCTCGGCGATCTCGTACAGGCGCTCGAAGTAGTCGCTGGCGAAGCGCTCGTGGTCCCACTCGAAGCCGAGCCAGCGGACATCGTCGCGGATCGCCTCGACGTAGCGGATGTCCTCCGTGCTCGGGTTGGTATCGTCGAACCGCAGGTTGCAGCGGCCGCCGAACTCCCTGGCGATCCCGAAGTTCAGGCAGATCGACTTGGCATGGCCGATGTGCAGGAAGCCGTTCGGCTCGGGCGGAAACCGGGTGTGGATCGGACGTCCGAAGCGCCCGGTGGCGACATCCTCGGCAACCTTCTCGCGGAGGAAGTCCTTGCGGCCGGCGTCCCGGCCGGTCGACTCGGGGGAGACGGAATGATCGTTGGGGGTCACGAATTGAATTTAACGACGCCGGGGATACCGCGGGTCACGCAGACCGACGCCGGGGAACCAGTATCGTAGTGGTCAGGGTGAGCACCACCTCGCCTCGCTGATTCCTGGTCGTCACCCGCAGCCGGGCGGTTCCCCGATCGGGCCTGGAAGTCGAGGGGTGCAAAGAGAGGACCTCGGATTCCACCCGGAGCACATCCCCCGGCATCACCGGACGGGGCCAGCGCAGGTCGTCGGCGCCCAACCCGACGAGGCCCCAGCTCGTCTGAGGCCCACTCTCGACGAGCAGACGCATCGTCAGCGCCATGGTATGCCAGCCGGATGCCACCAGCCGGCCGAAGACACTCGCCTGGGCGGCAATCTCGTCGAGATGAAATGGCTGGGGGTCAAAGGCTCCTGCAAACGCCTTGATCGCGTCCGCATCCAGGGTGATCTCGCGGCCCGCGTAGCGTTGCCCGACGGCGAGGTCCTCCAGGGTGACTATTTTGCTGCTCACATGTGCCTCGTGCTCTTTGCGGTGGAATCCCATCCGCGGTATTCCCTGATCGTCGCGGCCAATCGGGATGAGTTCTACGATCGGCCTACCGCCTCAGCCGAGTTCTGGCCCGATGCCCCGTCGGTTCTGGCCGGCCGGGACCTTCGGGCCGGCGGGACCTGGCTGGGACTCGACCGGCAGGGACGTTTCGCAGCCGTGACCAACTACCGGCAGGGCGAGCGGGAGCCTCCGGTACCACGGTCCCGCGGATGGCTGGTCTCCGACTTCCTGACGGCGGAGACCGCCGCCGCAACGCATATCGCACACGTCACCAGCGACGCCGCGCTCTACAACGGCTTCAACCTCATCGTCGGAGACGCACGGGAGCTTTGGTACTTCTCCAACCGGGAGGGCCGCGCCCGGGTACTCGGTCCGGGCGTGTATGGGCTCAGCAATCACCTGCTCGATACTGCCTGGCCCAAGGTGAGCATGGCGAAGCGAGGCTTGGAGAGTCTCCTGGCCGCCCCCGGGTCGGAGCTGGTCGCGGAGCTGCTGAGTCTCCTGTCGGACCGAACCCGCCCCGCAGACGATCGCTTGCCCTCGACCGGCGTGGGACTCGAGTGGGAGCGGCTCCTGTCGTCTGCGTTCATCACCGCTTCCGATTACGGCACGCGGTCCTCGACCGTACTGCTGATGGGCCGCGACGGCGGGGTCGTGTTCGTCGAGCGGACGTTCGGTACCGGCGGTATCCCTGGCGGACTGGCTCGCTTCGAATTTCAGCTCGACCTGCCTGCCGGTAATGGAGGTGAGTTGCGCGGGGCGGTAGAGTGACCGGTCGCGGGCGGGCTTCCGGTCGCGCGGACGTTCGCTTACCTGTCCGCCGCGATGGCCCGTCGGTCGGCACGTGCAACGGCGTCTGCCGCCGCGGAGACCCGCGCGGTGTCGACCGGACTCACGAGTCCCCTGGCCATCAGATCGGACCAGATCTCATGGCTCCGGTGGTGCCGCTCCCTGGCCGCCACCTGATGAGGCCGACGATCCGATGCGCCCGTGGCAGGTCGACCGGCCAGGGTGTCGTGCGCCTCACCGATTTCGGTCCATACGGCGGCTAGAAACGCCCGCGGAAAGGCGTGGGTCGGCTCCACGGCGATTGCCTCCGCGAAGGCCGTTGCTCTCGCGCAGGCCGCAGACGCCTCGGGTCGGCCGAGTCGTGCCGTGCTCTTGCAGATCCGTCCCAGATCCTCCACCACTGCCAGACGGGTGAACAGGTTGGCCGTATCGGCTCGCAGTTCCTGTTCGTGCCGACGTAACGCCCGCCTGAGGTAGCCGAGCGCCTCTTCGTGTCGGCCCAGCGCGCCGAGCGCCTCGCCGATCCGGCAGAGGAAGAAGGAGCCGGTGGGATTCTCGGCCAGGCCCTCTCGATGGAGCGCAAGTGCGTGCTCCCATTGGCCCAGCCGGCCCAGCACGGAAGCTTCGTAATAGCGGGCGGTGGCTGCCTGTTCCGCATAGGTGGCGTTGTCCGGGAACTCGGCGCTGAGCTCGCGGCGCAGCGCACGGCTCCGACGGTGGCTCGCCAGGGCGCCGGTCAGGTCTCCCGACTCCACCTGGGCATCGGCCAGATAGCCGTAGGTGACCGAGATGGCGTTCCGCACCGCCGGCCGCCGCCGTTCGGACTCCGGCGCAGCCTGGAATTGGTCCAGGTCGGCCCGATGATACTCGAGCGACTCGGCGATCTTGCCTTCCTCCAGTGAAATCTGACCCAGAAGATTGTTGGCTGCGCTCAGCTGCAGCCGCAGGTCGGTATCCGTCGGCGCGGCCGTGATGAGGGGGTCGAGGAGCGCGCGGGCGCGGCGGGCGTGCGTCAGTCCGGCGGCGAGGTCTCCCCGTCCCCACACCACTCGTCCGAGGGCCATCGCGGATTGGGCCGCGTCGCGACGGAGTCGAGCGTTCCCGCTGTCGGCCCGGAGCAGCGACTCGAGGATGCCCAGCGCCTTGCCGTAGCTTCGCGCAGCCCCTTCCGGGTCTTCGAGGCTCGAGGGGTCGCCGCCCTGGAGGTCGCCGATCCGGTGGTACGCGCCCGCCAACTCCTGCTGAAGTAACGGATCCCCACCCGACTCCCGAGCCAACCCGTCGAGGTAGCCAAGCGCATCGCGGACCATGCGCTCCCGCACCGGCCTCGCGCCGCGCAAATGGCGAATCGCGTCGTGATAATCGAAGAGCAGCGCGTTGGCCAGCTTGCGCACGTCGGCGAAGCGACGCTCCGCACGACCCTGAGCCGCGCGAGCCGCGCTGGCCTGGTACGCCGTCGCTGCGGTCCCGCCCACGAGCGCCAGTGCCAGGAGCACTCCGGCCGCGACCGGGACCTTGTTCCGTCGTACGAACTTCTCCGCCCGATAGCCGAAGGTGTCGGGGCGGGCGCGGACCGGCAGGCCCTCGAGGTGCCTTCGCACGTCGCTTGCGAACTGCTCGACCGACTGGTAGCGGCGGGCCGGCTCCTTCCGGAGCGCAGTGAGCACGATGGTGTCGAGATCGCCCCGGAGCCGACGCCGGAGCTTGTCGGTACCGCCGACGACGCTGGGCCGCTCGGGATCGGTCGTGCGGACGGCCTCGACCACATCCAGAGGCGTACGACTCCGGAGGCGATATGGTGACCGCCCCGTGAGCAGCTCGTAGAGCACCACGCCTAGCGCGTACACGTCGCTGACGGTGGTGGCGTGCTGTCCCTCGACCTGTTCGGGGCTGGCGTACTCGGGGGTCAACAGCCGCATCCCGGTGACTGTGGACGTGGCCTGGTCGGGGTCTTCATGCAGCACCTTGGCGATGCCGAAGTCGAGCAGCTTCGGCACCCCGTCCGCCGTCACCAGGATGTTGAGCGGCTTAATGTCCCGGTGCACCACCAGGTGCTGGTGCGCGTAGCTGACGGCGCCACAGACCTGGAGGAAGAGCCGGAGACGATCGTCGACCGAGAGTACCCGGCCGGTGGCCCAGGCATCGATCGGCTCGCCATCGATGTACTCCATGGCGAAGAAGGGGACGCCCTGGTCGGTGCTCCCGCCGTCGAGGAGTCGAGCAATGTTGGGGTGGTCCAGCGAGGCGAGGATCTGGCGCTCGGCGCGGAAGCGGGCGAGGACATGCTCGGTGTCCATGCCGCGCTTGATGACCTTGAGCGCGACCCGCTGCTCGTACTGGCCGTCGGCCCGCTCGGCGAGGTAGACGGCGCCCATTCCACCGCGGCCGATCTCGCGGACCAGCCGATAGGGGCCGACCAGCCGCCCCACCGTCTCGTCCGCTCCCCCACCGTCGCGCACGGCCGCGATTGCGGGTGAGGAGATGAAGTCGCCCGCCCGGTCGCGAGCGGCAAGTAGCCGCTCCACATCGGCGCGGAGCTCGGGATCCTCGGCGCAGCTCCGCTCCAGGAAAGCGTCGCGCTCCTTCCCGGCGAGCGCCGCCGCCGCGTGGAACAACTCCTCGCAGCGCAGGAACCGATCGCTGCTCACCACCAGGCCCCGTTCACGCCTTGCCTTCCGATCCTTCGATCGCGTCGTAGAGCCAGGCGCGGGCGAACGCCCATTCGCGCTCGACGGTGGCACCGGAGATCCCGAGCACCTCCGCGATCTCCTCGATCGTGAGACCTCCGAAGAACTTGAGCTCCACGACCTTGCTCTTCCGCTCGTCCAGCGACGCCAGGCGCTGGAGCGCGTCCTCCAACGCGATCAGCTCCACGTCCGGGCGGCCGGACGGTGATTCCACCAGGCTCAGCGACACCCGCTCGGGGTTGGCACCTCGCTTCCGGGCCGCCCGGTCGCGGGCATGGTTGACCAGGATCCGGCGCATCATGCTGGCAGCGACCCCCAGGAATTGCGCCCGGTTCCGCCAGTCCACCCGCCGCTGATCCACCAGACGAAGGTAGGCCTCGTGGACCAGGGCGGTGGGCTGGAGGGTGTGACCGGTGGCCTCACGCCTCAGGTAGTGGGACGCGAGGCGGTGCAGCTCCTCGTAGACCACGGGGAGCACCTGGTCCAGGCCCCGCTTGTCGCTGCGGCCCCAGTCCAGCAGCCACTGGGTGATCGCGCCCTTGGGCGAGAGAGGTTCGTCGGGCATGGGAGATGGAGTCGGGTCGCCTGGCCGGAGACCGAGGCGGATGAGGGATTGTACGCCCGAATTGGGCGTTCCTCAATGGCGCTACCGTAGGACGCCTCGGAGGCATCGCGCGGCGGTGGCCGAAGGACTCCTACCATTCCCCGGTCTTGAAGACCTCCTCCAGAAACCTGGCGGCCTTCCGAGCCTCGATCGCGAATCCGATGAAGGGCATCAGGAGGCCCAGCGCGAACATGACCCCGGTGTGGCGCAGGAACCGCGTCTCGCCCGTGGCGACGGCTTGCTGCATGGCGGTCAGGACCAGCATGAACGCGATCCCCAGCCACACCGCCATAAAGGCCACCACGATGGGGTGAAGCCGGAAGCTCACCACCGCCCTGGCTCGGCCGGTCTGCGTCGCTTCGATGCGCCCGTGCAGCTCGGGACGGAACGAGCTCCGGCCCCGGACGATCCGGCGGATCCGGAAGGTGTCTCCCTCCAGTACTCCCTCGAAGATCCGCTCGGTGGGTGCGTGTCTGGGTCGTGGCTCGGATTCCACGGCATCCCGCAAACGGGCGCTGGCCTGGGTAACAGGGAGCGTCGACTCGAAGACCCGTGTCTGATAGGGCAGCATGGTGTTCCCCCGATGGTGCGAGCCACCTCCCGTGAACGCCCCATTCGGCGCCGGCGACCCTCATGAGGGACTCCGCCGCGGATCCGGGCGTAGCTGGACGGTAGGACTGAGGGTCACCGCCCTCTCGCCGCACGCAGCCTGGAGGTACCGAATGCCACCACGCGCCGGAGACGTCATGAAGACCTTCCAGCGCCTGGTCATCGCCGGGACCCGGCTGGGACTTGGGCCGATTCCGCCGATTCAGACCACTCGCTCCGGGAGAGACGGTATGCCGGAACGCCCGCGGTGTCTGTTCCTGATCCTGCTCCTCGCGCTGCTTCCGGGGAGCGCCTCGACCGTGCAGGGCCAGGTACCCGATCGCATTCCGTCCGATCAGGAAGCGCAGATATTCAACCTGATCCGCCGAGTGACGGCGCTGGAGGAAAAGCTTGCGGCGATGAACACCGGCACGGTCAAGGCGCCGTTCAAGGTCGTGGATGCAGAGGGAGTTCCGATCCTCACGGTCATGGGGACTCAGGCCTCTGGTGGGGAGGAGGCCACGGGGCTGGTGATCGCAGACGACCCGAAATCGGGTACCGCCGGCCTGGCCGTGTACAACAAAGCGGGATCGGTGGTGGCCCTGTTGGGAACCGACGGTGAGACGGGAGGCCTGGGACTCGCTGACGGCCAAGGCAAGGTCCGGGCGAGCATCAACGGTATCGGTAGAATCGTGCTTCTGGATGAGGCTGACAACGCCTTTCTCACCATGGCGGAGGACATCTCCAAAGCGGATTCCGACATTCGGATCGGCGGCGACACGGACGGGTTCGCGGTCGAGGTCGGCTCCGGCAAGGGAATGGCCACTCTCGGCGTCGACGATGAAGGCATACCCGAGCTGTCGCTGGTCGACGCCGGAGACCGGGAGCGTGCATCCATGAGTGCTGAAGGAACGCTCCAGGTCTCGGACGAGACGGGATCGGTCATCTTCACCGTCGCGGAGAATGTCGACGGGGAAAAGGCCAGCGTGGCGATCGGAGGTGGAAAGAAGGGAGGAATCGTGCGCGTGGCGGATGCCGCCGGGAAACCGGCCGCCGGCATCGTCGGGGACAAGCGGGCGGTGGTCGTCGCGAACGCCGCGGGTAAAGTTGTATCCGAGATGACGATGAAGGGCCCGGGGGATGGACTGGTCCAGGTCTGGGGGAGCGGAGCGATCCCGATCGGGGTACTCGGCAAGGGTCCGGGCGAGGGCGGCATCCTCCAGATCTCCAACGGTAAAGTCCCCGTCACGAGCCTCTACGCCTCCGAGGACGGCTCCGGACGTTGGCAGGTGAACGATCAGGGCGGCAATCCGGTGATCGAGGCCGGGGCGTCGACGAGGGGGACGGGGGTCATCCGTGCCGGTCCGAAGTTCATCTGCGGCCCCGGGCCCGGGGGGCCGATGATGCCGTCTCCCTTACCCAGTTGCATCGTCGGGATCATCAAGTGACTCGGTGAGGGAGTTCGACCGCCGCCGGGGCGTTGTTGATTGACGGAGCTCTCGCCCGCGCCGTCCGTTTCCAGCCCGAGCGAGTCGAACGGCTCTCACAGGAGGTTCACATGGAGATCGCGGTCCGGAAGTTTCCCAATCTGGCCCTGATACCCTTTGCGCTGGCGGCGGGAGCCGGCGTAGGCGCCGCGCAGGACACGACCAACATCAGGCGCATCTGCCTGGCCCCCGCCGCGGTCGAGGCGAGCGCGAGCTCCGACGCGGCGGTCAATGCCGTGCGCGAGGCCTTCACGACCTACCTCACCGGCCCGACGCTCCAGGCACAGGCGCTCCAGGCGAGGCTCGCATCGCAGGTGCGTCTGGAGGCACGGCAGGCGGGATGCCCCTTTCTCCTGCTCACCACGGTCAAGCACGAGAAGAAGCGGGGCAGCGGCCTGCTCGGCCGGGTGGCCGCCGGCGCGGCCCAGCAGGGGGCGTGGGAGGCGGGGGTGGCGACCGGCTCGACCGCCGGGCGGATCGCGGGCCACGCGGCGTATGGGGCCGCAGGAGTGGCGGCCTCGAACTATGCCGCCACGTTCCACGCCAAGGACGAGCTCACCCTGAGCTACCGACTCGAATCGCCGGACGGGAAGGCGCTGGCGGAGGGGAAGGACGAGCGGAAGGCCAAGGCGGACGGGGAGGACATGCTGACACCCCTGGTGGAGAAGGCGGCGGAGGCGGTGGCGGAGGCGGTGTCGCGCTGAGTCCGCGAGGGGGCCGCTGGTGTACCCGAACGCGCCCCGGAATATCCCCGGGGCGCGTTTCCTTGAGGGAGCCCGGCGCCGGTCCGGGCGTTGAGAGTGAGAGCCACAAGGAGGCTCGCCGTGCCACTCGGTCCGCTGCTGGCCGGAGACCATGGCCGCCCGACAGACAACCACGAACGAGGAGGTATGCGCCATGCACGGCACGTCGCGTAGTACTTCAGCGACACTTACCCTGACGCTCGCCCTGGCGCTCATGGCCCGCGCCGAGGGCGCCGCAGACGAGCCGCCGCACAAGGCCGGGGATGTCGGCATCGGCACGGCGCCCTGCCCCCCGCCTGCCGAGATCGAGACGGCGATTGGGTTCCCGGTCAAGGCCCACCCCCAGGGTAGCGACCATTGCATGTACGAGCTCACCGGTCAGTACCAGGGTGCTTTCGTCACCCTGAGTTACCAGCCCGCCACGCGAGCCGAGGATGTCTACGCGGAGATCAGGCGAAGGGTGAAGGGAGCCAAAGGAGTCAACGCGCAGCCAGACCCCCTGAGCGTCGGTGAGGGCGGCCTGGCGTACGCCAGCCGCGGAAGGAAGGAGGCGGCCACGGTCTCACAGGGACGGCTGTATCACGTCGAGATGGATTATGACCTCTTCGAGAGCCTGACATTGCAGGAGGACGCCGCGGTCCGGGTGATCGAGCTCGCGATGCGAACGGCTCCCGCTGGCGACCGCGCCGCGTCGTTCGACGCGTGCCAGCTCGCCACGAACGCCGAGGTCAGCGGGATCGCCGAGGAGAGGCCCGAGCTCGCCAAATACTGGTCGGCCCCCACAGCATCGCTCGGAGGTTCGCACTGCGACTACGACGGGGGCTCGATCCGGGTCTATCACGGCAAGGCGTCCGCGGCCGCCTTCGACGGGACGCTGAAGGCGTATAAGGCCGACAAGGAGCCAAGGACTCCGGTGTCGGGCATCGGCGACAAGGCGTTCTTCATGATTCCGATGCCGAACGACAAGTACAACCGCCTCGGGCTGCTCGCGGTATACGCCGGACCCCGGGTCGTACAACTCACCCTCGACGCGCAGGGCGACGAGCCGATCGAGGCGACGCGCCCACGGCTCGAGCGGCTCGCACGGCTCGTGCTGCCGCGGCTGCGCTGACGGTGAGAGGTGGCCAGGTGAATCGTCGATACTTGCTCGCCGCGGCCGTCGCCTCCATATGCGCCTGCGGCTCCGACGCGGGGCGCGCGTCCACTCAAAGGACCGAGAGTGCGGTCGGCACCGCGACGCAACCCGCGGCTTCGGCCGGCACCGCCGTGGCCGCCGCCGCCGTCCCCTCCGGCTGCGACCTGATCCCGCCCGACGAGATCGAACGGATCGCCGGCCCGCTCAAGGGCGAGCCGACGCGCGAGGGGAACGGCTGCTGGTACTACGTGGCGATGGACACGACGTCCGCGGAGTGGAAACAGCTTCGTGCGGGCGCGGACCGGGCCCGCGCCGCCGGGATGGATGACCGGGCTATCGAGCTCTACCACCCCACGCGGGCCGGGCTCTACGTCGAGGTGGACGTGCGCGGCGATGGTCAGGCGACGCGGGACGCGCCCCCGCCCGAGGGGTGGGACGAGGTCCGCGCGTCGCGCAGCGGAGCGGTCTTCCACGGCCGAGCGGGCCACGTGCGGGTCGCCATGCGGCTGCAGCAGCTCCGGCTGCCACCCGACACCCTCGTCGCCATCGCCGGCCGGGTGCGCGACCGCATTCCCGACGGCCCCATCGCGCACCCAGCGGCCGATTACTCAGCGCGGGCGGCAGCCGGTAAGGACCCCTGCAGCGTGCTCGGCCGTGAAGAGGCGGAGACGGTACTCGGCAAGCTCGTCGCGACGCCGTTCCGAACCCGCGAGCGGACCCCTCTCGCGGACCCGTCCGGGAAGAGCTGCACCTACCTCACGGCCGGGCACCGCGCGCTCGTGCTCACGCCGACGTGGGAGTACGGACGTCTGGAGCTCGACGCCGAGCGCATGGTCGGCGGCATAGTGCGCCAGGTGGCAGACCTCCCCGGCATCGAGGGGGACACCCTCGAAGGGCCGTGGGACGAAGCCGCTGTCGGCCTCTCGGGGGAGCTCCTCCTCCTCAAGGGTGCGCACGCGCTGGCCATCCGCTACCAGATGTCCTCCACCGACGCCGCCGGGGCGCTCCGCCTCGCGGGGCCGGCGCTGACACGGCTGGCAGCCGTTCCCGAGCCGGAGCGGCCGCGCGTGACAGCCGACGGCTGCCTCCCCGAAGCAACGGTCGGCGAGCT
This sequence comes from uncultured Gemmatimonadales bacterium, assembly GCA_963826065.1. Taxonomy (GTDB): domain Bacteria; phylum Gemmatimonadota; class Gemmatimonadetes; order Gemmatimonadales; family GWC2-71-9; genus CAVVWJ01. The sequence continues at coordinate 506,359 of CAWGVP010000002.1, forward strand.
CGTCGAGTCGCCGGCGCGGCTCGTTTTCAACGCCATGAGTGCGGTCGGAATGTGCAACTACACCCTGCGGGCGGACCCCACAGTGTCGATCGAGCTCGCGGTGCAGCCGGCGGGGGCGGCCGCCGAGATCTTCGCCGAGCTACAGCAGCGAATGAAGCTGGCGCGCGGCCAGTCGGCGGAGGCGGAGCGGATCAGCATCGGGGAAGGCGGATGGGCCTACGGCGCCGGCTCCCAGTCGGAGGCGGCGGCCCGCCGCGGCGGGAAGGTTTACCGCGCGCGGATGATCTACCCCATGAGCACGGCGAGCCCCGATCGCAAGGATGCGATGGTCCAGCTCGTTACCCGTATGATGGAGTGAGGCACCCGTGCCCACGCTGATGCATGCGGACGGGCGGGATGAGATCATGGCTCGGGCGGCCAATCGCGCCTCCTTGGTGGCACTCCGCAAGGCCGCGGCGGCTGGACCGCACGAGTGAGCCGCGACACGCGTGCATCGGCCGGCCCACATGAGGGAACTCCTCTGGAGGCCGGGCGTATCTGACAACCGCCCTGGTCCTACACCAGGTTCTAACCCGCTCGACCGCCTGGAGGTACCGATGCCAGCACACTCCCCGCTCGCCAGTCGCATCGCCGCCAAGGCGATCGCCTGTCTCGCGCTTTCCGGCCTGCCCCTGGCCGCCTGCGACGCGGGCGCGCAGCGGCAGCCGTCCGCCGCTTCGACGGAGGGGGAGGACTACCGGCTCACGATGCCGACCCTCCGCAAGGCGCTGCCGGTGCTCTACGCGGCGGAAGCCGAGAAGGAGTGCCGCCAGCCCGGCGAAGAGGATCGAGACGTGAGGGCCATGAGCATCGCCGAGATGGAGGAGCGTCTGGAGGGCTGCCCGCCCATTCGGCGTAGCGCAGCCGTCCGGGGCATCGCGCTCCGGGAGCTCGCGCTGGTCTTCCAGGCGATCATGCTGATCAGCTACCGCCTGGCGCAGGAGGAGGGCTCGAAAGCCAACGGTAGAACGGCCCCACCACTCCCGCCCGGCGCGCTGCGCGAAAACGTCGCGCTGTGGCGCCAGAACGAGGCCGAGATCGCCCGCCTGTCGGACGACTCGAAGTAGATCCGGTGGCGGAGGCGGTGTCGCGCTGAGTCCGCGAGGGGCCGCTGGTGTTCCCGAACGCGCCCCGGAATATCCCCGGGGCGCGTTTCCTTGAGGGAGCCCGGCGCCGGTCCGGGCGTTGAGAGTGAGAGCCACAGGAGGCTCGCCGTGCCGCTGGGTCCGCTGCTGGCTGGAGACCATGGCCGCCCCACAGACAACCACTGACGAGGCGGTATGCGCCATGCACGCGCCAGGACGAGTGAGCCCCACTCATGGAGGAATACCATGCACACGCTCATCCGCGCGGCTACGCTCACACTCGCATTGCAGCAGGCCGTGACTGTAACTGCGGAACTCGCCGCTCAAGGTGCTGGAGGCGCCGCGAGGCCGCCGAACCCCGCCTGTCCCCTCGTCACCGAGAAGGAGGTCGAAGCGGCTACCGGCCTGGACTACGGACCAGGGGAGGACTTCGACGAGCTGTACGAGGGGGTTGGCGGCAAGGCGACGTGCGTGTGGGGCGGCCCCGGCATGGTCAAGGATGTGCCGGAGATCGGCGTCCTCTTCTTCCCGGCCAGCGCCCGCGGGAGCAACACCGAGGCGCGGGCCAAGGTGAAGCTGCGGGCGGACTGCACCCGCGAGTCGGTGCGCGGGGTCGGCGATCGCGCCTTCGTCGAGACTTGCGGGGGGTCTATCTCGAGCGCGAGCGTCTACGCCAGGACGGGAAGGAGCGACATCGCCGTACAGGTGTACTTGAAGCGGGGCGAGTCCATGGCCTCCCCGATCAAGCCGGTGGCGATCGCCCTCGCCACGGCGGCGGCGGCTCGGGCCAAGGGCAAGTGAGCGATCAGCCGAGGCCACGGATGAGCTGGCGGCTGCGATGCCTCGCGGCCGGCGTCGTCGCGGCGCTCGCCGGCTGCGATGGCGACCAGGCCGAGGCCGAGCTTCGCGTCCCGCCCGGCGAGGGGAGGCCGAAGCCCGGCGCGATGCCGGCGCAGGAGACCGCGACGCCGCCGGCGTCGGCCTGCGACTGGATCCCGGCCGGCGAGGTAGAGGCGGTGGTCGGCAAGCCGAGCGGCGCCCCGCGGAAGCACGAGGGTGGCTGCTTCTATCCCCTGCCGGTGGACTCGATCACCATCGCACGGCGCGCCAAGGCCGATCAGGTGCGGGAGGCGCTCGAGCGGGCGGGAATGCAGTCCGACTGGCCGGCCGAGCCGGAAGACACCGGTGGCGTGTTCATCCAGGTGACCGTCGGCGTGGGCGCGGAGGAGCGGCCGGCGGAGCTCGGCTTCGCGACCCTTGGCTCGTGGGTGGGCAACGACTCGCTCCTGGCGGCAGAGCAGCCCGCAGAGGGGTGGGATTACCGCCGTAGCCTTCCAGGCAAGCCCAACTTCCTGGGGCGGGCCGGGACGGTATTGGTGGTCGTGCAGGGCGGGACGTACGGGATGGACGACGACGTCCTGGCGACGCTGGCCGGACGGGTGCGCGACCGGATCCCCGACCTTCCCTTCGTGCATCCCAGCGCGGCAAACGTGGTGCCGCACGGCCCCGACCCCTGCGGCGTCCTCTCGCAGGACGAGGCGGAGGCAGTGCTCGGTCCGCTGGTGGTCGCCCCGCACCGCGTACGCGATGGCGGCGCGCTCGCCGACCCCGGCGGCCGGAGCTGCGCGTACTACACCGGGAAGCACCGCGCGCTCGTGCTCACCCCGCATTTCTCGGACGGCGCGGGGGAGATGCGCTTCATCCGGGCCCGGGGCGGGCTGGGACTGGCAGGGGTGGTGGACCGCGCCGCCGACGCGGCGGACACTCTCGAAGGACCCTGGGATGAGGTCGCGATCGGGGCCTACGGTCAGCTCGCGATCCTCACGGGCGACCGGATGCTGGAGATCGCCTACCTCACCTCGTCCACCGATATCACCGGCGCGATCCGGCTCGCCGGACCGGCGCTGCCAAGGCTCGCAGCCGCGCGATGACAGCTACCGGCATCTCGCACGGCGTCGTGCCGCCGCTTCCGGGGCCCGCCGACCGCGAGCTCTTCTTCGCAGCCCAGGCCCGGAACCGGCGCGCCGCCGGGCGACTCACCGCGCTCGCCGCGCTCGGCGTGGCCCTGATGGGCGTGCCAATGAGCGCGGTGATCTCCCCGCTCGTCTACGCCGCTGCAATCATCCTCAACGACCTGGTGAGCCTAGTCGTCCCGGCGGCCGACCTGGTCCAGCTCCTGGCCCACGTCGACCGCCAGCCAGGTGCGAGTGCGCCGCCGGACGCCCTGCTGGCCCTGCTCCTGGTGGCCGGGCTCGTGATCCCCGGCTCGACCGTCATGCTGCTGGCCTGGCTGGGTGCGCGCGCCCTGTTCCTCGGCGCCGGCGTCGAGAGTCTCCTGCGCACCCTCGGCGCCCGCGAGCCGCGCCCGGGCGACCTGGAAGAGCGGCAGCTCCAGAACCTGGTCGAGGAGATGGCCATCGCGGCGGGGGTGCGGCCGCCCCGGATCGCGATCCTAGACGGCGCCGCGGCCAACGCCGGCGCGGTCGGCTCCGGACCGGATGACGCCACGCTGATCGTCAGCCGACGACTCCTCGACGAGCTCGACCGCGAGGCGAGCCAGGGGATCATCGCGCAGCTGGTCGGATCGGTCGGCAACGGCGACCTGCGCGCCGCGCTCGCGATCGTCTCCATGCACCGCGCCTTCGGGCTGGTGATGGCAGTGCTCGGCGCCCCCTTCGGCGCGCACGCGCGGCGGACGCTCGTGGGGCTAATGCGGCTGGGCCTCCGCCGCGGCCGGCCGAACGCGGCGCAGGACCTGGACGAGATCGACCAGATGCTTTCGCAAAGTGCGGACATGCCTGAGGGCGAGGTGGACCCGAGCAAGAAGACAACGCTCGCCGACGTGCTCCGGCTTCCCTTTCTGATAGCCTACACGGCGTTCTGGATGGCCCGTCTGGCGTTCGTCGGATTCGTTGTGGGACCGCTGCTGGCGCTGATGTGGCGCTCCCGCCGATACCTGGCGGACGCCACCGCGGTGCAGCTCACCCGCAATCCCGACGGCGTCGCGAGCGGACTCGCGGCGCTCGCCTCGCGCGGGGGCGTCATCCCCGGTGGAGGCTGGGCCGCCTCTCTCTTCGTGATCGGGCCCGAGCGGGGCCCCGCCGGCGGGTTCCGGGGCGACGACTTCGGCATCGTGAGCCTCAGTCCACCCGCTGTGAGCCGGCTCGCCCGCCTCAGGCGCCAGGGCGCGGCCGTGGAACTGCCGAAGGTGGGGAGGACGCACTGGGTCGCGCAGGCGTGCATCGCGCTCGCCGGAATCCTGCTGGGCACAGCGCTGATCGGCTGCGCCCTCGCGCTCACCGGCGTCGCGCTCGCGATCGACCTGTTGATCCTCACGCCCGTGGTTGTGGTGACACACGGCGTGCTGCGCTACTGGCTGCCGGGCTGAGACGGCGGTGAGGCGCACCCGTCGCGCGGCCGTTCGATCAACACACCAGGAGAGGTTCCCGGGACGATGCTCGCGATGCCGCGCCATGCTGACGAGGTTACCGGCGGAGGAGCAGTCAGTTAAGGACTCACGGCTTGGAAACCCCTCTGATGCAATCCGGAAGCATTGCTACGCCCACCATGGCGGTGCCCACAGGCGGCGTGCACAGGTAATATGGGCCGGCCCTGACGAGCCCTGTGCCGCCCTTCGTGGCCCCGGCGTCCACCACCGGGTTGCCGGCGGGATCGGTGAGCTGCCAATAGCCGCCCCCGTCCACAGCAGTCATCAGGTTCGCGACCGGAGTACCCGATCCGTTCTTGATCTGAAGCTGGCCACCGTGGGCGTCTTCCGTCAGCACGACCAAGGGCTTGCCTCCGGGGTGGAAGACCTGAACCAAGCCCCGGTCGTCGGCTCCCGCGGTCATACTGGCGACGCCCTGCCCGCTCCCGTTGCCGACGATCACCGCTCCGCCGTCCTTGGTTCCCGCGCCGGTCACGTTGGCGACGATCTTGTCCTTTGCATTTGAGACCGACAAGTGGCCCGCACCATTCGACATCCCCAGAGCTGCACGCAACTTGCCCTTGTGCATCACCGCCAGCTGCCCTTCGCCACCCTCCGATACCCCCATCTCCACCTCGGCGTAGCGCCTGGAATCCAAGGTGGCGACATAGCCGTTGCCGTCCTCGACACCGAGCTGCGCTCTACTCTTTCCCGTCTCATCCGCGATATCGAGCAGCCCACCCTCGTCGCTCCCGTCCATCGCAGCGAGGATCTTGTCCCCGCGCATGACGGCAAGCCGTCCATCTGACGCATCCATGGCCAACATGGCCGCGGCCACCTGGCCCCCACCGTTCAGGACTCTGACACCGTCCTCGGGAAGGATCTCGGCCCGGGGTGCGCCATACTGATCGGCGATGAAGAGGAGCCCGCCTTTACCGTCGTCCGCCGTACCCAGGCCTGCGATATCCTTGCCGCCCCGGTTGATCGTGACCCCAACCACGCTCCCTCGCTGGAAGATCGCGACCCCGTCGTTGGCCGTGGGCGACCCCTGGCTTACCTGCAGGACCACGTTGCCGTTGGGACCGACCACCTCGAACGGCGCCCGGACGCGGGTGGTCGTGCCGGGGCCGCTAGTCAATCGGGCCTCCAGAGCGCTCACCCGCTGCTCGAGATCGTCCTGTCCCGCAGGAGCCTGCGCCGACAGCAGCCAGGTGCCGAGCAGCAGTGCGGGCACAGTGGTCCAGACCCTGGGCGATGGGAGCCCGCCGGCCGTGCGGCGTCCGGGTCTGGCCTCCTGGAGCCGCGCGAGCTCACGGCGCACCCGCTCGAGCTCCCTCGTGAGATGGGCGACGGTGTCGTTGCCGGCGTGGTTCATGGCAGGCTCCCGTTGGCTTGGGGGTGGACGACTCGGGCCGAGACGCGGTTCCTCAGTGACGCCCGGGTCGGGCGAACATCGCCTCACTCCCCGAGGATCGTCCTGTGGGCACCGAGCGCCCGATGGGCAGGCCGGCGGGTGAGGCGCGAGGTGCCCGATCCGTGCGCTACTGGGGTGCAGCTTCGGCTCTGCGATCCTCCCCCAAGCATTCAGGAGTGACTCACATGAGGTCGACCACCGCCTGGGCATGGTCGATTTTGCTCCCCACCTTCTCGGCAGCCTTGCTCGCCGCCTGCGGCGAACGTGGTGGTGCCGGGGGGGAACAGCGAGCGAATGCCGCCGCTCTCGAGCTCGACTCGTCGAACGCCACCGGACCCATTAGAGCGCGCGAGCAACAGACTGGAGATGACCAGCCTCCCGATGCCCGAAGCGACGAGCGCCGGCGTCAGGACTCCGTTCTGCGGGCGCCAGGTGGCCGGCACCGGAAGAAATTGGGATCGGACTCCACGTATCCGCCTTGAGGACGATGCCCGGGACGGCTCCTCGATCTCCACGGCAGAGGTGCGCCACCACATCGATCCCTGCGTCTTCGCTCACCGACCGCCCCTGGCGCTCGCTCCAGGCGAGCCGCGAGTGGAGCTGGCGCGACAGTGAGCGCGGGACCGGCAGGCCGTGAGGCAGGATCGCGGGGGACGGGGCGTTACCTCCCGAGAACAGGCTCGACGACCCGAGGTGCCGACTTACCAGCGCGGAGGCATACGATGGCGAAACAGCAGTGGGTCTCCCGGTACGGCGGAATCGCGCTCAGCGTTCTCGTGGCCGCGGGATGCGGCGATCCCGGAAAGGATGAGGCGGAGTCGGCGCCGGCTGCATCGGCCCCAGCCAAAGCGGCGCCGGTGCGCACCGCCTTCGCGCCCGCCGATGCCTGCGGCTGGATACCGGCGGCCGAGGTGGCCGCAATCGTCGGGCCGCTCGAGGGCGCCCCCGTGGTCGTCCGGTCGCTGGAGCGGCCGGATCCGGACCCAAGCGGCCCGGTCTGCCTGTACGCACTGGCCAGCCAGCCACGGGTGGGCCGTGGCGCCGTCCTGCTTCAGGTGGACCTCTCCGGTGGCATCATCGAAGAACGCGTCAGCGGAAGCATGGTGGAAGGGTTCCGGCAGATCATCCAGGCCGGCACGAGCGCCGCTGGCAGCCCTGCGCCGGCAGCGGTTCCTCCGCCCCCGGGCTGGGACCGGGTGGGCAAACACTGGATCGGGTTCAACACGTTCTTCGGGCGGATCGGACATGTTGCCGTCTCGGCGATGGCGCTCACACCAGAGGTCCCGTCGGAAAAAACGGCCGCGCTGGCCACCCGGGTTCGCGACGCGCTTCCCGATCTCCCATTCCCGCTGCCGCGGGATCCGCAGCTCGAGGCCTTGGCCCGTGCGGCCGGTGTGCCGCTGGACGCTGAGCCCTCGGGGCCCGATCCCTGCTCGCTGCTTTCAGCCGAGCAGGCCGAGCAGGTGCTCGGCAAGCTTGTGGTGCCGCCGTATCGGTCGGCCGGTGACTCTCCACTCGCCGTGAGGAACGGAGCGAGCTGCAGCTACTTCACCGCGGGGCACCGCGCACTCACCATCATGCCCCACTGGGACTCGGGGAAGATGATCTTCGGGATGGCGAAGGGCGTCGGTGGCGTCGTCGGCAGCGTGGCTCCGGACGACACGGCCGCCGCGGCCGACACCCTGGAAGGTCCCTGGGAGGAGGCGGCCGCGAACGGCACGACCGGCCAGCTCTACTTCCTCAAGGGCGACCGGATGCTCGAAATGGGCTACGTCACGAGCTCGACCGACCGCGCCGGCGCGGTGCGTCTCGCGCGGAGCGCGGTGGAGAAGCTGTGAAGCGGTTTTGGCCGGCAGGCGTCCTTGTCCTCCTGGGCCTCTGCACCGGCGGCCACTCCGCGGCGTGGGCCCAGGGCCACGCGGTATCTCTTCCCCTCCCTGCCGGCGCCGTCGTGGTCCAGACACTGAGCTTCACGGGCGGAGAGCGGGAGTCGTTCATGTCGCTCGACGAAGTGACGGAGAAGGGCTCGCGATACGGGTGGCGACTCCGCGAGGTGACGGAGGCGGGGGACACGCTACAGCAGCGCTACGGATTCACCGAGGGAGCGCCGGACATCCTCACCGCGACTCGTCTCTGGGCCTACCACTCGATAGAGGGCCCGGGCGAGCACCCCGGCTACACCATGATGGCCATCTCGCGGGCCACCTATCGCCGTCTCCTTGCCACCCGCTCGGACACGTTTCAGGTAATGACACTGGAATCGCCGGGCGGTGTCGCTCCCGCGGCATTCGGCTGGCTCGGAGGGCGGCGCGCCGCACCGGTCCGGTATCGCGGCACGATCTCGCTCGCCGCGACCGCGCCGGCCGGATTTCCGCTGCTGGTGAACGGGCAGAGGGTCGAGGTGCCCGCACTTCACCTGCGGGGTAAGCTCGCCGCGCGGGGCCGAAGCTGGACGCCCGAGTTCTGGGTGCTCGCCGATACGACCTACCCCCTGATTCTCAAGTGGGTCGGCGCCTCGGACGCGCCGGGCAACGTGCTGCAGACCGTGCGCATTGACCTGCCGGTGGCGGAGAGCCGGGAGGCAGATCGCGGTCAGAAAGGGGGCCTGATGTCGCTCGAAGGCGCGCTCGCCTCCGACTGCCGTGCCGAGTTGCCGGGCATCTACTTCGCCTTCAACAGCGCCGAGCTCGAGCCCGCGTCGGATCCCGCGATCGCCGCGCTGGCCGACGTGCTGGCAGGCCATCCCGACTGGACCGGCACGATCGAGGGCCACACTGACAGCGTCGGCACCGCGGCGGCCAACCTGACGCTCTCCGAGCGCCGCGCCGCCGCGGTGCGGACCCGCCTGGTCGGCGTGCATCAGGTGGACCCGGCGCGGCTCGTCACCAAGGGCTTCGGCAGCTCGCGTCCGCGCGAGCCGAACGCCACGATCGAGGGTCGTGCGCGCAATCGCCGGGTCGAGCTGGTGCGCACCTGCCCGGGTCGCTGACGCATCGGGAGAAGATTTGATGCACGGTGCCATGTCGACGGACCCTGAGGCACCGGGCGGGGCCTTCGTGCGTTTCAGTCATCGGGGCTTGCCAGTCCAAACGCCCCGACCGACGGTTCCTTTCGCCAGAGGTGAGCGATGCCGAGACGGCGCCGCCGTGTCAGCCGGCTGAGTCTCTTCTACTTCGTCGTCACGCTGGGACTCCTCGTCGGCGGCTCGGTGTGGCTCGACCGCCGGGGTGAGGTGACGACCGCCCGAGTGGCGTCGAAGCAGGAGGAGATCACGGTGCAGCAGGTGCCCGTGGGCGGGTGGATCCGCTGGTACCGCGTCGGCGTCGAGTTCGCTACCCGCGACGCCGGCCTCGGAATGGCCACCGTGACCCTTCCCCAGGCACGCTACGACACGCTCCACCCCGGCGACTCCATCCAAGTCCGGTACCTGCCCTTTTTTCCGCTTCTCGCCCGGGCGGCCGACCGCTCTACCGGGCAGGCGGCCCTCGATGTCGCGCGACACTTCGCCGACGACCCGTGGCTGCTGCCCTTCCTTCTCTGGCTGGTCGGTGGGTTCGTCGCGCTGTGGATCGCCTCGCGCGTCGCCACCCTCGCGATCGTGGCCGCGGGACTCGCCTGGATGGCGCTCGCGTTCCCCTTGGAGTTCCCGGCGCCCCGCCCGCTCCCGGCCGCTCCGGTGGAGGCCACCGCGCGCGTCACGGCGGTCACCCTGGTCACCAAGGCACCCGCACGAACCACGGCCCGCCGGTCGCGCGCCAGTCGCGTCACGTCCGAATCGGTCCGCCGGCTGGCGATGCCGTACGAGGTCGTCCAGCTGCGATTCGCTCCGCCGGGCCTCCCCGACTCGGTCGTCGCGGTCGACGCGGTCGATTCGGCGAGCATCGCGGGGCTCACCGCGGGAGCCATCGTGCCGATCGCGTACGACCCGAGATCGCCACGGGAAGCCCGAATGACCCTCGGCAGCCGAACCTACCGGGACCGCAACCGCTACCACTTCCTCGTGCCGATGATGGGGCTCGGTCTCCTGGGGATGCTCGGCGCCTGGGGATGGCGACATGGCCGGGTGCGGCGGGTGAGGACCGCAGCTTCGGGGAACGCCGCGCCCCTCGCGACACCATCGGCGAGGACGGGCTGACGTGTTGCCCGCCATCCTCGCCGCTCTGGCGCTGATCGTCCCGGTTCAGACCCCCGCGACCGTCTCGGCGGTACCGCAGCGCGCGGGCCTCACGATCGTGAGCGCGGTCGCCGGTGACTCGTTCCTCGGCAACCGGCGCGGCGACTACGAGATCGCGGTCACGGTCACGTCGATCTCGCCGACGGGCGCGGAGCTGCAGGCCTCGTCGTTCGTCCGCAACTACGCCGGCCAGCACGAGTGGTTGCTCTTCCGCCGCAGCATACCGGCGAGCGATCTGCGCTCGGCACGCATCCAGGTGCTCGGCTTCGCGTCCGAGGACATTCCGACGGTTCCGGGCACGACATCGCTCGGTCCCTCGCTGCTGGTGATGGGCGAAGCACGGGAGAAGGGGCGCGTGGAGTTCAAGGTGCGGAACTACGCCGATCGTCGGGACAATCCCGGTACCCTGCGCCGGGTCCGTGTCGACAGTCTTCCGGTGCTCCTGAACGGCAGCCGCGTCAGGCTCCCGGCAGTGCACATGCGAGGGCAGCTCGGGCCTCCCGGGCACCTGCGGCCGTGGTCCTTCTGGTTCTTCGACGATCCCGTCCAGCCGATCACGCTCAAGGTGTCCTACGGCGTCGAGGGTGCGTCAGAGACCGCCCCGGCCGAATGGATGCGGCAGGTCATCAGGATCGACGTGCCCGATCCGTTGGGAGGCACCCCCGGCGGCGTAGTATTGGGGCCCGTCGGGCCGGGCGGAAGCCCGGATGCCGGCGCGGTCATGGGTCCTGATGGTCCGCTCGAGGACGCGGGGGTGCTCCCTTCGGATGGCGGTGGACTTGGAAGTCCGATGACCGGAGGTGCTGCAAACGGTTCCGGTTCCGGTGCCGGTGCCGGAACCGGTGCCGGAGCAGGTGCTGGTGCCGGTGTCGGCCTTGAAGGACCGGGCGCCGGAGACGGGAGGATGCGCTCGGGCGCCGGCAACGGTCGCGGCCAAGGCGGTGCCGGCATCGGCAGTGCCGACGGACTGGGAGCTGGCGGGCTCGGGGCCATGGCCGGCATGACCCGCGATCTCACCGAGGTATGCCGAGTGGCCGTGCCCGGGGTGTATTTCGAGTTCGACAGCGACGAGCTCAACCCGGCGTCCGCCCCCTGGATCGGGCTGGTCGCACAGGTGCTGCGACGCCACGCCGACTGGACGGTGACGATCGAAGGACACACCGACAGCATCGGCGGTGCCCGCTATAACCAGGGTCTCTCCGAACGCCGAGCGGCGGCGCTGCGGCGCGAGCTCGTGGGGCGCCACGGAATTGACGCGGCGAGGCTCGGCACCCAGGGCTTCGGGGCGGGCCGCCCCCTCGAGCCGAACACTACCCTCGAGGGCCGCGCGCGAAATCGTCGGGTGGAGCTCGTCCGGCCCTGCGACAACGCAAACGACGCGAACCGCTGACGGCTCGGCTCGCGGCCCTGGACAGCAGTCTCCGCCCGAGTACCTCCCACTACTCCACGCCGAGCACGTCGCCCCCCGGAGCGAGTGGACCACAGTACAAGGGCCCGGCGGCTGCGGCCCAGGTTGCCGGGACGTCGCAGAATTTGGTGATCATCTGCTGCACCTCCCACAAAATGCGCTGGACCCCCTGGGCGCCTGCCGTACAGACGTGCGCCCAGGAGGTCGAAAATCACTCCCCGACACAGAACGCCGGGGGCTGTTGCCGGTGCTGTACGAGGAATCACACCTGCAGGAGGGTCCGATTTCCGCACCCGCTCGAGGGCCACCCATCCGATCCGAGCTGGCCGGCGTAATCCCGCTGTCACCCTTCCAGGAGCTCATGCTATGCGCATCGGGACGCTGGGCCGGACAGGGCATCTTGTCGCCCTCGCCACCTCAGCCGTAGTGGTCACGACCTCGGGAGTCATGCTCGCCTCCGATCACCAGGACACCCCCGAGGTGGAGCTGCACCCCCGCTTGGACATCAACGACGTCTACGCCTTCCCCGGGAGGAGCCCCGATCGCCTCGTGCTCGCGGTCACCACCTCCTCGCCGCTGACGCCGGCGGGCTCGGCGGGCGCCGCCTTCGATCCCGGACTGCTGTATCAGATCAAGATCGATAACACGGGCGACGCCGTGGAGGATCTGGTCCTGCAGTTCACCTTCGACGCGGCCGGCCCTGGCCAGCAGGTCAGTCTGCTTGGTCCGGCGGCGCCCGAGCGCACCGGCCGTCAGGGCAGTCTGCTCGCGCTGTCGCCGGCCGTCTCCGGGCCGATCAACACGGTCCTGGGCAGCTCCTCCGGCATTCAGCTCTTCGCTGGCCTCCGGGAGGATCCCTTCTTCATCGACCTCGAGCAGTTCTTCCGCATCATCCCGGATCGCGGGCCCGTGCAGGGACCGCTCTCCAAGATCGGCCCCAAGCCCGAGGCCACGAGCTTCCGGGACCCGGGAATCGATTTTTTTGCCGGCATCAACACCCTGGCGCTCGTCGTCGAGCTACCCGAGTCCATGATCCTTCCCCCTGATTCCGACCCCGATACGCGGATCGGCATCTGGGCAACCACCAGCCGCTGAGCAAGAGAGGAACCGAACCATGACACTCTCCAACGCGTTGCGCTGCCTCCCCGTGACGCTGCTCGTCGCGGCCGCGGCCTGCGACGACCGGACCGGGGAAACGGCGACTGGTCCCGTGACCGAATCGGCCGACGTGCGGGTCTTCACCCAGCGGGAACGGCTGGGCAACCCACTGGTGAGCGAGGTGATGATCGTGAAGGCCCGCCACCACGCCCACAACCTCGGTCAGCCGTCCAGTGACCCGGCCGACTTTACCGACGACCTGGTCGAATTCGTTACCGGTACGGCGGGTCGCGATGCCGCGTACGCCTCGACCATCGCCGGCGCCCTCCTCCCCGACATGCTGATCACCTATCCAAAGCGGGACGGGACACCGGTGTTCTGGCTGAGCTGGCTGTTCGGCGGATTCGGCGGGCGCTCCCTCAGCGACGACGTGGTGGACATCGGCCTCGGTGCCATTTTCGGCGACCTGCTGGGTAACGGCACCAACGTGACGCCAGGATTGGCCACGGATAACGTCGATGCCAATGACGCGGCCTTCGCCACCACCTTTCCCTACTTGGCGCCGGGCAACTGAGCCGGGCCAGCGCGGGCGGGGGCAAAGGACCTCGACAGAAGCGCCCCGGGAGACTTCCCGGGGCGCTTCGGATTTCTGCACGTCGGGACGGCCTACAGCTCGTCGTCCGCGACCCCCGCCGGCACCAGCTGCGGCGGCGCCGGCTCCTCCACTCGGGGCGGCGGCACTTCGTAGCCCGCCGGCGGCTGGATGTCGATCTCGGCGTAGCGATAGATGCCGCTGCCGGCCGGGATCAGGTGGCCGATGATGATGTTCTCCTTGAGACCCAGGAGATCGTCCTTGGCCCCGCGGATGGCCGCGTCGGTCAGCACCCGCGTGGTCTCCTGGAACGACGCCGCCGAGATGAACGACTGGGTCGTGAGACTCGCCTTGGTGATGCCCAGCAGCACCGGCTCGGCCTGCGCCGGGGTGCTCTTCCGCTTGATCACCCGCTCGTTCTCGTCGCGGAAGCTCTGCTTGTCCACCGTCTCCCCTTCGAGGAAGTCGGTGTCGCCCGGATCGGTCACGCGCACCTTCTGCAGCATCTGGCGCACGATGACGCCGATGTGCTTGTCGCTGATGCGCACGCCCTGGAGGCGGTAGACCTCCTGCACCTCGTTGAGCAGGTACTCCTGCACCGCGCGCGGCCCCTTGATGAGCAGGATGTCGTGCGGGTTCACCGGACCCTCGGTGAGGCGGTCGCCTGCCCGCACCCGGTCGCCCTCGTGCACCCGGAGGTGCTTGCCGGCCGGGACTTCGTACAGCTGCGGCTCCACGCCCTCCTCGGCGAGGCCGACCTGCGTCTCGGGATAGACGTAGATCTCGCGCTTGCCGCGCTTGATCTCCCCGAACTTCACGACGCCGTCCACTTCCGAGATCGTCGCCGGATCCTTCGGGCGCCGGGCCTCGAACAGCTCGGCGATACGCGGCAGACCACCGGTGATGTCCCGCGTCTTGTAGGCCTGCCGCGGGATCTTGGTGACCGTCACGCCCTTGCTCATCTTGACCGGCGTGGAGAGGAAGACGGTCTTGTCCTTGCTCTCCTTCTTGGTCTTGCTGGGCCAGGCCTCGTTGATCGGGCGCTCCTCGACGTGGAACTTGGTGCTCCACGGGTTGGCCGCGTCCGGGATCTCCATCGCCCGGCTGACCTGGTCGGTGGGTGAGCCGAGAATGACGCGGCTGCCCTCCGCCAGGGTGTACTCCTGCGGGTCCTTCCGGTTGCTCATGTAGACCAGCACGCTGGGGTGCAGCTCCCGGTCCGGGTCGGCCATGACCACCAGCGACCGCAGCCCGGTCCCCTCGTCCAGCTCCTCTCGGAGCGTGACGCCCGGCACCAGGTCCTTCCAGCGCAGCTCGCCGTCGGCCTTGATGATGCTCGGGTCGTTGTACGGATCCCAGGTATAGAGGATCGTAGCCCGGCGCTCGTTGTCGCCCTTGGTGACCAGATCGCCTTCCTTGACGGCCAGCAGAGCGCCCTCGGGCACCGGATACCGGTTCAGCACCCGCTTGGGGTCCTTGGGATCCACCACCAGGATCCCTTCCTTCGCCTCGTCCGAGGCCGACTCGTCCTCGCGGGTGAGCACGACCCGGTTGGTACCCTTGGTGCCGTCCTCGAATTCGACCTGGACGTCGGCCCACTCCAGCCCCTCGGTGTACTTGACCTTGCCGTCCGACCGGGCCCGGCGCTCCGCCTCTTCCGCGATACGGCTCGACGTGCCGCCGATATGGAAGGTCCGGAGGGTGAGCTGGGTACCCGGCTCACCGATGGACTGCGCCGCCAGGATGCCCACCGCCTCGCCCATGTCCACCATGTCCATGGTGGCCAGGTTGCGGCCGTAGCACATCCGGCAGATGCCGCGGCGGGCCTCACAGGTCAGCACCGACCGGATCTTGACCTTCTCGATCCCGGAGTCGTCGATGTGATTGGCGACCTCCTCATCGATCAGCTCGCCGGCCATGACCAGGAGCTTGGGATCGCCGTCCTCGTCCAGCTCGTGCGGATCGAAGACGTCCTCGCTCGCGACGCTGCCGAGGATGCGCTCCCGCAGCGGCTCGATGATGTCCTCGCCCTCCTTCAGCGAGGTGACGTCGAGACCCAGGATGGTCCCGCAATCCTCTTCGGTCACGGTGACGTCCTGCGCCACGTCCACCAGACGGCGGGTCAGGTACCCCGCGTCCGCGGTCTTGAGCGCGGTGTCGGCCAGACCCTTCCGGGCGCCGTGAGTGGAGATGAAGTACTCCAGCACGGTGAGGCCCTCGCGGAAGTTCGACTTGATCGGGCTCTCGATGATCTCGCCGATGCCGCCGGTCAGCTTCTTCTGCGGCTTGGCCATCAGGCCGCGCATGCCGGCCAGCTGCCGGATCTGGTCGCGGCTGCCGCGGGAGCCGGAGTCGAACATCATGAACACTGGGTTGAACCCGCCGCGAGAGACCCGCATCGAGTTGATCATCGCCTCGGCCACGTCGTTGTTGGCGTGGGTCCAGGCGTCGATCACCTTGTTGTACCGCTCGCCGAAGGTGATCTGGCCGGTGTTGTACGCCCGCTGGAACCGCTTGACCCGGGCGTCGGCCTCGGAGAGCAGCTCCGCCTTCTCGGTCGGGATCTCCAGGTCCTCCACGCCGATGGACACCCCGCCCATGGTCGCGAACCGGAACCCGAAGTCCTTCAGCCGGTCGAGGAAGGTGACCGTGTCGGCCAGCCCCGCCCGCCGGTAGCTCTGCAACACCAGCTCCGAGAGATTCTTCTTCTTCATCAGATCGTCACGGAAGCCGAGCTCCGCCACCACTCGCCGGGGCAGGATGCTGTTGAACAGCACCCGGCCCACCGTGGTCCGCAGCCAGCGCGGCCGGCGCGCATCCTCGTCGGCGGTCTCCGGCGGCGGCACGTACCAGAAGTGGATGGCGGTGTGGTACCCCACGCTCCCGTTCAGCAGCGCCATCTCGATCTCGGCCAGGCTGCCGAAGAATCTGGCCTCCTTCCAGAGCCGCACGCGGGTGTCCTCGCTCTTCCCCGCCCCGGCACGCCGGAGCTCCTCCTCGAAGCCCGGCGGCAGCTTGGTCAGGAAGTAGCTGCCCAGTACCATGTCCTGCGACGGCTCCGCCACCGGACGGCCGTCCGACGGCTTGAGCACGTTGTTCGAGGAGATCATCAGGAGGCGCGCCTCCAGCTGGGCCTCGAACGAGAGCGGCACGTGCACCGCCATCTGGTCGCCGTCGAAGTCGGCGTTGAACGCCGCGCAGACCAGCGGGTGGATCCGGATGGCCTTGCCTTCGACCAGCACCGGCTCGAACGCCTGGATGCCCAGGCGGTGCAGCGTCGGCGCGCGGTTGAGCAGCACCGGGTGGTCCTGGATGATCTCCTCCAGGATCTCGTACACCTCGGGGCTCTCCCGCTCCACGATCTTCTTGGCCCGCTTGACCGTCTCGGCGATGCCCTTCTCCACCAGCTTGTGAATGATGAACGGCTTGAACAGCTCCACCGCCATCGCCTTGGGCAGGCCGCACTGGTGCAGCCGGAGCTCCGGGCCCACCACGATGACCGAGCGGCCGGAGTAGTCCACCCGCTTGCCCAGCAGGTTCTGCCGGAAGCGGCCCTGCTTGCCCTTCAGCATGTCGCTCAGGCTCTTGAGCGGGCGCTTGCCCCGGCCCCGGATGGCTTTCGAGCGGCGGCCGTTGTCGAACAGGGCGTCCACCGCCTCCTGGAGCATCCGCTTCTCGTTCCGGAGGATGACCTCCGGCGCCTTGTGCTGGATCAGCTTGGTGAGCCGGTTGTTCCGGTTGATCACCCGGCGGTACAGGTCGTTGAGGTCGGACGTGGCGAAGCGCCCGCCGTCCAGCGGCACCAGCGGCCGGAGGTCGGGCGGGATCACCGGGATCACGTCCAGGATCATCCACGCCGGGTTGTTCGGGAGGTCACCCGAGTCGCCCGAGCTGAGGAACGCGTCGACGATCTTGAGCCGCTTGAGCATCTGCTTCTTGCGGTGCTGGCTGGTCTCGGTGGCGACCCCGGCCCGCAGCACTTCGGCCAGCTGACGGATGTCGAGCCGCTCGAGCAGCTTCCGCACCGCCGGCGCGCCGATGTCGGCCTGGAAGGCGGTGTCGCCCTCCTCCCGCGCCTTGGTACGCAGGGTGAGGTACTCCTCCTCGTCCAGCAGCTGATTGGCCTCGACCTCCTGCTTCCCCGGCTCGATGACGATGTAGCTGGAGTAGTAGATCACCCGCTCCAGGTCGCGGAGCGTGATGTTGATCAGGTTGCCCATCGGCGATGGCAGCGTCTTGAAGAACCAGATGTGCGCCACCGGCACGCTGAGCTCGATGTGGCCCATGCGCTCGCGCCGGACCTTGCTCAGCGTGACCTCCACGCCGCAGCGGTCGCAGATCACGCCGCGATAGCGGATCCGCTTGTACTTGCCGCAGTGGCACTCCCAGTCCTTGACCGGGCCGAAGATCCGCTCGCAGAAGAGGCCGTCCTTCTCCGGCTTGAACGACCGGTAGTTGATCGTCTCCGGTTTGGTGACCTCGCCCCACGACCACCAGGACCGCTGCCCCTGGAGCTCCAGGCGCTCGCGCTCCTTCGGATCGCGCGGGCCCCGGATCTCCTCGGGGGCCGCGATACGGATGCTGATATAGTCGAAGCTCGAGCTCTTGGGCTCGCGCCCGCTGCGAAAATCAATCATTGGGTCCCCTCTACTCGTCGCCGGCTTCGGTGGTACCGAGCGTGACCTTCAGGCCAAGCGCCTGCAACTCTTTCACGAGCACGTTGAACGACTCCGGAATCCCCGGCTCGGGCAGGTTCTGCCCCTTGACGATCGCCTCGTACACCTTGCTGCGACCGTTGACGTCGTCCGACTTGACCGTGAGCATCTCCTGCAGCACGTGCGCGGCGCCGTAGGCCTCCAGCGCCCAGACCTCCATCTCGCCGAACCGCTGGCCGCCGAACTGAGCCTTGCCGGCGAGCGGCTGCTGGGTCACCAGGGAGTACGGTCCGATGGACCGCGCGTGGATCTTGTCGTCCACCAGGTGGCTCAGCTTCAGCATGTAGATCGATCCGACCGTGACATCGCCCTCGAAGAACTGGCCGGTCCGGCCGTCCCGCAGTCGGGCCTTGCCCGCCGGGGTGAGGCCGGCGCTCCGCAGCAGCTCGTCCGCCGCCGCGTCCACGTCGCCCTCGCTCTTGCCACCAAGCAGGGCCGCCAGGTTCGGCTTCCCCGCCGCCACCAGCGCCTCCGCGGGCGTCGCCCCGGCCGCCTTCTCCAGCTCCTTCTGGGCCTTGGCGATCGCCTTCGCGTCCTTGCCGTTCTCCTGCTCGCCTCCCGCCTCGTGGAAGGCCGCCTCCTGCCGCCGTTGGGCCAGCTCGCGCTCGGCCAGCTCCCTGGCGGCGTCGGTCAGGAACGCGCGCACCTGGTGGAACAGCTCCTTGGTCTCGGCCGAGGCGCCTCGCGCGCCGAGCAGACCGATGCCCGCCGCGAGCACGGTGTAGTGCTCGCCCTCGGGCACCACCTTCTTGAGGTCGGTGACCATCCTGGTGATCGCGGTCGCCGACAGCTCGGGCGCCTCCTTCCGCAGCCGCAGGCTCTCGGCCGCCCAGCGGAACCCGGCCAGGCGCAGCAGCACGCCGATCTCGGCCTCGTCCGCGCCCCGGAAGACCGGCGTCTTGGCCTCGAACCCGAGGATCCGCGCCGCCCAGCCGAGGTGGGTCTCCAGGATCTGGCCCACGTTCATCCGGCTCGGGACGCCGAGCGGGTTGAGGACGATGTCCACCGGCGTACCGTCGGGGAGGAACGGCATGTCCTCCTCCGGCACGATCCGGGCGACGATGCCCTTGTTGCCGTGGCGGCCGGCCATCTTGTCGCCCACCGAGATCTTGCGCTTCTCGGCGATGTACACCTTCACCAGCTGAATCACGCCGGGCGGCAGCTCGTCGGGCTGGAGGATCTTGTCGATCTGGTCCTCCGCCTTCTCCTCCACCTTGGCCCGCTCGCGGGCCGCCATGTCGATGGTGGAACGGATCCGCTCGTTGGCCGTCTTGTTGGCCACCCGGAGTGTCTTGAGGTCGATTTCGCCCAGGTCGAGGTCCTTGACCGCTCCCGCGCTGAGCTTGGTGCCTCCGGGCAGATACTCCTCGACCGTGCCGGCCTTGAGCATCAGGGCGACGTCCTGGCCCTGGAGCAGGTGCGCCAGCTCCTCCAGCATCACGGTGCTGATACGCGCCTTCTCGTCGTTCTCGATCCGGCGGACCTCGCCGATCCGCTCGCCCCGGTCCTTCTCGACGACCTGGTCCTCGATCCGGCTGAAGATCTTGACGTCGATGACCACCCCCGCCATGCCCGGCGGCACCTTGAGCGAGCTGTCCTTCACGTCTTTGGCCTTCTCGCCGAAGATCGCGGTGAGCAGCTTCTCTTCGGGCGACAGCTCGGTCTCGCCCTTCGGGGTGATCTTGCCGACCAGGATGTCGCCCGGCTTCACGTGGGCGCCGATCCTGACGATGCCGCGCTCGTCGAGGTCTACCACGCTCTCGTCGGAGACGTTGGGGATCTCGCGAGTGATCTCCTCCTGGCCCCGCTTGGTGTCGCGGACGTGGAGCTCCAGCTCCTGGATGTGGATCGACGAGTAGACGTCGTCCTTCACCAGCCGCTCGCTGAGGACGATGGCGTCCTCGAAGTTGTGTCCGTACCACGGCATGAACGACACCAGCACGTTGCTGCCGAGGGCCAGCTCGCCGCCGTCGGTGGCCGCCCCATCGGCGATGATCTCGCCGGCCGCGACCTTCTGCCCCAGCTGGACCAGCGGCCGCTGGTTGATGGCGGTATCCTGGTTGGTGCGCCAGAACTTCTTCACCCGGTAGCGGTCGTGCTGGTGCAGCCGGGCCAGCGGCGTGTCGGCCGGTGCGGTGCCGTTACCGCCCGAGTCCACGATGATCTCGTCCGCGGTGACCCGGGTGACCGCCCCGGCCCGCCGCGCAATGATCACGGCGCCCGAGTCGCGCGCCACCTTCTCCTCCAGGCCGGTGCCGACCAGCGGGGCCTGGGGGAAGAGAAGCGGGACACTCTGCCGCTGCATGTTGGAGCCCATCAGCGCGCGGTTGGCGTCGTCGTGCTCCAGGAACGGGATCAGTGCCGCCGCGATGGACACCAGCTGCTCCGGCGCCACGTCCATGAAGTCGATCCGCTCGGGCGCGAGCAGCGGGTAGTCGTCACCCTTGCGGCTCAGCACCAGCGGCTCGGCGAAGGTGCCGTCGGTATTGAGGGGCGCGTTGGCCTGGGCCACCGCGTAGTCCTCCTCGTCGCTGGCGGAGAGCCAGCGGATCTCGTCGGTCACCTTGCCGTTCTTCACCACCCGGTAGGGCGTCTCGATGAAGCCCAGGTCGTTGATCCGGGCGTAGGTCGAGAGGCTGGTGATGAGGCCGATGTTCGGGCCTTCCGGCGTCTCGATCGGGCACATCCGGCCATACTGCGAGTAGTGCACGTCGCGGACCTCGAAGCCCGCGCGCTCGCGGGTCAGACCGCCCGGGCCCAGGGCCGAGAGGCGCCGCTTGTTGGTCAGCTCCGCCAGCGGGTTGGTCTGGTCCATGAACTGGGAGAGCTGGGACGAGCCGAAGAACGCCTGGATGACCGCGCTCACCGTCCGGGCGTTCACCAGGTCGTCGAGCGAGATCTTCTCGGGGTCCGAGTTGATGCTCATCCGCTCCTTGACCAGGCGTGCCATGCGGGAGAGGCCGACCGAGAACTGGTTGGCGATCAGCTCGCCCACGCTCCGGATCCGCCGGTTGCCCAGGTGGTCGATGTCGTCGGTGAACCCGCGTCCGTCGTGCAGGTCGATCAGGTAGCGGATGATCGCGACGAAGTCGTCCTCGGTGAGCACCGTGTGGTTGGCGTCGGTCTTCAGCTTGAGCCGCTGGTTGATCTTGTACCGGCCCACCCGCCCCAGGTCGTAGCGCTTGGGGTTGAAGAACAGCTTCTGGAGCTGCTGCCGGGCGGTCTCGAGGTTGGGCGCGTCGCCCGGCCGAAGCAGTGCGTAGATCTGCTCCAGGGCCTCGGCCTCGCTGTGGGTCGGGTCCTTGGCCAGCGTGTTCTTGATCAGCGGCGATTCCGAGCGGCCGTGGGCCAGCAACACCTCGACCTTGTGCACCCCGGCCTTGATCAGCTTCTTGCGCAGCGCGTCGGTCAGCTCCTGTCCGCCGGAGGCCACCACCTCGCCCGTCTCCGGATCGGCCACGTCGAACGCCAGCAGGTAGTTGTGCCGGTCGCGCGTGCTGGTGGGCTGCTCCTCGTCCCGCAGGTCGATGGTGGAGTAGCCGGCGAACACCTTCACCGTCTTGACGCCCTTGTGGCGCATCTCGTTGAGCCGCTCGGGGGTGAGCTCGTCACCCACCCGGGCCAGAGGATCGCCCTTGGGATCCTCGGGGTTGGGCACGTCCACCGACACCAGGGCCCCGATCACCTCGCGTTTTTCCTGCCGGCCTTCCAGCTTGCCGGTGATGTTGAGCTCCTTCGTGGCGAAGAAGAGCTTCAGGATGTCGGCGTTGTTCCCGTGGCCGAAGGCGCGGAGCAGCGCCGTGGCGGGGAACTTCTTCTTCTTGTCGATGTGGACGTAGATCACGTCGTGGATGTCGATGGTGAACTCGACCCACGAGCCCCGGAAGGGGATGATCCGCGCCGAGAACAGCCGCTGGCCGTTGGGGTGGGTGTCCTCCTCGAACACCACGCCCGGCGACCGGTGCAGCTGGCTCACCACCACCCGCTCCGCCCCATTGATCACGAAGGTCCCCAGCGGGGTCATGATCGGCAGCTCGCCCAGATAGACTTCCTTCTCGATGGCGTTCTTGAGCCGCTTCTGCCCCTCGACCTCTTCGTAGACGTCGAGCCGGAGCTTGGCCTTGAGCGGCGCCGCGTAGGTCATGTCGCGCTCGATGCACTCCTCGACCGCGTACTTGGCCTCGCCCAGCGAGTAGCCGAGAAACTCGAGCTTGTACTTCTCGTTCACGTCCGTGATCGGGAAGAGGTCGCGGAAGACGCGCTCGAGCGAGACATCCTGGCGCTCGCCGTGGACGTCGTCGGGCACCAGCAGCGTGTCGAACGCCGCGGTCTGGATGTCGAGCAGGTGCGGCATCGGCATGCCGCCCTCTCGCTTGCTGAACGTGATAACGGATCGGGTCTGAGGCATCAGTCGCTCACTCTCGCGCCATGGGCGCAACACAAATGGCCCCAACGCGGATCCCCCGCTCGAAAGCGGGGTGACCTACGGGGCTCGGCAGAATCGGGAACGTCCGAAAAGCGTCGAGCGTGCATTCGTCTCACTGAAATAGGTTGAAGCCGTTGGCTCCCTCTCCGGAACCGCGCGACGCGCGGCCCCGGCTCGGGACAAGGCTTCGCCCTACTTCAGCTCGACGACCGCGCCCTGCTCTTCCAGCTTTTTCTTGATTTCCTCCGCCTCCGCCTTGGACACGCCCTCCTTGATGTTGCTGGGGACGTTGTCCACGGCATCCTTGGCTTCCTTCAGGCCCAGGCTGGTGACTTCCCGGACCACCTTGATGACCTGGATCTTCTTGGCGCCGCCCTCCTTGAGGACGACGGTCCACTCGGTCTTCTCTTCGACCGGCGCGGCCGCGGCGGCACCGCCGCCCGCCCCGCCCGCCGCCGCCGCCGGGGCGGCCGCCGCGATCGTGACGTTGAACTTGGTCTTGAACCCCTCGATCAGCTCCGCCAGCTCGACGACGGTCTTGTTGCCGATCGCCTCGAGGATCTCTTCGTTACTCAGCGTGGTGGTGGCCATGGTCTCGGTCTCTCTCCGTCCGGTTAAGAAGCAGCACTACGCTGCGCGCGAAGCGCCTCGAGGGCGCCGATCATCTGGTACATCATTGCGTTCATGGCGCCGGCGAACTGGGCCATCGGCGCCTGCATGTAGCCCGCGAGCTGGGACAGCAGCACGTCCCGCGGCGGGAGCTCGGCCAGACGCTTGACCTGGTCCGCGGTGATGGGCTTGCCGTCCACCAGCCCGATCTTGATGGCCGGCTTCTCGAATTCCTTCGCGAAGTCGGTCAGCACCTTCGCCCCCGCCACCGGGTCCCCGCCCGAGAGGACCAGGCCGGTCGGGCCGGCGAGGTGATCGTCCAGCGCGCTGACGCCGTTGGCGGCGAAGGCTCGCTGGGCCAGCGTGTTCTTCACGACCACGTACTCGATCCCCGCGCCCCGGAGCCGGCGACGCAGCTCGGTCATCCGGAGGACGTTGAGTCCGGTGAAGTCGGTGACGAACACGTTCGGGGAGCCCTTGAGCTGCTCGGTCAGGGCTTCCACCGTCGATTGCCGCTGGGTCTTGCTCATCGGTACACCGCCGTCTCCAGCCGGACGCCCGGCCCCATGGTGCTCGACAGCGTGGCCGAGCGGATGTAGGTCCCCTTGGCCGCCGACGGCTTGGCCCGAACGATGGTGTCCATGAACGCCTGGACATTGTCGGCCAGCTGTGCCGGGGAGAACGAGACCTTGCCCACCGGAGCGTGCACGTTCCCGGTCTTGTCCACCCGGAACTCGATCTTGCCGGCCTTGATCTCCTTGACCGCCTTGGCCACGTCCATGGTGACCGTGCCGGCCTTGGGATTCGGCATCAGGCCGCGGGGGCCCAGCACCTTGCCCAGCTGACCCAGCTGACCCATGACGTCCGGCGTGGCGACGATGACGTCGCACTCCAGCCAGCCGTCCTTGATCTTCTGCACGTACTCGATGCCCACGAAATCGGCGCCCGCCGCCTCCGCCTCGCGGACCCGCTCGCCCTGGGTGATGACCAACACCCGAACCGACTTTCCGGTTCCGTGGGGCAGGACCACGGTGCCGCGGACGACCTGATCGGCGTGCCGTGGGTCGACGCCGAGACGGACGGCGACGTCCACCGTCTCGTCGAACTTGGCGAACGCGGCGCCCTTCACCAGCGACACGGCCTCGGGGATGGGATACTCCCGGGCCCGCTCCACCTTGCCAAACGCGGCGCGGAACTTCTTGCCCTGGGTCGGCATCAGTCCACCACCTCCAGCCCCATGGACCGGGCGGTGCCGGCGATCATCTTCATGGCGCTGTCGAGGTCGGACGCGTTGAGATCGGCCATCTTGATCTCGGCGATTTTCTTGACCTGCGCGCGGCTCACCTTCCCGACCTTGTTCCGGTTGGGCTGGCCGCTCCCCTTCTCGATGCCGGCCTCCTTCAACAGGAGGTTCGGCGCGGGCGGGGTCTTGGTGATGAAGGCGAAGGTCCGGTCGGCGTAGATGGTGACCACGCAAGGGATCACCATGCCGCTCTGGCTCTGGGTCCGGGCGTTGAACTGCTTCACGAACTCCATGATGTTCACGCCGTGCGGACCCAGGGCGGTGCCCACCGGCGGCGCGGGCGTCGCCGCTCCCGCCGGGCATTGGAGCTTCACCAGTGCCTGGATCTTTTTTGCCATCGTGCTCCTCGGTATCGGCGGGCGCTACGGCGCGCCCAGTCCTGCCGCGATAACCCGCGCGGTCGCGGGGCCTGCCCGTGGGGATCTAGTGCCCCCTCAACTGCAAGTAGTCCATTTCCACCGCCGTGGGCCGTCCGAACAGGCTCACCGTGACCCGGACCTTGCCCTTGTCGGCCAGCACCTCTTCGACGGTGCCGCTGAAATCGGAGAACGGCCCCTCGGTGATCTCCACCACCTGACCCACCATGAAGGGGATCTCTTCCTTCGGCTCGGCCTCGGTGACCGCCTCGGCGATGCCGAGCAGCCGGTTCACCTCGTCCTGCCGGAGCGGCTGCGGCATCTTGCCGGTGCCGACGAACTTGATCACGCCCTGGATGCTGTTGACGACGTGCAGCGCCTCCTGGCTCATGCCCATCTCCACCAGGACATAGCCCGGATACAGCTTCCGCTCGACGTTCACCTTCTTGCCGTTCTTGATCTCGATCACTTCCTGGACCGGCACCAGGGCCTGGCGGATCAGCTTCTGCTCCGCCGGACGAGGGTCGTCGGCAATCCGCTTCTGCAGCAGATTGCGCACCTTGTTCTCGTGACCGGCCGTGGTCTGGATCGCGTACCAGCGGTATTCCATGTCTCTACCGCGCGAGCCGCGCGATCCCCTCGACGAAGATGAGCTGCAGCAGCCAGTCCATGAGCCCGATGACGACGCCGAGCGCGATGGAAAGCACCACGATCATCCGCGTCGCCTTGATCAGCTCGTCGCGGGTGGGCCAGGTGACCTTCTTCAGCTCCTCGCGCACGCCGGTCAGGAAATCCCGGGTCTGGCTCACCCAACCGACCACGCGGTTGGGCTGGCGTGCCACCTGCGCACGGTCCATGGCTACTTCGACTCTTTGTGAATCCGGTGCGTGTCGCACCGGGGGCAGTACTTCCGCCGCTCCACGCGCTCCGGGTGCTTCCGCTTGTTCTTATCGGTGAAGAAGTTGCGGTTCTTGCACTCGGTGCACTCCAGAATGACCTTGTCTCTCGGCACGGCTTCGTCCTCGGCTTACTTCAGGATCTTGGTCACGACGCCGGCGCCCACCGTGCGGCCGCCCTCGCGGATCGCAAAGCGCAGCCCCTCGTCCATCGCGATCGGCGTGATCAGCTCGATCGTCATCTGCACGTTGTCCCCCGGCATCACCATCTCCACCCCCGCCGGCAGCTCCACCGACCCCGTCACGTCCGTCGTCCGGAAGTAGAACTGCGGCCGGTAGCCCTTGAAGAACGGCGTGTGCCGCCCCCCCTCCTCCTTCGTCAGCACGTACACCTCGGCCTCGAAGTGCGTGTGCGGCGTGATCGAGCCCGGCTTCGCCAGCACCATCCCCCGCTCGATCTCCGCCTTCTCCACCCCCCGCAACAAGAGCCCCACGTTGTCCCCCGCCTCCCCCTGGTCCAGCAGCTTGCGGAACATCTCCACCCCCGTCACCACCGTCTTCTTGGTGCTGTTGAACCCCACCAGCGCCACCTCCTCCGACACCTTCACCACCCCCCGCTCGATCCGCCCCGTCGCCACCGTCCCCCGCCCCGTGATCGAGAACACGTCCTCCACCGGCATCAGGAACGGCTTGTCGATCTCCCGCTTCGGCTGCGGGATATACGTGTCCAGCGCCGTCAAGAGCTCCTGGATCGGCTGGGCCCACTCGCTCGCCGGGTCCCCGCTCTCCAGCGCCTTCAGGGCACTCCCCTTGATGATCGGCGTGTCGTCCCCCGGGAAGTCGTAGCTCGACAGCAGCTCCCGCACCTCCAGCTCCACCAGCTCCAGGAGCTCCGGATCGTCCACCATGTCCACCTTGTTCATGAACACCACGATGTAGGGCACGTTCACCTGCTTGGCCAACAGGATGTGCTCCCGGGTCTGCGGCATCGGCCCGTCCGCCGCCGAGACCACCAGGATCGCCCCATCCATCTGCGCCGCCCCCGTGATCATGTTCTTCACGTAGTCCGCGTGCCCCGGGCAGTCCACGTGCGCGTAGTGCCGCTTGTCCGACTCGTACTCCACGTGCGCCGTCGCGATCGTGATCCCCCGCTCCCGCTCCTCCGGCGCCTTGTCGATCTGGTCGTAGGCCGTGAACTGCGCCATCCCCTTCTTCGCCTGGATCGCCGTGATCGCCGCCGTCAACGTCGTCTTCCCGTGGTCCACGTGCCCGATCGTGCCCACGTTCACATGCGGCTTCGTCCGCTCGAATTTGGCCTTCGCCATGGTCGCCCTGTCCTGGGGGTCTGGGTAAGAATCTCGAAGCTCGCGACCGGGATCGAACCGGTGACCTCATCCTTACCAAGGATGCGCTCTACCGACTGAGCTACGCGAGCGACATCGCTCCATCCGTTCGGCCCGCCCGTTCGGCCGGCATGTTCGCTTCAAGCGGGCGACGGGACTCGAACCCGCGACCCTCAGCTTGGAAGGCTGATGCTCTACCAACTGAGCTACACCCGCGATGTCCCGCTGCCCCGCCGTCCTGCTGCCCCGCTTCGATGGTGGGGGTAGGATTCGAACCTACGTAGGGCGTTAGCCCGGCAGATTTACAGTCTGCTACCATTAGCCACTCGGTCACCCCACCCAACCTGCACTCACCCGTATCTGAGACAGAACCCCGCCGGCAAGTGAAGCGGGGTCCCGGGACTCGTTTCGGGTGTCGGCGCTGACCTTCGGCGCTAACGAACGGCGCTTACCGAGCTGACGAGGGGAATCGAACCCCTAACCGCCTGTTTACAAAACAGGTGCTCTGCCAGTTGAGCTACGTCAGCCGAAAGAGGCCGAACAAAGACAGACTCGTATGATAGAGGGCAAGTTGGGGCTAGTCAATGGGGTGGGCCACTACCGGCAGTGTCCCGGAGACTACCGTGCCGCCCCCGGCAGGTCCCAGGATATGGCCCCCTCCGTCCGGCATCCACCACCCTGGTCTCGACCGGTCGAGCGGTTGCCTACGACGTCGCGTTGAACCGGACGACTATGTCCGCAGTCGCCATCTTGCCGGTGCTCGCGTCGTAGGAGGTCACCCCCCGGCAGGTGTACTCGCCGGAGATCGAGGTGCCGGTGACCTCCGTCTTTCCCGGGCATTGCGGAGCGGTCCCGGGCTGGTTCCCCGCGGTGACGATCCACTTCCCCCGACCCACCGACACTCCCACCTCTCCGGTCTGGCCGTAGGTGATCAGCGCGTGCGGCGATTCGGACCCCGACACGCCGAACTGGAGCCAGGTCGCTTCGCCGTCACCGATGCTGGCCTGGGTGTTGAGCGCCACTTCCAGATCGATGCTCGCGGCTCCGCTGACCGTGATCATCGCGCTACCGCCAGTGAACATCCGCGTGCTGATGGATGGGTATGCAGCCGCCTGCTCCGTCGGCGGCGGAGTCGTCTCGTTGTCCGCCGCCGCTGCGGGATCTCCCGCCGGCGCCGCGTCCGTCGCGTCGTCCGCCGCCCCGCCGCACCCGAGCACTAGAAGCAGCATCCAGCCATTCCTCAAACCACGCATCGCACCCTCACTTGCCTGGGTTGTGGGTGAAGCGGGAGGAACCTTGCCAGGAGCATCGACTGATACGTCACGAAAGCCCACCTCGCCAGGGACGAACGTCTGCCTTGGCACATGCCATTGTTGCGGGACTCGACCTCCAGGTGGTCCTGTCGGACTACTTCGATCGCACGACCTCGATCGCCCCGTCCCGGCGGTCCCGGATCTCCCAGCCGGCCGCCCGCAGTAGGTCCCGAATCCGGTCGGACTCCGCGAAGTTTCGACCGCGCTTCTCCCGGGCCCGGACCGCCGCCCACCGGAGCGCCCACTCCTCCCCATCCACCGGATCGGGCGGCGGCACCTCGGGGGGCCGGACCGGGATCCCATCCTCTTCCGCCACATGCAGTGCGTCGGCGGCCACGGTCCTGGCCCGATCGGACGGAGCCACGGCAAGGACGTCGTCGGCCAGGGCCCAGGCGGCTCGAACCGACGGCCCCACCCGGCGCCCCTCGTCCAGCAGCCGGTTGACCTCCCGAACCAGGACGTGGAGCGCCGCCAGCGCCTCGGGCGCATTCAGGTCCTCGTCGAGCGCGGCGGTGAAGGCGGTCCGGAACCGGTCCGCGGCCGCCGCCGCGGCCGGGTCGTCCTCCGCGCCGGCGGCCAGCTCCAGGCGGTCCCGGAACGCCCCGAGGCGGGCCGACCCCTCCCGGGCCGCCGCCAGCGCGGTGTCGCTCCAGTCCAGCTTCTGGCGGTAGTGGGTATTGAAGAGGAGGTGCCGTATCGCGCCCGGATCGACGCCCTGCTCCCGCAGGTCCCGCGCGGTCAGGATATTCCCGTACCGTTTGGACATCTTGGTCCCGGCGAGATCGAGAAACTCCCCGTGGAGCCAGACCCGCGCGAACTCCTCCTTGCCGGTGTAGGCGCAGCTCTGGGCGATCTCGTCCTCGTGGTGGGGAAAGATCAGATCCACCGCGCCGGCGTGGATGTCGAGGACATCCACCCCCCACTTCCGGCCGATCAGCTCCAGCGCCATCGCAGAGCACTCGATGTGCCAGCCCGGCCGGCCCCGGCCGAAGGGCGCATCCCAGGCGGCGCCCACCGCCTCGTCCTCGGGGCGCGCCGCCTTCCAGAGCACGAAGTCGCGGGCATCCTCTTTGGCGTACTCGTCGGCGCTGACCCGCTCGCTGGCGCCGCTGCGGAGCTCCCGGCGATCGAGCTGCGAGAGCCGGCCGTACGCCGGGAAGCGAGCGATCGCGAAGTAGACCGAACCGTCATCGCCCTCATAGGCCACGCCGCGGTCGAGCAGCCCCTGAATCAGCTCGATCATTGGGCCGATGTACTCGGTGGCCCGCGGCTGCGCGTGTGGCGGGCGGATACGCAGCCAGTCGCGGTCTTCCTCGAACGCCTGGGCGAAGGGATCCACGTGTTGACGCAGCGAGACGCCCTTGCCGACCGCGGCCGCGATGGTTCGGTCGTCCACGTCCGTCAGGTTCATGATGTGAAAGACCTCGTACCCGCTCGCCTCCAGCCAACGGCGCAGGAGGTCCTCGAAGAGAAACGTCCGGAAGTTCCCGATGTGGGCGTAGTTGTAGATCGTGGGACCGCAGGTGTACAGCGACGCCCGGCCCGGGTGTACGGGCACGAACGGCTCGATCCGGCGGGTGAGGGTATTGTGGAGCCGGAGGCTCATCCGCCGGCTGCCCCGGCGGCCCTGAGACTGCGGTCGGATATGGCGTCATCCACGTGAACGTGGACCTTCCGCTGGGGGAACGGAATCTCGATTTTCTCGCGGTCGAAGCGGATCTTGAGACGGCGGCGGAACTCGCGGGCGGCGTTCCACTGGGATCCGGGTTGGGTCTTGATCAGGGTGCGGATCACCATGGCGCTGTCGGCCAGGGCCTCGATCCCGGGCACCTCCAGCGGTCCATCGAGTTGCGCGGCCCAGGTCTTGTCGGTGGAGAACTGTTCCGCTTCGTCCCTCACCACCGCCAGGGCCCGATCGACGTCCTCCTCGTAGCCCACCCCCACGTCCACCACGGCCCGGGACCAGCCCCGGGTCATGTTGCTGACCACCTTGATCTCGCTGTTGGGAATCACGTGCATCACGCCCTTGAGGTCGCGAAGCACCACCACCCGCAGGGTCATCTTTTCCACCACGCCGCTCTTGCCTCCGGCCTCGACCACGTCACCGATGGCGAACTGGTTCTCGAACAGGATGAAGAAGCCCGAGATCACGTCCTTCACCAGGCTCTGAGCGCCGAACGACACGGCCAGGCCCAGGATGCCGGCACCGGCCAGGATCGGCCCGATGTCGATGAAGACGTTGAAGGTGAGGAGCAGCGCGATGACGACCACGGCGATCCGCCCGACGCTCCGGAGCAGCTGGGAGATCGTCTTGCCCCGGCGCTCCCGCAGGGTCGTGATCGTGTCGTCGCCGTCGTCGACCGCGGCCTCGATCCGGCCGGCGGCGATGCGGACCACGCGATAGGCCAGCCAGGCGAGGACCCAGATGCCGAGCACGCGCGCGCCGTTCCGCGCCAGCGTCTCGCCGTTGATCTCGAGGACCTGGGCCAGACGCGCGAGCGTGTCACCGATACCGGCGAGCGGCGCGAGCCTAAGCTCCGACATGGCTTCTGGCTGGATTCACGGCCCTAACCTAGAGGCCAGGGCCGGACGGCGTCAACGCTCGGTGGCGAGGTACGCGATGCGCGTCGCGGCCACCGGGAGCCGCTCGGCGGCGCACACCGCGAGCGCCTCTTCGGCCGAGCGGAGCCCCAGGGGAAGGGTGAGCACGCCTTCGTGGACTCGTGCGGCGGGAAACAGCGCGCGGAGCTGGTCGGGCGGCGGCAAGTATGGCGCGCCGAGCACCACCTCGAGCACCCGCCATCCGACCAGCACACCCGACGGCACCGGCGTCAGCCGCTCCCCGTCCCGAACGACCACCTGGGTGCAGCGGCACAGCAGATAGCCGAGATCCTGGGCCACCAGCAGATGCCGGCCCCCGCCCGGCGCCGGGCACCGCACGGCCGCCGGCCTGATGCAGCCACGGAGCCAGACGCCGAGCACGCGACCGGGGCGCGCCAGCGGGATGAGCGACTGCAACGAGACGGCGGGCCGGACTCGCGCCGGCGACCCGGGGAACATGCGGCAGTATGCCGCCCCCGGGCACGGGTCGTGACATCAATCTGCGGCGCCGGAGCACCTTCCGCCGCGAGTCACCGGATCTCGAGCGGAGTAAGCGTGCCGTCCCGCCGCACGCCGAGCCTGATGGGTCGGGGCGGCCCGCGACGCGGCACGGTGACCTCGGCCCAGAGCTCCTCGCCGGTCGGACGGATCGAGGGGTCGGGAATGTGCTCGGGAATGAAGAAGGCGACGGGTTGATCCAGTCCGGCGACGAGACCACCCGGCGCCGAATCGATCCGTACGCCGACCGGGCCCCCGTCATCCAAATCGGCCCGGAGACGATCCCCCTCGGTCCGGAGATGTGTCCGACGATATTCGCCGGCCCGGACGCTGTCGGTCGGATCGAGCGGCACCTCCAGGCGCAAGCGGACGTATCGGCCCCTGATGGGCAGGTCAGGATCGAATGGAACGGTCTTCGCCCAGGCACGCGGCAGCCGGGCCCGGTCGGCCAGCAGCTTGAGACCCAGCGTCCCGACCAGGAGCACGTGGACTACCGCGAGCGCGATCCCGGCACGCCGCGCCGTCACGAAGCCTCCTCCCGAACGGTCGCGACCAGGCGGCGGCGTGTGCGTTCGAGCAGATACCCACCGCCCAGAAAGAGCAGGCCGAGTCCGATCAGACTGGCGGACCGTCCCAGCTTGTCCATGACGTCCGAGAAGTAGAAGACCAGCACCGTCAGCGCGAAACCGGCGATGCCGAGGTTGATCCGCTCCGCCCGGCGGTCCTGGAGCCCCCACCAGATGACGCCCGCGGCGAGCACCGCGCTCCACAGATACGGGGCAACACCTCGGTACGACGCGAGGACCGTTCCGGCTACCACCCAGGCCGCGGCCAGGCCGAGCGTCGGGAGGTTGGCGCGGCGCAGCGCGATTCCGACTCCCAGTGGCAGCGTGATGGCCACGATCCACCCCAGCGCCATGAGGCCGCCGGGAAGCGGCTCGCCATAGTGAGACGAGGGGCTCCGGAGCAGCACCAGTGCGACGGCGGCGGGGATGAGCGCGAGCCCGCCGAGCCACACCAACGCCCGACGGACCGCCGTCTGCCGGCCATCCGAGGGCTCGGCCGCGAGATACGCCAGGGCGGTCAAGAGGATGAACGATCCGAGCACGGGACCACCCCGGCGATCATCCGTCGCGACCATCCACTCGCCGGCCAGCCAGGCCGGAGCGAGCAACGCCGCCATGGTCGCCTGGGGCCATTGGCGGAGCAGCACCCAGCCGACCCCGGCGCCGATGGCCCAGAGGAGCAGGCCCCCGGGCCAATGCTCTTGGAGATGGAAGATCTGCCCCGAGAGGAAGACTCCGCCTCCCAGAGCGGCCGTCCCGCAGGCGTGAAGTGCGGCGGCGAGCCCCGGCGAGCGATCCGACCCGACCGCCCCAGCCAGGTGCAATCCGCCTACGACCGCCAGCACCAGGGCAAAGCGCTGGCCGGGACCGAGGCCGTCCCAATGCGCGGCGACGAAGAGCAGGATACCGGAGGCGAGCAGCAGTCCGCCGAGCCCCAGGGCGAGCCATGCCGGCCACCGAAGCGCCGGCTCTCCCGCGCGCTCAGCCTCCCAGGCGCGGATCCGGGCCGCGGCCGCCTCATCGAGCAGCCCTGCCTCGACCCATCGCCGCAGGGACGACTCCCGCTGGGAGGTCACTTGGTGGCCTGGCGCGCCTTTCGGGTCTGGAGATAGCGCTCGCGCTCATCGGCGATGGCGTCGACCAGTGGCGCGGAGTCGAACCGGACGGGGTCGGTTGCGGGAAGTCCGGTCTCCTGCTGGGCGCGATCGCACGCGCGGCGCGCCTCGACGTCGCTCAGGTCGTAGGTGTTGAGCGAGATGCCGATCACCCGTGTCGGGTGGACCGCGGCCCCGATGGACTCGTAGAGCCGGATGTACTCCGCGAGCGGTGGAATACGGAGCCACGCCGCTTCCCGGTAGTCGCCGATGAACGCGCGGCTGGACTGGTGGCAGAGGATCATGGCGTCGGGGCAGGAGCCGTGCATCAGGCCCAGCGTCACGCCGGAGTATCCCGGATGATTGATGCTTCCCTGCCCCTCTACCAGCACGACGTCGGCGTTCCTGCTCCCTTCCACCGTCACCCGCTCGGCCGCCCCCGCGATGAAGTCGGCGACCACGGCATCAACGGCGATGCCCCACCCCTCGATCATGATGCCGGTCTGCCCGGTCGGGACGAACCGGGTCCGGATCCCGCGCTCCACCAGCTTCTTCGTGAGCTGAAGCTGCGCGGTCATCTTGCCGACGTTGCAATCGGTCCCCACCGTCAGGACGACCAGCGGGTCGAGTGCCTTGGCGAGGCCGGACGCGATCGGCAGGTCCGCGGGCGGGCGCCGGAGGTCGTGCAGCGTGCGTCCCTGGGCCCGTGCCTTCGCCGCGAGCGTGGGATCGTCGACGAGGAAACTGTGCAGCCCGTTCCAGATGTCGCAGCCGGCATCGAGCGCCTCGCCCAGCCACGCCCGCCACTCGGCCGGCAGCTGGCCGCCCTTCGGCGCGATGCCGATGAGTACGGCGGACGGCTTCAGCGCGAGCCCCTCCCGCATCGTGCCGACGACCGGAATCGCCCCGCCGAACCCGAGGACGTCCTGCACCGTGCTCCCGGCATGCTGGCGGTCGAGCACCGCGACGGTACGCTCCGGATGGTATCGAATGATGGAGTTGGCGGTCTTCGAGGTCATCGGCCCGAAGTCGCCGTCGGCGATGATCAGATGGCGCAATGCGGTCATGGTCCGTTGGGTGAAAGGCGCTGGAATATAGTGCGGACGCCTGTCACCCTGAACGAAGTGAAGGGGACCATGTCGAGCATGGCCCCCTTCGCTGCGCTCAGGGTGATACGGTGCCGGCGACGCCGTCGGGCGTCAGGGCTTCCCGGTGTCGCCCTCTTCGATCACCTCGGCATCGTGGATGTCCTCGGCCCCGCGGTTGAGCTGGCGCTTCTCGCCGGCGCTGCCGCCCGGCAGCAGGCCCATCCGCTGCTTCAGCGCGAGCAGCTGCTGGTCGGAGCTGCCCTTGTACTCCAGGGCGTCGAACTGGCGGGCGAGATGGTCGCCCGAAAACTCCTCCTGGATCTCAGCCGCGGCGATGGCCTTCCGCTCGTTGGCCTCGATCTTCTCCGTCATCCGCTCGAACGACTCGAACGCGCCCTTGTCCGACATCCCGGACATGGTCTCCTGGATCCGCTGCTGCGCCTCGGCGCGCTTGGCCCGCGCCACCAGGATGTTCTTCTTCCGCTTGGCCTCTTCGATCTTGTCGTTGAGCTGCCGGAGCGAGAGCTTCAGCGCCTCGGTCTCGCCCTTGTGCTTGAGCCAGGTCTCGTGCAGCTGCTGGGCGCCCTGGAGATGTTCGTTGTAGCGGCCGAGCGCCTGCTTGGCCAGGTCGTCGCGGCCCTCCTGCACCGCCAGCATCGCGCGACGCTCCCAGTCTTCGGCCTGCTTCTTCATCGCCTCGGCGTCCGACTGGAGCTTCTTCTCGTCCGCGATGGCAGAGGCGACCTGCTGCTTGGCCTTGGCCAGCTGCGTCTTCATGTCGACGATCAGCTGGTTCAGCATCTTCTCGGGGTTCTCGGCCCGGGAGATGAGGTCGTTGATGTTCGACCGCATCAGGGTCGAGAGGCGATCAAAGAGTCCCATGAAGGGTCACCTTTCGCGGTAGGACGCGAGGGCGCCGAGGTGCGAGGCGAGCGCCAGGGTCATCGATTCGAAGCTGGCCTCGAACTCGCTGAAGTCGAGGTTCTCCAGCTCCAGCGTATCGGTCAGCACCACGTGATCTCCCTCGAGGCCATAGGAGCCATGCACCAGATCGCGTGCATTGTATTCCAGGAGCTGCCGGAACAGCTCACCGCGCCGCGGCTCGCTCTCCGGCAGCTCCATCACCCGGACCCGCAGGATCACCACCGGGGGCGCGTAGTGCACGACGACCTCGGCGTCGTCCGGCGTGCGGAGGAGCCAGAGGTTCGGCTCGAGCTCCATTACCGAGAGATTGCCGCCGTAGAGCCGGTCGAAGAACGACTGGATGTCCTCTCGGGTGATCATGTGGGGGCTCCCCTTGAAATCTGGTCCGGCTCTTCTCCACGGGCGAGGAGCCGTTCGGCGAAATCTAAACGTTCCTCGACCTCGGCCAATCGGCTCCGGAGATCGTCCACTTCCGCCGTCATCCGCTCGCTCAGATGTTCGATCTCCGCCTGGGCTTCGCCCGGCTCGGGGCGGCCTCCGAGCCGGCGAGCCAGGGCCGAACCGATCGGACCGAAGAGGAGACCGAGCGCCGCGGCTCCGATCGCCAGGAACATCGCCAGTTCGCCCGGTGGGCTCATCGACCGTCTCCTTCGGCCGGGGCGCCGACGCGCGCCGGCCGCTCGGGCTGGGCCAGGAGACGCTCGGCGAAGTCGACGCGCTCCTCCAGCTCCAGCATCCGCCGTTGCATCTCCTCCAGCTGCCCCACTCGATCGCGCAGCGCATCCACCTCCTCGGCCAGGAGGGGGTCATGCTCGCCCTGGCGCCGGCTGCCGCGCAGGCGATCGGCGATCGCAGCTCCGACCGGACCGAAGATCTTCACCCCGGCGAAGAGGACCGCGACGAGTGCGACGGTCTCGAATGGACCCATGGGCTGTCCCTCCTACCGCTGCAGCCGGTCGGGCTCGCGCCCCTGAGCCACGATCCGCTCGGTGAAATCCACGCGCTCCTCCAGCTCCGACATTCGGGGTATGACATCCTCGAGCTGGCGCACCCGCTCTCGCAGCGAGTCCAGCTCGGTCTGCATCTCGGCGCTGGGCGCGGCGCCCTCGATCCGCTTGGCCAGCGCGCGGATGAGCGGCCAGATCAACGCGGCGACGATGAGACCCGCGCCCAGCAGCAGCACGATCGCCGCGATGCCCTCCAGGCTCCCCCCGATGGACAACTCGGAGCCGGGCGGCGGCACGGGAGGCACGGGTGGGGCGCCTTGAATCGCGAGCATCAACCGGCGCCGTCTCCGGGCAGCGCGGCGGGGGCCTGGGCTCTCGCCAGCATCCGCTCGGTGAAATCGATCCTTTCCTCCAGCTCCGCCACCCGCTGCTGGAGGCTGTCCACCTCGCCGAGCCGGTGCTGGAGCTGCTCGATCTCAGCGTGCAGGGCGGGGTCGGCGCCACCCTTCCCTTCCAGCCGTCGGGCGAACGCCCGCATGACCGGCCACAGAATGATCGTGGTGGCCAGCAGCCCGAGAAACACGATCATGACGATGGCGGGCGGACCCCCATCGTTCATCCAGATCAGGTTGGGATCGAACGGCGGCGCCGGAATCTCGCTGGGTCCCTGCATCATCACTGCGCTCCTCCCTTGGCCACCTGCGGCCGCTCCTGGGTCTGCGAGAGCAGACGCTCGGCGAAATCCACCCGCTCCTGCAGCTCGCTGACGTCCCGCCTGAGGGAGTCCACCTCCGCCAGGAGTTCGGGATCGTGCATCGGGACCGCACCCTGGGAGCGGATCCGCTCGGCGATTGCCTTGCCGATCGGGCTGATGGAGAGGAGGAACGCCGTCCCCCCTCCGAAAATCAACGTGATGGCCAGTATGCCTTCCATATCCATTCCGGTCGCCTCCGGCCGGCCCTACGGACGGGGCCCCGGCGCTGTTTCAATGAGAAACGATGCCTCGGGTCGGTCAGACCAGCTCCACAGCCTCGATGGCTCCGAGCGAGACCGCAATCTCGGTGTCGTCGTCGCTGCCGGCCGGGCGGAGATAGACCTCATGCGCCGTGACGTGGGTATCGACGCTCGTCGGAATGCCGATGACCTCGGTCCGGTCGGTCGTGGTGATGCGGACCCTCTGCTCGTGTCCACCGGCATAGCCGAGCAGGGCAACGATGTCTTCGTAGGTCATGGAAAGACTCCGGCGGGGGTGGCCTAGGAATCTAGGGTCCGCCCCCGCCGGTCGCCATGCGGCTGGCGGCTATTCCCCCGCGTTGGCGCGCTCCTGGAGTTCCCTCATCGGCGCTCCGTGCAACAGGTTGCGGTCCAGGAATCGGGTGACGTGGTCGAAGAGGTGCGCCTGGGTGCCCTTGCCCTGGCAGATGCAGTGGGTCCGGTTGGGATACTCCATCATCTCGAACGGCCGGTTGGCCGCCACCAGAGCGTTGATGAGCACTTCGGTGTTCTGATAGTGCACGTTGTCGTCGCCCCCGCCGTGGATGAGCAGGAGGTTGCCCCGCAGGCCCTTCACGTAGCTCAGCGGCGAGCCCCGGTCGTACCCCTCACGATTGTCGGTGATCAGTCCGTTGTACCGCTCGGTGTAGACGTTGTCGTAGAGCGACCAGTGGGTCACCGGGGACACAGCGACCGCCGTCCGATAGATGTCGGAATGCTGGAAGAGGGCATTGAGCGCCATGAAGGCGCCGTAGCTCCAGCCCCAGATGCCCACCCGGGACGGATCCACGTACGGCCGGCGCAAGAGGGTGCGTGCCGCCGCGGCCTGGTCCCGGGTCTCGACCACTCCCATCTGACCGTAGATCGCCTTCCGGAAGCGCTTGCCGAGCGGGGCCGGCGTGCCGCGGTTGTCCACGATCGCTACCAGGTAGCCCTTCTGGGTCAGCATGGTGTGCCAGAGGTAGTAGCCGCCCCAGAGATCGTCGGCCTCTGTGCCGCCCGGGCCTCCATAGAGGAAAAAGAGCAGCGGGTATTTCCGGGTGGAGTCGAAATCCGCCGGCTTGAGCATCAGGCCAGGGAGTCTTACCCCATCCTCGACCTCGATGCTGAGCCACTCGACCGACGCGCGGCGGAGCGCGTTCACCTTCGTGCGCAGACGCTGATTATCGACCAGCGTCCGGACCGGATCGTGACCCGGCAGCCGGACCAGGCGGACGATCGGCGGGTTGCCGAAGCTGGAGTAGGTTTCGATCGCGTGGCGGTAGTTGGGGGCGATGTCGTAGACGTGCGTGCCCGACTCGCGAGCCGGACTCAGGCGCTCGGGCTTCCCCTTGCCGTCGAGCCGGCCGCGAAAGAGATAGCGCTGGGCGGGATTCTCGGGGGAGGCGACGTAGTACAGCCACCCGCCCTTGGAATCGATGCCCAGGATGTCGACGACGTCGAAGTCGCCTTTGGTGACGAGCCGGGTCTTCTCGCCGTCGCGAGAGACCACATAGACGTGTTTCCAGCCGTCACGGTCGCTCACCCAGGTGAAGCTCTTGCCCCGCTCGAGCCAGACGAGGTCGTCCACCCGGTCCACCCAGGTGCTGTCCTGCTCCACCAGCACGGTCCGGGTTCGGCCTGTCCGTGCGTCGCCCAGCATCACCTCGTTCCGGTTCTGGAGGCGGTTGAGGCGTTGGAGGATCACTTCGTCGGAGTTCCCGGCCCATTCCATCCTGGCGATGTAGTGGTTGCGCGGATCGCCCTCGATCTCCATCCACCGGATGTTTCCGCCCGCGGCGCTCACCACGCCGACCCGCGCGGCGGAATTGGTCTCCCCCACCTTGGGATACTGAATCGGCGTGACGATGGCGTAGACCGAGTCGGTGTTGTTCACCAGAGAGAAGTTCTTCACCGAATCGGCGTTCAGCTGCCAGAACGCCACGCTGCTCCCGTCGGGACTCCAGCGCCAGCCGTCGGCGTAGTAGTTCATCAGCTCCTCCTCGTAGACCCAGTCGAAGGTGCCGTTGATGAGGGTGCGGGAGCCGTCCGTGGTGAGCGCGGTGATGCCGCCGGTCGCGAGATCTTCGACGTAGAGGTTGTTCTCCCTGACGTACCCCACCCTGCCGCCGTCCGGCGAGAACTTGGCGAACATGAGCGTGGAAGGCTCCGCGTCGGAGCCCCCCAGCTGCTTGAGCCCGCCGCTCTCGCGATCGAGCACCCAATAGTCGCCCCGGGTGTTCATGCGCCAGACCGGCTGGGTGTTGGTGAAGACCAGCAGCTGCCTGGTGTCCGGCGACCAGGCGTAGTCGGCGATGTCGAGCGGCTCCGAGGCGCCTTCCGGCACCAGCTGGCTGGCGGGCACCAGCACCGTCCGCGTTCCCTTCTCGACGTCGTAGCGTACGATCTCCTGGCCCTTTCCTTCCTCGGCTGCCTCGACCGTGGTATAGGCCGCGCCCCCGTCCAGCCAGCGCGAGGGTCCGAACTTCTGGGATGCGAACTCGGCCGAGCCGTAGATCCGTTGCACCGTGAGAAGCGAGGGGTCGGGCTGCTGGGCGGCGGCCGGCACGGTGCCCGCCAGGACGAGGGACAGGAGCGAGATGAAGTAGCGCTTCACGGAAAGACTCGGGTCGGAGGTGAGAGCGGTAACCGCGGGAAGGATACCAGTTCGGCCACGATCCCTGTAGCTTTCCGAGATTCGTTGCCCGATCATGGGCACACCTTTCGGACGAGGGGGTCGTGAAGTTTCACGGCTCCCTCGATCCGCGCAACGATGAGGGATGCGATGGCCCGACTTTCTGTCTCGACGATGCTGGTGTTGACGCTGTGCGCGACGGGTGCGGTCCCGGCCCAGGACTCCCCCTATCTCAAGTGGGATCCGGCCACTAAGACGGTCACCTTCGAGCTGATCGCCGGCGGCGAGGGGGCCACCAGCCCGTTCAACTTCAACGGCTTCGTTGACGGGGAGGCGAACCTGGTGGTGCCGCCTGGCGTCAACGTGGTGATGAACTTCGTGCAGAAGGACGGCACGCCGCACAGCGCCGAGGTGATCGCGGATCAGGATCCCATGCCCAATATGGGCGGTGAGGCCGCCATCCCGCGGGCCTACACCAGCAAGGTCGTGGAAGGCCTGCCGCAGGAGGCCACCGACGTGATGAAGTTCACCGCCCCCGACAGCGGCAGTTACCGGATCTTCTGCGGCGTGCCGGGACACGGGCTCAGCGGCATGTGGATTCGGTTCACCGTGGATCCCGCGGCGAAAGCGCCGAGGTTCGAGACCAAAGTGTCACCCTGAACGAAGTGAAGGGGACCATACCAGCATGGTCCCCTTCGCCTGCGCTCAGGGTGAGACCCCCGGCAACGCCTTACGGAGGAAGTGGCCGGTGTGGCTGCCTGCGACCGCCGCCACCTCCTCCGGGGTTCCCTCCGCCACCACGCGTCCGCCGCCCTCCCCGCCCTCCGGACCGAGGTCCACGATCCAATCGGCGGTCTTGATGACGTCGAGATTGTGCTCGATCACCACCACGCTGTTTCCCTTGTCCACCAGCCGGTGCAGTACCTCGAGCAGCAGCCGCACGTCCTCGAAGTGCAGGCCGGTCGTCGGCTCGTCCAGGATGTAGAGCGTGCGCCCGGTGTCGCGCTTGGCGAGCTCGGTGGCGAGCTTGACGCGCTGGGCCTCGCCGCCCGAGAGCGTGGTGGCGGCCTGGCCCAGGTGGATGTACCCCAGCCCGACGTCGTTCA
Organism: uncultured Gemmatimonadales bacterium; assembly: GCA_963826065.1. Taxonomy (GTDB): domain Bacteria; phylum Gemmatimonadota; class Gemmatimonadetes; order Gemmatimonadales; family GWC2-71-9; genus CAVVWJ01. Next base: position 546,988 of record CAWGVP010000002.1, read on the forward strand.
GCAGCTCCAGCTTTTCCGCGATGCGCCGCTGGTTGCCGAAGAAATCGAGCGCGTCGGCCACGGTCAGGTCGAGCACGTCGGCGATGCTCCGGCCCTTGTAGCGTACTTCCAGCGTCTCCCGGTTGTAGCGCCGGCCCTTGCAGACCTCGCAGGGCACGTACACGTCGGGCAGGAAGTGCATCTCGATCTTCACCAGCCCGTCGCCCTGGCACGCCTCGCACCGGCCGCCCTTCACGTTGAACGAGAATCGGCCGGGGCCGTACCCGCGCAGCTTGGCGTCGGGGAGCTGGGTGAACAGCTCCCGGATCGGGGTGAAGAGACCGGTGTAGGTAGCCGGGTTCGAGCGCGGCGTGCGCCCGATCGGGCTCTGATCGATGTCGATGACCTTGTCGATCCGGTCCAGTCCCTCGATCCGGGTGTGGGCGCCCGGAATCACCTTGGCGCGGTAGAAGTGGCGCGCCAGCGCCTGGTAGAGAATGTCGGTCACCAGGGTCGACTTGCCCGAACCCGATACGCCGGTGACCGCGACGAACAGGCCCAGGGGAACGTCGACCGTGAGGTTCTGCAGATTGTTCGCCCGCGCCCCCACGACCCTGAGGCGGTGTCCTCGTGCCGCCTGGCGGCGGCCGGGCGGCACCGGCACCCGCAGCTCGGCGCGCAGGTAACGCCCGGTGAGCGACGTCGGGTGCTCGCGGATGTCCGACACGGTGCCCTCCGCCACCACCTCCCCGCCGAACCGTCCCGCACGAGGCCCCAGGTCGATCACGTGATCGGAGGCCTGAATGGTGTCGGCGTCGTGCTCGACCACGATGACGGTGTTGCCGAGATCGCGCAGGCCGCGCAGGGTGCCGAGGAGCCGCTCGTTGTCCCGCTGGTGCAGTCCGACGCTCGGCTCGTCGAGAATGTAGAGCACGCCCACCAGCCGGGAGCCGATCTGGGTGGCGAGGCGGATCCGCTGGGTCTCGCCGCCGGAGAGCGACGTGGCGCCCCGCCCCAGCGTCAGGTAGTCGAGCCCGACGTCGCGCAGGAACCGGAGGCGGTCGCCGACCTCCTTGAGGATCGGCCCCGCGATCTCCGGGTCGATGCCGGGTCGGCCGTTGGACCGGAGCGGCACGCCCTCGAAGAACTCCAGCGCCCGCTCCACCGGCAGATCCACCACGTCGCCGATGCTCCGGCCGTTCACCAGCACCGCCAGGCTCTCGGCCTTGAGCCGCTTGCCGCCGCAGGTCTGGCAGGGCTGCTCGATCATGAACTCCTCGAGCGTCACCCGGACGGCGTCGCTGCTGGATTCCCGGTAACGGCGCTCCACGTTCCGGAGCACGCCCTCCCATTCGCTCTCGTACTCGCCGTGGCCCCGGGCCCCCTCGGTCTGGAACTTGAACTTGCCCGGCGTCCCATGGAGCAGCGCCTGCCTGGCGGACTCACTGTGCTCGGACCAGGGCGCGTTGAGGTCGAACTTGAACGCCTTGGCCAGGGTGGGCAGCACCACCTTCCGCAGATAGCCCGACGGCTCGCCCCAGGGAAGGATCACGCCCTCGAGGATCGAGATGCTGGGATCGCCGAGGATCAGATCGGCGTTCACCTCGCGCCGGGTTCCCACGCCGTGGCAGTCGGGACAGGCGCCGAAGGGAGAGTTGAAGGAGAACTGACGCGGCTCGAGCTCGGGCAGCGAGAGTCCGCATACCGGACAGGCGAAGCGCTCGGAGAACACGACCGCACGCTCGATGTCGTCGTGCCGCACCACCTCGACCAGTCCGTCCGCGGTCTTCAGTGCCGTCTCGATCGAGTCGTTGAGCCTCCCCCGATCGGCCGAGCGCACGACCAGCCGGTCCACTACCACTGCGATGTCGTGATTCTTGCGGCGATTGAGAGCGGGCACCTCGCCGAGGTCGTAGGTCTTGCCGTCCACCCGAACCCGGACGAAGCCGCGCTTCCTGACGTCCTCGAACAGCTCTCGGAACTCGCCTTTGCGTCCCCGCACCATGGGCGCCAGAATCTCGATCCGGGTCTCCTGCGGCCAGGCGAGGACGGTCTCGGTGATCTGCGCCGCGCTTTGCCGGGTGACCGGCGTGCCGTCGTTGGGGCAGTGCGGCACACCCGCGCGGGCCCAGAGGAGCCGGAGGTAGTCGTAGATCTCGGTGACGGTGCCGACGGTGGAGCGCGGGTTCTGGCCGGTGGTCTTCTGCTCGATCGAGATCGCGGGCGACAGCCCCTCGATCGCGTCCACATCCGGCTTTTCCATCAGCCCGAGAAACTGCCTGGCGTACGCCGACAGGGATTCGACGTACCGCCGCTGTCCCTCGGCATAGATGGTGTCGAAGGCGAGCGACGACTTCCCCGAACCCGACAGGCCGGTGATGACGGTGAGTCGGTTGCGGGGAATGGCAACGGAGATGTTCTTGAGGTTGTGCTCGCGGGCGCCCCGCACCACCAACTGATCCTGAGCCATAGCCCCGAAAGATACCCGAAGCTTCGGCCGAGGGTCAACGGGTTCCAGTTTCGGCGAGCCCTCTCTACCATATAGTTGCCCACATGACCACAACCCCCGACGAACGCGCAGGGGCCGCCGGACCGCTCCTGGAGCGGGCCGATGCCGCCGCCGCCACGTCCCCAGACAAGGCGGCGGCGCTGTATCGGGAGCTACTGGCATCGAGCCCGGAACACGTGGAAGCCCGGCTGGGACTGGCCCGGCTGCTGGAGCGACTCGGCGAGCTGAACGAGGCGGTCACGACGCTCGCGGCCGGGCTCCGGCGGACTCCGGACCAGGCAGAGCTGCTCCTGCTCAGGGGCGCGCTGCTGGGACGGATGCAACGCTACCGCGAGGCGGAATCGGATCTCCGGGGGGTGCTGCGGGCGAACCCGGCCCACGGACCGGCCCACTTCGAGCTGGGCCAGCTCTATTGGCGGAAGGGCGTCGCACCCGAAGCCGTCACCCACTTCTCCAAGTCCCTGGAGTATCAGCCCGAGAACGGCCGCGTCCTTTATCATCTGGCTGAGGCGCTGAACCTGATGGGCGATCTGGCCGGCGCGAGCGCGATGCTGGACCGCGCGCTGGCGGCGACCCCCACGGACGGCAAGGTCTATCACCTGCGCGGGCGGGTGCTCGACCGGCTGGGACGGCCGGACGAAGCCCGCGAGATGTATCAGCGGAGCCGAGAGCTGCAGGCCCTGTGATTACCGTCGTGGTGGACGATCTGGCTTCGCTGCGGGTCGACGCCCTCCTGCGGCCCGCCGGCGAATCTCTCGAGCCGCTGGCGGCGGCCGCATCGAGGCTCGATGAGCGGGCGGGCCAGCGATTCGCCGACCAGTCGCGGGTCAGTACGCCGCTGGAGGCGGGCGCCGCGGTGGTAACCGGTGGTGGTGATCTCCCCACGCCTTTCGTCATCCACGTCGTCATCCGCGATGCCTCCAGGCCGGTGGCCCCGGCGACGGTGCGCCGGGCGCTCGTCTCCGCCTGGCAGCGGGCCGGCACGTGGGGACTCGGCCGGATCGCGGCCCCGTTGGTGGGCACCGACGGCGGTGAGCTCACCATGGCGGAGGCCGCCGGGCTCATGGTCGAGACCTTTCCGCATCCCGGGACGGGGGAAAGCCCCTCGGAGCTGTGCATCGTGGTGGATCGGCAGGAAGATCGGGAGGCGGTGGAGGCCATCGTAGGGAGGACGGCGTGATACGGCTGAAGGACCTGACGAAGCGCTATGGCAAGTTCACCGCGGTGGATGGGATCTCGCTCGACGTGCCGCGGGGTGAGCTGTTCGGACTGCTGGGACCCAACGGGGCCGGCAAGACGACCACGATGCGGATGATCGCGGGCATTCTGCGGCCCACGAGCGGATCGGTCCACGTGGACGACGTGGATCTCCTGCGGCATCCGCTTCAGGCGAAGGCCCGCATCGGGTTCATTCCCGACCGGCCGTTCGTGTACGACAAGCTCACCGGCGGGGAGTTCCTGCGGTTCGCCGCCGCGCTCTACGGGCAGGACGGTGCCGCCGTGGAGCGGCGCATCGACGAGCTGCTCGAGATCTTCGATCTCGCCGCCTGGAAGCACGAGCTGACCGAGTCCTACAGTCACGGGATGCGGCAGAAGCTGATCATCTGCGGCGCCCTGGTCCATCGCCCCGCCCTGATCATCGTGGACGAGCCGATGGTGGGACTGGATCCCAAGAGCGCGCGGCTGCTCAAGGACCTGTTCCGGCAGTTCGTGGACCTGGGCGGCACCGTGCTGATGAGCACGCACACCCTGGAGGTCGCGGAGATCATGTGCGACCGGATCGCGATCGTCTATCGCGGCCGGATCGCGGCGCAGGGCACGATGGCCGAGCTGCGGCAGCAGACCGAGTCGGGGGACATGAGCCTGGAGGACCTGTTCCTCAAGCTCACCGGCGGCCATCGGGAGCACCGGCTCGACGCCGTGCTGGAGCGCTGACGTGGAGCAGGCGCGGGTGCAGCCCGGCATCTGGACCCTGCTCACGCCCAAGTGGCGGGGCGCGCTGGCGCGGCTGCGGCAGGAGCGACGCGGCTCGTGGGCCAAGCTGGCGCTCTTCGTGGTGTCCGGTGGACTCTTCTGGACCGCGATCTTCGGCATCGCCTTCCGGGTCCTCAGCTACATCCAGAAAGTGGCGGACATCGGCGACCTGCTGGCCGGCAAGGTCCTGGGGATCATCCTGCTCGCGTTTCACTCCATACTGCTGCTGTCCAACATCATCACCGCGCTCTCGACGAACTTCCTGGCCAAGGACCTCGACCTGCTGGTGGCGGCTCCGGTGGGCAGACTGCGCCTGTACCTCGCCAAGTTGAGCGAGACGGTGGTGCACTCGTCCTGGATGGTGGCGCTGCTCGCGGTGCCGATCTTCACGGCGTATGGTATCGTCTACTCCGGTGGCCCGCTGTTTCCGATCGTGGCCTTCGCGGCGTTCCTCCCGTTTCTGCTGCTGCCGGCCGTGGCGGGCACGATCATCACCATGGTACTGGTGAACGTCTTTCCGGCCCGCCGGACCCGGGAGCTGCTGGGCCTGATCGGCCTCGCCGGCCTGGGTCTGGCGGCGGTCCTGCTGCGCTTCATGCGTCCGGAACAGCTCGCCAGGCCGGAGGGCTTCCGCCACTTCGTCGACTACCTCGCCGAGCTTCGCACGCCGACCAATCCGTTACTCCCGAGCGAATGGGCGGCGGACATGGTCATGAACTGGCTCCTCCGGGTGGCGGACCCCTGGCCGGTCGCGATGCTCTGGGGGTCCGCGCTCGGCGCCGTCGCGCTCGGCGCGCTGGTGCACCGCCGGCTCTACCATGCGGGATTCTCGAAGGCGCAGGAGGGCGCCGCGCGGAAGGTGCGCCGGCCGATGCGGGGCCCGCTTGGGGCCGCGCTCAAGAGCATGCCCGCCGCCAAGCGCGAGTTCATCTTCAAGGATCTGCGGCTCTTCTTCCGCGACAACACCCAGTGGAGCCAGCTCATCCTGCTTGCCGTGCTGCTGCTGATCTACATCTTCAACATCAAGTCACTGCCGATTCACTCGGGCGAGCGGATTCCCTTCTCCCTCGTGATCGTGATCGCGTTCCTGAACCTGGGCCTGGCCGGCTTCGTGCTGGCCGCCGTGGCGGCCCGCTTCATCTTCCCCGCGATCTCGCTGGAAGGCCGCCAGATGTGGCTGCTCCGCTCCAGCCCGCTCGACCCGGGGGCGATGCTGTGGAGCAAGTACTGGACGGGCACGGTGCCGCTGCTGGTGCTCGCCTTCATCATTACGATGCTGACGAATTGGCTGCTGCAGTCCGGGGTCTTCATGATGGCGGTCAGCGTGGGGACCGTGCTGCTCTACACCCTCGCGGCCAGCGCGCTGGCCCTGGCGTTCGGCGTCTACTATCCGCAGTTCGGCACCGAGAACGCGGCGCAGATCCCCACCAGCTTCGGCGGCGTGATCTACATGATGACGAGCCTGACGCTGCTCGCGCTGGTGATCATGCTCGAGGCTCCGGCGGTGTCGACTCAGCTGCGGGCCTACCACCGGGGCCAGGACCCCTCGCTCAGCGTCGGGCTCGTCGCCAGCGGGGTGGCGGTGGTGCTGATCCTGGTCGGGGCCACCATCGTGCCGTTGCGGCTCAGCGCCCGGCGGATCGAGAACATGGAAATCAGCTCCGGCGGCGTCGAATGAGCCCCTCGGCCATCGCGGTGGATCTCTTCAGCGACACGGTCACCCGACCCAGCCCCGGCATGCGCCGCTTCATGTGCGACGCCGAGGTGGGCGACGAGCAGCTGTGGGAGGACCCGACGGTCAACCGGCTTCAGGAAATGGTCGCCGAGCTGCTCGGCAAGGAGGCCGCGCTGTTCCTGCCGTCGGGGACGATGTGCAACCAGGTGGCGTTCTCGATCCATTGCCGCGCTGGCGACGAGATCCTGCTTCATGAGACGGCCCACCCGCTGCTGTACGAGGCCGGGGGGGCCGCCGCCCTGATCGGCGCCGTGTTCCGGCCGCTGGCCGGGCCGCGGGGCATGTTCACCGCCGCGCAGGTGCGGCAGGCGGTGCGGCCCGCGGTTCACTTCATGCCGCGGAGCCGGGTGGTGTCCATCGAGCAGACGGCGAACATCGTGGGAGGCGCCGTCTGGCCGCTGCGCGAGGTCGAGGCGGTGTGCGGTGCGGCGCGAGAGCTCGGGCTGGCCCGGCATATGGATGGCGCGCGGCTGATGAATGCCGTGGTGAGCAGCGGTACCCCCGCGAAGGCGTTCGCGGCCCAGGTGGACTCGGTCTGGATCGATCTCACCAAGGGGCTGGGCGCGCCGGTGGGAGCGGTCCTGGCGGGATCCCGAGGATTCATCGAAGAGGCGTGGGTCTTCAAGCAGCGGCTGGGCGGCGCGATGCGGCAGGCGGGTATCATCGCCGCGGCGGGCATCTACGCGCTCACCCACAACGTGAGCCGCCTGGCGGAGGACCACGAGCGCGCGCGGCGCCTGGCGGCCGGCCTGGCCGAGCTGCCCGGGATCGCGGTGGACGCCGAGCGGGTGGAGACCAATATCGTGATCTTCGACGTGCGCGGCACCGGACTGAGCGGCGACGAGTTCGCCGCCCGCACGCGGGCTTCCCACGCGGTGCGGTTCAGCGTCATCGGCCCGACCACGGTGCGGGCCGTCACCCATCTCGACATCCCGCCCGGCGGCGTCGAGCGCGCGCTGGAGGCCGCCGCTGCGGCAACGGTGGAGGTCGCCCGGCGGTAGCCGGGGAAAGGCTCGTATGTACCGGTACCCAATCCTCACTCTGGCACTGGTCCTGGCGTGCCAACCAGAGCAGCGTCCCACCCGCCCGCCGGCGGCGGACCTGCTCGCCTCCGGCACCTGGGTGGATCTGTCGCACGACTTCTCCGACAGCACCATCTACTGGCCCACCGCCAAACCCTTCGACCTGGATGTCGTCTCCGCCGAGATGACGCCAGGCGGGTTCTTCTACGCGGCGAACGACTTCTCCACCTCGGAGCACGGGGGGACCCACCTGGACGCGCCGTTCCACTTCGCGAAAGCGGGACACACGGCCGATCGGATCCCGCTCGACCGCCTGATCGGACCGGCGGTCGTCATCGACGTCGTGACGCGGGCGGATGCGGACCGCGACTATCGCCTCGACGTGCCGGCGCTCGAGGCGTGGGAGCGGGAGCACGGCCGCATTCCCGACAGCTCGATCGTCCTGATCCGAACCGGATGGTCGAACCGGTGGCCGGACAAGGCGCGCTATCTCGGCACCACCAGGACCGGTCCCGCGGGCGTGGCGGAACTGCACTTCCCGGGGATCGACTCATCCGCGGCCGGATGGCTGGCGCAAGAGCGGCAGGTCAAGGCGGTGGGCATCGACACGCCGAGCATCGACTACGGGCAGTCGCAATCGTACGACACCCACCGGATCCTCATGGGGCAGAACATTCCGGCGTTCGAGAACGTCGCCGCCCTGGAGCGGGTGCCCGCGCGCGGCGCGTTGGTGGTGGCGCTGCCGATGAAGATCAAGGGCGGGAGCGGCGGGCCGCTCCGCATCGTGGCCCTGGTGCCCGCGACAGCGTCGCCTTGAGCGCAAATCCAGTGTCACCCTGAGTACAGCGAAGGGGGACACTGCATTGCACTCGGGATGACACGTCATATTGCTGGATCCGTTTTTTCCCGTCCTTCCCGCATAAACCCGGTCCCGGAACACCACAACGCACGGCCTACCTTGGGCGCGCCAATGGAACCTCGCGCGGCGATTGCGCGCGATCCACCCAAGGAGGCCCCATGTCCCGCATCATCCGCCTCGCGGCGCTCGCGGCGGTTCTCACGCTCCCTGCCTGTAGCGATCGCACCAGCCCTGACATCCCGGCCGAGCAGGCCCAGGCCAGCCGCGACACCCCGGCCGCCGCGCGCGAGCGTCTCGCGCAGCGGATCGCCCTGGCCCTCGCCGACCCCGAGTTCAGGATGCAGCTCAAGCAGGATCTCGACCGCTCACCGGTGCGGGAGGGCAAGCTTCACTTCCAGCGCTATCTCGCGTCGCCCCGCGCGCGTGCCACCGACCACCTCGCCCGATCATCCGGAGAAACCAATGCCGTAGTGGCGCTCGAGGCGAGGCGAGCTCCCGAGCTGGAGCTGTACCTCCCGGTGCCGGCCCATCGCGCCGCGTGGACCGGAGACGAGCACGTTCTGGTCGCCACCACGGGAGACGAGCGCCAGCCCCCGGTCGCGTTCTCACCGAAGGGCGAGCGCATCCTCCTCAGTCCGACCAGCCCGCCCACGGTGCCGGTTCTCGCACTGGTCCCGGCGGAAACCGACTTCGACCACCCCGCGGAGCTTCAGGGAGAGCCCACGGGCGGCGGGTCCACACCGCCACCGGGGTTGTACATGACGAAGTCCCACCTGATCGAGACCTTCGAGAGCTGGGTCAAGGGCGCGCCCGAGATCGAGGTTCACATTCTCGGCCAGGCGGGGAGCACGGATTCGTTGAAGCCCTACGCCTGCGCCGCGGGCTCCGCCTCGGGCTACTTTCGCTTCGACCAGAACTCGCTCGACTGGGGCGGTAGCGTGCTGCTCATCACCCAGAACCAGATCAACAGCTACAAGTCCACCCACCCGGATCAGAGCTTCCGGGTCTTCATGGTCGAAGACGACGATACCCCCTGCCAGATCAAGACCGATCCCGGCCGATTCTCCAGGCTGGTCAAGGCCGTCGAGGCCGCATATCCCCTGTTCACCGGCGGCAAGGACGGCATCAGCGGCATCCAGAAGGTCTGGAAGCGCGCACACGCCTTCCAGCAGTTGATCCAGGCGTTCGCCTCGCTCATCAAGACCGACGACGAGCTCATCGGCAACGCGGTCGAGAGCGCCGTGGTGGGGGAGTTCTACCCCAACAGCAATTGGGTCGTCAAAGGCGAATACAACAAGACCAACGGCTGGATCAATCTGATCATGAAATGACGCCGCCTCGCCGTTGACGATCCGTTGATGAGGCGCTCGTACTTTACCCCTCCACCAGCCACCACGGATCGTCCATGCGGTTCCATCCCGCCCTTCTTCTCTCCCTCCTGGCGGCCCCTCCGCCTCTCGTTGCCCAGGTGCCGGCCGGTGGTTCGGGCTGGTCCCTGGGCGTCGGGGCCGAGACGGTCCGGTTCGGACACGTCGCGCTCAGTCTGGCGGCTCCCGGGGCCGCGGCCGAAGTCCGGCCATCCGCCCGCCCCGCGTTCCACGCCTCGATCGGCCGAGTGATCGGGGCATGGGGATTCAAACTCGAAGTCGGCTGGGCAGGCGGGCACATCGAGGCGGGAAACGACGCCCTGTCGATCCAGGACCGGACCTCGGAGGTATCTCGCTACCGGCTCGCGGTCGGATACGAGCGTCGGGTCGCGGCCGCCGGCCCGGGCACAGTCTTCGCCGCGTTGGCACCCACGCTCGATCTCTGGTCGGTCGCCGGCGACAGCCGAGTCCGAGCCGGCGCCGAGGGGCATCTCGTGCTTCGAATTCCACTCGGCGCCGTGGAGCTGGAAAACCGCCTCGGGGTCGGGCTGTCGGGCAATCCAATCGAGGCCGGCGATGTCGGAGAGGTGTCGGACCTGCGCGGGCTGCGGTCGGTGCTGATCGGAATGGGATTGCGGTTTCGGACCTGATCGGGGCGGGACTAGGCGGCCACGCGGCTCCCGCATCCCTCACAGAACCGGCTGTCGGAAGCCAGCGGGGTACCGCAGCGGGCACACACCGCCGGCGCCGGCAAGGCGCCGCCACAGGTCGAGCAGTACAGCGCGTCCACCTCGGGACGCGGCCCGCACGAGGGGCATACCGGAGCGCCCGGCGGCGCCGTAGCCGCAGCGGAGCGAAGGGTCCGCACCCTATGAGCGATCAAGGCCTCGACGTCGTCGGGCGCTCTCGCCCCCTCATCCTCCCGAAGCGCCTCGAGCGCTTCGGCGGTGTACTTGTCCTTGAGGTACTGGTAGTCACCCTCGGACAGCTTCCCCATCTCCCTATCGAATTCGATCTCCTTGAGAGCCAGCAGCGCGACGCCCTTCCTGGTCTCTTCAGGCATCACCGGCTCCTCGACCGGCTCGGGCGCCACCCCGCCGCCAAGAAAGGGCCGCAGCACCAGCCAGAGCGCGGCCATTCCCACCAGCACCGCCGCCACCACCTCCGCCAGCATCAGTCGTCCACCTCCGCCAGGGCACGGCGCAACCGCTCCATCTCCTCCGCCGATGCGTGGGGCGCGGGGGAGACGGCGGGCGACCGATGGTCCGGTTGGCCGATCGTCAGGCGCGGCTCGCCGGTATCCGCGGTGCTCGCCCCGGCCACCTCCACCCGCCGGCGAGCGATCAGTGCCACCAGCGCGCCTCCCGCTACCAGAATCGCGGATCCAGGCAGCAGGTAGCCCCAGAGGTTGAACCCCTCGGGCTTCGGCGCCATCAAGGCCTTCTCCCCATACTTGTCCACGAAGGCGTCGAGGATCTCCTGCGCCGACTTTCCGGCCCGGTCCAGCTCGACGACCTCTCGGTGGAGCTGCGGCGAGTAGGTGCAGGTAAAGTCGGTGGTGCGGCAGGTGAAAATGTCGAGCGTGCAGCCGCAGGAGCAGGCGAGCCGGTGCTCGATCGACTTGATCCGCTCGTCGTAGTCGGCGACTTCGGTCGGCGCCCGGGGCCGGCCCGCGGCGGCGGGGTCGCGAAGCGTTCCCACCTCCCCGCTCCCTGCGAGCGGGTCCTGACCCTGCTGAGCCGGTCCCTGGATCGGCAGGAGCGCGGCGGCGCCGAGCCGGCCGAGAAATCCGCGCCGTGACAGACCGCTCATTCGACCGTCGCCCCGGTTGCCGCCAAGGTGGCCTGATAGCCCGGCTGGGCTCGCCTCGGCGCCGAGATCAGCGGTCCGCCGCCGGGCCACATGGTGACCAGTCCGCCGAAGGCGAGCACGAACCCGCCGAACCAGACCCACCAGACCAGCGGATTGATCGTGAACCGGTATACCGCTTCCTCGGTGCCGCCCACCGCACCCGCGAAGGTGATGTAGAGATCCTCCTGAAGGCCGCTGCGAATGCCGACCTCGGTGGACGGCTCGAACGTCGGGCGCCGGAAGCTGTCCACGTGCTGCCGCTTCTCCGACGTCATCCGCCCCTGCGAGCGGCCGTCCTTCGACACGGCGACCGTCGCCGCGCTCACGATCCGGTTCAGCGACTCGAACTGCGAGATCCCCACGTGCGTCAGGGTATAGGTATGGCCGAAGGGGCTGGCGAGCGTAGCTGACTCACCGGGCTTGAGCGTGGCCTCGATCTCGCGCCGGAACGCCATCCCGGAAAACGCGACGAAATAGATCAGCACGCCGGCGTGCACCAGGTAACCGCCGTAGCGACGTCGGTTGCGAGCCACCAGCCGGCCCAGGGCGACCGGAGCCGACTCCCCGTGCATTCGGCGCCGAGCCCGGATGCCGCGGTAGAACTCCTGCGTGATGGTCCCCGCCACGAAGCCGGCCAACCCCAGCGCCATCAGCGCGTAGAAGTCCCGCGCGCCCGCGACGAAGACCGCCAGGAACGTCACGACCCCGGCCGTCACCGGCCATACGAACTGCCGGCGCAGGTTCGCGGTGGACGCCTTCCGCCAGGCGATGAGGGGTCCGATGCCGGTGAGCCCCAGCAGCAGCAGGCCGATGGGCACGTTCACCCGATTGAAGAAGGGCGGACCGACCGTGATCTTGCTGCCCCGCACCAGCTCGGACAGGATCGGAAACAGGGTCCCCCACAGCACCGAGAAGGCGATGCCCACCAGCAGCAGGTTGTTGAAGAGGAACGCCGCCTCGCGGCTGACGACCGACTCCAGCTGCACGTCGGCCTTCAGCGAGGCCCAGCGGGTGTAGAGCAGGGTGAACGACAGGATCGCACACACCGTGAGGAACGCCAGGAAGAAGTACCCCACGCTCGACTGGGTGAAGCTGTGCACGCTGGCGATGACGCCCGACCGGGTGATGAAGGTGCCGAAGATGCTGAGCAGGAACGTTCCGATGATGAGCCCCAGGTTCCAGCGCTTGAGCATCCCGCGCTTTTCCTGGATCATGACCGAGTGGAGGAAGGCGGTCATGGTGAGCCAAGGGAGCAGGCTCGCGTTCTCCACCGGGTCCCAGGCCCAGTAGCCGCCCCAGCCCAGCTCGACGTAGGCCCACCACATGCCGAGGGTGATCCCGATCGAGAGGAACAGCCAGCTCACCAGCGTCCACTTCCGGATGGCGTGGATCCAGCCGGCGTCGAGGCTGCGGGAGAGCAGCGCGGCAATGGCGAACGCGAAGGGGATGGTGAGGCTGATGTAGCCGAGATAGAGCATCGGGGGATGAATCATCATCCCCGGGTTCTGGAGCTGGGGATTGAGCCCCCGGCCATCCGCGGGAGTGAACGCCATCCGCTCGAACGGATTGGCCGAGAAGATCATGGTACAGACGAAGAAGGCGGTCACCGCGGAGGTCACGCCGGCTACATAAGGCAGCAGGGCGGCGTAACGGCGCGGCGTGAGCACCTGGGCCAGGGCCGCGAAGAGGGAAAGCACCACCGCCCAGAAAAGGAGGGATCCCTTCTGCCCCGCCCAGAGGGCCGACAGGATGTATCCCGACGGCAGGTTTCGCGAGGTGTAGGCCGCCACATACTCGATGTTGAAGTCGTGCGCGGCCAGTCCCTTCCAGAGCGCCAGCATCGCCACCGCCAGCGCCCCGAATGTGGCATAGACTGCGCCCCGGATGCTGGCGGATAGATCCGGCCGGTTCTGCCACCGTCCCGAGAACGCGATGGCCGCCGACCAGACCGCCAGCAACAGCGCCACCCACAGCGAGAATTGGCCGAGTAGGGTCATCGGCGCTACGCCTTCGCCTCGTCGTACACCGCCTCGTAGCGCGAGCCGCACTTGGCCAGCACCTCGGTCGCCCGGAACACGCCGTCACGTCCGAGCCGCCCCTCCACGATCACCTCGATGTCATTGGCATCGGTGAACGTGTCCGGTACGAGACCCCGGTAGGTGACCGGGTAGCTGCGCGCGCCGTCGCTCACCTCGAAGTCGATCCGGCGGTTGTCGGGGTCCCGGCGAATCGACCCGGGCACGACCTTGGCGCCCATCTTGAGGCCGGTGTCGTAGAACGTGGGGTCCGCGGACGTCTTGGCCGCGAGCTCGGTCGGAGTGAGAAAATACACCCCGGTCTCCTTGACCCCCTGGGCGATCAGCAACCCAACGCTCGCCACGATCACCCCGGCGCCGATCAGGAACTTGTGGCCGGCTTTCATCATGCACTCCAGGTAAGAAGGGGACGGCCCGCCATCCCAAATGTCCCACGGCCGCGCGGGGGATTCAAGAACCGGGGGCGCCGGTAGCGCCCTGGGCCGCTCGGCGGAATTCGTCGATGGAAAACCGGTGCTCGGAATACTCCGGGCGTTTGGCCTTCATCTCGGCGTCGTATTTGGCCAGGAATGCCCGATATGCCTGCTGGAGCGCCTTGTCGTCCTTCCGCCATCGAGCCGCCGTGCCCAGCACGACGTAGCCGAGCAGGTGCCCGGGGGTTCGAGCCAGAATGCTGTCCCCCAGCGCCCTGGCCGCCTCCACATCTCCGGTATGGGCCCGGATCAGCGCCGCATGGTAGCGGGCATCGGCGTCCAGGGAATCGAGCATCTCGTAGGCAGCGAGCGCCATCGGGGTAAATCGGGAGACGGTCGCCTCGTCACCTGCCTGCGCCGCCCGCATGACCCGGTTGTACAGGCGGTTGAACCGCTCCCTGGGGCTCATCGCGCTCAGGTCCGGTGGACTTTCACCGGCCGCCACCGGCCCGCCCATGGCGGCCGAAGCGGCGACCGGTTGAACGGGTGACTGGCGCGCGAGCGTGAACAGCAGGAGTCCGAGCATGCCGGCGGCGGAGACGCCAGCCACGATCCAGGGGGTCCGGTCACGTACCGGCGCAACCTCCCGGACCCCTCCACGGGACGCGCCGCACGAGGAGCAGAAGTTGCCGCTGCCGGGGGCACCGCACGCCGCGCAAGTCATCACATCGGGATTCGACACGATGGGAGTTCAATCCTTTCGAGAGGCCATGGAGGTCGACAACGCCTTATCGTCGGGAATCTAGCAGATTCTGGGGAGCTGATCGCCCGGCAGGAGATCGACGATCCGGCTTCCCCCGATGGCGGTGTGGAGCGCGACCAGCCCGGCGTGATCCGCCACGATTCGGCCGATCAGCGCGGCGTCGGCACCAAGGGAGTCGGCCCGGAGCGCGGCCAGCGCCCGCTCGGCCCACGGATCGGGCACCACTGCGATCAGAACCCCTTCATTCGCCACATAGAGAGGATCGAGCGCCCGAGCGATCGCCGCGGTACCCGCGGGGTCGGCCTTCAGCGCGCTGACGACGTCCACCCAGTCGAGCGCGTGCAGGTGATAGAAGTGGATGACGTGGTCCTGGATGTACTGCATCCCATGCACCAGGTTCCGGATCAGCGCCGCGTTGGGCGGGATAGTGATGCCGAGCGCGTCTTCCACAGCCCGACACGAGGCCACCGCGTGGACGACCGTGCAGACCCCGCAGATCCGTTGGGTGAAGGCCCAAGCGTCCCGTGGGTCGCGCCCCTGCATGATGACCTCGATCCCGCGAAACTGCGTCGAGGTAGCCCAGGCGTTGCTGATTTTACCATTGTCCGCCTGCGCCTCGATCCGCAGATGGCCCTCGATCCGAGTGATCGGGTCGACCACGACGCGGGTGGGCATGTCAGTCCCCCTTTCCGGGCGAGTCTGCCCCCGGTCCCGTCGGCGGTCCGCCAGGCCCGGAGACCACGGGGAGCTCGCGCCCCTTCCGACGCTCCCGGACTTGATGCACGCCCGTCGCGAGGGCATGAGCGCCGACGCCCGCGGCGGCTCCGGCGGCGAGAGCCGCGCCGATCAGATCCACCCGCTGCTCGACCCCGAACCCACCGACGTCGGGCAGGCGGGTATAGAACGGCGACATCGTATCCCAGAAGAAGGGCTCGGTGCAGCCGATGCACGGATGCCCCGCGCCGATCGGCCAGCTGGTGCGCGTGTTCCACTGGAAGATCGGGCATGGAGAGAAGGTCGCCGGTCCCTTGCACCCCACCTGGTAGAGGCACCAGCCCTTGCGGGCGGCATCGTCGTCGAACTCCTCCACGAATTGCCCGGCATCGAAGTTGGCCCGCCGGGGGCATTGGTCATGGATCCGCGCGCCATAGGCGAAGAGCGGGCGCCCTTCGGAGTCGAGCTCGGGAATGCGCCCGAAGGTGAGGTAGTGCACCACGGTGGCGGTGACGACGTCGCCGATCGGGGGGCAGCCGGCGATGTTCACGACCGGCCTGTCGGTGACGATTTTCCTGACGCCGACTGCTCCGGTCGGGTTCGGTCGGGCAGCCTGGACGCTGCCGTAGTGCGCGCAGGCACCGATTGCGATCACCGCCGCGGCTCCGCGGGAGGCCTCTTCCAGGATCTCCTTGGCGGTCCGCCCGCCGATGGTGCAGTAGATGCCGTTGGCCTCGAGCGGCACCGAGCCGGTCACCAGCAGGAGGTATTTCCCGCTGTTCGTCTTCATCGCCGCCTGGAGCGCCTCCTCGGCGGCGGCCCCCGCCGCGGCCATCAGAGTGTGCGAGTAGTCCAGGGAGACCAGGTCGAGCACCAGGTTGCCGATGGTAGGCTCCGCGGTCCGGAGCACCGACTCCACGCACCCGGTGCATTCCTGGAGCTGGATCCACACGACGCTCGGTCGCTGGAGCACCTCGAGGGCCCGGGCGATGCGAGGGATGTGGAGGCTGTCGAGCCCGAGCATCGCGGCCAGTCCCCCGCAGAATTCGAGGAATTGCCGACGGGTTACACCTCGTGATGCCAGATGCTCGCCCAGGGTCTGATCGTCGACCCAGGGGATGGGATTGGGAGTGTACATGCGGGAGCCTCCGACAAGGGGAGTCTCGGGGCCGGCATCGGATGGAAGATCAGACCCAACGACAATAACAAAATCTGCCTATGGCGCATGAAGAAATTCTTAGTAGAGACACAAGAGATCGAGCAGCATTCCATCCCGAGTTTTTGAGTTGGGAATCGCCAAACATGAAGCTCTCTTCCTAATCACGGTGAATGGTCCGCTCCAGACCGGAGTCCTCTTGCGGAAAACTACGGATGACTGAAGAATGGATGGGCCACACGGGCACCAACGGCACTCCGGAACAAAAAAAGGGCCGTTCCCATGCGCTCTCGTCCGGTCTCCAGCCTCCGGCTCCTCGCCATTCTTGGCTTCTTGCCCCTCTTGTCGATCGGGTGCACCGACGAGAAGATCGTCTACCGCGAGCCTTTCAATCCCCCGCCCGACGCCGAGGCCGGCTTCGTCGGCTACTTCACCAGCAGCGACAAGTCGACGACCTGCGGCAACTGCCACGTGGATCACGAGAACAAGTGGGTCGAAACCGCGCACGCAGACGCCTTTGCTACCCTGGTGGACAGCGAGGGCGCGCAAGAGTTCTGCTATGGCTGTCACACGGTCAGCGAGCGCGGGAACGCGGTCAGCGCACCCTCGGGGTATAACGCCGTCAAGGACACCGCCTATCACGACGTGCAGTGCGAGAACTGCCACGGGCCGGGCGTGGACCACGTCGAGGCCCCCGACGCCTCGGCGAACCCCTTGGCCCGGGTCCGCGTGCTCACGTCCGACCTCGTGACCGGCAACGTCGATACCGATACCGCTACCGTCGCGGGTTCCTGTGCCGAGTGCCACAGCGGGTCGCACCATCCCTTCGTCGACGAGTGGCGGCTGTCCGGCCACGCCCGAGCGCTGTATCAGCGAAGAGGAGGGGATCTTCATCGCCGACGAAGGTGAGAACTGCGCCAGTTGCCACGAGGGCCGGGGCGCGCTCAAGGCATGGGGTGTGACGGCGAATTATGTCGAGCGTGATACCGCCGCCGCCGACGCGCATCTGGGCATTACCTGCGCGGTTTGCCACGACCCGCACAACGGCCAGAACGAGGGGCAGCTGCGCTACTCCATCTCGGAGCCCAGCTTCGAGGCCAATCTCTGCATGAAGTGCCACACCCGGCGCTACGAGCCCACCGGCACGCGAGGCCCGCATGCGCCCCAAGGGCCCGTGCTCACGGGCACGGCGGGATACTGGCCGCCGGGCTATGACACCACCGCGCAGGCCGCCACCCACGGCAATCCAGCCGAGAATCCGCGACTCTGCGCCGGATGTCATGTGAACAACTTCGAAGTGGAGGACCGTTTGAATCCCGGCGAGACGATCGCCTCCAAGGGACATTCATTCCTGCCCGTCCCCTGCCTCGATCCCACGACGGGTGAGCCCGTCGCGGATAATTCCTGCGACTACACGTCCAGCTCGCGCTACTGGGGCGCGTGCAGCGACTGCCACGGGGATGCCGCCGCCGTGGCGGATCTGTTCGCCAGTCATCGAGGCAACGTCGCCACTCTCGCCGACCTCATCTGGGTCGACACCGATGGCGACGAGGTACTCTT
The DNA here is from genome assembly GCA_963826065.1 of uncultured Gemmatimonadales bacterium. Lineage (GTDB taxonomy): Bacteria > Gemmatimonadota > Gemmatimonadetes > Gemmatimonadales > GWC2-71-9 > CAVVWJ01. The sequence goes on from CAWGVP010000002.1 coordinate 564,926, forward strand.
CGAGGCGGATTCCAACGGCACCTTCATCGCGTTCGATCCCGGCGACACCGGGCTTCTGACCCAGGTTCCGTCTCCGGAGATAAACTTCAACGCGGCCGACGACTCCATCAGTGTCGCGGAAGGAGCGCTGTTCAACATGCAGTTGATCGCGGAGGGTCGCCACGAGCATAGTGACGGTTCCAAGGGGGTGCACAACCCGCGCTTGAGCACGGACCTTCTCGGCGCGAGCCTCGCCTCATTGCAGGATGCCTACACCCTGAGCGTGCCCCTCTCTCCCGAAGTCCGCGCGACCTTGAACGACGTCAACAGGAGGCTCCGGAGGACCAGAGGTCCGCAACCGATCAGCTCGCGCTGATCCAGCCTCCCGAAAACGTCCCATGCCCGGCTTCCTCGGCCCTGGAGCAGCTTTGAGCCTCAGGGCCGACTGGCTGCAGGGATCCGCCGCCACTCAGGACACGCTCACCCCGCACTTCCTCGACTCGATCGTCGTCGAGTCGCCTCTGCCGGACCCATTGATTCCGGTTGTGCAATGGATCTTCCAGAAACCCAGCTGGGTCATGATCAGCGGCATCGTGATCGGCGTCATCGTCGCCATCGCGGTCCTGAGACTGATCTGGCGCCGGCGCGCAGGTATCGCCGGGTGGCTGGGCACCCGCGAGCGAGCGGTCAAGCTGGGGCTGGTCGGCGTGGTGGGAACGGTGCTGTTGCTGATGTTCGGCAGCGGCCTCGCGGCCTACAACTTCATGATGCACGACAACGACTTCTGCAAGGGCTGCCACATTTTCATCCCCAGTGGGCAGGCCTTCGTGAGGCCGGACACGGGAACCTATCTCCTGGTGAACAAAGTGGAGGGTGCGCATGACAGCCTGAGCTGCCACGCATGCCATCCTTTCGACCTCGCAGCCCAGACCAAGGAGCTCTATTTCTGGATCGCGGACCGCCCCGAGGAGGTGCCGCCCCACGCAAAGGTCCCTCGCGAGACCTGCGAGGGGTGCCATGTCACCGGCGAGGCCAAGGACACGTGGCAGCGGATCGCCAGCACCGCCGGCCACCGCATTCACCTCGAGTCCGATTCCACGTCGCTGGAGGACATAGCCTGCCTGACCTGCCACGCCAGGACTGCACACCGATTCCAGCCGGCCGACACTACCTGTGCCCAGCAGGGATGCCATCTCACCGACGACGTTCGAATCAACCTGGGGCGCATGGCTGCCCGCTTCACGCCGGAGAACCTCGACCCCAACGAAGAGGAGCTGTACTGCAACTCCTGCCACCAGTTTACGGCGGAGGCGCAGTTCGTCACTCTGGATTCGGCCAGCAACGCGCTGCGCCCCGGTGAAGGGCAGTGCTTCGGTTGCCACGAGATGCGTACGCTGCTGGCCGACTTCGATCCCGCCAAGGACCCCCATGGCGGAAGTTGCGGCATGTGCCACAATCCCCACGTAGACGTCAAGCCCACCGACGCACGGAAGTCCTGCTCCGACGGGGAGTGCCACGCGGATTGGAGGGGGGTCGTCTTCCACGTGGGCAAGGCGCACCGGAAAGTGGCAGAGCGCTGCGGCACCTGCCACGCGTCCCACGCCGCACGGGTGGACGCGAGCGACTGCACCGGTTGCCATGAGTCGGTCCGCAAGGAAGGTGGCAAGGGCACTCCGCCGCTCCCGTTCGATACCCTGAAAGCGCTGCAGCAGAGCAGGCGTTCGACCGAGCCGAGGCGGGTCGGCATCCTGGGGGAGGTGCAGGGCCACGGGCTGGTGGAGCCTGGTCGGTCGCGGGGGCGGGGGGACGCCCCTCCCCCCGACGATCCACCCGGGGAGCGGATCACCCCGACCGCCTCCCTCGCCGACACCTTCTCCCACAAGACCCATCGCCGACTCGCCTGCCTCACCTGCCACAGCACGACGTCGCGGACCAGCGACCTTACCTTCGAGCCGCCCCGCGGTTGCCAGATCTGCCATCACCAGCGGCCAGCGAAGGCCGACTGCGCCGACTGCCATCAGTCCGAGGAGATGGCCCCGCCGCTGCCGGTCGCCGTCACGGTGCAGGTACCTCGGCAGCCGGCACGTGACCGGTCGGTGGACTTCGCGCACGCCGAGCATGACGAGATCTCCTGTATCCGCTGCCACGTCGCCCCGGTCACGCTGGAGCCTGAAGCGGCGGTGGCGACGTGCGCCGACTGCCACGACGACCACCATACCGTCAACCGCGATTGTGCAGCCTGCCACCGGAACGAGGCCATCATCGAGGCGCACGCGCCGCCGATGGACGCCCACCGTGCCTGCAATCAGTGTCACGCTTCCGCGACGGTCGCGATGCTCCAGCCGACCCGATCCTTCTGCCTCGCCTGCCACGCCGACGAGTCCGATCACTACGAGCAGAAGGAATGCAGCGTCTGTCATCTTCAGGCCACGCCCGAGCAATACCGCGCGCGGCTGACCGGCGGTGGCACACCATGATGCGGCACATGGCCCGGGTCCTCGCACTCGGAGCAGTCCTGCTGGGCCTCGGCTGGGACCGCGCTGGCGCGCAGGGGTACCGCCTGCTGCTCGACTCCCGCGCCCAACGAGCGGCCTTCCGCGGCGTGGCGGCGGACAGCATTCCCGTCGGCGACGTGGTTGCGGGTCCGACGGGCGGGCCGCAGACGCCTGACGGTTTCGCCGTCCGCTGCCCCCCGGGGAGCGCCCACTGCTTCTTCTTCCGGCCGGGCCCGCGGCACGAGGGCGGCCCCATGGTCACGACCGCCGACCTCACCTTGTGGGGCTTTGGCGTGCGAGGCCTCAGCGCGCGGGTCAATGGCCGGGTCGGTTTCGATCTCGGCGAGGACGAGGTGTGGCCTGGCACCGAACCGCCGGTTCAGCTGCTGGAGGCGTATGTCGAATACGCCCACCGGCGGTTCACCCTCCGCGGCGGGCGCCAGCTCCTGGTCAACCGGCTGGGGATCGTGGGATTCGATGGCGGCCGCGCGACCGGTCGGGTCGGCCGCACCGGCCTGGAGCTGGAGGCCTACGCGGGTTTCGGGCTGGCTCGCGCGACCGCCCTGCCGGTGACGAGTCCGGTCCTCGATCCGCTGGACGACTTCCAGCCTCGAAGCCGGCAGATTCTGGCCGGTGCCGCCCTGGGATACCGGGGACGGCTGGCGGACGTGCGGCTGGACTACCAGCGCGAGGTCGATCGCGACACCCGCAACTTCGTCTCCGAGCGCGCCGCGCTCTCGGTGGACTTCTTTCCGGTCGAGCGTTGGAGCGTCGCCGCGGCGGTGGATTACGATCTGGCCAACACCTGGTTCGGCAACGCGGACGCGACGGTCCGCTACGTCGCGCCCTGGATCACGGCGACAGGAGGACTGAGACAGTACCGGCCTCATTTCGACCTGTGGACCATCTGGGGCGCCTTCAGCCCGGTGCCGTACCAGGCCGTGAACGCCGGCGTCCAGGTGCGCCCGGTACGCGGCCTCGAGGTGCGCGGCCGATGGGAGCGCTACGTCTTCTCGAGCACCGAGACCCAGACGCCATTGGTGGATGTGGACGACGACGGGTGGCGGGCGGGGATCGGCGTCAGCGTCAGCCCCGCACCGGCCTGGCGGTTGGACGCCGGGTATCGTGAGGAATATGGTCCGGGCGCGTCGTCCAGCGGATTCGACGGCACGGTCACCTGGCTCCCGACGCCGACCTTCTCGCTCACCGGATACGGGTCGACGCTGGATCGCCCGCTCGAGTTTCGATTCGACGAGGCCTCGGTTGATGTGGTCGGGATCGACGCCGAGTGGAGGCCGGGGAGCCGCCTCCGGCTCGCCGTCGGCGGTGCGCGCTACTGGGAGGCTCGCGACCGCCCTGACGCGGCGGCCTTCGACTGGAATCAGACCCGATTGCACGCGCGGGTCACGCTGACCTTCCGGAGCGACGCCGACGCTCTCCGCCTCCCGCCCGCACTCCGCACGCGACCCGGGACGGGCTCCCGGTGAGACTGCGCCCCCGGTCCGGCGCCCTGTTCGCTCTCGTCGCGCTCGCCGGCGGCTCGGCGGTGGCGGGGGTCGCTCGGGATCGCTTCGACCATTGGGAGCACCGCGAGCTCTTCCCCTCCTGCGTCGGGTGTCATGCCGGAGCGGCGGAGCCGCGGGCAACGTTCTGGCCGGCGGAGGAGGACTGCACCGCCTGCCACGACGGCATCGTCGAGGAACGGGTCGAGTGGACTGCACCGACCGCGCCACGGGCCAGCAACCTTCGCTTCACTCATGGAGAACACGCCGAAGAGGTGGCGCGCGCGTCCACCCGGGACTCCACGCTTCAGTGCAGCGCATGTCACAACGAGCCGGGTGGGGACGCGATGCAGGTGCGCGTGGCGGTGGTGCGAAGCTGTCTCGATTGTCACCGCATCAAGGCCGACCACCTGGAAGCGCCGGACAGCGCCTGCGCCGCCTGCCACGTCCCGCTGGTGCAGGCGGCCCGCCTTACCCGGACCGAGGTGAGCCGGTTCCCTGCACCACCCTCACACCGTGCTCCAGGATTCGTGGAGGAAGGCCACGGGAAGCAGTCGCGAGCCGGCGAGGCAGGCGTCGCCGCCTCCTGCGCCACCTGTCACGCCAGGGAGTTCTGCACCGAGTGCCACGTGAACGCGCCCGAGGTGCCGGCGATTCAGGCGCTCGCGACCGATCCCCGGTCGCTGGCACACCGTTCTGAGCTACGAGCGCCGGCAAGCCACGCGGACTCCGCCTTCGTTCGCCGCCATGGAGGGCAGGCGCGCAAGGAGCCCTTGAAGTGCGCCACCTGCCACGCGCAGGAAAGCTGCCTCAGCTGCCATGCCGGCTCGCCCACCGCAGCTCAGGCGATTCCCGCCGCCGGGCCGGGCCGCGGGACTGGAGCGCGAGTGGAGCGGTCGCGTCCCACCTCCCACGGCCTCGACTTCGCGGACACCCACGAGGAAGTTGCCTCGTCCCGTCCGCAGAACTGCAGCGCGTGCCACGCGCGGACCCAGTGCCTGGACTGTCACAGGCCGAACGCCGCCGACGCCCCGCCCGGTTACCATCCGGCCGGGTTCCTGACCACCCATCCCGCCGCGGCCTATTCGCGCGACGTCACCTGCTCCGATTGCCACAACCAGTCGCAGTTCTGCGCCGACTGCCACGTCACCGCAGGCCTGGGATCCGGCGACGGCCTTCGTGGGGCAGGCTACCACGATGCGAAGGGGGCATTCCTCCTCAACCACGGGCAGGCGGCACGGCAGAGCCTGGAGAGTTGCGTCTCCTGTCATTCTGAGCGCGACTGCCTCACCTGTCATTCCGCGCAGGGCGGGCGCCGCTTCAACCCGCACGGCCCGGGGTTCGACCCGGAGGCGCTGCGGCGGAAGAACCCGTCGATGTGCACCGCCTGCCACGGCGCCGCGATCCCCGGCGGCTGAGGTCAGACCCGCGCTTCACCTCCGGCGGCGGGCGCGGTCGAGCACGCCGCGTCCTTCAACGGGGCCAGACGGGGCTCGGCTCCTAGCCAGTACAGGCCGTTGGCCATGATGCAGAACCCGGTGGCGGCGAACCATACCATTGCGGCACCGACGAACCCGGTGAACCCAAGCCACCACGGACTGTGCAGCAGGCTGAGGACCGAGGCGATGGAGACGTTGATGCCGACCGCCAGGTAGATGCGGCGCTCCAGATACCATCGGTCGGTCTGCATGAAGTAAAACTTCCGCTTGGCAGGGTCGGTGGAGCCGAGCATGGGCGTGAAGCCGAACACGCGCAGCACATTGCCGACGATGCAGAAGCCGGTGAGGGCGACGTTGACGGAAGCGGCACCGACGGCGATGACGCCGAGCACCCAGCGAGGGTCGACCGCAGCAGCCAGCGCGGTGAGCGTCAGAATGGTGACTCCTGCGATCAGCCAGACGGTGCGCTCGATATACCACCGGTGGGTCGGGACGATGTAGACGCCGGTGCGCATGGGACATGGCTCACTTGATTTAGTACCGCCGTGAGGGTTCCTGCCAGGGGACGCCGTTCCCCAATGTCGTCGAATCATCGTCAAGCGATTGTGAAGGGAATCTGAACCGAGCTTTATGCGGGACGGCGTCCCACGCAGGCGGAAGAAGCCTCACGCGGGCTTCACGTCCGCGTCATGCGTCGGTTCCTATATTGCGCTCGCACTCTGGAATTCACCTGGAGGTGTTATGCGAGTCGCACTGCGGAACCCCATGCTGGGGAAACTGGGTGAGGAGTTCGATCAGGTGTTCGATCGGCTGCTCGCCCCAAGATTCCTTGCGGAGCCGCTCCTTCCACCGTTCCCGTACGAGACCACGGGCGCGCAGTGGATGCCGGTGATGGACGTCACCGAGACCCCCGCCGAGTACATCGTTCGGCTCGAGGTCCCGGGAATCCACAAGGAGAACCTGGACATCAACCTCACCGGTGTGATGCTGACCATCACCGGGGTGAGGGAGATTGCTCCAGAGGTCGAGGGTGAAGGCTATCTGGTGAGGGAGCGGGCGATCGGGAAGTTCGTGCGGACGATCCGCCTGCCGGCACCGGTAGCTCAGCAGAAAGTGGCGGCAGAGTATCTGGACGGCGTGCTGAAGATTCACGTCCCGAAGGAGACTCCGGCCCCGGCTACGAAGATCCTGATCAAGTAACCGGCCACTCTCTCCCCTCGAGACCCGGGCTGGAGCCCGGGTCTTGTTGTTTCCGCCCCTCTCTGGCCCAGGCCAGGGCGGCGAAGACCCCACGGCTCCACGCCTCCGACAGCGCGTTCCGGGCGGCGGCGTCCAGTCGTGGCTCGAACCGGGTGAATCGCCGGCCCGCGAGCACGTCGGATGAGTGCTTCCACACCCCCAGGGCGATTCCGGCGAGAGCCGCCGCACCGAGCGCCGTCGTCTCCACCATGTCGGGTCGCTCCACTGGGAGTCCCAGCACGTCGGCCTGGAACTGCATCAGCCAGTCGTTCGCGGCAGCGCCGCCATCCACCCGCAGCACCGAAACGGCCACTCCACTAGGCCCCGTCATCGCCCGCAGCAGGTCCGCGCTGCTGAAGGCGATCGCCTCCAGCGCCGCCCGGACCAGGTGAGCCCGCGAGGTGCCCCGGGTGAGTCCGGTGATCGTCCCCCTCGCCTCGGGCTCCCAGTGGGGCGTCCCCAGCCCCACAAAGGCGGGAACGAACGAGACGCCGCCGGTGTCGGCCACGCTTCGCGCCAACGCTTCGGTCTCCCCCGCCGAGGCGATGATGCCCAGACCGTCGCGGAGCCACTGCACCGCGGCGCCGGCGATGAACACACTGCCTTCGAGCGCATACGCCGGCTCGCCCCGCGGCCCACACGCCGCAGTGGCGAGCACGCCGTCGGGCGGCTCGGGCACCTGCTCGCCCCGGTGGACCAGCAGGAACGCACCGGTGCCGTAGGTGTTCTTCGCCAGCCCCTCGTCGCAGCAGCCCTGGCCGAAGAGCGCGGCCTGTTGGTCGCCGGCGAGGCCCGCGATCGGCAGCGGCAGGCCGAAGTGCGACGCCTCGCACTCGCCCACGACGGCGGAGGACGGCACGATGGAAGGCAGCAATTCGCGCGGAACGCCGAAGATCCGGAGCAGCTCGGGATGCCAATCGCGCTCGCGGAGGTCGTACAGCAGGGTGCGGCTGGCGTTGGTGTGATCGGAGGCGTGGACTCTGCCGCCGGTGAGCCGAGCCACCAGCCAGCTGTCCACCGTGCCGGCGGCGAGCTCTCCCCTGCCCGCCCGTCGCCGGATCTCCGGCACCCGGAGGAGCCACTCGAGTTTGGTGGCGGAGAAATAGGGATCGGCGACCAGACCGGTGCGCTCCCGGAGCAGCCGCTCCTCGCCCGACTCCCGCAGCTCGCGGCAGCGCGCGCTGGTGCGGCGATCCTGCCAGACGATGGCCGGCGCCGCCGGCGCCAGCGTCCTGCGGTCCCACACGACGACGGTCTCGCGCTGGTTGGTGATGCCCAGGCCGGTGGGACGCTCGCGCGATTGGGCCAGGGCGTCGGCGATGGCCTCGAGCGACACCCGGAAGATCTCCTCCGGATCGTGCTCGACCCATCCGGGCTCGGGAAAGTGCTGGGTGAACTCTCGATATCCCCGGCCCAGCACCGTGCCGTCCTGGTGGATGACGAGCGCGGTCGAGCCGGTGGTGCCCTGGTCGAGGGCCAGGATCGAGGGCATCAGTCCATCAAGCGGGAGATCTGGCCGGGGGGGACGACGCCGCGGTCGGTCACGATCGCGGTCACCAGCTCCGCCGGCGTGACGTCGAAGGCAGGGTTCCACACGTCGACACCGTCCGCCGCCGCGCGCACGCCGCGCCACTCGGCGACCTCCTCCGGCGCCCGCAGCTCGATCGGAATCGCGGCGCCGTCGGGGATGGCGGGATCGATGGTCGAGGTCGGCGCCAGGACGTAGAGCGGGACCTGATGCGCCTTGGCGGCGAGCGCGAGGCCGTAGGTGCCGATCTTGTTGGCGACGTCGCCGTTGGCCGCGATCCGGTCGGCGCCCACCAGCACGCAGGCGACGTCGCCCAGGCGGAGCCGGCTCGCGATCATGCCATCGGAGATGAGCGTACACTCCACCCCCGCCCGGCTCAGCTCCCACGCCGTGAGCCGGCTTCCCTGGAGCAGCGGCCGGGTCTCGGGGACCACCACTCGCGGGCCACGGCCGGCGCGGTGCAGGTGATAGATCGGCGCGAGCGCCGTGCCGATTCCGCCGGTCGCGAGCGCGCCCGCATTGCAGATCGTCCCCACGGTGGCACCGGCGGGGATGAGTGGCGCGCCGAGCGCGCCAATGCGCTCGCACATCGCCCGGTCTTCGTCCCAGATGGCCTGCGCCTCCGCCCGGAGGGCGGGCCCGATCTCCTCGCCGAGGTTCACGGCCCGGTTGGCGCGCCGCTCCATCCGCCGAAGCGCCCAGTGAAGGTTGATCGCCGTGGGGCGCGTCGCGCCGAGCATCGCCACGGCTCGGCGCACGACCTCCAGTCCCACCATCCCCTGGAGCGGCGTTGCCGCCCCGCTGCCTCGCTGCCCCGCCGCCAATGCCACTCCCATCGCCGCGGCGATGCCGATCAGTGGCGCGCCGCGCACCCGCAGCGTACTGATCGCCTCGGCGACCGCGTCGACCGAGTCGAGCACCACGTACCGCTCTTCCGCCGGCAGCAGGGTTTGATCGAGCAGCCGGATCGCGCCCACCGGGGTCCACGAGATGGGGTTGGGGAGTTGCATGGGGGGAAGATACTCTTATCGCGTGCAGCGAGCCCCACGACCCCCGAGCCCCGACGACCATGACCTACACTACCCTGCTCTTCGACCTGCGTGACGCCGTCGCCACGGTCACCGTCAACCGGCCGGACAAGCTGAATGCCCTGAACGCGACCGTCATCGCGGAGCTGGGTGACGTCGCCGGCAGAGTGGAGAAGGACCCGGCGATCCGTGGCGTGATCCTCACCGGCGCCGGCTCGAAGGCCTTCGTGGCGGGCGCCGACATCGCCGAGCTCGCCGCCCAGGGCCCCGTGGATGGCAAGGCGCGCGCACTGGAGGGCCAGCGGGTGTTCCGCAGTCTGGAGCGCTGCGGCAAGCCGGTGCTCGCGGCGGTGAACGGCTTCGCCCTGGGCGGAGGCTGCGAGCTCGCCATGGCCTGCCACTTGAGAGTCGCCAGCGAGCAGGCGCGGTTCGGCCAGCCGGAGGTCAAGCTGGGTATCGGTCCTGGCTATGGCGCCACGGTGCGGCTTCCGCGATTGGTGGGCCGGGGCCGTGCGCTGGAGCTGCTGCTGACCGGTCAGATGATCGACGCGCAGGAGGCTTGGCGGATCGGGCTGGTGAACCGGGTGGTACCCGCTGACCGGCTGTTGAGCGAAAGCGAGCAGATCCTTCGCTCGATCCTGGAGAACGGCCCCCTGGCGGTCCGGGCCTGCCTGGAAGCCGTGGACACCGGCCTGGACGTGGGGGCCGACGCCGCCCTGCTGCTCGAGGCCAACCTCTTCGGGCTGCTGTCTGGAACGGCCGACATGCGGGAGGGCACCTCCGCCTTCATCGAGAAGCGGAAGCCGACCTTCAAGGGGGCGTAAGTCCAGAAATGGACCTGCATTTCGACCCCTCACCCGGTTATTTTTGTGGGATGCCGGGAAAGGTGATGTGGGGGGTTATGGTCGCGTTGCTCCTCGGGTGCGGCGAGCGCGAGCGACTGGTCTTCGAGACCGATCCGGACGACCGGCTGGGGCCGACCTCCCGGATCGATCCGCCGTCCAGAGACACCACCGTGACCGACGGCGACCTGTTCGAGATCGGTGTCCTCACCGTGGATCCGAGCGGCATCGATTCGGTCGTCATCCAGATCGAGGGCACCGATCTCAGCTACGCCCCGCTCGATGCGGACGGCGCGGACACGCTCCGCTTCTCGCTCAACCTTCCGACTATCGGCCGCGGCGGGCAGACGATCACGCTGGGGGTGTTCGGGGTGGACGTGCTCGGCAACGTCGGTCCGGTCGTCACGCGCCGCCTCACGATCGAGTAGTGCGCCTCCGCCGCCTGGTGGCTCGTGGGTTCAGGAATCTGGCGGACCTCGATTGCACGATTCCGGGCCGGGGCATGGCCCTGCTGGGTGCCAACGCGCAGGGCAAGACGAATTTTCTCGAGGCGGTGTACTACCCGGTGCTCTTCCGGTCGTTTCGGGGAGCGCCGGATCAGGAGGTCGCGGGCTTCGGTGCGCCCGGCTTTCACGTGGAGGCCTCCGTCGCGGAGGCCGCGGCCGACGAGACGGGCGTCGCGACTCTCGGTGCGGGGTACCTGCCCGCGTCCCGGCGTAAGCGGATCCTGCTCGACGGCAACGAGCCGGACCGGTTGACCGAGGCGGTGGGACGCTGGCTCGCCGTGGTGTTTCTGCCGGGCGACGTGGATCTCGCCTCAGGGCCGGCCGCCGTCCGCCGGCAGTATCTCGACCGGCTCCTGTCGCTCGCCGATCGCGGATACCTCCGTGCGCTCGCCCGGTACCGCGCGGCGCTGGCCCAGCGGAACAGCGCGCTCCGCCAGGGCCGATCCGAGCTGGCCTGGGCGTTCGACCAGCCGCTCGCGTCGGCGGGCGCCGAGATCGTCGCGGCGCGAGAGCGATGGGCTCGACACGCCGGTGAGCGCTTCGCCGCCGAGTTCGACTGCCTGGGTGAGCGGGGCCACGCGGGGTTGAGCTATCGCGGCGCGCCCGAGCTGGCCGATCCCGGCGCCTGGGCTCAGGCCCTCGACGACGCACGGCAGGCCGACCGCGGACGCTGCGTCTCCACCGTCGGCCCGCACCGGGACGATCTCCGGCTCGACATCGCGGGCCGCGCGGTGCGGGACTTCGGGTCCACCGGCCAGCAGCGGAGCGCGGCGGTGGCCCTCAAGCTCCTGGAACTGGCCACGCTGCGGGAGGCTCGAGAGACGGAGCCCGCGCTGCTGCTCGACGATGTGTTCGCCGAGCTGGACGACGAGCGGCGGCGGCGGCTGGCCGCGAGGTTGATCGGTCCAGCGGAGCGCCAGGTGTTCCTTACCGCCCCGCGGTCGGACGAGTTGCCGCGGGGCCTGGACCTGGAGGTCTGGTCGGTGTCCGAGGGCAGGATCGAGCGGGGACGTCCCGCGTGACCGACAAGCGCCCGCCCGCATCCCTCGGTGACGCGCTGGCGAGCTACCTGCGCCGGTCCGGCATGTCCAAGCGGATCGAGCAGGCGGCGGTGGTCGAAGCCTGGCCGGAGTTGGTCGGGCCGCAGATCGCCGCGGTGACGGCTCCCGAATCGGTGACTCCAGACGGCGTGTTGCGCGTCCGGGTAGCCACCGCGGCCTGGGCCAGCGAGCTCAGCCTCATGACACCCCGGATCCTGGCGCGGATCAACGACGGCCGGCGGGGACGGGTGAAGGAAATCCGCTGGGTGCCCGGTCAGATCGACCGGCCCCGGCCCTAGACGACGGAGCATATGGCCAAGCGAGACGCCGCCCTCCTCGAGGGCACACTGGAGTACAAAGCCGACGCGATCCAGGTCCTCAAAGGCCTGGAGGCGGTGCGCAAGCGCCCGGGGATGTACATCGGGTCCACCAGCGAGAACGGGCTCCACCACCTGGTCTACGAGGTGGTGGACAACTCGATCGACGAGGCGCTGGCCGGGCATTGCGACACCATCAACGTCACCATCCACGCCGACAACTCGATCACCGTGTCCGACAACGGCCGCGGGATCCCGGTGGACATGCATCCTACCGAGAAGATGCCGGCGGTCGAGGTGGCGCTGACCGTGCTGCACGCGGGCGGCAAGTTCGACAAGAACAGCTACAAGGTGTCGGGCGGGCTCCACGGCGTCGGCGTCTCGGTGGTGAACGCGCTCTCCGAGCGGCTGGAGGTGATCGTCGAGCGCGACGGCAGCAAGCACCACATGGCGTTCGTTCGCGGCAAGACCACCAAGAAGCTCGCCAGTCTCGGCAAGACCCGGGGCACGGGGACCACCATCCGGTTCAAGCCGGATCCCGAGATCTTCACCGTCCTCGAGTTCCACTACACCACGCTGGCCGACCGGCTGCGGCAGCTCGCGTTTCTCAACCGCGGCGTCAGCATCACGATCAAGGACGAGCGGGAGGAGCCCAGGACCGAGACCTTCTTCGCCAAGGGCGGCCTGATCGAGTTCGTGGGCTGGCTCAATCGCAACAAGAAGGCGCTGCATCCCAAGCCGATCGCCTTCACCGCGACCCGGGACGACGTCGAGGTGGATATCGCCCTGCAGTACGAGGACGGGTACAACGAGAACACCTTCACCTTCGTGAACAACATCAATACTCACGAGGGCGGTACCCACCTCACCGGCTTCAAGTCGGCGCTGACCCGCACGATCAACGACGTGGCCAAGCGGCGGGACTTCCTCAAGAAGGAGGGGTTCACCCTCTCGGGAGAGGACATCCGCGAGGGGCTGACCTGCGTGCTCCACGTGAAGGTGCGGGAGCCGCAGTTCGAAGGACAGACCAAGACCAAGCTGGGCAACTCCGAGGTCGAGGGTATCGTGAAGACGGTGGTGAACGAGCACCTCGGCAATTACCTCGAGGAACACCCGCCGGTGGCGCGCAACATCATCGAGAAGGCCGTGAGCGCGGCCCGCGCCCGCGAGGCCGCCCGCAAGGCCCGCGATCTGGTGCGCAAGAAGTCGGGTCTGGAGAACGCCGTGCTCCCCGGCAAGCTGGCCGACTGCTCGTACGACGATCCCGCGCTCTGCGAGCTCTACCTGGTCGAGGGCGACTCCGCCGGCGGCAGCGCCAAACAGGCGCGCAAGCGCGAGTTCCAGGCGATCCTGCCACTCCGCGGCAAAATCCTCAACGTGGAGAGGGCCCGGATCGACAAGATCCTCAGCAACGAGGAGATCCGGGCCATGATCACGGCGATCGGCACCGGCGTGAAGGACGACTTCAAGCTGGAGGACGCGCGCTACCACAAGATCGTGCTCATGACCGACGCCGACGTGGACGGCGCCCACATCCGGACCCTGCTGCTGACCTTCTTCTTCCGCCAGATGCAGGAGCTGATCGAGGCGGGCTACGTCTACATCGCGCAGCCGCCGCTGTTCCGGGTCGCCAAGGGCAAGGAGGTGTTCTACGCCTACAGCGATACGGAGCGGGAGGAGTATACCAAGCGGCTCACCGGCGGGGACGGCAAGGGAAACGTCAACATCCAGCGCTACAAGGGCCTGGGCGAGATGAACCCGGACCAGCTCTGGGACACCACCATGGACCCGGAGAAGCGCACCATCCTCCGCGTCACCATGGAGGACGCGGTGGAGGCCTCCGAGCTGTTCAACGAGCTGATGGGGGACGAGGTGGAGCCGCGTCGGCAGTTCATCGAGCGGAACGCGAAGTATGTGACCAATCTGGACGTCTGATCCAGGTGTCACCCTGAGCACAGCGAAGGGGACCATCTCGAGCATGGTCCCCTTCGCTGTGCTCAGGGTGACACTGGCGGGGTGCGCGACTCCTATCCCGCCGCCGCCCGGAGTTTCCCCAGCCGAGCCCTGACGTCCGCCACCTGCGGTTGAAGCTCGGGGTCCGCCGCGGCCCACAGATCCACGAACCGGGCATACTGCTCGATCGCCTGCCTGGTGCTGCCCCGGGCTTCGTACAGGGCCCCCAGCCGGCGGTGGATCAGCGGGCGCCAGAAAGGATCATCGATCGGCATCGGCTCGCGGCTGGTGACGAACTTCTCGTAGTAGACCATCGCCGAGTCGCGCTGGCCGCCCATGTCGAAGGCCCGCCCGATCTGGGCCATCGCGTAGCGCGGGGGAATCACGGTGCGGGCGTCGGCCTCGTGCAGCATCCGGATCGCGTCGGCCCAGCGAGTTTCGCTCATGGCAACGTGGGCCGAGTAAAAGGCCCGCCGACCGATGGCATCTCGAGCGCTCGCCACCTCGTCGCTCTCGAAGCCCGCGAGCGCGCGGCGTGCCAGCGGCGCGTCGCCCAGCACCGCTGCGAGCTGCGCCAGGTCCTGCCAGGGCCGCTCGCGGACCGGCATCGAGTCGGTGGGATCCCGTCCCAGCCCTCGCGCGATGACTGCCCGGCCGGCCGCCGTGTCCCCGACCAGGGCCGCGTGGAACGCCGTATCGAGGGCGAATTGCAGTCGATTCGCGGCCGAGGGGTTCGCCCGCAGCAGCGCCTCGGACCGCAGGTTCTGCCAGCGCTGCCCTTCCTGCAGGCGCCCGTGCAGATAGGCCAGGGCCGCCGTGCCGGCGGCACCGCGGATCCCCTGCCGGACGGTCCGGGCCTTCGCGTAGACGGCGCGGCCGATGCTGTCGGCCCGATCCAGATTCCCCTGCCCCCACGCCGCGTACCATTCCGCTTCCCACAGGTCGTTGCTCTGGGGAAATCGCGCGCGGTAGGCGGCCACGGTCGAGTCGAGCGCGGTCAGTCCGGCCGTTCCGGATCTGCTCGGTGATCAGATTGGTGAAGGCCCCGCCGAAAGTGCGGGGCAGCGCCACCACCCGCCGATAGAGCGCCTCGGCGCGCTCGTAGTCGCGCTTCTCTCCGTACACCACCGCGGCATTGTTGAGGGCACTGGTGCTGGTCGAATCGAGCCGGATGGCCTCTTCGTAGGCGGCGAGGGCGCGGTCGCGACTGGGCTGTGGACCGCGGGTGTAGTAGTACCCCTCGGTGAGCAGCCGCTCCATCTCGGTCAGCCGCGACCGGTGGCGGAACGCGGTGGCGATGGCGGCGACGGCGCGCTCGGGCTCGCGGTCCTCATTGCCCAGCAGGACGGCGATCTTCCGCCACGCCATGGCAAAGCCGGTGTCCAGGGCCACGGCCTCGTCCAGCAGGGCGAGCCCCCGGTCGGCCTCGCCCGCCTCGTCGGCCAAGGCCGAGCCCTCGACGTACTTCCGGAGCGCGGCGAGCGACGGTGTACTCACCCGCTCCAGCTCGGTGCTCGCGCGAATGGTGCGCAGGGACTCTCCGGCCTTCTCCCGGATGGTGCGGGAGAGCTCCCCCAGCGCGCCGATGAGCTTGTCCTCGTTCTCCGCCGTCTCACGGAAGGTGGCGAGCTCCTGGCCGTCCATCGCCGAGACCAGCCGCGCCGACACCACGTAGCTCTGTCCCAGGCGCACGATCTCGCCGTCGAGCACCGCCTTGGCGCCCTCCCGTGTGGCGATCTCGCGTGCCAGCTCGAACGGCACCACGCTCTCCGCCGGGCGCTGCATCAGGCCCAGGATGTCGCGCACCGACGCGCGGGTGAGGACGTTGAGCGAGCTGGACTGTGCCAGGTCGGTGCGCAGCGCCTCGGCGACCGTGGGGCCGAGAGTGGAGTCGCCCGCCGGCGCGCGGAAGTCGGCGACGACGAGGGTCTCCCGCGCGCCGAAGGCGCCCTTGCCCCGGAGTGACGCGGCCGGCCCGATGCCGAACGCCCGCGTGACCATGAAGCCGACCACCAGCAGCGCGAAGGCGGCGACCGCCAGGGATCCGCCCATCCAGGTCCGGCGCCACGACACATGGGGGCTCGCCTTCAGGGCGAGCGTGGCGAGCGTTCCCTGGACCGACGGGGTGCCGCCGGGCGTCCGCTGCGGGGTGGTGGTGTACGCCCGGTGAGCCGTGCGCTGCACGAAGGCGGTCACAGCGATGACCGGCAGTCCCGCGAGCATGACGCCAAGCGAGCCCGGGAGCACCCAATCGGGCAGCCCGATGACGTCACTCGCCGCCCATGCCGTGACCCCGACGCCGACCGTGGCGGCCGCCCAGAGCCCCACCGCCTTGCCGACCGGCATGCGGCCTCCCCGCAGCGCCACCGGGACGGCCGCCGCGTCGCCGCTCGAGGTCACCGTCTCCAGCACGCGCACCAGGTCCCGCGCCTGCTGGGGACGACCGTCGGGATCCTTGGCCAGGCATGCCATGACCAGGTCCGCGAGTGCGGGCGGAATGTCGGGACGCACCGCTCGGAGATCTTTCGGCGTCTCGGCCATATGCGCCGCCAGCAGGCGCGCCGGCGTGCTGCCCTGAAACGGGGGCTGCCCCGCGATGAGCTCGTAGGCCATCACCCCGAACGCGTAGAGATCCACCCGGTGGTCGGCGTTCGGGTCGGCGGCGGCCTGTTCCGGTGCCATGTAAGTGGGCGTGCCGATCGAGGTGCCGACCTGCGTCAGCGTGGCCTGGCGTGCGCCGCCGTCCGTGCGAGCGGCGCTGATGGCCTTGGCGATGCCGAAGTCGGTGACGGTGGCGCTGCCGCCGGAGAGCAGGACGTTGTCGGGCTTGATGTCGCGGTGGACGATGCCGTGGCCGTGGGCATAGGCCAGCGCGCGGGCGACGTCGCGCAGGATGCTGATCACCTCACCGGTGCCGACCGGCCCGCGCTCCAGGCGGTGGCGGAGGCTGTCCCCGTCCACGTACGGCATGCTGAACCACGGCACCCCGCCGGCGTCGCCCGCGGTGAGCACCGGGACCACGTGCGGATGCTGGAGCTGGGCCGCCAGGAGCACCTCGCGCCGGAACCGCTCGACCGAGATGCCGGCCAGCAGCTCCGGCGCCAGCACCTTTACGACGACGCGCCGGTTGAGCGCCTGCTCTACCGCCAGATACGTGCGGGACATGCCCCCACCGCCCAGCTCGCGCTGGAACGCGTAGGTGCCCGCCAGCGCCTGCTCCAGCCGGCCCCGCAGGTCGTCCATCATTGCCTCTGTTCGGGAATGGGCGGAATATGCCGACGGGTGCGCCGGAAGGCCAGCGAGGGCCCCACCCACCGCCCTGGAACGACCCGACTAGGTTTCTCGTCGTGCCTGAATGCCCCGGATGACCGACACCCCAGCCCCCTCGGCGGCCCCGGCCAGAACCGGCGCCGCACCGACCCCCTCACCAACCGCCACGACGAAAGGCAAGGATCGGTTCGACCGATCCCTCGTCGAGGGACCGCTGGGTCCCGCTGTATGGAAGCTGGCCTGGCCCAGCGTCCTCACCAACGTGATCGGCGGCCTCCAGGGCATCGTGGATCACGCCCTCGTGGGCCATCTGGTCGGGTTTACCGGCAACGCGGCGATCGGCGTGTCGTGGCAGCTCATCATCGTGGTCATCATCTTCATCAACTCGCTGTTTACCGGCATGAGCGTGCTGGTGGCCCGTTTCGCCGGCGCCGGCGAGGGCGACAAGGCCGACCGGACGGTCTACCAGGCGTTCCTCACGGCGGCCGGGATCTCGCTGCTGATCATGGCGCCTCTCGGGTACGTGCTGTCGCCCACGCTGCTCGACCTGGTCAACGCCACGCCGGAGGTGAAGGCGGAGGCGCTGCCCTTCCTCCGCATCATGTTCCTGTTCAGCAGCGGCATGCTGGTCTTCTACATGCTGAGCGGCGCCCTGCGCTCGGCCGGCGACGCACGGACCCCGATGGTTCTGGGGATCGCCATGACCGTGCTGAATCTGCTCCTCAACGTCGTCCTGATCAGCGGGCTGGGGCCGATCCCGGCGTTCGGCACTACCGGGTCGGCCATGGGGACGGTAATCGCGTCGGGACTGGTGTCGGCGTACGCCATCGCGAAGGTCTGGCGCGGCGGCTGGGTGATCTCGTTCCCCCGGGGGCACGGCTGGGGACCCGACTGGAAGATCATCCGCTCGCTGTTCCGCTTCGGCCTCCCGACCGGCATTCAGGGCATCGCGATGAACGTGGGCGGCGTGCTGATGCTGGCGTTCATCGGCTCACTGGCGCAGAGTGCCGCGGCGCAGGCCGCCTTCGCGGTGTCCTACACCCAGCTCTTCTCGCTGATCACGTGGACGTCGGTGGGATTGATGGGCGCCGCCGCGGCTGTCGCAGGGCAGAACCTGGGAGCGGGGCAGCCGGACCGGGCCGCGTCGGCGGTGCATCTGGCCGCGAGATACGGTGTGGCGGGCGCGGCGGTGATCGGCCTCTTTTTCTTCTTCTTCCCCCGGGAGCTGCTCGCGGTCTTCGGAATGAACCAGCCGGTGGTCGTCGAGATCGGGGTGCAGCTGCTCCGCGTGCTCAGCGTGTCGGGACTGTTCATCGCCCTGGCCCTCACTTACACCGGCGGCCTCCAGGGTACCGGCGACACCAGGAGCCCGCTCTACATCTCGATCGTGTCACAGGTCGTCGTGCCGCTTGGCATCTGCTTCGTCATCCAACGGGTGGGCACGCTGGATCCAATCGATGTCTGGGTCGCAATCCTGCTGGGCCACGCGACCCGGTGCGTGCTGAGCGTCGTGCGGTTCAATCAAGGTAAGTGGCGGAGCATCGCGGTGGATATCGATGAGCCGGGGAAGTGAGGGGAATTGTCACAATTCCCCATCCTCCTCTGCTTCAGCGTCCCCCTCGCCCCCAGGATACAGGGCCTGGTACAGCCACGCGCGGGCCTTGACCCAGTCGCGGCGCACGGTTCGCTCCGAGACACCCAGGGCGGCGGCGATGTCCTTTTCCTCCATTCCTCCGAAGAACCGGCACTCGATCACCTGGCGTTGCCGGGGATCCAGCTGCTGGAGCGCCTCGTCCAGCGCCAGGATGTCCTCGGCGGAGGTGTCGGCCGGCGTGGGCTCGTCGCCCAGGGTGACGGAGACGACGCCCCCGCCGCGCTTGGCCGCCTTCCGCCGCCGCGCATAGTCCACCAGCACCTGGCGCATCGCCCGCGCGGCGATCGCGAGGAAGTGCGCCCGGCTGGTGGCGCTCACCGTCCCGCCGCCGGCGAGCTTGAGATAGGCCTCGTGCACCAGCGCGGTGGTCTGAAGGGTGTGGCCGCCGCCCTCCCGGTCGAGCTGCCGGCGGGCCACCCGGCGCAGGTCTTCGTACATCAACGGCACCAGCCGCTCCAGGGCGCCGCTGTCACCGGCGACTGCGGCCTCCAGCAGTCGGGTCACTTCGCCTGGCGGTGTGTCTCCCGGTGCGTCCATGGGTGCAGTCCTCCGGTCAGAGCCGGGTGGGCGGTCGGGGGCGGCCGGTGCCCGGGCCCCAGTCGTCACCCGGCCGTTCCTCGTCGGGCATCCCGGCTTCGAGTTCCTGAACCTCGCGCTCGGCCTGCTCCAGCTCCTCCCGATCGACCTCATCGGCGCCATATAACCGTGGACCAGGGTAGCTCCGGTCGCGGAAAAGCCAGAGCAGGAGCGCCACGATCAGTACGCCGGAAAGGAGTACCACCGGCACGGGGCCGATGAAATACGGCATCTCAGCCGTCTCTCGCGCCGGCTTCGACGCCACGGGCGGTGATCCTGTGGGTGATGAGCGGCGTGAGCCGGCCCTCATCACCGATGGCAATCGCTTCACCGAGCGCGGCGAGTCCGCCCGCGATGCCCGCATCGTCCCGCGCAAAGACCGAGGCTACGGGATCGCCGGTATGCACCGCATCGCCCGGCTTCACCGTAATCACGAACCCGACCGACGGGTCGATGGTGTCCTCGATCGTCATCCGCCCGCCGCCGAGCTCGAGAATCGCCCGCCCGATCCGCCGGGGCTCGACGGCGGCGACCACACCGCTCCGGGGGGCCCGAAAGACCTCGACCGCTCCCGCCTGCGGCAGAATGCCGGGATCCTCGATGACCGAGGGATTGCCGCCCTGTGCCTCGATCACGCGGCCAAAGGTCTCCAGCGCCTTGCCCGAGGAGACCGAGGACTCGAGCCGGGACCGCGCGTCCGCGGCATCCGACGCCACGCCCGCCAGGAGCAGCATCTCGATGGCGAGCGCATAAGTGACCTCCATCAGGTCATCCGGCCCCCTGCCCTGAAGTCCCTCCAGCGCCTCCTCGACCTCGAGGGAGTGCCCGCACGCTCTGCCGAGGGGCCGGTCCATGGCCGTGAGCAACGCGACGGTGGGACAGCCGCGGGCCTCGCCCAGCCCGATCATGGTGCGGGCCAGCTCGACCGCGCGCGCCGGATCGGGGATGAAGGCCCCGCTCCCGGTCTTCACGTCGAGGACCAGGCCGTTCAAGCCCTCCGCTAGCTTCTTCGACATGATGCTGGCGGAGATCAGCGGGATGGACTCCACGGTAGCGGTCACGTCGCGCAGGGCATAGAGCTTTCGGTCCGCCGGCGCGATCTCCGGGGTCTGTCCCAGCATGGCACACCCGATCCGCTCCACCTGCGCCCGGGCCTCCGCCAGGGAGAGCCCGGTGCGAAATCCGGGAATCGACTCCAATTTGTCCAGAGTTCCGCCGGTATGCCCGAGGCCCCGGCCCGACATCATCGGCACCGCCACACCACAGCTCGCCACCATGGGGGCGAGGAGAAGGGAGACCTTGTCGCCGATGCCTCCAGTGGAATGCTTGTCCACCCGGGGCACGGCGAAGTCGCCGAAGTCGAGCCGGTCGCCCGAGGTGAGCATCGCGTCGGTGAGCGCCGTGAGCTCGTCCGGGGTGAGACCGCGAAAGACGATCGCCATCAGCAGCGCCGACATCTGGTAGTCGGGCACCCGGCCGGCGGTGTACTCCGCGATCAGACGCGCCCAGTCCTCCGCGCTAATGGCGTTCCCGTCCCGCTTGTGCTGGATCAACGACGGAATCACCATTCGAGGCCTTCTCCGGGACGGTCGGTCGCATGCTCGCTCGGATCTCGCTCGCCACGCTGCTCCTGCTGGTGCCGCCGGCCGGGGCCGTCGCCCAGACGGTGGCCGACCACGTGGACATGGGCGTGGTGGCCATCGCGGCCCACGACCTCCGCACCGGCCTGGCCCACTTCGAGGCGGCCCTGGCGCTGGACTCCACCGACTACGACGCCAATTGGCGCGCGGCCTTCGCCCTGCTCGATCAGGGGGAGCAGATTCCCGACAGCGTCGAGAGCGGGGAGCGCGATTCGCTGTTCGCTCGCGCCGAGGTGCTCGCCCGGCGCGCGCTGGCGGCGGATTCCCTGCGGCCCGAAGGCCACTTCGCCGTCGCCGCCACGGTCGGCCGAGCCTCGCTCGGCATGGGCAAGAAGGAGCGGATCCGGCGCGCCAAGATCATCCGCGCGGAGGCGCTCCGCACCATCGAGATCGACCCCACGTACGACGGCGCCTACCACGTCCTGGGCCGCTGGAACGCCGAGATCATGCGGCTCTCGGGACTCAGCCGGTTCTTCGCCAAGAGCTTTCTCGGGGCGGGCATCTTCAGCCAGGCCTCATGGGAAGAGGCGATCCGCAACCTGCAGAAGGCGGTCGAGCTCGACCCCGCCCGGATCTATCACCGCCTGGAGCTGGCGAGGATCTACGCCGACCGGAAGCGGTACCAGGAGGCGCGGGACCAGTTGGCACGGATCGACTCGCTACCCGACCGCGAGCTGCTCGATCCGCTGTATCGGGAACGCGCGGCGGCACTGGCCAAACGGATCGGGGACAAGACCTAGCGGGCCCCGGTTCAACCTAGCGGGGCCCCGGATGGCGTCAACCATCGAGACACCCCAGGGATTTGACACCGGAACTGCAGGCTGATTCACGGCTTTCGCCCCGCCGCGAGATCCTTATTATCAGCCTAGACATCCACCCTGGATACCCACATGACCGCGGCACCGGCTATGGATGAAGTCGAACGGCTGCAGAACAGGCTCAACGCGCTGGAGCAGGAGCGCAAGCATCTTCTGGCAGTGATCGAGATTCTTCAGGAGATCAGCGGCACGCTCCATTTCGCGGACATCGTGCAGTCGGTGGCGCTGCGACTGGGCGAGACCTTCGGTCTCGACCGCTGCTCGATCTTCCTCGCGGAGCGCGGGGGACGCCGGGTGCGGCTGGTAGCGAGCTACGAGGACCCCGGCATCCGGAACTATGTTGTGGACCTCGACCGCTATCCCGAGCTGCAGCGCGCGATTCAGACCGGCGAGACGGTCTTCATCGCCGACGCGGCCAGCGACCCGTCGCTGAGCCCGGCGCGGGGAGCCCTGACCGCCCGCCGGGTCAAATCCATTACCGCGATTCCGCTCTCCTGGCGCGGCACCACCATCGGCGCGATCCTGCTGCGCACCTTCCGCGACGGCCCGGCCTTCTCGGCGGCCGACCTCCAGTTCTGCCAGGTGGTGGCCAACCTCACCGCCAAGGCGCTGCGCAACGCCCACCGCTTCGAGAAGCTCCGGCAGCAGCGAGGCGAGAACACCGCGTTGCGGCGCCGGGAGCGGGAGCAGGCCGCACTCATCGGGTTCCTGCGCAATCTGCTCTCCGCGTATCCCCCGCGCGCGGGGCTGGAGGACGACCCCGACGTCGGCGCGGATGTCTCTCCCGAGATCGGACGCCTCTCCGGCGTGGCACAGGCGGTCCTGAGCCAGGAGGCCGCCTCGCGGTGAGCTCGCGCGCGGCCGACCAGGCGGCCTCGCTGCGGCAGCAGATCGAACGCGCCAACTACGCGTACTACGTGCTGGACGTGCCGGAGATCTCCGACGCCGAGTACGACCGCCTCTTTCGCGCGCTTCAGGCGCTCGAGGCGGAGCACCCCGAAGTCTTCTCCCCCGACAGTCCCACCCAACGGGTCGGCGCGCCCGTCGCCAGCGCGCTGGCCAAATACACCCACAAGCGGCCGATGCTGTCGCTGGCGAACGCCTTCTCCGCCGAGGAGCTGACGGCGTGGGAGGAGCGCAGCGCCCGGATCGTCCCCGAGGTGCGGACGGCCGGCTACACCACCGAGATCAAGATCGACGGCGCGGCGGTGAGCCTGACGTACGAGGCGGGCCGCCTGACGGTCGGCGCGACGCGCGGCAACGGCATCATCGGCGAGAACATCACCGCCAACCTCCGGACCATCGCCGATGTCCCACTCAGCCTGAAGGGCCGGGGCTGGCCCCGGCTGATGGAGGTCCGGGGGGAGGTGTACCTCCCCTACACCGGCTTCAAGCGGGTAAACGAAGCGCGGGAGCGCGAGGGCGAGCCGCTCTTCGCCAACCCGCGGAATGCGGCGGCGGGCGGGCTTCGCATGCTCGATCCGGCACTCACCCGCAAGCGCCGGCTCCGCATGTTCGCCTTCTCGGTGGAGCCGATCGAAGGTACGCTGCCCGCCAGCACCCACTGGGAGGTGCTCGATCTGCTCGACGCCTGGGGCTTTCAGGTGGAGCCGCACCGGGAGCGGTTCGAGACGCTGGACGGCGTGCAGCAGAAGGTCGCGTCCTTCGAGCACCTCCTTCCCCATCTGCCGTTTCAGGCCGACGGCGTGGTCGTCAAGGTGGACCGCCTGTCGCTGCACGCCGAGCTGGGTGTGGTCGGCGGGCGGGAGCCTCGCTGGGCGATCGCCCGGAAGTTCGCGCCGGAGGTGGCCGTCACTCGGCTGAACCGGATCGAGATCAACGTGGGTCGCACCGGCGCCCTCAACCCATGGGCGGCCCTGGAGCCGGTGCAGATCACCGGCGTCACCGTCAGCGCCGCCACGCTGCACAACGAGGAGCTGATCGCCCAGAAGGACATCCGGGAGGGCGATCGGGTCGAGGTGATTCGCGCCGGCGAGGTGATCCCTCAGGTCGTGCGGCCGCTGCTGGAGGGCGTGGACCCCAAGACCCGGTCGGCGCCGTGGCGGATGCCGGATCGCTGCCCCGCATGCGGCACGCCGGTGGAGCGGCCACCGGACGAGATCATGCGATACTGCCCCAACGCGTCCTGCCCGGGCCGCATCCTGGAATCCATCGTCCACTTCGCTTCCCGCGGCGCCATGGACATCCGCGGCCTGGGCTACGAGCGGGTGCGCCAGCTGCTCGACGTCCGGCTCATCGGCAACGTGGCGGACCTCTACCAGCTCCGAAGCGAGCAGCTGATCGAGCTCGACCGGTTCGCCCGGCAATCCGCAGATCAGCTGGTCGCCGCGATCGAGGCCTCGAAGAGCCGGCCACTGTCCAGCCTGCTGTTCGGCCTGGGCATCCGCCACGTGGGCAAGACCGTCGCCGTTCTCCTGGCGCGCCGGTTCGGCACCATGCAGGCGCTGATGGCGGCCACGGAAGCGGCCATCAACGCCGTGCCGGGAGTCGGGCCCACGATCGCGGCCGCGGTGGCGGCCTTCTTCGCCGAGCCGCGCAACGTGGAGCTGGTGGGCCGGCTGGAGCACGCGGGGCTCACCTTCAGCGAGCCGGGCGCCGCCGGTGCCGACGGCGCACTGTCGGGAAAGACCTACGTGCTGACCGGGACCCTGCCGACGCTGTCTCGTGGCGAGGCCACCGGACTCATCGAGGCGGCCGGCGGCCGAGTCGCGGGAAGCGTCAGCAAGAAGACGGATGCCGTGGTCGCTGGCGACGACGCCGGGAGCAAGCTGGAGAAGGCAAAGGAGCTGGGCGTGGAGGTGATCGACGAAAGCGAGCTCTTGCGTCGCGTCGGTTCCGGGTCCTAAGATGCAGCGTCCTCAAACCCCATCGCCCATGACTACCGATCAGCCTCGCCCTCATCACGGCGGCCTCCGGCTCGGCCGCCGGGTGCTCCACCAGCTTCGCTCCGCGCTCGAGCGCGACACCGGACTCCAGGCATCCACCTACCTCCAGGAGGCGGGGTTCGCCGGGGGTGAGGAGCTGTTCGGCGAGTTCCGGGAATGGCTGCTGGCCAACCGCGGCGTTGAAGAGCCCAGCGATCTCGATGCCGGGTTCCTGAGCGAGACGCTGTCGGCATTCTTTGCCGACCAAGGGTGGGGTCGGCTCACGGCGACGCAGCTGGGCGAGGCCGTTCTGGCCCTGGACTCGGTGGAATGGGCGGAGGCGGTGGAGTCCGGAGGGAATGAGTTCCCCTCCTGCCATCTCACCTGTGGGATGCTGGCGGACTTCTTCGGCCGGCTCTCGGACGGGCTGGTGGCGGTGATGGAGGTGGAGTGCCGCTCGCGGGGCGATGCGCGGTGCAGGTTCCTGGCCGGCTCGCCCGAGACCTTGAGCACCCTGTACGATCGCATGGCTCAAGGCACGGGCTACACCGAGGCTCTGGGGGTCAGTTCGGGTTCTTGATCAGGCGTACGTCGCCGGACCCGGTCTCGATCTCGACTCGTCCGCTGCCGCTGCCGATCTGCCCGACCACGTGGTCCCGGGAGTGCCGGGTCACCTGAAGCTGGAAATCGGTCTCGATCTCCCCGCTCGCCGTCTCGATCTCGACCTGCGCCGCCAGCGAGGCCGGCGCCCGCACCGAGATGTCGCCCGATCCTGTCTCCACCGACAGCTCGCTCACCGGCCCGCGCAGATCGGCGCCGACGCTCCCGCTGCCGGTTTCCAGCGCCACGGTCGGGGCGACGGCCGCCGTCAGCTCGATGTCACCCGAGCCGGTGTCGATGTGGATCGCGTCGGCCTTGAGCTGGCTTCCGGTCACCCCGCCCGAGCCGGTGTCGATGTGGAGCTCACCGCCGCTGAACCCGGTCACCTGGACCGGGCCCGAGCCGGTGTCCACGTTGACTTCGCCTTCGGCCCGGGTCACCCTGACCGGCCCGGACCCAACGTCGAGCACGAGGGTGCCCTTGGTCCCCGACGCGGTCACCGGCGCCGAGTGCGCGTCCACCAGCAACTCCCCGTTCACGTTGGTGATCGAGACGTTTCCGACCGCGAGATAGAGTGCCACCCGGTGCCCAGCCGGCATGCTGACCTTGAGATCAGCATGGGCCTGGAGCCCGCTGCCGCGAGAGGAGACCCTCACGGTACGGCCCCGGTTGTGGCGGTCCGAGTCCCCGTCCCCGAAGGTCCCGTCCTCCCGGACCTTGAGCGTGGTGGAGGAGCCGCCCTCGATCCCGGCATAGGCAATGGACTGGCTGGGGTAGATGACCCGCAGGGTCTCCCTCCCGTCGAGCTCCCCTTGCTCCACCCGCAATCGGGCGGCGTCCGCGCCGCCGCGGACCAGGTCCACCGATACCGCGCCCGTGCCGGGCTCCACGGTGAGGGTGCCGGCCAGGTTGTAGACCGCTACGTCGTCGCCGTCGAGGGTGTACCGCTCGGCCTGCTGGGCCAGGGCGGAGGTGGGAAGGAACAGGAATCCCAGGGCCAGTGTCGGCAGGACCTGCATCGGAGTCTCTCCGGAATGTAGACCCTGTTTAGACGGTCCAGGCCCTCCTGGGGTTGCAACGGATCAGAGGCGGGCCGCGTAGTCGGGGCGCATCACCAGCTCGCCGCCCTGGATGATCTCGCGGTCCCAGGGGAGAATGATGAAATTCTCGGTCTCGAAGGCGTGATAATCGGGGGCGTAGTCCCCGGTCTTGAAGGAGACCGCCGAGCGCACTTCGGCGGGGTGGAGCGCCCGGATCTCGCTCAGCGCGAGCTTCATGGTGCTGCCCGTGTCGCAGGTTTCGTCCACTACCAGCACGCGGCGGCCGCGGATGGTGGGCGGAGGCCCGGAGACCAGTACGGGCTGCGCCCCGGCCTCCCGGCGTGTCACCGCCATCGAGGTAAACTCGGTCTGAAGGATGGAGGCCACGACCACGCCGGGGATGACACCGGCCTTGGCGATGCCCAGGACGATCTCGGGCTCGTAGTCGCGGGCCACCCGCAGAGCCAGGGCGCGGCACAGCTCGCCGAAGAACGGCCAATCCACTTCGAGCACGCCCCTGGATGTAGGGGGTTGGCTGCGACGCATGCATGCCTCCCGGTTGCCCTGTTCCAACCTACGCCCGATCGCGGGGTCCGGCAACCGCGGGCGCGCGTTGCGGCGACCGTCGGTGATCACTAGATTCGCGGTAGCCCAACGCGTTGTCCCCGTTCGACTTTGCTCGGAGAAGCCACCGTCCCATGAGTTTCTGGAGACGCATGTTCGGCCAGCCATCCCGCGAGACGTTGCAGCCGCAGCGTCTCGACTATCTGAACGAGGGGTTGGCCCTGGAGCGACAGGGGGACTACGAGGCGGCGCTCACCTCCTACCGCCTGGCGTTCCGGGACAACCCCAGCGATTCGCGCATCCTTCTCAACATGGCCATCGCGTTCACCAAGACCGGCCAGCCCGAGGAGGCCATCCGGCACTACAAGCGCGCCCTGGAGCTGGATCCGAGCCTCGTGGGAGCCCACTACGGCGTGGCGTTCCTGCTCCTGAAGCGGGGCGACCCCCAGCAGGCGGCCGAACATCTGCGCGCGTTCCTGGCCCGCCCGCCAAAGGGCCCCGATGCCGAGCGGTGGATC
Organism: uncultured Gemmatimonadales bacterium; assembly: GCA_963826065.1. GTDB lineage: Bacteria > Gemmatimonadota > Gemmatimonadetes > Gemmatimonadales > GWC2-71-9 > CAVVWJ01. Next base: position 592,359 of record CAWGVP010000002.1, read on the forward strand.
CGCCATGCGGAGAGCGCCCTCCGGGACATCGCAAGCACCCCGGCGCAGGAGACCCTGTGAGGCGATGGCGCCGCCTGCTCCCGCTTCTCGCGGTGGCGGCGTGCAGTACCCTCGAGGAGGGCCAGGGCGGGGTGGTCGCGCTGGAGCTTCAGACCCCCGCCATCACCACCCTCGAGGTGGGTGAGCAGGTCCAGCTCTCCGCTCGTGCGCTCGATGCCGACGGCGAGACCGTGGACGCCGCGATCGAGTGGCTCACCAGCAGCGCGGCGCTGAGCGTGGACGCCGCGGGGCTGGCGACGGGCGTCACGTCCGGAGAGGCTCGGGTCCAGGCAGCCGTCGGCTCGCTCACCTCCGCGCAGATCGACTTCACCGTCCGCGCGCCGGCCGACACCATCGTCATCGTCGGCGACTCGGTGTTCACCGTTCCGCTGGCCGCTCCCGTCCCCGCCAACCCGACCGTTCGAATCGACAGCCGGACTCCGCCGGGACCGGTCGAAGCTCAGGACGTGATCTTCGACATCACCCAGCCGATTGCCGGAACACCCCCGCTCGTCCAACTGGCGAACGGCGACCAGAGCGACACGGTACGGACCACCGCGGAAGGTGTGGCCACCGCGGCCCTGAGCGTGGCGACCGGGCAGGTGCCGCCGGACACCGCCATCGTCGAGGTCCGGGCCAATCGGCTCCGAGGCGCGGTCGTTCCCGGCTCGGGACAGCGCTTCGTCATCCTGTTCCAGTAGGAGGCGCCACGCCGCGGACCCTCAATCAGCTCTATTTCGAGGCGCTGGAGCGGTACGCCGGCCGCCCCGTGGCACTCCGCGCCAAGCGACGCGGCCGCTGGGTGGATATCGGCTATCGCGACCTGGCCGAGCAGGTGCAGGACCTGAGCATCGGCCTCCAGGAGCTGGGCGTGCGTCCGGGCGATCGCGTGGCGATCCTCTCGGAGAACCGGCCCGAGTGGGCCATTGCCGACTACGCCTGTCTCGCGGCTCGCTGCACCGATGTCCCGATCTATCCCACCCTTCCGCCCCGGCAGGCCCAGTACATCCTCCGCGACTCGGGTGCTGTTGCGATCCTGGTGTCGAGCGCGGCGCAACTGGACAAGGTCATGGCGATCCGCGGCCAGCTCCCCGCCCTGGCGCACGTCATCGTCCTCGACGAGGATGCGACCGGATCCGGGGTGCTCCCGTTCGGTGAAGTGCTGCGCCGGGGCCGCGCCGGACGGGCACGGTATCCCGACTGGCGCCGAACCGCGCTCGAAGCGAAACCGGACGACCTCGCGACGCTGATCTACACCTCGGGCACCACGGGCGACCCCAAGGGCGTGATGCTGAGCCACGGCAACATCGCTTCTAACGTGACGACGTCGGTCGATCTCTTCAGTTTCACCGCCGAAGACGAGTGCCTCTCGTTCCTGCCGCTGTCCCACATCTTCGAGCGGATGTTCGGGCACTACTGCATGTTCCACGCGGGCGTGATCATCAACTACGCCGAGAGCGTGGACACGGTGCCGGCCGACATGCTGGAGATCCGCCCGCACCTGATGGCATCGGTGCCCCGGCTCTACGAGAAGATCTACGGCAGGGTGCTGGACAACGTGCGATCGGCCTCCAGCTTCCGAAAGCGCCTCTTCGCCTGGTCCCGGGACGTGGGCGAGCGCTGGGCGGAGGCCACGATCGAGCGGCGCCCGGTGCCGCCCCTCTTGCAGCTCCAGCGTGCGGTCGCGGACCGCCTCGTCTTCGCCAAGCTGAGAGCCCGGACCGGGGGGCGTATTCGATTCTTCATTTCCGGTGGCGCACCGCTTTCTGCCGAGATCGCCCGGTTCTTCTATGCGGCAGGGCTCCCGATACTCGAGGGATACGGGCTCACCGAGACCTCGCCGGTGATGGCGGTGAACACTTTTCAGCACCATCGCCTCGGCACCGTCGGCCGGGCGATCCCGGGGGTGGAGATCCGCATCGCACCCGACGGTGAGATCGTGACCCGGGGGCCCAACGTGATGTGCGGGTACTTCAACAAGCCGGAGGCGACGGCGGAGGCGATCGACGCGGACGGGTGGTTCCACACCGGCGACATCGGGATGATCGACGCCGACGGCTTCCTGAGTATTACCGACCGCAAGAAGGACCTGATCGTGACGGCCGGGGGCAAGAACATCGCGCCGCAGCCGATCGAGATCCTGGCCAAGTCGAGCAAGTTCGTCGCCAGCGCGGTGATGGTGGGCGACCGGCGGCCGTTTCCGATCATGCTGGTGGTGCCCAACCCGGCTCAGGTGAAGGGTTGGGCGGAGTACAAGGGCCTGCCCGACGGCAATCTCGAGCAGCTGCTGGGCCATCCCGACGTGCGGCAGAAGATCGAGCGGGAGGTGCGGATGACGCTGCGGGACCTGGCCCAGTACGAGATGCCGAAGAAGCTCCTCATCCTGGCGGAGGATTTCACGGTGGAGGCGGGGGAGCTGACGCCGACCCTCAAGGTCCGGCGGCGAGTCGTCGAGCAGCGCCACCGTCTCGCGATCGAAGCCCTCTACGTGGACAAGTAGACGGCGGCCAAGCTCACGATATCAGCGGCGCGGTGTCCCGACCCAGACCCCGCCCGCGGATGCCATGAGGTCGATCCCCGACGCCGGGACCGCACCCTCACCAGCGACCCGCAGTCCGGGCAGCACCACTCGCACCGCTTCGGCTATCCAGCGCGCGTCGTCCCCGTAGGGGCTTCCCAGCACGACACCGCGCATCGATCGCGCCTTGAGCGGCAGCACGGCGCTTCGGATGATGCTGATGCCGGGCGCCTCCTCGATCTCCGGTCCGGGATTCACCGCCACCAGTCCGACACCGGGGTTCAGCTCGCTCACCTCCGGCCAGCGATCTGCGGGACTGCCCACCAGTACCAGGTAGCCACCGGGGCCGCTGAGACCCACGAGCGCCGTCAGCGCCTCCGGCTCCAGCAGGGTAGAACCCGGAGGGTCGGGGATCTCGCCGCCAAAATCCAGGATCCCGTTCACCAGCGAATAGGTCCGGCCACACACCGGGCAACCGAGCCGCCCCTCGCGCACCGAGCGACCGTCCATCCGGTCGGGCAGGAGGACGAGGTAGCTCTCGGCGTGATCGGCCGGACAGCGGAGATGATCGGTGAGCTCGATGAACATGCCGGCTACGGCCGGAAGACCACCCAGGTGAGCTTACCGGGGACGACCGTGATTTGGCGCAACACGCGCTTTCCACCGATCTCGGTCCCCACGACGTAGCGTCCGGCCGGCACGTCTCCCACCGCGAAGTGTTCCTCGTAGAGCGGATGCGAATGCCCCTTGTCGCCGTAGGTCTCCGCGAAGGAGAACGGCGTCTCCAGCGGCGCTCGCTTCGTGATGCCGTAGATGCGCGCTTGCTTCACCGGAGCGCCGCGGGCATCCACGACCCGCCCTGCCACGATCCCGGTGCCCGGCAACGGCTCCACCCAAAGCTCGGCGTTCGTGGTGTAGGGCGGGAACCGCTGGGTCGAATCCACGATGGCGCCCAGGGAATCGGTGGGCGAGATGGACAGCTCCAGGTGCAGGTGATCGTTCGTCGCGCGACCGGTGTTGCCCACCCGGGCGATCTCCTGGCCGGTGCGCACCCGGTCGCCGACGCTCACCAGCAGCGACGAGTTGTGGTAGTAGGTGGAGTAGAGCCGATACCGCACGCCATCTTTGGTAACGGTGGTGTCGTGCCGGATGGAGACCGTGAGCGCCCCCGCCTCCGCTCTCCCCGCGTGCACCACCGTGCCCGGGCCGGCGGCCAGCACGGGGGTGCCGTCCGGATTGTTGAACTCGACACCCTGATGCTGCTGGAAGTTCCCGCCCATGGTCGAGCCGTAGCGGTAGGTCTGATCGATCAGCGCATTGTCGCGGGCTGCGATGGGACGCGCGAGCCAGACCGTAAGGGGTGCCGCCGGCGGGCTCGCTGCGGACGCTTTGCCACGGAGACACGGAGGCGTGTCCGTCGGGGGACGCAGCCCACAGGGACTGCCGCGATAGACGCGCCCGCCCAGACGCACCGAGTCGGGTGGTGGAAACGCCACGCCATCCGCCGGCTCGACCATCCATCCCGCGCCGGTGTGCCGCAGGCGCTGGTCGCCGCGGAGTGTGGAGACGATCCACCCGCGATCGTCGAGGGCCAGCCTGCGCACGTATTCGTTGGGGAGCAGCGGCAGCGCGGTGTCGGCCGGTCCCCGCGCCGCTGGGCCGACCGAGTCCACGATCGCGGTCCAGTGTGCGCCGTCGTCGGTGGTGACCTGGAGCCCATCCGCCGTCGCGATCACGGTGGTATCGCCTCGCGCCGCGATCCCTCCCGCGGCGACGTACTGCCACTCGGGGCCGAGCTGGTCATAGGTCCAGGTCTTCCAGGTCTTCCCGCCGTCCACAGACAGCCCCCAGCCGTTCCCCACCGTGCCGTACCAGATCTGACCCCGCGGCCCGAAGGCGAAAGCCTGTACGAAGTCCCAGGAGAGCGCCCCGGGCGTAGTGTCGCTCCGGATCACGTCCCAGCGCCTGGCGCCCGGCGCCAGCCGGTAGATGCCCTTGCCATAGGTGCCCAGCCAGAGCGTGCCCCCGGGATCGCGAGCTGCGGCGAGGACGTGGACGCCCCAGCCCGCGCTGTCCGGCAGGGGGGGAGGGTACCCTGCGAGGCCGCGGGCATCGCATGGAGCGATGAGACCAGGAGGAGGAAGCCCAGGCGTCGTGCGGGGCGGCTGCGGGAAGTCGAGAGCCGGTCAGGCATCGTTGCGGGAGGGATCGGGGCCGCGCCGCGTACGGCCGGACGGTTGCAACCGGAGCCAGTCCACATGCACGTGGTCCGCCCGGGTGGCGACGAACAGGATCGCATCCGCCACGTCTTCGGGCCGCAGCATGGCGGTGCGCGAGGGAAATCCCGGACGCTGCTCCGGTGCGAACGGATCCCAGACCGTGGTGTCCGTCGCCCCGGGAGAGACCAGCGTCACGCGCACCCCGCTGCCCTGGTACTCCGCGGCGAGGACCTCGTGGAGGCCGCGCAGGCCGTACTTGCTGGCACCGTAGGCGGCGTTCTCGGGGAACGCGGTGTGATCGGCGACGCTGCCGACACTGATGAAGCTGCCGCCGCCGGCCTCGCGCATGGGCGGGAGGAACGCCCGGGCCAGCAGGAACGAGCCGCGCAGATTGACCGCGACCTGTTCGTCGAATTCGGCCGGCGTGGTGCGCTCGAGCGGTTGCAGCAGGAAGACGCCGGCGCTGTTGACCACGACCGCGGGTACGCCTTCCGCACCCAGCACCCGGGCGGCGAGCGCGTCCACCGCGGCGGGATCCGTCAGGTCGCAGGGATGATCGAGGTAGCGGTCATCGCCGGGGGGCGGAAGCGAGCGCGACACACGCACCACCCGGGCGCCAGCACCGGCGAGTGCCCGGGCCGTGGCGGCGCCGATGCCCCGGGACGCGCCGGTGACGAGCGCCAGCCGTCCCGCGAGGGCGGTCACTCGCTGTTGCGTCCGCCGTGGGCCAGGCGGAGAAATTCGACCCTGGTCTTGGAGTCGTCCCGGAAGATGCCGCGGAGCGCGCTGGTAACCGTGCGCGAGTTCTGCTTTTCCACTCCCCGCATCATCATGCAGAAGTGCGCCGCCTCGATGACGACCCCGACGCCGGTCGGACGCAACACGTCCATGACCGCGTCGGCGATCTGGTCGGTCATGCGCTCCTGCACCTGCAGCCGTCGGGCGAAGACGTCCACGATGCGCGCCACCTTGGAGAGTCCCAGGATCTTCCCGTCGGGGATATAGGCGACGTGGGCCCGGCCGAAGAACGGCAGCAGGTGGTGCTCGCACATCGAGTACAGCTCGATGTCGCGCACCATGATCATGCTCTGATGGGTTTCCTCGAACACCGCGTCACCGATCGCGTCCTCCACCGACATCCGGTAGCCCTGGGTCAGCCATCGGAGGGAGGACTCCACCCGCTGGGGTGTCTTTGCCAGACCCTCCCGGGAGGGATCTTCCCCCAGGGCGGCGAGAATGTCACGGACCTTTTCGGCGAACGGCTCCGAGTGAGAGACCTCGCGGTCCCTATGCGCCTTGATAGTCGACATAGTTCCTCGGCGTCTCCCAGAGGCGGAGCCGCAGGGTGAGGGTCTCGGGAAGGGCGGCCCGCAGCTCCCGCCAGCAGACCAGGGCCACGTTCTCCGAGGTGGGAATCAGGTCCCGGAACCACTCCACGTCGAGATTCAGGTTCTTGTGGTCGAGACGACGGAGCAGCCGCTCCTCCGCGATCCGCTTCAGCTGGTTGAGGTCGAGCACATAGCCGGTCTCGGGGTCGATCTCACCTTCCACCGTGAGCTCGAGTTCGTAGTTGTGGCCGTGATAGTTCGGATTGTTACACTCTCCGAACATGTCCTGATTCCATTGATCGGAATATTTGGGGTTGTGCACCCGGTGGGCCGCGTTGAAGTGGACCTTGCGGGTGACGCTCGCTCTTGGCATGGAGAGGAAAATGGGGGGTCCGGAGAGCGGGGGCTAGGGCGACGATCCACTCCGACCGCGCGACAAAAACGCCGACCTCGTGAAGAGATCGGCGTCTAGGACGGCAACGAAGAGGATTATTGAAGCCCAATGAGAATGCTCGGCGTCCTCACCTTGACTTCTGCCTTCCCCCGAGGGGCATGGCATCCGCCACGGCATTCGGACCCATCATCGGACCTGTTGGCTCAATAATGTGGCTCCCCGTCACCGCGAGAAGTAAGATAGGAACGGGGTGGTCCCTCGTCAACGCACTCGTGGATCGAGTCTCCGGAGGAGTCGATGTCGCTCACGCTGCTGGCCGCAATCGTGTCGCTGCTCACGTGGATCACACTGGTGTTCTTCGCTTCGGTGAGTACCGGCGCGGTCCACCTGCTGCTCGCGCTGAGCGCCACTCTGGTGATCCGATGGTGGGCGCTCCGAGCGTGAAAGTGTCACCGCGCGCGACGCCCGATGTGGGCGATTTACCACAGGACGGGAAGGCCCTGACCTAGAATCAAGATGAGCTAGCTACCATAAGTGTATGCGCTATAATGTATTTGAGTGCCCCACGAAAGCCGATTCCCGATGCCCAACCCCGGGCATGGATCGTGCGAAAATGCGCCACTGGGTATCCCCCGGCTCCAGTCCTCCAGTAACGGACGCTCTGATTTGACACGTTGGATGGATGCGCTGGCCGAACGCGCAGGATCGGGCACCGAGTCTCCCTCGGTGCGCGCGAAGGCGCGAGACCTCCTCGCCGCCGCCTCGGCGGACGTCTCAGCGGACGCGCCTGTGGAAGCACGCGGCGCCGCCGCCACGATCAGCCGATGGCTCAACTTCGTGCTCGCGCTGCTGGCGCTGATCGCCGTCCTGCCGCTGCTGCTCTTGATCGCCGTCGCCATCAAGCTGACGTCGCGGGGGCCCGTGCTCTACACCCAGGAGCGGGTGGGCCTCGACCGCCGCGTCCCGGGCACCGACGCCGGCAACCATCGGCGCGCCGTGGACCTCGGCGGCCGGCCCTTCACCATCTACAAGTTCCGCACCATGCGGGTGGACGCCGAGCAGAGCACCGGCGCGGTGTGGGCCACCCAGAACGACCCCCGGATCACCCCGGTGGGCCGCTTCCTCCGCCAGTACCGGCTGGACGAGATCCCCCAGTTGCTCAACGTGCTGCGGGGCGAGATGAACATCGTGGGGCCCCGGCCCGAGCGGCCCACCATCTTCGCCGAGCTCCGGGGGCACATCAGCGAGTATCCCCTGCGGCAGCGCGCCAAGCCGGGGATCACGGGCCTGGCCCAGATCAACCACCACTACGATCGCTCGCTGGAGGACGTGCGGACCAAGGTCCGCTACGACCTGGAGTACATCAGCCGCCGGAGCCTCTGGGAAGACCTGCGGATCATGCTCCGGACCATCCCGGTGATTCTCTTCCGTAAGGGCGGCTGGTAGCCCACTGCACCCATCGCCCGACAAAAGGACGGGGGCCGCGTTCGACCGCGGCCCCCGTCTCGTGTCTCGACCTGCCTAAAGTGCTCAGCCCTTGCAGCTCTTGGTGCTGCGGTTCTTCGCCTTGCGGCTGAGGGCGTCCATCGCATCCGGCATGCCGCTGGACCGCAGGTAGGTGGAGTTGTGCGTCCACATGATGAACGCGCACGGGTAGGAGCTATCCAGCATCGCCGAGCCCCATTCCTCTACTTCCCTCGCGCTCATGGGAGTCTTCTTCGGATTGCCCCCGTCGATCACGTTGAGGCCGACCACCAGCTGGAGGCCGCGCTTCTGAGCCTCGGCCACGTTGCGCCGGAGGTAGTCGTTGACGTTGCCATGGCGCCAGAGATACGCGGCCCAGGCGGCGTCGAGATACCTGTGGTCGTTGTCCAGATAATCGGGCGCGACCCGGACGATGGTGGCCATGCCGGGCCAGAGGTCCTTGCTGTACTTGGCCATCTGCTCGACCATAGAGGCCGGGACCGGCTTGCCGCCCCAGTTGCGCGGGTCGTTCGGCTCGTCGATCAGGTAGTGGCCGACGACGGTGCCGTCCTTGACGTACTGGTCGAAGTCGAGCCGCTTGTAATCATCGACCCGGCCCTTCCACTTCTCGAAGCTGAAGTGGTTGTTTCCGTCGCGATAGTTGCGGGGATGTCCGGCGAACATGAGGATCACTCGGCCACCACGCGAGCGGATCTGTGACAGCTCGGTCAGGAGCTGGCCCGGTCCAATGGTGCGCTTGCCGCCGGTGAACCGCTGCCCGAACTCGCTGACCGGCTGCGCCGCCATTCCGATCGGAATGCCGCCGGCGAAGCTGGCCGCGGCCAGCTCGGTGTCCGATTCAGCAAGGACGACTTCTTCGACGGTCTCTGCCGGGGTGCTGCTGCTGATGGGGTCGAGCGACTCGGAAGTATCGCAGGCGACGAGGGTAACGATCAGGGAGGCGAACAGGGGCGCTCGAAGGCGCGCGATCCGCCGGGACAACTTGAAGCTGCAGGCCATACGCAGGCTCTTCCTCTCTCCGGTCCAAATGGGTTGGGAGGGACACATTTGTCGCGGCAGGCGAGGGGCCAACGCTCGGCAACGGCCTAGGCGGTGGCTCATCGTAGATGAGTCCTGACGCGCTGAGATTGGCAGGTTATCTGCCGATCCCTATGGTTGTGTTTTGGGGGTGCCGGGTACGCTGATGACTAAAGGATTAGTCGTCCAGGCCGCGAAGGAATGAGCACCGGGGTGGTGTCATCTCATTGTCTTGAGCTCGCGACGCGACAAGGATGGTGACAGCCATCACATTTGTCAAGGGGAATCCGCGGGAGACAGGGTGGTGCAAGCGCTTGCATCCTCGCGACCCTACCGATGGGAACCCCGCCCCGCGACATTCACCAGCCATCCTTCCCGGGCTGGTTTTCGCCCGCAACCACACGCCGGGGACGGACTTCGGCCAGGAGAACCCACCCATGATGTCTGGAGAGGGAATGACCGCGGACACCACCGGACGGAAGGGCCTCGATCCCGCTCTCGTGATCGCCGCGCTCACCGTGCTCGCCCTCGTGCTCCGCTTCTGGCGGCTCGGAGAGTGGAATTTCGAGGCGACCGAGATGTTCACCCTGCGCGACTCGCTCCGGCCGCGCTGGAGCAATTCGCGCCCTCTGGGATATCTGCTGAACTATTATGTGATCGGTCCCTTCCGGCCATTGGACGAGCTGGGCCTCCGCATCCTCCCCGCGATCTTCGGCGTGCTCGCGGTGCCCGCCCTCTACTATGTCACCCGGCGCCTCGTCGGGACCCGTGCCGCGCTGTTGTCCGCCCTGCTGCTGGCGGTGAGCGGCCTCCACGTGTTCTACTCGCAGTTCGCCCGCTACTGGTCGCTGGTCTTCCTGTTCTCAGCCATCTATCCGTACGCGCTCTACCTGGGAATCCGCGACAACAATCGGCGGGCACTCCTGTTTGGCGTCGCGACTGCCGCGCTCGCGGTACTCGCCCACCCCGTCTCGATCCTCCTCGTCGGAGGACCCGCGATCTGGCTCGCGTTCACCTACCTGCGGCCCGGCTATCTCAAGGAGGCCTGGAAGCACACCGGCTTCCGCTGGGCTGCCGGCATCGCCGTCGTCCTGGCCGTGGTTGTCGCCATTCGCCTCCTCCCGCTCTTCCAGGAGTGGGTGTCCATGCACGACAAGAATCCGGGGATGGGACAATTCCTTCGCGGCCCGAAGCGCGCGCCGGGAATCAAGCAGTTGGCCCTGCTCACGGCGTACCTGGAGGGTCTGACCATTCCGGTGGCGATGGCGGGTGCGGTCGGCGTCTACCTGCTCTGGCGGGAGCGCGACCGGACGCTGGGCGCATTCCTCGCGAGCCTGGCGATCTTTCCACTGGCGTTCATCGCCCTCATCTCGGCCCGGACTCCCGTCTCCACATACTACCTCCTGCCCTCGGCCCCGGTCTTCTTCATCGGCGCGGGGCTGTTTCTCGACCGGGTATGGCAGGTCGATTGGCGCACGCCCCCGCGCTGGCTGGTGCCGGCCACCATCGTCGCGCTGTTCATACTCTCCGGCGCCCCGACGCTCTTGTCCCAGTACCGCAATGGACGGCGGTTCGATTTCAGGGGCGTAGCGCAGTGGCTGGCGCCGCGGCTCTCCGAGGGCGACATCGTGTACTCGGATCAGCCGATGGTGCTGGCGCACTACCTGAACGGTCGCGAGGTGCTGAAGCTCCGCCCGAACCCCGCACCGCTCGAGGAGGCGGTCGGTGGGGCTCGGAGCGCGGGCGGTGCGGCGTTGTGGGTCGTCGCCCCCGCCCCCGCGCACGCGTTCCGCACCAACCTGAGGCCGGGGGGACTGGCGGACTGGATGTATCGGAATTGCCAGATGCGGAACACGGTGGGCCGGGGCCGGCTCGACTTCCGGCAGCAGTACCTTCAGGTGTATCGCTGTCCGCCGATGGTGCGTCCGGACGCCGCCGTGGAGTCGACAGACAGCCGCTGAGCGCCCACCACCGTCAGAACGGCTCCTACTCCGTACTGGGCTCCCCGGCCGACGCCAGCTGATCGCCCGGCACGTCCCGCGCCGCCGCCCTGCGGCCACGGCCGCCGCCGCGGAGCAGCTCCCCCGCGTGGGTGATGGCCCAGAGCCCGTGCGAGCCGAGGAACAGCTCGGGCCCCAGCTTCGACGCGATGAGGGTCACCGCCACCGCTGCCAGGCCCGCGGTGGCCAGTACCGGAATCGTCCCCAGATGGGCCCCGCGTGCCCAGTACGCGACCACGGCCGCCGCCGCGCCGACCGTCACCGCCAGCAGTGCCGCGGGGAGCTGGGCCTGGAGGAAGCGAGCCCAGGTGAGGCCCGTGACGGAGCGGCCGAGCCAGGCCATGCTCAGCCAGTTGATGCCCATGGCAATGGACACGGCCACGGCCACGCCGCCGACCCCCCAGCGCTGTCCGACGATGGCCCCCACCACGACCAGTCCTGCGTAGACGTACTGCAGCAGGGCCCGCACGTAGACCTCGCCGGCCGCCTTGGTGCAGGCATCGCTGATCTTGCTGCTCATGCGGAACAGGAGACTGATCGAGAACAGCCGGAAAGGGAGCACGACGGCTCCCCACTGCGGGCCCAGCACCACCGCGATGAACTCGGGGGCCACGACCCAGAGGAACGCGCTCAATGGGAGCGAGATGAAGGCGACGATGGCGAGCGCGCGCTCGTACGCATTGGCGAGCCGCTCCCGCTCGTCCTGCACCTGCGACATGACCGGGAACAGCACCCGGTTGATGATCCGGCCGAAAGCGGATGCCGGCAGCACCATCAGGTGATAGGCGCGCCCGTAGATGCCCAGCGCGGTGGAGCCGAGCCAGCGGCCAACCACGAGGTTGTCGCCTTGCTGGGAGATGAGCGTGCCGATCTGCGCCATCGAGTGCCCGAAACCGAAGCTGAGCAGATCGCGGGCGGCGGCGAGATTCACGCTCGGTCGCAGCGAATGCCGCGTGGCCAGGTACATGGCGACCGTGCGCACGCCGAGCTGCGCGAGGTTGGCGCACACCAGGGCCCAGACACCGTAGCCGAGCCACGCCAGTATGACGCCGACCGCGGCATAGCCCAGCACGTAGGCCGCCACGTCGAGCGCGATGTACAGCCGGAACCGCAGCTCGCGGGTGAGAATCGCCTTGGCAACGGTGTTGAGACCGTCGAGAGGAAACAGGAAGGCGACCGCCCGAAGAACCGGCTCCACCTCCGGCATCCGGTAGAACATCGCGATCCGCCCTGCCCCGAACCACACGAGCGCGCCGAGGATCAGGCCGAGCGTGCCCGACAGGGTGACGGCGACCCGTAGGTGGGTCGGGTTCAGCTCGCGGCGCTGGATGATCGCAGGACCGACCCCGACCTGCGAGACGATCTGCGAGGCACCGATGATGACGGTCGCCGCCGCCATGAGACCGAATTCGGCGGGCGTGAGCAGCCGGCCGAGGGCCATCGTGGCGAGCAGCTGGACACCGACCTGGACGCCGGTGCCGGAGAAGGTCCAGAACATGCCGCCGACCGCACGCTTGGTCAGGCCGCGGGGGGCTCCCGAGCGAGGTGGCGTCACGGCCAGGTGTAGCCCATGCGACGGCTGGTGGGCCCGGCCACTCGGGCAATGGTGGAGAGCTGCCCGCTGGTGAGCGTCGTCTTCCAGGAGAGATCTTCCCGAATCTCGCTCAGCCCCTTCATGCGCATCTTGTTTCCGATGATGTGGCTGCCCGAGGGCTTGAAGCCCTCTTTCATCCTCCCCTCCTCGATGCCCACGAAGCGGGCGATGCGATCCAGGACGCCGGCCGGATCGGCGCAGAGCTCTTCGTAGTGGAGCGACATCCAGCGGTCCGGAGGCAGATACTGCCGCGCCTTGTCGGCCTCCGTGTTGGCACGGGCCCACTGGCGTGCCGCGGCGGCGACGTCCCCCGGCGCGTGCTTGAGCATGCTCGCCACGTTGCCGCGGGGGTCCCGGACCAGGTGCACCACCTTGAGGTCGAGCATCGGGAAACCCCGACAGGCGCTTCGGCCGCTGACTGTCGCGCGCGGTATCCACGAACACGGTCTTCCCCGTGCGCTCCAGGACCGCGGTGGCCAGGCTCCAGCTGTTCCAGGCCATATCCGAGACGGCGGTCGCCACGCCGGGAAGCATGCCGACGACCGTGTCCCGGATCCGGTTCAGCGGGTCCCATCCCAGCGAGCGAACCAGGGCGACGTTCGCCACGCGGTTCCGGGAGAGCCGAAGGTGCGTGTTCCAGAAGTCGGTCTCGAACACGTTCACCGGATGCCCGAGCTCACGGGTGCGGGCCGCGATGTGGTTCCAGAACTCGCATTCCCGGAACAGCTCGCCGCAGGAGCAACGGTAGGTCGAGAGGTCAGCCTTGTGGATCAGTCCGGTGGCGGCCCCGATCGAGGCGCACTCGGGATGCTCGTTGAGGAGCGAGCCCAGCAGAGTGGACCCGGTAAAGCGGCTGCCCGGCAGGCAGAGATAACGGACGCGGGTTTGCTCTCCGCCCGCGGACTGGTTCACCGTGGCCAAGTGCTGGGGTCCCTTTCGATGGATGCGGGCGGTGCCCCGACCACGGGCTGTCTCTCCTCGACCTGCACTCCCCTGCGCGCCAGCACGTGGCGGTAGATCTCCTCCCATCGCTCGGCTACGCGGTCGAGGCCGTAATGGGAGCGGATGTGCTGCTGTCCCCGCCGGCCCATCTCCAGGCGCCGGTCCTCGGGCAGCTCACCGAGCCGCGCCATGGCCTCGCCCAGCGCCTCGTGGTCGCGAGGCGGCACCAGGAACCCGCTCTCCTCGTTCACCACCACCTCATGGTTCCCGCCCACGGTCGTGGCGACGATCGGAAGTCCTGCTGCCGCCGCCTCCAGCAGCACCATCGGCATGCCCTCCCAGGCCGACGACATCACGTAGCCGTCGGCCGCGCTCATGACGAGCGGAACGTCGTCGCGCACGCCGAGGAACCGGACCGCATCGCCGAGGCCCAGGTCCCTCACGAGCGCCTCGGTCTCCGCCTGGAGCGACCCCCGCCCGACCAGCAGGAGGACGGCTCGCGGCTGGCGCTCCTGCAGGCGGGCGAACGCGCGGAGCATGTTGGGGTAGTCCTTGGCGATCTCGAAGCGTCCGACGGCGAGCCAGACGAACCGGTCCTCGACTCCCAGGGAGCGCCGCAGCGACGGCCTCGTGCCCGGGGGGACGTCCCGGATCTGCTCGGTGTCCACCCCGTTCGGGACGACCGTGAGCAGCCGGGCGGGAACGATGCGGTCGCCGATGAACCGGTCCGCCGCCGCCTGGCTGACGATCGTCATGTGGTCGACCATGCCGTTGGTCAGGCGATAGGCGGCCATCCTGAGCCGGCCGCCTTCATAGATGTTGTGAATGGTCGAGACCAGCGCCGGCACGGGGGCGATGAGCCGGAGCGCGCGCGCCAGGAGATTGGCGTGGACCATGTGGCTGTGCACCACGTCAGGCCGCCACGCACGCACCAGGCGGGCCAGCCGCAGCAGTCCTCGAGGATCCGGAATGCCGCGCGGCATCTCCAGCGACTCGGTGCGGATTCCCAGGCTGCGCGCCTGCTCTCCCATGGGCCCGAGCGGCGTGAGCGAGACGATGACGACCTCGTGTCCCCGGGCCAGCATGACCCGCGCGGCCGAGAGCAACTGGCTGTCCGCCCCGCCCATGCCCATGCTGGTGGAGAGAAAACAGATCCTCACGTATCCCGTTCCTTCGAGTGGGCAAACCCTCGCCGCACCACCCGCTTCAGCGGCGTCGGGATGCTGGCATACGCGTGCCGGCCCACCGAGAACAGGTACATCCACCGCGGGAGCCCCAGCTCGCGGACGGCCTGCGCCTGGACCCGGGCGAGATCCCGCTGACGGTCGACGTACTTCATCGTGCGATGGAACCAGCTGGAGTCGTGGACGTAGTGCTCGCCCACCACCTCGGGGAGGTTGCCGAAGCGCCACCCCAGCTTGGCCACCCGGAGATAGAAGCGAAGATCGATCAGGTTCTCGGCCAGCGGATAGCCCGAGGCCTCGCTCCACGCGCGTCGCCGAAAGGTGGCGGTGGTGTGGGCGATGGGAACGAACTTGGCCATGGCCAGGATGATCGCCTCGTGCTCCAGCGGAGGGATGCGCACATAGCGCTCGTCCCGGCGCTCGTCCACCAGTAGGTACGAGCCGCCCACGATGCCGACGTCGGGATGCGCGTCCAGGAACGCAGCCTGGAGTCGCAGGCGGTCGGGATAGCTCCGGTCGTCGAAGTCCTGCCGCGCGATGTACTCGCCGCTGGCCTGGGCCACGCCGAAGTTGTATGCCGCGGCGGCGCCCAGGCGGCCCGGGGAAAACACCCGAACACGCGCGTCGCGGCGCGCCAGCTCCTGGAGCTTCTCCAGGGTGCCGTCGGTCGAGCCGTCGTCCACGACGATGAACTCGAAATCGTCGAAGGTCTGCGCCAGAATCCCCGGTATCGCCCGGTCGAAATAGGGCTCCCCGTTGTACACGCTGGTGACTACGCTGACCTTGGGGCTCACCGGCGCACGGCTCTCGGCCTGCTCGCCACGACCGGCCGGACCGGCGCGGGCGGCGGCGGGGCCTTCCCTCGCTGTGCGATGTGCACGTGCGCGAAGCCGATGAGCGCGGCCAGCACGAACCACACCGGGCGCCGGTCTTCCCAGGTCAGCGGGAACATCGCCACCGCGAGGGTACCGAGGAGCACGAGCGCGAATCGTCGCTCCAGGCGCGGGAGCCGGAGCACCGAGACCACCACGGCGGCGAACATCGACATGTAAAGCAGGAAGCCCACGATCCCCTGCTCGACCAGTACCGAGATGTACGAGTTGTGGGCCACCTGGGCCGCCGGGCCGAGCCTGGGCGTGATCGCCGACTTGAAGCTGCCCGTGCCGTGGCCGAACACCGGATGCTCGGGGTAGACCGCCAGGCCGGCTCGCCAGAGCTTGCCCCGCCCACCGAACCGGCCGCCTTCCACCTCCGTCTGAGTGGTGGCCAGCCGCTCGATGACGGTCTCCGGGACGTACGCCACCGCGAGGATGCCGGCCGCGCCCAGCATCATGACGGCCGTCATGATGCGGCCGGGCGAGAGCCGGGTCATGGACAGCGGGACTATCGACAGAGCCATGCTCGCCGCCAGCATGCCGCCGCGAGATCCGGTGAGGCCGATGGTGAGCACCCCGACCGGGATGTAGGCGCGGCAGATCCAGCGCAGCAGCGGCTGGCGATAGGTCATCCCCAGGTACCACGCCATCGGCAGCGCCAGCGCGAGGACCATCGCGAGATCGTTGCCGTCGAGCCCGCCCGCGGCGAACCGCCGCAATGCGCCCACGTCGCGCCGATACACCCGGAAGGTCTCGAAGGCGGCGACGTAGGCGCCGAGCACGAACGCGGTCAGCAGCCCGCGAAGACGCGCCTCCGTGGCGGCCAGCTCCCAGATCATCCAGAGCACCAGGATGAGCTGTCCGTAGGTGAAGTATTTGTAGGGAAGCCGGTCGCCGAAGTGAAACAGCATCAGCTCGAGGCCGGCCCAGATCAGGAACAGCAGCGCCGCAGTATGGAACCAGTGCAACCGCCGTATCCGTCCGGCGAGCACCACCGCCACGATCGTCAAGGCGAGCGCGGTACCGCCCGTGAGGCGCGCGACGATCGCGAGCCCCGGGAGCGCGAGGATCTTCTCCCACGGGATCGCGAAGACGAAAACCCACAGGGCCGCGTAGGCGATCGCGCTCATCAACCGCTCCCGATCAGTTGGAGATAGTGGTCCACGGCCGCGTCCCGGGTGAAAGGCTTCAAGGCCTCGGTCGGCACCGTGTTCACCGACCGGTCCAGCGTCGCCGAAATGGCGTCGGCCAGCGCCGGCGCGTCACCAACCGGTACCAGGGCGCCCAGGCGTCCGTCCTGGAGGATCTCCCTCGGCCCGCTGGGGCAGTCGGTGGAGACCACCCGCGTCCCCGCCGCGAGCGCCTCGATCAGCACGGTCGGCAGGCCCTCCCAGGCCGAGGAAAGCACGAACACCGCCGACTTTGCCATGTAGGCCATGGCGTTGTCCTGGAACCCCGGCAGGGCCACATCCGCCGCGATCCCGAGGTGCCCGATGAGCCCCTCCAGCTCCGCCCGCGCCTCCCCCTCCCCGAGAATAATCATGCGCGCCGGACGCTGCCGCCGGACCTCCGCGAAAGCGCGGATCAAAGTCGGGAAATCCTTCTGCCTGGTCAGGCGTCCGACGCCGAGAACCACCGGTGGCTCCCCCGCGAATAGCCAGGGATGGCCGGGCTCCTTCCGAGCCTGCGCCAGCACCTCCGGCGTGATCACGGGGTTGTAGACCACCTCGACCTGTTCCCGGGGCAGCCCCGAGGTCCGGGCCAGGTCGTCGGCCGCGCCTCGGGAGACCGCCACCACGCTGCTGGCCCAGGGGTAGAACGTACGCAGCATGCGCGACGAGAGCGCGCCCCCCAGACCCCCCCGCTCCGGAGTCGACTGCGACATGGTGTTGTGCACCGTCACCATCACGGGCGTCGACTGCCCCGCCAGCCTCGCCGCCCACAGCGCGATCAGATTGGCGTGACTCATGGACGAGACCAGGTAGCGCGGCCGCTCCCGGCGCAGGTACCCGGCCAGCGGGAGGAGACTCCGCATGAGGCGCCCCGCGCCCAGGTCCACCACCCGCGCCGCCACGGGAAGCTGGTCCAGGAAGACGCCCTGCGCGGTGGCGAGGACCACGTCCACCGGGAGGCCACGCTCGGTGATGCCCTGCACCAGATTGACGATGACCCGCTGGGCTCCCCCGCCTCGTACCGAGGGCAGGAAGAACGCGATCGGCTTTTCCCTCGGTGCGGTCACGCCCAGTCGTACTCCTCGCCCAGCCAGCGGTATAGCTCGCGGTTGTGGGGCTCGAAGTAGGCGGCCAGCTTCGCCCGCAGTGCCGACGGGATGGCCTGCGCGTAGTTGCCCTGGTAGAACGCGGCGTAGCGCTTCAACGCATGCGGGCGAAGTCCCAGAAAATCGTGGAGCGCCGCGCACACGGCGGCCGGCTCCCGAAACAGCCGCTCGCTCTGAATCACCAGCAGCCGCGACCGTGGGTAGTGTTCCAGCCAGCGGCGCAGCTGCTCGAGATAGAGGCCGCGCCTGGTGTAGGAATAGCGGTGGTGGTTGTAGCTGTAGTACCCCGGCTCGTGGCGCAGGCGATCCTCCTCGCCGGCCAGGCGCTCGGCCTCGCGGTCGATCGCCTCCTCGAAGGAGAGCGATTCCCTGCCGTCCCGGACCTCGTGCTGGTAGTGCGAAAAGGCCCGATCGACCGGATTGCGCAGCACCGCCACCAGCTTCACCTCGGGCAGCAGCTGCGCGGCTCGTGCCGGGGCCAGCGGATGAAACAGATAGTACGGCGAGGCATCGATGGTGAGCGCCCCGCCCCGGAGGCGGTGACTGAAAGGAAAACGTCCCCGATACCACCGGATGCCGCGGGCGTAGTGGAGATCGAAGTAGTGGATCTCCTTGCCCAGGGGCGACAGCACCTGGGGATGCCGGACCAGATAATTGAAGAGCGAGGTGGAGCCGCTGCGCTGGGCGCCGATGATGAGCGCCGACGGCAGTCCGCGCAAGGACGAGGTCAGCTCGCGGTAGTCGGCGCGAAGGCGCCTGAGAGGCGACCGCACTACCTCGGCGACGCTCATGGCCGGGCCCCCGCCCACGCCGACGGCCGGACGACCGGTGACGTGCGGATCGCTGTCATTCGGCGAATGGGTCTAGGAAAATCAGCCGCGCTGCGCGGGCTCGGGAATCGGCTCGGCCTTCCCCGAGGCCCCGTAGCCGTACCGCTGAAGGTCCTCCGCCAGCAGGTCGTCCAGGATCGCCTGCTGCCGGGGTGCCAGGTCGTCGCGCCAGCGGTTGCTGGTGCTCTTGATCGACGCCGCGCGGATCTCCCGCTCGAACTCCGCCGACCAGGGCACCTCGGCGAAATCCAGGACCTGCTTGAAGCTCTCCACCGGCTGTTCGCAGAAGGTCTCGTACTTGACCTCGTGGAACAAGGCCGGGTCGAGCGCCTGCCGAGCGGCTTCCATCGCCCGCATCTGGATGCGCCACTCGATGCCCGCCAGCGCCGCGAACGAGCGGTCGTAGCTCTCCCAGGTGGCCTGGTCCTCGGGCGACAGCAGCCCCGCGCGCCAGCTCTGGGGGCCGTGCCACCCCTTCCAGAAGCTCACGTGCAGCAGCGAGCTCGCCACCGCGCGACCGTCGCGGAGGATGTGGATGAACCTTGCGTCCTCGAACACCTCCTTCAGGTATCCGATGCGGGACCAGCCGGTGATCTTGATCAGAAGGCGGTTGCGCTTGGTGGTGAGCATGGGCTCGAAGGCCCGGTGGAGCTGCTTCTTGACCCGCGCGCTCACGTCCGATCCCACCAGGTCGCGGCAGGGCTCCGAGAAGCCGTAAGCGTACTTGTCCCAGAAGCGGTAGTTCTCGCCGGGCCGGATCTTCTCACCGAACAGGCGACGCAGCAGCGGATTGTCCATTGCCGTCACCGCCATCCGATTCCACTCCGGCTTATCGGGGTACTTATAGCAGATCGGCGACAGCCACATCATCTGCGGATGCTTGGCCATCAAGCGATGAAACAGCGTCGAGCCGCAGCGTCCGGTCCCGACAATGATGATCGGCTTCGTGATTTTCATAGTCCGTCGGTTGTCGCTCCGTGAAAGCCGCGTCCGCGCCAGTGGACCCGCCCGCGGCCTCGAGACAATTCCGCCGGTATTGAGCACGATCCATGCCCCATCCGGCGACGGAAACGCCGGCGGCAAGCGGGTCTCCGCGGGTCTCGGAAGCCGAGGCTGCTTGACCCCGGGACACGCGCAGGGCAATCTACCACAGGCACTTCCGAAGGGGGACCGGATGGCGGCCGGATCCTTGCAAGTGACTACGGCCTGTGGCGTTAGCGCGACAGGCAGGCACAGCGGTCCGACCAACTCAGCACCACGACCGAGGGCATAGGATTTTGCCAGTCACACCCAACTTCTTCATCGTCGGCGCGCCCAAGTGCGGCACCACGGCGCTCTACCGGTACCTCCAGCCACACCCCAACATCTTCATGCCGGAGATCAAGGAGCCGCACTTCTTCGCCCGCGACCTGGGGGATTACCCCCGGATCAAGGCGATGGACGATTACCTGGGATTGTTCGCGGGGGCATCCGACGAGCACCTGAGGGTGGGTGAGGCTTCGGTGTACTACCTGCGCTCGTCGGTGGCCATCCCCGCCATCCGGGAGTTCAACCCCGAGGCCAGGATCATCGCCATGTTCCGCAATCCGGTGGACATGGTGTATTCGCTGCACTCGCAGCTGCTCTACGTGTCGGAGGAGACGGTCGAGGACTTCGAGACCGCCTGGCGCCTCCAGGAGCGGCGGGCGCGAGGCCTCGACGTGCCGCCTCACATCCGGTCGCCGCTGCTGGTTCAGTACGCGCAGGTCGGACAGTTCGGCACCCAGACGCGCCGTCTGCTCTCGAGCTTCCCTCGCGAGCAGGTGAAGTTGATCCTCTTCGACGACTTTGCTGCCTCGCCCCGGCAGGTGTACGACGAGGTCATCGAATTCCTCGGAATCCCCCATGACGGGCGGACGGAATTCCCCCGGATCAACGAAAACAAGGGCGCGCGAGTGGCCTGGCTCCGGCGGCTGTACCGGAAGCCTCCGCCGGTGCTTCGTGAGGCCGTGCGGAGTCTCAAGCGGGCGGTCGGAGGTGAGGGGATCAGTACCGCGAAGAAGAAGCTGGTGGCCATGAACACGGTGCAGGAGCGCCGGCCACCGCTTCCGCCGAACCTCCGCGCGGAGCTGGTAGCGGGCTTCCGCGACGAGGTGGCACTCCTGGCGGAGCTCACCGGCCGAGACCTGAGCCACTGGGTCTAGCCGCGCACGGTGTGATCGGACGACCTCAGAGCCAGTGGTCGAGGTTCCGCCCGATGAGCTCCGAAGTTCGCAGGATGTCGTCGCGGAACCCGGCCGTGACCTGGTTCCGGACCGCCGGCGGCAGCGACGGTGCCTTCCGCAGCGTCCGGGCGCGCAGCCGCCGAACCCAATTCGCCGCTCGGGTGGGCACCCAGGTCCGGAGCGCGGAGGTCAGCGGGCTCCGGGCGAGGAAGCCCTCCAGCTTCGGGCTCGCCGGCACCCCGCCCGGGGCGTGGGGGGTGTGCAGGTCGGGCCCGAAGGTGGAATCGATGTCCAGGAAGCGGTACACCGTTTGGGTGGCGCCCAGCGCGTTCTGCTTGAGGTCGTCGAACAGCAACACGTGGATCTGTTCCCGCGCGAAGACCTGAAAGTACCGTTCCAGCTGCCCATGGTACCGGCTCACCTGCATCCAGCGGGAATCGGGCTGGGCCCAGGCGGCCGAAGCGCTCAACTCCCGCTCGGGATTGAAGGCTCGCCCGCGCCGTCGGAGGTACATCAGATAATCCGAGTAGGCCCGGTCGACCGGGTGGCGAAGGCTGGCGATGATCCGCACGCCGGGGAGCAGTGCGCGGATCCGGGCCGGCGCCTGGGGCGACTCCAGGTAGAGCGGCGACGCCTCGCCGATCGCGGTGGCGCCTCCCACGTCGCGGAACAGGCCCTCGTACTCCTCCTGAGTCTTCACCGGAAACCGGTGCACGTCGGGGTCGCCGTAGAGCAATCGGCCGCCGGCGTCCAGGTTGTACGCGAAAAAATTGGTTTCCTTCACCGCGCTCATGAAGACGGCGGGGTGCTCCGCGAGGTACCAGTAGAGCGCGGTCGTCCCCGCCTTGGCGGCCCCGACAACGATGAAGTTGGGAAGCGTCACATGTACCCGTCGCGCCGCAAGGTCTCCAGTCCGCCGCCGTCGGCCTTGTCCTGGGCGCGGCCCGACCGCTCGGCGATGTTGGCGAACTTCCCGGACTGCAGTTCCACGATGATGTCGTCCACGTTCCTGGAATCCGAGTGGACCGCGTGGGTGCAGGGATAGCAGCCGAGTGAGCGGTAGCGCTGGCCGTCGCCCTGGTTGTAGTAGAGTGACACGGTGGGGATGTTCTCCCGCCGGATGTACTCCCAGATGTTGAGCTCGGTCCAGTCGAGGAGCGGGTGGATCCGAAGGTGCGTCCCCGGCGCAAAGTCGGTCTTGTACTGGTTCCAGAACTCCGGCGGCTGGTCGCCCACGTCCCAGTGCGACTGCGCGTTGCGCGGCGAGAAGTAGCGCTCCTTGGAGCGGCTCCCCTCCTCGTCGGCCCGGGCGCCGACGATGACGCCGGTGAACGCCTCGGTGTTCCGGTCCAGCTCGTACACCTTCTTGGTGTGGTTGAGCCGGTAGCGGGGCCACTCGCCGCTGAGCGTGTGCTTGAGGGCGTCGGTCTTGAGCGCCTTGCAGCACGCGATCCGATCCACCGCGCCGTCGGGATAGGTGCGCTTGGTCTCCAGCGCCTCGCGGTTCTGACCATAGATCATGGTCAGATTCCACTCCAGGGCCAGCCGGTCCCGGTACTCGATCATCTCCGGGATCTTGAACGACGTGTCGATGTGGATCAGCGGAATCGGCACGTGGCCGAAGAATGCCTTCCGGGCCAGCCAGAGCAGGACGGTGCTGTCCTTCCCGATGGACCAGAGCATCCCCAGGTTCTTGAAGTTGGCGTAGGCCTCACGGAGGAT
This sequence comes from uncultured Gemmatimonadales bacterium, assembly GCA_963826065.1. Lineage (GTDB taxonomy): Bacteria > Gemmatimonadota > Gemmatimonadetes > Gemmatimonadales > GWC2-71-9 > CAVVWJ01. The sequence goes on from CAWGVP010000002.1 coordinate 614,988, forward strand.
GTGCACGCTCCGGTTTTCCAGCTGCTCGAGATGATCCATGGTTCCTGCCATCAGGGTTGCCCTCCAAATCGCTCGAGCACCCGTGCGACGCACTCCTCCACGCTCAGGGCGCGGGTGTCGAGCGCAAGCTCGGGATGCTCGGGCGGCTCATACGGGTCGTCGATGCCCGTGAAGTTCTTGATCTCCCCGCGCCGGGCGCGGGCGTAGAGTCCCTTGACGTCGCGCCGCTCGCACTCCTCCAGCGGCGTCGCCACGTAGACCTCCACGAAGTTCCTGCAATGCCTCCGGATGAAATCCCGCGACTCCCGGTAGGGCGACACGAACGACGCCACCACCGTGACGCCGTGCGCCGCCAGCCGGCTCGCCATGTAGCCGGTGCGGCGCAGGTGCTCCTCCCGCTCCTCCCGGGTGAAGCCGGTCTGTGGAAAGACCTCGCGCAGCGCGTCGCCGTCGATATACTCGACATCCACGCCCCGGCGCACCAGCTCCTCGTGCACCCGCACGGCGATGGTGCTCTTCCCGGAGCCGGAGAGCCCCGTGAACCATAGCACTGGTGCCGCGACCTTCGTCCGAGACGGAGGCGCCGACTCGAGGGAGGTCACAGGCCGATGACGAAGCTGGTGTTGCGAAGGTCGGGCTTGTTGTACGTGAGGGGCGACGGCCGCTCGCCATCCCGCCCCGACTGGCGGTAGACGCAGTCGCCGGCGGCCACATCCCACTCCATGGTGGGCCCCAGCCGGGGATAGAGATCGGCGCGTCCCTCGGCTACCCAGCAGAACTTCAGGGAGCTGCCCGCCTTGACCCTCCGGCCGACCGGGATGGTCTTGAGGTACTCCTCCAGCTCGGGCGAGGGGTGGGAGAGACTTTCCACGATGGTGAGCGGCGTGCCCGCGGCGGGGGCGGTTGAGTAGATCCGCTCCGCCGGTCCGCCCTTTTCCTCCCGCCACGCCCCGCCGTCCTTGACCGCCCAGTAGAGCAGGTCCAGCGCGGGCGCCTCGACCACGCCGAGCACCGGCTCGCCATTGTCGATCAGGGCCACGTTGACGGTGAACTCGGCGCGCCGCTTGATGAACTCCTTGGTGCCATCCAGCGGATCGACCAGCCAGAACCGCCGCCACGAGCGACGCGACTCGAAGTCGGCCGCCTCGGCCTCTTCGGAGACCACCGGGGTGTCTGGATCGATGCGTCGGAGGCCCTCGACCAGAATGCCGTGGGCCACCTCGTCCGCGAGGGTCACCGGACTCCGGTCGTCCTTTTCCCGCACGTCGGCCGAGACGTTGCCGTCGTAGTACACCATGGTGGCCCTGCCCGCCTCACGGACCAGGTTGACGACCGCCGCCCGCAGCTCGCTGGTTACCATGGGCGGAAGATGACGCCCTTGTCCTGCAGGTGCGCCTTCAGCTGGTCCACCCCCTCGGCCACCGCCCCGCCGGGCAGGTGCAGGTCCCAGGAGAGATCGGTCGTGACGGTGTCGCCCACCCAGACGGTCTCGATCCAGTCGGGCTGAACAGCGGTCTTGATCACTTCGAGGTCGTCCTGGGTCAGCTCCGCGGCCGCCACCACCAGGATGATGCCGGCGTCCAGCATCAGATTGGCGACCTCCGCCAGGCGTCGCATGTGCTCGAGCCGGTTCTCCTGCTTCCGCTCGATGTCGGCGTCCACGCCGTAGAGCACGTTCCCGATGCCCATGAAGTAGACCACCTTGCCGTCCTCGAACAGCTTGCCCTCGAGGGCCTTGGCCAATCCCTTCCGGTCGCTTTCGTGCTCGCCGGTGATCAGGACCAGCGAGGCCTTCTGGTTGTACTTCTCCGCCCGGTGCTCCGGCTGGATGATGCTCGGCTCCCACTTGTAGTTCCGGAGCATGACCCGGTCGCGAACCGCGGTCTGCCGGTCGGCCATCGCCTCCCGCACGATGCCGCCGCCGCGGATCTCGAAGTCGTCTACGATCACGAACCGGCTGGTGGCCGCGATGTCCTCCGCCACGTCGCAGGCGATGGCGCGGTCGAGCCGCAGCACGCACTCCGCCACGTCGTGCCGCTGGACCGCGTTGCGCTGCTCCAGGGCATCGAGGGTAGAGGCGTCCATCACCCGCAGCACTTCTTCCAGTCGGGCGGTGACCCGTGCGGTGCCGAGCTTGAGCAGGTACTCCTTTCGCTTCACCAGCGGATCCTTGCCCAGCCAGAAGAGGCTGACCCGGAGCCGGGTGGTCACCTGCGGCCGGGGCTGCTTCTCCAGCGTCGCCATCTCGCCGCGAGTGATGTAGATCTGCTCCTGGAGGGTGAAGCCGACCGCCCAGCCCGCCTCCGCCCTGGTCTGCGCAGGCCGATTGAAGGCCTCGATGGTTTTTACCCGGCTCTTCTTGCCCGACGGGTAGAACACGACGGTGTCGCCGACGCTCACCGCGCCGGCGTCGATGGTGCCGGATACGATGCGCCGGTCGTCGCCCTGCTTGGTGAACTTGTAGACGTCCTGGACCGGCATGCGGAACGGCAGCTCGGTCGGCGCGGGCTCGCTGTGGAACTGGTCCAGCGCGTTCAGCACCGTCGGGCCCTGATACCAGGGGAGGTGGGCGGTCCGATCGGCGATGTTGTCGCCGCCGCGAGCCGAGACGGGGATGAAGCAGGCGGGACGGAGGCCGACCTGCTCGAGGAAGGCGCTGTATTCGCTGACGATGCGCTCGTACACCCCGCGATCCCAGCCCACCAGATCCATCTTGTTCACCACCACCGCCAGCTGCTTGATACCCAGGAGCGAGACCATGTAGCCGTGGCGGCGCGAGTTCTCCTGCACGCCTTCGGCCGCATCGATCACCAGGAGGGCCGCCTCGGCTCGGGCGGCCCCTGTGATCATGTTCTTGAGGAACTCGATGTGGCCGGGCGCGTCGAGGATCAGGTAATGCCGCAGGTCGCTCTTGAAGAACACCCGGGCCGCATCGATGGTGATGCCCTGGGCCTGCTCGTCCTTCAGTGCGTCGAGCAGAAAGGCGTATTCGAAAGGCTTGGAGTTGAGCTCACAGTTGGCCCGCACCTGCTCCAGCTTCCCCTCGGGAAGCGAGTGGGTGTCGGCCAGGAGCCGTCCGATGACCGTGCTCTTGCCATGGTCCACATGGCCCACGATCACGATGTTCATCCGCTGGGCCGCAGAGGCGGCAGACGCGGCCGCGAGTGGTTCCGGGGTAGCGATGGAAGACGACATGCTGATGTGACATCCCTCCGTGAGCGTCAAAAAGGTCCGCAAGGCCTGGCGCGGGACAATCCGCTGGGTCTGCGGCCCGCTCGGCCGCGATCAACACCGAAGGGTGTCGCTATTCCTGTGCGGCGTAATCGTACGGGTAGTAGTAGTCGCCCTCCTTGGCGACCTCGCCACCGGGATCGTTCAGGACGGTGCCCACGACACGGGCACCGACGTTGGCGAGCTGCTGATACGCCCGCTGGGCGGCGTTCCGGTCGGTGGCGCCGGCCCTGACCACCAGGAGCACGCCGTCGGTCAGCGACGCCACGATGCTGGCATCCGCCGTCGCCAGCACCGGCGGGGTGTCGAGTACGATGATGTCGAACTGTTCCTGCAGCTCCGCAAGCAGGACCCGCATGCGGGTTCCGCTGAGCAGATTCGCCGCGTTCACCGGCAGGGCGCCGCAGGTGAGAACCGAGAGCCTCGCCACCGGCGTCTCCCGGATCGCCCGGGGCGCGGGCGACTCGGGATCGCCCGAGGCCCGAAGTAGCTCCATGAGGCCGGGCGCGCGCGGCAGCTGGAACAGGCCGTGCACCCGGGGACGGCGGATGTCGCAGTCCACCAGCAGCACCCGAAGCCCGTCATAGGCCAGGGTGACCGCCAGGTTGGCGGCGGTCATCGTCTTGCCTTCGCCGGGCGCGGCGCTGGTAACCACCAGTGTCCGCAGCTGCTCGCCGCCGTCCGACCAGATGAGACCGGTCCGCAGGTTGCGGAATGCCTCGATGCCGATGGAAAACGTCTGGTTGCCGGTGAGGGGCGACCCGACGGTCGCGTGCGCCGCCTTGCCCGAGCCCAGCAGCCGGCGGAAGTGGGACTGCGCGCTGCGCGAACCGTCGGTGATCCGGGGGATCACCGCGAGCCCAGGCACGTGCAGCACCGCCTCGAGATCCTCCGGGCGGCGCACCGACGTGTTCAGTGCCTCCAGGATGTAGGCGATGATCATCCCGAGCGCGAGGCCGAGGAACAGACCCAGGCCCACCTTCAGGGTGGCACTGTTGAGCAGCGGCGTGGATGGCAGCGGGGCGAGAGCGACGACGTCGATGTCGCCTGCCTCGACGGCCTCTGCCATGCGGGCCTTCTGCAGCTCCGCCCGCAGCCCGTCGCTCTGGGCGGCGAACGCTTCTACCCGGCGGCTCAGCCGCATTTCCTCCTCGGCCATGGCGGGGAGGATCGCAATGGCTGCACCGGTCCGCGAACGCAGGTCACCCAGCGCGTTTACCCGAGCCCCGATCGCCCCGATGTGGCTGGTGACGGATTGCACCAGCTGGTCCTGGGTGTTCCGCGTCAGTGCCCGCAGCTGGACCAGATCCGGGTTGGTCTCCGACGCCTTCCACGGGCCGGTCGTCATGGAATCGATGCGGTTCTGGTACTTCAAGAGCTGCTGGTAGAGCCCGCCGATCGCCGGATTGTCCGCCATCGCCGGTGAGGTCGCCAGTGCGCGCAGCGCCTCCTCACGGGAGGCATCGTCGGTCGCCTTGAGGCGCTCGGCCAGGGCGCCGAAGGTCTGGCGGTCGGCGTTGAGCTGCTCGCGCTGGGCATCGAGGGTCAGCAGGGCCGCCTGCTGGGACTCGAGCTTGTCGCGGGAGCTGGCGAGCTGCTGGCGGCTCCGGAAGGAGGCCAGCGCGGCCTGGGCCCGCTCCAGCGTCGTATCGGTCGAGGCCAGCTGCTCGGCCAGGAACTCACCCCGCCGGCGCGAGCGCTCACGGGCCCACTGCACGTTCAACCCCTGGAACGCGTGGACCGTGCTGTTCACGATCCGCTGCGCCCGACGCGGGTCCTCCGCCACGAAGGCCACGTCGATCACGTCGGTGAGCTCCCGGCGCGACACCACCAGCCCCACCAGGAGCGCGTCGATCGCCGCTTCTCTCGACTTGATGGCCAGGGTGACGTTCTCGATGGCGGGCCGCGCGCGCACGACGAACTGGACCACGCCGAGGTTGACCGGCTGGCCGTAGGCCGCGGTGACGGCACGCTGTCCGCGCCGGGCGCTCAGGCCATCGTCGCGGAAGACCATCTGGACCGAATCGCCGGCCGCGCGGGGATCGACCTGCACCCCGGTGAGGTCCTCGACCGAGAACTCCGGAGTCTGGCTCACCAGCTGGAGTCCGAGGCTGTCCACCACCACACCCGCGACGGTCCGGCTACGCACCAGCTCGATGATCGACAGCATGGGGTCGGCCGTGCGCCCCAGGGTCGGGTTGGCTTCTTCCGCCACCCCGGTGAGCGTCTGGCGCTCGCCGGCGAGCCGGAGCATGGCCGAGGCCCGGTACGAAGTCGGTTCCTGCGACGCCAGGAACAGGCCCAGCGCGGCGCCCACCGCGGTCACGGCGAGGATCAGCTGAAAGCGGCGACGAACGACGGCGAGTGCCTGGCGGAACGACACGATCCCGGCGCTGTCGGGGGACTCGAGAGGCCGCATGGGCGGCTCGAACCCACCGGGGAGCTGCCGATCATTCGGTGCTGGAGGGCGCATGGGCATGGCTAGTTGTTGTTGTCCCTGCTGACCCGGTCGATCAGCAGACCGAGCGAGGCGATCGACCCGATCACACCGAGCGTAGGCAGCAGGATGTCCCGCATGAACGACTTCCGGCGATCCACGATGATCTGGTCCCCGGATCGAATCGGAACCCTGCCGAAACCAGCTTCGGGATCGGTGAGGTTGATGATGAGCTGTTCCTGCTCCCCGCTCGGCTGAAGCCGGAGCACCCGCACGCGATTGCGCGCTCCGGTCTCGGTGGCGCCGCCGGCTCTGGCGACGGCCTCGGCGACGGTGGTCTCCGGGCGCAGCGCGTACACCAGCGGCCGCTCCACTTCACCCGAGATCGCGACCCGGATCAGCGGCTCGATCACGAATTCCGGATTCTCTTCGAAGCGGGCCAGGTACCGGCGCAGGTTGGCTTCGGCCGTGGCGAACGGCACGCCGGCCACCTGGACCGCGCGAAAAAGCGGATGGGTGATGGTCCCATTGGGCGCCACCACGAAATCCCCGCTGAACTCGGGCTTTCTCCAGACCACGATCCTTACCGAATCCCCCGGCGCCAATACCGCCTGCTCGCTCGAGGCGCGTGACTCCTGGGCCGATGCGGGTACGGAGAGCACTACGAAAGCGAGGAGCAGGAGGGAGAACAGGGCGCGCATAGACCTCGTGGAGTGGTGAAGGTTCCCAGCCAGGCCCGTCGGGGCATTCCCACCTAACGTCAGCACAATCCATGCCTCTAACCGAGGTTCAGCAATCGCCGCCCCCCCGGGTTCTAACCGCGCAAAGCAATCTACCACAGCCAGATCGGAAGGTCACCTGAACCGCCTACTAACTCGGTGTTCCGGGACACATTCCGGCAGGATGGGGGGCACGGAGCGCACGATGGGGAGGCACTGGTCGTGGAGGGCAACAGTTAAGGTGTTGCGCGGTCTCAACAGGTAGCATGGATCAGGTTGCGCGGGCGGGATATTGCCTACCGCCCGGTTCGCCCTTAGACGCCGCCTGCCCGGGCGCCGCCCGACGCACCAGGGCCTACCGGTAGAATCGCTCGGCCGAGGCGACGCGACTGTACCGAAACTCCTTGGGGATGTAGTCCCGGGCGCCATGGCAGCCGATGTTGACGCATCGAATCCGCCCCCAGTACTCCGGCTTAATCGCTTCCAACGTCCGGAACTCGTGTCCTTCCGAATCGATCTTGAGGACGTCGATCCGATCGTGTCGCTCCAGAACGGGCCCCAGCACCTCGTTGATGTGGATGACCTGACAATTCACCGCGTTGGAGGACTTCAGCTCCAGGGAGGAGTTCACCCCCGACGGCTCGATCCCCAGGGTGGCCGTCCCGCGGAAATTGCTGACGGCGTCCGGGCGTGCCGCGACGCGGCCCTCGAAGGGCTTCAGGTTCTTGACCAAACGTTCGTACGAGACCGGCGACGGCTCGTGGGAGTAGACCTGGGTGTCCTTGTTCCTGGTCAGCCAGTACAGGCTGCTCAGTCCGATGTTGGAGCCTATATCCACCACCACGCGGGTGTTCTCGGGCAGCAGATAGTCCTGCCGGCAGAACACCAGGTTGAGGGTGGACAGATCGGCGGCGGAGTACAGCTCGACGGCGACTCGCCCGATCGGCGTCTTGATGCTCATCGTCCGGGGATACCGGCCCGACGAGAAGGCGTCCTCCATGAGCACGCGAAACGGGTGGTCGTGAACCCGGAAGAATCGCGGGACCGCCCGGTAATTACTCGCGTCCAGCAGCTTTCGCCGGAAGGCGCGAAACCGTCTTCTGCCGATTCTCATAGGTGACCCGTCCTCGGTTGAATATCGGGAGCCATCGCCCGCCTCCTCGTCTCACACCACATCGAAATCCAGGAACTCGAAGCGGCGGGTCGCCAGGTGCCGGGCGACCGGCTCTACCATCGCGGCGTCGCCCAGCACCCGCACGATGTACTCCAGCGGGCTCGGCCGCACCCGGTCAGGCACCTGGACGCCTCCTGCGATTCCCGGGCCGAAGCCGGCGTACAGCCGGGGCACCCACATCGCGGGGCGAGGCAAACCCACCCGCGACACCATCTCACCCGGCATGCCAGTGGAGAGCACCGCATCGAGAGGAAGGCCTCGATGGTGCAGCCGGACCGTGAGCGCGCCCCGGACCGGGTCACCGTAGGCCGGTACCCCCGGCCGGCCGGCGCGCCAGGCGAGATGCGCCGGACTGGCGGCCAGCGCCCTAGGGGTACCGACGGCCGGCCAGGTGCCGGGCAGATGCGCAGAGAGCGAGAGCCGTCCCAGGGACCGAAACCCAAGCATCCGCACGAACCCCTGGAACGACTTCTCGTTCGCCACGCCGAGGATCAGTGACGGGCCTTCCTGCTGCAGCTCCCGAAACAGGGCCCGCGCGGTGGCCACCATGAGTCCCGGCACACCTGCGGTGGGGTCCACCGCAGTGTTCAGCGAGAAGTAGGTCCCGGCGAAGTCGGCCGGCGGTTCCGCCAGCGGCGGCGTAGGGACCAGAGCGTAGTGCGCAATCAGCGCACCCGAGTCGCCATATGCGTTGACGTAGCGCGCCGGACCCGCCGGATTCCGGAGGTACTGCCACTCGAGGTCCGGCGCCCGGGGCCGTTCCTGGGGAAACACACGATCCAGCAAACCGACGATCTCCGGCAGCGCTTCGGCCGTGGCCGCCGACGGCGGAGAGAGCCGAAGCCCCACGCTAGCCGGCCTGCACGCGAACACGGCGTAACATGTCGTCGATCAGGTGGAATCCGTCCCACACCACGTCGAACGCCAGCGCCTGCCCGATCGGCACCAGGCGGTCCAGCCCGCGGGTGCCGGCCTGGGCGGCGAACTCCCGGAGCGACTCGCGGTCCAGGCCCCAGTGGGTGACGGTCTGGTCGCCCTCGTCCACGAAGCCGAGCACCTCGGACAGCCGGCCGACCGGCAGGTGGCGGAACAGCCCGCCGCCGCAGACGTCCTTGTCGAGCGCCATCCAGTCGCGCAGATGCACACCCACGAATCCCGGATGCTCCAGGACCACCCGAACGGCCGCGGTGGCCGCGAGGCCGAAGGCATAGGTCCGCCGCTGCACCGCACTCGAGACCGGTGGCTGAAATTGCCGCCGCGCGATCTCGGCCTGGAGCGCCAGCTCGAAGCCCTGGGCGGCGGACTCGGCCGCCGCCGGAGAGCCGAGCCAGAACACCACGTGCGGGGAGGAGCAGGCCATCTGGTCGAACCAGAACAGGTCATTGAAGAACCCGGACGCGATGCGGGCGCGCTCTTCTTCAGGTGCCGCGCCGTAGCGCGCGGCGTCGATCACCGCGAAGGAGTACTTACTCCCGAACACGCGCTCGCTGGCATGGGACGGCAGCGGCAGGGGCCGGATCGCGGCCACGGTCTCGTCACCGCCCCAGATCACGCGGTGAGCGCACCAGGCCGACAGGGCCGTGGTAATCGCGTCGTCGTGGCCGTAGGTCACGAATCGGTTCGACGCGCGCAACTCGTCGTCCTGCGCTGCCACCGCTCCGATCACGCGAAGCAGCGCCTCGACCACGATGCCCGACTCCTGCGAAAGGCGCACCACGCTGGCGTTGCCGCACAGATAGGCCAGCGCCCACGAATACACGAAGAGGGTGTCGACATTGGACGGCGCCAGGTGCAGCACCCGACCGACCGGAACCCTCATCACGTCCGCCTCCGACGCGGCCCGGGCGGAAAACTCCTCTGCGAGACGAGCCAGCTGGGCGCGCCGCAGCCAGTAGGCCACGGAGACGCTGGCCGGGTCGCGGCGAAGGACAGGGTCGGCGAGGATCGCGGCCGAGAGCCGGGCGAGCGTGTCCAGCCTGCCGGAAGAGAACGGCTCCGCATGCGCGGATCTGGTGGCGTCGAGGAACGCGGTCAAGCCGGTCGGATCGGGCAGGGGCGCCAGGATGCGCACCCGATCGGCGACGGCGTGCCACGGCGGTGTCTCGGTGACTGGGGACCGGGGCATGGTGCTCACGCGCGGGCCGCGAAGGTGTCGCTGCACCCTCGCAGCTCGGCCTTCGGCACACGTCCCAGAACCTCGAAGCATCGCCCGCCCATGCCGGTCCCCTCCGGGTCCACTCCGCGGATCACCCCAAGGTCCTCCGTCAGCAGGGAGTGGCCGGGATAGCTGGTCGGCAGGCAACTCAGCACCTGAATCAGCCCCGGCTCACCGTCGGGGAGGGGCTCGAGCGTGACCGGGTCGCGCACGATCACCTCGGAATAGATCGGCGCGTGCAGGTGGTGGATCGGGTTCTCGAAATAGACGCCGCCGACCTGCTCGACCATGCCGTAGAAGTTGATCACCTGCTCCACGCCCGTCGCCGCCTGCACCCGCTCGCGAAAGGCGCGGGGGTCGACGGCAGCCTCCTGCAGCTTCTTCCAGCCGCCGGAGTGGACCAGGATCCCCCCCGGCAGATCGAGCCGCCGTCCCTGCCGCTCGAGCACCTGGATCAGATACTGCCACACCATGAAGGTGAATCCGAACAGCAGCATCCGGCGCCCGGCCGCCTGCTCGATGTAGGCGAGCAGACCTTCCTCGTCGAGGCTCATGTCTTCCCGCAGCGCGTAGAACGGCCGGTGGCCGAACTGCGCCATGCCAAGGATGCCCGCGCCCCGTGCGGAGCGGCTGTTGCGGTCCCGCACGACCCCCGGGTGATCCAGGATCACCATGGGCAGCCGCTCCTTGCCCAGGAAATGCTGCGCGACCTTCACCAGCACGGCGGACTGCGCCGAGGCGGTTTCGGCGTCGAGAAAGATCCGGCTGGGCTGCTGACCGGTGGTGCCGCTGGACGTCAGGACCTTGAGCACCTCGGACTCGGGCACGCTCGAGAGCACGTGGGTCTTGAACAGGCTCACCGGCAGAAACGGCACATCTTCCAGCCGCTCCATCCGAAGTCGATCCGCTCCCCCGAACACACCGTTCAGCACGTTGCGGTACGGCGCGCAGCGCTCGGCGTGGTGGTGCGTGAGGTCGCGGAGCATCGGCAACAACCGCGCCCGCTTCTCGGCCTGGCTGAGTCCGAACGGGGGTACATCCATCAGCGCGCGCGCCGGGCTCGTCATCCGGCGGCCTCCGCAGCCCGGTAGTCCTTCTTGCCGGATGAGGTGAGCGGCAGCTCGCTGACGCGCCGGATGCCGATCGCGGCGGGTGGGACGGCGAGGAAGTGGGCCAGATGGGCGACCATGGCTTCATCGCGAACCGCACCGTCCGGGGCGACATGCAATCCCAGCCGGTCGCCCGCGTCGGTAGCGATCACCCGCACCGGAAACGCCGATTCCAGCTCCCGCTCCACGTCCTCCAGGCTGACCCGGCGTCCGAACAGCTTGGCGAAGCGCTTGAGCCGCCCGACGATCGTGTAATAGCCGTCCTCGTCCACTGTCGCGAGGTCGCCGGTCCGCAGCACCCCATGCTGGACGTCGCCGAGCGCCAGTTCAGCCGGGGACTCGGCGTACCCCATCATGACGTTGGCGCCTTGGTAGACCAACTGCTCGGCGTGGGCGTCGCCGCCTTGAATGGGCTCGAGGTGGAGTCGGCCGCCCGGGATCGCCCGGCCGATGGTGCCGATCTTCTCCGCCAGCCGCTCGGGGGGCACGAAGCTGATGCGCGCGGTGGCCTCGGTCTGCCCGTACATGATCACGAGCCTGGCACCGGCCTGGGTGATGCGCGAATGGAAGTGGGCGATCAATTCCCGGCGCAGCGCGCCACCGGCCTGGGTGTACGTCCGTACCGAGGGGTGCCGGGCGGGATCGAACCGCAGCCGGTGGAGCGTCTCGTACATGTAGGGCACGCCGGCGAACGAGGTGGCCTCGAGCCGGTCGGCATCGCGCCAGAACTCCGGCCGCATGAACGAGTGCGGCGTGAGGAGGATGCCGCCGCCGGAGACGAGGTGCGAATTGAGCACCGAGAGGCCGTAACTGTAGTGCATCGGGAGGCTCTGCGCCGCCAGCTCGCCGGGCCTCAGGCTGAGGTAGTCCGCGATGGCGGCGGCGTTGGCGGCAAGATTCCCGGCGGTGAGCCGAACCAGCTTGGGACTCCCGGTGGAGCCCGAGGTGGTGAGGAGCAGGGCCAGGTCGGGGTGGAGCGGCTCCTCCCCGCTGTCGGAGGCGCGGGCGGCGACGTACCCGGCCAGCGCCGAAGGCCGGGCGTCCCATCCGTCGGGAAGCGTCAGTGTGTCCGGCGCGAGGACGAGCGCGGGGCGATAGATGCCGCAGAGACGCGCCAGGGGCTCCGGTTGCGGCTCGGTAAGGCACAGCGGCAGGCCGGCCCGCAGGCAAGCCAGGTAGAACAGCACGGACTCGGCGTCGGGAGCGGGGGCGAGAAACACCAGCCGCCTGCCGCCGACCGCCTGCCGCAACCATTCGGCTACCCCCTCCACCCGGCGGCCCAGCTCGGCGTACGTTATCCGGACGTCCTGTGCGGGCGCGATCAGAGCCGGACGGTCATCCCGATGCTGCAGGACGGCGTCGATCACGACATCATGCTTCCGTCGACCCCGATCACCTGGCCGGTCACGTAGCGCGACAGATCGGAGGCGAGGAACACGGCGACACCCGCCACGTCGTCGGGGGTGCCGATGCGTCCCATGCGGATGCTCTGTATCCTCCGCTCGTACCAGTCGGACGAGACGCCGCGCACCATGTCGGTGTCGATGAAGCCGGGCGCGATCGCATTCACCCGGATGCCCTTGGACGCCAGCTCCTTGGCGCAGGAGAGCGTATAGCCCACCACCGCCGCTTTCGACGCCGAATACGCCGTGACCCCCTCCATACCTTGGGTGCCCGCAATCGACGCGAGGTTCACGACGCTGGGGGACCGCGCCGGGTCCATCACCCGGGTGGCGTACTGGGTGAGGGTCATGAGCGCGAGCACGTTGACGTCCAGCAGCTCACGCATCTGCTCGGCCGAGGTCATGCCGATCAGGCCTTGGCGAAGGATGCCGGCATTGTTCACCAGCACGTCGAGCCGGCCGTACTCCTTCCTGGCCGAGGAGATCAGCTGGCGCGCGAAGCCGGGATCGCTCACGTCGCCCCGCAGGGCGCGCGCCGGGCGCTCCGCGGAGCCGAGCTCCCGCGCCACCTCCTCCACCCCCTCGCTCCGGGCGCACAGCAGCAGGGTCGCGCCGTGCGCCGCGAACGCCCGGGCGATCGCGGCACCGATGCCGCGGCTCGCCCCGGTTACGACCGCCACGCGCCCCTCAAGCAGCATCGAAGCTCGCGCCGTACCGGGTCAGGATCTCGCGCGCCTTCGCCACCGTGCTCATTCCGAGGATGTCGTCGGTGTCGAACATGACGTCGAACTCGCTCTCCAGCTCCGCCACCAGGGCCATGTGGCCCACCGAGTCCCACTCCTTGATCGTGTTATAGGCCAGGTCATCGGTGACCCGCTCCACCGGTACGCCGAGGGAGCGGCTGAAGCATTCGCGGAGCTTTTCGACGGTCATGCAGGAATTCTCCCGTGGTCGGCGATCAGTCGTCGTGCCGAAGTGAAGGTGAAATCGCCCAGCAAGCGCTCCAGGCGGTCCACAGTCTTGTCCAGGTTGTTGTAGTGCCGAAACCGCTTCGACCAGGGCAGCCCCGCCACCCGGGGCTGCCCCGGGTCCGCCTCCCAGGGATGGAGGTAGAACATTACCGACCGTCCCTGGCGGTTGCAGCGGCGGATCAGCGCCCGGCTCAGGGCGTAGGGATAGAGCCGAAAGTAGCCGCCGCCGCTGCATGGGATTCTCTTTCCCAGGACCTCGGCCACCCCCATGGGCAGCTCGGTCACACCTTCCGCCAGCCGGTGGGGGCGGAGGTCGGCATCGGGAATTCCGTAGTCGGGGTGGAAGGCGACGGGGAACACGGACGAGTCGTACCGGATACCGCTCTCCCGCAGGATGTCCACCGCCCACAGCGTCCGCTTGGTCAGTGAGAACGACGGCGCCCGGAACCCCCGAACCTCCTGGGTGGTGATCCGGGCCAGGGAGGCCAGCGACTGCTGCAGATCGACCCGGAATTCCTCCGGCTGCATGTGCGTGAGGAGCTGGTGGGAATACCCGTGGGTGGCGAGCTCGTGCCCCCGCCGCTCGATCTCGCGCACCAGGTCGGGGTACCGGTCGGCCACCCACCCGAGCACGAAGAACGTCGCCTCCACGCGATGCTTGCCGAAAAGATCCAGCAGCAGCTCGGTGCTGCGTTCGACCCGGGACTCGCACTTGTCCCATTCGGCGTAGGGAATCAGCCGGCTGAGGTTGTGGACGCAAAACCAGTCCTCCACGTCCACCGACATCACGTTCCGCGTACATTCCTCCGGGGATCGGCAGGGCAGCAGTCTACACCCACGCCCGGCGGTCAGCAACGACGAACGGGGGCGCGCGAGACCTGCTGCAGAGCGTCGAGAATACCCGGCGGCCGGGGGCGTAAAGCAATCTACCAGCGACAGATCGCGAAAAGGAACCGACCGGAAGGCCTGGGCCTCCCGGTCGGTGTTTTCCCGGTGGATCGCTGCGCCCTGGGGCATTCCTCCTATCGGCGGCACTCCTTCCTGAGCACCGTCGCCAGCCGCCCGGCCACGTCGGTGAACGCTCGCCGGTTCTCCGTGTTCGTCATGAAGGACCCGTCGTATCGCCACATGGTCAGACCGCATCCCGCCGGTCCCAGCGCCATGCCATACTCCCGGATCTGCTGGGGCGTCATGCGGCAGTTGGGCGCATAGGTGCCCTTGCCGCCGGTCCCGGCGCAGTCCCAGATGCCATCCCGATCCTGCGTCCCTCCGTTCAGGATGTTGATCCCGAAGACCACGGTGTGACCATCGCGCCTGGCCAGGGCGAGCGCCTCGTCGCGGAAGGCGGTCACGCTGCCGTGCCGGCTCGAGTACTGCGAGATGAAGAACTCGCAGACCTGGTAGGACTTCTCCGGCTCGAAGGCGTCGTGGCGGTGGGCCACACCGACCGGGAGGGTCGGGAACAGGGACTTCGCGTAGCCGCACATGCGGTCGACCACCGTCTTGGTCATGGTGCCCTTGGGGCCCCAGGTGTTGCCATCACCGCCGCCGGAGACGTGCGGCTCATCCATCACGGAGGCGCCGACGATGGTGCGGTCGGCCACTGCCTCGGCGATGGCTTGCCGGATGGTGGACGACTTGTAGGCGTCCATCGCGGCGACCCACTTGGTGTAATCGAACTTGCCGTCGGTCAGATATTTGTCGTGATGTCCGCCGGTCATGTTGAGCAGCAGGCTCATCTTGGCGTAACGCGCCTTGGAGAGATAGGACAGGATGTTCTCGGGAGTGACGCCTTGGATCGCCAGAGTGAACGGCGCCACGTCGGTCGTGACGCCCAGCATGCCACCGGACGGGCCGAACGGAATGCCGGTGCCCGTCGTCGGCGGCGGCGGCTCCGTCCCGCCTCCGGACGTAGCGGAGAGCGTGACCACGGCGGTATCCGCCAGGCTACCCGCGGTCGCCGTGACCCGGTAGGTGCCTCCGATCTGGCCCGCGGTGTAAAGACCGCTCTGGGTGATGCTGCCGCCCGTGGCCTGAAACACCGCGTCGACGCTCACGCTGTCGCCTTCACTGGTCCGGCCGAACGCGGCGAACTGGTACGTCGCATTGGTCGCGAGGAGCACGGTGGCCGGCCGCAGCACCACCTTGACGACGGGCGGCACCGGATCGGGTTCGGGATCCGGGGTCGGTTCGGGCTCCGGCTCGGGCTCGGGCTGCTCGATGAGGGTGTCTGGCGCCGTCGGTGCGGTCACCTGAACGCGTACGGTGTCGCCCAGGGTGCCGGCGACATTCTCCGCCATCACCCGATAGGTGCCCGGGACGTTGCCGGCGGTATAGACGCCCGCCGGGTCGATGGTGCCGCCGGTGGCAGTCCAGGTCGCGCCGATGGGGGCTTTCTCTCCACCGGGGAGGCGGCCTTCGGCGGTGAAGGCAAGGGTCTCACCCGCTGCGACTGTCGCCTCGCGCGGGGTCACCCGCACGCGGGTCACGCCCGGAACGCGGCGAATGACGACCACGACCGAGGTATCGGGCCGGTGGGGAGCGACGCGGCCGTGGCCGAATCTCCGGCCCACAATCCGGTAGGTTCCGGGATTCGTGGCGGAGAAGTAGCCGAGAGAATCGATGTTGCCCCCGCTGGCTTCCCACGAGAGCTGGGGACTGGAGACATGACCCCGGACCGTCCGCAGCTCGCCGCGGAAGCGGATCTGCTGTTCGGTCTCGATGGTGACGGTGCCCGGGAGAACGCGAAACCCGTTGGGTGCGGCTGGGGCACTTGGAGAATTGGGAAAGGCTGGAAGCTCGGGCTCCGTCGTGTCTCCTGCGCACGCCGTTACCAAGATGAGCACGTGGAGCATGGCGAAGTGTCGCGAAATCGAGAGTCTTCGCGCAAGCTTGTACGTGTACGTCATGATGTCAGGCCTCTTCTATTCATCTCCCCGGTGAGCACCCAACCTTTCCCTCCGTCCACCGCCACCCTTGGGCTGGCCTTCTATATCGGGAACCCGGCGACAGAGTTCAATCACCAATATTTCGACGTTTTCAGGCATGTGTCGACATATCCACTTCCGTAAACCACTTATTCCCAACCTGTTGGCTGTTACTCCAAATATAGATTGTAACAAAACTCTGTAGATATTTAGTACAGCACTGAGATCCGATACACCGGGCGTTTCCCTTCGGCCCTCACCGGCTTTCCAAGCGCGCGAACGGACCTCGCGCGGTATACTTCTCGCCGGAGTTTTCCCGGCTGTTTTCCCATCCGATCGGCCAGCCGGCCCCGTCGGAGGCGCCCGACCGCCCCATCGCCGACGGCGGCCCCATGCCGGCGCGGCCGACCACCTGCAGCGAGGATATGCAACACTTGAAGATCGCGTACGTGGTGACCAGGGCTGAACCGATCGGCGGGGTGCAAATCCACGTGCGGGACCTCGCCGTCTCCCTCCGCGGCCAGGGGCACGATGCGACGGTCATGATCGGTGGCGGCGGCGCGTTCGTGGATGCGCTCCGCGACACCGGCATCAGGGTGGTGGTGCTTCCCCACCTCACCGTGCCGATATCGCCGGTTCAGGACTTCCTGGCGTTGCGCGAGATCCACGGGGCCCTGCGAGACTCGCGCCCCGATCTCATCGCGGTTCACTCATCCAAGGCCGGCATTCTGGGTCGCCTCGCCGGCCACTCGCTCGGCATCCCGACCCTGCTCACCGCCCACGGATGGAACTTCACACCCGGGATCGCGCCGATCCCCGCGGCCATGTATCGGTGGATCGAACGAGCCGCCGGTCCCCTCGCCGCCAGGATCATCACGGTGTCGGAGTTCGACCGGCAGCTGGCGCTCCAGGCGCGGCTGGCCGGTGAGGACCGCATCGTCACGGTCCACAACGGGATGCCGGACATCTCGCCGCAGCATATGGCGCATCCCGAGCGCACGCCGGCCCGTCTCATCATGGTGGCGCGGCTGGGCGCACAGAAGGACCACCCGACCCTGCTGCGGGCCCTCGCCGGGTTGCGAAACCTGGCATGGGAGCTGGACCTGATCGGCGACGGCCCGCTCATGAGCGAGATGCAGGCGCTTGCCGGGTCGCTCGGCATTCAGGACCGAGTGCGGTTCCTGGGACAGCGGATGGATGTGGATCAGCTGCTCGCGGCGGCCCAAATCAGTTTGCTGGCGACCAATTGGGAGGGCTTCCCGCTGAGCATCCTCGAGGCCATGCGAGCCGGACTGCCGGTCATCGCCACCTCCGTGGCCGGAATCGGGGAGGCCGTGACCGATGGGGAGACGGGGTACCTGGTGCCACGAGGGGATGTGGACCTGCTCCGGAACCGGATCGAGCGACTGCTGACGGACACCGGCCTGCGTGTCCGGCTGGGGCGGGGCGGACGCGTCCGCTACGAGCGCCATTTCACGCTCGACCACTTCGTCGCCAGGACGCTCGCGGTGTACGACGATGTCCTCGCGGAGCGGTCGGTTTCCAACGTGCGCCGGGGAGCGGCCGGAGCCGTTCCCGCCGGCTGACGGATCGATCGCGATAGCGCCCAGCCGGTGACGGGCATCACGGTCGACCGACTCACCTTTCCCTATGTACCACGTCCCACTTCCTGACGGACGCGCCCTTTGTCGCAGTCAGACGCACCTTCCGGCGGGCAACATACGATTCTGGTTGTCGATGATGAAGACATCGTGCGGAGCCTGGTGGCCCGCACGCTTCGTGACGCGGGCTATCGGGTGCACCAGGCGAGCCACGGCGCCGCGGCCATCGGCGTACTGGAGCCGCAGGACCAGGCGATCGATCTGGTGATCTGCGATCTGGTGATGCCGGTGCTCGGCGGCCGCGAAGTAGCCGCGTGGATAAAGGGACACTGCCCCGAGCTCGCCCTGCTCTTCATCTCGGGCTACCCCCGAACCTACCTGGAAGCGCACGACCTCTACGACCCAGCGGTCCCGTTGCTGCGAAAACCCTTCCTCCCGTCGCGGCTGCTGGAGAGCGTCGAGGAGCTGCTGGCGACCCGCCCGCCCCCGGAGCGGGAGCGGCGACGGGCCGAAGGGAGCTGACGGCTCAGATCTCCCAGTTGGACATCACGATCCCCTGATCCGGCCTCCGCTGCGCGAAGTCCTGGAGCGTCATCCGGAGATCGGTCCAGTGCACCCGGTAGCCGCGCGCCACCAGCCGCAGATAGGCGGCGGCATACTCGCTCTGGCAGCGTACCGCGATCCGGCCGACCTTCTCGCCGGCCGCCGCGACGGGCAGTGCGTCGAGCAGCCGGTCGAACGCCGCCGCATCGCGCGCCACCAGCTTCAGGACTCGGAGCTCGTCCTTGGGACGCCCCGCGGCGAGTGGCGTCGAGTGCCACAGCGCGAAGGCCACCAGATCCCGCCCCTCGCGAATGAGCGTGGTATCGCCGATGGCGAGCTCCCGGGTGAGCGCGACCTCCCGGGTGAAGTCCACGCCCGGAGAGAGCGACTGCACCAGCCGGCGGCATTCGACGATGCCGCTATCGGAGGTGCCCGCGGTTTTCGAGAGGAGCGCGGCCTCCGCGCTCGGGCGGCGGGGAACGTCGTGGACCAGCGTGACGGTCAGATGGCCGGGCACCAGCCCGATCCGGCTGTAGAAGCCGATGTTGTCCACCGTGCGCGGCATGGTCTCCAGCCCGATGGTCGTCGCGCCCTGGGCACGAAGCCAGTCGATCCCGGTCCGAACCATCAGAGAACCCAGCCCCTCGCCCTGGCGATCGGGCCGCACGGCGAGTGGGCCCATCCACCCCTCGGTGCCCGACCGGTGCACCATGTTGAACGCCACCATGTGGCCGTCGGCATCGCGCCAGACCATCGCCCCGTCACCCGCGTCGTCGATGGCGTAGCGCCACACCAGAGGATTGAGCTGCGGCACCCGCACGCCCACCAGGCCGTCGCGGCTGTAGCGGTCGGTGAAGGCCTCGGCGAACACCCGATTGAGCGGATCGATGTCGCGATAGCCTGGCCGGTCGGGGCCGCGCACGCTGCGGTCAGGCCGCCACATCGTGCCCCGCCAGCGGCTCGTCGTGCGCGGTGGCCACCCCGCTCGCGACGTCGAGACCCACCCGAATGACGCGGTCGAACCCATCGCGGACCGAATCGATGTGGGTGATGAGAATGACCTGGGGAAAGCGGTCGGCCAGGCTGCGAAGCAGATCCACGACCGCGTGGCGGCGGTCCTCGTCGAGGGAGCCGAAGATCTCGTCGAGCACGAGCAGCGAGAGCGGCTGGCCGGCGCGTTCCGCGATCATCTGGCTGATGGCGAGACGCAACGCGAGGTTGGCGATGTCCTCCTCGCCCCCCGAGATCACCGTCTTGGGGTCGCCGTCGTCCAGCAGGCTGGCGACGTAGTCTTCGTCCAGCTCCAGCTCGGTGTAGCGCCCGTTGGTCAGGTCGCGAAGGAAGCCGGAAGCCAGGTCGGAGAGATCGGGCCTGAGCCCGGCGTTGAGCTCGCCGCGCAGATCGGACAGGGCGCGGTCGAGCTCCTGATGCAGGGCCAGGTCACGCGAGGTCGCCGTCGCGTCCCGCTCGCGCACCTTCCACTCCTCCCGCCGGCGTTCGGCCGCCTGCACCGCCTCGGCGGCGGCGCCGCTCTCTCCCTTGGCGCGGGCCAGCGCCACCTCGGCCTCCCGCCGGGTGCGCTCGGCGAGCGTCGCCGCCTCCTGCGCTTCACGGTAGGCCTCTTCGCTGTAGCCCAGCTCGGCCAGCTTGGTCCGCAGTGCGGTGGCTCGCTCCATGGCGCCGGTCCGCGTCCGGGTGGCGGCGGCCAGCTCGTCGCGCAGCGCGGGCGCGCGGTCGCCGACGACGCGGAGCCGCTCCGCCTCCAGCGCCAGGGGCTCGAGGGCGCGAATGCCGGCCTGGACCTCCCGATGCCGTTGCTCATCGTAGGGCGCCGGCTCGGTGCCGATGCCGGCCTCGAGCTCCCGGACCCGGCCGATCAGGCGCGTCCGCTCCACGCCGAGGGGGCCGGCTTCCTGGTGTTGCGCCTCGAGGCGGCCCTGCTCCGAGGTGGCCTCCGAGAGGTCGCCCTCCAGGCTCACGCGAAGGCGGTCGAGCTCCGCGAGCTCCGGCGGCTCGTTCTGGAGCTGGTCGATCCGCTGCTTGTAGTAGTTCCCGTTGGAGACCACTTCCTTTATCTGGCGGTCGAGCAGGCCGACCACGTTCTCGTACTCGGCGCCGAGCGGGCGGGTACAGGTGGGACAGTCGCCCTCCGGTCCGGCGTGCTCCAGACGATGCCGCTGCTCGCGCAGATCCTGGTAGTGTTCCAGCAGACCCTGTCGCTTGGTGTGAGCGTCCTGGGCGTCGCGCACCCAAGCCGTCCTCGCGTTCTCCGCGTCGAGCGCCACCACGGTGAGTGCGGCCCGCAGCTCCTGGACCCTGAGCCGGGCGGATTCCACGCTCGCCGCCGACGGCAGCCGGGCGACCCGCTCCTCCACCGAGCCGAGATGCTTGCGCACATCGGTGAGCTGCGCGATCAGGCCCAGCCGCCGACTATGCGCCTCGGCCAGGGCCTCGAGCGCCGCGCTTTCCTCGCGCAGGGCCGGCAGCGGACCCAGCCGGCCGGCCACCTCGAGCAGCCGGGTTCCCGCGTTCTCCGCGTCCGCCACCTGCGCCGCCAGCTGACTGACACGCGTTTCCGCGGTGGCGACTTCGTGATCCGCCACTCGGGTCTCGGCTTCGAGCCGCGTGGCGGTATCCCTGAGCTGGCTCAACCGCTCGGCCCGGGGGCGCAGCTCGGCGAGGCGGCGCTCGACACCGGCCCATACCTCGGCGGTGGCGTTTTCCGCGGCGGCCGCTGCCGCCCGTCGCTCGAGGGCGCGCTGCTCGCCGGCTTCCAGCTCGGCGGGATCCGCCAGGCTGGCCCGCAGCGCATCGAGACGGGCGCGCAGGGCGGATCGCTTCTCCTTGAGCCGCTCCTGCGCCGTACGGATGCGCTCGTATCCCAGCACTCGGGAGAGGAACTGGGCCCGGTCCGGACCGCTCATCGCGGCCATGACCGCAAGCTCCTTCTGGCCGGTGAAGTAGGTCTTGAAGAACTCCTCGCGGGACATGCCCAGCAGGCGGGTGACCCGCTCCGACACTGCGCCCAGGCTGTTCGCGATGGGGGACGCATCGCCGTCCTGGTAGAGCTGGGCGTTGTTGAGCGACCGCAGCAGGCGGTAGTGGTGTGCGCCCAGGGTGAAGTCGAGCTCCACCTCCACCCGATCACGGGGGCCGGCACCCCGCCGCCGAATGGTGTCGCGGCTGCCCCGGGCCGCGGGCATGCCGTACATCGCCCAGGCGATCGCCTCGAGAATGGTGGTCTTCCCCGCCCCGTTCGGGCCGATGATCCCGGTCAGGCCGGCACCGAACTCCAGCTCGGTGTTCTCATGCTGACGGAAGTTGCGGAGGTGAAGCCGGTTGATCTGCATCAGGTACCGGCCAGGTCGCGCTCGACCGAGTCCATCAGCTCGGTTCCGAGGCGCACGAACTCGTCCCGGTCGAAGTCGGCGGGGAGCGGCCGGCCGCTGAGGTAGGCGCGGACCAGCTCGGGCAGGGTCTGCCGCCGACCCGGGGCGGCGACGCCGACGGTGCGATGGATCTCCGGCCGCCGGATATCGAGGTTCAGGTGCAGCGCTTCGGCTTTGTACGCGCGAATCGCCGCGTGATCCAGCTCTCGCGCGACGTGGCGGGGAACGTCGTACACTCTGAGCCGGACGATCCGGTCGGCCACGCCGCCCGGGATGGCGCGCAGCCGCTCGTGGATCAGCTTGTCGATTGCCGCAGCATCGAGGCCCTCGCCGCGAACCGGCTCCAGGTCGATGATCGGCCGGGCGGACGGCACCTCTTCCCGTGTGACCGTGCCACGCTCGAGGTCGGCGAGCAGCCAGCCCTTGCCCCGCATGCCCTTTTCCGCCTCATCGGCCAGCTGGCCCCAGATGTTGAGGCCCACGTACTCCAGCGAGCCGGCGTACCAGGCATTCGGCGCCACCTGATGCTGCACGTGGTAGTGCCCCAGCGCGATGTAGCTCCAGTCCCTGGGGCCCAGCTCGCGAAGGTCTACCAGCGCGCCGCCGTACTCCACGGTGTGTCGCTCGGTCGGGAGCTTGCCTTCGATCTCACCGTGCAGAGCCAGCACCCGATATCCGGCCTTGCTCGCCGAACGGAGCGAGGGTGGCTCGGATGACGCCAGCGGACCGTGCGGAACCGCCAGGATCGAAAGATCGAGACTGGGGTACTCGAGCAGACGCGCCTCGTCCGCGGCAACGTCCACCCCGACTTCCTCGAACAGCCGCAGGATGGACCCCGTCTCGACCGATCGCGGGGTGTCGTGGTTCCCCGCAACGAGGACGATCGGCGCGTCGGGCAGCGCCTCGCGCAGGCGCTGGAACTGCTTGAAGGCGAAGAGAATCGCGGCGTTGGTGGGCCGCACCGAATGGAAGAGGTCCCCGACGACCACGACCGCGTCCGGACGCGCCGCGATGACCCCGTCCATCGCCAACCGAAAGGCGTGGGCGACATCCGCCTCTCGTTGATTGATGCCCGAGGGGGTCTGACGTTGGTACTGCCGAATACCCAGGTGGGGATCGGCGAGGTGGGCCAGTCTCACACTGGAAATGTCATGTGAGATCAGGATTTATCAAGCGCCGTAGCCGTCGTCGCCTCGTCGGACCGCGGGAATCCCCCGGCGGGGAAGCACCACCTCGCCGGGAATCCGCTTGCCCAGGCAGGCCCCGAAGTAGGCCAGCACGTCGCCGGGCCGCTCCCGGCGAGTCGCGGACAGCGCACGGCGCACGTCCTCCTCGCGGCGGCCCTCGATGGCGGCATAGACCGCCTCCGACGAGAGCCGCCGGTCGAGGGTGCGCAGCCGGCGCACCACCGCCTCGGCGAACGGCACGTCGCCGGAAGGCGGATAGCGCTCGATGCCCTCGCGCCCACCCAGCACGGGCGGCCGGGGAAACTTGACGAAGATCGGCTGGGTGAAATGCGGGTGTCGTACCATCAGCTCGCCCTTGGGCAGGGTGGCGAGCTTGATCTTGGTGGCCGGGGAGAGGGTGGCGTAGCCGGGCGTGGCGAGCTCGTCGGCATCCATCCGGCCGTAGACGCCGGTGCCGGCGTTACCGACCACGCGGCGCTGCACCTGCGAACGGAACTGCTGGGCGGAGAAGAGGACCAGTCCCAGATATCGACCGCGCTCGGAGAGGTCGAGGAGCATTTTCCGCACGTAGGTCTCGGGGCCATCCCCCGGCGCGTACTTGTTGAGCTCGTCCACGAAGACGACCACATGGTCCACCCCGAGATCCCGCCGCTCGAGATGCTCCCGCAGCCGGGAGACGATTCGGGCGAAGACCAGATCCTGGGCCAGCGGGTCGAGCCCCGCCACGTCCACTACGTGCACGCTGCGGTCGGCGAAGCTGCCCCAGGGCAGGTCGCTGGCCGTGCCGTCGTCGGTGACCAGGCCCTTCGACCGGGTGGAGATGTTGCTCAGCCGGTTGCGCACCTTCCGGATGGTGGCGATATGGTGGGTCTGCCAGACCTCGCCACCCTTCCCCATCGCCTCCATGTAATCGAAGATGGCGCGGAAGAACTCTTCCAGATCGGCGAAGCTCTGCACCTGGAACGGCCGCCCGCGCAGCTCGCTCTGGAACTCGCGCCCCACCACGCGCTCGGCCAGGAAGTCGATGAACGCGTCGGCCTTGGCATCCACATCGTCCCGGTTGAGCACCACTTCCGCGTAGTCGAGCACCTCACGGAGGCCCCAGATGAGCGGTTCGGTGTTGGCGGCGAGGGCCTCGTTGGTCCGCAGCGTATTGAGATTCACGCCGTCGGGCCGGAGCGGCGCGTAGTAGTGCACGTCCTCGAACGGCTCCGGGCGAAGTCCCAGTCGGTGGTAGAGCCTGAGGTCCCCCTCCGACAACGCCGCGGGCTGGTCCAGAAAACAGAGATCCGGCCCTTTGACGTTGAAGCAGAGCGCCGCGACGGAGCCCTTGTGCGCGGGAAAAGTCTGGAAGATGCTGGCGAGCAGGAATTCGACCGCGCTGGTCTTGGTGGCGAGGCCGGAGACGCCGGTGATGTTCAGGTGCGCCGCCTCGGGTCCGAGGAGGAAGTCGCAGTCCAGGTAGACCGGCGACTCGAGCCCTCCGGCGGCGTAGAGTCCGACCGGCACGCCGCTGGGACGCTCCCCGCCGGTATAGCTGTCCATCCGGAGCGCGAGCAGCACGTCGGCGTCGTCCGCGAGCCAGACCGAGCCGAGCGGCACGGGTTGCAGCGGCTCCTCGGGGATCTGCCGGAGCACCGCGGCCGTGAAGAGCCTGATCTCCGCCCGAGCGGTCGGCTCCGCGCCGGCAGCCACCGGATCGCCGTCGGCGCCGATGACGGCGTGCATGGGCGTCATCAGATCGGAGTAGGCGAATCCGTCGGTCACGACGCCGTGCACCGTCCGGCCGGCCTCCTCCACCCGCACGATCGCGCCGATCCCGATGGGCGACTCCCGCGCGGTCCAGAAATGGAACTGGTGTGGCGTCGAGGGCTTGAGCTCGGTGGCGACAACCCTGCCGATGGGGGCGGTCATGGGGCGGTGAGCTCAGCCGCGCCGGAACGGAATGCGCTCACGGACCTGGCGGAGCTCGCTCTCTCGCCGGGCCGAGTCCCAGCCCAGCTGGGCGGCGACCAGATCGGCGCACTCCTCCAGTTCCGCCCGCCCCGGGTCGCCCGCGGTGGCGATCCCGGTGCGGCCGAAGACTGCATCGGACAGCTTGCACACCATCTCGCTTCGGGCGGCATGCACCACCTCCGCCCGGAGGATATCCGTGCCGCCGATGGTAACGCCCCACTCCGGACGCTCCCGCGCGAGCCGCACGACCTCGCCGTACGCGGAGCCGTGATCGCGGGCCAGCCGGTCGGCGATGCCGCGATCCACCCCCTCGGGCAGCGCCTGCCCGAGCTCGCGCACCAGATCGTCGAAGCGGAAGAAGTCGCCGCCGTGGATCCGGGTGACCTCGGTCCGGCAGGGTCGGATGTCCCGTCCGAGCTTCCGGTACACCAGGTCCACCGCGCGCTCGGCCACGCCGCGCGCCACGGTGTAGCGGTTGGAGATGGCGGAGACCAGCCCCTGGACGCCGTCGGTCCGTGCGTTGTCCACCACCAGCGGACGCTTGCCGAAGCTGACGTCTCCGCCCTCCTCGTTGCCCTTCTCCACCGGCAGGAGCCCGGCCATCACCAGCGCCACGTCGTCCATCGTCAAGCCGAGCTTGGGGTCGGCCTCGGCGATCTCGGCGACGAAGTCGGAGACCTCCGCCTCGGTGACACGGAGCCGGTCGGGCTCGTCGCGCCAGATGAGACTGTTCACTCCGACCAGTGTCCTGCCGCGCCAGGGCACGAGGAAGAGATGCCGGGCCCCTCGGGTCAGCACGGCGGAAGGATCACGGTAGCGGGTCTGGAGCGCGAGCGCGCGCCCGTTCACGAACCTGCGCTTCAGCACCAGCGCCATGTCCCGGGAGAACGGCACAGTCCGGGCCGCGCGCACGCCCGAGCGAACCAGGAGCGCCTCGGCGTACGGACCTGCGGCGTTGACGACCGTGCGGGCGCGCACCTCGAACTTTTCTCCACCCAGCCGATCGTCCACCTTGACCCCCGTGACCCGGCCTCCCTGGAGCATCAACGCGGTCACGTCGCAATAGTTGGCGACGGCGGCACCCGCGCGGGCGGCGGTCCGAACCATGGCCCAGACCAGCCGGGGCGGGTTGAACAGCTGGCCGTCGTAGAAGACGCCAGCCCCGGTGAGCCCGTCCTGATTGATGTCGGGAAACCACTCCAGCACCCTGGCACGGGAGACGATGCCCGCGGCGGGCACCTTGCGAGCGGGATCGGTGAGACCGCGGTTGCGATCGGCGGTCAGCGCGTTGAGGATGACGAAGGCCGCGCCGAGGATCTCCGGACCCCGCATCCCGTGCCCGTACGTCGGCACGACGAAGGGCATGGGCTGCACGAGGTGCGGAGCCATTCTCAGGAGCGCGCGCCGCTCCCGGCTCGACTCGCGCACGCGGACGATGTCGAGATGCTGGAGGTAGCGAACCCCGCCATGCACCACCTTCAGGGACTCGGCCGAGGTGGCGCCCCCGAAATCGCCCCGCTCGAGGAGGGCCACCGAAAGGCCGCGCTGGGCCGCGTCCCACGCGGTGACGGCGCCGGTGATGCCGCCGCCCACGACGAGCACGTCGAACTCGCGTCCCGCGAGCGCCGCCAGTGACCGGGCCATCAGGCGAGCATCCCCGCGCGGGACCGGAGATACTGCTCGACGGAGTGCATGCCGTAGAGCAGGCGGTCCCAGCGCGAATCCGGAGTGCTGATCGGCGCCCGCTCGGCCAACAGTCTGCGGGACAGCAGGTCGGCGATCGCGGGCACGCCGTTGGCCGGCGCGACCTCGATGCGCACCAGGCCGTGGAAGAGGTCCTTGGCTTCCCAGTTCCAGAGGCGGAGGGCCCAGGCGTGCACCGGCGCGACGCTCCGGCTTGCCGGCGCGAAGATCGAGGTCCGGTGACCGGGCGGCAGGCGGAGATAGCGATTCAGGTCGTCGCCATCGAAGGGCAGCGTCGCATGGCTCTTGGAGACGCCGACGGCGCGAGGATCGCCGGCCCACTCGGGGCTCTCAGCGAGCGACCCGTCAACCAGGAGCCACACGTCCGAGTCGCGCCTGAACGCACGGGCCAGATCGAGCTCCAGCTGGCCGCGAGCGCGGTCGAGCGCCCGGTTCGCGAGCGTCAGGTCCCGCACCGGGTGGGGCGGCTCGTCTTCCGGCAGGGCGAGCGTCGGGATGCCGTCGAGGGCGTCGCCCGCGACGGAGAGGGCCCCGGGACGGGCGATGGCCAGGCGGCGGCGATCCTCCGCCACGGTCAGGAGTCGGCCGCCACGGCGTTCGCGCACCGCGGCCGCGATCTCCGCGATGTAGATGGGTGCGGCGCCGGCATAGGCCACGAGCTGCATCCGCTGGACGCCGTCGAGAAACGCGAGCGGATCCGGCCACGGCTCCGCCGCGCCGACGGCCCGGCATCGGAGCGCGATGTCCTCCACCAGGCGGGCCGGACGGATGCACGCTTCCTCCGTCCGACCGCCGCTGGATTCCGGCACTGCGGACGCAGGAGTCAGCCCCCGAGCGGCCAATCGCCGCCGGAGCGTCACCAGGTTCGAAATGTGCATGCGAGTAAGGTAGCCGAGAGACTGTGGGAACGCTTCGATGCAGGGGAAACGGGTTAGCTCACTCCTCCTCGAATGCCGTGAACGGCGGCACGTTCGTCATCCAGAACCCGGCGAGCCCGCCGTGCTGGTCCACCTCGACGTAGAAATTGTCGGCGGCACGCACCACCTCGACCGGCCGGCGCGCGCCGATCAGCAGATGGAAGGTGCTCTCGGAGGCATTGGTCTCGACCGAGAGGGTGGTGTCCACCTCGACCGAGGCCACACTGCCGCGCGACCCGCTGGGGGGAAGGATCACGCGGCCGTCGGTGAGCCGCGCGGGCACCTGGATGTCGGACCGGGTGGACACTTCGGGCCAGACCACGACGTCGATGCCGCAAATCACCCCGTTGTTCACGTCGAGCACCGCTACCGACCCTTCGGCGTCGGTCAGCTCGACCGTGCCGGTGAGTCCACCCGCCTTGCGGTTTCCCTTGAAGGCGCCGGAGAGGATGTCGGTCTCGGGATCCCAGCGCCAGGAGATGGACGGCAGAGCGCCGCCCAGCGGCTCGACTCTCGCTTCCATCTGCGATCGTGTGGTCTTAGGCGGCACGGGCGGATTCCAGGCGCTGAATCATTCGTAGAATCCGGTCCAGCGCGGCCTCGAGCTCCGCATCGGACACCGCGTAGCTCAGCCGGACCCATCGGTCGTCCCCGAAAGCGCCGCCCGGCACCAGCGCGACCCCTTCCTGCTTCATCAGCTGCTCGCAGAAGGCCGTCCCGGTCACCGGATCCTTTTCCCGTATGCCGTCCACCCGGAAGAAGAAGTAGAACGCGCCGTGGGGCTCGACGAACTCGATGCCGGGCGCGTCGGCGCGGAAGCGGGCCACCAGGTGGTCCCGCCTGCGGCGGAACGCGGACACCATCCGGGTCACCTCCGCGTCCACTTTCTCGTCGGTGAACGCCGTCGCCGCCGCCCACTGGGCCGGGTGGTTGGCCCCGGTGGTGGTGTGGGACTGGAGCGCCGCCATCGCCCTGGTGAGGTCCGGCGGGGCCAGCGCCGCGCCGATGCGCCAGCCGGTCATCGCGTACGCCTTGCTCGCGCCGTAGATGATGACGACGCGCTCCAACAGGTCGTCCGGCAGATCGAGGAGCGAGGGCGCCGGGCCGGACCCGTAGTTGATGCGACGGTAGATTTCGTCCGAGACGATCCAGACCTTGTTCTTCTTGGCCCACTCCGCGATGGAGCGCAGCTCGGCGAGGGTATACACGGCGCCGGTCGGATTACAAGGCGAGCAGAGGATCAGACCCCGGGTGGTCGTGGTGTGGTGCCGGTCGAGATCCTTGGCGCTGACCTTGAGACCCCACTCCACGTCGCCCGGCACCAGCACGGGCTCGGCACGACAGAGATGAACGATCTGGGGGTAGGACACCCAGGCCGGACCCGGGATGAGCACCCGGTCCTTGGGGCCGAAGAGCGTGAAGCAGGCGTTGAAGATGGATTGCTTGCTGCCGGAGCTGACGATGATCCGGTCGGGATCAACCGCCCGGCCGCCCGACATCCGGGTCAGCTGCCCGGCGATGCCGCGCCGCAGCTCGGCGATGCCGACATTGGGCGGATAGCGGGTCATCCCCTTCTGAATCGCCTGAATGCCGGCCTGCGCCACGGGCGCCGGTGTGTCGAAATCGGGTTCCCCCACGCCGAGATCGTACACGTCCTCGCCTGCCGCCTTGCGGCGCTTGGCTTCGTTGCTGATGGCCACGGTCTCGGAGGCCTTGAGGTACTGCACGTTCGGCGAAAGCGGATCGGGCATGCGGGGTTCCGGAACTGGTGAAGGTGTCGTGATGGGGAAAGTTCTCCGCCGGCCCGGGGAAGTCAACCGGTGGACTTGGCGCTGATGCGGGGTGCTCTTAGGTTGCGCGCGGGCCAGCCTACTCTCTCGAGGTGTACGTGGCGTCGTTCGATGATCTGCATCTCTCCCCGCCGGTCGCGGCGGCCGTCGAGCGACTGGGCTGGACGCCGGCCGAACCCGCGCTGCGCGAGACCGCGCCGACCGCGGCGCGCGGCCACAACCTCGTGGTAGTTGCTCCACCCTCACCGGCGTACGCGGTGCCCGCGCTCGCGGGGATGTCGAGCCGCCTGGGGCCGGACGTCCGAGGCCTCCTCCTCTGTCCCGAGGCCCAGCTGGCGGAGTTCGGCGCGCTGACCACCCTGCTGGGTGGAGGACTTCGCATCCAGGTCGCCCGGGGCACGGCTCGCGCCATGCGGCGGCTCAAGGCCGGCGAGCTGGATCTGCTCGTCACCTCCCCGGATACCGCTCTCGCTCTGCACCGCCGCTCCGCGCTCAGGCCGGACACGATCGGCGCGATCTTCCTGGCCTGGCCCGAGAGCTGGGAGAGCAGCGAGGGTCTCGCGGCCCTCATGCAGGACCTGAACAAGGACGCGCAGCGCATCGTTTGCACCGGGGCCGCGGACCGGACGGCCGACCTGGCGGAGCGCTACCTGCGCCGCGCGCTGACCGTCGGGGGGCCGGCGGCCGACGCCCCCCCGCCGGCGCCGGCCGGGCCGGTGCGCACCGTGGGCATCTCCTGGGAGCACCGCGCCACGGTACTGTCCGACCTGGTCGAGATCATGGATCCGGCTTCGGTCGCGGTGTGGACGGCGGACCGCTCCCGCCACGACGACATCGCGCGGGCGTTGCCTCCGGGCGACCCGGCCGTCACCATGGTTACGGGCGACGCGCCGAAGGCGGCGGTGGTGATCGCCTTCGACCTGCCATCTCCGGATCGCCTCCGGCAGCTCCTCTCGGCGGGCGAGGTGGTCCTTCTGGTGCCGCCCGGAACCGAGGCGTACGTCGAGCGCCTGGCCTCGCCCCGGCGCCCGATCCGGCTGCCCGGCCTGGTGGACGCGATCACCGCCGAGTCGGCGGAGCGGCGCGCGGCCATCGTCCGCTCCATCGAAGCCGGGAAGCCGGAGGCGGCCATCCTCACGCTGGCGCCGCTGTTCGAGCGTTACGACCCCGCGGCCGTGGCGGCCGCGCTCTACCGGCTGTGGACCTCGTCGGCCGACGTCGTGGCGCCGGTGCCGGACGTACCGGCGACCGCGAAGGTCTATGTGGGGATCGGCAGGAACGACGGGGCAACGGTGAACGACCTGGTGGCGGTGCTTACCAAGGACATCCGGGTGGACAAGGGGCAGATCGGACGGGTGGAGCTCAAGGACGCGTACGCACTGGTCGAGCTCCCGGGGTCGGAGGTGGAGCGCATCGCGAGCGCGCTCAACGGCGTCACCATCCGGCGCAAGCGGATCACCGCACGTGTCGACCGGGGGCCGACCAAGCCGTCGAGCACCAGGCCGCCGGGCGCCAAGCCGCCGCGGAGATAGCCTCAGCGCTTTCGGTTGACCATCTCCTTCAGGGATTTGGCGGCCCGGAACGCCGGAACGATCGAGGCCTTGATCGCGAGCAGCTTTCCGGTTCTCGGATTTCTGCCCGTCCGCGCGGCGCGCCGTCGGAGCTCGAAGTTGCCGAACCCGGAGATCGCCACCTTGCCTCCGCGCTTGAGCTCCGAGGCGATGATGCCGCCCTGGGAGAAGAAAAGATCGGTGATCTCTCCGGCGCGCGCTCGCGTCACCCCCAGCCGCTTGGCGACGGCCTCGACGACGTCCTGCTTGTTCACGGGGGGCTCCTTGATGGGAAGAGGGGCACGAATATCGTCGGCCGGGCGAGCGGGCCGCAAGATGGGTGGATGGCGCACTGGCGCGGGTCCATGTTGACAAGCGCGGGGCAGCGGGGCAGCGGGGCCGCGGGGCCGCCCAGCACACCATCGGACTTCAGTGAACGGAGCGAGCGGCCCCGCCGCCCCGCTGCCCCGCTGCTCTCCTTCTCGGAGTTTCCATGAACTACGGGCAACACCCCGGTTGGATCGAAGTGATCTGCGGTGTGATGTTCAGCGGAAAAAGCGAGGAGCTGATCCGCCGGGTGCGCCGGGCCATCATCGCGCGGCGGCGGGTGCAGGTGTTCAAGTCACACCTGGACGCCCGGTACGCCGGACTGTACAGCGTGTCCAGTCACGACGGCACCGAGCTGGAGGCGACACCGGTGGACTCGGCGGCGGAAATCTTCCGCATGGTGCGGTCCGGCGTCCAGCTGGTGGCGATCGACGAGGCCCAGTTCCTCGACCCCGACATCGTGAGCGTGGCCACGCTGCTCGCCGGGCGCGGCGTGCGGGTGGTCCTCGCGGGCACCGACACCGACTTCCGGGGCGAGCCCTTCGGGCCGATGGGCGAGCTCATGGCCATCGCGGAGATGGTGGACAAGCTCCAGGCCATCTGCGTGGTGTGTGGCGACCCCGCCTGCCGCAACCAGCGCCTGATCGACGGCAAGCCGGCCCGCTACGATTCACCCACCATCATGATCGGCGGCCGGGAGAGCTACGAGGCCCGGTGCCGTCACTGTCACAAGGTTCCCAAGAAGGACGAGGATCAGACGCGCCTGCATCTGTCATCCTGAGCGAAGCGTCGCCATGGTTCCTTCGCTTCACTCAGGATGACACACGTCATTCAGGAGGCACGTGCCAGTCCAGTGAGGAGGCCGCGATGCTGAATGTCGCGCTGACCGGCAACATCGCGGCCGGCAAGTCCGCGGTGGCCGGCCTCTTTCGGCAGTGGGGGGCCACCGTGCTCGACGCCGACGAGATCGTCCGCGAGGTGCAGGCCCCGGGCAGCCCGGTGCTTCTGCGGATCGCGGAGCGGTTTGGCCCGTCGGTGCTGCGGGCGGACGGCTCGCTCGACCGTGCGGCGCTCCGCCGGGTCGTGTTGTCCGAGCCCGACGCATTGGCGGCACTCAACCGGATCGTGCATCCGGCCGTGCAGGTGCGCCGGACCGAGCTGATGGCCGAGGCCGCGGCCCGGGGCGACCGGCTGGTCGTGAGCGACATTCCGCTCCTCTTCGAGGCCGCGAACCCGAACGAGTTCGACGTCATCGTGCTGGTGGACGCACCGGAAGCGCTCCGGCTGGAGCGGATCGTGGAACACCGCGGGCTCGACCGGTCCGAAGCACTGACGATGATCCGCGCCCAGATGCCGGCGGCGGAGAAGCGCGCGCGGAGCGACTTCGTGATCGAGAACGACGGCGACCTCGCCGCGCTGGAGCGGACGGCGGCGGAGGTGTGGCGGGCGCTCCGCGCTCGCGCTTGACCTCCACCGCGCGTCCGTCTATCCTCCCACCCGCCACCACACGACGGAGCCCACCTTGTCCAATGTTCCGGACGATCTCGTCTACACCAAAGAGCACGAATACGTCGCGAGAACCCGCGACCCGGCCGTCGTCCGCATCGGCATCACCGACTACGCGCAGGGCGAGCTGGGGGACGTCGTCTTCGTGAACCTGCCGAAGCCCGGGGACAAGGTGGATGGGCACCAGTCGTTCGGCACCATCGAGGCGGTGAAGGCGGTCTCCGAGCTGTACGCGCCCCTGGCCGGCGAGGTGGTGGAGGTGAACGGCGCGCTGGAAAGCGATCCGGCGGTGGTGAATCGCGATCCCTACGGCGACGGCTGGATGATCACGCTCCGGCTCCAGAACCCGGCGGAGCTGGATGACCTGCTCTCGGCGAGCGCGTACCGGGGGCACATCGGAGAGTGACGCCAGGTGGGAAACGCGGTGAGCCTCAAGCGGTGTGCCAGCGGAGTACGCCATCAGCGATGCCCCGGGGTCGTGTCCTCGGGGCGTTTTTGTATCCATGACCTGCTTCCTCATAGGGCCGTGACTTCATGACGACCGTCCACACCGCAGCAACCCCGGAGCTTCACGTCTTGCACCCCAGTCATTTCGCCTACCGCCACATCGGCCCCCGGCGGTCCGACGTGGGCGAGATGCTGGCGGTGCTGGGGTACGACTCCATCGAGGCATTCATCGACACCGTGGTGCCGGAGGAGATCCGGCTTCGCCGCCCGCTCGCGCTGCCGCCCGGGCGGAGCGAGCGGGAGGTGCTCCAGGCGCTGCGCGGGCTCGCCGGGATGAACCGGGTGTTCCGCTCCTACATCGGCATGGGCTACGCCGGCTGCTTCACCCCCCAGGTGGTGCAGCGCAACGTGATGGAGAATCCCGGCTGGTACACCGCCTACACCCCCTACCAGGCCGAGATCTCCCAGGGCCGGCTCGAGGCCCTGCTCAACTACCAGACGGTGGTCTCGGACCTCACCGGCCTGGAGATCGCCAATGCCTCGCTGCTGGACGAGGCGACGGCGGCCGCGGAGGCGATGGCGCTGACCCTGGCGGTGAGCAAGGCGAGCGGAGATCCGGTCTACCTGGTGGACGAGTACTGCCACCCGCAGACCATCGCCGTGGTGCAGACCCGCGCGGAGGCCCGGGGCATTCGGGTCGTGGTGGGCGAGCCGGAGACCTTCACCTTCGAGCCGGGCGTCGTCGGCGCGCTGGTGCAGTACCCGGCTACCGACGGCGCGGTGCGCGACTTCCGCTCCCTGGCGGAGCGGGCCCACGCCGCGGGGGCGCTGGTGACCGCCGCGACGGACCTGCTCGCCCTGACCCTGCTGGTGCCGCCGGGGGAGTGGGGTGCCGACATCGCGGTCGGCAACAGCCAGCGGTTCGGCGTTCCGATGGGGTACGGCGGGCCACACGCCGCCTTCTTCGCCACCCGCGAGACCCACAAGCGATTCATGCCCGGGCGCATCATCGGCGTCTCGCGCGACCGGGACGGTCGTCCGGCCATGCGCATGGCACTCCAGACCCGGGAGCAGCACATTCGGCGCGACAAGGCGACCAGCAACGTCTGCACCGCGCAAGTGCTCCTGGCGGTGATGGCCAGCATGTACGCGGTGTACCACGGACCCGGCGGGCTCGCTCGCATCGCGGAGCGGGTGCATACCCGCGCGGTGCTGCTGGCGAACGCGCTGCGCCGGCTCCGCTACCGAATCGTGCACGAGGCCTTCTTCGACACTCTCTGCATCGAGGTGCCGGAGTGGGCCCTGCCCCGCCTGCTCGACGCCGCCCGGGTGCGGCAGATCAACCTCCGGCCGCTGCCCCCCACCCGCCTCTGCGTGGCGCTCGACGAGACGGTGACCCTGGGCGATCTGGCCGACCTGATCGCCGTGTTCTCGCTCAACGAGGCGCTGCCGTTCATGCTGGACGACATCGGGATCAAGTCCGAGCGAGCGATCCCGGCGTCGCTGGAGCGGAAGACCTCGTATCTCGAGCATCCGGTGTTCCACCGGCACCACTCCGAGACCGAGATGCTGCGCTACATCAAGCGCCTGGAGGCGAGAGACCTGTCGCTCACCTCCGCGATGATCCCGCTCGGCTCCTGCACCATGAAGCTCAACGCCACCACCGAGATGATGCCGGTGAGCTGGCGCGAGTTCAACCGGCTGCATCCGTTCGCGCCGAGGGATCAGGCGGCGGGGTACGAGCTGCTGTTCAGCCAGCTGGAGTACCAGCTCGCGGAGATCACCGGATTCGCCGCGGTCTCGCTGCAGCCCAACGCCGGCTCGCAGGGCGAATACGCCGGGCTGCTGGTGATCCGCGCCTATCATCGCGCGCGGGGCGAGGCCCACCGGGTGACCTGCCTCATCCCCCAGTCGGCCCACGGGACCAATCCCGCGAGCGCCGTCATGGCGGGCATGCAGGTGGTGCCGGTCAAGAGCGATGCCCGGGGCAACATCGACCTCGACGATCTCCGCGCGAAGGCGGCGGCGCATCGGGACACGCTGGCTGCGCTGATGGTCACCTATCCCAGCACCCACGGGGTGTTCGAGGGGTCCATCCGGGAGATTTGCCGCGTCGTGCACGAGCACGGCGGCCAGGTCTACATGGACGGCGCCAACATGAACGCGCAGGTCGGGCTCTGTCGCCCGGGTGACATCGGGGCCGACGTCTGTCACCTGAATCTCCACAAGACGTTCTGCATTCCCCACGGCGGCGGTGGCCCCGGAATGGGGCCGATCGGGGTCATGAAGCACCTCGCGCCGTTCCTTCCGGGCCACCCCATCGTGGATCTGGCTCACCCGCAGGCGTGCGGCACGATCTCGGCGGCCCCGTGGGGAAGCGCCGCGATCCTGCCGATCTCGTGGGCCTACATCGCCCTGATGGGATATGACGGGCTCACCGAGGCGACCAAGATCGCGATCCTCAACGCGAACTACGTGGCCCGGCGGCTCAAGGGGCACTACGAGGTGCTGTACGCAGCGCCCAGCGGCCTGGTGGCGCACGAGTGCATCATCGACACCCGCCCCTTCAAAGCCTCGGCGGGGGTGGATGTCGAGGACATCGCCAAGCGGATCATCGACTACGGGTTCCACCCGCCGACGGTCTCGTTCCCGGTGGCGGGGACCCTGATGATCGAGCCGACCGAGAGCGAATCCAAGGAAGAGCTCGACCGCTTCTGCGACGCGCTGATCGCGATCCGGGAGGAGATCCGGGAAGTCGAGAACGGCACCGCGGACCGGGAGGAAAACCTCCTCACCGGGGCGCCGCACACACTGGAGCAGGTGATCGCCGACGGGTGGGACCGCCCCTACCCGCGGGAGCGTGCGGCCTACCCGAGCCGGGCGGTGCGCGAGCACAAGGTGTGGCCGACCGTGGGCCGCATCGACAGTGCCTTCGGTGATCGGAACCTGATGTGCGTGTGTCCGCCGGTGGAGGCCTACGGCTAGCGGGGCAGCGGGGCAGCGCTGCCTGTACGACCTCGAAGGTCGTCCCGGCGCCCAGAACATGGCCCTCGATCTGGCGCTCCTCGAGCGCGCTCAACAGGGGGAATGGTGGCTCCGGCTGTACCGGTGGGCGCCGCACTGTCTCTCTTTCGGACGGCATGAGCCGGCGCTTCGGCGCTACGATCGCTCCCGCATCGAGACCCTCGGACTCGATGTCGTTCGCCGGCCGACCGGCGGGCGGGCGGTGTGGCACGCCGACGAACTGACCTATGCGCTCGCGGTGCCCGACGGTGTGCTCGGCGGGCTGCGCGAGTCCTGCCGCGAGATCCACCGCATGCTGCTCCGAGCGCTCCTCCGCCTCGGCGTGCCCGCGGAGATGGCGCCTGCCGCCGGGGCCGTACGCCTCGACGCGGGGGCCTGCTTCGCCGCGCCGGTCGGGGGCGAGATCGTCGCCCGGGGGCGCAAGCTGGTGGGCAGCGCACAGCTCCGGGAAGGCGGCGCGCTGTTGCAGCACGGGTCCATTCTGCTGAGTGGAGATCAGGCGCTGGTGCGCGACATCACGGCTGGCCGCGGCCCCCCCGACCAGGCCGGCTCGCTGGCCGATGTGACCGGGCGCGAGCTGACGAGCCGGGACGTGGCCGCCGCCGTCGTCGCCGCGGCCGAGGAGTGCTGGGGCGGTGCATGGACGCCCGGCGTGGCAGGCCGCGATCTGCTCGACGCGGCCGCCGGGCACGAGCCCGCGTTCCGCTCGCCGGCGTGGACCTGGAGATCGTGAGCGCGGTTCCTTACCGCCGCCCTCCGTTTACATTGAGTTGGACCCTCCCCTATCGCTCTCTGCGGAGCTTCTCGTGACGCCCTGGACGGCACGCCTTGCCCTGGCTGCGGCCCTCATCGGTGTGTCCGCCGTCGGGCCGTTCCTTGCTCCGACCCGGCGCGAGTCCAGCATCGTGATCGTCACCGGCCAGCAGGCCACCATGCCGATCCCGACGCTCATGGAAGGCGGACAGAACAGCCTGTCCAACGACGAGATCGCCGACCATCTCTTTCTCCGCCTCGCCGGCATGGGGCAGGGCTTGCTGACCGCCGGAGATCGGGGATTCGTGCCGCTGCTGGCCCAGCGGTGGAGCCGACGCGATTCGGTCACCATGGCGTTCGACCTCGACCCCCGCGCGCGCTGGCACGACGGCGCTCCGGTCACCGCCCGCGACGTCGTCTTCACGTGGGGCCGGGCACGCGACCCGTCCATCGCGCCACGGCTGGCGAACCTCACCCGCCGCATCGCGGGCGTCGAGGCCGAAGGTGACCACCGGGTGGTGTTTCGGTTCAAGTCGGTCTACGCGGAGCAGCTGTACGATGCGACGTTCCACGTCGCGATCCTGCCGTCGCACCTCCTCGCGGACCTGCCGCCGACGGCGGAAGCCTGGTCGTCGTTCGCGGCGCGGCCGGTCGGGAGCGGGCCCTACCGCTGGGTACGGAGGGTCGAAGGTCAGTTCATCGAACTGGCCGCCAACACCGAGTTCTTTCTCGGCCGACCGGCCATCGAGCGGGTGGTGGTCCGGGTCGCGGTCAACACCGATGCCCGGATCAACCTGCTGCTCTCGGGTGAAGCGGACGCGATGGACAACATTCCCCCGCCGATCACGAATCTGGCGCGAGTGCAAGCCGCACCGCACCTGAGAATCGTGACGGTCCCCTCCAACCTGCTCGGCTACCTGCTCTTCAATCAGCGGGCGCCGGGAGATCGTGATCGCCCCCATCCGATACTCGCCGACCTGGATGTCCGTCGAGCCCTGGTGCTGGCGCTCGACCGCGAGCTGCTGGTGCGTGCGGTCATCGGGCCCTACGGCCGCATCCCCTTCGGCCCGGTGTCGTCCCAACTCTGGATCCGGCACGGCGCGCCGACTCCCGCGCGACAGGACCAGGCCACAGCGAGGCGCCTGCTCGCCGGGCGCGGCTGGGTGGACCGGGACGGCGACGGCATACGGGAAAATCGCGCGGGCAGCCCACTCTCACTCCGCCTGCTGGTGAGCGCGTCCAGCCAGCAGCGGACCCAGATGGCGGCCATCATTCAGGAGCAATACCGGCAGGTGGGCGTGGACATCCAGCAGGTGCGGGTGGAGCCGGCCGTGTGGATGGGGCGGCGATCGGCGGGCGATTTCGACATCGACTTCTCTTCCGCCGGCCTGGACCCCTCGCCCAGCGGCCTGGTCTTCAGCTGGTCATGCGACGGCGCGGGCAACGTCGGCCGCTATTGCGACCGCGGCGCGGATTCCCTGCTTCACCAGGCGATCGCGAGCCCGAAGCCCGACCGCCGGCTGTGGCACGCCTTCCTCCGCCGCGTCGAAGAGAACGCGCCGGCCGCCTTCCTGTACAGCCAGGCGTTCGCCTTCGGGGTGAACCGGCGGTTCCGAGAGGTTATCATCCGGCCCGAGTCCTCCTGGATCGCGCTCTGGCGTTGGCCCGCGCCCGGATCCTGACTTGACCGGCTGGTTGCTTCGCAGGATCGCGCAGGCCGTCGTCACGTTCGCCATCGCGGTCGTGCTCATGTTCGTCCTCATGCGGCTCGCCCCGGGCGACCCGCTCTCCCGGATGCAGGAGGACCGGCCGATGAGCGCGGCGGAGGTCGCCCGGCTGCGCGCGCTCTTCGGCCTCGACCAGCCGATGCACCGGCAGTTCGTAGCGTTCGTGCAGGGCGTAGTCCGCGCCGACCTCGGTCAGTCGATCGAGCACGGGCTGCCGGTCAAGACGATGCTCGCCTCGCGGATCGTGCCCACGCTGCTGCTGGGGGGCGCCGCGATCCTGCTCAACTTCACGATCGGACTCTGGCTCGGCGTCAGGCAGGCCGTGCGGCGAGGGACCCGGGAGGACCGTGCGCTGACGGTGCTCTCGCTCGCGTCCTATGCGACGCCGTCTTTCTGGCTCGGGTTGGTGCTGGCCTGGCTGGTCGGCATCAAGCTCGGCTGGCTGCCGGTCGCCGGCATGCAGTCACCCCTCCTGGCGCACGACGCGCCCTGGCTCTCGCGGGCGCTCGACGTCGGCGCCCACCTGATCCTTCCGGCGCTCACTCTCTCCATCGTGACCATCGCCGGGACCATGCGCTACCAGCGCGCGGCCCTGCTCGAGGTCCTTCGCCTTCCTTATATAGGGACGGCCCGGGCCAAGGGGGTTCCGGAGCGCGCCGTGGTATGGCGTCACGGTTGGCGCAATGCGCTTTTCCCCATGATCACATTGTTCGGCCTCTGGCTGCCGCTCCTGGTGACGGGCTCGGTCTTCGTGGAATGGGTGTTCGCCTGGCCGGGTCTCGGCTCGCTCGCCGCGGGCGCGGTGGGGAGCCGCGACTATCCCGTGGTGATGGGGGCGGCGCTGCTCGCGGCGGGGTTCGTGGTGGCGGCGAGCCTGCTCACCGACCTGGCGTACGCGCTTCTCGATCCGCGGGTCCGTTACTCGTGATGCCCATGATGGACCCCTTGGTGCGCGCGTGGCGCGATCCTCGCGGCCGGGCGGGTGCGCTCCTTCTCGCCGCCATCGCGGCCGCGGCCGCGGTGGGTCCCCTGATCCTGCCGGATCCCCTGGCGCAGCCCTGCGTGCTCACATGCAGGAACCTCCCGCCGAGTGTGGCGCACCCCTTCGGCACCGACGACCTGAGCCGCGACATCCTCTCCCGCGTGGCGAACGGAGGCCGGATATCCCTCGCGGTAGCGGTCCTCGCGGTGGGTCTCTCGGTGACGCTCGGCGCCGCGGTGGGCCTGGTCGCCGGCTATTGGGGAGGCGCGGTGGACGCTGCGCTCATGCGGCTGGTGGACGCAGCGCTCGCGATCCCCAGGCTCTTCCTGCTGCTCCTGGTGCTCGCGGTGTGGGAACAGGCCCCGGTGGCGATGCTGATCGTGCTCATCGGCGCCACCGGATGGTTCGGCACCGGGCGGCTGGTGCGGGGCGAGGTCCTGCGGCTGCGCGAGGAGACCTACGTGCGGGCCGCCGAGGCACTCGGCGCGAACCGGCGGCGGATTATCTTCCGTCACCTGCTGCCGAACACCGCGGGCCCGCTGCTGGTCGCCGCGACACTCGGCGTCGGCGACGTCATCCTGCTGGAGGCGGGGCTGTCGTTCCTCGGTCTCGGAGTTCAGCCGCCGACACCGTCCTGGGGCGGCATGATCCTGGACGCGAAGTCGGTCCTCGTGGCCGCGCCGTGGGCCGGCATCTTTCCCGGCCTCGCCATCGTCGTCACCGTACTGTCGGCCAACCTTTTCGGCGATGCCCTCCGCGACGCCGTCGATCCGCGTAGCGCATGAGCCGAGCCCTCGACGTCGACAATCTCAGGATCAGCTTTCCCGATGGCGGAGGCGGCCGGGTGTATCCGGTGGACGGCGTGAGCTTCACCCTCGAGCGGGGCAAGACCCTGGCGCTGGTGGGCGAATCCGGATGCGGGAAGAGCCTCACCAGTCTGGCGCTGCTCCGTCTGGTGCCGACGCCGGGGCGCATCGAGGAGGGAAGCCGGATCCTGCTCGGCGACACCGACGTGCTCGGGCTGAAGGGAGAGAGCCTCCGCCGGATCAGGGGGCGCCGGATCGGAATGGTCTTCCAGGATCCGATGACCAGCCTCAACCCGGTGTTCACCGTGGGCGACCAGATCGCCGAAGGCGTGCGGGCCCACTTCGACGTGTCCCGGTCCGAGGCGCGCCGGCGCGCGCTGACGCTGCTCCAGGAGGTCGGAATCCCCGATCCGGCCGCACGGCTCGATGCCTACCCCCACCAGCTGAGCGGGGGCATGCGGCAGCGGGTGATGATCGCGATCGCCTTGTCCGCGGAGCCCGAGATCCTGGTGGCGGACGAGCCGACGACCGCGCTCGACGTCACGGTCCAGGCCCAGATCCTCGAGGTGCTCGACCGGCTTCGCGACAGCCACGGCATGGCGGTGCTGCTCATCACCCACG
This sequence comes from uncultured Gemmatimonadales bacterium, assembly GCA_963826065.1. GTDB lineage: Bacteria > Gemmatimonadota > Gemmatimonadetes > Gemmatimonadales > GWC2-71-9 > CAVVWJ01. The sequence continues at coordinate 655,944 of CAWGVP010000002.1, forward strand.
ACCTCGGCATCGTGGCCGGCCGGGCGGATCGCGTAGCCGTGATGTACGCGGGGCAGATCGTGGAGGAGGCGCCGACGGGCGAGCTGTTCGACCGACCCTCCCATCCCTACACCCAGGGTCTCTTCGCCTCGATTCCCAGGATCGCCGGGCCGATCGAGCGGCTCTCCCCCATCGGCGGAAGCGTGCCGCCCCCTGGCGCGTGGCCCGGCGGGTGCCGCTTCCGGCCACGGTGTCCCAAGGCGTTCGACAAGAGCGAGACGATGCCGCCGCTGTTGCCGGTGGGACCGGACCATCGCATGCGGTGCTGGTTGGCCGAGCCGAGGGACGATCCGTGACCCTGCTCCAGGTCCGGAATCTCGTGAAGCACTACCGCGCCGGCGGACTGTTCCGGACCGATGCGCACCCGGTGCGGGCGGTGGAAGACGTTTCGTTCGACGTCGCCAAGGGGGAGACGCTCGCGCTGGTCGGCGAGTCGGGGTGCGGCAAGTCCTCGGTGGGCCGCACCATTCTCCGGCTTCAGGAGCCGACCGCAGGCACCGCGGTATTCGAGGGCAGCGACCTTTTCACGCTCGATCGCACCGCGCTGCGGCGGATGCGCCGCCGGATGCAGATCATTTTTCAGGACCCCTACAGCTCGCTGAATCCGCGGATGACGGTGGGTGCGGCGATCGCCGAGGGCATCGAGATCCATCGGCTGGCGAGCGGCAAGGACGTGGGACGGCGGGTGGGCGAGCTGCTGGAAGAGGTGGGGCTCGATCCCGGCTACGCGGGCCGATATCCGCACGAGTTCTCCGGCGGCCAGCGCCAGCGGATCGGCATCGCCCGCGCGCTCGCCGTGCAGCCGTCGTTCATCGTCTGCGACGAGCCGGTGTCCGCGCTCGACGTCTCGGTGCAGGCGCAGGTGCTCAACCTATTGGCCGATCTCCAGCGCGATCGCGGGCTGGCTTACCTCTTCATCGCCCACGATCTCGCCGTGGTGCGCCAGATCGCCCGACGGGTGGCGGTGATGTATCTGGGGAAGATCGTGGAGGAGGGGCCCACCGAGGACCTGCTGCGCCGGCCCCGGCATCCCTACACGGTGGCCCTGCTGTCGGCCGTGCCCGAGCCCGACCCGGCGCGGCAACGCGCGCGCATCGTGCTCAAGGGCGACCTGCCGAGCCCGAGCCACCCGCCGGCGGGCTGCCCGTTCCATCCCCGCTGCTTCCATCCGCGCCGCGACGAGCGCTGCCGCCTCGAGGTGCCCCTCCTCAGGCCCGTGGGCGCGAGCCGCGCGGCCTGCCACTACGCGGAGACGACCCCGTCACCCCAGGACGCGGCCGCCGCATCAGACTGAGCTGGAGGCACGGCCGCTCGACGCCGGCATCGGCTCCGGCGATCCTGGCTCTCCCTGGCGTCAGCGCGTCTGGAAAATCCGCCATCCGGGTGTAGGTTGGTCCGATCACTACCATTCCGCCTTCCAGCCGGGACCTGCCCCTTCTGGTCGCCGCCAACCGCGCCGCCGCATTCGGCGTGGCGGCGCGCTGGATCCTGCACGATCTTCGAAGCCCGGCGCAGTCCCTGACACTGCTCGCCGATCTCATCACCGATCCGGACACCGACATCGAGGAGATCCTCCGGGAATCGTGCGGGCATCTCGCCCGCTCGCTCGATCTGCTCTCCCGGGTGGTTCACCCATCCGCGCCGGCGGACATCGGACCAGTCTCGGTCAGCGACCCGCTCGCCTTCGTCGCCGAGCTCCACCACGCGGGCCGGAACCGATGTCGCCTCGAGCTTTCCGTGGATCCGTCACTGCCCGCCGCCGCCGGCATCGCGGGCCACCTGGAGCACGCCCTGCTCAACCTGGTCCTCAACGCCACCGAGGCGCTGCAGGGTCAGGAGGACGGCGTCATCCGGATCACGGCTCGTGACGACGCCGACCGAATCGAGATCGTCGTCTCCGACAACGGCCCAGGCATCGCGGCCGCGGACACCGGCCGGCTGTTCGGATCGCCATTCACCACCAAGACCGGCGCACACCTCGGGGCCGGCCTGCTGGTCGCGCGCGAGGTGCTGCGCCGCTCCGGCGCGACTCTCGACTACCGATCTGCGGCCGAGCCCGGCAGCCGCTTCGTGATCACCCTGCCCGCGCTGCCGGCGGACCGCGCCTCCAACAGCATTCGCTGATTGCGCCCGACCTCGTCGGTCTTCCGGGTCATGAACGAGGGGCTCTTGGTCATCCTCCGGAGGCCGCGCGGGGTGAGTTGAGCTTGTTGCGGAGGGTGCGCTCGCTGATCCCCAGCAACCTGGCGGCACGGGTGCGATTGCCGCCGGTCGCGGCCAGTGCGCGCTCGATCGCCATCCGCTCTATCGCATCCAGGTTGTAATCGGTGACTTCGGCCGCACCGCCCGCAGTGAGGTCCACGATCGCCGGCCGGAGTGGATGGGCCGCGGCGTCCCGGATCTGCCGCTCGAAGTCGGTCGGCTGGAGCATGCTTCCCCGGCAGAGGATGACGGCCCGCTCGACCGCGTTGGCCAACTCCCGAACGTTGCCGGGCCAGGGATAGCGCTGGAGGGAATCCAGGGTCTCGGGAGCGATGGTGGGCGGCGTGCCTCCGTGCAGCTCCGCCCACCGGGTGACGAAATGGTGGACCAAGCGGGGAATGTCGTCCATCCGCTCCCTCAGGCTGGGGATGTGGATCGGAACGCCGTTGAGACGGTCGTACAGATCGCCCCGGAAGCGGCCCGCGTCCACTTCGGCCTTGAGGTCGCGGTTCGTGGTGGCGATGAGGCGAACGTTCACCTGGTCCTGGATCACGCGGAGCAGTTTCGACTGGAGATCGAGACGCATCTCGGAGATCTCGTCCAGCAGGAGGGTGCCGCCGTGGGCCCGCTCGAGGGCGCCGGCAGTCCGCACGGTGGCGCCGGTGAAGGCTCCCTTCTCATGCCCGAAGAGAGCGCTCTCCACCAACCCCTGCGGCATGGCCGCGCAATTGACGGTGATGAAGGGGTCGTCGGCGCGGGGGCTCTGATCGTGGATCGCGCGCGCGAACAACTCCTTGCCGGTGCCCGACTCCCCCTGGAGCAGCACCGTGGCACGGGACGCGGCGACCGTGCCGACCACCTCCATCACGCGCCGAAAGGCCTCGCTGTCGCCGATCATCGTCCGCCACCCACGCATCTTCAGGATCTCGCGGCGGAAGGTCTCGTTCTCTCGCCGCAGCCGGACCACCTCCAGTGCCTGGCGGACGGCGATCTCCAGGGTCTCCGCTTGAATCGGCTTGGTGAGGTAGTCGATCGCCCCGGACTCGATGGACATGACCGCATGCTCGAGGTTGGAGTAGCCGGTCATGATGATCACCGGGATCTTGTACCCTTCCCTGTCCAGTCGAGCGAGCAGGTCGAGCCCGGTCAGCCCCGACATCCCGTAGTCGGCGATGATCAGGTCCACCGGCGTGCGCACGATGACGGGCATGGCGTCTTCGACGCTCAACTTCAGGGTGGGCCGGTGCCCGGCACGCCTCAGCGTGTGCTCCAGGATGACGCCGACCGCCGGCTCGTCGTCGATGCAAAGGATGGACGCAGTCAAAATGCGCTCAGCGAGTTAGAGTGGCACAACCGACGGCATCTTCCGGGGGGTCGGCCCGGAACCTATCTTGAATCTTCCGGCTCCTCTCGGCTTGTCCAGAGTCCCTGGGGTCCTGCCCCTAGGGCCCGAGTGGCGGATCCGGCACCGGACACTCAAGTCGCACCGGCCCTCAGGCCGCGATACTTCCCGCATGCCGAAATCCGTGACGATGCCATCCACAGAGTCCCGCCCGAGCATTCTGGTGATCGACGACGAGCCGTCCATCCGGCGGAGCGTCAGCCGGCTGTTGGAGAGCGCCGGCTACCGGGTTCGGACGGCGGGGACCAGTGGGGAAGCGCTGGAACTGGTCCGCACGGAGCACTTCGACGCCGCGATCTGCGACCTGGATATCGCCGGGACCAGCGGCGCGGCGCTGTGTGAGCAGATCTGGCACCGCGCTCCCGACCTCGCGGGCCACCTCGTGATCGCGAGCGGCGATCTCACCGGCGAGGGCGTGGAGGAGCTGGTGGCGCGCGCCGGCGGACCGCCGGTCGCCAAGCCGTTCACCGCCGCCGACCTGCTTCGCGCCGTCGGCGCCATCTGTCCGGCGCCGCCCCTCCCGCTCGCGGCCGATGCTCGGAAGACGGCCTCCTAGACTCGCTCCGTTCCCACCCGCTCCACCACGGCCACAGATTCGAGAGTCTCCGCATGGACCGACAACTCATCTCCAGCGGCGCGCCCTGGGAGCCGATCGTAGGCTACTCCCGCGCCGTCCGGGTCGGCAACACCATTCACGTCTCCGGGACGACGGCGACCGGCCCGGACGGCACGATCGTCGGCGCCGGCAACGCCTATGCCCAGGCCGCCCAGACGCTCAAGAACATCGACGCCGCCCTGCAACGCGCCGGGGCCTCCCTGGCCGATGTCGTGCGCACGAGGATGTACGTCACCGATATCTCGCGCTGGGAGGAATTCGCTCGGGCCCACGGGGAGGTATTCGGTACGATCCGTCCGGCCACCAGCATGGTCGAGGTGCGGCGCCTTATCTCCGCCGACATGCTGATCGAGATCGAAGCCGACGCCGTGATCGCGTGAACCCGGTCGAGGCGTTCGAGACTCTGGACCTGCGCGTGGGCCGGATCCTCCGCGCCGAGCTCAACGAGCGGGCGCGGAAGCCGTCGTACAAGCTGTGGATCGACTTCGGACCGCTGGGCGAGAGGACCTCGAGCGCGCAGCTGCGCGCCCTGTACCGGGCGGATGACCTGGTGGGGCGGCTGGTGGTTGCGGCTGTGAACCTCGGCAGCCGCAACGTCGCGGGATTCCTGTCCGAGGTGCTGGTGCTGGGCCTGCCGAGCGAATCGGGTGAGGTCGTGCTGCTCGCGGTGGAGCGGGAGGTCCCGCTGGGCGGACGAGTCTACTAGAGGCGGGCAACGCCTTCCGCTACCGAGTCTCGCCGTCCAGCGCCGGTCGCAGCACCAGGCCCGTGACTTCCCCGTCTTCCGCCATGGTCCACTCCAGCAGCATCTTGTGCCGCGAGCGGTCGAAGGTGGAGGTGCGGCTGTAGATCCGGAGCGGGCTCGCGGTCTCCACCTTTTCGTCCACCTGGCCGTGCTCCCGCCCGAGGCGTGTCACCGCCGTGCCGGCGAAGCTGGCCAAGTCGGCAACGCTGCCGAAAGTCTGACGCATGTCGGGCGAGAAGCGGTTCCACAGCTTCTCATACTGGCTGCCGTACAGCCATGCGGTGTATTGCCGTCCCTGTTGCAGCAGGCTGCTGCTCGGGGGATCGCCCGGCGGGCCACAGGCAAGCGCGGCCGCCGCGAGACTGATCCCGTAAGTCCATCCACGCATCGTTCGTCCTCTTGGGTCCGCCAGGCGCCGGATGTCCACCACGACGGGAGAAAGCATGCGGATCTACATCTCCGTAGACATGGAAGGGGTGGCCGGTGTTGTCCACGAGGACCAGACCGACCCCATCGATTCCCGGCATGCCGGAGAGTATAACAGATTCCGCCGCCTCATGACCAGCGAGGCCAACGCCGCCATCGAGGGCGCCCTGGCGGCTGGGGCGACGCGCATCCTGGTGAACGACAGCCATTGGCTCATGCGGAATCTCCTCGCCGAGGACCTGCACCCGGCGGCCGAACTGCTGAGCGGCGGACCCAAGCTGCGCTCGATGGTCGAAGGCGTCGAGCTGGGATTCGACGCCGCGATGTTCGTCGGGTACCACGCCATGGCGGGCACGACCCACGCGGTCATCGACCACACCTACGCCGGCATCGTACACCAGGTGCGTCTCAACGGCCGGCCCGCGGGCGAGCTCGCGATCAACGCCGCCTATGCGGGGACCCACGGCGTCCCGGTGGCGATGGTGACGGGCGATCAGGCCCTGGCGGCGGAGGCCAAGGCACTGCTCGGCGGCGGGGTGGAGGCCGTGATCGTGAAGCATGCGGTCGGACGATTCGCCGCCCGCAGCGTCGCGCCCGTGGAGTCGTGTCGCCGCATCCGGGAAGGCGCCACCACTGCCCTCGGCCGCGCCCACTCACCGCTGCTGCTCGAGCGGCCCGTCCGCCTCGAGGTGGAGTTCGCCCTCACCCAGATGGCCGACATGGCGGAGCTGGTGCCCGGCTCGGTGCGGACCGGTGGGCGAACGATCGAGTACGTGCACGACGACTATCGGGAAGCGTTTCGGGCGTGGCGGGCGCTGTACAATCTGGCGGGCGTACGGTAGGAATCACTCCAGGGACACCACTCGTCGCACGTGGAGCGGCATGCCGACCTGACAGCCGGTCTCACTTTCCTCCGCCGGCTGCCCCACCACGGTCACCGTCGCCCCGTCGCGGAACAGCGACGCCGGCGCCTGCCCCGGCAGGAGCTCGTAGCGCCTGTCGCTCGCCGCCTCGAGCTGCCAGCAGCCGTTCTCCACCCGAAGAAAATGGACCGTCCCGCTGACACGCAGCTCGCCCGTCTCGCTGTCGGTGGAGAGCCGGCACCGGCTGGCATTGGTGGAAGTCAGCAGGAGCAGTGGTGCCAACGAGGCGTGGAGCGTTCGTCGGCCGGTCATTTCGCATCCTGGGTGTGAAGCCGCAGCAGCTCCTGTACCTGCTCCACCAGCTCGTCGGGATGGAACGGCTTCTGAAGGAACGGCACCGAAGGATGCAGCAGACGCCGGCGGTTGAGCTCGTCGCCGGTGTAGCCGGACATGTAGATGACGGGCAGCCGCGGGCGCACCTTCCGGAGCCGCTCGCCGAGCTCCCGGCCGTTCATCCCGGGCATTACCACGTCCACCACCGCCAGCGCGATCCTGTCCTCGGTGTCGGCAGTCATTTCCCGCATCGCCGATTCCCCGCTTTCGGCCTCGCGCACCGAGTAACCGTACATCTCGAGGACGCGGCGCGCGAGGGCCCGGACCATGGGCTCGTCATCCACCACGAGGATGGTCTCGGTGCCTCGCTCGAGAATCTCGGAACGATCCGGCGAGTCCGGAAGGCCGAGCCGCCCGATCGCCTGAGGCAGGTAGATCCGAAAGGTGGTGCCGCCTCCCGGCGTGCTGTCGGCCCAGATGTAGCCGTTGGACTGCTTGACGATGCCGTACACTGTCGCGAGCCCGAGCCCGCTTCCCTCCCCCACCCCTTTGGTGGTGAAGAACGGCTCGAAGATCCGCTCCAGGGTCTCGGGATCCATTCCCGAGCCGGTGTCGGCGACCGTGATGCGGACGTAGTCGCCGGGACGGATCTCGATGCCGGGATGCGCCGCGGCGAACTCGCCGTCCAACCGCTCCCGGGCGGTCGCCAGGCTGAACCGCCCACCCGCTTCCATCGCGTCGCGGGCGTTGAGCGAGAGGTTGAGCAGTACCTGTTCCAGCTGGCCCTCGTCGGCATACACCAGCCCGGCATCGGGCGAGAGGTGGAGGGTCACCTCCCGGTCCGCACCCATGAGCTGGCTGACCAGCCGTCCCATCCTCGCGAGTGTCGCGTTGAGGTCGAGCAGCTTCGGGTGCAGGATCTGCCGACGGGTGAAGGCGAGCAGCTGCCGGGCCATGTCGGCGCCGCGACCGGCCGCCTTGCCGATCTCAGCCATGTCGTGTTGCTGCGCGGTGGAAAGCTGGCCCGACCGGCTCATGAATTCGGCGAGCCCCAGAACCACGGTCATCATGTTGTTGATTTCGTGCGCAATGCCCCCCGCGAGCTGCCCGACGGCCTCGAGCCGCTGCGCCTGCTGCAGCCGATTCTCGGCTGTCCGCTGCCGGGTCACATCGGTCACCACACACACCGCACGCGCGCCGCCGCCCTCCCACTCCGGCATGGGCCGGGCCGACACCTGCACCCGCCGATTCTGGATCGCCAGCTCCGTGCTCAGGAGCGGCCGGCCGTCGGCGAGCGCCACGAACGGTGGGTCGGAGACGGTAGTGACCGCGGGGAGCAGATCGGTGAGCGCCCGGCCCTGCGGGTCCGTCGCGCCTACGATGGCCTCGAACGCGGCATTGCACCGCTCGATGCGACCCTGTTGATTCACGACGCAGACACCGTCGCCGATCGCCTCGAAGGTGGCGCGCCAGGCCGTCTCCGCGGCCCGCGCCTCGCGCTCCGCCGTCCGGGTGCGAAGCAGCGCCCGAATGGTGGCCAGCAGGACCAGGGGCTCGACCGGATGCGTGAGATAGCCGTCCGCGCCTCCGTCGAGCCCGGCCGCCTGGCTCTCCGGATCGGTGAAGCTGGCGGACACATGGACGATCGGGAGGTGCGCGAACCGGGATTCGGCGCGGACGCGACGCACCACCTCCCGGCCGTCGATGTCCGGCATCCGGATATCCAACACCATGACGTCGGGAATATCCTGGGCGATGGACTCCAGCGCCCTCCGCCCATCGGGGGCCTCGGTGACCCGATAGCCCGCCTTCCGCAGGTGACGCGCGACGGTATAGCGATTCGCCTCGGTGTCGTCCACGACCAGAATCCGGGGGACGTCAGACATGCTGGGACTCTCCCGGCTCCCCGGCGACCACCGCCACGCCGTCGGCGGGGGTCGGGCGCGTAGCACGGTAGGTGCGCGGTATCCTCAGCTCGAAGCGCGAGCCGACGCCGGGCGTGCTGTCCACTCTCAGGTCGCCGCCGACCAGGAACGCCAGTTTCCGCGAGAGGGGCAGGCCGAGGCCGGTGCCCTTCACCCGCCGCTGGATGGGATGGTCCACCTGGGCGAACTCCTCGAAGATCCGCGCCTGGTCCTCCGGCTCGATCCCCAGGCCGGTGTCCGTCACCGCAAAGATCACGAAGTCGTCAGCCGCCGGCCGGGCCGAGACCCGAATCTCGCCCCGCTCGGTGAACTTGATGGCGTTGGAGATGAGATTGCGCAGAATCTGGGAGAGCTTCCCTTCGTCGGTGTACAGCGTGAACTCATGATCCGGAGGGTCGAAGACCAGCGCTACCTCGTCGGTCGTAAGGAGCGGCCGCAACATGCCCCGCAGCGTGCCGAAGATGTCGCCCACAGTGAACGAGGCGAGTCGGACCTCGGTCTTCCCCGCCTCGATCCGCGCCAGATCCAGCAGGTCCGCCACCAGGTCGGTCAGCGTCTCGGCCGCCTTTCGAATGAGGCCGACCTGAAGCTCCTGCTCCGAGGTGAGGTCGCCGTCCATGCGGGTGAGGAGAATCCGCGTCATGTTGAGGATCGAGTTGAGCGGGGTCCGCAACTCGTGGGTGATGCCGGAAAGGAACGCGGACTTGAGCTGCGACGCCCGCCCGAGCTCGGCGGCGCGGTCGTCCAGCTCCGCATAGAGCGCGAGGACGCCGCGGTTGGTTTCCGCCAGCTCCGCGTTGAGCCGGTCGGCATCCGCCTGCCGCTCGGCCAGCGCGAGCAGCGCCAGCACCAGGTCCTGGTTGCCGAAGTCGGCGTCGTGGGCGGCGTCCTCGGGCCGCGCCGCCGCCAGGGTTCGGGCGAGCTCCGCCGCGGAGGGACGTCCGAGACGGCCGCTTCCGGGTGGAAGATCCTTCCTCATGGCGATGGAGGTGCCCTGCCCCGGCCGGGCGTCGATCTCGAAGCCATCGGTCAGCCGCCGGGCGCCTGCCAGTCCGATCCCCAGCCCCGTGGGCGACTGGTAGCGGCCGGCGAGGACCTCCGCGAGATGTGGAATGCCGGGTCCGCGATCGTCCACTTGCACCACGAGGTTCGGTTTCGTGGCGTCCTCGAGCGCGAACTGGACCCAGCCGCCCCCCGCATACTGCACCGCATTGCGCGCGATCTCGGAAACCGCCGTCGCGAGGCGCGCCTGATCGTGCCGGTCGAACCCCAGGTGGGCGGCGATCTGGCGGGTCCGTTGCCGAGCCAGCACGACGTCCTCGTCCCGGCGAAGCTGGATCCTGAGCAGCGGGGTGTTCATGGCGCGGTTTCGTCGGCCGAAAGCCGACAGACCACGACGCTGACGTCGTCACGCCGGCGGGCGTGATCGCGATACAGGACCGACCCGATCAGCGCGGGATCCTGCCGGGTGAGGCCGGGATATTTATCGAGCTTCCAGTGGCCGCCCAGTCCGTCGGAGTGCAGAATGAGCAGCGTGTCGGTTTCCCAGGGATAAACGAACTCCTGGGCCTTGCGCATCTGATGGCCCACTGTCCCGTTGTGCGACACCAGGGAGCGGGTCTTCTCGCCGGTCACCAACTGGCCGGAAATATTGCCGATCCCGGCGAACCGGAGCTCGCGTCGTCGGGCGTCCACCGCGGCGACCGCCACCGCGGCCCCGCGCGTGCTTCGCATGCCGGCGTGCAGCACCTCAAGCATCTGCTCGGGAGCAGCCCGTGGCCCTTCCTGGAACAACCGGATGGCAGTCGCGGCGGCATCTTCGGCCTGGGGGCCATGACCGAGCCCGTCCACGACGAGGACCGCGCGCCCTCCGGGCTCCATGACGGTGATCCAGCCGTCGCCGCAGGCGGTTTCGCCCGGGTATGGAAGCGCCAGACCTGCCACGGGCTGACCCGCGCCGTTGCCAGTCTTTTTCGGGTGACTGAAGAATCGGCAGACGAGGGCGGTGCCCTGGTCGGGCGCGGACCAGATGGAAAACTCCTGTGCCAGCCGGCGCATCGCGCCGAAGCCGCCGCCGATGGACCCCCGGCTGGAGTATCCATCCGCCAGGCAGGCATCGACGTCGCGCATGCCCGGCCCCCCGTCCAGCGCGATCAATTCGAGACCGGGTCCATCCACGGGGCACACCAGAATCTCACCCCGACCCGCATGCCGCACGATGTTCGACGCCGCCTCGGTGGCGACAATGCCGATGTCGCTTCGATCGCTTTCGTCGAATCCGGCAACTTCCGCGATCGAAACGGCCACCCGCCTGGCCGCGCCGATCTGACTCCCGTCCTCGACCACCACCGCCGCCGACACCCCGTTTCGCATGCACCACGCTTCCCTTCACTTGGCAACCGCCCACTCGGCTAATGCCAGCGGGCGACCTGAACCCGAGTGCCCCTGCCGGGCTCGGTTTGAATCCGGAACTCGCTCATCAGCCGCCGGGTCCCGCTCAGGCCCAGGCCGAGGCCGGTCCCAGTAGAATAGCCGTCGGTCAGGGCGAGCGCGGTGTCCGGGATTCCAGGGCCCTCGTCCTCGAAGGTCATCCGGATGCCCTTTCGGATCCCGTCGTTCAACATCTCGACCCGGACCCGTCCTCCCCCGCCGTGCTCGAGCGTGTTGCGGGCCAGCTCGCTCGCGCCCGTCACCAGCTTGGTCTGGTCTACCAGGCTGAATCCCAGCTCCGCCGCGCGGCTGCGAACGCTCTGACGGACCCTCACGATGTCGGCGGACGAGCGGATCTCGAGCGTCTCATCGCGCAGCGTCGCCATCGGCCTCCTCGGAACGGCCGTCCGGCACGAGCGCCTGGACCTCGGCCTGGAGCAATGCCATGCCGCGCTCCACGTTGAGCGCGGTCCGAACGCCCGGCAGCGTGAGTCCGAGCTCCACCAGGGTGATCGCCACCGCCGGCTGCATGCCGACCAGCACCGTGCGGGCGTCGAGGATCCGCGCCATGGCGGCGATGTTGGCGATCATTCGCCCGATGAAGGAGTCCACGACTTCGACCGTGGAAATGTCGATCAGGACACCATGGGCGCCGGTCGCCGCGATCCGATCGGTGAGATCGTCCTGGAGGGTCAGCGCCAGCTGGTCGTGCATGTCCACCTGGATGCTCACCAGAAGGAACGCGCCCATCTTGAGAATCGGGATTCGGTCCATGGCCGCTGCTCAGCTCCGGCCCGAGCCGGCGCGCACCACCAGCCCGACCCGGCTGAGCGCCACGGCGAAGGCGTCGGCCAGCGTGGCCTTGGTGATGACGGTGCTGAGATCGACCCCGAGATGGACGATCGTGGCGGCGATCTGGGGGCGGATTCCGCTGATGATGCAATCGGCGCCCATGAGCCGGGCCGCGGTGATCGTCTTGATCAGGTGCTGGGCAACCAGGGTATCCACGGTGGGCACGCCGGTGATGTCGATGATGGCGACCTCGGCGCCGGTCTCCACGATCCGCTGGAGCAGGGACTCCATCACCACCTGAGTCCGCGCACTGTCGAGGGTGCCGATCATCGGCAGGGCAAGGATGCCGTCCCAGAGCTTCACGACGGGGGTGGAGAGCTCGAGCATCTCCTCCTGCTGCCGGGCGATGACCTCTTCTCGCCCTTTCTGGTAGACCTCGGTCGTCAAGAGCCCGAGCTTGTCGAACAGCGTGCTGGTCTTCCAGATCTCGTCCGCCAGGCCGGCGGCGTCGGCACCGTACTCATCCCGAAGCGCGTTGAAGAGCGGTTGCTTCAGCGAGAAGACGAAGGTGGCGGTTTCCGATGCCGAGAACCCGCGCGCGCCACGGGACCGTGCGATGTCCGTCAACCCGTCCCGGACGCCCTGCCATGCCGTCCCGTCGATGCTGTCGAGAGAGCCCTTGCCGGCCGCTTGGCGCAGAAGTCCGAGGAACTCGCGAGACTGGTCGCGCATCTCGCTGTCCGGGATGATGCCGCGGCGCGAGACCGGGGCGGCGAGCTGGGCCCTGGTCCATTGTTCGAGGATATCGGACTCGCGCCGCTCGAGAAGCTGCGGCAGGCGGCTGTTCGCCACGGGTGTCACTTGAGTGCCTCCGGATGGGCGGCCAGAATGAAGCAGCAGGCTGGGACATGTGCGGCGGACGTGAGTCGCCAACTTGTGGTCCGAACCTACGGCGCGGCGGGAGGAGAAGCAACTCGCCGCGGCTCTACGCCCGGGGAACGGATTCGGGAGGAGCCCATGAGGGTCGAGCGGGAACTGGCGACGATCGAGGAACGGCTGTGGAAGAACGACGCCAAGCTGTATTACGACAGCCTGACGGACGAGGCTCTCCTGGTATTCCCCGAGACGGGCGTGATCGGCGGGGAGGCGGCGCTCGACGCGGCTACTGCTTCACCCACGTCGGCCTGAGATCCCGGGTGACCTCCGCCACCAGGGACCGGACGACGTCGCCGTAGGCCTCCTCGGTGTCCCGAACAGCGACCGCGGGCAGTCCCCCGGCGAGGGTGACCCTTCCCACGGTGCCGCTCGCGGAGGAGCTGGACCGCCACAGGGTCCCGCCGGCCCGGGTGGAGAGCAGCCGCACCGTGAGCTCCGCCGAGACCGAAGCGCGAACGTTCAGGTCGTTCACGCTCAGCCGGGCCCGCGGCTTGACGCCGGAGACCTTGAGGTGTCCCACGAATACTGCGGGAATGTCCCGCGCTTCGCCCAGCGCCTGGGCCAGGACCACGGGATCCGTACCCGGCGGCATAGACTTGAGGAGGGAGTCCGAGTCGGTCAGCTCGAGCACCTCGACGCCGGGCTGACTGGCGAGCAGGTCCTCCGCGAACCGCTGGGTGGCGAGGGCGCCCATGGCACGGTTCTGGTCGTCCGCGACGAAGGTGACCAGGGCGACCCGGCCATACGGGTGCAGATCGAGGCGAGCCGGCACCTGGGAGTACTTCGAGGAGCACGCGGACAAGGCCAGCGCGCCGCAGACTGCGAGGAGGTGCCGCGCTCCAGGGGAGCGCCAGGGGCGATTCTCGGGCATTGGGGCGGCCTCTGACAGGGATGCCGCCCAATGAGCAGGAAGCGCGCCGCCTCGCCCCGCTCGCCAAACTCCATGTCCGGAGCCAACTTTAAGGCCCTGAAGTCCAGCGCTGGCTGCCGGCCGGGGCGAGAACTAGATTCGCTTCTCGTGCCGCTGGGCGACCTCCACGTTCCGGAGTCCGATCATGCCGCTTCGAGTCCTCGCAGGAACCCTGCTCTTTCTCGTCGGTTGCGCCGGGGTCACCCCGATCGGCGAGCTGCTCGACAATCCGGCCCGCTACGATGGGAAGACGGTCCGTGTGGAAGGCGAGGTGAAGGAATCCGCCGGCGGGCTAGGGCTGGGTGCCTATCAGGTCCGGGATGAGACCGGGACGCTCACCGTGGTGAGCGAAACCGGCGGCCCGCCCCGCAGCGGCTCGAAGGTGGGCGTGAAGGGCCGGTTCGAGGCCTTGATCACGCTGGGCAGCAGGAGTCTCGCGGTGCTGCGGGAGGAGAGCCGCGACTCCCGGTAGACGGGGCGGCACACGAAGGCAGAACGACCCCTTGAAGGGGTCGTTCTTTACTACGGCAGGGCGTACGGCCGGTCGGGCATCACCAGCTGAGCAGACCGGCCTCGTCTAGCGACGTCGCAACGAGGACCAGCGCCGACAGGCTGGGGGCCTCCCGAAACGCCTGGGCCGCTTCGCGCACCACTGGGGACGGCGCCTGCCCGGTCTGCCGCCGCGTGGTGCGTTGACTCCGGCCCATCTCACGAAATACCCGGCGCAGGGCGCGGATCTCTCCCGGTGCTCCTGCGCCCGAGGCCTGCCGGGCTGCCGCCCCACGGCGCTCGCCTCGGCCACTCCGATCCTGGGTCGCGGCGGCCTGGTTGACCCGCTCGCGCACTCGCTCGATGAGAGGACGGCGACTCGACGCGCCGTCGGATGATTGCGGGGACATCGTCATACACACCTGCCTGTTGTGGCGAGGGAGGAGCCGACCGGCGGGACAGCTTGTGGCTCTACCCTGTAAGATAGCCGCGCGGGCGCCCCGCTGCGGCGTCGACCCGTCTCGTCGGCCCCGCCGTCGCTCCGGGATGCCAATCGCCGGCCGACTGAGCTACTATCGAAGCACAACCCCCTGAGCACGGCAGGCACATGCCTCTCGACGGCCGATACAGCCCCGGGCTGGTCGTACTCTCGATTTTCATCGCCAGCGCGGCCTCGTATACCGCGCTGGAGCTCGCCGCCCGGATCACCGCGGCGCGAGGCCGCGAGCGACTCGCCTGGGTGGCGGGCGGCTCGATCGCCATGGGCGTCGGCATCTGGAGCATGCATTTCATCGGCATGCTCGCCTTTCATCTCCCCATCCCCATCACGTACGGCGTCGAGTTGGTGGTGCTCTCGGTGGTGGTCGCCATCGGGGCGTCGGCGCTGGCCCTGTTCATCTCCAGCCGGCCGTCCCTGGGGCCGCTCGCCCTGATCGGCGGGGCGCTGTGGATGGGCCCGGCGATCGCCG
Source organism: uncultured Gemmatimonadales bacterium (assembly GCA_963826065.1). Taxonomy (GTDB): domain Bacteria; phylum Gemmatimonadota; class Gemmatimonadetes; order Gemmatimonadales; family GWC2-71-9; genus CAVVWJ01. The sequence goes on from CAWGVP010000002.1 coordinate 671,020, forward strand.
GCATGCACTTCATCGGGATGGCCGCGCTCAACGTGGACGCGAGGCTGGAGTACTCGACGGCCCTGGTGGTCTGGTCGGTGGCCATCGCAGTGCTGGCGTCGCTGGCCGGCCTGGAGCTGGTCCACCGCTTCCGCTCCGATGAGACCCGGCGGACTCGGCTCGCGAGGGTCGGGAGCGCGCTGGTGTTCGGCGCCGCGATCGCGGGAATGCATTACACCGGGATGGCGGCCGCCGACTTCTCGACGCCCGGACACACCGGCCATCCGGGCGGCGGCGTGCTCGCGACCGGGGAGCTCGCGGTCGGGGTCGGCATCGGCGCACTCCTCATCCTCGGCACCGGCCTCCTCGGCACGATGCTGGACCGCCGGCTCCGCGCGCGCGCCCTGGTGCTCGAACGCCGGCGCGACGCGCAGAAACTGGAAGCGCTCGGCCAGCTCGCCGGAGGCATCGCGCACGACTTTAACAACCTGCTGACCGCCATCCTGGGCCACGCCGAGTTCCTGAAACAGGATCCCGCCCTGGGGAGCGAGAGCCGCGAGGACATCGAACAGATCGAGGCCGCTGCGTCGCGCGCGGCCGAGCTCACTCGCCAGCTGCTCGCGTTCGGCCGGCGTCAGGTCCTGGCCCCGCGCCCCATTCTGCTCAATGCGGTGGTGGACGACACCATGCGCATGCTGGGTCGCGTGGTCGGCGAGAACATCGAGGTCAAGGTGCTCACCGCCCCCGACCTCGTGCCCACCATGGCGGACCCGAGCCAGGTGACCCAGATCCTGATCAATCTGGTGGTCAACGCCCGCGACGCCATGCCCGACGGGGGCCTGCTCACCATCGAAACCAAGAACGTCGAGGTGGATTCGGTCACCATCGGCCAGCATCTCGATGCACCCCCCGGCGCCTACGTAATGCTCGGCGTGACCGACAGCGGCGTAGGCATAGCTCCCGAGCACCAGCCGCGCATCTTCGAGCCGTTTTTCACCACCAAGGGCGCCGGCCGCGGCACCGGGCTGGGTCTCTCGACGGTCTACGGCATCGTGGCCCAGAGCGGCGGCTCGATCTCGGTGTACAGCGAACCGGGGCACGGCAGCACCTTCTGCGTCTATTTTCGCCAACTGGCCGAGGGTCGGGTGATCGCCCCGGTGCGCCCGGCCCACCCCAGCGAGCGGCTGCGGGGCCACGAGACCGTGCTCGTCGTCGAGGACGAGGACGCGGTGCGGGAGTTCGCGGCTCGGGCGCTGCGCCAGTACGGTTACACGGTCCTGGTGGCTGGGCGGTCGCAGGAGGCGCTGTTGATCGCGGCGGAGCACCCCGGAACCATCGACCTGGTGCTCGCGGACGTGATCATGCCTCGGACCAGCGGACCCGGCCTGATGACGAAACTCCGGGAGCTGCGGCCCACCGCACGGGTGGTCTTCATGTCGGGATTCACCGAGAACGCGCTCGGCCATCACGGGGTGCTGGAGTCGAACTACCCGTTTCTCCAGAAGCCGTTCAGTCCCGAGGCGTTGGCGAGGAAGATCCGGGAGGCGCTTACCCACGGCGCTCCCGCGAGCGAGTGAACCGCCCGCGGTCTCGCGACCCGCTGGTTCAGATTCGATGGCCGCCCTTTTTCGTGTGATTGGCGTCCAGGCGCTGACCATTGCGACCGCCGCAGGGCTTCCGCTCCGGGCGGCCGCCCAACAATCCGATCACACCTGGATCCCCGATTCCGCCCTCCAACGCGGCCGGCACCTCACCGGCTCGCTGCTCGACGCCCGCATCGATTCGCTCTATCCCCTGATGGCGCGACCGCTTCAGGCATCCATCGGAGGTCGGGCGGGTCTCACGAAGTTCTTGGAGGAAGTCCGCGCGCTGGGTCCGGCGATCGGCGCTCCCACGGAGGCGGTTTACCGGGAGAACGGGAGCTTCTCCTACTACCGCATCGGCGAGTTCGAGGCGCTGCCGAGCGGTACGATCCACTGGATCTGGGACTCCGCGGGAACCATCCAGGGGTTGCTGGTGCGGCCCACTCCGTCGGCCGCTCCGTCGAGATTCGCCGGCCGGAGGATTCGCGCCCGGCTGCGTCTCCCCTTCGAGGGGGCGGCCTACGTGGCCTGGGGCGGTCGTGCTCCCCATCAGAACTACCATGTTCAGTTCGCCGACCAGCGATTCGCCTACGACTTCTTTCTCCTCGACGGCGACGCGATCCACCGCGGCGACGGCACTCGCAACGAGGATTACGCCTGCTTCGAGCGGACGATCGTGGCGCCGGCGGCGGGAACGGTTCGCGCCGTGCTGGACACGGTGACCGACAACCAGCCGGGACGCATGAACCCGGACGTGCCCCCGGGAAACCACGTGGTCATCGATCACGGCCACGGTGAGTACTCGGTCCTGGCCCATCTCCGCCGAAGGTCCGTGCGGGTCCGTCCTGGCGACCGGGTGAAGAGCGGACAGGCCGTCGGCACCTGCGGGAACAGCGGCAACAGCTCCGCCCCGCATCTGCACTACCACATCCAGACCAAGGTCAGACCGGGAACCGGCGTCGGACTGCCGGCGCAGTTCCGGGATTATCAGGCGGACGGGCACGATGTGTCGGTCGGCGAGCCGCTGCGCGGTCAGCGAGTGCAGGCTTCGCCCGGTCCCCGTGGGTAGCCTATATTGGTCGCACATCCAGTCCTCTATCCCGCGAGAGAGCGCTCATGTCCCTCGGCGCCGGATTTCTCGAGCAGGTGAATCGGGCCTTCGATCATGCCGCCCGCTTTACTCGCCACGATCCCACCTTGCTCGCCAACATCAAGGCGTGCAAGAACCTCTTCTATACCAGCTTCCCCATCAAACGGGACAACGGCTCCATCGAGGTGATGCATGCCTGGCGGGCGGAGCACAGTCACCACAAGCTCCCGACCAAGGGCGGCATCCGCTACGCCGAGGCGGTGGATGACGAGGAGGTGCAGGCGCTGGCCGCGCTGATGACCTACAAGTGCGCACTGGTGGACGTCCCGTTCGGCGGCGCCAAGGGCGGCATCAAGCTCAATCCGAAGAAGTATTCGCCGGCGGAGCTGGAGCGGATCACCCGACGGTACGTGTTCGAGCTGGTCCGGAAGAACTTCATGGGTCCGGGGCTCGACGTCCCGGCGCCCGACGTCGGCACCGGCCCGCGGGAGATGGCCTGGATCGCCGACACCTACACTCAGCTCCGCCCCGGTGAGCTGGACGCGCTCGGCTGCGTCACCGCCAAGCCGGTGAGTGCGGGCGGCATTCGAGGGCGGGTCGAGGCCACCGGCCGCGGCGTCTTCTTCGGCGTGCGAGAGATCTGCGGCGTGAAGGAGGACATGAAGGCGCTGGGCCTGACTACGGGACTCGAGGGCAAGCGCATCGTGCTCCAAGGTCTCGGCAACGTGGGGTACAATGCCGCGGTGTTCTTCCAGAAGGCGGGGGCGGTGCTGGTGGGGCTTTCCGAATCCGAGGGCGCGATCGGCAATCCGAAGGGGCTCGACATCGAGGCCGTGATGGCGCACCGGAAAGAGCGGAAGAGCATCCTCGACTTCCCGGGCGCCACCAACCTGTCACGCCGGGAGGAGGCGCTCGAACTCGAGTGCGACATCCTCATCCCGGCGGCGCTCGAGCGGCAGATCACGGCGGAGAACGCACCCCGACTGAAGACGAAGATGGTGGTCGAGGCCGCCAACGGCCCGACCACCACCGAGGCCGACGAGATCCTGGCCAAGCGCGGCATCATGGTGATCCCCGACGCGTACATCAACGCGGGCGGCGTCACCGTGTCCTACTTCGAGTGGGTCAAGAACCTGGGCCACGTGCGTTTCGGCCGGATGCAGAAGCGGTTCGAGCAGGGGGCGTATGGCCGGCTGCTCGAAGCGGTAGAGGGCGTTACCGGCCGCCGCTTCACGCCCGAAGAGGTCGAGCGAGTCACCCAGGGCGCGAGCGAGGAAGACCTGGTCAACTCCGGGCTGGAGGAGACCATGATCGGCGCGTATCACCCGATCCGGGAAGTGTGGAAGCAGCACGGCGGCAAGGAGAACATGCGGACTGCCGCGATGATCGTCGCGATCGACAAGGTGGCGTTGAGCTACGAGCAGCTCGGCATCTTCCCCTGACCGGGAGGGTTCATGGACAAGCGCTTTCTCGTTGCATGGCTCGTGGTCTTCGTCGGGTGGATGGTCGGCAGCTTCGTGGTGCACGGCGCGCTCCTCGCTCCCAGCTACAAGGGCGTGCCCGAGCTGTTTCGCGGCGACGCGGACGCGCAACAGCACTTTCCGTTCATGCTGCTGGCGCACGCCATACTGGCCGGCGCCCTGGTGTGGATCTATGCCCGGGGGGTGGAGGACACGCCCTGGGCCGGCCAGGGACTCCGCTTCGGGCTGGCGGTCGCGCTGCTCACGGCGGTGCCCTGGTATCTGATCTACTATGCCGTGCAGCCGATGCCGGGGGCCATCGTGGTGAGGCAGATCGTGTACGACACGATCCTGACGCTGCTGCTGGGTCTGCTGGTGGCGTATCTGTACCGGGGGAAGCGCGCGCCGGGGTGATGGGGCGGTATCCTCGGTGAGCCGGGCTGTGCCCGGGTTTGCCCGGGTCGGCCGAGGGCCTTAGCATCATGCCCATGACGCTCACCCCTCCGGCATCCGAGCCGGCGTCCGGCATCGTCCGGATCGCGCCGTTCGCGGCGCTGGTCCCCCGGTTCGACGAGTTGATCGGGGCCTCCGCCTCGATGGTGGTGTACTTCATCCATTCCAGGCGCTGGCGCGAGAATCACGACGCCGCCATCAAGGGGTTCATGAGTCGGGAGGGGACCAGACTGGAGGTGTTCCTGCCGGACCTCGAGAACCACGAGCTGATGTTCTCGCTGGAGAAGCACTTCGACGACGGTCCCCTGATTCCCGCACTGGTCGAGGACGCCTATCGCTACTTCGCGCGGTTGGCCCGCGACTATCAGAAGCCGGTCCAGGTCCGGCTGTTCGGCCGGTATCCCACATACTCGTTCTATCGGTTCGACGGGCGCGCCGTGATGGCGATGTACTCCAACAGCGTAGCCAAGAAGGAGCTGCCCGCGTTCGAGATCACGATGGATGGATTTCTGGGGAACTTTCTGGCGGCGGATATCGAGGATCTTCGGCGGGAGTGCCGCAGCCGGGCCCCCGATGACCTGCAATCGGTCATCGGCAACGCCACGGGAGAGCACGGCTAGACCTCCATCTGCTTCCACCTTCCCCGCCGGAAGAGCAGGATTCCCGCCAGACCCGCCAGCGACTCGGCGATCACCACTGCCCAGTACACGCCCGTCGTCCCCGCGTTCCACTCCAGGGCCAGCAGGTACGCCAGAGGAATCTCGAACAGCCACATCGGCAGAGAGAGCAGCAGGAGCGACACCGCGCGTCCCCGTGGCCGGATGCTCTTCGCGCTGACGCCCGCTGCCTACGCGTTCTCCAGCGCAGGCCGCTCGAGCACCGAGGACTCGGATAGCTCTTCGATGATGAGGAATCGGGTGATGAGGCCGTTGCAGACCGTCAGCAGCAGCGCAAACTCGCCCCCCAGCGTGATGCCGTACCGAGGGATCGTGAAACTCTCGGCGCCGACCGCGACTATCCGGTCCCCGTCGCCGAGGCATCGGACCCGCCAGAAGGTCACGATGTCGCCGAGGCTGGTGAAGTAGTCGAGCACCGCCTGTTTGCCGCGGCGCTCGGGGGTGGTGAGAACACCTTCAGGCGGTGTCACCTCAAACACGACGTCCTCGGCCAATCGGGCAGCCAGGGGGTCGAAGTCCAAGGTGGCGAGTGCCTCGTTCAATACCTGTTGAATCAATGCCGCGTTGTTCATATGAGCGATGCCATCCGTCAAAGCCATGTAGTCGAACGACGGGTTCCCGCGGCGACGGGTTTCCACATACCGCAATGACACGCTGGAAGCTTTTCTTGTAGAGGCATCTTCAACAGCGTCCGTGACCGGACTGTTACGCACCACTGGACCCCAGGGCCCTGACGAGAGTCGCCCTCAGTAGGGGTCCGAACATATACCGAAGACACCGCGCCTGCAATAGGGTCTCGGCTCCAGGCCCCAGGAGGCATCATTCCCCCACGACGCGTCGCCGTTCTTGGCGCCGGCGCCGCCGGCACGATGGCGGCGATCTTCGCCGCGGCCGGCGGCGCGGACACGCTGCTGCTGGAGCGCACCAAGGATGGCGGGCGAAAGATTCTGATCAGCGGCGGCGGCCGATGCAACATCCTGCCGGCACGGGTGGACGAGCGCCGCTTCGTGACCGACTCCTCCTCCAACACCCTGCGCAACATCCTCCGCACCTGGCCGCTGACCGAGCAGATAGCGTTCTTCGAGCGGGAGCTGGGCCTGACGCTGGTCGAGGAGCAGGAGACCGCGAAGCTCTTCCCTTCCTCGAACCGCGCGCGCGACGTGCGCGACGGCCTGCTGTCTCTCGCCGCGCGACGGGGCGCCCGGTTCATGCCTGGCACTCGAGTCACCGGACTGCACCGCTGGCAGGACGGGTGGAAGGTAGAGCGGGAAGGCGCTGCCCCGCTCGCAGTGGACGCGGTGGTCGTGGCGACCGGCGGTCTGTCGGTGCCGAGTACCGGAAGCGACGGCGCGGGCTTCGGCATTCTGGCGGCGCTGGGCCATGCGGTTCATCCCACCTATCCGGCGCTGACGCCGTTGGTGGCGGAGGGATCGCCGTTTGGCGCCCTGGCGGGCATTTCGCTGCCGGTGACCGTCACCGCCCGCGACGGCGCGCGGAGCGCGACGGCGTCGGGCGGGTTCCTCTTCACTCATCGTGGGTACAGCGGACCCTCGGTGCTCGACGTGTCGCACGTGCCGGTGCGCTCCAGACTGGAGGCCGATGCCGCCGCCAGCCTCAGGGTGCGCTGGACGGCATTCGGGGAGGCGGAGTGGGCAGCCGCTCTCCAGCCGGAGGGAACCCGAACGGTAGCCGGTGTGCTGCGGCAGGAGATGCCCGAGCGCCTCGCCGAGGCACTTGCCGGCCGGGCCGGGGTACCGGTCACGCGGCCGCTGGCACAGCTCAGGCGCGAGGAGCGGGTGCGCCTGGTAGAAATGCTGGTGCGCTGCCCGCTGCCGTGGACCGGCGACGAAGGCTACCGCAAGGCCGAAGTGACGGGAGGCGGCGTGAGTCTGGCGGAGATCGACCCGCGAACCATGGAAAGCCGGCGGCATCCGGGACTCTTCATCTGTGGCGAGGTCCTGGACGCCTTCGGTCCGATCGGAGGTTACAACTTCCTGTGGGCGTGGGCGACCGGCCGGGCGGCGGGAGCGGCGGCCGCCCGGTCGGAATAGCGCTCAGGCGCTCAGGCGATCATGGCGCTGGGAAGATCAGCTTGAGAATCCGCCCCTCGGTGCCAACCAGCCATCCATGGCGTACGCGGGACAGGGGCAAGATCCGGTGAAAATGCTGGTCACCGGCAGCTCGGGAGCCATCGGCGCCGCCGTCGCCCGGCGGCTGCGCCGCGAGGGCCCGGTAATCGGGCTCGACCTTCGGCCGGGACCGGAGACAACCTGGGTGGGCGACGTTGGGGACCGCGACATCCTGACGCGGCTGCTGCGGGGTGTGGGCGCGGTCGTGCACACGGCCGCGCTGCACGTGCCGCACCTGGTCACCTCCAGCGACGACGATTTCCAGCGGGTCAACGTCGAGGCCACCCGGACGCTGCTCGAATGCGCCGAGGTGGCTGGGGTCTCGCGGTTCGTGCTCACCAGTACGACGTCCGTCTACGGCTGCAGCGCCCGTCAGGGGCCGCCCGCCACCTGGGCCGACGAGGACCTGCCGCCTCTTCCTGGTGATGTCTACGACCGCACCAAGCTCGAGGCCGAGGTGCTGTGCCGCGAGCGAGCCCATGGCCGGATGAGCTGCGTCGTGCTCCGGATGTCGCGCTGCTTCCCGGAACCCGAACACCTGCTCGCATTCTATCGCATGTATCGCGGCGTCGATCGCGATGACGTGGCCGAGGCCCATTACCGGTCCACCGTGGCACCGGTCGCGGGGTCGGCGACCGTCAACATTTCCGCGGCCTCACCCTTCCGGCGGGAGGACCTGGCCGAACTGTGGGACGATCCGTGGCGGGTCATCGAGCGAAGGGCGCCGGGAGTCCGCGCGGCTTTCGAGCTTCGCGGCTGGCCCCTGCCGCCGAGGATCGACCGGGTCTATCCGATCGCGGCCGCGGTGGAGCAGCTGGGATATCAGCCCCGTCATCACGTGCTCACGCTGCTCGGCGTGGAGTCCGGCTGACCGCCCGCGGGCACTTGCCTCGCCCTGTATTTCATGGGATGTGCGGGAGGCGACGGCAGACGCGTCAGTGTACGGTCATGATTCCATACCGATCGGCGTCCGACCGGTTCCTCCTCTCCACCTTGCTGGTAGTGGCCGCATGCGACGGGACCGGGCCCGACAACGGTTCGGCCGACATCCCTGTGCTCGTGTTCCTGGAACGCGACGGGAGGAACGGGCAATGGAGCGTCCGGGGGCAAACCGCGGACGGCGAGCTGCTGTACGCGACGGATCTCGACGGCCCCGGCTACGCCCTGCTCGACCCCGCGTCGGGCGAGGTACGCGGGCTGGACCTCCCGGGGCTCGCCCTCGCCTGGTCTCCCCGCGGTGACCGACTCGCCGCCGCGGTGGACCAGGCGGTTGTCGTCATCACGCTCGACGGCCGACTCCATCGGACGATCTGCGGGCCGCCGGCGATCTGTGGAATGCCGGTCTGGACACCGGACGGAGAGGCCCTTGCGATCAGCCGGAGCACGGCGGGCGGCAAGCCCGACGTCTGGCGGGTGTCGCTGACCGATGGGGTTGAGACCAACCTGACCGCGACGGCACCAGCGAGCGAAACCAACCCCGCATGGTCGCCGGACGGCGCATCGATCGCGTTCCATCAGGCCGAGGATCTCCAGCTCATCGTGGCCGAAGCCGACGGGAGCGACCCCGGGCGCCTTCTCGCGCCGATCAGCCCAGACGATCCGGCCTGGCACCCCTCAGGCGAAGCACTGGCCGTGCGAGGAATCCTGGACGACGAGCTGGGCATCATCCGCGTCCCGCTGAGCGGCGTGCCGAGCCACATCACCCCCTCCGGCGAACGGCCGGAGGAGGCCGCCGGCATCCAGTGGTCCCCGTCGGGCGACCGGCTGGTCTTTCGGCAACGCGGCAGCACGCCCGGCGTGGATTCCCCGGTGACACTGGTGGAGAGCAGAACCCGGGTCCTTGTCGGGAATCGTCGTGAGAATACGCTCTCAGAATAGGCGGCACAGCTCCCGGCCTTGGGCCCACCCGTGTCGTCCGGCCCGCTCACCTTTCTATTTGCCCTGCCCGCATGAACATACAGCCCCGATGGGCTGCTCTACGGTGAGGAGAAATCTCTTCATGACAATCCGAAGCACCCTGCTCGGTCTCGCCCTGGCATCCGTGGCGCTCGTGCTCACCGCGTGCGGCGAAGACGCCACTGCCCCACGCCCGACGGCGGTCGAGCTCGAGGCCGGCCGCAGCGGCAAGGATTCCCTGGCGCGGCTGGTGCGCCAGCTGACCGCCGCGCGCGGTATCGGCGAGCTGCGCCGGCCCGCCCCCGTGCGGGCGACGCTCGTTCGTTTGGGACGTGCGCTGGCGTTCGACAAGATCCTGAGCGGCAATCGCGACATCTCGTGCATGACCTGCCACCTGCCCGCACACGGTACCGGCGACGCACGCAGCCTCTCGATCGGACAGGGGGCCACCGGCACCGGGCCGGACCGGCTCCATCCCGACGGGAAGTTCATCCCCCGAAACGCTCCCGCTCTGTTCAACCTCGGCTCGCTGGAGGCCCTGTTCTGGGACGGGCGGGTCAGCCGGGATGCGCTCGGGGCCTACCACACGCCCGCCGGCGCCTATCTCACCTCGACGATGACGCAGACCTTCGAGTTCAATGCACTGTCGGCCCTGCCTCTCTTCCCCGTGCTGTCCCGATCCGAGATGCGGGCGGACGAGGGGAACGAGCTCGCGTCGATCCCGGACACCCGGCCCGACCTGGTATGGGCAGGGCTGATGAAGCGGCTCGGCGGCATCCGGGAGTACCGCCGGATGTTCGAGGGGGCGTACCCGGGCCGGCGGTTCGAGGAGATGACCTTCGCGCACGCCAGCAACGCCATTGCGGGATTCATGGTTGACCAGCTGTCGTTCAACCGGTCGCCCTGGGACCGCTTCCTGGCTGGCAACGACCGGGCGCTGACCGAGATGCAGCTGGAGGGGGCCAAGAACTTCATGAGCGCCCGCTGCTCCATCTGTCACAACGGCCCGGCCCTGACGGACAACCAGTTCCACAACGTGGCGGTGGCGCAGATCGGTCCCGGCCAGGGTGACGGCGCGGGCCTCGACGACTTCGGGCGGATGCGGGAGACCGGCAACAGCACGGACCGCTACGCCTTCCGGACACCTCCGCTCCGGAACGTCGAGCTCTCCGCGCCATACGGACACGACGGGGCCATCGTGGATCTTCGCGACTTCATCGACCACTACAGCGAATCGGACCTCAAGCTCCACGCATACGATGTCAACCAGCTGGAAGCGGCACTCCGGCCGACGCTGCTCGCCAACGCCGCGGACATCCTCCTGACCCGCGACACACTTCTCAACGGGGTGGTCTTCCCGCCGGAAGTCGTGGATCAGGTGACCGAATTCATGAAGGCGCTCACCGATCCTGCGGCGCGCGATCTTGGGCGCCTCGCCCCCCGGCGCGTGCCGAGCGGGCTGCCGCTGGACTGAGATCGGTCGGCCAGGGGGCCTCGCTTCGGGCTATTATTCCGCCCGATGCTTTTCCGCGACGCATGCCCCCTGAGCTGACCCCGGCGCGCAGGCGTGGCCGCAAGCTCTGGCGCCGGATCCGGAGTGTCGCCGCGCTCCTTCCGCCCACGGGCTTCCAGTGGGTCCGCCATCTATTGTGGCACGGCACCACCCTCCCCGTCTCCCGGCCGCGCACGCTGACCCACCATCTCTTCCTCAAGATGGCGCGGGACCGGAATCCCCTGCTCACGCTCACCTCCGACAAGCTGGCGGTTCGCGGCTTCGTCAGCGAGCGCCTCGGCCCCGGCTATCTGCCGGAGCTGTACGGCGTACTCGATACGCCGGAGGAGCTGCACGGGCTCGAGCTGCCGCCCCGCTACGTGGTCAAGGCGACGCACGGCAGCGGTATGACGGCAGTGGTGAAGAGCGACGACCGGGATACCCGGACCGCCGTCGCCGCCCGGGCCCACAAGTGGCTCTCCAATCGCTACTGGCGGAAGAACGGCGAATGGGGGTACCGCAATATCCGCCCCCGGCTCATCGTGGAGGAGTTCCTCGACGCGGGGAACGGTGAAGTGCCGCCGGACTGGAAGTGGCTCTGCTTCGGGGGGCGAGCGGCCCTGGTGCAGGTGGACTTCGCGCGCTTCACCGGACACACCCGGAACTTCTACGACCCCGACGGCGCGCCGGTCGCGCTTCGGATGTATTACCCTCTCGGACCCGAGATCGATCTTCCGCCGACCTTCGGCGTCATGCGCTCGGTGGCGGAGCGGTTGGCGCGGGAGTTCGACTTCGTGCGGGTGGATCTCTACGCGCTCGGCGACCGGCTGGTGGTGGGCGAGCTGACGCATTACCCCACGGGAGGGAACAAGTCATTCGATCCCCCGGAGTGGGACGCGAAGCTCGGCGCGCTCTGGCCGGGTCACAGGCAAGAGGCAGGGTCATAGGTCATGCAGACACCGAAGCTGATCGGCCGACTGGCACGCGACTCTTCCACAGGGCTGAGAACCACGCCGGGGCGCGCTCGCAGACTGCCGGACGACCTCCTCCGGCAGGCGACCCACCGGGTGGCGATCATGGTGCTCGTGGCCGCCGCGCTGTGGACCCTCGCGCCGGCATTGGCCCATCTCGCCATCTACCTGACCGAGCCCGGCGACCCGCGCTGGTCGCGTTTCAACGTCGTGGACGGGATCGCGGCGGCGTGCGTCGTCGTCTCGCTCGCGCTGTATGTCTACCTCCGAACGGGCCGGCGGGACCCGGAGTTCGTGATGGACCTGGCGCTGGGCCACATGGTCTTCATGTCCTTCGGCATCGGCGTCCTGATTCACCTGGGCGAGCCGTCGTTCGCGCCCGCGGACACCAGGCCGACGATCACCTGGGTCGGACCGATCATTCTCATCACCGCGGCGATTGTGCCCGCCAACCCCTGGAAGATGCTCGTCGCAGGGTTCGTCGCCGCCTCGATGGACTCCCTCGGTATGGTCGCGGGGCAGGCGGCGGGCTTGTACCACTACGGCGAGTTCCGGAACACGCTCCTCATGCACTACCCGAACTACCTCATGCTCGGCGTCGGCGTGGTGATTTCCCACGTGGTGAGCCGGCTGGGGCAGCAGGTGACGAAGGAGCGGGAGCTGGGCAGCTACCGGCTGGGGGAGCTGCTCGGCCGGGGCGGCATGGGCGAGGTCTATCTGGCGACGCATCGCATGCTGGCTCGTCCGGCGGCGATCAAGCTGATCCGTCCCGAGGTGCTCGCCTCCGCCGACGACTCCCTGGCCCTCACCGCCACCGCGCGCTTTCGCCGCGAGGCGGAGGCGGCCGCCCGACTGCGGTCGCCGCACACGGTGGAGCTCTACGACTTCGGCGTGACCGAGGAGGGAAGGCTCTACCTGGTGATGGAGCTTCTGGAAGGGAAGAACCTGGACCGCCTGGTGCGGGAGCAGGGGCCGCTGCCTCCCGCGCGGGTGGTGGACATTCTCCTCCAGGTGTGTGACTCCCTGGAGGAGGCGCACACCTACGGCCTGATCCACCGGGACATCAAGCCCGCCAATATCCACATCGGCAGGCTCGGCCTCCAGGACGACTTCGTGAAGGTGCTGGACTTCGGTCTGGTGCGCTCGGTGGCCGGACCGAGTGAGGAGTCGCTGACCGGCGCCGCGGGGATGACACCGGGAACTCCGGCGTACATGGCGCCCGAGATGGCGCACGAGCGGACCGTGGACGGGCGCGCCGACCTGTACTCGCTCGGCTGCGTCGCCTACTACCTGCTCACCGGCCATCTCGTCTTCGAGGGCGACACACCGCTGCAGACTATCCTCAAGCACCTTCAGCATCCGCCGGTGCCGCCGTCGCAGGTCACCACCCAGCCGATTCCGCCGGCGCTCGAGGCCGTGGTGCTGGCCTGTCTTTCCAAGCGACCGGAGGACAGGCCACCGAGTGCCGCGGCACTGGCGGAGCGACTGCGGGACCTGGAAATCAGTTGAGTTGCAACTTGTAAGTCATTTTTCGATAGCATCTTACCGTATAGCTATAATCCTCGGCGGCATTGCCATGCAGCGATGTCATTCCGAGCGGAGCGAGGGATCGGCCCAGGCCGATCCCCTTCGCTTCGCTCAGGATGACGGCGAGGGCGTTGACATCCGACCGAAGCCGGCCGGCGTAGGTGGGGCGTCCGACAACTCACCTCACACCGGAGCGAACACATGTGGAGAACGACCAGGCACGCGCTCGTCGTGCTCGCGCTGACCGCCGCCGGCGCCGCGTGCGCCACGGCCCAAGGCAACGGCCAGAGCGACATGGCAATGGACGACAAGACCACGATGGTCGGTGGCCAGACGATGTTCCGCACCAGGGACATAGTGGACAACGCGGTCAACTCCGCTGATCACACCACACTGGTGGCGGCGGTCAAAGCGGCCGGGCTGGTGGAGACGCTGAAGGGATCGGGCCCCTTTACCGTCTTCGCGCCGACCAACGCCGCCTTTACGGCCCTGCCCGAAGGGACCGTGCCGACGCTGCTGAAGCCGGAGAACAAGCAGCAGCTCACCAAGGTGCTGACCTATCATGTCGTGGCGGGCCGTTACGACGCCCGGGCCCTGATGGAGTTGATCAAGAAGGGTGGCGGCAAGGCCACACTCACCACCGCCAGTGGCGGGCAGCTCTGGGCGATGATGAACGGCGACCGCAACGTCGTGGTGCGAGACGCGAAGGGCGGCACCGCCTCGATCTCCACCTACGACGTCGTGCAGTCGAACGGGGTCATTCACGTAGTGGACAAGGTCCTGCTGCCGAGCTGAACTCCCGATTCCTTGGTGTTCCTCATACTTTCCCTCCGCGGCCCGTCTTCACCTAGACCAGCGGAGACAAATGCAGAGCGGTCGTGCGCCGTCCCGAAACCTGCCGCAGAACCCCCTGCCGTGGCGCTCCGCGTTCGAGAGCGCCGCGGTCGGCATGGCCATCGCCGATCCGACCGGACGGTTCGTCGCGACCAACAAGGCATACCAGGATATCGTCGGCTTCAGCGGCGAAGCGCTGGAGGGCATGACGTTTCATGACCTCACGTTCGAGGACGATCGACCCTCTACCCGGGAGCGCGCGGAGCGATTGGTCGACGGTGGCCAGCCCGAGCTGCGTATCGAAAAGCGATACCGGCGCAAGGACGGCAGCGTGATCTGGGTTCGCATCAATGCCTCCGCCATCCGCAGCCACGACGGATCGCCGTCGCTGATGCTGGGAGTAGTCGAGGATGTCACCGACCGACGGCACGCCGAGGATGCGGTGCGGCTCAGCGAGGCCTACCTGGCGGACGCCCAGCGCATCAGTCGAACCGGGAGCTGGGTGTTGAATCCGTTCACCGGGTCACTGTTCTGGTCCGCGGAGATGTACCGCATCCTCGGGTTCGACCCCGCACTCGGTCCGCCCGACTACGAGGCAGTCCGTGGTCGGGGCCATCCGGACGACGTGGACTGGATGCATGCCGAGGTGTGGCGAGGCATCGCGGCCAGGCGCGATATCGAGGGCCAGTACCGCAACGTCATGCCCGACGGAAGCATCCGGCACATCCACTTCGTGGGCCACCCGGACCTGGGGCCGGACGGCGAGTTGGTGGAGTACGTCGGCACGATCGCGGACATCACGGAGCAGAAGCGCGCGGAAGAGCGGCTGATGCGGGCCCAGGACGAGGAGCGTCGTCGGATCGCGCGCCAGCTGCACGAAACCACCGCGCAGGACCTCGCGGCGCTCAAGATGAACCTCGCCTCGCTCGCCCGGCGGGGATCGTTGGCGGGCGAGGACCTCTCCCTGCTGGAGGAGAGCGCGGCCCTGGCCACGGAGGCGATGGACGACATCCGGGTCCTGTCGTATCTGCTCCATCCCCCCCTGCTCGACGAAGTCGGGCTCACCGCGGCGCTGCGCTGGTACGCCAAGGGATTCGGCCAGCGCAGCGGCATCGAGGTGCGGCTCGCGCTCCCGCCCGCATCCGAGCGGTTCCCGCCGGCGATCGAAACGGCACTTTTCCGAGTCATCCAGGAGTGTCTGATCAACATCCACCGGCATGCCGGAAGCGCCACCGCAGAGGTGAGACTCCGCCGCGCCGACGGCCGCGTGGTGTTGGAGGTCCAGGACTGGGGGCGCGGCATGGCGCCGGGCGCCGAGCTTCGATCGGGCGAGGGCGTCGGCATCGCCGCCATGCGGGAGCGGGCTCAGCAGCTCGCAGGCACCCTGGAGGTGGACTCGGGCCCCGGCGGAACCACCATTCGCGCCAGCATCCCCCTGCCTCGGAAGGAGCCATGATGCCGCTTCGGATTCTGGTCGCCGATGATCACGCCGTGGTGCGCCGAGGCGTCCGCGCGCTCCTGGAAAGCCGGACGAACTGGCAGGTCTGCGGGGAGGCCGCCACCGGCCGCGAGGCGGTGGAGCAGGTCAAGCGCCTCGATCCCGACATCGTGCTGCTCGATCTCAGCATGCCCGAGCTGAACGGCCTCGACGCGACTCGCCGAATCCTGCGCGACTCGCCCCGGACCCAGGTGCTCGTGCTGACGATGCACCACTCCGAGGAGCTGGCCCACCAGCTGATGCAGGCCGGCGCGAAGGGCTATGTGCTGAAGTCCGACGCCGACCGTGAGCTGATCGCGGCGGTCGAAAGCCTCCAGCAGCGCCGCGCTTTCCTCACGCCAAACCTCGCGCGGCCCTCGCCGCGGGACACGGAGATCGGACACCAGGAGCACGCCGCCGGCGACTGGAGCGAGCTGACCCCACGGGAGCGGGAAATCGTGCAGCTGGTGGCGGAGGGGCATAGCAGCAAGGAGGCAGCCGCGGCGCTCAACATCAGCGTCAAGACCGTAGAGTCTCATCGCACCAACATCATGCGGAAGCTGCGGATTCGATCGGTGGGTCAGCTGGTGCGCTACGCCGTCAGGAACGGCATCGTGCAGGCCTGAGCAGAAAACGCGAGGCGCCGCTAGCGGCCGCGCAGACTGGCTGCCGCCTGGTCGATACGGCGCCGGTAGTCCGCGGCACTCTCGCCCGCGTCCCGCACGGGCGGAACGTATGCCGGATCCTCGGGCTGGGACGAGTTGATCCGGTTCACGAACAGGTCGCCCCCCTTCGCCTCCACCGCGGCCTCGAACCGCTCGACCGCCTCCAGCAGATCGGCGACCTCTTCGTCGCCGTCGGCGGGACTTCCTTCGATTCCTCGCTCGTGCAGCCGGAAATCGGCTTCCTGGCGTGCGTGCCGCTCCTCTTCGACGCGGTTCGGATTCAGGTCGCGCTCCGCCTGTTCATTGGGTCCGGTCATGGCGCCATGCTAGCACCCGATCTCCGGTCGTGATGTGCGGCGGATCACCGGGCCACGCGTAGGCCACGATCCGGACTATCGCCGGGCGTCCGCGAGAAGCTCGGCAGCGGCCCGGCGACCAGAGCGCAAGGCGCCTTCCATGGTCGCGTTGAGTCCATCGCCACAGGTGGATTCGCCCGCGAAGTACAGGGTACCCGCGACCGCAGCGGCCAGAATCGCGTGGGCCTCGACCCCGCCGGCCGCGACGTAGCTGTACCCGCCGCGAGTGAAGGGATCCGATTGCCAGTCGTGGAAACGATGCGATATCAGTTGGTCGGCAACTTCCCCCGACCGCATGCCGAGTGCGCGGGCCAGCGAGGCGACGGTGAGCTCCACCACCGCCCCCTCGCCGATGCCGCCGAGTCTCCTGGCGCCGGGTCCCCCCGTCCAGCCGGTGAGGACAGGGAGGTCCGGGTCCACGGCGGACCACCATGTCGGAATCGGCTGATCGTAGCAGTGAAGAAAAAGCATCCGGTCCAGAGGGCCGAGCCGGCGCCAGAACGGCTCGCGAAAGACCAGCAATACCTTCACGACCGGTCCCATCTCGAGCAGGCGCATGGCACCGCGCTTCGCTTCGAGACGCGGCGTGAACCGGACCGCCGCGGCCTCCTCTCCCGCCGGCTCCAGCAGAGGGTGCGGGACGGCGAGCACGGCCGCGTCCCCGCTGACCTGGGTCGAACGGTCGCACTCGATCTCGACCTTGCCGGGCTCCCACCGCACCGTTCGCGCGACCGTGCGAACCAGGGTCTCGCACCGGCCGGCAAGGCGATCGGTGAGAATCTCGATCAGCCGGCTGAGCCCGCCCGGCGCGCGCAGGCTCGCGGCGTTGGCCGGCTGATTGGCCTCGACCTCCACCAGCCAGTCGGTGCTCAGGCGCGTCGGATCGGCGGCGTGGAATCCTTCAACGTAGCGGAGAAGGTGGGCCCGGGCCTGGGCGTCATCCGGCGCCCCACAGCACGCGTCCAGCGCCGCGATGAGTGGGCGATCCGCGCCGCCGATGCCTGACGCACGCCGGACCAGCCGACGGACGAGGTCCGGGAGATGCTCCAGGTCCTCCCAGTGGTCCTCCGTCCGGCGGAATTGCAGGCCATGTGCGTCCATCAGTCCGGCGCCGGCCCCGGCGAGCAGATCGTGCACCCCACCGTCGCTCCCGATCCACTCGGCGCCGAGCTCCAGGGTCACGCCGCCCGGCCCGCGCTCGGTCCACACCCTCCCGCCGAGGCGCTCGCGGGCTTCCAGCAACGTCACCCCCGCCCCCGCCTCGACCAGCCGCTCCGCCGCGGCGAGGCCGGCGAGGCCGGCGCCGACTACGACGACATGCATGGAGCCGCCCTCGCTGTGCTATGTGGAGAGCAGATCCGCGTGCTCAGGGTGGCGCTGGATCCAGTGGGCGACGTACCAGCAGCTGGGAATGATGCGCAGTCCTTCCCCCCGAGCGTAGCCGACCGCCGCTTCCACCAGAAGGGCGGCATAGCCTCTTCCGCGGTCCGAGCCCGGCACATAGGTGCTGAAAAGCTCCAGCACGCCGGGCCCGGCAGGCGAATACGACAGCACGGCGGTGCCGGAGGGGACGCGGAGAGTGAAGCGATGCGCCAGGGTGTCGTGCTCGATGGACATTGGGGGAGGCTAGTCCGTTCCCGGCTGGATGGCCACCCCGGGATTGGCCAGGACCGGGCGGCTCGCCTTATACTCGACCCCAGCCGGCAATGCTGACTGCACGCGACGACCACACCCCCCGACCGAGACGACGATGCGACGGACCCCGTGAGGATCTGGATCGATGCGGACGCCGCCCCGAGAGACGTGAAGGAGCTGGTGTTCCGCGCGGCCAAGCGGCTCGGCGTCGAGACCCTCCTGGTCGCCAACCAGCGGCTCCAGACCCCAGCGGGCAACCCGCTGGTGAGCGCGGTGTGGGTGGACGGCGGTCCCGACGTCGCCGACCAGCACATCGCGAGGCACGCGGTGGCCGGCGATCTGGTCGTGACTCAGGACGTGCCGCTCGCCGCGCTCCTGGTTCCGAATGGCGTGGCGGTGCTCGATCCGCGTGGTGAGGAGCACACCGCGGAGACCATCGGCGAGCGCCTCTCGGTCCGGGACTTCATGGAGCAGGCACGGCTGGCCGGGATGATCACCGGCGGCCCGGCACCCTATGACGCCAGGGCGAAGCAGGCGTTCGCCGATGCCCTGGACCGGGTGCTCTCCCGTTTGCGACGCCGCGGCTGACCCGAACGATGGCGACCAATAGTGCCGACGCCGAGTGGAGCGTGATCCGCGTGGAGCTGCTGGCCATGACGCAGGAAGATCGCAAGGTTCGGGCGGAGCTGGCCGCGGACGGGACGCTGTTCGAGGGATATCACCCGCGCATGCGTGAGGTGCATGACCGGCATGCGGCACGGCTGGCTGGGATCCTCGACGACCATGGCTGGCCGACCGAGTCCCTGACAGGACCGGACGGCGCCGAAGCCGCATGGCTCATCGTCCAGCACGCCATCGCCTGTCCGGCCTTGCAGCGGCGCGCGCTCGGTGAATTGATCGCGGCCGCCGGGCGGGGCGAGGTGCCTCCCTGGCAACCGGCGATGCTCGAGGATCGCATCCGGGTGTTCGAGGGCCGCCCCCAGCGTTACGGCACCCAGCTCGACTGGAACGCGGACGGCCAGCTCTCGCCCCTGCCGATCGAGGAGCCGGCGAGTCTCGACGAGCGCAGGAAGGCCGTCGGCCTCAGGCCGCTGGAGGAAGAGATCGCGGCCCAGCGGGAGGCCGCGGCCCAGGGGAACGAGCGTCCTCCGGCCGACTGGGGTGCCCGCCAGCGCGAGATGCAGGCGTGGCTGCGTGAGGTCGGCTGGCGCACCTAGATCTCACCTCGCGAACCAGTACGAGAGCTTCACCAGGAAGGTGTGGTTCGCCCGCTCGCGAAACAGGTCGCCGAGGTCGCCACCGAACGTCTTGTCGCCCTCGAACGGCGAGATCGCCCGCCTGCCCTGACTCCACACCAGAAACAGGGTCGATCCCGGCCGATACTCCCAGCGGAACACCACATTGGAGCGCAGCTCCTGAACGTTGAACCCGCCCGGGTCGTCGGCCACCGCCGGGTCGGCGTAGGGCGTGTAGCGTGCCTCGTAGGAGGCGGCCCTCGCGTTGGCCAGCTCACGCACGTCGGTGTACGTCCCCTTGGAGACGAAGGGCGACGCATACACCTGCAGCGAGGTGTTGGGGGTGAAGGTGTAGCCCAGCCGCCAGGTGAGGCTCAGCGTCTTCTGCTCCAGGTGGGCGAAGGTGGAGTGCCCGGCCCCGACGGAATCGACGAAATTCCCGAAGAACTGGGTATCGTTGCGATTGCGCTCGTAGGTGGCGCTGAGCGACGTAGTGAACCGCGTGGAGACCTTCAGGCTCAGCTCCGGCTCCAGCCGCAGAGACTCGGAGCGGCCTTCGTCCCCTCTCCAGTAATTCACCCAGAACGCGGGCACGAGCGCCTGCCGGTCGTCCCCTTCGATGCCGATCCAGGGCGCCAGGTACGGGTCCTGCCGCACCGCGGGGCCGCCCCTGGCGCAACGATCGCAATAGGTCGCGCCGATCTGACCCAGCGTACCGCCCAGGTGCAGCCACCAGCGGTTGTTGAACTGGGTGTGCACGTTGGTATTGAAGGCGCGCTCGGTGGGCAGGCCCGCCAGGCTCCAATGCTCCCAGTTGTTGAAGTTCCAGCGGAGCTCCCGGAAGAACCGGTTCGGATCCCTGAACGCCAGCGCGGCCCAGGTCGTCCACATCTGCTGGTCGGCCTGCAGCAGGAACCCGATGTCGTTGATCTCGAATCCGGGCGTCCGGCGCTGGTAGGCGGTCTCGAAGCTGAGTCGCTTGCCGCCCACCTTGGCGAACCGCAGCTCCAGGTTGCTGCCGGCCAGTGAGGTCCGGGTCGAGTCGAACACCAGCGGGCCGTCGGGCCGCTGGAAGAGGTGGACCGCGTTCCGCTGCGTCTGCGCGATCGCGTCCGGTGTTCCTGCCACGCGACTGAAGCCGAGCGACCCGGACACCTCGAGCTGGCGGCCGAACCGGTGTCGGGCGTCGATTCCCCCGGAGAAGGCGCTGCGATGCAGGTAGGGCTCGCTGCTGGGATCGAGCGAGCGGTTCACCGCCGTCACGATGAAGCCGACGCTGCCGTCGCCGCCCTTGTAGTCCTGGTTCCCCCGGGCCACCGCATAGTTGGTGGTGGGCTCCAGGGTTCCGCCGACGCCGGAGACGTCGTCGGTGACGGCGTCGAGGAAGCCCAGCGAGAAACCGCCAGGCAGCCGCCCGGTGACCTTCGCGGCGCCCAGGATCCTCGTGGCCGTGGGCGAGGACTCGTCGCCGTATGTCGCCGCGAGCTGCGGCGCGCGGCCGATGCGGCGGGAATAGAAAAGCGCCTCGCCGGTGCTGCAATCCACCACGACGACGCAGTTCACGTTGAAGGTGAAGAGCCCCTTCCCCTCCACGAAGAACGGCCGCTGCTCGTCGAAGAAGGTCTCGAATGCCCCGAGGTTGAGGACCGAAGGATCGGCCTCCACCTGGCCGAAATCGGGGTTGACCGTTGCGTTGAGGAGCAGGTTCGAGGCGACCCGGTACTTGAGGTCGCCGCCGACGGTGACCTCCTGATCGCGATTGAAGCCGTCGGAGACTGTGCCCGGGACGCTCTTGGTCACGACATATGGCGTGACCTCGGCGTGGCCCGGCCTCGCCAAGCCCTCGAGACCGGTCAGCTCCCCGAACTGCGAGGGAAGACCCGACCGGGAGGTCCGGTAGAGCGGCCAGGTGACGGTGGCCGTGTACCGCTGGATGACCCGCCAGACCAGCAGGCCGAAGGTGACGTCGCCCCTGGCCGAGTAGTGCAGCTGGGAGAGCGGGATGCGGTATTCCGCGGTCCAGCCCAACGAATCGACCAGGGTGGCGGCATCCCAGACCGCATCCCAGGCCACGTCTTCGTTCCCGTCGTTGTAGATGGCGTAGTCCGCCTTGACCCCGGCCGGGTTCACCTTGAACTCGTACCCCGTGCGGCGGTCGTGGTAGGGATCCAGCATCAGCGTGATGTAATCGGAGGGATTCTCCTCGTCGTCCCGGCGGGACAGCAGGCTCACGATGCTGTCCGGGCGGTGGTCGAAGGCGCGGACGAACACGTACAGGTTGTGGTCGTCGTAGGCCACCCTTGCCTCGGTCCGGAGCCGCGGCGGCGCGCCCTCACTGGGACGGGCCTCGAGGAACCGGTCGATGACCGGAGTCGATCGCCACACGGCGTCGTCGTCCCGACCGTCGAGGGCCACCGGCACCGCGGTGCGGGTGGCGCGGACAGCCGACGCGGTGGCGAAAACGGGAGGCGACGACGGCACCGCCTGGGCCTGCAGAACCAGCATCAGACTGAGCAAGGCGGCCACGGGCACACGCTCGCGGGAAGGTGACGGCTGTTAGACACCGGGTGGGCCCCGAGGGTTGCCGGCCCGTCTATTTCTGACTAAAGTCAGAGAATGGACATGGTGGCCAGGATCCGGAGCTTCAATCGGACGGTGACCCGCCAGATCGGTGCGCTGAACGGCGACTACCTCGGACGCCACCGCTCGCTCGGCGCCTCGCGGCTGCTCTTCGAGATCGGATCGGAAGGGATCGAGGTCCGGGAGCTTCGCGCCCGGCTGGCTTTGGACTCGGGGTACACCAGCCGGCTCCTGCGATCGCTGGAGGACGAGGGGCTCATCCAGACGGGCCGGTCGCCGGGCGATGCCCGGGTACGGCATGTGACGCTCACCCGGGCCGGCCGGAAGGAGCTGGCGATGCTGAACCGCCTTTCCGATGAGGCCGCGGCGTCCAGGATCGAGCCGCTGTCGGCGAGCCAGCGGGAGGCGCTCGCCTCCGCCATGGAGACCGTCGAGCGGCTGCTGCTCAGCACGGAGGTACGGTTGGAGGTGGAAAAGCCCACCAGTCGCGATGCCCGGTACTGCCTGGCGCGGTATTTCGAGGAGCTGGCCCAGCGGTTCGATACCGGGTTCGACCCGGCCAGGGCCATCCCGGCCCGCGCGGAGGAAATGGCTCCGCCCCGGGGCTACTTTCTGGTCGCGAGGGTCGGCGGGGAGCCCGTGGGGTGCGGCGGCATCAAGTGCCACGCCACCTACGGGGAGATCAAGCGGATGTGGGTCAAGGAGTCGTCCCGTGGACTCGGTATCGGCAAGCGCATCCTGCACGGGCTCGAGGAGCTGGCTCGGGGCCGCGGGCTTCCGGTCGTGCGGCTGGAGACCAACAAGTCGCTGGCCGAAGCGCAGGCGCTCTACCGGCGGACCGGGTATCGGGAGATCGCCGCGTACAACGATGAGCCCTACGCGCACCACTGGTTCGAGAAGTCGCTCGAGTCCAGCCCCTCTGCCAAATGACCCTGCTGACTCGCTGGCTCCGCTCGCTGGTCGGCCGCGATGTCTTTCAGCGCAGGCAGTGCCTCGTACCCGGTGAAGTGCTGGGCAACCGCCACGCCCGCTGGTTCGTCGCGACCGGCAGCCTCAGCGCCGCGCCCGTGGTGTTCTCCTTCGGCGTGGGCCGGGATCTCAGCTTCGAGTGCGCCATGATCGAACGATTCGGTGCCACCGTCCACGCCTTCGATCCCACCCCACTGGCAATCGAATGGGCTCGAGCCCAGCGGCTGCCTGACCGGCTGGTGCTGCGGGAACTGGGGCTGGCGGATTATGACGGCATGGCGAGATTCATTCCCTCGCGCAGGGTCGGCGGCGAGAACTTCAGCATGGTGCGCACCACCGGCATCGGCGATCCGATCGAGGCACCGGTGCGCCGGTTCGCGACGCTGGCCGCGCTGGTGGGAGCCGACCCCGAACTGGTGAAGCTGGACATCGAAGGCACAGAGTACGCCGTGCTGCCCGACATGTTGGCGTCGGGGTTCCGGCCGCGGCAGCTCCTGATCGAGTTCCACCACTGGTGGCGCGAGGTGAACCCACGCCGGACGCGGGACGCGATCCGGCTCCTGAACCGCCATGACT
Source organism: uncultured Gemmatimonadales bacterium (assembly GCA_963826065.1). Lineage (GTDB taxonomy): Bacteria > Gemmatimonadota > Gemmatimonadetes > Gemmatimonadales > GWC2-71-9 > CAVVWJ01. The sequence goes on from CAWGVP010000002.1 coordinate 694,604, forward strand.
ACCGGGTGGCCGACGTGTCGCCGAAGGGGAAGGAGCTCACCTTCGTGCTGCGGCCCTGAGCCTCCCCCGGCCACTGCACCCGTCCCTCCAACTACGAATTAATCATGCGACCCACCATCCCGCCCGTCGCGGTCCTTCTCGTCCTCTCTGCCGCCACCCCTGTCGCGGCCCAGCGGCCGCCGGCGGATTTCGACGGCTACGTCCGCCGGGTGATGCAGGCCTTCACCGTCCCCGGCCTCTCCGTGGCGATCGTGAAGGACGGCAAGGTCGTGCTCGCGAAGGGCTACGGCGTCCGGCGCCTGGGCGATCCCGAACCGGTGGACGAGCGCACCCGGTTCGGCATCGCCTCCAACACCAAGCTCTTCACGGCCACGGCGCTCGCGCTGCTGGTCGAGGAGGGCCGGGTGGAGTGGGACGCTCCGGTCATCCGCTACCTCCCCGCGTTCGCCCTGTACGACCCGTTCGTCACCCGCGAGCTCACCGTCCGCGACCTCCTGGTGCACCGGAGCGGGCTCGGACTCGGCGCCGGCGACCTCCTCTGGTGGCCGCCATCCGCCTACGATCGCAAGGAGATCACCCGGCGCCTCAGGTTCATCCCGCCGGCCACCTCGTTCCGGAGCGCCTACGCCTACGACAACGTGCTGTATCTCGTGGCCGGTGAGGTGATCGAAGCGGTGTCGGGACAGACATGGGAGCAGTTCGTGGGGGAGCGGATCCTCCGGCGGGTGGGAATGAGCGAGAGCGACGTGCTGCACTCGAGCGCCGGGGATCGCGGGAACGTCGCGGGGACGCACGCGGAGGTGGAGGGGACGGTCCGGCCGGTCGCCCCGTTCCTGAGCGACAACACCAATCCCGCCGGCGGGATCATGTCGGGCGCCGCCGACATGGCCAAGTGGATGATGGTGCAGCTCGACTCCGGCCGGGTGGGCGGCGGCGGGCGACTCTTCTCCGCCGGCACCACGTCCCAGCTCTGGCGTGAGGTCACGCCCGTGCCGATCGGCAGCCCGCCCGACGGCCTGCCGCACCTGCGGCCGCACATGGCGGGATATGCGCTCGGTCTCAACGTCCGGGACTATCGAGGTCGGCTGCTGCTCCAGCACACCGGAGGCTTGCCCGGCTATCTCTCCAAGGTCGCCATGATCCCGGACCTTCGGCTCGGCGTCGCGGTGCTCACTAACCAGGAGTCCGGCGCGGCGTTCGAGTCCATCGTCTATCGGGTGCTCGATCACTACCTCGACGCCAGGGCGCCCGACTATCCGGCTGTGTACCAGCGACTGGTCGAGCAGCGCCGGGCCCAGCTTCGCGCACTGGAACAGGAGGCCTCGACCACGCGCGACTCGACCTCAGGCCCGTCCCTTCCCCTCGAGCGGTACGCCGGCAGGTACCGCGATGCCTGGTACGGTGACGTCACCATCGCGGCGGAGGGCAACGGTCTCGTCATCCGGTTCGGCAGCACGCCGTCCCTGGTGGGCGACCTGGTCCACTGGCAGCACGACAGCTTCCTGGTCCGCTGGCGCGACCGGGAGCTTCGGGCCGATGCCTATGCGACGTTCGCGCTCCGGTACGACGGGGCCGTCGAGCGAGTGCGGATGGTACCGAGCTCACCCGCGGTGGATTTCAGTTTCGACTTTCAGGATCTCGATCTTCGGCCGGTGATCACGGACTCCACGGCGACCCACTAGTGTCCTTTCCCCGCCTGCCTGCGCGCCGAGCGCTGGGCGCCGCGCTGCTGGCGTCGGCAGCCGCCCTCGCGTGCGCCCGCGATGGCCGGCCGCGTCACGCGTACGCACCCGCGGATCTCGTGCTCCGCGGCGGCGAGGTGTACACCGTGGACGCGGCGCGAAGCTGGGCTAGGGCCCTCGCCGTCAGGGATGGGCGCATCGCGTACGTGGGGGGCGACAGCGTTCCGGGCGGCCTGATCGGACCTGAGACCGAGGTGATCGATCTGGCAGGTCACATGGTGCTGCCAGGTTTCCAGGACGGCCACGTTCACCTGCTCGCCGGCGGAGTCGAGCTCGGCGAGTGCACCCTCTTCGCGCTCCCGACTCCGGCGGCCGTCGCCGACTCGATCAGATCCTGCGCCGCCGCGCGCTCCACCGGGGCCTGGCTTCGGGGCGTCGGCTGGGAGCTGACCGTCTTCCCCAACGCCAACCCCGGCCGGTCACTGTTGGACAGCCTGGTCCCGGACCGGCCTGCACTGATGGAAGCCGCAGACGGACACTCCGCCTGGGCGAACAGCAAGGCGCTCGAACTCGCCGGCATCGGCCGAGGGACACCGGATCCACCGGACGGGCGGATCGAGCGAGATCGGGCCACCGGCGAGCCGAGCGGTACCCTTCGCGAGAGCGCCGTCCATCTGGTCTCTCGGCTCCTCCCCGCGCGCACCGACGCCCAGCTCGCCGCAGGGCTGGCGCGCGCCCAACGCCACGCCAATGAGGCCGGCATCACGTCGGCGTTCGAGGCGGCGGTGGACGAGAGCTACCTCCGCGCCTACGCCGAAGCGGATCGTGCGGGCAAGCTGACGGTGCGCATCGTCGCCGCCGCGGAGACCGAGCCGGACTCGGGCGGCGTCGAGGGCGTGGTGCGTCGGCTGGGGACCTGGCGCCAGCGGTACTCGACCCCGCGCGTCCGGCCCATCGCGGCGAAGCTGTTCCAGGATGGCGTGATCGAGGCGCGCACCGCGGCGCTGCTCACCCCGTACCTCGACCGCCAGGGGGACGCCGGCGCGCCGATCCATTCCCAGCCGAAGCTCGACAGCCTGATCACGGCATTGGACCGCGATCGCTGGCAGGTCCACGTGCACGCCATCGGCGATCGTGCCATCCGGATGACGCTGGACGCCTTCGAGCACGCCAGGCGCGCCAACGGCGCCCGCGACGCGCGGCACACCATGACCCATCTCCAGCTGATCGATCCCGCGGACATCCCGCGATTCCGTCGGCTCGGCGTGGTGGCCAACTTCGAGCCGTTCTGGGCGAACGGCGACGAGTATCTCACCCGGCTCACCGAGCCGGCCCTCGGCCCGTCGAGGTCGCGCTGGCTGTATCCCATCGGCAGTGTGGTGCGGACCGGCGCCGTCGTCTCGGCAGGCAGCGACTGGTCCGTCTCCTCGATCGCGCCGCTCGACGGGATCGAGGTGGCGATCACCCACCGCGCGCCGGGCGATGGCGCCGCGCCGTGGCGGCCGGAGGAAGTCGTGGACTTGCCGACGGCGATCGCCATGTACACGATCAACGCTGCGTACGCGAATCAACAGGAGCGGGAGACGGGATCCATCGAGGTCGGGAAGCTCGCGGACCTGGTGGTACTGGAGCGAGACTTGTTCGAGGTGAAGCCGCGGGAGATCCACGCGGTGCGGGTGATGCGGACGATCGTGGAGGGGAGGACGGTGTTCGAAAGAGCTCGATAAATCATCTGAGGTGAATCGTGTAATCACGCTATTATCAATAGCTTACCGGGTGCCCCTAAAGCTCTTCAGCGGTCTTCTCGACGGGGCCGGCGCCCCTCCTGCTCGCCGCCCCGAAACTCGAAATGCTCCGGTGGCAGCGCCCGTTCGCGCCAGCCAACTGGTGACCCACGCAGCAGCTCGCGAGCGATCACCCGATCGCAGAGCATGGCCGCGGACACCCATACATCCGGCTGAATTCCCGGGTACTGGTCCGCGTACTCCGCACGAAGACGCGCTTCCCTGCGACCGGGAGAAGCACCCCCGACCTGAGCGGGGCCGGCGCGATGCTCTGCTCGCGCCGTTGGCTGGGACATGATGGCCTCAAGATGGCAGCTTTCCCGGTAATTAGGACCGGACTGTCACGCTCCGCCGTGCTCCACGACACAATCACGAGACGTCTGCGGCGGCCTGTTCCACGCGGCCGTAGCGGCGCTGCCTTCCCCGAAACTCCCGCACTGCCGCACTGAGATCCGCCGCTCCGAAGTCCGGCCACATACGGTCCACGAACAGCAGTTCCGCATAGGCGGCCTCCCAGAGGAGGAAGTCGCTCAGCCGGCGCTCTCCGCCGGTGCGGACCAGGAGATCGAGTTCCGGTACCGGTGTCCCGTGGTCTACGATCGCCAGGAGCCGGATAAACGAGTCCCGGGTTGGCACCGTGTCCTGCCGGAGGCACTGCGCGGCTCGAAGGATCGCGTCCCGGGAGGAATAGTCGAGTGCGATCCTCAGATGGAGGCGGCGGCCGGACGCGGTAGCCTGTTCACTGGTCTCGATCCGCCGACGGAGGTGATGGTCGATCCGGTCGCGCCGACCGATGACCTCGAGTCGGACACCGTCCGCGACGCACCGGTCGGTCTCGCCCCGCAGATACTCGCGAAAGAGTCGCATGAGGGCCGCGACCTCTGCCGCAGGACGGCGCCAGTTGTCGGCCGAGAAGGCATAGAGGGTGAGCACCCCGATACCGAGACCCGGCGCCGCTTCTACGATGCCCCGCACTACCCGCGCTCCTTCACGATGGCCCACGGAGCGGGCGTGCCCGGTGCGGGTGGCCCACCGGCCGTTCCCGTCCATGATGATGCCGACATGAAGAGCGCTTTGCTCCATAAAGTGTAGCTCCACAAAAAAACGGACCTACCGCTCCCGAGTGGCGCGGATCAGTGACTCCATGTGGTCCAGGTAGCGCTCGAGTGCCTGACGCCCTGCGGGGCTCAGCCGATACTCGGTGCGGGGCATTCTTCCCTCGAAGGACTTGGTACACACGATGTAGTCCGCGTCCTCGAGCTTCCTCGCGTGGACGCTGAGATTGCCGTCGGTCGTGTTGAGCAGGCGCTTCAGCTCGTTGAACGTGAGTGAGTCGTTGACCGCCAGCGCGCTCACGATGGCGAGCCGCATCCGCTCGTGGATCAGGCGGTCCAGCTCCAGCGGTCCATGCCGCACGGCCTCTCCTCGCACGCCCTCCAGGCGGCGGCGTCCTCCTCCGCCGTCCGCGGGCTCCCGAGGCGCGAGATTGGATTTACCCACCGTACCTCCTGGCGATCAACCCGCCGAAGGCGATGTGCAGACCACCGAACCCCACGGCCATGAGCGCGTTGCCCCACGCGGGCGGCCCGAAGAGCGCGACCACCCCGAGGAGAAGGAAGCAGATCCCCATGATCGGCACGACCCGAATGGAGTACGCCCCTCCCGTCAGGACCCCGGTCCCATAGAGTAGAAGCCACATGCCCGGCAAGGTCTCGTGCAGGCCGGCCCGTGCGAGTGCGACGGTGAGAAGCGCGCCGACGGCGAGCGGTGGAAGGAAGCTCAGCACGAACCGGCGACCGGAATAACTGAACACCGTGGTGCCCGCGCGCCGCGCCTTCCAAGCCATGGCGCCGCCACCGATGAGCAGCGCGGCGACCGAGGCGACGAGCCACGGGATCAGCCACTCGGCGGCCGTGGCGGTCCGGGCGGCAAGCGAGGCGGCGAGCAGGGCCGTCACACCCATGGCGACTCCGCCCCAGCCGGGCACCGCCGTGAACGCGGTGGCATGTTCCATGGTGCGGCGGATGAACGAGAGGTCCTCCATCGCGCGCGCGTGGAGCGGCTCGGTGGAGGACCTGGAGATGCGCTGCGGGGAGGCCATTGGGCTCTATATAAGGAGAGGGGCCTTCAATAGCAAGTACTTTGCCTTGCAAAGCACCCTCGGCCATTCCCTCCGCCTACCGCAGCTCCGAGGTGCATTCCGGACACCGGGTGGCGCCGACGGGAATGGGCATGCGGCAGTAGGGGCAGTCCTTGGTGGCCAGCGCGGCCGCGGGCGCGGGCGGCTGGAGCCGGTTGATGGCGCGGACCAGCAGGAATACGGCGAACGCGACGATCAAGAAGGTGATCACGCTGTTGACGAAGAGGCCGTAGTTGATCGTGACCGCTCCGGCCGCCTGTGCCTCGGCGAGAGTCGCGTACGGCGGCGCTGCCTTCGTTCCTTCCTTCAGCAACACGAACAGGTCCGAGAAGTCCACATTGCCGAGCGCCAATCCGATCGGCGGCATGATGACGTCGTCCACCAATGATTTCACGATGGTGCCGAAGGCCCCGCCGATGATGATACCGACGGCCAAGTCGACCACGTTCCCGCGCATCGCGAATGCCTTGAAATCCTTGAGCATTGGGCACGCCTCGATTGGAAGGACGGACAGACCACCCACTCCGATATACCCAGAGCGGCCCTACGGCGCCAGACGACGCCGGACCTCAGGCGGGCTTGGGACCCAGCGGCAATCGAAGCGACGCCCGAGCGCCGCGCCGGCCCTTTCTAGGCGCCAGGGTCAGCGCTCCGCCATGCGCCTCGGCGATCTGGCGGCTCAGCACCAGGCCGATGCCGGACCCGCTCGCCTTGGTGGTGAAGAAGGGAACGAACAGGTTTCCGGGATCGGGGAGTCCGGGACCTTCGTCTTCCACCGTCAGCTCCAGCACGCCGGCCGCCGTCCGCCAGCCCACCTCCACCCCGCCACCCGTCTCCAGTGCCGCGTCGGCGGCGTTGCGGACGAGGTTGATGAGCAGCTGGTCGAGTTGGTCTCCGTCCGCGGTGACGAGGACCCCCGGACCGGCCTTTACGGATACCTCGAGTCGCGTTTCCAGTGCCGCGATCCGGCGAACCCAGGTGGCGACGTCCACCGAGCCGAAATCCGGCTGCGGCAGCCGAGCCAGCCGCGCATAGGCGCCCATGAATCGTCCGAGCGCCTCGGAGCGGCCCTCGATGACCTCCAGACCGGAGCGGAGGTCGTTCTCCCAGTCGGCGGGACGCACCGGCCTCGCGGTCAGATTGCGGAGGCTGCCGGCGATCGACTTGATCGGGGCCAAGGAATTGTTGATCTCGTGTCCAAGCACCCGGACCAGCCGCTGCCACGCCGAGCGCTCTTCCGCGCGGAGCGCACGACTCAGGTCGGCGATCACCAGGAGCTGATGGGGGAGCCCGTCTTGCCGGAAGGTGCCGCTCCGCGCTTCCCATCGCCCCGCCCCACCGGGGAACGTCGCTTCGAAGGTGCGGGGACTGTCTCCGTCGAGCCAATCGCGGAGTCCGAGCGCGTCGGACGGACGGCCGATCAGCCGTTCGGAGGGCTGGCCCAGCAGTCGCTCCCCTCCGCGGTTCACCAGCCGGAGTCGCTGATCTCCATCGAAGGCGAAGACCGCGACGTCGATCTCCTCGATCACCCGCCGGAGCAGCGCGGTAGCCTCGAACTCCCTGAGTCGCTGTCCCCGGAGCGTCTCGCTCAGCGCGTTCACCTCGAGCAGTGCGAGACCGAGCGCGTCGTCGGCGCCGGCGCCGCGGGCCCGAATCGAGTAGTCGCCCTCGCGCAGCGCGGCGAGCAGATTGGAGATGGTCTGGAGCGGGCGCACCACTCGCTCCCGCAGCAGCAAAGAGCCGAGCAGCCAGGCGCCGACCGCGAGCAGGGTGAAGGTGAGTCGGACGCGCAGGGGGTGCTCGCCGGTCCAGAGCAGCCAGGTCGCCACCAGCACCGCGGGCAGGCCGGCGGCGAGGGTCCCGGTAAAGACGCGCGACTCGTGGCTCCGCTGTCGTCGGCGGCTAGAGCCCATAGTGCTGGAGCCGCCGATACAGGGCGCTGCGACTCAGCCCCAGCGCCCTGGCAGCCTGGCTCACATTGCCCCCGTGCCGCTCGAGCGCCTTTCGCACCAGCAGGCGCTCCACCTCCTCGAGCGGGAGGTCTTCCAGTCGAGGCGCGGCGCCCTGAGCGAGCCGGAGCCCGAGATCCGGGGCGCGTATCGTGTTGCCCTGGGCCATGAGGACGGCACGCTCCAGGGTGTGGTCCAGCTCGCGCACGTTGCCCGGCCAGGCATGGGCTTCGAGCGCCTCCAGCGCGTCGGCCTCGAACCCCACCAGCGCCTTGCGGTAGCGAGCCGCGTAGCGGCGGAGGAAATGGTCCGCCAGGGCGCGGATGTCCTCGCGCCGCTCACGGAGCGCCGGCAGCCGGATCTCGATGGTGTTGAGGCGGAAGAGGAGGTCCTCCCGGAAGCGGCCCGCGGTCACCTCCGCCGCCAGATCCGCGTTGCTCGCGGAGAGGATGCGCACGTCGATCCGCCGCGAGCGCGAGGCGCCGACCCGCTCGACCTCACTGGTCTCCAGGACGCGCAGGAGCTTGGCCTGCTGCCGGGGCGCCATGGTGCCGATCTCGTCGAGCAGCAGGGTGCCGCCCTCGGCCAGCTCGAACCGGCCGATCCGGTCGGCGCGGGCGTCGGTGAACGCCCCCTTCACGTGGCCGAACATCTCGCTCTCGAAGAGTCCTTCGGAGAGCCCGCCGAGGTTCACCGCCACGTAGGGCCGCGCCGCACGGGGCGAGGCGGCGTGGAGCCATTGCGCCACGACTTCCTTGCCGGTGCCGTGCTCGCCGCTCAGCAGCACGTTCGCGTCGGACGCGGCCACCCGCTCCATGAGCTGGAGCACCGGCCGCATGACCGCGGACTGGGCGATGAGCTCCGGGGCACCGTCCCGGCGAAGCAGCCGATTCTCGCTCTCCAGCCGCCGGGCATTGCGGAGCGCGCGGCCCAGCTCCACCTGGGTGCTCAGGGTCGCCAGGAGCCGGTTGTTGTCCCACGGTTTCTCGATGAAGTCGCGCGCGCCGCGCCGCATCGCCTCGACCGCCTTCTCGATGCTGCCCCACGCGGTCATCACCACCGTCGGCAGCGTGGCGTCGAGGGACTGGAGCTGGGACACCAGCTCCAGTCCCTCGCGGCCGGTGGTGGTGTCGCGCGCGTAGTTGAGGTCGAGAAGCACCGCGTCGAAGTCGGCGGCCTGCACCGCCGACAACACGCCAGCCGGCGAGGCGGCCGTCTGGATGTCGTAGCCTTCGCCCTTGAGCAGCAGGCGGAGCGCCTCGCGGACGTGAGGCTGGTCGTCCGCGACGAGGACGTGAGGCGTGGGGAGGGAGGTCGGCACGGTCGTGTGAATGTAGCGGGGCAGCGGGGCAGCGGGGCGGCGGGGCCGCCAGCTATGCCAGGTGCCCGTCAGCCTGCGTCCGGAGCTGCCCCGCCTCCTCCACGATCCACCCGTCGTGCAGCTGGATCGTCCGGTGGCCGTAGGAGGCGTTGCGCTCGGAGTGGGTGACCTGCACGATCGTGGTGCCCTGGCGGTTGAGCCTGGTGAACAGCTCCATGATCTCCTCACCCTGGGCGCTGTGCAGGTTGCCGGTGGGCTCATCCGCCAGCAGAAGCTTGGGGCTGGCGATCACCGCCCGCGCGACGCCGACCAGCTGCTGCTGTCCGCCGGAGAGCTGGCTCGGGTACAGGTCCTTCTTGCCCACGATCTGGAACCGGTCCAGCGACTCGGCCACGATGGCGGCACGCTCCTTGGGCTTGATGTCGCGGTACGACAGCGGGATCTCCAGGTTCTCGTAGACCGTGAGGTCGTCGATCAGGTGGTACTTCTGGAACACGAATCCGATGTACTTCTTGTTCAGCTCGACCCGCTTCTTCTGGGACAATCCGTGCAGCGGCTGATCGAGGAACCAGTACTCCCCGGTCCAGGCGTTGTCGAGCATTCCGAGAATGCTGAGGAGGGTGGACTTCCCCGCCCCGGACGGACCCATGATGGTGAGGAATTCCCCCTCGCGGATGTCCAGGTTGATGCGCCGGAGCACGTAAGTACGGGTCGGGCCGGTCTCGTAGTAGCGGTCGAGATTGGCGAGTCGGATCACGGGGTCGTCCTCAGAGTAGTGTGCGGGATCGTGCGGGCGTCGAGGCGTCGCATGACTGTCATCCCGAGCGGAGCGAAGGATCGGCCGGTTCATGCGAGTGAGTCCCGGCCCTCACTCCCATGAGCGATTCGATCCCTCGCTCCGCTCGGGATGACGCATGCTCCCGCCCCGCCCGCCTCATTCGCTCCTCAGGGTCAGCGCCGGATCCACCCGGGTGGCCCTTCGGGCAGGCAGGTAGCAGGCGAGCAGCGCCACCGCCGCCAGCAACAGGCCGATGCCACCGAAGGTGACCGGATCGGCCGGTCGCACCTCGTAGAGCAGGCCGGCGATCAGCCGCGTCATGACCAGCGACCCCGCCAGGCCGATCCCGATGCTCACCAGCACCAGCCGCATGCCGCCCAGCACCACACTGCGTTTGGTCTGCCGCGGGTCTTCTCCCAGCGCCAGGCGGATGCCGAACTCCCGGGTCCGCTGGCTCACCGAGTAGGAGATGACGCCGAACACGCCGACCGCCGTCAGCACCAGCGCCACGGCGCCGAGTACCGTCATGAGCACGAGGCTGAACCGCGCCTGGGCCCGACCCTCGGTGAGGTAGGTACCCATCGGCGTCAGGTCGCTCACCGGCAGGTCGGGGTCCATCTCCTCGACCGTCCGCCGCACAGCCGGCACCAGACTCGCCGGATCGAGCGAGGCCTCCACCACGAAGGTCATCACCGTCGGCGTCCCCTGGCCGATCGGATAGTAGATCTGGTGCAGGATGTCCCGCGTCAGATCGTGCTGCCGCATGTGCTCCACTACGCCGACGACCTCGGCGAATCCGTTGGGCGTGCCGGTGGGCTGAAGCTGGAGCTGTTTGCCCACGGCGTTCTCTCCCGGCCACGCCAGCCGCGCCAGGGTCTCGTCTACGATGATGACGGGAGGCGTGCCGACCGAGTCCTGATAGGTGAAAGTCCGGCCGACGAGAAGCTCCGCGTCCATGGCCTGGAAGTACTCGGGCGACACGTTCCGGCCGTCAGCGGTGACGCTCTCGAAGTTGCGCGCCGTCTCCTCGTTGTAGGCGAACGGCGAGAGCGGCCCGCTGCCGGTCAGCGGGAGCTGAGAGACCAAGCCGACCGTCGTCACGCCCGGCAACGCCTCCAGCCGGCCCCGGAGGTCGCGGAAGAACGCCCGTCGGGAGGCGCCGCCAGGATACTTGCCGGACGGCATGGACAGCTCGAAGGTCAATACGTCCGCCGCGTCGTAGCCCGGATCGACCCGTTGCAGGGCGAGAAAGCTCCGGATCAGGAGCCCCGCGCCCACGAGGAGGATGACCGACAGCGCCACTTCGGCCACGATGAGCAGATGCCGGGCCCGCCGCCGGTCGCCGACGCTGCCACCACGTCCTCCCGCCTTGAGGTGCTCCTGGGGGTCGGTGGCCGCCGCGCGCAACGCGGGTACCAGCCCGAACAGGACCGCGGTGGCCGCGCAGATCGCCGCGGTGAACGCGAGCACCGTCCCGTCCATCTCGATGTCGGCCAGCCGGGGCAGATTCGCGGGGTGGAGTCCACGCAGGACCGCCAGCGCCACGACGGTGATGACCAGGCCGAGCGCGCCGCCGATGGCCGCGAGCAGGAGGCTCTCGGTCAGCACCTGTCTCACCATCGCCCAACGGCTCGCCCCGAGCGCGGTACGCAAGGCGAACTCCGCCCTGCGGGTAGTTCCCCGCACCAGCAGCAGATTGGCGACATTGGCACAGGCGATGAGCAGCACCATGCCCACCGCACCGAGCAGGATCAAGAGTGCCGGGCGGGCATGCTTGACCACGTCGTAGTGCAGCGGGATCGCGCGGATGCGCAGCTTCGACGCGGCGTGCTCGGGGAACTCCGAGCGGAACTGCTCGGCGATGAGGTTCATCTCCGCCTGCGCCTGGGCAAAGGTCACGCCCGGGGCCAATCGTCCGAAGACGGTGAAGAACGTCAGGTTTCGCGGGAGCGGCTGACCATAGTCGAACTGGATCGGCGCCCAGATGTCGCCGTCGGTCACCTGAAACGCCTCGACGGGCAGCTGCAGGGTAAAGTCGCGGGGCAGAATGCCCACCACCTCGTGGCCCACGCCGTCGATCTGCACCGTCCGCCCCACCAGCCCGGGGTCGCCGGCGAACCGTCGCTGCCACAGCCGGTGGCTCAGCATCACCACGTGGGGCCCGTCCACCACTTCCTCCTCGGGGAGGAACTGCCGGCCGAGCATCGGCCGCACACCGAGCAGCGGGAAGAAGTTGGCCGTCACCGTGACGATGTCGGCCCGCTCCGGCTGGCCGTCGCCGGTCAAGTTTCCCCGGAGGTTGGCCACGTCGCCCTCCGCCGCTGCCGCGAAGTCCTCGAAAGTGCGGCTCCGCTGCTTGTAGTCGCGGAAGTCGAGGGGCGAGACCGCGGGCAGGGATTGAGCCCCTTCGCCGAGGTCGTTCCAGATATTGGCCAGCCGGTCGGGGGCCTCGTACTGCAACGGCTGGAGGAGCACGCCGTTCACCACCGTGAAGATCGTGGTGGTGGCGCCGATGCCGAGCGCGAGCGCCGCGATCGCGGCGATGGTGAAGCCGGGTGTGCGCCGCAGTCCGCGCGCGGCAAGGCGCAGGTCGTGTCCGAAGGTGGTCATCATTCGCTCCGAAGGGCGTCGACCGGATCGGTACGCACTGCGCGCACCGCCGGGAGAACCGAGGCCGCCCCGGCGACCACCGCCAGCGCGCCTGCCGTCGCCAGGAAGGTGATGGGATCGGTCGGACCCACCCCGAAGAGCAGACCGGCCAGCAGGCGCGTGGCAGCGAGCGCCCCGGCGAGTCCCGCCGCGATGCCGAGAAACGCCAGCCAGGCTCCCTGCGAAAGCACCAGCGCGAGGATCTCCCGAGGCACGGCCCCGAGTGCCATGCGGATGCCGATCTCCCGGGTCCGTTGCACCACCAGATGCGCCATCACGCCGTAGACCCCTACCGCGCCCAGCGCGAGTGCGAGCAGCGCGAACGTGCCTACCAGCATCATCGTGAGCCGCCGCTCGGCCGCCCACGCGCCGAGCGCCTCCTCCATCGTCTGGATCTCGCCGACGGGCAGGTCGGGATCGAGCTCGGCTACGGCCGCACGGAGAGCGCCGATCAGCTGGACCGGGTCGCCCGCGCTCCGAAGCACGATGCGCATCGTGCGCTGAGGCGTTCCGGTGCCCGCCGGGAACTGGGCATACGGCAGATAGATCTCGGGCCGGGGCTCGCTGTCGAGGCCGCGGTGGCGCACGTCGCCCACCACCCCGACGATCGTGCGCCAGACCGAGTCGGTGGCACCACCGCCCATCAGGATGCGCTGACCCAGCGCATCGCCATCGGGCCAGACCTGTCGCGCCAGCGTCCGATTGATCACCGCCACGCCGGAGGACCCGATCCGGTCCGTGGGCTCGATCCCCCGCCCCTGGAGCACCGGGATCCGCATGGTCTCGAGGTATTCCGGGCTCATCGTCTGCCAGTACGCCAGGTTCCATTCCGACGGCCTGGGCGGCAGCGAATGGAGCCCTTCCCGGACGAACGACCAGTCACCCAGCTCGAGCTGCATCATCGGCAGCGCCTTCACCACGGCGGCAGAGCGGACGCCCGGCAGGGCCTCCAGCCGCTCGACCAGGCGCTGGTAGAACGCCCGGATCTTCTCGTTGCTCTCGTAGCGGACCGGGGTGAGCTCCACCCGCGCGGTGAGCAGATGTTCGGGCGCGAATCCGGGATCCACGCTGCGCATCCGCGCGAAGCTCTGGATCAGGAGACCGGCCGCGGCCACGAGCACCAGCGCCAGCGCGATCTGGCTGACCACCAGGCCCCGGCGGAACCGCTGGCGTCGCAGGCCGGCGCTGCCACCACGTCCGCCCTCGGTCAGCGCGTTGGAGAGATCGGGACGCGCGGCCCGCACCGCGGGCGCCAGGCCGAACAGCATGCCGGTCATCAGGGTGACCAGGGCGGTGAACGCGAGCGCCCAGCCGTCCATGCCGATCGACTCCAGCCGTGGCAGGGTCGGCGGAGCCATGGCGACGAGGCCGCGGACACCCCAGAGGGCGACCAGCAGGCCGAGCAGGCCGCCGGCCACGGCGAGGACGACGCTCTCGGTCAGCAGCTGTCGCACGATTCGTCCCGCCCGGGCACCGAGCGCCGCGCGGACCGCCATCTCGCGCTGGCGCGCCTCGGCCCGGGCCAGCAGCAGCGACGCGACGTTGGCACACGCGATGAGCAACAGCAGGCCCACCGCGCCCATCAGCACCAGGATCACCGGACGGATGTCGCCCACCAGTACCTCGATGGCCGGCGACACCGAGCCGGTGAAGTCGGCGTCGTACTCGTTGGGATACCGCTGGAGCATGCCGGCCATGAGCGAGGCCGTCTCCCGGCCGGCCGCCGGCACGTCCACGCCGGGCCGGAGTCGGCCCAGGACGGTGAGCCAGTGCCAGCCCCGCTCGCTCCGGTCAACCGAAGGATCGAGTTGCAGGAGGGTCCACAGCTCCATGCCGGGCCCGGCGTAGTGGGTGGGCAACTGGAATCCGGGAGGCATGATGCCCAGCACGGTGGTGGGCACGTCATCGAGGATCAGCGTTCGGCCAACGATGTCCGGATCCCCACCGAACCGCCGGCGCCAGAGGCCATCGCTCAGCACCACCACGGGCGGCCGCCCGGGGAGGTCCTCCTCGGCCGCGAACCCCCGGCCCCGCGCCGGCGACACCCCGACCGTTGGGAACGCGTCGACCGTGACGTAGCCGGCCTGCAGCCGTTCCGGCGTCCCGCTGCCGGTGAGGGTGAGAGACCCGTTGGCGAAGGCCGCCAGCTGTGAGAAGGCGCGCGCCTGCTCCTGCAGGTCGAAGAACTCGGGCACGCTGAGCTCGCGGCCCGGCGTCTTATCGAGGGTGGTGTGCACCAGGACCACGCCGTCAGGCTCGTGGTACGGCAGCGGGCGAAGCAGCACCCCGTTGACGACACTGAAGATCGCGCTCGTGGCGCCGATCCCGAGGGCGAGCGTGAGCACGGTCAGCGCGGTGAAGCCCGGCCGCTGACGCAGGTTGCGAAGGGCGAATCGGAGGTCGTGCCGCAGGGCGTCGACCGTGGTGGAACCCATCACTCGGACCTCAGCGCGGTCAGGGGATCGAGCCGGGCGGCGCGGCGCGCCGGAATTGCGCACGCGACCACCGACGCCGCCAGCAGGATGCCGGCGACGAGCGCGAACGTGAGCGGGTCGTGCGGACTCACTTCGTAGAGTGCGAGCGGCGCCGCCCGACCGAGGAGCCAGGCGGCGGCGGAGCCGGCCACGATGCCGACGGCGGCGAGACCCACGGCCGGCAGCACCACGGCGCTCCGGATCTCTCGACCGGCGGCGCCGAGCGCCATGCGGATGCCGATCTCGCGGGTCCGCCGCCCCACGGCGTACGCGATCACGCCGTAGACTCCGACCGCGGCGAGGAGGAGCGCGAGGCCGGCGAATCCGCCGAGGAGCAGCAGAGTGAATCGCTGGGGGGACACCGAGCCGTGGATCAGCTCGGGCAGGGTGACGAGGTCGGTGATCGCCTGAGCGCGGTCGAGGCGGTAAATCTCCTCCTTGACGATGCGAGCCAGCCCCGCCGGGTCGTCCGAGGTCCGCACCACTACCGTCATCCCGCCGTGAGGATACTGCCGGAACGGCGCATACAGCTCCGCCTTCGGCCGGGCGGCGAGAGTCCGGTGGCGCACGTCACCGACCACGCCGACCACCGTCGCCACGCCGATGCGGCCCCCGACCCATACCCGGCGGCCGACCGGGTTCTGGCCGGCGAAGAAACGGTTCGCCAGCGTGCGGTTCACCAGCACTACTCGCGCGGCGTCCTCGCGGTCGGTGGCGTCGAATCCGCGTCCCCGTACCACCGGCACGCCCAGCGTCCGGAAGTAGTCTCCAGCGACCACCCGGAAGTCCACTTCCTGCCGCTCGGCGGTGGCCGGCGGCGGGCTCCCGTCGGCGGAGAACGGGAGGTCGTAGTCGATGCCGACGGGGTTCATCGGCAGGGTGGTGACCGCGCCCGCGGCGGCGACCTCGGGCCGGCGGGCGAGACTCTCGAGGAGCCGGGTGAAGAAGGAGATCTCCTGCGCGTCCTCCGACTCCTGCACGCCGGAGAGAAAGACGGTCGCGGCCAGCACGCCATCGGCGTAGAAGCCCGGATCGACCTGCTGCAGCCGCACCAGGCTCCGGAGGTGGAGCCCCGCGGCCACCAGTAAGACCACCGAGAGCGCGACCTCCGCCACGATCAATCCGCGGCGCACCCGGCCGCGGTCGCGCCCGGCCGTGAGTCGCTCTCCCGATCCGGTGAGCGGCGAGGCTCGATCCAGGCCGACCGCGCGCCAGGCTGGGACCACGCCGCAGAAGAAGGTGACCGGGACGAGCAGCGCGAGGGTAAAGGCCAGGACCCTGCCGTCGAGCACCGCGTCCCGCCAGCCCGGCAGCAGGCCGGGATCGAACGCCTGGACCAGCGGCACCGCCCAGGCGGCGAGCGCTACTCCCGCGGCGGCACCGACCGCCGCGACGACGGCGCATTCGATGACCAGCAGGCGCAGGAGTCGCGCGGGTGCGCCGCCCAGCGCCGTCCGGATCGCCAACTCGCGGCCGCGGTCGAGCGCGCGGGCCAGGAACAGATGGCCGACGTTGGCGCACGCCAGAAGCAGCACCAACGCCACGGTGCCCAGGAGCAGGGAGAGCGCGGCCTTCCCCTCCGCTGCCACGGTCTCGGCGGCAGGGGCCGCGGCGATGGTCCACCCGGCATTGGTCTCGGGGTACTCGTCTGCGAGACGCCCGGCCACGACCTCCAACTCCGTGGCCGCATTCGCCAGGGTGGCGCCCGGTGCCAGGCGTCCGATGACGTGGAAGCGCCGCTCGGCCCGCGTGACCAGCTCCGAAGCGTCGAAGGCCAGCGGATTCCACAGCGCCACCGACGCGTCGTCGGGAAAGCGGAATCCGTCGGGCATGACGCCGACGATCTGGTGGGGCATGCCGTCGAGGGTCAGGGTCTTTCCGACTGCCTCGGGATCGGCTCCCATCCGGCGGGCCCAGAAGCCATGGCTCAGCACCACGACACGGTCACGCCCCGAGGTCTCTTCCTCAGGGAGAAACGCGCGACCCAAGGCCGGCGATACGCCGAGCAGCCGGAACATGTTCGCGGACACCCGGACCGAGGCTAGTTCCTCCGGCTCACCCTCCCCGGTGAGGGCAACGCCCCACGGCGCCCACGCCGCGATCTCGTCGAGCGCGCGCGATTCCCGTCGCCAGTCGAGGAAGTTGGCCGCGGAGGCACGCTCCCGCTCCTTGCCGGCGGCGGCCTGGCGCTCCCACAGCATGACCAGTCTCCCGGCGGTGGGATAGGAGAGGGGCCGGAGCAGCGCGGCGTCGGCCAAGCTGAAGAACGCGGTGTTGGCGCCGATGCCGAGTGCCAGCGTGAGGACCGCGGCCGCGGTGAAACCCGGGCTCCGGCGCAGACGGCGAACGGCCAGACCGAGATCGGCGGAGAGCGCGCCCATCATTCGCTACGCAGCGCGCGCACGGGGTCCACGGCCGCTGCCCGCCGCGCGGGGTACCAGCTCGCCAGTACCGCCACCGCGGCGAAGATTCCGACCACCGACAGGAGCGTGGTCGGATCGGTCGGGCTCACCTCCACCAGGAACGCCGCGAGCAGGCGGGTAACCGCCGCCGCCCCCGCCAGGCCCAGCGTCAGTCCCGCCAGCGTGAGCGCCAGCGCGCGCCGGACCACCAGCATCCGCACGTCGCGCGACCCCGCACCCAACGCCATGCGGATGCCGATCTCTGCCGTCCGCTGCGAGACCACGTACGACATCACGCCATACAAACCGAACGTCGCGAGGAGTGCGGCCACCAGACCGAACACCCCGAGCACGGCCGCGCCGATCCGCTGGGGCAGCAGCGCGAAGCCCAGGTGATCGGCCATCGTATTCGCCTCCACCGGCAGCTCGGGATCGAGCGCTCGTGCCTCCCGCACCACCGCCGGCAGAATCGTGCGGGGCTCGCCCGCCGTCCGCACCAGCAGCACCATGTCGGCCTCGTACACCTGGGCGAACGGCTCATAGAAGTGTGGCTGGGGTTCCTCGCTGAGCGACCAGTACTTGCTGTCGCGCGCGACCCCGACGATCTCCCGGGTTCCCCCCCGGCCGGTGCTGAATCGCCGGCCGAGGGGATTCTGGCCGGGCCAGAACCGGTGGGCGAAGCTTTCGTTCACGACGGCCACCGGCGGCGCGCCGGCCCGATCGCGCGGCTCGATGCCGCGCCCGCGAACGAGAGGAATCTCCATGGTCCCGAAGTAGCCCGGGCCGACGGTATTCACCCCGAACTCCATCTCCTCGCCTTCCCGGGGCGTATAGCCCTCGACCTCGATGCCCCGGCGTTGCCGGGACAGGCCCAGAGGCACGATCTCGGCAAGGCTCACGGCCTCCACGCCCGGCAGCGCGGTGACCCTTCGCTCCAACTCGGAGTAGAACGCGCGCCCCTGGACCGAATCGTAGCCCTGAATACCCAGCTCCAGCCGCATGAGCGCGAGTCCGGCCGCGCGAAATCCCGGATCGATCCGAGTTGCGTTCCGGAGGCTCGCCAGAAAGAGGCCGGCCGCGGCGAGAATGACGAGCGAGACCGCGACTTGCACGATCACCAGCCCATCACGCAGGCCGATGCGGCGGCCGGCGCCGGCCGCCGCCAGGTCTCCCCGCAGCGCGGTGGTGCCGTCCAGCCGCGTGGCACGCAACGCCGGCGCGAGCGCGGAGAACACCACGGTGAGCACGCTGACCAGGACGGTGAACAGCAGGATGCGGCCGTCGAGCGGGAACGCGAGCGCGACCGGCACGGGCATCGGCGGCTCGAGCGCCGCCAGCCCGCCGGTGGCCCAGGTCGCCAACACGACCCCGGCCACGGCCCCGGCGGTGGAGAGGACCAGGCCCTCGGTCAACAGTTGACGCACCAGGCGGCCCCGGCTCCCCCCCAGCGCCAACCGCACCGCGACCTCGCGGCGCCGCACGGTGCCACGGGCCAGCAACAGATTCGCGAGATTGGCGCAACAGACCGCCAGCACCAGGCACGCGACGCCCATCAGCAGCGCGAGGAACTGCCTCACCGGCCCCCGGATGGTCGGAAGGATCCGGGCGTCCCGCTCGGGCAGCACCGTCACCATCCGCCCGCTGCCGGTGCGATCGGTCCACCGTTCCGGGTACGCCTGGTGCAGGCGCGCGGCGACTACGCCGAGCTGGCTCTGCGCCTCCGTCGGCGTCACCCCACTCCGCAGGCGCCCGACCAGGAAGAGCCCGCGGTCCCCTCGCTCGGTGAGCATCGCATCGCCCGGCGACAGGACGCGCTGCGCGGTGAGCGGAGTCCAGACCTCGACCCGCAAACCTCGCATCGTCCCGTCGAAGCCTTCTGCCGCCACGCCGACGATGGTGAACGTGTGACCCGAGAGCCGGACGGTCCGGCCGATGACGTCCGCCGCCCCGCCGAGGCGCCGCTGCCAGAGTCCGTGGCCGATCACGGCGTCGGTCTCGGCTCCCCCCGGGACGAATCCGCGGCCCTGCGCGAGTGGAACGCCGAGGAGCTCGAAGAAGCCGTCGCTCACCATCTCGCCCATGACCCGGAAGCTCTCCGTGCCGGTGGCCACGCTGAACGGTCGCAGGGTGGTGGCGGCGAGGCCCTCGAGCCCCGGCGTGCCCGCGGCGAAGTCCACGAAGTCGGGGTAGGACGACGTGCCGAATCGAGGACCGCTGAAGTCGCTGGTGAAGACCGCGACGATACGCTCCGGCTGGCGGACATGAGCCGGCGGCCGGAGGAAGAGGGTGTTGATCACGCTGAAGATCGTGGTAGTCGCGCCGATTCCGAGCGCCAGCATCGTCACGGCCAGTGCGGCGAAACCCGGAGCGCGAACCAGCTGCCGAACCGCGAATCGCAGATCCTGCCGGAAACTGTCCGTCATTCCGATCTCAGGGAGACCATCGGGTCTACCCGGGTGGCGCGGCGGGCCGGCACCCACGTCGCCACTAGCGCGACCGTGCCGAGCAGCAGCGCCACCGTCATGAAGGTCAGCGGGTCCTGGGCGGTGACCCCGTAGAGCTGGCTGGTGAGTGCGCGGCTGAGCACCCAGGCCCCCAGCAGCCCGGCGACCAGACCCAGCAGCACGAGGCGCATTCCCTGCCCCACCACCAGCCGAAGCACTTCGGGCGTGCCGGCGCCCAGGGCCAGCCGGATCCCGATCTCGTGCCGCCGCTGGGTCGTGGTGTAGGCCATGACGCCGTAGATGCCGATGGCGGAGAGGACCAGCGCCATTCCAGCGAAAAGCAGGAGGAGCACCATCGAGATCCGCCGCTCGGCGCTGGCGTTTTCGATCACCCGCTCCATGGACATGACGCCGAACACCGGCTGCTCCGGGTCAACGCTCCTGATGGCGGCGGTGACCGCCGCACCCAGCCTCTCGGGGTCGTCGTCCACGGTGCGTACCACCACGGACATCTCCTGCGACGAGACGGTGTGGAACGCGCTGTAGACCTCCTGCTTCGGGGGGTCCGTGAGTCCGATCTGGCGCACGTCGCCCACGATGCCGACCACGGTCAGCCACGGTGCATTGTCCCCGAATCGGAGTCGCCGCCCGATCGCGTCCGCGTCGGGCCAGAATTTTTCCGCCATGGTGCGGTTGACCACGACGTGGCGGCGCGAGAGCGAGTCCGCCACCTCCGGCAAGCCCTCGCCGGAGAGGAGCGGAATACCCATCGTCTCGAAGTAGTTCGGGCTCACGAGCCGGCCCTCCGCGGTGACTGGCGGCTCGTCGGGCCCGACGGCCCGGCCCTCGATGGTAAGCCGGGCATCGTTCTGTCCCGTGAGCGGCAGCCGGGAGATCAGCGCCGCGTCCCGCACACCGGGCACTGCTCCCACCGCCGCCAACGCCCGCTCGTAGAAGCTCCGGCGCTGCGCATGGGTCTGAAACCGACCCTTGGAGCGGTCGTTGGGCACCGGCAGCCAGACCTGCAGGGTGAGCAGCCGGTCCGGGTCGAACCCGTACTCGACCGCCATCAACCGCTGGAAACTCCGCAGCATGAGCCCGGCCCCGGCGAGGAGCATCAGGGCGATGGCCACTTCGGCAACCACCAGCGCCGCCCGCATCCGGGTGCGCGGCGCCCCGGCGCTCCCTCGGCCGGCGTCCTTCAACACCCCCTGCAGATCCGCCCGGGAGGCCTGGAGCGCCGGCATGAGACCAAAGACCACACCGGTGAGAATGATCAGGAAGGCGCTGAAGCCGAGCACCGGCAGGGAGAGCTGGATCTCCCCTGCCCGGGGGAGATACGCCGCCACCAGCCGCCCCAGCGCGCTCGTCCCCCACGCCGCCAGCAGCAAACCCAGGCCGCCACCGAAGATCGCGAGCACCAGGCTCTCGGTGAGGAGCTGGCGCACCAGTCGCCCTCGGCTGCTGCCCAGTGCGGTGCGCAGGGCGATTTCCCGTTCGCGCATCGTGGCGCGGGCCAGCAGCAGGTTGGCCACATTGGCGCAGCCGATTAGCAGCACGAAACCGACCGCGCCGAGCAGCACCAGCAGCGCTGGCCTGACGTCGCCGACCACCTGCTCGGCGAGCGGTTGAGCGACCGGATGCCAACCCTGGGCAGCCGGGTACACCTCCGGGTACTGCTCCTGCAGCCTCGCGGCGAGCACTCCGAACTCCGAGCGCGCTTCCGCAACCGTTCGGCCCGGCTTGAGGCGCCCGATGAGGTCGTACACCCGGGCGTTCCGCACGTTGAGGAACCCGGTGTCGGGATTGTCCAGCGCGATCGGGGCCCACAGCTCCATGGGAGAGGTCCCGCTTTCCAGGACGTGACGGAAGCCGCGGGGCATGATTCCGATGATCGTCATCGGATCATCGTCCAGTCGCACCGTCTTCCCGATAACGCCGGGATCCCCGCCGAAACGCTTGCGCCAGAGGTCGTGCGAAATGATCACGACATATCCGATCTGGCCCCTGTCGTCGTCCGGCGTGAAGTCCCGGCCCAGAGCGGGTGCGACACCGAGCAGGCGGAAGTAGTTGTCGGAGACCACGGAGGCCTGGATCCGCTGGGGCTCGCCCAGGCCGGTCAGGTTGATGCTGATGGGATAGACGGCGGCGAGGTCCTCGAGCGCGCTCACGCCCTGGAGGTAGTCGTGGTACTCCGGCTGGGACGCCGGAATGTCCTGCGCGCCCGTGGCGGAGTATGCCGCCCGGATGGAGATCAGTCGCTCCGGCTCGGCGTAGGCCAGCGGACGCAGCAGCACCGAGTAGACCACGCTGAAGATCGCAGTGTTGGCCCCGATGCCCAGGGCAAGGGTCAGCACCGCAATCGCCGTGAACGCGGGGCTCCGGAGCAGGCTCCGCACCGCGAACCGCGCGTCGCGCCAGAACACGTCCATCAGGCCACCTCCAGCTCGACCGGTGCGCGGGGCACGATCCGGCCGTCGAAGAGGAACACGTGGCGCCCGGCCCACCCGACATAGCGCGGGTCGTGCGTGACCATCGCGATCGTGGCACCATCCCGATGGAGCTCCTGGAGCAGCTCCATCACCTGGGCGCCGTTCCGCGAGTCCAGGTTACCGGTGGGCTCGTCGGCCAGCAGGACCAGCGGTTTTCCGGCCACCGCGCGCGCTACGGCCACGCGCTGCTGCTGGCCGCCGGAGAGCTGCGAGGGGTAGTGGTGGATCCGGTGCAGCAGGCCGACCCGCTCGAGCGCCTCGTGCACCAGTGCCCGGCGCTCGGGAGCGCCCAGACCGCGATACTTGAGCGGCAGCTCGACGTTGTGGTACACGTCGAGGTCGCCGATGAGATTGAAGGCCTGAAAGATGAATCCGATGGCCCGGCTCCGGACCCGGGCCCGCTGCCCTGGCGTCAGCGTCGCGACCGGCTCGCCGGCGAGCACATAGCTGCCTTCGCTGGGCGAGTCCAGCAGGCCCAGGATCGAGAGCAGTGTGGTCTTGCCGCAGCCGGAGGGGCCGCAGATCGCCACGAACTCCCCCGCCCGGATCTCGAGATCGATCCGGGAGAGCGCGTGGGTCTCCACCTCGGCGGCATGGAAGATCTTGGTCAGACCTTCCATCCGGATCAGGGGATCGATCGCGAGCGCCATGGCTACTCGTTCCTCAGCGCGACCATGGGATCGGTCTGCGCGGCGCGGCGTGCGGGGAGCACCGCCGCCAGCACGGCGACGGTGGTCAACACGACCGTCCCGGTGGCGAAGGTCGGCGGGTCGGTCGGACTCACCTGGAACAGCAGGCTGCCGATGAGGCGGGACAGCGCCAATGCGCCGGCCAGTCCAACCACGAGCCCGATCGCCGCGAGCGCCGCACCGTGGCGCACCACCATACCCACCACGTCGGCGCGGCGGGCACCCAGGGCCATGCGGATGCCGATCTCCTGGGTCCGCTGCGTCACGCCGTAGGAGATCACGCCGTACACACCGATCGCCGCCAGGATGAGGGCGATCGCGCCGAACGCCGTGAGCAACGTCGTACTGAAGCGGGTCTGGGCCATCGAATCCACGACCCGCCCGTCCATGGTGCCGAGCTGGTACAGCGGGAGCGCCGGGTCCACGTCCGCAATGGCGCGCCGCAGTGGCGCCATCAGCGCAACCGGGTCGCCCTGTGCCCGGACGACGACGCTCATCGTGCGGTCATCCCAGGTCCATGCCGCGGCCGGCGCCTGCACCATCGGGAGGTAGAACTCCGGCACCGGCGCCTCGTCGAGGCCCTGGGCGCGGACGTCCCGGACGACCCCGACGACTTCCTTCCAATTGGGTGAGCCGTCGGGACCCGGCTCGCAGCAGGCGATCCGCTTCCCGACCGCGTCCTCACCCGGGAACGCCTCGCGGGCCAGCGTCTCGTTGATCACCATGACGAGCGGCGCGCCGCGCCGGTCGTCCGCGGTGAAGGTCCGGCCACGCACCAGCTGGATGCGCATGGTCGCGAAGTAGCCCGGCGTCACCAGCCTTCTCTGGGAGTTAATGGCGGATGAGATGTCGAGCGGTCGTCCCTCCGGCACCAGACCGTTGCTGCCGCCGCCTTCCAGCGGCGCCACGGACACCAGCGCGCCGGCGGCGGTGCCCGGCACCGCCTGCAGCCGTTCCTCGATCCGCTCGAAGGCGCGGATCACCTGATCCGGCGTCTCGTATCCCGCCTCGGGCAGCGAAACGCGGCCAGCCATGACGCCCCGGGGGTCGAACCCCGGATCGACGCCGTTGAGCGCGATCGCGCTGCGGATCAGCAGGCCGGCGCCCGTGAGCAGGACCAGGGCCACCGCGATCTCGCCCACGACCAGCACGTTCCGGAGCCGGTCTCGGCTGCCCGATCGGCTGCCGCTGCGCCCCCCTTCCTTGAGCGCTTCGTGCGGCATACGGCCCGCCGTGCGCAGCGCCGGTGCCAGCCCGAAGACCAGTCCGCTCAGCACGGTGAGCCCGAAGGCGAAGGCGAGGACCGGTCCGTCCACCCGCGCCTCTGCCAGCCGAGGCACATCCTCGGGCCCGTACGCGGCGAGCAGAGAGACACCCCAGTAGCCCGCCAGGAGGCCGAGGACACCGCCGGCGGCGGCCAGCACCAGGCTCTCGGTCAGCGCCTGCCGGAGCAGGTGCCCCCGGCCGGCGCCGATCGCCGCCCGAATCGCCATCTCGCGGGAGTGCGCGGCACCCCGGGCCAGCAGCAGATTGGCGACGTTGGCGCAGGCGATCAGCAGGACGAAGCCAACCGCGCCGAGCAGCACGAAGAGTCGGGGACGGTAGTCCTGGACCAGCTCTTCCATGAACGAAGACATGATGATGCCGCGGTCGCGGTTTTCCTTGGGGTACGCCGTCTGCAGCCAGCGGGCGAGGCCCTGCAGCTCCGCCTCGGCTTGCGCCGCGGTGACGCCAGGCCGGAGTCGGCCGAAGACCGCCAGGTAGTGCTCGTCGTGCATCGCGAGACGTTCCGCCGAGAACGCCGCAGGCACCCACAGCTCCTCATCGAACACCGTGTACTTCATCGTGGCCGGCATGACGCCGACCACTCGATGGGGACGCCCGTCGAGCCGCACCTCGCGCCCGACGACGGAGGGATCGGCACCGAAGCGCCGGCGCCAGAGGCCATCGCTCAAGAGCACGACCTCACCCCGGCCGGGTGCGTCCTCTTCCGCCAGGAAGTCGCGGCCGAGCGCCGGATGCACGCCGAGCATCGCGAAGTAGTCCGCGCCGACCCGGGCGCCGTCCACGTTCTCCGGCGCATCGGCGCCGGCGAGGTTGAAGCTCTCGCCGTACGCCGGCACGAAGTACTCGAAGCTCCGCTGCTGCCGCTTCACGTCGGCCCAATTGCCGACGGAGAAGGAGCTGGTCAGGTCCTTCCAGGTCGTGAAGACAACCCGGATTCCCTCCGGATCTGCGAACGGCAGCGGACGGAAGAGCACCGCGTAGACCACGCTGAAGATCGCCGTCGTGGCCCCAATACAGAGCGCCAGGGTCAACACCACCGACGCGGTGAGCGCCGGGCTCCTTCTCAGCGATCGGACGGCGAGACGGATGCTGCGCAGGGGGGATTCCATGTCACTCGTTCCTCAGTGCGGCCATGGGATCGGACCGGGCCGCCCGCCGCGCGGGGAGATAGATGGCCGCGAGTGCGACCGTGGCGAGGAAGCCGGTGACCGCGAGGAGCGTCGCGGGGTCGCCGGCCTCGACGCCGAAAAGGAGACTCCGGAGCGCCCGGCCACCCACCAGCGCGCCCGCCAGACCGACCGCCATGCCGGCGAGCACCGGCGTCATGCCCTGGCGGATGACCATCCGCAGGAGGGAGCCGCCGCCGGCACCGAGCGCCATGCGGATTCCCAGCTCGCGGGTGCGTTGGACCACGCCATAGGCGACCACGCCGTAGATCCCGACCGCGGCGAGCACCAGCGCCGACAGGGCAAACGCGCCGAGCACCGCCGCGTTCACCCGGGGCCTCGCGAGAGACGCCGCTTTCCGCTCATCGAGCGAGCCGATGTCGGTCAGCGCGAGATCGGGGTCGATGGCCGCGAGCGACCGGCGGATCGCGGGCACCAGCGCCGCAGGGTCGCCCTCGACTCGCGCCGCGAGCACCATGGACCGGGTCGGCGTCTGGGTGAACGGGAGATAGATCTGAGGATACGCCTGATCGGCGAGCCGGTCGTGGCGAATGTCGCCCGCGATTCCGACCACGGTCATCCAGCGGGCGTCGGGATCGGCGGGATCATCCAGCGTGATGCGGGCGCCGAGAGCACGCCGACCGCCCCAGAATCGCCGCGCCATCGTCTGGCTGACGACCACCACGGGGTCACCGCCGATCCGGTCGGTCGCGTCGTAGAAGCGGCCCTCGACCAGCGGAATCCGCAGCGTCTCGAAGTATTCCGGGCTGGTCCAGAACACGGCAGCGTCCTGGACCGATCCGTCGCGCGGATCCTCACCGCCCCGGATCACGAAGCTCAGGTACGGCGGCGAGTCACCCAGGGGGGCGTCGGAGACCACCGCGGCCGAGCGGACCCCGGGCTGCGAGGCCGCGTCGGCGAGCAGCTGGTCGGCGAACGCGAGGCGGCCGGCTTCCTCGGCGTACTTCACCCGAGGAAGCGTGACCCTAGCGGTAAGCACATGGTCGGCGGCGAAGCCCGGGTCCACCTGGAGGAGCCGCTCGAAGCTCCTCAACAGCAGCGCGGCGCCGGCCAGCAGCACGAACGCCAGCGCCACTTCCGCGAGCACCAGCGCCGAGCGGGCACGGTGGATGCCGGCCTTCCCCGCGACGCCCCGACCCCCCTCGGTAAGACCTTCCCGGAGATCGCTGCCGGCCATCCGCCACGCCGGCACAAGGCCGAACGCCAGGCCGCTCAGGAGCGAGAGCGCGGCCGCGAAGCCGACCACCCGAAGGTCGAGGCCGATCTCTTCGATCCGAGGGATCGTTCCGGGCTGGAGCGAGCGCACCGCCTCGATGCCCCAGATCGCGAGCACCAGGCCGAGGCCACCGCCAAGCAGGCCGATCAGCGCGCTCTCCAACAGCACCTCGCCGCCGAGCCGCGCGCGGGACGCGCCCAGCGCCACCCGGACAGTCATCTCGCGGGTCCGCCCCGCGACGCGGGCGAGCATCAGGTTCGCGACATTGGCACACGCGATGAGAAGGACCAGGCCGACCGCGCCCATGAACACCAGGAGCGCCGGGCGGACCTCGCCCACCATCTGCTCCCGGAGGCCGACTACCTCCGCGCTCCATCCTGCGTTGGTCTCGGGATACTGCACCTCAAGCCGGCGGGCGATGGTGGTCATCTCCTCCTGAGCCCGCTCCGACGTCACGTCCCGCCGCAACCGACCGAAGACGGTGAGGAAATCGGCGCGCCGGGGTCTGGTGCTGTCGGTGACCAGCGGCGTCCAGACCTCCACCGGCTGCTCCAGCCGCAGCGCCGCCGGCACGATGCCGACCACCGTGTGCGGCACGCCGCTCAGCAGAATCGGCCGTCCTAGCATGTCGGACCGGCCGCCGAAGCGGCGGCGCCAGTAGCCCTCGCCGAGCATCGCCACCCGCGGGGCCGCGCCGCGCTCTTCCTCCGCACGGAAGCCTCGGCCGACCGACGGGACGATGCCGAAGACGTCCAGCAGCCCCGCGGTCGTGACCCCGCCCCGTACCACCTCCGGCTCGCCCGCTCCGGTGAGGTTGAATCGGGTGTGGGTCATCGCCGAGAGCGACTCGAAGGAGCGCGCCCCGCTTCGCCAGTCGAGAAAATCCGGGAGCGAGGCGGTCTCCCGGCCGATGGTCACGTGCCGTCCCCAGACGACCACCAGGCGGTCCGGCTCGGCATAGCCCAGTGGATCGAGCAGGACCCCGCTCACCACACTGAAGATCGCGGTGTTCGCACCGATGCCGAGCGCCAGCGTAGCGACCGCGGCCACGGTGAAGGCGGGCGCCCGGCGGAGCGAGCGGAGGGCGAGACGCACGTGGGTCAGCATCTGGAGCACTGGCCTCAGCTCACCGCGGACAGCTGCCGCTCTTCGACCACCTTGCCGTCGAAGAGATGGACCGAGCGATCGGCGTGCCGGGCGTAGCGGGGATCGTGGGTGACCATGCAGATGGTGGCGCCGGCCTGATGCAGCTCGCGGAGCAGCTCCATCACCGCTTCGCCGTTGGTCGAATCCAGGTTGCCGGTGGGCTCGTCGGCGAGCAGGATCGCGGGATCACCCGCGACCGCGCGCGCCACCGCGACGCGCTGCTGCTGGCCGCCCGAGAGTTGCGCCGGGAAGTGCTTCATCCGGTGCGACATCCCGACCCGCTCCAGGGCGGCCTGTACCCGCTTGCGCCGGTCGTCGGACGCCATGCCGCGGTAGGTGAGCGGCAGCTCGACGTTCTCATAGACCGTGAGGTCGCCGATCAGATTGAAGGCCTGGAAGATGAAGCCGATCTGCCGATTGCGGACTCGGGCCCGGTCCGAGGCCGAGAGCTTCGCCACCGGTTGATTGTCCAGGGTGTAGGACCCGTCGGTCGGCGTGTCCAGCAGGCCGAGGATCGAGAGCAGCGTCGTCTTGCCGCAGCCGGACGGCCCGGCGATCGCGACGTACTCCCCGTGCTTGATGTCCAGGTGGATGTCCGACAGCGCGTGGGTCTCGACCTCGTCGGTGTAGAAGACCTTCTTGATGCCTTCGAGTCGGATCAGGGATTCGGCCATGGCGGTCTCGGTTGAGTGGAAGAGCCGTGAGCTATGAGCTATGAGCCAAAGCAGGTCCTACGAGTGGTCACGTCCGTGAGTTTATGCGCCGCTTGGAGCCCATAACCCATAGCCCACGGCTCAATCCACTCTCACCCGGTCGTGCCCGTCCCAGCGCGACATGTCGGAGATGATGACCTTGTCCCCTGGCTCCAGACCGCCGGTCACCTCGACGGTGTTGACCGATGTGCGGCCCAGTCGGACATTGACCCGGAAGGCCTCGGTGCCGTCGGGCGCGAGCTTGAAGAGGCCCACGGCGCTGTTGGCCTGGCCGTACGCCGGCCGGCCGACATGGAGCACGTCCTCCAACCGCTCCACCTCGATGGTGCCGTCCACCGAGAGATCCGGTCGGGCCCCGCGCGGCATCTCGCCCTCCAGCGAGACATCCACCGTCACCGTCCCGTTCTGGACGGCGGGATCGATTCGATACACCTTGCCCTTCACGATGCCATTGCGGGTGTCGATCGCGGCCGGCTGGCCGATGGCGATGTCCTTCGCCTGGGTCTCCGGAATTCGGAGCACAGCCTTCAGCTTGCCCGGCTCCACCAGCCGGGCCAGCGTCGCACCCGACTGGGCCCACTGCCCGACCTCGAGTGGGAGCTCCTGGAGGATGCCGTTGGCGCCGGCCAGCACCTTCATCGATCGGATCCGGCCGCGCTGGAACTCGGTGACCGCGCGGAGTCGCCCGACCTGCTCCTTCTGGAGCGCGAGCTGGGAGTCGGACGCGCCGACCATCACCGCCAGACGCTCCTCCTCGACCTTGTAGCGAGTCTCCAGCTCCACCACGCGATCCTTCGCGCGACTGGCCTCGATGGACGAGATGAGCTCCTTGGTGGCCAGCCCCTCCGCGGCCTCTGCGTTGCGCTTGGCGTCCTGATACGCGGCCTTCGCCGCGGCGACCGCCGCCTGCTGGTTCAATCGCTGGGTCACGAGATTGGTCTCGAGGTCGACCCTGTCGGCCTGCGCCACGGTGAGCTGCCGCTCGGACTCGAGTGCCTCGAGCTGGACGTCGGGGTTGCTCAGCTCCAGCAGGACCGTCTCGGGCTTTACCTCCTGTCCCGGTTCGGCCAGTCTGCGCTCCACTCGGCCCGCCGTCACGGCGGAGATGTACCGGATGCGCTCGGGCACCAGCGTGCCGGGACCACGCACCTCGATGACCAGCGGACCCCGCTGCACCGAGTCGATCCAGACCGACGCGCGATCGACCCGGGGTGCCGCGGGCTTGAGGCTGCGGAGACCCAGCGTGGTCGCCACCAGCCCCAGCAGAGCGAGGGCGCCGTAGATCAGCCGTTTCCTGTTTCGGTTGGCGGGGGCGCGGGGAATGTCCACGACACTTCCTTATTGGAGGTCCGCTGCGGGCACCGCGATAGTTCGCGGCCGCGCGACCGTCATAGGAAAGGACCGTGCCGCCGCGGACCCGAGTCGCAACGAGTTGCGGCCACGCGACTTGGTCGAATTGCCCCCGCGCCGTGGAACCTCGGCAGTGTTCGGTCGCGGGATGGCCGAATCCCGGAATCGAACACCCATTGTGCGTGGTGGTATCATTGACTCGTCACCCGACCATCCCGCCTTCTTCCAGGATCCGCATGAAAATCCGTACGTGGATGACACCTTCCAGGTGGACTGCGTTCGTCATGCTCGTCCTGGTGTGCCTGTCCACCGCCTGCAGCCACAGCGATCCATTTTCCCACCCCCTGGGCACCGACACGCCCTTCGATCCCGGCCCGCCGGTACGGCTGACGCTGAGCGACGGGCATGACGGGCACCCCGCCTGGCTCGCGGACGGGACCGGCATCCTCTATTCGGCCAGCCAGCCGTCGCGGGAGGACGGCGACGTCTGTCTCGCGGAGCTGCCGGCCTCCGGCGGAAGCCAGCGCCAACTGGTGTGCAACCTGCCGGGCGAGAAGACGACCACGGATGCGGCACAGTCGCCGGCCGTGGGCGCCGACGGTGCCCTCGCCTTCCTGAGCGCCGGCAACGGCGGTTTGAGAGGAACGAACCCGGTGTTCATCGGGATCGCGGTGTCATCCAGCTTGGATGCATCCAACGCCCAAACGGTTCGCAGCCTCCCGTTCACGCCCACCGGCGGCGTGCTCCAGGACTACGCCGGCTACCTCCGCTGGCTGGCTCCGGCCCGTCTGGCGTACGTGGGACAACAGTTCAGGCTCTTCAGGCCCTGTGGCGACATCAGCTGCCCGTTCGACACGCTCCTCTACGGCACCGAGGTGACCCTGCTGGACCTGTCGGGCGGCTCGGCCGCGGCGGAGGCCATACCGGGTACTGCGCAGGCCACCGGCGTCGCGGCGGTGGAGGACGGCGCCGCGATCCTCTTCACCCTGCCCAACGACGCCCGGATCTATCGCCGGGAGCTGGCAGGGGGCGACGTGACCGTGTTCCACGACTTCGGCGCGGCCGGCACCGCTCGGGACGTGCATGCGTCGGGCAACCGGGTCGCGGCCGTCGTCGGCGGGCGGGTGGCGTATTCGGTGAGCCCCACGTTGGGACCGACCCAGTGGGACAGCGGCGGGATCATTCATGTGCTGGGCCCGGAGGCCGGTGAGGAGGTGGTCCTCGACACACCGGAGCGGCTCTATCGTCGCCCCGCTCTCTCCCCCGACGGCGCCCGGGTCGTGGCCGAAGGGTTCCCGCTCGTCATCGTGCAGGCGCCGACAGGCTTCGACACCACGGTGCACAAGCGCGCCGACCTCTATCTCTTCGGAGGCGAGTGATGATCCCGCGTCCGCTCGTCCTGGTCGTGGCCACGCTGGTGGCGCTGCCGGGGGCGCGTCCCCTCGCGGCGCAGGCCGAGGGTGCGGTCGCCGGGCAGGTCCGCCACGCCGAGTCGCGCGTCGGGCTGCCGGCGGTGCAGGTGGTCGTGGACGGAAGAGTCGGCGCGGTCACCGACACGGCGGGCCGGTACCGGGCACGCGCGGTGCGCACCGGCTGGCACCGGGTCGCCGCCAGGCTCATCGGCTATCGCGGGGTGGTGCTCGACAGCGTCTTCGTGCCGGCAGGCGCCACGGTGACGGTGGATTTCGACCTCCAGCCCAATCCTCTCGAGTTGGAGCCGGTGGTGGTTACGGCGCCCTACGATGCCGTCCTGGATCCGCTGGCCACCAGCACCGAGCAGAAGATCAGCGCGGAAGACCTGCGCGATCTGCCGGTCAGCTCGCTCGAGGAGGCGCTGGCACTCACCGCCGGAAGTGTCGGCACCAGCTATCGTGGGGGGCGGATCGGACAGGAGTCCTTCATCCTCGACGGCCTCGGCGTGAAGAACCAGCTGGATGCGTCGACCGGCGGGCTCGGGCTCCAGATTCCGCCCGACCTGCTGAGCGAGGCCTCGCTGGTCACCAACGGCTTCTCCGCCCGGTTCGGCCAGGCGCTCTCCGGGCTGGTCAACGTGGTGACCCGGGAGCCCGAGGAAACCTGGGAGGGCCGAGTGGCCTACGAGGGTGACCGGCCCTTCGGCGGCGGACTCGATCGCGGCCTCGATCGGCTCGCCATTCGGGCCGGCGGCCCGCTGTCGGGCCGCCTGGGGCTGGTCACGGCTCTCGACGTCTCGGGGCGGATGGATGCCGATCCGGTCGCCGCGCCCGCGCCGACGAATCCCTTCGATCCCCGTTCGGCGACGCCCTACCCGCTTCCCCATAACAGCGGGGAGCAGTGGACCGGCGCGGCCAAGCTCGTGGTGCCGATCACCGAGCGGGCCACCTTCCGCGCCCTCGGCCTGCATTCGGAAGACCAGCGGCTGCTCTACGATCCAGCGTACAAGTACGATCCCGAGTATGGGCCGGGGCAGCGGCTTCGGGGTGATCTGGTGAGCGGCCACGTCCAGTACACCAGCGATCCCCGCGCGGGCCTGCCGCTGGTGCTCGACCTCCGGGTGGGCCGATACGTGCGCGAGTTCCTCCGCGGCGAGCTGGTCGAGCAGCCGGACTACTCGTTCGGCGCGCTCACGGGATCACGCTTTCACTTCGTCGGAGAGGACCTCGCCCGGGCGCAGAACCCCTCCCCCAACCCGATCCCGGGACTGCGGGAGCCGGAGCCAAGCTTCCGCACACCGTGGGGCGTTCCCGCCTTCTTCCAGACCGAAGGCTCACGCGGCGACGTGGCCTGGAATCGCTTCGGGGAGACCCGGTTCCAGCTCGACGGCACCATCGGGGGGCTGCCGGGCCTGGACCTGTTTGCCGGCGGCGAGTACGTGGCCCAGCAGGTCCGGACCTATCAGCGCGCCCTCGGCTTTCTGCCGGTCGGGGACACCGTGCCGGCTCCGGCGCGGTCCGCCTTCTCACCCCACAGTGCCGCGGGCTATGTGGAGGGTCAGCTACGGATCGAAGACGTCGCGGTCACGGGCGGGCTGCGGTACGACAGATTCGACGCGGGCAGTGACCTGCCTGGCGAGGCGCGCGGAGCCCAGAGCTCGATCAGTCCCCGGTTCGCCGTCAGCACCGTGCTGCGCAAGGCCACGCTGGTGGCGAGCTACGGCCGTTTCAGCCAGGCCCCTGACTACCAGTTCCTGGTGGATGCGGCGTTCGACGACACCACGCGTACCGGCCGCTTCCGCCGCGGAAACCCGAACCTGGGATTCGAGAAGGCCAGCCAGTACGAGCTGAGCGTCCGGGTACGGCCGAGAGAGGAGCTCTCGATGCGCGTCGGCGTCTACCTGAAGCGGCTCACCGGGCTGGTCGCGTCGGTTCCAATCGGCGTGAATCCGGATTCGACGGTCTTCGGCAACTCCGACGCCGGCACCGTGCGCGGGGTCGAGCTGCTGTTCGAGCGCGAGCTCCGCGGCGGGGTCGGCTTTCGCCTGGCGTACACGCTTCAGGACGCGAAGGCCACGGCGACGGACCCGTTCCTGCTCAACCGCCTGATCGTGGTGGACCCGGTCACCGGCGATACCACTCGTCCCGCCAGAGCAGAGTTCCCGCTCGACTTCGACCAGCGGCACACACTCACCGCCATCGCGCGGGGCAAGGTTCCCGACGCCACGGGGCCGGCCATCGCGGGGGTCCGGCCGCTCGCCGGGCTGGAGGGCGCCGTGATCCTGCGACTGGCCTCGGGACTTCCCTTTTCGATGAGCGACAGCACGGGCGATTCCCTGGTGGGACTGCCCAACGGCTCACGGCTGCCGAGCACGTCCACACTGGATCTGCTGGTTCGTCGCTCGATCACGATTGGCGGGGCCTCGGGCGGGATCTACCTGGACGTTCGCAACGTGCTCAACCGGCGAAACGTCGTAGCCGTCCGACGGGACACCGGGCTGCCCATCGCCGACGAGGCCGCGATTCAGCGGATGGCGGAAGCGGCGTACGCGGCCAATCCCGACCCCATCCCGTACGAGTCCTCCCGCTACCGGGCCGCCGCGGATCTCGACGGCGACGGATATCTCGCCGGACGCGAGGAGCTGTTCCCCCTCTACGTCGCCGCCGCGAACGACTACGCCCAACCCATCTTCGCCTATGGATCACCGCGGCTGGCGCGACTGGGCGTGGAGCTGCTCTTCTGAGGATCGACCAGATCCTCCTCCATGAGCGCCTTGTGGATGGCCATGCCGGCCTCGGCGCCCTCCGCACACGCGACCACGACGAACTGGGCCTCCTTCGATGCGTCGCCCGCGACGAAGAGACCGGGCACGTCGGTGGCCTCGCACTTTCCGGTGTCCACTGAGCCTTTGCCCGTGAAGCGGCAGCCCATCCGCTCGGCGAGCGGGCTGCGCTGGCGCTGGCCACAGGAGATAAACATGGCGCTCCGAGCCTCGGGGGCGCCGCCGTCGAACACGATGCGCTCCAGCATCCCGTCCGTCCCCTCCAACCGGCGCACCGGCTCCTGCCTCACGCGGATGCCGGCGGCATCGAGGCGGGCGGCGGTGTGCTCGGGAACGGCCTGGCCGCCGGTGCACAGCAGCACGTCGGCCGACCACGCCGTCAGACTCATGGCGAGCCCGGCCCCATTCTCGTCGCAGCCGTAGGCCGCGAGCGGCCGGTCGCGCCACTCCCACCCGTCGCAGTACGGACAGTGGTGGACGCTGACGCCGTACAGCTCCTCCAGCCCATCGAGATCGGGAAGCTCGTCCGCCACGCCGGTGGCCAGCAGCAACTTCCGGCTCTCGAAACGGGTGCCGTCGGCACCCGTGACGAGAAATCGGTGTTTCTCCCTGCAAGCGTCCACGATCTCCAGCTCGCGGCATTCGATGGTCTCGTAGCGTCCCAGCTGGGCACGGGCGAGCCCGAGGAACTCCCGGGGAGGGATCCCGTCGCGGGTGGGATAGGCGTGCATCTCGCGGGCACGCAGGTTCCGCTGTTCCCCCGTGTCGCAGAGCAGCACCCGGCGGCGACATCGCCCGAGCATGAGCGCCGCGCTCAGCCCGGCAGGGCCGCCGCCTACGATGATGCAGTCGTAGATCACACCGGTTCGCTGGCTTCTACGACCTGTTTGAGTCTCCGGAGGTCATCCGATACCTGACGGGAAGGGTCTTCGCCCAGGAGCCGCGCCACCGCGGCGCCGAGCTTGCCGGCCGGCGGATCGTAGCGGAGCACCACCCGGACCTCGGTGTCGCCGTTGGCGGTCGGCATGAAGTGTACCGAGCCGGCGTTGTCCACTTCGGAGCCCGGGAGCGACCGCCAGGCGATCAGCTCGTTGGGAACCTCGTTGTGAATCTCCGCGTCCCACTCCACCCGCGTGCCTGCCGGCCCCTTGGCGATCCAGTGGGACCGCCATTCGTCCTGGACGCTGACCTCCTCCAGATGATCCATGAAGCGCGGCAGGTTCGCGAGGTTGCGCCAGAACCGGTAGACCTCGCTCCGGGGGCGGTTGAGGACGATGCTTTCGTCCACCCGCACCCCGTGGCCCCGGCGGACGCTGGTGAACGGACTGGATGGCTCGTCATCCACGGCCGTGTTTCGCCCCAGCACCTCGTTCACCGGGCAGCGGCCGCTCACAGCACGTCCGAGGAGCGCGCCTGCGATGGGCAGTAGAATCCTCCTCCCCCGCCGGCGCCGGATTCCGTACGCCGCCACAGCCGCGGCCGCCACGGCCGAGATCCAGCGCTCGCGCCGACCCACGTTGAGGTCGGTGCCCGGCGACGCACGCCGGAGGTTTTTCCATTCTTCGGTGCGGCCGATCCCGTCGTAGGTCGCCGTCATCGTCCCATTCTTTCTGCCTGCCGACCGACTCATGCGCGCGAGCCTTCGGCGGGCGCTACCTGGTTGTATTTTCGCGCGGCCTCGTCCCCGCGGCGGCTGAGCCAGGAAGGGGAGAAGCCGGATTGACTGTCCTTGCCCCGTTTGCGTCCGGTGCGGCGGGACGGCGCGCCCGGCAGCAGCCGGGCCGCCAGGCGCAGAGCCGCGGCGGTGACGTTCGGGGCCACCGCCGATCCGATCACCGCGAGCCGGGCCACCACCGGAAAGAGCACTTCCGCGTCGCCGCGCCGAACGGCGGACAGAATCCGCCGCGACGCCTCGTTCGCGCTCACCGAGAGCCCTGGAAGGGAGTCGGCAATGCTGAACCAGGCATACTCGGCGCGATGCTTGCCGCGGAAGATGGCGTTCCGCGGGCTGCCGGTTCGCATCAATCCGGGGATGACCGTCGTGACCGCGATGCCGTCCTGCGCGACTTCGGCCCGAAGGCCCTGGGAGAAACCCATCGCGGCGAACTTGCTGGCGCTGTACGGCAGGAGGTGCGGGATGCCGAGTTTGCCGCCGATCGAAGTGATGTTGACGATCCGTCCCCCGCCCCGCTCTCGCATGGACGGAAGAATGCTGAGCGTCGGATACACCATCCCCCAGAAATTGGTGTCCATCGCCTCCTCGTAGTCGGCGACGGACATGGTCTCCGCGGGTCCGACCTCGATCACTCCGGCGTTGTTGATGAGGACATCGACCGGCCCCAGCCGCTCGGTCACGGTCCCGACGAGCAGCCTGACCGACTCCGGATCGGCGATGTCCGCGGGCACCGCGACCACCACGGCGCCGATCCGCTCCAGGGCCGCGCGGGCCCGCTCCAGTGCATCCGGATCGCGCCCGCAAATAGCGACCTTTGCTCCGGCGGCGGCCGAATCGCGGGCCAGCACCAGGCCGAGTCCGCGCGATCCGCCGGTGACCAGCACCGTCTTCCCCTGAAAGGAGAACGACTCCCGCTCCCGCACCAGCTTCATCAGCATCCACCCGGCGAGCGCGCCGCCCGCGAGCAGGTCTGTCGCCCGGCTCATTCGGGCGGGCGCGATGACTTCGACCGGGCACGGGCTTCCTGCCGCACCCGCTCGGCGTGCTGCGCGTCGTCCAGCTGCGCCCCGGCGCCGTCGCGATCCTCGAGGTCGGGCTTGGTCCGGGCATGGTCGTGCCTGGGATCCTCGAACTCGAGCTCCTCCTGCGCCTTGCGCCGCTCCGGTTCACGCTCCTGCTCCATCGCGAACCGACGCCGCTCTTCCTCACTCATCGTCGCGAACTTACCCCCGAGGTTCTCCGCCATGGGTCTCACCCTTGTATGCGCCCTCGAGCAGGGCCTTCAGCCGCCCGAAGTCGTCGTTCAGTCTGCTCCGCGGGTCAGCGCCAAGCAGTTCCACCACGGCTCGCCCTGCGCCGCCGGCCGGCGGGTTGTAGCAGAATCGAAAGTCCACCCGGGTGCCGTCGCCCTCGGCCCGAAACCGCACCACGCCCGCGTTCTCCAGCAGCGAGCCCGGGCGGCTCCGCCAGGCGATGGCCTCACCCGGTACCTGCTCGGTCAGCACCGCGTCCCATTCGACGGGTATGCCCCCCGGACCCTTGACCACCCAATGCGAGCGGCCGCCGCCGAGGTCCCGCACCTCCCGCACGCTGGACAGGAACAGCGGGAAGTTCTCGTAGTCGCTCCAGAACTCGTACACCCGCCCCACGGGCGCATCGACGAAGAGGGTCTTCTGGATATCCACGGTCCTTCGCCGCTCCGGACGGCCCCCGGGGGCGCTCTTCGGCTTGCTCAGCTCGCTCCACAGCATTCCCGCGCCCACGGCTTGTGCCGCGACACCGAGCGCCCCCCTGCGAGCGAGGCCGAAGAGCGCCAGTGCGCCGCCCAGCAGCGTGACGCTCCGGCTCTCGGGCCCGGTGCCGTGAGTTCGCTGCAGCGTGGCGGACTCGAGCCCGACGATATCGCCCTGTCGGGACCCGTAGTGACCGATCGGCAACTCGATCGTGAGGTCCTGCGTCGGCTCGTCACTCATACGATCCCGGATCGTCTGCCGTAAGCGGCCCCTGCGGCGCTCGCCCGATTGCGGGTCGAGGAGGTAGACCAGACCGGCCCCCACCGCCATTCCCACCAGCATCCCGCCTTTTCGCATGCTCGGCTCCTTCGCATCGACCGTCTGGTTGAATTGGGGAAATGCTGCCGTTTAGCCGCCCTTCTTCCGTGAGCCCGCTCACACGGCAGCACGACGAAGATTGGCAAGCGCCCGTCGAATGCTAGCTTTCCGAGATCGGCACCCCTTAACCTCGGAGCGCGGCCCCATGATGTTCCTGTACGTGTTGATCGGTCTTGCAGCGGGCGTCCTGTCGGGACTGTTCGGCATCGGGGGCGGCATGCTCATCGTGCCCGCGCTCGTCATCGTGGCGCACTTCCACCTCAAGCTTGCCCTTGGCACATCGCTGGGCGCGCTGCTGCTGCCGGTCGGCGTTCTTGGCGCGTATACCTATCATCAGAACGGGAATCTCGACATCAAGGCCTCCCTGCTCCTGGGCGTCGGCCTCTTCTTCGGCGCCTGGGGTGGCGCGCGCCTGGCCCACGTGCTGCCGCCCGCGACGCTCCAGCGGATGTTCGCCGTGTTCCTCGTGGCCGCCGCCGCGAGACTCTGGCTCAAGGCCGGAGGCTGACGCGATGACCGCGCCCCGCGACGATTCGCCCACAGCCGGATTGGAGCTCACCAGCGCCTCGTTCCGCGACGGCGAGACGGTCCCGATCCGGCACACCTGCGACGGCGAGGACCTCTCCCCGCCCCTCCGCTGGACCGGCGCCCCGGTGGAGACGCGGACTTTCGCGCTGGTCTGCGACGACCCCGACGCCCCACGGGGCACCTGGGTGCACTGGGTGATCTGGAATCTCCCGGCCGACACCGTCGAGCTGAGCGAGGGCATGCCGCCCCGGCCGGAGCTCCCGTCCGGCGCGAGGCAGGGGCTCAACGACGGCGGCGACCTGGGATATGGCGGCCCCTGCCCCCCGCCGGGCAAGCCCCACCGCTACTTCTTCCGCCTCTATGCGCTCGGCAGTGCGCTCAACCTCCCACCGGGCATCAACCGGTCCGATCTCGAGGCCGCCATGGAGGGGCACGTGCTTGGCCGAGGAGTCATCATGGGAACCTACGAGCGGCGGCCGCGTTAGCCGCCGCGGATTGGAGTCGACATGCCAATGCACCCCTCCACCGCAGTGCTCGCCGCCATCGCCATCGCCGCCTGCGGTGGGCAGGCTCGAGGACCGGAAGGCGCCAAGCTACCCGACGTCACCGCCAGCGCGTCCCTCGTCGACACGGCGGGCGCCCGGGTCGGCGTGGCCTCGTTCTCCGAAGCCGACGGCAGCACCCAGCTGGGTGTCAGTGTCACCGGTCTCGAGCCCGGCGAGCACGGCATGCACATCCACGAGACCGGATCGTGTACCCCGCCGAGCTTCGAGTCGGCCGGCGGCCATTTCAATCCAGCGTCCAAACAGCACGGTCTGCTGAATCCAGAGGGGGCCCACGCCGGCGACATGCCGAATCTCGTGGTGGAGGCCGATGGCAGCGCGGATACGACCTTTACCGTCTCGCCGAGCCTGTTGGCCCAAGGCCCGGGCTCGATGATCGGCACGGAGAAGCGCGCCTTCGTCATTCACGCCGATCCCGACGATCAGAAGACCGATCCGAGCGGCAACTCCGGAGCGCGAGTCGTCTGCGGGGTGATCGAGCGTCGCTGAGCCGGCCGGCGCCGCACGCATGACCCTGCTGCGTCTCACCGATCACGGCCTCTACTGCGAGGCCGGCGACTTCTTCGTGGACCCGTGGAGCGCGGTGGACCGCGCGGTCGTCACTCATGCCCACGGCGACCATGTCGCCTGGGGCTGCCGGGCCTACCTCACCTCCGCCGAGGGGGCCGGGGTACTGCGGAGCCGCCTCACCCCCGAGGCCC
Source organism: uncultured Gemmatimonadales bacterium (assembly GCA_963826065.1). Taxonomy (GTDB): domain Bacteria; phylum Gemmatimonadota; class Gemmatimonadetes; order Gemmatimonadales; family GWC2-71-9; genus CAVVWJ01. Next base: position 734,080 of record CAWGVP010000002.1, read on the forward strand.
GGATCCGCGGTGTGGCCTACGGAGCGCCCGTCTCGATCAACGGCGTCACCGTCTCGCTGCATCCGGCGGGACACATTCTCGGCTCCGCGCAGGTCCGCGTGGAGCGAGACGGCGAGGTGTGGGTCGTCTCCGGCGACTACAAGACCGATCCGGATCCCACCGCCACCCCATTCGAGCCGGTTCGGTGCCATACCTTCGTCACCGAATCCACCTTCGGACTTCCCGTCTATCGCTGGCCTCCGCAGGAAGAAGTCCTCCGCGATGTGAACAACTGGTGGCGCGCCAACCAGGAGTCGGGCAAGTGCAGCCTGCTGTACGGCTACGCTCTAGGGAAGGCGCAACGGCTGCTCGCCGGCCTGGACCCGGCTCTCGGACCGATCCTCACCCATGGGGCCGTGGAGCGGATGACGGCCGTCTACCGCGAGGGCGGCGTGCCGCTTCCCCGGACGATTCATGCGGCGAGCCTGGGGCGTGACACCGATTGGTCCCGGGCCATCGTCCTCGCACCCCCCTCGGCCGACGGCTCGACGTGGCCCCGCAGGTTCGGCCCCTACGCTACGGCGTTCGCCTCCGGCTGGATGCTGGTGCGCGGCGCCCGGCGGCGCCGGTCGCTCGACCGCGGCTTTGCGCTGTCGGACCACGTGGATTGGCCGAGCCTCCTCTCCGCCATCGACGCCACCGGCGCGGAGCGAGTGTGGGTGACCCACGGCTTCACCGGCGTGGTGGTCCGGTGGCTGCGCGAGCGGGGGCTCGACGCGAGCGCGGTGCAGACCCGGTTCGAGGGCGACGTGGATGACGATGCCGCCGAGCCTGGGGACGAGACCGAGCGGTGAGGGAGTTCGCCCGGCTGTACGCGACGCTGGACGAGACGACCGCGACGGGAGAAAAAGTCGCCGCGCTGGCCGAGTATTTCCGTTCCGCGCCGCCGGCCGACGCCGCCTGGGCGGTCCACTTCCTTACCGGGCGGCGGCCAAAGCGCCTGGTGTCTTCCGTCAAGCTCGTCGCCTGGGCGGCGGAAGCGGCGGATATTCCTCCCTGGCTCTTCGAGGAGAGCCACGCCGCGGTGGGCGACCTCGCCGAGACCATCACACTGCTGCTGCCCGACGCGGGCACCTCGACCGACCGGCCGCTGGCCCACTGGGTCGAGCAGCGCCTGCTGCCGCTGCGTGGCCAGGACGAGGTGGTACAGCGTCAGGAGATGCAGCGGGCGTGGCGCGAGCTCGGCCGCCGGGAGCGGTTCGTCTGGAACAAGCTCATCACCGGCGCATTCCGGGTCGGCGCCTCGGCGCGGCTGGTCGAGCGCGCGCTCGCCCTCGCCAGCGGGGTGCCGGAGGGCGCCATCGCCCACCGATTGATGGGTGGATGGGAGCCGACGCCGGAGTTCTTCGCCCGTCTGGTCGCGACCGACGTACACGACGCCGACGTCAGCCGGCCCTATCCGTTCTATCTGGCGTATCCGCTGGAGGGTCCGGTCGAAATGCTGGGCGAGCCCGGCGAATGGCTCGCGGAGTGGAAATGGGACGGCATCCGCTCCCAGCTCATTCGGCGGGCCGGACGCACCTTTCTCTGGTCGCGGGGCGACGAGCTGTTGAGCGGCGGGTTTCCCGAGGTGGAAGCGGCCGGGGCGCTGCTGCCCGAGGGCACGGTGATCGACGGCGAGCTGTTGCCGTGGTCGGACGGACGGCCTCTTCCCTTTGCACAGATGCAGCGACGGCTCGGGCGGAAATCGCCGACCCGGAAGATCCTCGACCAGATCCCGGTAGTTCTCGTTGCCTACGACTTGCTGGAAGAGTCCGGCCGGGACCTGCGCGCCGAGCCGCTCGGCGAGCGCCGGCGGCGCCTCGCCGCGCTCCTGGCCGCGACACCATCGGCCGGCCGCCTGAGGCTCTCCCCCGCGGTGGAGGCGGCCGATTGGCCGGCCGTGACCGACGCGCGCGCCCGCGCGCGCGAGCTGGGCGCGGAGGGACTCATGCTGAAGCGGCTGGGCAGCGGGTACGGGGTGGGACGGCGCAAAGGAGATTGGTGGAAGTGGAAGGTCGAGCCGTACAGCGTGGACGCGGTGCTGATATACGCCCAGCCCGGGAGCGGGCGGCGGGCCGGGCTGTTCACCGATTACACGTTCGGGGTGTGGGACGAGGGCAGACTGGTGGCGTTCGCCAAGGCCTACAGCGGCCTCACCGACGGCGAGATCCGGAAGGTGGATGCATTCGTGCGGCGAAACACGCTGGAGAAGCACGGTCCGGTGCGGGTGGTCAAGCCGGAGCTGGTGTTCGAGCTGGCCTTCGAGGGGATCCAGGCGTCGGCCCGACACAAGTCCGGAGTCGCGGTGCGGTTTCCCAGAATGGCCCGCTGGCGAAGCGACAAGCGCCCTGAAGACGCAGACTCTCTCGCCATGGTGCGCGCGCTGCTCCGCGAGCCGTAGCGGTGCCTACTCGCGACGCAGCAGCGGGATCCGCTCCCGTCGAGCCGAGCACTCCAGCAGGATGGCGAAGCGGCGGGCGCGGGTCTCCTCCCGCTTCGCCTCCATGACCCAGAAGACGCTGGTCCGCCGGTAGGACGGCGGCTGGGACTGGAAGAACCTCCAGGCCGCCCGATCCCGCTTCAGCGCCCGCTCGAACTCCGGCTCGAGCGCTTCCGGTTTGGACTCGTAGGAATACCGTCTCGACCCTCGCTCGGTTCGGGCGGCGAATGCGATGCGTCCCGCCGGCTGCATCCGGCCCGCGGCTTCCAGCGCCTGGGCCTTTCGGATGTTGACCGCGCTCCAGACGCTCCTCGGCTTCCTTGGCGTGAAGCGCACGCTGAAGCTGTCTTCGTCCAGCCGCCGCCGGACTCCGTCGATCCACCCGAAGCAGAGCGCTTCATCCAGCGCTTCCGCGTAGCCGATGCCTTTCCCGGCCGCATGGGACTTGGCGATGCGTACGACCAGCTCGGTCGCGGTCAGATGATGCCTGGCCAGCCAGGAGCGGAACGCCTCGGCCGAGGCGAACGTCACCGGGCTCAAGCGTGATCGGCCACCGCCGTCACGCCCTGCTGCCTGGCGCAGTGCGCGCAGCAGTAGAAAGTGCCCTTCGCCTCGATGCCGTGCCCGACGATCTTGCAGCCGCAGTGCTGGCAGACCGGTGCGAGCTTGTGGATGGCGCACTCGAAGCTGTCGAACGTGTGGGTGTGGCCCGCGGCGACCACCTGGAACGAGAGGTAGTAGTCGTTGCCGCAGACTTCGCAGACGGCCATGATGTCCTCCGGATGCCGGGCCGGCCCGGTGCCGGCCATGACGAACAGTGACCTGCGGAAGTCCTGATCGCCAGCCTTTCGAGATGCCCTTACCTTCCCACCATGGCAAGCTTCATCTGCACCACTTGCGGGGTTCAGTACGAGGAATCCCCTGCCCCGCCGGCATCGTGCGTCATCTGCTCCGAGGAGCGTCAGTACATCGGCTGGAAGGGGCAGCAGTGGACCACGATGGACGAGCTCCGAAACGGCCATCACAGCCGCATCGAACCCGAGGGGCCGGGACTCACCGGTATCGGCATCGACCCTTCGTTCGCCATCGGACAGCGGGCTCTCCACGTACGAAGCGCCGGCGGCGGCTTCCTGTGGGATAGCACCAGCCTGGTGGACGAGGCGGCTGTCGCGCGGGTGGGGGCGCTCGGCGGCGCGCGCGCCATGGCGGTCTCCCACCCTCATTTCTACTCCGCCATGGTGGAATGGAGCCGTGCCCTGGGCGGCATTCCCATCTACTTGCACGAGGCCGACCGGGCCTGGGCCATGCGCGACGACCGGGCCCTCGTGTATTGGGGCGGCAGCTCGTTCGAGATCGAGCCCGGACTGACCCTGATCCATTGCGGGGGCCATTTCGCCGGCAGCACCGTGCTCCATTGGGCGGATGGCGCCGAGGGCCTCGGCGCGCTCCTCACGGGCGACACGATCATGGTCGCGCAGGACCGGCGCACGGTGAGCTTCATGTACAGTTATCCCAATCTGATTCCCCTGAACGCCGCGGCGGTCGCAAGGATCGTGGAGGCGGTCGAGCCGTTCGAGTTCGAGCAGATCTACGGCGGGTGGAGCGGTAAGAACGTCCTGGAAGCCGGTGGGCACGCCGTGCGCTACTCGGCGCGGCGCTATCTCCGGGCGATCGGCCACTCTTGACCGGCACCAAAGGACGCCGGGGCGGCTCGGCACTGGCGGTGGACCTTCGGAGGGCCCGTGCGGCCCAGCGTCGGGAGTCGCGGGCGGCGGAGCCGCGGAGCGCAGAGCCGCCGGCCGCGTCCCGGTCGCGCCGCCGGCCCGCGCGCGTGGTCGACTGCGGCGGACGCGAGCCGATCGACTGCGTACGCGAGTGGTTCGCCCGCCACGAGTGGGAGCCATTCCCGTTCCAGCTCGAGGTGTGGCAATCGTATCTCGCGGGCGAGAGCGGGCTGGTTCACGCGGCGACCGGCACCGGAAAGACCTATGCCGCCTGGATGGGTCCGCTGCTCGAGTGGCTTCGCGATTATCCCGCGGCCCCCCGCCGTCCGGCGCCGCCGCTGACGGTGCTATGGATCACCCCGCTCCGGGCCCTCGCCGGCGACACCGAGGCGGCACTCCGCGCGCCGGTCGAGGATTTCGGCATTCCGTGGACCGTGGAGTCGCGCACCGGCGACACGCCGGCACGGGTCCGGGCACGCCAGCGCGAGCGGCTGCCCAGCGCCCTCGTCACCACGCCGGAGAGTCTGTCGCTCCTGCTCACCCGGGATGACTCGCCGACGCTGTTCGAGCATCTCGAGCTGGTGGTGGTGGACGAGTGGCATGAACTGATGGCCTCGAAGCGGGGCGTGCAGACCGAGTTGTGCCTGGCCCGGCTCCGGCGGTTCCGGCCGGGACTCCGCACCCTGGGACTTTCCGCCACACTCGGCAACCTCGAGACCGCCCGCGACGCCCTGCTCGGCGTGGACCAGGAGGCCCGGGCCAGGCCGGGTCGGATCTTCCAGGGGCTGATTCCCAAGGCCCTGGAGGTGGACGCGCTCATCCCCGAGACCATGGAGCGCTTTCCGTGGTCGGGGCAGATCGGGCTCCGGCTGCTGCCCGAGGTCATCGATGCGGTCGAGGAAGGCGAGACCGCGCTGGTCTTCACCAACACCCGGGCCACCGCGGAGATCTGGTTTCAGGCGCTCCTTGCCGCCCGACCGGACTGGGCCGGCATCTTGGCGCTGCACCACGGCTCCATGGACCGGGGCACGCGCGAATGGGTGGAGGACGGGCTGCGCGAGGGCAAGCTGCGCTGCGTCGTCTGCACGTCCACGCTCGATCTCGGGGTCGATTTCACGCCGGTGGACCGGGTGCTCCAGGTCGGGAGCCCCAAGAGCGTCGGCCGGCTGATTCAGCGGGCCGGACGCAGCGGGCACCAGCCCGGCGCGGTCAGCCGGCTTACCTGCGTCCCGACCAACGCCCTGGAGCTGGTGGACGTAGCCGCCGCTCGGTCGGCCCTCGACGCGAGGGAGATCGAGGCACGGCGCCCCGTCGAGCGGCCGCTCGACCTGCTCGCCCAGCACGCCGTCACCATCGCGGTCGGGGGCGGTTTCCGCGCCGATGAGCTGCTCGCCGAGGTGCGAACCACGTGGGCCTACCGGGCGCTGCGCGACGACGAGTGGCGCTGGGTACTCGATTTCATCACTCGCGGCGGGAACGCCCTCCAGTCCTACCCCGAATACTCCAAGGTGACCGAGGACGACGGCATCTATCGGGTGACCGGCAGAATGGCGGCGATGCGCCACCGGATGTCGATCGGCACCATCGTCAGCGAGTCCGCGATGAAGGTGCAGTTCGTGCGGGGGCGAACCATCGGCACGGTGGAGGAGAATTTCATCGCCCGCCTGCGGCCGGGGGACGTCTTCACCTTCGCCGGACGGGTGCTGGAATTCGTGCGAGTGCGGGGGATGATCGCCCAGGTCCGGCGCTCCACCGGCAAGAGCAACGTGGTGCCCCACTGGTCGGGCGCCCGGATGCCCATCTCCCCGCAGCTCGCCGCGCGGATCCGCATCAAATTGGATGAGGCGCGCCAGGGCATCTACCTGGGGCCGGAGATGGCGGCGGTCCGCCCGATCCTGGCGCTGCAGGCCGCCTGGTCCCGGCTGCCCGCGGTGGACGAGCTCCTGATCGAGCGGGTGCGGACCCGGGAGGGACACCACCTCTTCTTCTACCCCGTGGAAGGGCGCCTGGTGCATGAGGGACTGGCGGCGCTCTTCGCCTACCGGATCGCGCAGCTGGGCCCGATCTCGTTCACCATGGCGGCGAACGACTACGGCCTGGAGCTCCTCTCGCCGGAACGCGCCCCGCTGGACCAAGCGATCGAGGCCGGGCTCCTGTCGCCCGAGCACCTGCTGCACGACATCCCCGCCAGCCTCAATGCCGCCGAGCTCGCGCGACGCCAGTTCCGGGAGATCGCCCGCATCGCGGGACTCGTTTTTCAGGGCTACCCCGGCGCCGCCAAGGCGGCAAAGCAGGTGCAGGCCTCCAGCGAGCTGATCTACGACGTCTTCGCCCGCTACGACCCGGACAACCTCCTGCTGTTCCAGGCGCACCGCGAGGTGATGGAGCGGCAGCTGGAGCAAAGCCGGCTGGCCGGCGCGCTCCAGCGCATCCGTGAGGGCCGGCTCAGCGTGGTGGAGGTCGAGCGTCCCACGCCGCTCGCTTTCGGACTCCTGGTGGACCGGGCGCGAGAGCAGGTCACCTCGGAGAAGATCGGCGATCGGATCCGGCGGATGGTGGCCCCGCTGGAGCGCGCCGCGGAGCGCACCCGCTACGCCCGCGGGGCAACGCGTGGGTTTCGGAGCGGTGGAGGGTGACCGAGATCGCGCTGACGCTCGCCGGCGAGGACGTGCGGCTCCTGCCCGAGCGCGCCCTGTTCTGGCCGCGCGCCTGCACCCTGGTGGTCGCGGACGTGCACTGGGGCAAGGCGGCGACCTTTCGCGCGGCCGGCATCCCGATTCCCGGCGGCACCACCAGCGAGGACCTGAGCCGGCTGGACGCGGCGCTCCGGCGCACCGGGGCGCGGCGCCTGCTCGTGCTGGGCGATCTCTTTCACGCCAAGGCGGGCCGGGTCGCCACCCGGACCCTGGCGGAGCTCCGTGGGTGGCGCGAGCGTTGCACCGGACTGGAGATCCAGCTGGTGCGCGGCAACCACGACCGCCACGCCGGCGACCCACCGGAGGATCTGCGGATCAATTGCGTCAACTCGCCCGCGTTCCTGCCGCCGTTCGTTCTGCGGCATGAGCCCCGTGACTCGCCCGAGGGCTACACCCTCGCGGGACATCTGCACCCCGGGGTGGTCGTGAGCGGGCCCGCGCTCCAGCGTGAACGGCTGCCTTGCTTCCTGGTGGGGTCCCGGGTCACCGTTCTTCCCGCCTTCGGCAGCTTCACCGGCATGGCTTCGGTGATGCCCCAGCCGGAGGACCATGCCTTCGTCATCGCGGCCGGCGAAGTGCTCCGCGTCTCCTGAGGCCTCGGCGGAACCCCGATGTCCGATCTGCTGGCTGCGCGTTCCCAGATGGCGATGTCGCTCGCGTTCCATATCATCTTCGCGGTGGTGGGCATCGGGATGCCGGTGCTCATGGTCGTCGCGGAGCGGCGCTGGCGGCGCACCGGGGATGCGATCTATCTCGAGCTCGCCAAGCGGTGGGCCAAGGGCACGGCGATTCTCTTCGCGGTGGGTGCGGTGTCGGGCACCGTGCTCTCCTTCGAGCTGGGCCTGCTCTGGCCGGGCTTCATGGAAGCGGCGGGCCCGATCATCGGGATGCCCTTCTCTCTGGAGGGATTCGCCTTCTTCACCGAGGCGATCTTCCTCGGCGTGTACCTCTATGGCTGGAACCGGATCTCGCCGCGCGCACACCTGTGGGCCGGGATCCTCGTGGCAGTGAGCGGCGCGGCCTCGGGCGTCTTCGTGGTGATCGCCAACGCGTGGATGAACGCGCCGACCGGATTCGAGGTGGTGAACGGCCGCATCACCAGCGTGGACCCCATCGCCGGCATGATGAACCCCATGGCCTTCCACCAGACCCTGCACATGACGCTGGCGGCCTACGCCGCGACCGGCTTCGCCGTGGCCGGCATTCATGCGCTGCTGCTCCTGCGGGATCCCCGGAACCCGTTCCACCGCCGCGCGCTCTCGGTCGCGCTGCTGGTGGGCGCGCCGGCCGCGGTGCTGCAACCCATTTCGGGCGACTTGAGCGCCAAGGCGGTCGCCCGGGTGCAGCCGGCCAAGCTCGCGGCCATGGAAGCGCATTTCGAGACCTCCACCCGGGCGCCGCTCCTGGTCGGCGGGTGGCCTGACATGGAGACGGGCGAGACCCGCTACGCGATCCGGATCCCCGGCGGCCTCTCCTTCCTGGCGTTCGGCGACTTCGACGCCGAAGTGAAGGGCCTGCGCGAGTTCCCCCGCGACGAGTGGCCGAACGTGCCGATCGTGCACACCGCCTTCCAGATCATGGTGGCCCTCGGCACCTACCTGGCGCTGGTCTCGCTGTGGGCCGGGTGGACCGCCTGGCGTCGCCGCGAGGTGAGCGACGACCGGCGGCTGCTCGTCGCCATCGCGCTCGCCGCGCCCATGGGATTCATCGCGATCGAAGCAGGCTGGACGGTGACCGAGGTCGGGCGGCAGCCGTGGATCATCTACGGCGTGATGCGGACCGCGGACGCGGTGACGCCGATGCCGGGCCTGGTCTACCCGTTCGCGGTCTTCACCGTGCTCTACTGCTTCCTCGGGGTGATCGTCGCCTGGCTGCTGTACCGCCAGATCATCCGGAGCCCCAGGCCCGACGAATGGACCCGGCTCTACTCGCCGGGACGGCCGGCCGATGCCTGAGATCGCCCTGCCCGACGTGGTCGCGGCGCTCCTGGCGCTCTCCATCAACGCCTACGTGCTCCTCGGCGGGGCCGACTTCGGCGGCGGGGTGTGGGACCTGCTCGCCACCGGGCCCCGGCGGGCCCGGCAGCGGGAGGTGATCGCCCATGCAATCGGACCCATCTGGGAAGCCAATCACGTCTGGCTGATCCTCGCCGTCGTGCTCGCCTTCACCTGCTTCTCGCCGGCGTTCGCGCGGATCATGACCGTCCTGCATATTCCCCTCTCGCTGATGCTGGTCGGCATCGTGCTGCGGGGCTCGGCATTCACCTTCCGGACCTACGACGACGAGCACGACGCGGCCCAACGGCGGTGGGGGCGGATCTTCTCCAGCGCGAGCGTGCTCACGCCGCTGCTGCTCGGGGTCTCCCTCGGCGCGGTGGCGAGCGGTCGGGTAGTGGCCCCGACCCAGGGCACGTTCGTCGAGCGGTTCGTGGAGCCGTGGCTGACGCCGTTCGCCTTCGGCGTGGGACTGCTGACCCTGGCGCTCTTCGCCTTCCTGGCGGCGGTGTTTCTGACGCTGGAGACCCGGGACCGGGAGCTGGTCGAGGACTTCCGCCGCAGGGCGCTGGGCGCGGGGGTCGCGGTCTTCTTCGCCTCGGCCCTGGTGCTCCTGCTCTCGTTCCGGGAGGCGCCGCTGCTGAGCCGCGGGCTGATGGCCTCGGGATGGGCCCTGCCGCTGCACCTGGCGACGGCCGCGTCCGCCATCGCGGTCTTCGCGGCACTCGGGAGCCGGCGATTTCGCCTCGCGCGCCTCCTGGTCGGACTTCAGGTGTCACTCATCTTCTGGGGATGGACGGTCTCCCAGTACCCGTACCTGGTTCCGCCCGACCTCACGATTCACGGCGCGGCGGCACCGGCGATCACCCTGCGCCTCACCCTGTGGGCCCTCGGCCTCGGGACGGTGGTGCTGGCGCCGTCCCTGGTCTATCTCTTTCGAGTGTTCAAGAGCGAGCCGGCCGCGTAAGCGGGGCAGCGAGCAAGTCGAGACCGAGTGAGTAACCCGAGGCATTCCCCCATGAGCACCGACATCGTACGGACTGAACGGCTCGAGCTCAGACCGCTCGGGCGGGAGGCGATCGAAGCCTTGCTGGCAGGGGACGGCGCGCTGGCGGAGCGGTACACCGGCGCGCGCTTCCGCGAGCCGGCGCCGCCGCCCTACATGGCCGAGTCGTTCCCCGTCGTGCGCGACCGGCTGCGGGCGCACCCGGAGGAGGCGCCATGGTGGAACTGGCTCATCGTGGCGCGGGGCTCGGAGGAAGCGGTGGGCTCGGTCGCGTTCGGTGGACCGGTGAGCACCGGCGGCTCAGTGCTGGTCGGGTACGCGATCTACACGGCCTACGAGGGCCGGGGCTATGCCACCGAGGCGGTGCGGGCGCTGGTGGCGTGGGCGTTCGGTCAGGACGGCGTGCGTGAGGTCCGCGCGCTCGCGCCGGTGTGGAACACCCCGGCGCTGCGGGTGGCGGAGAACGTCGGCATGCGTCCGGTGGCCTCGGAGGAGGACGACGACGTGGGCGAGGTGCTGCTCTACGCCATCAGCGCGCCAGCATCCGTCGGATCGGCCTGATCAGCAGCGCGAGCACCACCGCAGCCGCGGCTGCGAACAGCGCGACGACGCCGAAGAGCTGCGTCAGCGAGAACGACTCGTAGAGCCCGCCCACGCGTCCGCCCAGGTAGTTCCCCACCGACAGCGCCACGAACCAGACTCCCATCGTGAGGCCCACGATCCGCGCCGGGGCGAGCCGCGTCATCGCGCTGAGGCCGACCGGGCTCAGGCAGAGCTCTCCCACGGTATGCAGGAAGTAGGTGGCGACCAGCCACAGCGGGCTCACCCGGATGCCCTGCTCCGCCGCCTGCGCGGGGATGACGAGAATCGCGAAGCTGAGGGAGACACAGACCAGCCCGATGGTGAATTTCGTCGGGCTCGACGGGTCGCGGGGGCCCAGGCGCCACCAGATCCAGGCGAACACCGGCGAGAGCACCACCAGGAGGAAGGGGGCCACCGACTGGAGCCAGCTCGGCGGGAACGAGATGCCGAACGCCTCGGTGCGGGTGGCCCGCTGGGCGAACAGGTTGAGCGTGGATCCGGCCTGCTCGAACACCGACCAGAAGATGAGCGCCGCGACGAACAGCACGAACACTACGATCAGCCGCTTGCGCTCCTCCGGCGTCCAGTGAGCCGCGAGGAACATCCAGGCGAAGAAGACCACGGTCGTGAGGAGGAGCACCACTCCCAGCACGTTGCTGACGCCCTGCGCCGTGATCCGCACGACGCCGGCCGCGGAGAGCGCCCACACCAGGACCGCGATCCCCACGACCGCTGCGAGGCCGATGCGCAGCAGGCGACGCTGCGCCTTGGCGGCCTCCGGCGACTCCGCCGGCGCCGGGTACATCCCGGCGCTGCCCAGGTGTTTCCATCCGGCCAGGTACTGCACCAGGCCGAGGAACATGCCCACCGCGGCCATGCCGAAGCCCCAGTGCCACGAGCTCTCGGGCGCGATACCCATGGTGGCCAGGATGCCGCGGAATTGCTCGCTCTGTGCGAACCAGCCGCACACCAGCGGCGCGATGAATGCGCCGGTATTGATGCCCATGTAGTACAGCGAGAAACCGGCGTCTCGTCGCTCGTCCTCGGGGGTATACAGCTCGCCCACCATGGTGCTGATGTTCGGCTTCAGCAGACCGGTCCCCAACGTCACCAGCCCCAGCCCCGCGTAGAACGACAGCATCGACGGGATGGCGAGGCTGATGTGCCCCAGCATGATGAGGACACCGCCGTACAGCGTCGCGCGGCGCTGGCCCAGGAAGCGGTCGGCCAGCCACCCGCCGGGCAGCGAGGTGATGTACACCAGGGAGACGTAGGTCCCGTAGATGGCCCCCGCCTTCGCGGTATCGAAGCCGAGGCCGCCCACGGCGAGCGGGGCGGTCATGAAGAGGATGAGCAGCGCGCGCATCCCGTAATAGCTGAAGCGCTCCCACATCTCGGTGAAGAAGAGTGTGGACAGCCCCTTGGGATGGCCGAAGAAGCGGGTGTCTCGCACCGCGGCGGGCGCGGCGGGACGGGCGGCTGCGGTCACTTGGTGCGCCTCTTCTCGAGAATGTCCTTCAGGACGACCCGGTCGATCTTTCCGTCCATCCGTACCCGCACGTCGTAATTCTCCCAGTACATGAAGTTCCGCAGCGCCTCGAGGAACTGCTGGTCGGCCGTGCGCCGCTTGCGGCTCAGCCACTTCTCCGGCTGACCCGCCGGCTCGGCGAGGAGGATCGGCTCGAGCTGCGCGACTACGGCCGGTGTGATGGGAGTCAGGTCCTGCGGTTCACTGGGGAAGAAATGCAGCTTGTGCAGGGCCAGGAGCCGCTCCAGCTCGGCGATCGGGTCGGCGGCGTCGTACACCCGGATGTCGATGAAGCGGTCGTTGGCGCCCAGGTACCCGCCGTTCTTCCGGACCACGAGCAGCGCGGCCGATTGCATCCCCCGCTTGTCGCCACCGCCCGCCTGACCAGACTTGAGTGCGGCTACCAGCCGGTCGGCGAGCCCTCCCCGGGTCCCCTCGAACGTCTCCGCGAGGTTCTTCACCGTCTGGCCGGACACCAGGATGTTGCCCTGCGCGCTGTAGCCGCGTCCGACGAGCACCTGACCCTTCCCTCCGGCAACGGTGCCCCTGCCTCCGGAGGCCCCTACCCTCCCGCCGCTCCAGTCGAAGGTGTTCTCGCCACTGAAGCTCGCCGCGTTGCCCCGCGCATCCACGATGCCGACCTGGCGGTCCTGCAGCATCGTATCCGTCTTCATCACGGTCCGAAGCGCTTCCTCCGCGGTGGCACCCTCCGCGAGCAGCTCGAGGCCGCGTTCCCCGTACGCGGTGTTGCTGAGACTCTGCGTGGCCACCGCGCCGACGCCCGCGCGGGCCCAGGGAACGATGCCACCGACGTTGGGGAACTTGGATTGCACCACGACCCCGAGGTCGCCGGTGGCGGAATCCCAGCCCACGATGCTGTAGGTGTGGGCGAGCTTGGTGAAGTGCGCTGGGGCTTCGGTGGGCGATTGGGCGACGAGATCGGAGGCATCGGGAACGAGGAGTGACGCGATGAGGCACAGGAGGGCCGCCCGAGGTGCCCCGGAGCTTCGGCTCATACGGCTTTTCCTTTCATTCAGTCTCTCCCCATCTTCTTCTTCAGATACGCCAACTGTGCCTCGACCGCCTCGGCCCGTCTCCGTCGGTCGAGCTCGGCCGCGACCCGGTCGGCGTCGTCGGCCGGGCGGGAGCCGCCCGCCGCCTCGAGATCTCTCCACGCGGCCTCGACGGACTCCGAGCGGAATCCCCCCTGGGCGGCCGAGCGGAACTGGGCGGTCATCTCCTGCACTTCGCGCTCGGCCAACGCGAGCTCGTCGCGCTGCACGGCGACCTTTCGTTCCAGCACGACGATGCGCTCCCGGTGCCTCATGGCGAACCGCTCCGCCACCGCCACGGTCTCGGCGTCGGCCACCGAGGCCGCCAGGAGCCCGCGGCGCTCCGCGTCGCCGAGCTGCTTCCGCTCCGATGCGAGCTCCGCCTCGGCCGCGGCGAGGCCGTTGCGCATGGCGGTGATGCCGAGCCGCGCCTCCACCAGCGCCTCGCGCAGTCCCGCGGCATGCGCCCTGGGGTCGGAGCCGCCGCGATCGCGCAGCAGCCGGTCCAGCCGGGCCTTCAAGCCGTCGAACACGGCCGACTACCACCTCTCATGATCCCTCGGGGAAATCGGACGCCGGGCCCGGCGTCCGCTGCTCGGAAGTCGAATGCTAGATCGGGGGTTGGGCACCGTCAAGCGAGCGCGCACACTTCCCCGCGGCGCCGCCCGCGCGTAGCCTACGGTCGAATCAACCCGAGGTCCCGGCCGAGCATGCCAACGACTCCTTGCAGCATCTGCGAACAGGTTGCCGGCCGCGTTCAGGCCCCCGGCGGCCCGGTCCATGATGACGGCCTGTGGCTGGTGAGCCACCACACCGGTCCCCACACCGATCCCGGGGAGCTGATCGTACAGCTCCGCCGCCATTGCGAATCGCTCTCCGGGCTCACGGCGGAGGAAGCCGCCGCGCTGGGCCCGGTCCTGCGCGCGTCGGTCGCCGCCATCGAGCGGGAGGTGCGGCCCGAGCGGACCTACGTCGCGAGCTACGGCGAGCGGGTGCGGCACGTGCACTTCTTCCTGCTGCCCAGGACTCGGTCGCTCCCTGCCGGCCACGTCACCTCCGACCTCTATCGCAAGGCGCGCATGTGGCTGCGCCGGGCCCGGCTGGCCCGCAATCCCAGCGCGGCGGAGCGCGCCGAGGCCGCCACCCGCCTCCGCGAGGATCCGGCATGGAGACGGTCGAGCACCTGATCGTCGGCGCCGGCCCGGCCGGCCTCCGCGCGGGCCAGGTCCTCGCGGAGGCGGGACGCGAGGCCCTGGTGGCGGAAAAGCGGCCCGAGATCGGGCCGAAGACCTGTGCCGGCGGGCTCACACCCAAGGCTGTCGCCCTGCTCCGCGGCCTGGGGCTCCCGGAGCAGGCGGGCCTGGGACGCACAGGGCACGTTGCCTTCACCTCGGGGCGCCCCGCAATACTCGACCCCGAGCGCACTACCATCGTCACGCTCTCGCGCCGGGAGCTCGGAGCGTACCAATCGGCGTGGACCCGCGCCGCCGGGGCGGACGTGCGGACCGCATGCAGCGTGCGCGAGCTGGACCTGGCGCAACGGACCGCTCTGGTCGGCGGCCATCGCATCGAGTGGCGACACCTGATCGGCGCCGACGGCTCGGATTCCGCGGTCCGCCGGTCGCTCGGCCTCGCTTCGCCGAGAGCCTATTTCGCAGCGGAGTACAACCTTCCCGAGGTACGGCTCGAGCCGCTCCGGGTGGAGTGCGATCGCGCGCTCGGCGGCGGATACTTCTGGGTCTTTCCCCACACCGACTACACCTCGGTCGGGGCGGTGGCGCCCAAGCACCTCGTGCGGCCGGCCCTGCTGCGATCCTATCTGGACAGCCGACTCCGGGACCTCGACCTCGGCGACCGAGGCGTGCCCTTCGAGGGCGCGACGCTCGAAGTGAGTTTCCGCGGGCTCCACTTTGCCGGGGGAGTCCATCTCGCCGGCGACGCGGCGGGAGTTCCGTCGGCCCTGACGGCGGAAGGGATCTACTCGGCGCTGGTCACCGGGGAGGAGGTCGCACGCGGGATTCTCGATCCGGCATACCGCGCCGCCCGCCTCGGCCGGTGGCTCCGGGTGAAGCGGCGGCACGACCGACTCGCGGCGCTCCTCCGGCAAGCTCCCGCGCGTGCCGCTGTCCTCTCGGTCCTGGAACGGCTGGCCCGCTGGCGGGTCGTGCGCGGGCCGATGGCGGACTGGTTTCTGGCGGGATGAGCGACCCGAAGCTTCGCGCGCGGTTCGGCCGCCTCTGGAGGAGGCTGGGCGCCGCGGAGGACGAAGGCCTCGCCGACGAGCTGATTCGCGCCTATGCCGAGCCGCACCGACGCTACCACGGCCTGGACCATCTGCGCGACTGTCTGGCGCAGCTGGACCCGGTTCCCGCGGATGAGAAGGAGCGCGAACTCGCGGAGACCGCCCTATGGTTTCACGACGCGGTATTCACCCCGGGACGCGCGGACAACGAGGCACGGAGCGCCGACTGGGCCGCCGACGCCATGCTCAGGGCCGGGATGTCGAAGGTCCTGGCGCGGGAGGTCGCGCGGTTGATCCGCGCGACCGACCACGTCCAGCCAGCCACCGATCCCACGGGTGCCCTGGTGTGCGACGTGGACCTCTCGATCCTCGGCCGGGAGCCCCCCGAATTCGCGGAATACGAGCGGCGTATCCGCGATGAGTATCGAGCGGTCCCGGAACAGCTGTATCGCGAGGGCCGATCGGCGGTTCTCTCCCGTTTCCTGGCTCGGGACCGGATATACCGAACGTCCTACTTCCGCGACCGGTACGAAGCGACGGCCCGCCGCAACCTCATCGCAACACTCGAGCGCCTGGGTGCGCCGCCCCCAGCGTGATCTAGATCACACCGGTCCGGGCCACTCGGACTTAGCGTTTCCGGTTAACTAGGCTGGACCGACCAGCCGCAGGTGCAGTCAGGCATCACCCCCACTCAACTCGAGCGGTGACCCAAGCGGCTCCGCCGTGGAAAGGGACCTTACTAGATGAAACGGACTTCCTGGATACTCGGCGCCATGGCCGCGTTTGCGGTGGCCGCGTGTGGCGGCGGCGCACCTGGAGGGGATGCAGGGACGGCGGGCGACCCCGGAACCGAGACCGGCAGCCCGGGCATGACCACGGACACCGCGCCGGCTCCTGGCGCGATCGACACGGCCATGACCGACACCGGCCTGGACACCACGACCACTCAGTAAACGCAGCCGCGCGCGGTCGGGCCACTACGGCCGGCCGCCGCTTCGGCTCATCTCCCCTTACATCTCGTAGTCCGGACTCGACGTCAGGGCATCGTCCGCCCTCCCCGTTGCCGAGAAATCGCGGGTCCGGGTGCGCGTGCGCCCCAGCAACGGCTGGTTCACCGTGGCCCGGGTGAGCACGCCGGCCGCGACTGCCGAGAGCGCACCCCCGATGGGACCGCGCATGCGGAGCCCGCGCACCAGCGCGGAGCCCGCCAGTGCCCCGACGACCACCCGGGTGGCCGGCGCCCAGTGGTCCGGAAGCCGCTCGTGTCGCCGCTCCCGCGGGCGGCCGCCCTCAAGGCTGGGAGGGCGACCGGGGCCGTCTCGAACGTCGAGCTGATTCTCGATCTCGCGCACACCACGAACCTTCTCGACCGTCGCCACCAGGCCGCTCGCCTCCTCGCTCGGCACCGGACCGCTCAGGATCACCCGGCCATCCAGGACAGTGACCGAGATGGACCCAGGATGACTCACCACGCGGCCGAGCTCCGCCCGAACCCGCTCCTCGATGATCTCGTCGCCCGCCAGATCGGGCCGGAACCGGGCCTTGAGCTCGGCCGCGGCGCCGGCGGACCGATTCCTGAGGTCCCGCGCGGTGGTGGCAAGCCCACCCCCGAGCTTGCGCGAGATCCGCACACTCTTGTCGCGCGCCCGTGCGCGGCGACGAGCGCCGCGATCGGGATCGAGCAGGTACATCGCACCGGCACCCAGCAACAGGCTGCCGAGAAATTTTGAGGGTTCCCGCATGATGCCTCCTTCCAGACCCCGCCGAGTCACGGCCGGAGCAGCGCCCGCACCGTCTCGTCGCTGGTCTCGGAAAAATCCTCATACCACGCGCCCACCGCGAGGAACGGGTCGGGCGTGAGCAGGCAGACCACCTGGTCCACGACGTCGCGGAGCGCGTCGCAGGTCTCCGGCGGAGCGACAGGCACTGCGGCTACCACCCATCCGGCCCCCATGGCGCGGAGCGTCGCTACCGCCGCGCGCATGGTGGACCCGGTGGCCAGCCCGTCGTCCACCAGGATGACGGTCTTGCCGCTCACATCAGGAATCGGACGAGCCTCACGATAGACCCGCTCTCGCCGCTGCAGCTCCTGTTCTTCCGCCGCCGCGACGGTGGCGAGCACCCGATCGGCAACGCCGAAGGCGCTCACGATATCGGCGCTGACGATGCGCACGCCACCGGAGGCGATTGCGCCCATGGCCAGCTCCTCGTGCCCGGGCACCCCCAGCTTGCGGACCAGCATCACGTCGAGCGGGGCCTCGAGCGCGCGTGCCACCTCGAAGCCCACCGGCACCCCGCCCCGCGGCAGCGCGAGCACCAGCAGGTCGTCGCGCCCCGCGTACGGTCGCAACACCTCCGCAAGCACTCGGCCCGCCTCCTGCCGATCCCGGAATCGCTCCCACATCTCCATGCCCCCGGTCGGCTGCATGCATAGAACGGCACCCGTGACTCAGATGTGAGCGGGCTCACCTCGGGGACCCGTTTGGCCCGGGAGGGACGGATGCCTATCTTAGGGCATGCCGCACCGCTGCTGGCTCACCGTCGCCGTGGTACTCCTGGCGGGCTGCGATCGGCCCGAGGGGCGGGTGCCGCCGACCTGCGGCGTCGCGGCGCTCGCCGCGGCGAGCAATCTGCTCGAGCAGTTCACCATCCCCAACCAGACGCTCGCCGCCCCACCCCACACGCTACCCGAGCGCCTGGTCGCCCGGGTCATCGCCGACGGCGCGTACCCGGCCGTCGTTGGGCGCACCGACTCCCTGCTGGTAGTTGGCGTCGAGGGCAACCCGCCCGCGGGAGTCAAGCTTGGCTTCGGGGTGCTGGTGGTGGATACTCAGGACCGGGTGATGGGGATGGCGCTCTACGAGGGCGATCCGATCCCTGGCGCACCGAGGTTGGGGGAGGTGTCCGTGGGAGACGCATCCATTCCGCTCATCGGGGTGCAGCTGGACCCCGCCAAGATCACCGACCCGAACTGCCCGTCCCTCTTTCCGGATTCGATCATTCGGTGAGGTCCCCTCGCATCGCGCTCGGCGGAGTGGTGCGAACCTGGGACGGCGCGGAGCGCACAGGTCTCAATTCCGCCTACGTGCGCTCCGTGGTCGCGGCAGGCGGCGTGCCGCTGATGCTGAGCCCGCTCATGGGTCCCTCGTACGCGGCGCGCGCCCTCGACGGCGCGGATGGCCTGATCCTCACGGGTGGCGAGGACGTGGACCCGGCCTGGTACAAGACCGAGCTCTCGCCGCTCACCAATCCGCCCGACCGCCAGCGCGACCTGTTCGAGCTCGCCCTGTTCGCCGCCGCGCGCCAGCGAGAGCTGCCGATCCTCGGCATCTGCCGGGGGATCCAGCTCATCAACGTCGCGCTCGGCGGCACGCTCTACCAGGATGTGCCGTCGGAGCGGCCCGGGCCGGTGGACCACAACCGGAGCGGCGCTCGGGCCGACCGGAGCCACGCCATCCGTCTGACGCCCGGGAGTCTCGCGGCGGAGGCGCTGGGCGCCACCTCCCTGCGAGTGAATTCCTTCCATCACCAGGCCGTGCGTGACCTGGCACCGAAGCTGGTCGCGACCGGATGGAGCGAGGACGACTTGATCGAGGCGGTGGAGAGCGCGGAGGGAGAGCCGTGGATGCTGGCGGTCCAGTGGCATCCGGAGGAGATGCACGCCGATGCGCGGGCTCCGGATCGGGGGCTCTTCTCGGCGCTGGTGGAGCGGGCGGGGGTCGCCGCCGCGGCCTCAGTGGATTCCTAGATCACGGAGTGCCCGGTCGGTCGTCTTGGTGCCGGGGAAAAACACCCGGTCGCTCACCCCGTTGAGCGCGCTCCGCACCGAAGGGAATCGCTCCGCGGCCGTCCGGAGCACGGCACCCAGACCGTACTGGTCCGCCAGCGCGTGATCCGACGCCATGCCGAACCCCCGGCGCCCGAGCGCGTCGTAATAGCTCACATCGGGACCGGCTTTTCGCAGATGGCGGGCCGCGATATAATCGGGAAACAGCCCCGCGAGCCAGAGGGAGTAGTTACCGAGGTGCACCATCACCCGGAATCGGCGGTCGCCTTCGGTCGCCTCCAGGTCGGTCAGGATATCCACGAGATACTGGTGCCGCTGGTCGTCGTGCCAATCGATTCTCCACGCCCGGTCGCGCTGCCCGAAGTCGAGCAGAAGAGCCGCCAGATAGTCCGCCAGGTCGCGGTCGTCGATGCCCGCGCTGCGGAGCGCATGGCGGACCATCACGTAGAAGAAGAGCGTCTCGGACGGCACCAGCATCGTCCGCACCGTGAGCAGCCGCTCGAGCAGCTCGGGCGCGTCGAGCAGCGGATCGGGCCCTTCCACGGCCAGGCGCCGCTCCAGCGACGCCCGACGGTGCGCGGAACCCCGACTGAGGAGGAGCAGCACCAGCTGCAGATCTCCCGCGGTAAGGCGGCCCCGCGCGTTCGGCCGGATCATGAATAGTCCTCCTGCGGTTGACGACCTGGCGATGGTCCGCCGGGTGATCGCGTTCGGCCAGGAGCTGGCCGGCACGCTGCGCCGCGCCTCGGTGGTGGACGCCCTGCTCCGTCACGTGCGGGAAAACTTCGCGCCCACCGAGATCGCGCTTTCCCTCTTCCATCACGACGTGGATGCCCGGGACACCTTGCACCACACGTGGCCCGCCCGGGGGCCCAACCGGCAGCTCCTGCTGGAGCATACCTCGAGGAGCGGAGCGCTGGTCTTGTCCGACGGCTTGGAGCCGCTGGTTCGCGACGGGGCGCTCCCGCCCCAGCCGGACTCATCCGGCGGCTGGATGTTCGCACCGCTGATCGCCAAAGCCAGGGTAACCGGGGCGATCGGCGTCCGCGGTGAGCCGGGCCGCTACCGCCGCCCGGACCTGGCGCTGCTCGAAGGCCTGGTGAGCCAGGCCAGCATCGCGCTGGAGAGCGCGCGGCTGGTGGACCTGCACGACGACGGGCGACGGTCGTGGCAGGAGGTGGTGGACGCCATCTCCCCAGCGCTCTGCATCGTGGATCGGGGAGGCCGTATCCGCCGAGCCAACCGGGCCTTTGCCGACCTGGTGAACGCCCCGCCGGCGAGCCTGATCGGGCGCCCCTGGCAGGCCTTTGCACCCCCGGAATGGGCCACGGAGCTCCAGAGGGCCCTGGACCAGCAAGGAGCGGGCCGCGAGGTGGAGCTCCGCACCGGGGAGCAGACCTACGCCGTGACCGCCGTGCCGATCAGCAGCACCGACAACTCCACCGTGGTACTCCTGTTCGACGACCAGACCGAGCGCCGCCGGCTGCAGGACCAGTTGATCCAGTCGGAAAAGATGTCCGCCATCGGCCAGCTCATCGCCGGCATCGCGCACGACCTCAACAATCCGCTGGCGTCGGTGGTCGGCTTCGCCGACTATCTCACCGAGGTGCCCAACGTCCCCCCGGCGCTGCGCGAGCCGCTGACGGTGATCCAGGAGGAGGCCGAGCGGGCGTCGAACATCGTGAAGAATCTGCTGAGTTTCGCGCGAAAGCAGGAGCACCAGCGTCGCCCCACCGCGCTCAAGCCGCTGCTCGACGCGACCTTCCTGCTGCTCAGGAACAATCTCATGGCCTACCGGGTGGAGGCCAGTCTGGAGGTCGAGCCCGACCTCCCGATGCCGGACATCGATCCCAACCAGATCCAGCAGGTCTTCGTCAATCTCATCAACAACGCTGCGCAGGCGATCGCGAGCACCGGCCGGCCCGGCACCGTCGTGGTGCGCGCGCGGCGCTGGCTCGACGGCGTGGCGGTGGACGTGGCCGACGACGGACCCGGCATGTCCGAGGCCCTCGCGGCGCAGGTGTTCGAGCCGTTCTTCACCACCAAGCCCGAGGGCGAGGGCACCGGTCTGGGCCTCTCGATCAGCCAGGGCATCGTGCGCGAGCACGGCGGCCGCATCATGCTCTCCACCGAGGAAGAGGGGGGATCGGTCTTCACGGTCCAGCTCCCGCTGGCGACCCAGCCCACCGCCCCGGTGCCCGACGAAGATCAGCAGGTCCCGACCCGGCGGCTCCGCGTGCTGGTGGTGGACGACGAGCCGCACATCCTGCACTACATGCGCGCCACGCTGGAAGCCTGGGGCCATGTCCCGGTGGTCGCGAGCGACGGCGCGGAGGCTCTCGCCGTGGCGGAGGGCGACAACTTCGATCTGGTGATCTCCGATCTCAGGATGCCGCGTCTCAGCGGCCGCGAGTTCTACGAGGAGCTGGTCCGCCGCCGGCCGGAGCTGGCGGCGCGGCTCGTCTTCAGCAGCGGCGACACGGTGCGCGGCGACACCCTGGCATTCCTCGAGTCCCTCGACCGACCCTACCTGCATAAGCCCTTCAGCCTGGCAGAACTGCGCGACTTGCTGGGAGAGGTGGCCCGGGCGCACGACCCCTACCCCCGCCGCCGTGACAGCGGCAGCAGGCCGGTCGAGGCCCTCCCGGAACCGTGACCGCCTCCGTCGTCCACGTCGCGTCCGGCCGCGAGTGGCGCGGCGGGCAGCGCCAGGTATTGTTGCTCGCCCGCGAGCTGCAGCGTGGCGGGCTCACCGACCAGGTGGTCATCACCGGCGCGGGCACCGAGCTCGCCTTCCGGCTCAAACACGAGGGCGTGCGGGTGCGGGAAGCAACCTGGAGCCTCGGCCTCGACCCTCGGGTGCTGCTCCCCATCATCCGAGAGGCGCGGGCGGGCGCGGCCTTGCTGCACGCGCACGACGCCCACGCCGTCACCCTGGCAGGGCTCTCCTCGATGGTGACGCGGGTACCCCTGGTGGCCACTCGGCGGGTGGACTTCCACCTGCGGCGCCGGGGCTTCTGGGGGCGGGCCTCCAGAGTCATCGCGATCTCGGCCGCGGTCGCCGACGTGGTGTGCGAAGACGGCGTGCGGTCCGAGCGGGTGGTGGTCGTGCACTCCGGCATCGACCTCGAGGCGGCGCGGCAAGCGGAACCGCTCGGGGTTCGCGAGCGCCTCGGCCTGCCCGAGGAGACCACGATCGCCTGTACCGTGGGCGCGCTGGTTCCCCACAAGGATCATGGCACCCTGGTGCACACGGCCCGCCGCCTGGCGAGCCGATTTCCCTCCCTCCACTGGGTGATCGCCGGCGAGGGGGAGCTGCGCCCGGTGCTCGAATGGCTCGCGGGCGAGCTCGAGGTCTCCGATCGGGTACACTTCCTGGGTCAGGTCACCCACCCGCTCCGCTTGATCGCGGATGCGGACATCTACGTCATGAGCAGCCGGGAAGAGGGCCTGGGAACCTCGGTGCTCGATGCCATGGCTCGCGGCATCCCTGTTGCATCGACTTCCGCCGGCGGCCTCCCCGAGATGCTGCATCACGGCGCGGGATTGCTGGTGCCGCCGCGCAATCCGGACGCGCTGGCCGGGGCGGTGGAACGCCTGCTGTGCGATGCCGCGCTGCGCCGAGGCATCGTCGAACGGGCCTCCCGCGCGGTCGAGCGATTCAGCGCGGAGCGCATGGCAGCCGAGGTCCGATCGGTGTATCGTTCGTGCGCCCCACTTCTTGACGGATCATGATTTACGTTTGCATACCGAGTCACAACGAGGCCGCCACCATTGGCCTCCTTCTCTGGAAGATTCGCCAGGTGTTCGCGGGGTTTCCCCGGGAGTACCAGCTGCTCGTCCTGGATGACGGATCGACCGACTCCACCGGCGACGTACTCCAGCCCTATTCCCGGGTTCTGCCGCTCACCCTGGTGCGTCGCGAGCAGCGTCAGGGCTATGCGGCCTCGGTCCAGGAGCTGTTTCGAACCGCAATCGAGCTGACCGACCGGCCCAAGCGCGACGCGGCCATCCTCATGCACGCCGACTTCACCCACAACCCTCAGGTCATCCCCGATCTGGTTCGCCGAATCGAAAGCGGAGCCGATCTGGTGGTCGCCGAAGGGACGCTCGAAGGCGAGCCGTCCCGATCCCGTCGCATGCTCCGCCGCTTCGCGCCCCAGCTGCTCCGCGGTGTCGTGACGGTCCCGGGCGTCCGGGACGTCGTGTCCGGGTTCGCCATCCTTCGGCTGGTCGCACTCCGGAACGCGATGCGCAGTCACGGCGGCGACTTCCTCGTGACCGACGGCTGGTCGGCGAACGCCGAGCTGTACTGGCGCATCGGACGCTATGCCCGGCGGGTGGAGGCGGTCCCCTCGATCGAGCGGCATGACCTGCGACAGCGGCCCAGCCGGGTCACTCCGGCGGAGGAGGCGATGAGTCTCTGGCGCGCCCGGTCGCGGTTCCGCGCCACGCCCATCGCACCACCGGCGGAACCGTCAGGCCGGGAGACCGAGCGGCACGCGGAGGCGGTGTCCTGATGCTTCGGCCCCTGGCCCTCCTGTTGGGCCTGCTGCAAGGCAGCGCGCCGCCGCCTCCGGCGGCCGACTACCCCTTCGTGGTCGGCGAGACCCTGACGTACAGCGCCAAGCTCGGCATGCTGACGCTGGGGTCGGGCACGCTCGAGGTCGCCGGGATCGATTCGGTGCGCGGGGTGGAGACTTTCCGGCTGCGGTTCCGGCTGCGGGGCAAGACCATCTTCTATTCGCTGGACGACGTGCTCGAGTCGTGGGTGGGTACCGAGGAGTTCACGTCGCATCGGTTCGTCCAGGACTTCGTGGAGAACGAGAAGCCCAAACACCGGACCTTCGAGATCTTTCCGGACTCCGGGTTCTACCGGGAGAAGGGACGGGACACCACCTTCTCCAGTCCGGACGAGCCGCTGGACGATGCCGCGTTCTTCTACTTCGTCCGGATCACGCCGCTCGAGGTCGGGAAGAAGTACGTGTACGACCGGTACTTCAGGAAAGAGAAGAATCCCGTCACCATCGAGGTGACCAAGCGGGAGAAGATGGAGCTGCCCGACGGGAGCAAGGTGAACTGCCTGGTGCTCCATCCGGTGATCGACACCAAGGGATTGTTCTCCAAGCGCTCCGATACGCGGATCTGGCTCACCGACGACGACCGCCGGCTTCCGGTGCAGATCCGCAGCAAGTTCCCCTTCGGCACTATCACGCTCCGCCTCAAGGAGATGGTGATGCCGGGGAGCCCCGCCTCGACGTCCGGCAGCTGAGCGTGGCCTACCACGAGGCCGATCTCGGCCGCGTCCGGACGGTCCCGATGGCCGCCAGGCGCAACAAGGTGGATCCTTCGCTGCTCGCCACACCTCCCGCCGGCGATCCTTCCTTCCACGCATTCCTCGCCAGCCTTCCCGACGTACTCGCCGCCCGGGACCTTCGCGCCGTCATCGCGGGTGTGACGCGGGCCGCCCGGCAGCGCCGGGGCGTGGTGCTCCTGGTGGGCGGGCATGTGATCAAGGTCGGACTGGGCCCGCTGATCGGCGCCTGGCTCCGCCACGGGGTCGTCTCCCACATCGCGCTCAACGGCGCCGCGGCGATCCACGATTTCGAGCTGGCCGCGTTCGGCGGTACCAGCGAAGACGTCGAGAGCGGCCTGACCGACGGCACCTTCGGGATGGCGGAGGAGACCGGCGCGGAGATGAACGCGGCGATCGCCGGTGCGATGGCCGCGGGCCATGGCATGGGGGAAGGCCTGGCGCGCTCGCTGGCGGGGCGATCGAGCCTGCCGGGCGGCGACGCTTCCATCCTGCTCGCCGCGCTGGAGCGGGACGTGCCGGTGACGGTGCACGCGGCGATCGGCGCCGAGATCATCCACCAGCATCCTTCGGCCGATGGCGCGGCGCTCGGCGAGACGAGCCACCGCGACTTCCGGCGTCTCGCCGGCGGTCTGCCCGCGCTGGATCAGGGTGGGGCGGTGCTGAATCTGGGAAGCGCAGTGGTACTGCCGGAGGTCTTTCTCAAGGCCCTCACCATCGCCCGCAACCTTCATGCGGGCGCGCCCACCCACTTCCTCGCGGCCGACTTCGACATGCAGCGTCATTACCGGCCGCGGCTGAACGTCGTGCAGCGGCCCACCCGCGCGGGCGGCGAGGGCTATCTCCTCACCGGCCACCACGAGCTGATGGTACCGCTGCTGGTCTGGGGAGTGCTGGAGGAGCTGGGGGATGAATGAGTCGCCCGCGTCGGATGTCATCCTGAGCGAAGCGAAGGGGCCAGGAACCCCGGCCATGGCCTCCTTCGCTTCGCTCAGGATGACATTCTCGACCCCTGACACGTCACCTCACTACCTCCCCGCGACCATCTCCCGCACCCGATCCGCCGTGTCGGGCGAGAAGAACTTCAGAATCGTGTAGATCACGAACCCCACGACGGCGAGCCACAGGATCGTGCCCAGCAGGCCCAGCACCAGACCGAACAATCCGAAGAACACCTTGATCAGGAAGATCGAGATGACCGCGAAGACCGCGAATCCGATGATGCTCCTGAGCATGATACTTTCCTCCTGACGACGGGATAACGCGTAGTACGCCCCTACGTTTCAAAAAGTTTCATAGGAATATAAGTGACTGCTACCTACGATGTTATCGTGGCGGGCGGCGGACCCGTCGGGGCCGCCTGCGCCCGGGAGCTCGCCCTCGCGGGACGCCGGGTGCTGGTGCTCGACCCCGATGGCGAGCAGGGCCAGGGATGGAAGGCGGCGGCGGGCATGCTCGCACCGCAGCTGGAGGCCGAGCCGGAGAATCCGCTCCTCGAGCTGGGTCTCGCCGCCAGGGAATACTACGGGCCGCTGGCGGAGGCCCTGCGCGAGGCCACGGGCGTCGACATCGGGCTCTGGCAGGAAGGCATCGCCTGGGTTGCCGCCGACGAGGCCGAAGCTGTAGAGCTGAGGTCTCGGGTCGCGTGGCAGCGGCAGCAGGGCCACCTCGCGGACTGGCTCGACGCGGACGAGGTGAAGAGCCGGTGGCCCTGGCTCGGCCCCACGCATGGCGGCCTCTGGGCGCCGCACGAGGGCGCGGTCGAGCCCGAGCGCCTCGTCAGCGCGCTGCGGCAGGATGCCGTCCGGCTGGGCGCGGCGATGGAACGCGACGCGGTGAGCGCGGTCGAGGTCCGGGGCGACCGTGTGATCGGGGTCGTCGGGGGTAAGGGACGCTACGCGGCGGGCGATGTGGTTCTCGCGGCCGGAGCATGGACCGGAGCGATCGGAGGCGTGCCCCGACCGGTCGCAGTGGCACCGGTGCGGGGGCAGATGGCCGCACTTCCGTGGCCGGCCGGGGCGCGGCGGGCCATCGTGTACGGCCACGGCGGCTATCTCATGGCGAGGGGTCAGGAAGCCATCGCCGGCTCGACCATGGAGTACGCCGGATTCAATCCCGAGGTCACCTCCGCCGGCCTGGCGCGGATCTTCGCGGCCGTGACCGCGCTCTGTCCCAAGCTGACCAGCTCCGAGGTCCGGCGTACCTGGGCGGGGCTCCGGCCCGTCACGCCGGACGGTTTGCCGATCATCGGCTCGGAGCCGCGTCTTCAGGGGCTGTGGTACGCCACCGGGCACGGCCGCAACGGAATTCTCCTGGCCGGGCTCACCGGCATGCTCATCAAGCAGCTGGTCGGCGAGGAACCGGCGGCGGAGGATCTCGAACCGTTTTCGCCGGACCGCTTCTGGCACTGGTGACTCTATTGTCAGCCTGAGCGAAGTCGAAGGGGGCCATGCCGGGGATGGCCCCCTTCCCTGCGCTCAGGCTGACCGCGGTTCCTCCACCCATACACCCATACATCCATTCTCCCGCGTCGGGCGTAAGCCAGTCACGACGCGCAACCGGCGCGCCGTCTCGCCACTTTCGCCTCAGGAGAAGGATGGTCATGCACGCCAGACCGACTACGCGCCGGCGAACGCTCGCCGCCGGATTTCTCATGCTCGCCGGCACGGCGGCCGCCGCGGGCCTAGCCATCGGGTCGGACCACCAGGATACCCCCGAAGTCGAGCTCAATGCCAAGATGGACATGACCGACGTGTACGCGTTCCCCGGCTCCGCCGCGGGCCGCATCGTCCTGGTCATGAACAGCCGCGCCTTCCTCACGCCCGGCGCGACCGCGGCCGATGCGTCGTTCGACCCCGACCTGCTCTACCAATTCAAGATCGACAACGACGGGGACGCCCAGGAAGACCGTGTCGTGCAGGTGTCCTTCACCGGTAGCGGAGCCGCGCAGCAGGTGGAGGTCCGGGGGCCGGTCGCGCCGCCGGTGCAGGGCGCGATGTTGAACCAGATCGCCGACGCCACCCCGGCCGTCACCGGCGCGATCAACACGGTCCTGGGAACCGCCTCCGACATCCAGGTGTTCGCGGGGCCCCGCGACGACCCGTTCTTCCTCGATCTCGAGGCCGCCTTCTGCATCCTGCCCGACCGGAAGCCGGTGGGCGGCCCGCTTGCCGCGCCCTGCGCGCTCCCGGCGAATCCGACCGCGCCGTTCTTCTTCCGCAACCCCGGCATCAACTACGTCGACGGCTTCAACGTGCTGTCCATCGTCGTCGAGCTGCCGAGCGCGCTGCTCGAGAACGGCGCCCCCGGCAAGCTGGGCATCTGGGGAACGATCAGCCGCTGACCGCGGCCTCACCACACGAGGAGACATCGACATGCACCGCAACACCATCGTGCCCTTCGTCCGGCGCTGGAGCCTGGGTGTGGCCGTCGCGGCCGCGAGCCTGGTCTCGGCCGGCTGCAGCGACGACGAGGGCGACGGCGGCAGCGGCCCCGACCAGCCTCGCCGCACGTTCAACCAGGTCCAGCGGCTGGGCAACCCGCTCGTCAGCGAGGTTCTGCTCGCCAAGCGCAGCCATCCGACCCACGGCTCCATCGGGCCGGAGGACGACGTGGCCCTGATCGGCCCGGAGGCGCTCGGCTTCATCACCGGCCCGGGCAGCGTGGCCGGCCGCTCGGCCGATTACGCCAACACGCTCGGCGGCGCGCTGCTCCCGGACATGCTGATCGTGCAGACCGACAAGGACCCCGCCACCGCCGGCTGGCTCACCTGGTTGCCGCTCGCGCCGTTCGCCAACGGGTACGGCGGGCGCGCGCTGGACGACGATGTGGTGGACCTGGCCCTGCTCGCCGTGTTCGGCGATCCGTTCGGTGCCGATCCCGACGGGGCGGTCGGCAAGGAGGCCCTCACCAGCGACAACGTCGCCTCCGATTCTCCGATCCTCTCCGGTTTCCCCTACGTCGGAGAGCCCAACTGAACCGGACGGCGTTGGGCCGGCGACTGGCGCTCACCGCGTTGCTCCTTGGCGCGGTGAGCGCCGCGCTCGTGTCGGCCCGTGCGTCCCTGGGCGCGGAGGCCACGGCGGCGCCGCGGCTTGCGGAGGCCGGGGTGCTCGAGCTCGATCTCTCCTTCTATCTCGCGCGCATCGCTCGCGACTCCTTCGCCGCCCGGGATCACGCCGAGCTGGCGCGGCTGTACCTCCAGCGGTCCCGCATCGGCGGCGCCGACGCCGATCTGGTCCGCGCGGAGGAGCATGCCCGCCGTTCGCTCGCGCTGCGGAGCGGTCGCAACGAGGCGGCACTCCAGGTGCTCGCGGCGAGCCTCATGGGCCGGCACCGGTTCGTGGAGGCGCGCACGGTCGCGGAGCGCCTCGTTGCGATGGACTCGACCGCACGCCCCGCCCGGGCGATGCTGGGGGAGATCCAGCTCGAGCTGGGCGCCTACGACGACGCGCGCAGAACGTTCGGCACGCTGCAGACCATCCGTGGCGACCTGGGCGTCGCACCGCGCTACGCCCGGTGGGAAGAGATCCGGGGACGGCCCGCCGAGGCCCGGGAGCTGCTGCGGCAGGCGCGTGACGAGGCGGCCCGGCGGCACGGCATGCCCGCCTCCCAGCTCGCCTGGTTCCACTGGCGGCTCGGCGATCTGGCACGCAGGCACGGCCGTCTCGACGAGGCCGAGCGCGAGCTCGCGGCCGGTTTCTCCATCGCGCCCGACGACCACCGTCTGCTGGATGGCCTCGCCCGTCTGGCGCTGGCGCGGCGCCGCTGGCGCGACGCGATCGACCTGGGAGAGCGTGCCATCGCCCGGACGCTGGACCCGGCCACGCTCGCCCTGCTCTCGCTCGGCTACGCCGCCGTCGGCGACAGCGCGCGAAGCGCCGAGTACGACCACGCGATGTCGGTCGCGGTCGGGGCACAGTCCGATCAGTTTCACCGGGGCTGGAGTCTCCACCTTCTCGACCAGGGGCGCGATGTCTCCGCGGTGCTCGCCAGGGCCCGGGAGGAGATCCGGGGTCGCCGGGACGTCTACGGCTGGGACCTGCTGGCCTGGGCGCTCCACCGGTCGGGTCGCGACGCCGAGGCCGGTGAGGCGATGGCCCGGGCGCTCGCCATGGGGACGCAGGACGCGATGCTGTTCTTCCACGCCGGAACGATCGAGGCGGCGCTGGGCCGGCGGGCGGCGGCCCGGCGGCACTTGGAGACGGCCCTTGAGATCAATCCCCAGTGGCATCCGTTCCAGCCGCGGCTCGCGCGAGCCACGCTGGCTCGTCTCTCGGCGGGGGAAGACTGATCCGTGTCCGAGCTCGTCGCGTTCGTCCGGATGGGATTCCACCACATCGCCGACCCGGCGGCGCTGGACCATGTGCTCTTCCTCCTGGCGCTCGCGGCGATCTACCGAGGCCGCGACTGGCGGGCGGCGGTCTGGGTCGTCACCGCGTTCACCGTGGGCCATTCGGTGACGCTGGCGCTCGCGGTCACGGGCGCGATGACACTCCCGACCGATGTGATCGAGTTCCTCATTCCGATCACCATCGTGGCCACCGGGATCGAGAATCTCGCGGTGCGCGACCGAGCGACCGCGCCGCTTGGCGGCCGCTACCGGCCGGTCTTCGCCGGCGTGTTCGGCCTGGTGCACGGCGCGGGTTTCGCCAACTACCTGCGGAGTCTCTTCAGCGGATCGATCGTGGTGCCCCTGTTCGGCTTCAACGCAGGAATCGAGCTGGGGCAGCTGGTGATCCTCTCCGCGACCGCGGTCGCGCTCTCCGGCGTGGACCGGCTGCTGGGCCATCGCGCCCGGGTGGTGGCCGTCTCGGCAATGGTCGTCCTGGTGGCGGCCTCGATGGCAGTGGACCGGCTGCCGTGGTGAGCCGCGGCGGGGGTGTCGTCCTTGCCGCCGTGCTGCTGTCGGCGGCAGGCCATCCGACGCACACTTCGTCGGCGGAGCTGACGTGCGGCGGGGACTCGGTGCACGTCACGATCCGCGTGTTCGCCGAGGATGCGTCGGAGGGAGGATCGATCCGCCCCCACGTCATGGATCGATTCCGGCTGGTGGATCGGCGCGGTGCCGCGGTCCAGCTGCAGTGGATGGGCGCGGAGCCCGCGGGGGACGTCCTGATCGTCAGGGTCGGAGGCAGGGCGCCGATCGGGCTCTCCGGCGCGACGGTCGTCAACCAGATTCTCACGGACCGATTCACCGACCAGGTGAACGTGGTCCGCACCGCCTGTGCCGCCCGGCCGGCGACGCTGATCTTCACCCGAGGGGATGGACCGAAGGCGCTGCCATGACCGCCGGGCCGCCGCCGGCTGCTTGTAAAGCCGTCCCGGGCGCAGGTAGACTCAGAGACGAGAGGCAAGCCACGACCAGTGACACGACCAGGATTCCCCGCGAGCCATGGCTGATGCGTAGCACCCTCCCCGGGCCGATGCCCGCCGGCGACACCGAGCTGATCACTCGGGCCGCCGGTGGCGACGAGCAAGCCATGGCGGAACTGTACGACCGGTACGGCCAGGTGCTGTACGCCGTCGCGTACCGGATCGTGGGCCAGCGCGCGGACGCGGAGGAGGTCGTCCTCGACGCGTTGGCGCAGGCCTGGCGGGAGGCGACCAGATTCGAGGCGGGACGCGGCTCGGTGGCCGCGTGGCTCACGACCATCGCCCGAAGCCGGGCGCTCGATCTGGTGCGGGCCCGCAGCCGGCGCGACCGCATCACCGCGACGGCGGCGGCCGAGCGCCCCGATACCTCGCCGGGGATGAGCGGGTGGCGGCCGGATCCGTCGAGCGGTGTGGAATACGCCGAGCGGCGGACCCAGGTTCAGGCGGCGCTCGAGACGCTCTCCCCGCCGCAGCGTCGCGCGATCGAGCTGGCGTTTTTCGAGGGACTCTCGCAATCCGAGATCGCCGAGCTGCTCCAGGAGCCGCTCGGCACCATCAAGACACGGGTGCGCCTGGGCATGCAGAAGCTCCGTGAATCCCTGCGACCGTTCTACTTCGAGCGCGGCCGATGACTCAGCCCGAGCAGGAATCCCTGCAGGATCTCGCGGCGGCCTACGCGCTCGGCGCGCTCTCGGCCGACGAGGCGCGGCAGTTCGAGGCCTACCTCGCCGGCTCGGCGGAGGCCCAGCGCGAGGTCGCGGAGTATCGGGAGGTCGCCGCCCTGCTGGCGTTGGGCGGCCCCGAGTCCGCGCCGTCGCCGGACCTGCGCAAGCGGGTGCTGGCCCGGATGCGGACTCCGTCTGCCCGGTCCTCCGGGGCGGCGCGGCGCGGCGGTGTTCCATGGGGCGCGCTGGCGGCGGGACTGCTGGCGGTCGTGGGCCTCGGATTCGGGGCTGTCCAGCACCGTGAGGTGCGCGATCTCCGGGCTCAGCTTGGCAGCGCGATGCAGCAGCTCGCCCAGACGTCGGACCGGCTGCGCGCCCGGGAAGCGACGCTCAACTCGATCTTCGAGCCCGGGGTCAAGATGTTCCAGCTCACGGCCAGCGGCGATCCCGATCCACTCATCCAGCTCTTCTGGGACCGGCAGCGGAACCGGGCCATCGTGCACGGCTACAAGCTGGGCGCCCTGCCCGCGGGTCACGCCTTCCAGCTCTGGTTCATCAAGGACGGCATTCCGGTACCCTCGGTCACATTCAAGCCCGAGCCGAACGGCCACGTGAAGGTCGAGCAGATCCCGGTGCCCGCCGACGGCGAGGTCAGCGCGGCGGCGGTCACGGTGGAACCGGAGTCGGGGTCGGCGCAGCCTACCACGCCGATCAGACTCGTCGGCGCGCTCGAGCGGTCGTGATCTCTCGTCGTCTCCCGGCGACGACCCTGGTCGCTGTCGCGCTCACCGCTCCGCTTCACGCCCAGGCACCGCCACCCGACATCGCCCGGGAGCGCGCGGCGTTCGCCGAATGGCTCTCCGAGGCACCCAACTCCCCGCTCGCAGCGATCGCGCAGCAGCCGATCGGACCGGGCATGACGCTCGGTCCGCCGGGGACGGATGTGCCCCTCGCGGGCGTGACCGAGCATCGCGTCGGCGAGCGTGACGGCGCGGTGAGCCTGGAGGGTCCGGAAGGCAGCCGGGTGCTTCCGGCGGGGCGACCCGTCGCCCTGGGCTCCTTCACCGTGATGTCGGGTGGCGTTCCGGGACGCCGGGTGCTCACCGTGTTCGGACCCGACCGACGCGAGAAGGCAGCCGAGTACTACGACTACGATCCGACCCTGGTCTTCGTAGGACCGATGTCGCCTCCCGAGCAGCCGGGCAAGGTCCGGCTGCTGGCCCTCGACGGGATCGAGACCGAGGCCGTGGAAGCAGGCACGGTGACGGTGCCCATCGACGGACGGGCGGTGCGTCTCCACGTGCGCCGGATTCCGACGGGCATGGCGGACGAATCGGAGCTGGAGATCTTTTTCCGGGATGACACCAACGAGGCCGGGACCTATCCCGCGGGCCGGTTCGTCTCTCTGGTTCCGGCCGGCGGCGGACGCTACCGGCTGGACTTCAACCGCGCACGGAATCCGTTCTGCGCCTACAGCTCGGCCTTCGCGTGTCCCGCGCCGTGGCGCGGCAATGCGGTCGGGGCGAAGGTCGAGGCCGGGGAGCGCTACTCGGGCGGGGGTTTGAGCGTGCCCTCCGGCGCCGGCGAGGAGGGATGAGGACCGCCGCTCTGATGGCGCTGGTCCTGGCGCTTCCCACCGGACGCAACGCCTCGCCCGAGGGCGAATGGCGCGCGGCGCTGGACATCGCGGGCGGCGAGCTCCGATTCGGAGTGCGGCTCGATCGAAGAGGATCGGAGTGGCGCGGGGAGCTGTGCAACGGGTCCCGGTGCCAACCCTTCTCCGCCGTGCGCCCGGCCGGCGACAGCGTGGTCCTGGAGATGGCCGACTACGCCGCGACGATCAGCGCGCGGCTCGCCGGCGACTCGCTGAGCGGCACCTACCGGAACGTGGGCAATCGCGGGCCCAGGGTGATTCCCTTCCGGGCGTCTCGCGGCCGGTGGCCGACGAGTCATGGCCCCGGCCGCCTTCTGGGACGATGGGACGCGATGTGGATCGGAGACTTCGGCACCAGTCCCCGGGTCATCGAGCTGCGCAACGGCGAGGCCGGGCTCGAAGGCACCATCATCTCCAACACCGGGGACTACGGCCACTTCGCGGGCGGGGTCAAGGGCGACAGTTTCGCGCTCGCCCACTTCGACGGCTCCTACGTCTACATGCTGACCGGTGCGTTGGGCGGGGGCGGCGGCACGCCCGACACCCTGCGGGGCGTCTTCCACGCCGGGCTCCGGACTCAGACCCCCTGGATCGCCGTGCGGAGCAGCGGTGCAGCGCATCTCAAGGCCGTCACCGAGAACACCCAGGCCGACACCACCCAGCCGTTTCGCTTCTCCTTCCCCGATCTCGACGGCCGCGTGGTCACCGAGCGCGACCCGCGGTTCAAGGGGAAAGTCGTCGTGGTGGATGTCTTCGGGACCTGGTGTCCGACCTGTCACGACGCCGCGCCGGAGCTGGTGCGGCTGCACCGGAAGTACCATAAACAGGGCCTGGAGATCGTGGGACTGGCGTACGAAGTGTCGGGCGATACCGCCGTGGACCGGCGGCAGGTGCGGCGCTACCGGGAGAAGTTCGGCATTCCGTTCACGCTGCTCCTGGCGGGCATCAACGACACCGAGGCCGCCGCGGCGACGCTACCCCAGCTCCAGGGGTTCACCTCGTTCCCGACCACGATATTCCTCGGCCGGGACGGCAAGGTGCGCCGGATTCACGCGGGATTCTACGGCCCCGCGACCGGCGCGCAGCACGCGAAGCAAGTGCGGGACTGGGAGCGGGAGGTGGAGGCGCTGCTGAGGGAGAAAGACCCGGTGTGAGGGCGGGGCGCGGGTCGTTCAGGGTGAGACGGGCGGCGTTCGGACCTTGACGGCGGGCATGCTCGCCTCCGGATCCACCCTGAACCCGATCCACTCCCCGGCCAACGCGTGCTCCGGCACGCCGCAGAGCAGCCAGAACCACCCCGCCTCTTCGGCCTCGAAGGTCGTAACATCCGTCTGACCGCCCGGCAGGCCGGCCGTCACGCTTCGGGTCATCGCGTTGGTGAATGCGGGGCGCCCGCCTTCGAGCGGGAGCTTTTCACGCTCGGCCATCAGTACCAGGCTGTGCTTGCCGGCCGAGTCGGTCGAGGTCCAGTTCCAGCGGACGGTCCACCGGAGCGGCACCACGACCTGAACCCCGCCTTCCCGATAGCCATTGACGAGCGCCGACCGCGAGCCGGCCGGTGCGGTAACCTCGAGGGTGATCGTCGCAGTGCGGGAGGCCGAGTCGGTGGTCAGCCACGGTGCGCTTTCCACAGCAGACGAGGTCTGGGCCGCCGAGGGCTCGGCCAGGGAAAGTGCGAGGAACATCGTCATCAGGTAGATCGCCGGCCACTTCATGCGTCGCTCTGGCCTTTCCGTCGGTGATCGGTAGGTTAGTCGTCCCAGGAAAACTACATCCAGGAGGCTGCTGATGGCGGGCTTGCTCTCGCGGGAACGGATCATCGCGCAGCCGGGGTTCAACCGGTGGCTGGTGCCGCCCGCGGCCCTCGCCATTCACCTCTCCATCGGGATGGCCTACGGGTTCAGCGTGTTCTGGCTGCCGCTGAGCCGGGCCGTCGGCATCACCAAGCCGGTGCCGTGTCCGGAGGACATGGGGTTCTTCCAGCTGCTCACCGCCACGTCGTGCGACTGGCAGATCAGCATGCTGGGCTGGATGTACACGCTCTTCTTCGTCTTCCTCGGCTCCTCGGCGGCGGTGTTCGGCCGCTGGCTCGAACACGCCGGTCCGCGTAAGGCGGGTGTGGTGGCCGCGTTCTGCTGGGCCGGCGGGTTCCTGATCTCCGCGCTCGGCGTCCACCTGCACCAGATCTGGCTCATGTGGCTGGGGTCGGGCGTGATCGGCGGCTGTGGGCTGGGCCTCGGCTACATCTCGCCGGTGTCCACCCTGATCAAATGGTTCCCCGATCGGCGCGGCATGGCGACCGGCATGGCGATCATGGGCTTCGGCGGCGGCGCCATGATCGGCGCGCCCCTGGCCGACCTCCTGATGAAGCACTACGCCACGCCGACCTCCGTCGGGGTGATGGAGACCTTCCTCACGATGGGCGTGATCTACTTCTTCGCCATGGTGGCCGGCGCGTTCGGCTATCGGATCCCGCCTCCCGACTGGTCCGTCGCGCCGCGGGTCCCCAAGCAGCAGGCGCTCACCACCGAGCACGCCGCCCTGCGCCCGCCGATGATCACGACCCGCCACGTGCACGTGGATCAGGCCTGGAAGACTCCGCAGTTCTGGCTTCTATGGGCCGTCCTGTGCCTCAACGTGAGCGCGGGAATCGGGGTGATCGGCATGGCCTCGCCGATGATCCAGGAGGTGTTCGGCGGGCGGTTGATCGGCCTCGACGGGTTGGCGCTTCGCGATCTGGCTGGGGATCAGAAGGCGCAGCTCGCGACCATCGGGGCCGCCTTCGCGGCGCTGCTCAGCCTGTTCAACATCGGCGGCCGGATCGGCTGGGCCTCCTTCTCCGACTATCTGGGCCGGAAGCGCACCTATGCGGTCTTCTTCGCGCTGGGCACGGCGCTCTATGCGGCGGCGCCGTTCGCCGGGCGGATCGGAAGCGTGGCGCTGTTCGTGATGATCTTCTGCGTGATCCTCACGATGTACGGCGGGGGGTTCGCCACGGTGCCGGCCTATCTGGCCGACATCTTCGGCACCCAGTTCGTCGGGGCTATCCATGGACGACTGCTGACGGCGTGGTCCGCGGCCGGCATCCTCGGACCGGTGCTGGTGAACTACATCCGCGAGTATCAGATCCAGCACGGTGTCCCGGCGGCGCAGGCCTACAACGTCACGATGTACCTGCTCGCGGCTCTGCTGGTCGTGGGCTTCTTTTGCAACCTGGCGGTTCGTCCGGTGGCGGAGCGCTGGTACATGTCGGAGATGGAGCTCGAGCGCGAGCGCAGCCTCCTGCGAGGGGCGGCGGCCAAGGCCTGAGCCGGCCCGCCGGATTGCATAAAATACCTGCCCCACGAATATTGTTTCACCGGGTAACCCCGGAGTCGGGAGACTGCAATGGCGACTGACGACTCACCCGCGGCACCCTCCTCCGGCAGCTGGCTGCTGGTCGGGGTGGCCTGGCTGTTGGTTTCGGTGCCTCTCCTCTGGGGTATCTGGACCACGCTCGCCAAGGCGGCCGTACTGTTCCGGTAGCCTGGTAAAGCACGCAAGTTTTTGCAGTCCATGGGTTTGGCTGCCGTTAACTGGATCGAACGGAGCCGTAGCCTCGACCCCGGGGACTTGACGCCCGCACCAGGCTCAACAAATTGTAAGCCGTTAAATCACTTAACGCTTCCGAGAAATTACCCGGCGCCGGCAGGCCGGCGTCGATCCCGCGGCCTCACCGGCCGTCGTTACCGATACGCATATGCAGAGGCTTGCGGGCGCCCCGCCCGCCGCTTCCCGCCGGCTGTCCACCACGCTGACGGGATACTCACTGGAAAGGTACCGCTCGAGCGGCCTCCGGCCGCTCCGAGTCATTCGCCGGGCTCCTCACCGCCGGCCGAGATTAACCCTGACCCCCGAGGGAGAGTGCGTATGGCGATAAGGCCGGGTTGGTCGGTAGTCCCCGTGCTGCTGGCCCTGGCCGGGCCCCTCGCCGCGCAGAGCGGCGACTGGACGACCTATGGCGGCAACGACTGGAATCAGCGCTGGTCCACACTCAAGCAGATCAACACCGGCAACGTCGCCCAGCTGGTGCCCCGGAAGATCTTCCAGACCGGCATCACCCGGCTCGGCTCCTTCGAGAATACGCCGATCGTGCAGAACGGCGTCATGTACGTCACCACGCCCTACAACACCGCGATGGCGTACGACCTGAACACCAACAAGGAGCTGTGGCGGTACGAGCATAAACTGGGCACGACCATCTTCTGCTGCGGCCCGAACAATCGCGGGGTCGCCATCCACGGAGGGGCCCACGTCTACATGGGGACCCTCGACGCCCACCTGGTCGCGCTCGACGCCAAGACCGGCGAGGTCCTGTGGGACAAGGAGGTGGCCGACCCCGCGTTCGGGTACAGCATCACCCACGCGCCGCTCGTCGTCGGCGACAACATCATCGTCGGGGTCTCGGGCGGCGAGTACGGCATTCGGGGCCACGTCACCGCCTACAACGCCGGCAGCGGCGAGCAGGTCTGGCGCTGGTACTCGATTCCGGCGCCCAAGGGCGACCCGACCTTCGACGAGAAGGCGCCCAACGGCTGGTGGGGTACCTGGGCGCCGAAGGCGGAAGAGGCGGACCTGCACCGCGACATCGCCAAGGAGAAGGCCGACAGCGCCAAGTATGCCGACGCGTGGACCCGCGGCGGCGGCGGCGTCTGGATGACCCCGGCGTACGACAAGGGGTCCAACACCCTGTACGTCGCGGTGGGCAATCCTTCACCGGACCTCGACGGCAGCCTCCGCCCCGGCGACAACCTCTACACCGACGCCGTGGTGGCGATCGACGCCACCAGCGGCAAGACGAAGTGGTACTACCAGACGGTGCCGCACGACGTGTGGGACCTCGACGCGGTCTCGCCGCCGGTGGTGACCAAGCTGGCCGGCAAGACGGTGGTGGTCCACGCCGGCAAGACCGGCTGGGTGTACGTCCTCGACGCCGCCACCGGCAAGCTGGTTCGCAAGAGTACCAACTTCGTTCCGCACGAGAACATCTTCGCCCTGCCGACGCCGGAAGGCACCCGGATGCTGCCGGGCGCCAACGGTGGCGCGGAGTGGTCGCCGATCGCGATCGATCCCACGCTGGACTATGCGTTCGTCGCGGCGCTGCACCAGCCGATGCACTACAAGGTGCACTCCGCGCCATGGGAGAAGGGTCGCCTCTGGCTCGGCTCCGCCTTCGTGGCGATCCCGGGCGAGGAGCAATACGGGCTCTACAGTGCGGTGGACCTCAAGACCGGCAAGATCGCCTGGCAGAACAAGGTGCCCCAGCCGATGATGGGTGGCGCGCTGGCCACGGCCGGGGGGCTCACGTTCACCGGCGAAGGCAACGGCAATTTCAACGCGTACGAGTCGAAGACCGGCAAGCTGCTGTGGCAATTCAACGGCGGCGCGGGCTGCAACTCGGCTCCGATGACCTTCACGCACGGGGGTGAGCAGTTCGTCGCGGTGGCGTGCGGCGGAAACTTCCAGCTCAGCTTCCCTCTCGGTGACGCACTGCTGGTCTTCGGCCTCCCGAAGGCCAGGAAGTAAACGTTGAACCCGGCCGGTGGGGCTCCCGGGCATCGGGGTCCCTGCCGGCCACTTCGTTGCGCATGATGACTCGCTGGTGGTGGATGGCGCTGGGGGCAGTGGGCGTGCTCGCCGTGCAGGCGTGGTCGGCGCAGGACCCGACTCACTGGCTCGAGCGCGACGGCACCGATTGGGGCCGGATGGGGCATGAAGCACAGACCGCATACGTGGAGGG
This sequence comes from uncultured Gemmatimonadales bacterium, assembly GCA_963826065.1. GTDB lineage: Bacteria > Gemmatimonadota > Gemmatimonadetes > Gemmatimonadales > GWC2-71-9 > CAVVWJ01. The sequence goes on from CAWGVP010000002.1 coordinate 772,939, forward strand.
ATTCCTGGCCGGCGCGGCATTGGGCCAGGCGGCGGAGCGAGCCTGCACGGCAGAGCAGCTCCGAGCGCAGCGACAGGGCTGCGAATGGACCGGCGACTCGGCCGGTCTGACCCGGGCGATCGGGGAGCGGCGCAAATCAGGCGGGTTCCGCTTCCCGTACGGTGCAAACGTCTACGCGAGCCGGATCAGCGACTACTACTGGTGGCACAACCACCGTCCGTTGCCGACCTGGTACGCGTTTTGGGAGGTGAACGCAATACTCACTCGCCCGAATTGACACCCGCGCCCGAGCGCGGTCCGAGTTGCAGGTGCAGGAATTCGTCCCAGTGGTTGACTGTCGTGGCGGTCATTTCTTCACAAGGGGAGACGCACCTATGAAGCGAGTCGCACTGTTGTGCATGGGTCTGGCGTTAGGCGCGGCGCAAGCCGCCGAAGCCCAGCTCACGATGCAGATGAGCAACGGCTGGAGCTTCACATTCGCCGGCAATGTGAACGCGTTCCTGACCTACGAGTCGTTCGGAGACGACGGCGAGACGGCGGGTGTCATCGTGCCGGCCGCCGGTGAGAGCGAGACCCGCATCCGCACCGGCCTCCTGCCGGCCTTCGCGGTGTTCGATGCGAAGGGGAAAGAGGGCAGCACGGACCTCGGCGTGCACTTCGGCTTCGCGCCCCAGATCAACTGCGGCACCGGAGTCCATGACTGCTTCGGCGCCCAGATCGACATGCGTCAGGTCTTCCTGACTGTCGGTGGGTCGTGGGGCCAGATCCTCGCCGGCCGCGAGATCGGTCTCTTTCAGCGGCAGAACATTCTGACCGACCAGACCCTGTTCGGCGTCGGCGCGACCGGTAGCGCCGGCACCCCGGGCGCCGGCGGCGGCGGGACCACCCTCGGCCGCATCGGGTTCGGCTACAACTACCCGAATTTCAAAGCGCAGATGACGTACTCCACCGTCGCCGGCCGTCCGTTCCAGCTGTCGATCGGTCTCTTCGAGGCTGCCGTCAACGGCCCCTACAGCAAGACCCAGATTCCACGGGTCGAGGCCGAAGGCGTCTGGACCGCTGGCAACACCAAAGTCTGGGTCGGCGGGACCGCGCAGAGCAACAAGAACCCGCTCAACGACGAGAGCGCCTCGGCGTTCGGCGCGAGCGGTGGCGTGCGGTTCGGCAGCTCCACCTTCTCGCTCACCGGGTCGGGCTTCTTCGGCAAGGGCATCGGCACGACGCTGATGTTCAACCAGGGCACCTGCACCGGCGGGACCTGCGGCGCCAACGGTGGCGACGACCTCCGTGACTCCTACGGCTTCATCGGCCAGCTCACCTTCACCCCGGCCAACAGCAAGGTCACCGTGGCCGGCAGCTACGGCTCGAACTTCCTGAAGGCCGCCGAGACCGAAGGCGGCGAGGGCAAGATCGAGAACACCCTGATCTCGGGCGGCATCTATTTCCAGGCCACCAAGTCGCTCAAGGTCGTGGGCGAGGTCAACTACGCGATGGGCAAGGACGACATCGACGCGACGGAAGACAACACCTCCTTCGCGCCGGCGTTCGGCCTGATGCTGTTCTTCTAGGCATCGCCGCGCAACCGAGTGCTTCGGCGGCCCCCGGAAGGGGGCCGCCGTCGTTTTGCCCGCATCATCAGGTGCGATGTAGATTCAGGCCCGACACTCGTCACCTCCATCGAAAGGCCTTCCTCGATGTTCCCAGGTCTGTCGCCGGCAGGCGCCCGGATGCCCGCCACGTCTGCACCAGTGTTCACGCTCTTGGCCCTCGTCGCCGTGGTCAGCGGGTGTGTCGGAGGACCCAGAACCACCACCGTTACGGCGACCAGCCCGGTGCCGGCGCCCGACGCGTTCGAGTGCCTGCGCAAGGAGCTGAAGTCGGTCGGGTTCGACCAGACGTCGTACGACGTGGATGAGTTCCGGATCACCGCCAGGAAGTTCGACGATTCCCAGCGGCGGCCGGACGTGCAGTTCCGCCGGATCGTGGACCGCCTCGAGATCCAGGTGGCCCCCGGTTCAGGCGACGCCATCACCAATCTGACGGTGGATGCCAAGACGTTCGCGGAGTACACCACCCACCGGGGCCCCACCGAGGAGCAGGAGAAGACTTCCACCAATGCGCTCGGCGCGGCCCGGACGCTCACCCAGAAGTGCAGCCAGCCGGTGGATTCCCTCTCCGTCCCGGGCTAGCTTTCGCCCGATCTACAGGACGATCCGCGATTCCGGAGAGTGAGAGAGTGGCGGTTCCGCTGGTACAACTGACCCGCTTGGCGCCCGACGCGCCGGGCGGCCCCTCCCCCGCCACGCCGGTTCCGGCGCCGGCGCGCAAGCCATCCTGGCTCAAGGTGAAGGCGCCCGGCGGCCCGAACTATGGGCACATCAAATCCATGATGCGCGAGCTGGGGCTGCACACGGTGTGCGAGGAGGCGCGCTGCCCCAACATCGGTGAATGCTGGGAGCACAAGGCCGCCACTTTCATGATTCTGGGCGACGTGTGCACCCGCAACTGCACCTACTGCGCGGTCGCCCACGGCACCCCGAAGGCGTTCGATCCGCTGGAGCCGGTCCGCCTGGCCGACGCGGTTGAGCGGATGGGCCTGGAGCACGTGGTGATCACCTCGGTGGACCGCGACGACTTGCCCAACGGCGGTGCCGAGGCCTTCGCGGGATGCGTCACCGAGATCCGCCGGCGGCTGCCGGATACGACGGTCGAGGTCCTCATCCCCGACTTCAAGGGCGCCGAGCGCGCGCTCCGGATCGTGATGGACGCCCGCCCCGACATCCTCAATCACAACCTGGAGACGGCCGAACGACTCTATCGGCTGGCGCGACCGGGCGGGCGGTACGGGCGGGCGCTGGAGCTGCTGGCCCGCGCGCGGCGCATGGTGCCCGACGGGCTCACCAAGTCGGGCATCATCCTCGGCATGGGCGAGGAGTGGGACGAGCTGCTGGTCTGCATGCGCGACCTTCGGCGGAGCGACGTCAACATTCTCACCCTCGGCCAGTACCTCCGGCCGTCGGCAGCGCACCTCCCGGTGGCCCGCTACTACACCCCCGACGAGTTCGCCGAGCTGCGGGACATCGGTCTGGCGATGGGATTCACCCACGTGCAATCGAGTCCGCTCACCCGGTCGTCGTATCATGCGTGGGATCAGGCCCGCGCCGCCGGAGCGGGCGCCTGATGGCCACCACCGCGCAGTCCCGCCCACGCCCCCGCGGCGGGCTCGACCCCGAGCGCGCCGACGTCCACCGCGACTGGCTCCGCCAGATGCTGCTGATCCGCCGCTTCGAGGAGAAGGCGGGCGAGGCCTACAGCCTGGGCAAGATCGGCGGCTTCTGTCACCTGTACATCGGGCAGGAGGCGGTCGCGGTGGGAAGCCTCGCCGCGCTGGGGCCCGACGACTACATCACCTGTTCCTACCGGGAGCACGGACACGCGCTCGCCCGCGGCATCAGCGCTCGGACGGTCATGGCCGAGCTGTTCGGCAAGGCGGCCGGCGGCTCCAAGGGCAAAGGCGGCTCGATGCACCTCTTCGACGCCTCGCTCGGCTTCCTGGGCGGACACGGCATCGTGGGCGGCCATATTCCACTCGCCACGGGCATGGCGTTCGCCGCCAAGTACCGCGACACCGAGCAGGTGGCCGTGTGCTACTTCGGCGAGGCCGCGGTCAACAACGGCGCCTTCCACGAGGCGCTCAATATGGCCGCGCTCTGGAAGCTGCCCTGCATCTACCTCTGCGAGAACAACCGCTACGGCATGGGCACCGCCCTGGAGCGGGCCAGCGCCATCTACGACATCTCGGAGCGCGCCTCGTCCTACGACATGGCCAACGAGGTGGTGGACGGGCAGGACGTGCTGATCATGCACGCGGCCATGGAGCGCGCCGTCGAGCGCGCCCGCAGCGGCAAGCTCCCCACCCTGCTCGAAGTGCGCACCTACCGCTTCATGGGTCACTCGATGTCGGACCCGATCCACGGGCACTACCGCACGAAGGAAGAGGTGGAGGACCAGCGGAAGCGCGATCCGATCGCGGTCTGGTCCCAGCGCCTCATCGCCGAGGGGCTGCTGGACGAGGCCGGGGTCAAGGCGCTCGACAAGGAGGTCGGGGACGAGGTGAACGACGCCTACCAGTTCGCGGACGAGGCGCCGGATCCGGAGATGGAGGAGCTGTACAGGGATGTGTATGCGGATTCGTAGAGCGGAGCCAGATGGTACCGCCGTTGTCATCCTGAGCGAAGCGAAGGGGGCCATGCCGGGGCTCAGGCCCCTTCGCTTCGCTCAGGGTGACGACGGCCGCGGAACCCCGGGGATCGGGGGCTGACGGATATGGCCGTCATCACCTATCGCGACGCCCTCAATCAGGCGCTGCGCGAAGAGATGCAGCGCGATCCCGACGTGTTCCTCATGGGCGAGGAAGTCGGGGTCTACCAGGGCGCCTACAAGGTCAGCCGCGGCCTGCTCGACGAGTTCGGGCCCATGCGGGTGGTCGACACGCCGATCACCGAGCTGGGGTTCGCCGGCGTCGGCGTCGGGGCCGCGATGGTGGGGTTGCGGCCGGTGGTGGAGTTCATGACCTGGAACTTCGCGCTGCTGGCGATCGACCAGCTGGTCAACTCCGCGGCCAAGATGCGCTACATGTCGGGCGGACAGGTCGGGGTGCCGGCGGTGTTCCGCGGGCCGGGCGGGTCCGCCCTCCAGCTCGCCTCCCAGCACTCCCAAGCCTTCGAGAGCTTCTACGCCCACGTCCCCGGGCTGATCGTGGTGATGCCCGCCACCCCCGCCGACGCCAAGGGCCTGCTCAAGAGCGCGATCCGGGACGACAACCCCATCGTGTTCATCGAGGGGGAGATGCTCTACAACACCAAGGGCGAGGTGCCCGAAGGTGAGCACGTGGTGCCGCTGGGCCAGGCCGACGTGAAGCGGAGCGGCGGCGACGTCACCGTGATCTGCCACTCCAAGACCGTGGCCCTGGCGCTGAAGGCGGCGGAGCAGCTGGCCGGCGAAGGCGTCGAGGCGGAGGTCGTGGACCTCCGCACCATTCGACCGCTCGACACCGAGACGATCCTCGAGTCGGTGGCACGGACCCACCGCTGCGTCGTCGCGGAGGAGGGCTGGCCGTTCGCCGGCGTCGGCGCGCAGGTGGTGGACACCATCCAGCGCGAGGTCTTCGACGAGCTGGACGCGCCGGTCCTCCGGGTCACCGGCGCCGACGTCCCGATGCCGTACAACAAGCACCTGGAGCGCGCCGCGAAAGTGGACGCGGGAAAGATCGTGGCCGCCGTCAACGAGGTCTTGTACAGGGAACGGGACGAATGAGCACCAAGGTCGTGATGGAAGCGTTGTCCCCCACGATGGAAGAGGGGCGGCTGGTCGAGTGGAAGAAGCAGGAGGGCGAGGCCGTCGCCGTGGGCGACGTGCTGGCGGAGGTGGAGACCGACAAGGCCGTGATGGAGCTGGTCGCGCGCGCCGGCGGGACGCTGCTGAAGCAGCTGGTCCCGGCCGGAACGACGGTGCCGGTGTCGGAGCTGGTCGGGGTGATCGGGGAGGCGGGGGAAAAAGTGGAGGACGGCGGGGCAGCGACGCCGGCCCGGAAGCCCGCGCCAAAGGCCGATGCGGCTCAGGAGCAGGCGACCCAACCGGCGCCGGACCGGAATCGGCCGTCGTCCATGCCGCCCGCGCCGGCGGCGGAGGCAGTCACCGAAGGCAACGGGCAGCAGCCGACCAAACCGTCGGCGCCGCGACCCGCCGGCCGGGTGAAGTCCTCCCCGCTCGCCCGCCGAATGGCGGCCGAGAAGGGGATCGATCTCTCAGGCGTCACCGGCTCGGGACCCGAGGGGCGCGTGATCGCCCGCGACCTCGAGGGTGCCGCTCAGGCCGCACCAGCAGCGCGCGGTGCCGCTGCCCCGCCGCCCCGCAGCCCCACGGCCCCGCCGTACCAGGATGTTCCCCTCACCCAGATCCGGAAGACCATCGCCAAGCGGCTCTCGCAGTCCATCGGCCCGATCCCGACGTTCTACCTCACCACCGAAGTGGACATGGAGCGGTCGGCGGACGCGCGCGAGGCCCTGCTCGCGGCAGGCGGCGAGAAGGTGTCGTTCAACGACATCATCCTCAAGGCCGTGGCGATGGCGCTGCGGCAGCACCCCGAGTGCAACGCCTGGTGGCAGGACGACCACATCCGGTACTGGAACGAGGTCCACGTCAGCATGGCGGTCGCCATCGAGGACGGGCTGATCACGCCGGTCATCCGCCACACCGACCTCAAGAGCCTGCGGGAGATCGCCGCGGAGGCGCGGGACCTGGCCGGCCGGGCGCGCGAACGGAAGCTGAAACCCGAGGAATACACCGGCGGGACCTTCTCGGTCTCCAACCTCGGCATGCTCGACATCCACGAGTTCACCGCCGTGATCAACCCGCCCGAAGCGGGGATCATCGCGGTCGGCCGGATGGTGGAGCAGCCGGTGGTACACGAGGGGGCCGTGACCATCCGCCGGCGGATGCGGCTCACCATGTCGTGCGACCACCGGGTGATCGACGGCGCGACCGGCGCGCGGTTCCTCCAGACCCTCAAGGGCATGCTGGAGAACCCGCTGGCGATGGTGTACTAGCGAGCGTTGTCACCCTGAGCGAAGTCGAAGGGGCCCATGCCGGCATGGCCCCCTTCGCTGCGCTCAGGATGACACCATGACACAGCGACACTCCCAGGGAGGCCTTGCAGTGGCGACCAATTCGTTCGACGTGATCGTGGTGGGCGGTGGGCCGGCCGGGTACGTCTGCGCCATCCGCGCGGCGCAGCTCGGACTGACGACGGCCGTGGTCGAGCGGGACAAGCTCGGCGGCGTCTGCGTCAACATCGGCTGCATCCCCACCAAGGCGCTGCTGCATAGCGCCTACGTCGCCAACCTCGCCGCCCACGAGGCCAAGGACCTCGGCGTCGAGGTGGGCACGGTCAAGACCGACTACGGCGTCGCCATGCGCCGCTCCCGCAAGGTCTCCGAACAGAACTCCAAGGGCGTCGAGTTCCTGATGAAGAAGCACAAGATCACGGTCATCAGGGGCACCGGGGTCCTGGGGAAGAACCGGACCGTCAAAGTCGGCAACGAGAGCTACGAGGCGAAGAAGGGGCTGGTGATCGCCACCGGGTCGCGGGTGAAGGGCATTCCGCAGATCGGCCTGGAGATCAACAAGACCACGGTCATCAGCTCGGACGAAGCGCTCTTCCTGGAGCAGGCGCCGAAGACCATGGCGATCGTCGGCGCCGGCGCGGTCGGCTGCGAGTTCGCCGACGTGTTCAGCGCCTTCGGGACCAAGCTCACCCTGATCGAGGCCCTGCCGCGGATCCTGCCGCTGGAGGACGCGGAGTCGTCCGACGTGCTGACCAAGAGCTTCAAGAAGCGCGGCATCACGGTGCTGGCGGGCGCGCAGGTGAAGAAGGCCACGGTCGCCAAAGACAAGGTGACGCTGGAGGTCGCGGCCGGAGGGAAGACCGAGACCATCGAGGTGGAGAAGGTGCTGATGGCCGCCGGGCGAGCGGTCAACACCGAGTCCATGGGGTTCCAGGAGGCCGGTGTCCAGCTCTCCGACCGCGGCTTCGTGAAGGTCAACCTGGAAACCCTGGAGACCACCGCGCCGGGCGTCTACTGCATCGGCGACGTGGCGGGCCCTCCGATGCTGGCCCACAAGGGGAGCCGCGAAGGCGTCGTCGTGGCCGAGCGGATCGCGGGGCACAAGCCGCATCCGATCAAGTACGACAACGTTCCCAGCGTCACCTATTGCCACCCCGAGGTGGCGAGCATCGGCATGACCGAGGAGCAGGCCAAGGAGAAGAAGCTGGACTATCAGGTCGGCCGTTTCCCCTTCAGTGCCAATGGCCGCGCCCGCACGGCGGGAGAGACCGAGGGCTTCGTGAAGATCGTGCGGGACAAGAAGTACGGCGAGATTCTGGGGGCCCACATCGTCGGAAGCCACGCTTCCGAGATCATCCACGAGCTCGCGGTCGCGCGGGAGAACGAATACACCGTGGAGGAAGTGGACCTGGCGATCCACGCGCACCCCACCCTGTCCGAGGCGATCGCGGAAGCGGCGCTCGATTCGATGGGGCGGGTCGTGCACATCTGACATGGACCCGATCTCGCTGGCCGTCACCGCGCTCGGGGCCGGGCTGTCCGCGGGAGCCGCGCTGATCGGGGTCACCGTGGCGGCGCTCGATGCCGTGCGGCCGCCGCCCGGCACCGCGAACCCCGCCGTCGGCGGACCGGTCTACCTGCTCGCCGCCGGCACGCTCGGAGGACTGGTGCTCGCCGGGGTGGTGGCCTGGCGGCTGTTGTCCCCGCTCGACTCCACCTACCGCCGGGGCGCCCTGGCCCTGGTGAGCGCCTTCGGCACCGTGCTCGTCATGCAGGTCTATCCACTGCTGGACTCGCTGTTCGGTACCCCTGCCCTGCTGGTCGCGGCGGCACTGGCCGCGCTCGTGGCGCTGCTCCTCGCCCGGCGTGCCCGCCGGCTGGCCGCGGCGGAACTGCCCGCCGCGGGAGCGCCTGCCGCATGAGCCCCGCGCTTCGCATCGAAGACCTCGGGCGGCGGCCGTACGCGGAGGCGCTGGAGATCCAGCGCGAGCTTCGACGACAGCGGATCGCGGGCGAGATCGCCGAGGACGTCCTCCTGCTGGTGGAGCATCCGCCGGTCATCACGCTGGGCCGGGGGACCCGGGCCACCAGCCTGCCCCTCTCGCCGGAGGAGCTCATCCGTCGCGGCGTGGAGGTCTTCGAGGTCGAGCGTGGCGGCGACGTGACCTTCCACGGCCCCGGCCAGCTGGTGGGATATCCGATCCTCGACCTGCGCCGCCACCGGGAGGACCTGCACTGGTACCTGCGGAGCCTGGAGGATGTGCTGATCCAGGCCCTCGGCCGGCTCGAGATCGAGGCGGATCGCTCCCCCGGGCGCACCGGCGTATGGACGGCCGGCCGCAAGATCGCGAGCATCGGCATTCACGTGAAGCAGTGGGTCACCCTCCACGGCTTCGCCCTGAACGTCACGACCAATCTCGATCCGTTCGACCTCATCGTCCCGTGCGGCATCAAGCAGGTGGTCATGACGAGCGTGGCGGAGGAGCTGCTGCGCACCGATGGGGCGGATCTCATGGGTAAGGTGCGCGGGCGGGTCGTCGAGGCGTTCTGCGAGGTGTTCGGCAGCTCGGTAGCGGCACCGGAAATCGAGGCCGCATGACGGACGCAACCCACGCTCGCCTTCCCCCCGGCCAGATCCTCACCCGCAAGTGGCCGGTGCTGCACTACGGCACCGTCCCGTCGGTGGACCTGACGCGCTGGCGGTTCTCGGTGGGTGGTACGGTCGAGCGTCCCTTCGAGGTCGATTGGCAGGAGCTCCAGTCCCTGCCGCGTCGCGACACGCCCTGCGACATCCACTGCGTGACCCGCTGGAGCCGCTACGACAACGTCTTCGGCGGCGTACCGGTGCAGGATCTGCTCCGCCGCGCCGGGGTGCGACCCGAGGGTCGCTTCGTGCTGGTGCACGCCGAGCAGGGCTACACCACCAATCTCCCGCTCGAAGACCTGGACCGGCCGGAGAACCTGCTGGCGCTCACTCACGATGGCGAGCCGCTCCCCGCGGAGCACGGGGGGCCGGTCCGCCTGCTGGTGCCGCATCTCTATTTCTGGAAGAGCGCGAAGTGGGTGCGCGGGTTCGAGGTACTGGAGGAGGACTACCCCGGCTTCTGGGAGCAGAACGGCTACCACATGCGGGGTGACCCCTGGACGGAGGAGCGGTTCGGCAGGCCCGACCCCGTGCGGATGCGCCGTGGGCCGCGTTAGGGAAGCCTCGCTGAAGTCACTTGCCTTTCCCTCCGCACCCGGTTTTCCTGTCTAACATGGCTGAATCACCTCGCCGCCCTACCCCCGAGGCGCAGGCGGAACAGCGGATCAAGGAAATCCTCCGGGCCGCGGACAGCTGGGCCAAGGAGGCCCCGGGCGCGCTGATGCCTGCCATCCGGGCGGTCTGCATCAGGCTGGCGGAGATGGTGGCCGACCAGCGGCACTACCTGGCGCCGCTGCCCGAGCCACAGGAGACCGAACGGCGGACGGTGCTGACGCTGGTGGCGGACAAGCTGCGGTCGGCCGACGTGATCTCGGGCGTGGAGGAGCATCTGAAGGGGCTCGAGGAGCTGGAGCTTCGTTCCACCGGCTCCTGGGCGGTGGTTGCCACGGCCCAGACCGAATGGATCACCACCGCCATCCGATACCTGGAGAGCTGCGCGGCCCGTCTGCCGGCAGAAGACCGCCCCGACTCCTACTGGGCCGACGATGTGGTGGCCGGCATCATAGCCTCGGCCCGGGCGCTAATCGGCATTGACGAGCTGCACGCCCGCACCGAGGCTCGCTACTCCGGCCCGATGAAGCGGGTCTCGCCGGAGGACGACGTCTAAACGGTCTCGACCGCCTCCCGCTCCTCATCGCTCTCCACCCGCGCCTCGCCGCCCCGCTCCGCCAACAGCTCGAAAAACCTGCCGAAGACCTGGATCCCGCTCCACAGCTGGGCCAGATCGAGCTTCTCGTTGGGCGAATGGAGACCGTCGTCCGGCAGGCCGATACCCGTCAGGATCACCGGCGCGCCGGCGAGGCCGAGCTCCGGAATGATCGGGATCGAGCCGCCGGCCCGGATCGACACCGTGCGCCGGCCGACCACCTCCTCGAAGGCCTGGTCCAGCAGCGCGAATGCCGGATGATCCACCGAGATCCGTACCGGGTCGCCGCCATGCAGCGACGTCACCTTTACCTCCGCCCACCTGGGGGCGAGGTCGGCGACCGCGCGCTCGAGCTGCCGGGCGACCTTCTCGTAACGCTGACCCGGCACCAGCCGCAGACTGACCTTCGCCACCGCGTGGGCGGGGATCACGGTCTTGGCGCCGTCGCCCACGAACCCGCCGCGGATGCCGTGGATCTCGAAGGTGGGGAGGGCCCAGGTGCGCTCGAAGACGGTGTGATCCTCCAGTCCCGTGAGAGCCGCGCCGGTCACCTCGTCGCGCAGGAAGGCCTCCTCGTCGAAGGGCAGCTTGCGCCACGCCTTGAGCTCCTTTTTCGACGGGGCTTCCACCGACTTGTACAGCTTGGGGATCCGGATCTCGCCATCGGCGCTCTTGAGCCGGCTCAGGATCCGGACCAGCGTCTCGAGCGCGTTGGGAGCCACGCCGCCGTAGGAGCCGGAGTGGAGGTCGCGCTGGAGCGTGCGGACCGAGATCTCCGCATAGCAGAGTCCCCGAAGCGCGGTGTAGACGGCGGGCCAGCCCGGCGCGTAGAAGGAGCTGTCGCACACCAGCACGGCGTCCGCTCGGGTCCGCTCGGGCTCGGCCCGGAGCAGGTTGTAGATCACCCGTCCGCCGCACTCCTCCTCTCCCTCGAAGATGAAGCGGACGTTGAGCGGCGGCTGGCCGTTGGCGTCCATCACCGCCTCGTACGCCTTCAGGAGACAGAACACCTGCCCTTTGTCGTCAGCCGCCCCGCGGGCATAGAGCTTCCCGTCGCGGACGGTGGGCGCGAACGGCGGCGAGTCCCATTCCTCGAGCGGATCGGGCGGCTGCACGTCGTAGTGCCCGTAGATGAGGAGCGTCGGGCGGCCGGGGACGACGGGCCCCTCGGCCCACACCACCGGATGCCCGTCTCCCTCGATCAGATCCACGACCGGACATCCCAGCCGGGTCAGCTCCGCCCGGAGCCAATCGGCGGCCCGGCGGGTATCCTCGGCGTGGGCGGGCAGCGTGCTCACGCTGGGAATCGAGAGGAAATCGGTGAGCTCCTGCAACAGGCGGGGTTGCTCGCGGTCGACGAAGGTCGTGTCCATGGTGCGGATTCCTGTAGCGGTCGGGGAGAGCTGCGATGTCGTAAGGTACACGGCGGCGGCGTAACCGCGAGAGGCACTGGCGTGAGCTATCTCACGGCGACCACCCGTCCCCAGGGCTAGGCTGGCGCGTGTGCACGGATTTACACAAACGCGCCAAAATTCACTGTTCGACGCATCTGAAAGAGGAGAATCAATGCACTATTCACCAGGCACTCGCGCGCTGGCCCTGGCTGTGGGGCTGCTCGTGGCGGCCGCCGCCCCGGCTCTGGCGCAGGACACCACCGAGATGGGCGGCGCTCCGATAGACAGCGCCGCTCCGGAGGCCGGCGCGATCGATACCGCCGGGGTGGACACGACCGCCGCCGACACCGCGGACACCAGCGCCACCGACACCTCCGCGGTTCAGAACCCGCCGGGGTACCGCGGCATGGAGCGTGACACCACCATGTTCCCCGATTCCGGCGGCCCACCGGCCGAGGCCGGGCAGGTCGAGGACCAGGCAACCGGTACATACGACGACAGCACCTGGCAGGATACGACCGGCGCCGCGCAGAATCCGGCGGGGTACCGTGGAACGGGGACGCTGGCGGATAGCGCCGCCGGCGCTGAGGACACCGTGACGGTGGGGGACACGGAGCCCACCCAACAGCAGTCCGCCGAGCCGCGGATAGAGCCCAGCGAAGATACGGTGGGCGACACGGCGGCTCCGCAGTAACCTTTTCGCGATCGGGCAGCGTGGAGGCGGGCCTACCGGCTCGCTGGACCCGCTTCCTTCTGCACCGACCGCAGCGCCTTCTCCAGCCGAACGAAGGCCGTATCGCCCTCGGCCCCCTCCATCAGCTCCGCCAGCGCGCTCACGCTCCGCCGCACGTCGCGGTCGTGGCTGTGGAACCAGCGGTCGAAGAGATCGAGCCGGGTGCGATAGAGCGTGGCACCGATCAGCCGGGCATTGTTGACCGGCTGATCCGGCAGCCGTCCCACCCGGAAGCTCCTCAGTGAATCCCCTACCGGCCCCTCGAGCTGGGCCCTCGCCCACGCGCCTGCCTCCGCCCGCCCGGCCTCGAGGGCGGCCGAATCCGGCTTGGTGGCGTACAGCGAGTCCAGCCTGGCGATCAGCGCGGCGTAGAACTCACCGAGCACCATCTCGTCGTGCAGCCGGTCGGCGGCCTGGCGCGCGTTGCTCGTGTCGGCGCGGCCCGCGAAGAACGACTCGGCGGACCGATAGCCTACGAACTGGGCGAAACTCTCGTTGAAGGGTGTCGCGCTCTTCACATAGAGCGTGTTGTGTGCGATCTCGTGGAAGACCGTCGCGGCGAGTTCGACGGAGTCCCGGCTCAGCGCGGTCGAAAGCAGCGGGTCGTTGAACCAGCCGAGCGTGGAAAACGCCGCCGATGGCCGGAGATAGGTGTCGTAGCCCATGGCCTCGAGGCGTCCGCTGGCCCGGCGCGCCGCCTCGAAGTCGAAGAAGCCCTTGTACGGTATCCGCCCGACGATCGGATACTTCCACGTGTAGGGGCAGATACAGTCCTTGGGCGCGGCCTGGAGCACGAGCAGCAGGGTGTCGCGCCCGACGTCGCTGTAGGTGGTGTACGTCTCCTTGGCCTCGAGTCCCAGGCGGGCCGCGTAGTCACGGCTCTCGAGCACCAACCGGAGCGAATGCCGCACGGCGGGGTCGGTGGTGCGGTCGGCGACCAGCTCGGCGATCGGCTCCCGGCCCTGAAGGATCCGGGTTTCCTCGATGCCTGCCCGGGTGATGTACCGCACGTCGTCGCTCGCGAGGTAGGCCGTGCCGTACCCCGCGAAGATGGTCGCAACCACGATCAGGAAGATCATCGGCTTCACCGGAGGCGGAGGACGATGGAGGACTGGAAGCGGCTCACCCGGGGGGCTCCGTACCGGCGGACTGGAAGCGGGACGAATCGGAGCAAGATAAGGAACGACAAGGGCTTTTGACAATCACCGGAGCCGCCGGTAGCTTCTCCACGTGTCTCAGAGCAACTGGCTGTCGGCGGTACGGTTCGGTCCCGATGGACTGGTCCCCGTGGTCGCCCAGGAGCGCAGGTCCGGGGACGTGCTCATGGTGGCCTACGCCGACCGCGATGCGCTGGAACGCACGCTTTCCACCGGTTTCGCCCACTACTACAGCCGCTCCCGGAAGACCCTCTGGCGCAAGGGAGAGACCTCGGGCCACGAGCAGCGCGTGGCCGAGATCCGCCTGGACTGCGATGGCGATGCCGTGCTGTTCCGGGTGGAGCAGACCGGGCCGGCATGCCACACGGGAACCCGGACTTGTTTCGCCAGAGCGGGGCAGCGGGGCGTTGGGGCGGCGGGGCAGCTGGTCGAGGGGGAAGATCCCGGAGGGCACCTGTTGAGCCGGTTGGCGGCGACCATCGCCGAGCGGGCGTTGGGGCGACCGGCGGAGTCGTACACGGTGCGGCTGCTGGACAGCGGGGTAGCGAAGATCTCCCAGAAGGTCGGTGAGGAGGCGGTCGAGCTGGTGGTGGCGGCGAACGCGGAGGACGACGGTCGCCTCGCGGCCGAATCGGCGGATCTGCTCTATCACCTGCTGGTGCTGCTGCAGGCCCGCGGCGTCCCGCTGGACGCCGTGCTGCGTGAGCTCGAAAACAGAACCAAGTGAGTCGCTAGCATTCCCATGGCTTTCGCCCATCTCCACACCCACAGCGAATATTCCCTGCTCGACGGGGCCAACCGGATCGAGGAGCTGGTCGGCCACGTCAAGAAGCTCGGCATGGACAGCCTGGCGGTCACCGACCACGGCAACATGCACGCGGCGTGGAGCTTCTACGAGGAGGCGAAGGCCCAGCAGATCCGCCCGATCCTCGGGTTCGAGGCGTACCTCGCCTACGGGCCCCGCCAGGCGCGCGAAAAGCCCTCCTGGGCCCCCTCGGCGTACAGCCACCTGGTGCTGCTCGCCCGGAATCGGGCGGGGTACAAGAATCTGGTCCGGCTCACCTCCATCGGCTTTACCGAGGGCTTCTACCGCCGGCCTCGGATCGACAAGGAGGTGCTCGCGGAGCACGCCGACGGCATCATCTGCCTGGCGGCGTGCCTGTCCGGCGAAGTGGCGCACCATCTCCGCCAGGGCCGCTACGAGGAAGCGCGCAAGAGCGCCGAGTGGTTCGCCACCACCTTCGGCCACGACGGCTTCTGGCTGGAAATCCAGCAGCACGGCATCGCCGAGGAGAAGATCGTCGCGGAGGGGATGCTCCGGCTGGGGCAGGAGCTGGGGCTCGGCGTGGTCGCCACCAACGATGCGCACTACCTCCGGCGGGAAGACGCCGAGGCGCACGACGTGCTCTTGGCCATCGGGACCGGGAGCGACCTGGACGATCCCAAGCGATTCCGGTTCACGGGGCAGGAATCGTACGTCAAGTCCGAAAAGGAGATGCGGGCGCTCTTCCCGGACCAGCCCGAGGCGATCGCCAACACCCAGCGGGTCGCCGATCTCTGCGACTTCGATTTCGAGAAGCGGTACTTCCTGCCGGGGTTCCCCCGCCCCGCCGGGTACGCGAGCGACGAGGCCCTCCTGGACCACCTGGCGCGCGAGGGCGCGGCGCGACGCTATGGATCGCCGTTGCCCGACGCGGTGTCCGAGCGCCTGGCGTTCGAGCTCGGGGTCATCAACCGCGCGGGCTACGCGGGCTATTTCCTCATCGTGCAGGATTTCATCTCGGCCGCGCGCGACCGCGGTATCCCCGTGGGCCCCGGCCGCGGCTCGGCGGCGGGCTCCATCGTCGCGTACGCGCTCGGGATCACCAACGTGTGCCCGCTCAAGTTCGACCTGCTGTTCGAGCGCTTTCTGAACCCCGAGCGGGTCTCCATGCCCGACATCGACGTGGACTTCTGCTTCGAGCGGCGGGGCGAGGTGATCGAGTACGTCCGCGAGCGGTACGGCCGGAGCAGCGTCGGACAGATCGTCACCTTCGGCACCATGAAGGCGCGGGCGGCGGTGAAGGACGTCGCCCGGGTGTTGAGGATTCCGCCGGGCGAGGCCGACCGGCTCACCAAGCTCATTCCCTCCGGGCCGGCGTACAGTCTCACCATCCCCGACGCGGTCCAGCGGGTGGACGAGATGCGGGAGCTGGTGAAGGGCAACCCGGCCTACCAGCGGCTGGTGAACCTGAGCTCGCGGATCGAGGGCATCTCGCGCCACATGTCGGTTCACGCCGCCGGCGTCGTCATCGCACCGGGCCCGCTCGCGGAGTACGTGCCCGTGTGCACCGCCCCGACCAAGGGCGCGGGAGCCGCGGCGGACGGGGAAGAGTCCATCATCACGCAGTACGAGATGGGCGCGCTGGAGAAGGTCGGCATGCTCAAGATGGACATGCTCGGCCTCAAGACGCTGACGGTCATCCACGACGCCGTCCTCATGATCGCATCCCGCACCGGCGTGGACCTCGACATGGACGCGCTGCCGTTCGACGATCCGACCGTGTACGAGCTGCTCCGCCAGGGACGCACCGCCGGCGTCTTCCAGTTCGAGTCGCCGCTCGCCACGGACATGCTCCGCGCCATGAAGTGCGACCGGTTCGACGACCTGGTGGCCTCCAACGCCCTGATGCGGCCGGGACCGCTCGATGCCGGCATGCACACGGTCTTCATCCGGCGGAAGCTGGGGCAGGAGAAGGTCGTCTACCCCCATCCGTCGCTTCGAGAGGTGCTGGAGCCGACCTACGGCGTCATCACCTACCAGGAGCAGGTGATGCGGATCGCCAACGTGTTGGCCGGCTTCACGCTCGCCGAGGCGGACGTGCTCCGGAAGGCGGTCGGCAAGAAGGATCCGGAGCTGATCCGCCAGCAGCTCGGGAAGTTCACCGAACGGGCGACGGCGCTGGGCCATCCCCGGAAGCTGGTGGACGATCTCGCGGCGCAGATCGAGACGTTCGGCCGCTACGGCTTCAACAAGTCCCACTCGGTCGCGTATTCGATCCTCTCCTACCAGACGGCGTGGCTCAAGGCGCATCACCCGGCCGAGTTCATGGCGGCCCTTCTGTCCTCCGAGATCGGGAACACCGACAAGGTGGTGCAGTACATCAACGAGGCCAGAGAGCTTGGCCTCGAGGTGCTGCCACCCGACGTGAACGAGTCGGGCTTCAAGTTCACCGTGGTGGGTGACCGCCGGATCCGCTTCGGCCTGGGTGCGGTGCGCAACGTGGGCTGGGGCGCGATCGAGTCCATCATCGCCGCCCGGAGCGACGCGCCGTTCACCGTGCTCTCGGATTTCGTCGAGCGGATCGACATCCGGCTCTGCAACAAGCGGGTGCTCGAGTCGCTGGTCGCCGCCGGCGCCTGCGACTCGCTGGGCGGACACCGCAAACAGCTCAGCGAGGCGCTGGAGTCGGCGCTCGGCGAAGCGCAGCTGCTGCAGCAGGAGCGCGAGGCGGGACAGGCCTCGCTGTTCGGGGAGCCGCAGGGTGGCGGGGCGGCGGGGCAGCGGGGCAGGACGGCGTTGCCGGAGGTGCCGCCCTGGACGGAGGCGGAGCGGCTGGCGAAGGAGAAAGAAGTCCTGGGGTTCTTCATTTCCGGACATCCGCTGGAGCGCTTTCGCAGCGAAGTGGAGCTCTTCGGGACCCGCACCACGGCCACACTGGGCGAATGGAGCGAGCATCAGGCGACCATCGGCGCGGTGGTGACGGCGGTGAAGCGCCAGATCTCCAAGAAGACCGGCAAGGAGTACGCGCGGGTGGTCCTGGAGGATTTCCACGGGACCGCGGAGGCGATCGTGTTCCCGGAGGCATGGGCCAAGCTGAATCAGACGGTCGTGGCGGACGCGGCGCTGCTCCTCACCGGCGGCTACAGCGACCGCGACCGGGGCGAGGACCATGCGCCGTTCATCGTCGAGTCGGCGCGGAGGCTGGACGATCTCAGGGCGTCGGGTGCGCTGGCGCTGAGCCTGCGCTGGCGGGCCCCCGCGGCGCCGAGGCCCGAGGCGCTCCAGCAGGCCGCGGCACTTTGCACCGCTCACCCCGGGCCGACCCCGCTCTATATTGAGTGGAGCGACGGCAACGGGGAGGCGGTCAGGCTCCGGTCCCGACGCATCCGCGTCGCGGCGGAAGAGGATCTCGTTCGGGCCCTGCGCGATCTCCTGGGCGCCGATTCCGTCCACTACGTCAAGGCGGGATGACCCCGATGGCCTCAGCCTATACGCTGGAGTTCGAGAAGCCGCTCCTGGAGCTGGAGCGCCAGATCGACGACTTGAAGCGGATCGGGAGCGAGCGCCAGATCGACATCGACGGTGAGTTGGACGGCCTCCAGGGCAAGCTCGAATCCCTGCGCGCCGAGATCTACCGAAACTTGACTCCGATCCAGCGGGTCATGGTCGCCCGCCACCCCCGCCGCCCCTACACCCTCGACTATCTCAGCACCATCTTCACCGACTTCATCGAGCTCCATGGCGACCGGCTCTACCTCGACGACCCCGCAGTGGTCGGCGGATGGGCCCGGCTGGCCGGCACGTCCGTGATGGTGATCGGCCACCAGAAAGGCCGCGACACCAAGGAGAACCTGAAGCGGAACTTCGGGATGCCGCATCCCGAGGGGTACCGCAAGGCGCTCCGGCTGATGAAGCTCGCCGCCAAGTTCTCCGCCCCCGTCATCACGCTGATCGACACGCCGGGCGCCTATCCCGGCCTGGGCGCGGAGGAGCGGGGCCAGTCCGAGGCGCTGGCGCGCAACATTCTGGAGATGTCCATGCTGCCGACGCCGGCGGTCGCGGTGGTGATCGGCGAGGGCGGCTCCGGAGGCGCCCTGGCCCTCGGCGTGGCGGACCGGATTCTCATGCTGGAGAACTCGGTCTACTCGGTGATCTCTCCCGAGGGATGCGCCGCCATCCTGTGGAAGGACTCGAGCCAGCGCGAGCGCGCGGCGGAGGCCCTCAAGATCACCGCGGACGATCTGCTCCGGCTCAAGCTGATCGACGAGATCGTGAAGGAGCCGGTCGGGGGCGCCCACTTGGACCCCGACGCCACGGGCGAGGCGCTGCGGGAGGCCCTGATCCGCCACGTCACCGAGCTCAGGAAGCAGCGGCCCGAGAAACTGGTCCGCCGCCGGGCCGAGAAGTACGGAGCGATGGGTGCCTACTCCGAGGCCTGAGTGAGTCAGACCGTCGAGGTGCGGTTCAAGGGAACCCGGAAGGCCTATTTCCTCTGGTCGGGCGAGGAGGGTCTGCGGGTGGGGGAGGCGGTCGTGGTCGAGGCCGAGCGCGGCCGCGACCTCGGGCGGGTGACGGCCGTCGGCGACCTGGCGGAGAAGAAGTGCGGGGGCGGATGCTCCGGGTGCGCCGTCGGCGGCGAGTCCGCCGAGCCCGAGCCGCTGAAGCAGGTGATGGCGCGGGCCACCGACGACGACCTCAGGAGTCACGGCGAGATCCGGCGCTCGGAAGAGGACGCGCGCCGGAAGGTGGTCCAGCGGGTGCGGGCCCACGATCTGGTCATGAAGGTGAGCGACACCGAGTGGCAATGGGACCGGAACAAGCTCACCATCTACTTCACCGCCGAAAAGCGGGTGGACTTCCGTGCACTGGTCCGCGACCTCGCATCCACGTTCCGCACCCGGATCGAGCTGCGCCAGATCGGCGTGCGGGACGAGGCGGCCCGGCTCTCGGGCGTAGGCCGCTGCGGCCGCGAATATTGCTGCTCGTCGTGGCTCGGCGAGCTCTCGCCGGTCAATCTGGGCCTCGCGAAGGACCAGCATCTGTCGCTCAATCCCACCCAGATCTCGGGCGGGTGCGGGCGGCTGCTCTGTTGTCTGAAGTACGAGCACGAGTTCTACGTGACGGCCCGCCGGCGCTTTCCAAAGGAAGGCAAGACCATTCGGACCGCGATGGGCGCAGAGCGGGTGATCGCGGTGGACATCTTCCGCGAGCGGGTCTTTCTCCGGAGCGAAGAACAGGGATCCCGGATCATTCCGCTGGTGCAGTTGAAGGAGGAGGTCGAGCGCCTCGGCGACGTGCTGGTGACGGCGGAGTACCGGGCGAGGGTGGCGGCCGAGGAGGCGGAGAACGGCGGCGCGGCCGCGGCGGAGAGCCTGGAGGTGGAGAACGGCGCCGGGTCTCAGCGGCCGGAGCGACGCCGGCGGCGGCGCGGTCGGGATAGTGGGGGAACGCCGCAGGGGTGATGGATACCCATGTGCGAGCCTCCATTGTGCGAGCCTCCATTGTGCGAGCACCCCTGCTCCCGTGAGCGAAACGAGGGCCCAGGGAGGCTGGCCAAGCCCCGCCAACCCCAGCCTCCCTGGGCCCCTCGTTCCGCTCACCAGAGTCCGTAACACCCTTCACCGGAGTCCGTGTCACCCTGTCACCTGAGAAGCGCCGCACGCGCCTGACCCTGCTGGACCGCATTACCTTTCCGCATGCCCAGGTTCTACCTCACCACCGCCATAGACTACTCCAACGGAGACCCCCACCTGGGGCACGCGCTGGAGAAGATCGGCGCGGATTGCATCGCGCGCTACCGCCGACTTCGGGGGGACCAGGTCCATTTCCTGATGGGGATGGACGAGCACTCCCAGGCCGTGGTGCAGGCGGCGGAACAGAACGGGAAGTCGCCCCAGGCGTGGGTGGACCTGATGGCGGACCGGTTCGCCGAGTTCTGGCGCCGGCTCGAGGTCAGCCACGACGACTGGATCCGCACCACCGAGCCACGCCACCACGCGGCGGTCACCGAGCTGCTCGCCCGCATCGGCCGGCACAACCCGGACGATCTCTATGTCGGCGACTACGAGGGGCTCTACTGCACCGGCTGCGAGGAGTTCAAGCAGCCGGCACAGATCGTGGACGGCCACTGCATCGAGCACCCGACGCTGGAGCTGGTCCGGACCAGGGAGCGCAATCACTTCTTCCGTCTGAGCCGCTACCGCGACACCCTGCTGGAAAAGATCCGCGCCGGAGAGCTCCGGGTGGAGCCCGCGATCCGGCGGAACGAGATCGTGCGGCTGCTCGAGGACGGACTGCAGGATATTTCGGTCTCGCGCCATCGGCTCTCCTGGGGCATTCCCTTCCCCGGCGATCCCGACCAGACGGTATACGTCTGGTTCGATGCGCTGATCAACTACCTCTCCGCCACCGGCTTTCCGGCCCCAGGCTACGAGCGGCTCTGGCCGGCCGACCTGCACGTGGTCGGCAAGGGCATTACGCGGTTTCACTGTGTGATCTGGCCCGCGATGCTGCTGGCCGCGGGCGAGGCCATTCCCAGGCAGGTGTGGGCCCACGGCTACGTGCAGTGGGAAGGCACCAAGATGTCCAAGACCGCGGGCACGGCGGTCACCCTCGGCGAGGCGATCGAGCGGCACGGTCCCGATGCGCTGCGATACTTCCTGCTGCGCGAGGTCGGCTTCGAGGCGGACGGCAATTTCAGCTGGGACCGCTTCGACGAGCGCTATACGGCAGACCTGGCCGATGGCCTGGGAAACCTGGTGTCGCGCTCCATCGCGATGATCGCCAAGTACCGCGAGGGTGTGGTGCCTGGATCGCGGGACGAGACCACACTGGACCGGGCGGGCCTGGAGGCGATCCAGGCCTACGGGAAGGCGATGGACCGCCTCGATCTGCGTGGCGGCGCGGAGGCCGCATGGGAACTGGTCGCCACCGCCAACCTGCACATCCAGCAGGTGGCGCCATGGAAGCTCGCGAAGGAGGGGCGCGAGGCCGAGCTTGACACGGCCCTTTCAGCCCTGGCGCGCGCGCTCTATCGACTGGCCGTGCTCTCGGGCCCATTCATCCCGGGCAAGGCGACGGACATCTGGACGGCTCTGGGAGCGGCGGGTAAACCGTCGGATGGCGTTTGGGACACGCTCGCGGCACCCCCCACCGGAGGGCTCACGACCCGCCGTCCCGAGGCCCTTTTTCCCAAGCCCGCAAGCGTTTAGAAGTTAGGCCGTCGGTCAGCAAAACTATTTGACAGTCAAAGAGTTATCCGACCGACTACGCTCTTGACAGAGCGCCGGGAGAGGGCCACCTTGATGCCGATACCGTGACTTCGGTCACGACACCGCGAGCCCGATTGCACCACATTGGGTCCGTCGGTGGGAATGCGCCGTGTCAGGTGCGCTCGAGTACGGCCGAATTTCAACGTCGAGGGGATGCCCCGGGAATGGCCAAACGCCGCTGGACCGTCGTCTTCGTGCCGCATGACTCGGAGCCCTCGAGGATCGTCGAGGTCTCGTACCGGGTCGTCAAAGCGGCCGTGGGCGGCCTGGTCCTCGCAGCTGCGCTGGCACTCGGCATGGGCTACGTCACCGTCTCCCGAACCGTGGACCTGTCGAAGTCGGTCCAGCTCGCCGAGGAAAACGCCCGGCTCGAGCAGCAACTGGGCGAGCTGAACGGCCGCCTGGCCGGACTCGCCGACACTCTCTCCCGCATCTCTCAGCGCGACGCCCGCATCAGAGTCCTCGCCAACCTCGATCCGATCGACCCGCAGGTCCAGGCGGCCGGCATCGGTGGTCCGACCGTTGGAAGGTCCGAAGCCGACGTGGGCGCGGCCATGCGGCGGTCGGACGAGGTTCGGGTGGATTTGAACGGGCTCATTCGCCGTGCGAATCTGCTCGCTTCGTCGTTCAAGGAGGCGGCCGACAGCCTGGCGGTGCACTCGGCCCGCCTCGCCGCGACGCCCTCGATCATGCCGACGCAGGGCTGGCTCTCCAGCGCGTTCACCTCCATGCGCGCGCACCCCATCCTGCACGTGGCCCGCCCCCATGAGGGCATCGATGTGACCGCGCCGATGGGCACCCCGATCGAGGCCCCCGCCGCCGGCGTGATCCGCGACGCGGGCTGGGAATCCGGCTACGGCAACACCATCGTGATCGACCACGGCTTCGGCACGGTGACCAAGTTCGCCCACGCGTCCAAGATTCTGGTCCGCGAGGGGCAGCGGGTCTCGCGCGGGCAGCGGATCGCGCTGGTCGGCAACACCGGCCTCGCCACCGGACCGCACCTGCACTACGAAGTGCACGTGAACGGCCGCGCGGTGGACCCGCTGCGGTACGTGCTGCCGGAGCATGTGGTGACGGATTAGGAAGAACAGCGTGCAGTGAAAAAGGTGTCATCCTGAGCGCAGCGAAGGAGCCATAGACCAGGTCTATGGCTCCTTCGCTGCGCTCAGGATGACACTCGCGCTTCAGCCTCGCCGCCGCTGCCTAGAACTGTACTTTCGGCGCCTCCTCCGCTCCCGGCTCCGCCTCGAAGTACTCCCGCGGTCCCTGGCCGAAGATCTTGGCGGTCAGATTGTAGGGAAACCTGCGGATGTACCCGTTGTAACTTCCCACCGCCGTGTTGTAGTCCTGCCGGGCGACGGAAATACGGTTCTCGGTGCCCTCGAGCTGGTCCTGCAAGGCGCGGAAGCTCTCGCTGGACCGGAGCTCGGGATAGTTCTCCACGATCGCGAGCAGCCGTCCGATGCCCTGAGTCAGCTCCGCGTTGGCCGCCGCCATGTCTCCCACATCGCCCGACTGCACCGCCCCCGACAGCTTGGCACGGGACTCCGCGATGCTGATGAAGATGGTGGACTCCTGCTTGGCGACCCCCTTCACCGTCTCGACCAGGTTCGGCACCAGATCGGCCCGGCGCTGAAGTTGGGTCTCGATCTGGCCCTTCGCCTGGTTGACCTGCTCGTCCATCGTCTGAATGGTGTTGTAGCCGCATCCACTCGCCAGCAGCACGAGGGCGAGGAGGGATGTCGGGACCGTCGACGAGCGCGTCATCGCTGATCTCCCAGCTGAAGTTGGTCGAGGAACGCCGCCGCACGGGCCACCCCATCCATATAGCCCGCGAATTCGACTGGCGAGCAGCGCCAGCCGGGCTCGGTGCGGTGTCGAATCACGTTGAGAAAGGGCTCGCCTTCGATCCCCATCGCCGCGGCGGCCGCGGCGGCGAGCTCGATGGGCTCCCGCGGCACCGCCCGGCCGAGCAGGACGAGCAGCCCGCGGAGCAGCACCATCACCGTGCTGGAGCTTCGGGCCGCGAGGGACCCGAGGCGTTCGGAATCGCCGGCCGCAGCCACGTATCCCTGCCGGAGGCGCAGGAGCTTGCCGCGCAACTCGCGCTCCAGCGCGTGCCGGAGATCGGCGGCAGCGACCGTGAGTCCCGCGACCGGGTCCTGGCCGCGCAGTACCTCGTAGCCGCAGCGCATGTCGCTGATCTCGATGGGAAAGACGTCGCTGGCGCGCTGCCATTCGGGCCGGCCGATCACCAGCGGGGGCTCGTAGCCCGACTTGCGCCAGGTGTCGAACGGCGCCGACAGCGCCGCCAGAGCCCGGGGCGACAGGTCGTCCACGATGAGCATGAGGTTGATATCGGACCGGCCGGGCACGAAGTCGCCGCGGGCGGCGGATCCGTAGAGGATCGCGCTGTAGCCGCCGTCGAGCGCCGCGTCCACCTGCGCCAGGAACGGGGTAATGATCCGGTCCGCCACGTCGCGCATCAGAATCTCCCTCCCGCACCGCCGCCACTGAACCCACCGCCTCCACCGAAACCACCGAAGCCACCCCCGCCACCCCACCTCCACCCCCACCGCCGAAGCCGCCGCCGCCGATCCAGGGGCCACCCCAATATACGTGGCGGCGTCTCCGCCTTCCGTGCTTGCCGCGCCCGCCCATCGCGCCGGACAACAGCAGGAAGATCACGAAGAGGACGATAGGGAGTGCCCCCGCGAGCGGATTGCCGCCCCCGCGCGGCCGGGTGGCCGGGCGCGCGTTGGTCAGCGCCGTGTCGCTCACGCCGAACTCATGCGCGATGATGCCGGCCAGCGCTTCGACGCCGCCCTGGAGCGCGCCGCCGTAGTCCTCCCGCGCGAGCTGCGGACCCATGAGGTCGCGGATCCGGCCCGCGGTGACGTCGGTGACGATCCCCTCGAGCCCCCGTCCCACCTCGATGCGCACCCGGCCGGTGCCGGGCCTGCCCTCCTGCCGCGGCACGACCAGCAGCACGATCCCGGCGTTGCGGGTCGGGTCGCCGATCTCGCTGGCCGCGCCCACGCCCCAGGCGCGCCCGATCTCGAGCGCGACCTCCGCCTCGTCCCGTTCTCCGATGGTGGGCAGGGTCACCACGGCGATCTCGGCGCCGGTGGCGGCCTTGAGTCGTTGGGCCAGGTCGGTGATCCGTGCCTCCGCCGCCTGGTCCACGATGCCGGCGGCGTCGGTCACGTAACCCCGTCGGCCGCGCCGGAAACAGGCCGCCGCCCGCCGGCGTCCTGCGCCAGCAGTCCGCCGGCGGTCAGTTGAAGCGCCGTCAGGAGCGCGATAGGTTTGACTGGTGTCCCCCTCAATAGCACTCCCGGCGCTGGTCGCGCTGCTCGTGGGCTTCGCCGGAGTGACGGCGTGCGAGCGCCCTCGCAACGTCGCGGTCCGTGTCTCGATCCCCGGCCCGGACTCGGTCGAGACCCCGGTCACCGGCGTGGGCCTGGTGGCGCTGCCCTATGACCGCGACAGCGTGCTGGCCGCGCTCGAGGCGTCGGCGGCCACCCCTCGCCCCGACACCTCCGCCCTGGACAGTCTCTTTCGTGCCTTCCGCGTGCCGTTCGTGACGCTACACCGCGTGCCGTGCAGCGGACCGAGCGTCTGCGTGATTCGCTCGACCGGCTGCGCGCCCGCCTCGACTCCCAGCCGCGCAACACGCCCGAGTACCGGGAGCAGTACGCCGGCTTCTCGCGGCTCAACGACTCGCTGGCCGCCGCCCAGCAGCGCAGCCGAGCGCGCCCGTCAGGGACTCGACCGGGCGCGCGCCGAGTTCGTCGACCGCAGCGAATCCCTGCGCGCCAGCGATCCGGCACTGGGAAGATAGCACTTACCGGGGCTACGACAGCATCACACGGAACCTCGCCGCGCGGAGGCGGCAGGACCCGCGAACCGACACGACCGGCGGCGATGGATGGGCGCGTTTCGAGCTGCCCGCGGGGCGACTGGTGGATCTACGGACGGTCGTGGGACGCGACGGACCCCAACGCCGAATGGTACTGGAATCTTCCCGTCACCGGCGACACGATGCTTCTCTCCAGCCGCACCGGCCGGCAACGTCGGAGATATTGAGGCCCATGAGACTGACCGCGCTCGTCACCTGCCTTTCCCTGCTCGCCTGCGGGCTCTCCGCGCAACAGACCTCGTCCAGCGCGGTCAGCACCCGTGCGAAGGGGTCGGCGACCGCTCCGGTCACCGTGTACGAGATGTCGGACTTCCAGTGTCCCTTCTGCCGCCGCTTCGCGCTGGAGACGTTTCGGGCGATCGAGAAGGAGTACATCGTCCCTGGCAAGGTCCGCTGGGTCTTCGTGAACTTCCCCCTCACCAGCATCCATGCGAACGCGGTGGGCGCCGCCGGCACGGCCCTCTGCGCCGCGCGGCAAGGCGCCTTCTGGCCGGTGCACGACCTGCTCTACACCTATCAGGACACCTGGTCGCCGCTCAAGGAGCCGGGCCCCTTCTTCCTCTCCCTGGCCGATTCGGCCGGGATCTCCAAGCCGAAGTTGCTGGAGTGCGTCAAGGCCAAGGCCACGGCGTCGGAGATCCGCCTCGAGGCCGAGGGAGCGGAGCGCGCGGGGGCCAGCAGCACACCGAGCTTCTACATCGAGGGCGGTCTCCTCACCGGGGCCCATCCGCTTCCGGTCTTCCGACAGGTGCTCGACTCGATCTACGCGCTGAAGACCCGCCCGCAGGCTCCTGCCAAGTAAGCCGCACAAAAGAAAGGGGCCGCTCGTGGCGGCCCCCCCAGGTAAGTGTCGCCTGGGCACGTCGTGCAGCGCTAGCTCAGCGGCCGCAGGCGACCCTTGACTCTGTAGACAATGGATCACCTCCTCGGTGGCAGGTGGAACATGAATGCGTGCTGAATTCTAGCAGCCATCCCCGGCGCGCGGCAACCGGCTCGAAGCCCCCGTTAGATTGTCGCCATGCCTTCGACACCGGTGGCCTACCGTCTAGGAGCACGCCTGCTCAGCGGCCTGGCGCCGGTGCTTTCGCCGCTGAGCCCCAAGCTGGCGGCGGGGCATCGTGGGAGGCGCGGCGCCGGGCGCAGGCTCGCCGGCTGGGCCGAGCGGTCCAGAGATCGCGCCCGCCGGCTGGTGTGGCTCCACGCCTCATCGGTCGGCGAGGGCCTGCAGGCGGAGAGCGTGCTGCAGGAGCTGCGCGGCCTCGAGCCCGAGGCCCAGTTCGTCTACACCCACTACAGTCCCTCCGCGGAGGCGCTGGCCCGCCGCCTGCCGGTCGATGCAGCCGACTACCTCCCATATGACCTTCCCGCGGCCGCAGACTCGCTGCTCGAGGCCCTGCGCCCGAGCCTGCTGGTGTTCTCGAAGCTGGACCTCTGGCCCGAGCTGGCCACACGCGCGGCGTCCCGCGGCACCAGGGTCGCGATCGTCGCGGGAACCGTCAGCCCCGGGAGCGGGCGCCTCCGGTGGCCCGCACGGTCGCTGCTGCGCGAGGGCTACCGGGCGGTGGCCGCCGCCGCCGCCGTGTCCGAGGAGGACGCGGGGCGGCTCGCCCGGCTCGGCGTCGCGCCCGACGCCATCCACGTTCTCGGCGACCCGAGATTCGACAGCGTCATGCGGAGGATCTCCGAGATCGGCCCCGACGACCCCCTGCTCCGCTTCGGCGCCGACGCGCCGACCATGGTGGCAGGGTCCACCTGGCCGGCCGACGAGGCGGTGCTGCTCGCCGCCTTCGCGCGGGTGCGCGCCCACCGGCCCGAGGCGCGGCTGATTCTGGTGCCCCACGAGCCGACCGAGACGCATCTGGCGGCCGTGGACCAGGCGGCCCGCCGCGCCGGGCTGCCGGCGCCGGTGCGGCTGAGCGCCGCCACCGGCCCGGTACCGCTCCTGCTGGTGGATCGCGTCGGCGTGCTGGCCGCGCTGTACGGCGCCGGCACCATGGCCTACGTGGGTGGAGGGTTCGGGCGGGCAGGCCTGCATTCGGTCCTGGAGCCGGCAGCGTGGGGCGTCCCTGTGGCGTTCGGACCCCGCTGGCGCGAGAGCCGCGACGCGGCGCTCCTGCTCGACGCCGATGCCGCCGTTGGGCTCGAACGGGACGGCCCGCCCGGTGTGGAGGAGATGGATGCGGTGTGGCGAGACTGGATGGGTCGGGAAGAGCGGAGATCGGCCCAGGGAGCGCGGGCGCGGCGCGTGGTGGAGGGGGGCCTGGGGGCCGCGCGGCGCTCGGCGGAGATGCTCTCGGCCGCTGTTACTTCGTCACCACACCTTCGAACGTCACCGATCGGGGGACGACCAGCCCCAGCGTGAGCCCCGTGATCAGCACGTCGCTCCACCGGCTCCGCACCTTGATCCGCAGGTCGGCGATGCCGGCACCGCCCGCGAGCTGCGCCGCCAGCGCCCTCCGCAGCGACGGCTCCTTGTACCTCAGCAAACCCCAGAATCCGAAGACCGCCTTGCTGCTGACCGAGAAACGATTGCCTTGCGCCGGCTGTCCGGCCGGGGCGGCCATGGTGGCCGGCACGCCGAGCTCAGTGGCATCGAAGGTATGGGCGCAGCCAACCAGCAGGGACACGATCAGCAGCGCCGGCAGCACCCGGCGCGCCTGCCTCACAGGCCGGGCACTCTGAACGTGTAATGCGCGCCGATCCCGAACACGCCCGGCGTTCCGCCATCGGCGAAAATCGCATCGTAGGCCGCGTGGACGCCGAGTCCGCTCAGCAGATTGAGCTCGAGGCCGCCGCTGAGCCCGAAATTGGTATCGGTCTGCGAGTCGCCATCGACCGAGGTGCGGACGATGTCCACCCGTGGCGCCAGCCACGGCCGGATGGCGAGCGCCGGATTGGGAATCACGAGCCCGAAGCCGACCCCGATCGGGAAGTGCCAGTTGTCCTCGTCCTCACTGGGAAGGAACCCGCTCTCGGGCTTGGAGTAGCCCACGCCGGCCTGGAGCGTGACGGAGAGCGGCACCAGCGGCCCGCCGAACACCCGATAGTTGAGCGTGCCGCCCGCGGTGAGGTCGGAGCCGCCGGGACCGTCCGGGTTGTAGCTGGCCAGCGTCGCCGTCGCGCCCAGCGGCCCGAAGCCGCTCTTGACCGTAGCGCCATAGGCGGTCCCTCCGCCGGCCTCGTCGTTGGGGAAGCCGACGTCGCCGTGGATCCCGATGCCGCGGGGCACCCCGCTGTTGTAGACGGGGATGCCGCGCACCTGGGCATCGGCGGACGCTGCCGTGCACGCGAGCGCGACGGCGGCCACGACGGCCCCCAGTACGACCTGCTTCATAGCGGAATACCTCCGGACGACGACGGAACGATCCTGCGGCCCCGCGAACGCGCCGCAAGCTACCCGGGAGCTTCGAAGGATGTCAACCGATTTCGGAGCGAAACGCACGAGCGCCCGGTCGCGGTGTCCCGCGGCCGGACGCTCCGACGACTGCGGATCTAGCGGATGTATGCGATACTGACGCCCACGCCCTCGATGTCGCCCAAACCGCCGCTGGCGCGGACCGCCCAGCGGTCGCTGAATCGGATGTCCACACCGAGACCGAGCGCAAACAGCACGTCGTCATCGCCGCCGCCGAACGCGGGGATGATATTGGGATGGACGTACGGCACGAACGTCGTGGAGGACCCTTCCACGTCGAATCTCCGACCGAGCGAGAGACCCACGGGGAGCAGGAAGACATCGTCCCCCTCGCCGAAGAGCCCGCCGAGACCCAGCGTGAGGGCGCCGTCGAGCGGGAAGCTCTCGCTGTAGTTCACTACCTGCGTCCGGAAGTCGCCGCCGATGAGGAATCGGGTATCGCTTCCTTCGACATCGGCGAAGCCGCCACGGACGCTGAAGTCATGCTGACCTTTCCCGTACCGGTAAAACCCTTCGATGGCGAACTCGGCGCCCTCCCCGCCATCGGACAGCGACCCCCCGAACTCATGGGTGTCGAACGCCCGATAAGGCGCCTTGAAGATCGGTGTTCCGGTTTCCTGCGCGGCGGCCGATGCGGCCGATCCGGCCAGCAGGGCGAGCACCAGGATACCACCACATACGCTACGACGCATGAGACTCTCCTTTGACGTGTTCAGCGACGACTCGCACTCGGTTGTCCACGACCTGGAGAAATCCACCCTCGACGGCGAACCGGCTGGTGCTTCCCGCCCGGCGGATGGTCAGCGTCCCTGCTCCCAGGAGAGTCATGAACGGTGCGTGGTTCGGCAGGATGCCGACCTCGCCGTCATACGCGGGCGCGACGACCGCGTCCGCCTCACCGTCGAACATAGAGGCTTCGGGCGATATCACCGTGACTTGCATCACGAGCTACCGAGCTTCTCGGCCTTCGCGACCGCCTCGTCGATACCACCCACCATGTAGAACGCCTGCTCGGGCAAGTGATCGAACTCACCGGACAGTACGCGCTCGAAGCTCGCGATGGTCTCCTCGAGCTTCACGTACTTCCCGGGGAACCCGGTGAACTGCTCGGCGACGAAGAACGGCTGGGAGAGGAACCGCTGCACCCGGCGGGCCCGCGCCACGATCTGCTTGTCCTCCTCCGACAGCTCGTCCATGCCCAGGATCGCGATGATGTCCTGGAGCGCCTTGTAGCGCTGCAGCGTGCGCTGCACGCCGATGGCGACATCGTAGTGCCGCTCGCCGATGAACTGGGGGTCGAGGATCCGGCTGGAGCTGTCCAGCGGGTCCACCGCGGGGTAGATGCCGAGCTCTGAGATCGCGCGGGAGAGCACCACGGTGGCGTCGAGGTGGGCGAACGCGGTGGCCGGCGCCGGATCGGTGAGGTCGTCCGCGGGCACGTAGATCGCCTGCACCGAGGTGATCGAGCCCTTGGTGGTGGAGGTGATCCGCTCCTGGAGGTCGCCCATCTCGGTGGCCAGCGTCGGCTGATAGCCCACGGCGCTCGGCATCCGGCCGAGCAGCGCGGACACCTCGGAGCCGGCCTGGGTGAACCGGAAGATGTTGTCGATGAAGAGCAGCACGTCCTGCCCCTCGACGTCGCGGAAATACTCGGCGATGGTGAGCCCGGTGAGCCCCACCCGGAGCCGGGCGCCGGGCGGCTCGTTCATCTGGCCGTAAATCAGGGCGACGTTCTCCAGGATCTTCGCTTCCTGGAACTCGAGGTAGAGGTCGTTGCCCTCACGGGTCCGCTCGCCCACCCCACAGAACACCGACTTGCCGCCGTGGCCCTTGGCGACGTTGTTGATCAGCTCCTGAATGACGACCGTCTTGCCCACGCCGGCGCCGCCGAACAGGCCGATCTTGCCGCCCTTCACGAACGGAGCGATCAGGTCGATGACCTTGATGCCGGTCTCGAACACCTCGGTCTTGGGCTCGAGGTCGGTGAACTTGGGTGTCTCGCGGTGGATGGACCAGCGCTCCACGTCCTTGGGCAGCGGCGGGCCGCCGTCCACCGGCTCGCCCAGCACGTTGAGGATCCGGCCCAGCGCCGCCTCGCCCACCGGCGCGGTGATCGGGCTGCCGGTGTCGGTGACCTGCATGCCGCGGGTCACGCCGTCGGTGGTGCTCATGGCCACCGCGCGCACCTGGTTCTGGCCGATGTGCTGCTGCACCTCCGCCGTGAGCCGCACCGGGAAGCCGCCGCTGTCGTCCTCGATCTGGAGCGCGTTGTAGATCTCGGGGAGGTGCTCCGGCTCGAACTCGACGTCGAGCACCGGGCCGATGACCTGCACGACGCGGCCGATGTTCTTCGCGGCGGTGCCGGCGGCGTTCTTCTTCTCGGTTGCGACTGATGTGGCCATGGGCTCTCTCTCTCGATTCCGGCGTGGTTCCCGGTGTGTCACCCTGAGCGAAGCGAAGGGGACATGGTTCGGGTCATGCCCCCTTCGCTTCGCTCAGGGTGACACAACCACCTGCGTGGTGTGCGCGACCTACCCTTGCAGCGCCGCCGCGCCGCCGACGATCTCGGCGATCTCCTGGGTGATGCCCGCCTGGCGCTGGCGATTGTAGGTGCGCTTCAGCACCTCCAGGATCTCGCCCGCATTGTCGGTCGCGTTCTTCATCGCCGTCCTCCGGGCTCCGTGCTCCGCCGCCGCCGTCTCCACCAGCCCGCGGTACACCGCATTCCGGACGTAGAGCGGCAACAGCTGCTCCAGGATCGCCTCCGCGCTGGGAGCGAGGATGTAGTCATGCGACGGCCCTTCCTGCCCCGCCGCCCCGCCGCCCTGCTGCCCCGCGGTCTCTACCGGCAGGATCCGCGTGGTGGTCGGCGGCGTGGTGAGCGCGCTGACGAATTTGGCGTGTACCAGGTCCACGCTGGCGAGCTCACCCTTGCTGTAGGCCTCGATCAGCGGCTGCGCGATTTCCGCGGCGTGCTCGGCCGACGGCTTGTCGCCGATGTCCATCCGGTCGAGGGCGAGCTTGCGTCCCAGGTATCGGAAGAAGCCGATGCCCTTCTTCCCGATGCCGTACAGGTCCACGGTGTAGCCCTTGGACTCCAGCTCCTCGATCCTGCGGCGCGCTTCCTTGATCAGGTTGGAATTGAAGGCGCCCGCGAGCCCCCGGTTGGAGGTCAGCAGGATGACGGCGGCACGAGTGGGACCGCCCTTGGCGGGCGCCGCCGGCCGTCGGAGCAGCGGAAACCGCTCCGCCAGCTCGGGGGTCACCAGATCGCCCAGCACCTCGCGCAGCGCCTCCGCGTAGGGCCGTGCCGCGATGACCCGGTCCTGCGCGCGCTTCAGCTTGGAGGTGGAGACCAGCTCCATCGTCCGGGTGATCTTCCGGGTGTTCTGAACGGAGCGGATCCGTCCCTTGAGCTGCCGGCCCTTGGCCATCAGTCGGCCTTGAAGAGCGGCTTGAAGGCGCCGATGGCCGCCTTCAGGCGGTTGGTGATGTCGTCGTCGAGTGCCTTCTTGGTCTTGATGTCCTTCAGCACCGCGGGATGCGACGCCTCGAGATAGTCGAGGAAATCGCGCTCCCACTGGCGGATGTGGCCCACCGGAACGTCGTCCAGATGCCCGTTGGTCACCGCGTAGATGATGGCCACCTGGCGCTCGACCGGCACCGGCTGGTACTGGGGCTGCTTGAGCACCTCGACCAGTCTCGCGCCGCGCGCGAGCTGCCGCTGGGTGGCGGGGTCCAGGTCCGA
The DNA here is from genome assembly GCA_963826065.1 of uncultured Gemmatimonadales bacterium. Classification (GTDB taxonomy): domain Bacteria; phylum Gemmatimonadota; class Gemmatimonadetes; order Gemmatimonadales; family GWC2-71-9; genus CAVVWJ01. Next base: position 805,822 of record CAWGVP010000002.1, read on the forward strand.
CCCGAACTGGGCGAACGCCTCCAGCTCGCGGAACTGCGCCAGCGAGAGCCGGAGCGGTCCGGCCACCTGCTTCATCGCCTTGATCTGGGCGTTGCCGCCCACCCGGCTCACGCTGATGCCGGCGTCCACCGCGGGACGGACGTTGGAGTAGAAGAGGTCGGTGGTGAGGAAGATCTGGCCGTCGGTGATCGAGATGACGTTGGTCGGGATGTAGGCAGACACGTCACCGGCCTGGGTCTCGATGATGGGAAGCGCGGTGAGCGAGCCGCCCGGCTTCTTGATCCGGCTGTCCAGCTTCACGACGTCCTTGTCCTCGGAGATCTTCGCGGCCCGCTCGAGCAGCCGGCTGTGGAGGTAGAACACGTCTCCGGGGTAGGCCTCGCGGCCCGGCGGCCGCCGGAGGATCAGCGAGAGCTGGCGGTAGGCGGCGGCCTGCTTCGAGAGGTCGTCGTAGACGCAGAGGGTGGCCTTCCCCTCCTCGTACATGAAGTACTCGGCGATGGCGCAGCCGGAGTAGGGCGCGATGTACTGGAGCGGCGCGGGGTCGGAGGCGGAGGCCATCACCACGATGGAGTATTCCATCGCACCGGCCTGCTTGAGCCGCTCCACCACGGTCGCCACCGTCGAGCGCTTCTGGCCGATCGCCACGTAGACGCAGATGACGCCGGTGCCGCGCTGGTTGAGGATGGTGTCCACCGCGATCGCGGTCTTGCCGGTGCCGCGGTCGCCGATGATCAGCTCGCGCTGGCCCCGGCCGATCGGGATCATGGCGTCGATCGCCTTGATGCCGGTCTGGAGCGGCTCCTTCACCGGCTGCCGGACGATGATGCCCGGCGCCACCATCTCCACCTGCCGCCTCATGCTGGTCTTGATGTCGCCCCGTCCGTCCACCGGGCGGCCCAGCGCGTCCACCACCCGGCCGAGCATCGCGGGGCCGACCGGCACGTCGAGCAGCCGTCCGGTGCGCCGTACCTGATCGCCTTCCTTCAGCTTCAGGTAGTCGCCCATGATCGCCGCGCCGACGTTGTCCTCTTCGAGATTGAGCACCAGCCCCGCCACCGTGTCGCCGGTCTCCTGCGCGGTGAACTCCAGCATCTCGCTGGCGACCGCGGAGTTGAGCCCGTAGATCCGGGCGACGCCATCGCGCACCTCGAGCACCGTCCCGACCTCTGATACATCGTCCGCGCTGAGGTCGGCGGACTGGATCTCGCGCAGGAGGATGCTCTTCAGTTCGCCCGGACGGAGGGTTGTGTCAGTGGCCATGAGTTCGGATGCCCTGGCTGAGTAGGGGTAGTTATCGACCAGCTTGTGAAATTAATCACAAAAGGGGGCCACGGGCAAGATGCCGGACTCGACCGTCGCCGGACCGCAAGGCTAACCGATTGGGCGGGCGGTGTCACGTACGCGGGGCAGCGGGGCTGCGGGGCAGGACGCGGGTGCCCCAATCATCCCGAGCGGAGCGAGGGATCGGCTCGCACGTGAGAGTGAGCACCGGGGCATCTCAACTCACTCGCATGCCCGGTCCGATCCCTCGCTCCGCTCGGGATGACCCGGCGCCCGGACCTTGTGCCCCCCGGCCCCCCTGCCCCGCCGCCCCGCATCCATCACGTTCTGCTCCTCGTATTCCCTCGGACGAACGCCTGCAGCACCCCCCGCGGCCCCAAGGGGCCGAGGCCGGCGGTGGTCACGTTCGCGATCCGACGGGCCGTGCCGCTCAGGTGGCTCGACGACGCGAAATGGAGCAGCCGGACGACGATCGGAATCGAGTAGCCGGGATTGGCCAGCAGCTGCGCGGCGCAGGCGATCCGGGTGAGATCGATGACCCGCTTCAGGTTGGGCGCGCCGCCGGCGCCGAACTGCCGGGAGAGGTGCTCCCGGCTCACCTTCAGCCTCCGGGCCAGATCGGTGGTCCGCACCGGGCGCTCCACCTCGCCGAGCAGCAGGGTCCAGGCGGAGTGCTGCAGCGGCTCGGTGAGGCGCAGCATGCGGGGCGCGTCCGCCAGTGCCCGCCGCCGCTCGGCGGTCACCGAGACGCGCACCACCATCTCACCGACGACCGCGTCGTCCACTCCTTCGACCGCGACCCGCACCGCCTGCTTCCGGCATGCCAGCAACAGGTCACCGTCATCTGGGCGGAACGGGGCGTAGGCGACGACCGGCACGCCGGGGAGCCGGCTCCGGAGATCGGCGAGATCAGAGGGCAGCACGGCGGCGGGCGCCAGCACGACCGCGTCCACCAGCCGGTTCTCCAGGACGCGGCGAAGACCGGCGGCGCTCCGGCAGGTCACCACGCGCGGGCCGCCCCTCGGCAGCGTGCGCCGCAGGGCGGCGAGGGCGGTGCGGCTCTCCAGCAGCGCGGCGATCGCGGCCACGGCTCACTCCGCCGGCCGCGCCGGCCTTCCCGCACCGATGGCCACCAGGGTGCGCACCATCTCGCCCGCCCGCTTCAGGACCCCGCGGGCGTTGTCGTAGCTCAGGACGTCGAGCGCCTCCTCGAGCGAACGCCACTGGCACGCGGTGATCCCCTCGTCCACCTGGGGACAGGGATCCCCATCCGGGCTCTCGAAGAGAAAGAAGTGGCAGTACTTGTGGATGTGGCGGCCGCGAAACCGGAAATGCCAGTCGATCACCCGGATGGGGCCCTGCAGGATGAGCCGGCCGAGCCCGGTCTCCTCGGCGGTTTCCCGGATGGCGGCCTCGGCCGGCGACTCGCCGTTCTCCAGGTGCCCCTTGGGGAATCCCCAGTTGTCGTAGGAATCCTTGATGAGGAGATAGCGGGGATCGGCATTCGTGACCCGGCGGAAGACGATTCCCCCGGCGCTCACCTCGAGGTCGGCTTTGCGCTTGGTCATGCGCCGGCCTCGAGGCCGGACCCCGGTGCGTACCGCGATGTCACCCTGAGCGGAGCGAAGGGGGCCATGCTCGAAATGGTCCCCTTCGCTCCGCTCAGGGTGACACACGGGCCACACGATCTCAGACCCACCATCAGAACACCGAAATCTTCAGGTACTTCCGCGGCTGCGCCTGGATGTCGGTCAGGAGCTCGCGGAACTGGATGACGGTCGCGGTGGCCTCGCGGTAGAGCGTGGAGTCGGTCGCCAGCATGCCGAGCGTGCCGTTGCCCTGCTGGATCCGGGTCATGAGCGAGTCGGCCTGCTGCATCACCCGGACCAGGCTCGTCTGGTTTTCGCGAGCGGCCGCCATCACCGAGCGCATGTCCGCCGCCGCCTGGCGGATGTCGGCGCTGGAGGACTGGCCGTTCGCCAGGATGTCCTGGAGCTGCCCGTCGGCGGTCGCCGTGTCGAGCCGCGCCACCGCCTGCTGGAAGGTTCGGGCGACCCCGGCGAAGGCGTCCGACGTGGTGGCGACGTTCCGGCTGACCCGGTCGATGCGCGTGGTCTGGGCGTCGGCGAACACCACCATGCGCTGGGAGATCGCGGCCAGATCCTTCACGCTCTGCTGGAGGTGCATGAGCGCGGTGCTGTCGAACGCCTGCCCGATGCGGGCGGTGATGTCGCCGACGTCGCCTGCGATGCGGCTGGCCTGCGCGGTCAACTGGCCGATGTCCGGCAGGGTAGCGCCGGGCCACGCCTCGCCGCCGGCCATATCGGACTCGACCAGCGCGTTCCGGACGATGGGATCCGTGGGGAGCGGCTCGAACGATACGATGTTGGCGCTCCACTCGCCGAAGAGGCTGGCTGCGGCCGAGATCACGGCGGGCTTGGCCGGAAGCTCGACTTCGCGGTCCACCCGGAATTCGGTCTCCACCCACTCGTCCGGCGCCAGGCGGATCGACTCCACCCGGCCCACCCGCACGCCCCGGAGCGTCACCGGCGCCCCGACGCCGAGGCCGCCGACGGTGCGGAAGCGGGCGGTGTAGGTGGCCTCCTTCTGATTCACGTCGGTCTCGCTCAGCCACAGCGCGCCGCCGATGACGAGCGCCAGCGCGGCGAGCACGGCGAGCCCCACCGCGAATTCGTTGGTCCGCTTCATTCGAGCCTCCACGCCGGTGCTGGAGCAGGTGATCCGGGACGGCCTTCGATGAACTGGCGCACCACCGGGTCTTCGGTCGCCTGGATCTCGGCGACGCTTCCGACCTGGCGGATCGTCCCCTCGTGCAGCATGGCGATCTGGTCGCCGACGGTGAACGCGCTGCGCATATCGTGCGTCACGATCAGTCCGGTGACCCCGAGATCGCGGGTGCGGATCATGAGCTGGTCCATGACGGCTGCGGTGACGGGATCGAGCCCGGTAGTGGGCTCGTCGTAGAGAATGTAGCTCGGCTTGAGGGCGATGGCCCGCGCGATCCCGACCCGCTTGCGCATGCCGCCGCTCAGCTCCGCGGGATACTTGTCCTCCACGCCCGGCAGCTCCACCACCGCGAGGCTCTCCTGGATCCGGCGGAGGATCTCGTCTTCGTCGTGGCCCCGCTTCACCAGGCCCAGCCGGATGTTCTCCGCCACGGTCATCGAGTCGAAGAGCGCCGCGAACTGAAAGACGTACCCCACCCGCCCGCGCAGCTCGGCCAGCCGGCGCCGGTCCATCTCATGCACCACCTCGCCGTCCACCTCGACCGTGCCGCCGTCGGGCTCGATCAGACCGACGATGAGCTTGAGAGTGACGCTCTTGCCCCCGCCCGAGGCGCCGATGATGACCGTGTTGTGACCGTCGGGCACCTCCAGCGAGACGCCACGGAGCACTCGCTTGGCGCCGAACGACTTGCTGAGGTCGGTCAGGACGATCATGGCTGACGCGTCACAACAACACCAGCGCCCAGAACGCGTCCAGCACCAGGATCGCCTCGCAGCCGAGCACCACGGCGCGGGTCGTCGAGAGCCCGACGCCCGCGGCGCCGGCCTTGGCGTCCAGTCCCTGCAGGCAGCCCATCAGCGCCACCGCGGCTCCGAAGCTGGCGCTCTTCACCAGCCCGAACCAGATGTCCTTGAACCGGTAGAACTGCTTGAGTCCCTTGAGGAACTCGGGCGTCGAGAGATCGAGCAGGTTGATGGCCGTGATCCATCCCGCGCCCACGCCGACCGCCATCGCGAAGGCGGTCACCACCGGAAACATCAGGGTCGCCGCCAGGACCCGGGGAACGACCAGATAGGAATTCCGGTCGTAGGCCAGCGTTTCCAGCGCATCCACCTGCTCGGTCACCTTCATGGTTCCCAGCTCCGCCGCGATGCTCGCACCCACCCGCCCGGCCAATGCCATGCCGGTGAGCACCGGACCCAGCTCCATCATGACGGTCTTCCCCACCAGCGCCCCGACGAAGTACAGAGGCACGGTGCCGGTGAAGATGTAGGAGGAGAGGAGGGAGAGCACGATGCCGGTGAAGACGGCGATGAAGAGCGCGATGGGGACCGAGTCCACCCCCAGCCGGCGCATCTGCGCGGCGAGGAGCGGGCCCCAGGTTTTGACGTCGGCGAGTGCGCGGGCGGTTTCGAGGCTGCGGCGGCCTACGTGCGCGACGAACCCGTCCCGGGCGGCGACACGGGATGCCACGGAGGGCGACACGGGTGGGAAGCTATGGGGAGTTACGGGGGGATGGAAGTGGCGGAACAGGGGACGCCTCAGGCTGTCGGAGGCCCTTGAAAAGGCTAGCTTACGATCCGACCTGACTGTCTGGAGATCGAGCCTACGTGACGAATTTCCTCGCGGTAGTCGCACTGGGGTTCTTCCTCGGCATGCGCCATGCGACGGATGCCGATCATGTGATCGCGGTGACCACGATCGTAACGCGGCATCGCACGACCGCCGGCGCGGCGATCATCGGCGCGCTGTGGGGGGTCGGGCACACCCTGACCATCCTGGCGGTGGGCGCCGGCATCGTGCTGCTTGGCTGGGTCATTCCGCCCAGGCTCGGCTTGTCGCTGGAGCTGTCGGTCGGCGCGATGCTCATCCTGCTTGGCCTGATGAATCTCAGCGGGATACTCCAGCGGGTGACCGAAGCGGTCACCCCCCCGGGACCCGAGCCGGGGCGGGTACATGCTCACGCCCACGCGCACGGCGACTACGTCCACATCCACGTGCACGGCCACCAGCCCGAGGCCCACCCGCATCGGCCCGACCGCACGCCGCTCGCCCGGCTCGACCGTCTGCTCGGCGGGTTGGGGCTCTATCACATGCTGCGGCCGCTGATCGTGGGGATGGTGCACGGACTCGCCGGGTCGGCGGCCGTGGCGCTCCTGGTGCTGGCGACGATCGGCGAGAGCGCGTGGGCCGTGATCTATCTGCTGGTGTTTGGGGTGGGAACCATTGCGGGGATGATGCTGATCACGGCGGCGCTGGCCTGGCCGATGCAGGGGGCCACGGGCCGGTTCTCGGGTTTTCCTCGCGCGGTGCGCATCGCTTCCGGCGTGGTCAGCCTGGTGGTGGGGCTGGCCATTGCCTACCAGATCGGGGTCGTGGACGGGTTGTTCGGTGCCGATCCGCGCTGGAGCCCGAAGTGACGACCCTCAAGCCGCGAAGCTCGCCAGCGCCCGTCCCACCTCCCCCTCGCGCAACCGCTTGAGCGCCCGGTCCCGGAGCTGCCGCACGCGCTCCCGGGTCACACCGAGCATCCCGCCGATCTCCTCCAGCGTGTGCTCCCGGCCTCCGTCGAGCCCGAAGTAGAGGCGCAGCACCTTGGCGTCCCGCGGCGGCAGGGTGCGGAGCGCCTGCTCGATCTCTTCGGAGAGGAACCGGTCCATGGCCTGCTCTTCGGCGTCGCCCTGCTCGTCGGCGATGAACCGGTCGATCAGCGCGCGGTCGCCCTCGGGGTCGAGCGGGGCGTCGAGCCGCACGTCGCTGGTGTTGAGCGAGGCGAGCGAGCGCACCACGTCGAGCGTAAGGCCGGTCGCGACCGAGATCTCCTCGGGCGTCGGCTCCCGCCGCAGGTCCTGGCGCAGGGTCTCGGCGGCGCGGACGATCCGGGAGAGGTCGGCGGTCCGGTTGAGCGGCACCCGCACGCTCCGGCCCTGGCGCGCCAGCGATGCGAGGATGGCCTGGCGGATCCACCAGACGGCGTAGGAGATGAACTTGACCCCCTGATCAGGGTCGAACTTCCGGGCGGCGGTGAGGAGCCCGACGTTGCCCTCGCCGATCAGGTCGGTCAGCGCCATGCCCCGGTTCTGGTACTTCTTGGCCACCGAGATCACGAAGCGGAGGTTCCGCTTCACCAGCTCCTGCATCGCCTCCTCGTCGCCCGCGCGCACCTTTCGCGCGATGGCGACCTCCTGCTGGGCCGTGAGGAGGGGGGTCTGACTGACCTCGTAGAGGTACTGGTCGAGGATGTCGCGATCGGCATCGTAGACGCCGAGGCTGGTGGCGGTGTCGCGCCGGCGGGGCTTCCGGGGCCTGGACTGGGGGGTGTGGGCCAGGATTTCCGCGGTCGTGAGATCGGCGGACAGGGGCTCGGCGGAGGTGTCGGCCGGGCGCTGCGACGGGCGCGTTCCGCGCTCGTGTCCGTCGGTCTTCTTCTTTCTCATGACTCCATTATATCCTGATCCATATCCTCATCGCGCCACGGAGGATGCGCTTGACGCTCCCGCCCCCGGCGGCTAGGTTTTCGTGCTGCCGCGGCGCCCGGAAACGGGCGCGACAATATAACAGGGGGGCGTAGCTCAGTTGGGAGAGCGCGTGAATGGCATTCACGAGGTCAGGGGTTCGATCCCCCTCGCCTCCACTAAGCGGGGCAGCGGGGGCGGCGGGGCGGTGAACGAAGCAATGGGGCGGTAGAAGTCCGGGGTCGGTTTCGTTAGATTATCGCAGCGCTCGCGGGAATAGCTCAGTTGGTAGAGCACAACCTTGCCAAGGTTGGGGTCGCGGGTTCGAGTCCCGTTTCCCGCTCTGGAAGGGCCGGGCAGTGGGACGCTCAATTGGTGGGACGCTCAGATTGGTGGGATGGGCAGTACTCAGTACAACGTCGCGGGGTGGAGCAGTCTGGTAGCTCGCCGGGCTCATAACCCGGAGGTCGTGGGTTCAAATCCCACCCCCGCTATTTGGATGTTGGGCAGCGGGGCGGCGGGGCAGCGCGGAGGAGCCGGCAGGTGTGCCGTTGCTGCCCCGCCGCCCAGCCGCCCCGCTGCCCCGCTTAAAAGACGGGCGGTTAGCTCAGTTGGTTAGAGCGCCACGTTGACATCGTGGAGGTCACAAGTTCGAGTCTTGTACCGCCCATCGGCCTGCGCCCTTAGCTCAATTGGATAGAGCATTTGACTACGGATCAAAAGGCTGGGGGTTCGAGTCCCTCAGGGCGCATCGAGGACCTTCGAGAATCAGTAGTCTGAAGGCGAGGGCCGCACCCGCGGCCCTCGCCTCTTCGCTTCCGGCGGCCGGAAGCGGACCGCAGGAGGCTGCCAAACCCGGGTCGCCCGATTACATTCACGCCTCCCACATACGGGGCGTAGCGCAGCCCGGTTAGCGCGCCTGCTTCGGGAGCAGGAGGTCCCCGGTTCAAATCCGGGCGCCCCGACTATGACAAGTGACGGAGTGACAGCAGACTAGAGGGATGCGCCGGAGTGGCTCGGATGAGCTGCTAAGGTTGTGTTGCGATTTCGCCACCGTTGTCCCCACCTTCCGCGTCCACTCACCACAGCCAACCTGGTAGCCTCGTCCGCGTCCGGCTCTGCCCTGTACTCCGAGGCGCCTGGTCGCTGCTCCGCCCACTCCCCCCGGGCACAACGGGCGTCCGATATCCTGGGCCCCCCCTTTCGCGGTCCCGGCTCCCCGCGAGCCGGTCATCGGCTCATGTACCAAGTCCCCACGATGTTCACAGGGACGCCAGGATACGAGCTCGTGCAGTCGAGATCCCCTGGTCCTCGTCTATTTGAATGTACTCGACAGGCTCATCAAACCTTCAGGCGGCCATCCTCCCCGGCTGTGGCTCCCCCGACCACCAGCACCATCAGCTGGGCAGTGAAACAGCGATTGCTGGCACCATGAGGCCGTGCCTCGGGTCACCGACCTCTCGGGGAGCATAGAGCAAATTAAGAGTCGCGGCGGGGCGGGATGGCCCCGTTGCGGGCCCGGAGTCTCGGACCTCCTGTACGGCAAATCGACAAGCCGGGAGGCCGACTTGATTCGATCGTGGAAGTTTCGATGGTTCATTCGACGTCGAAGGGCGCGCCGAAAACTCTCCCGGTACATCGATCCAAGCCTGCACAAAGCTATTTCAGGATCCCGATGCCCGCGGAAGGTCCCCAGGTTGTTGTGGAGCTATTGGAGGCAGGGAGAATATGCCGCGCCGGCCCTGGTGAAGCGATGCATAAACTCCTGGAGAAGTCTGAACCCCGGGTGGGACGTCCGCCTGCTGGACCAAAACAGCGTGCCTCGCTTCATAGCCATGGATGACATGCCCGCCTCGATCCGCGTTCAGCATTACGCGGATGTCCTGCGTCTCCGGCTGCTCGACGAGCATGGCGGCGTATGGGTCGACGCTACCACCTTCTGTGCCAGGCCACTCGAGCACTGGTTGCCGCCACTCATGCAGAGCGGGTTTTTTGCCTTCTCGCGACCGAGCCCGGATCGAGAGGTTGCCAGTTGGTTTCTCGCCTCCGAGCCAGGCGGCACGCTGATACGGGCGTGGCGCCGCGCGGCGGATGCGTACTGGCTGAGGGCGAGCCGGGCAGACGATCACTACTGGCTGCACTATCTCTTTGAATGGTTGACGCTCAAGGCTCCGGAGGTAGGTGTGCTCTGGGCCAATACTCCGCACATCAGCGCCGAGGGACCGCTTCTCCTGTACCGGTGTTTGCGTCAAGGTTACGACGTGGCCCGCCTCGCGGAAAGCAACAGCCTCGACGCGATCCCGATACACAAGCTGAATTGGAGGCAGAACACCTCGGTCGACGACGTTCAGCGCTGCCTGCACAATGGACGTTCCACCCATGCACTCGCAGGAGTGGGCGACGTGAACCCTGGCACAGCCCCGGTGTGGAGTTAGGGTGTTACTCTGCGGCATCCCTGCGAGTCGGCGCTCGGCAGCGCCTCCAACATCGCCCCCCTGTGTATCACCCGTCACAGCACGCCCCTGTCCGGGGACCTAGGGTAATCGTTCAGGCCCGTAACCTCAGGTGCCTCTCTTCGTGGGGAGGGTACCCGGACACCGCCAACGGTGGAGTTGGTCATGCCCGGTCCCCACGACTTCAACTCGCCCCGTCTGGGGCAAGTCCCGACCATTCTCCTTGCAGACGACGAGCCCACGCCCCGGGCCGAGGCCGCTCGCCTGCTCCGGGGTGGGCTTGGATGTCATGTCTGTGAGGCCCGGGACGGCCGCCAGGCGTTCCGGATATTCCGGCAACATTCCGGCAAGATCCGGCTAGTCCTCTCTGACTTCATCATGCCCCTGATGGACGGGGGCGAGCTGGCCGAGCGGATTCGCGACCTCAATCCCAGGGTGCCGATCGTGCTCATGTCGGCGCCGCTGTCGGACGAGGCCGCGCAGCTTCTCGCCGGCTATGCGGATCTCCCGTTCCTCCCGAAGCCGTTCACCTATCTGGAACTGTACCGGGCTGTGGTTCCGCTGCTCAATCGTGGAAGCCGCCAGCCGTGGCGCCGGAGTACTGCCTCGTGGCGGAACAGGTCGGGCCGTGGAGAGGTGAGTCCCTGATGCGTTGTTGATCCCTATGGAACCGCCTATAAGAGAACGCCGCCCTTCCCGGGCGGCGTTCTCTTTGGTTTCCGCCACGAACATCCGGAACCGTCACGAGCACGCGATGCCCATCCTGGCCCCGCCGTCGGTGCGGGCGGCGGCCTACCCGACCGTACGGAGGAATACTACGATCAGGATGATCGTGCGACCACCGGTGCCGTGAAAGGTCACCAGAGCATCTCCCTGCGCTGACGAGGAGCCGCCGATACCAATGGACGGGGCGACGATCTCGACGCTGCTCGCGCTCTCCCTCGCCGGCAGCATCGCGGCGTGGCCGCTCGGCCGGCTGCTCGGCCGCCGTGCGGACGCCTGGGTGCTCGCCCTGCTGCCGGCGAGCCTCTTCGTGGCCTTCCTGCGCTTCGCGCCGGCCATCGAGGCGGGGCGTACCGTCACCGAGCGACGGCCCTGGGCGCCCTCGCTAGGCGTCGAGCTGGCGTGGCGGCTGGACGGGTTCGCCCTTCTCTTCTGCCTGCTCATCACCGGGATAGGCGCGCTCGTCGTGATCTACGCCGGCGCTTACCTGTCCGAGCATCCGGATGGGACGCGGGCGCGCTTCTTCGCCCTGATCCTGCTCTTCATGACGGCGATGCTCGGCGCCGTCCTCGCGGACGACCTGATCGTCCTCTTTCTGTTCTGGGAGGCGACCAGCGTCCTCTCCTTCCTGCTGATCGGCTTCGACGCGGGCAGTGCATCAGCTCGGCGGTCGGCGCTGATGTCGCTGCGCGTGACCGCGGGCGGCGGGCTCGCGCTGCTCGGAGCGATCGTTCTCATCGGCGCGACGCTCGGCAGCTACTCGATGGCCGGGGCGGTCGCGCGCGCGCCCGAGCTGGCGGGTAGCCCGTGGATCGTGCCGATCATGATCGGTCTCCTCGCCGGTGCCTTCACCAAGTCGGCTCAGTTCCCGTTCCATTTCTGGCTGCCGAACGCCATGCAGGCGCCCACGCCCGTCTCGGCCTACCTGCACTCGGCCACGATGGTGAAGCTCGGCGTCTACCTGCTGGCACGCTTCGAGCCGGTGATCGGGGCCGTACCCGGCGGGCGCGATACGCTGATCGGTTTCGCCCTCGCCACGATGCTGGTCGGCGGATTCCAGGCGCTGCGCGCCGAGAACTTCAAGGCCGTGCTGGCCTACTCCACGGTGGCGTCGCTCGGGATCCTGATGATGCTCATCGGTCTCGACGGGCCGATGGCGAGCGTCGCGACGGTCGGATACATCCTGGCCCACGCGCTCTACAAGGCGACGCTGTTCTTCTGCGCGGGGACCGTCCTGCACGCAACCGGTCTGAGCCAGCTGCGCCTGATGGGGGGCCTCGGACGATTTCTGCCGATTACGGCCGTGGCCGCCGCACTCGCCAGCCTGTCCATGGCGGGGCTGCCCCCGTTTCTCGGCTTCATTTCCAAGGAGTTCCTGTTCGAGGCGCAGATCCGCAGCTCCTGGGACGCGATCCCGATGGCGGTGGCAGTGCTCGTCAATGCCGTGATCGTCGGCGTCGCCGGCGTGGTCACCCTCCGTCCGTTCTTCATGGGGCACGGGAGAGTGCTGGAAGTCCGGCACCGGGAGGTGACCGGGCTGGTCGTCGGACCGGTGGTGCTCGCGCTGCTCGGTCTCGTCATCAGTCTCGAGCCGGACTGGATCAGCAGGTCGGTGCTTCGGCCGGCGGTCGCAGCCATCTATGGCGAGCCGGTGGAGGTGAGGGTCGGGATCTGGCACGGGGTGACGCCGATGCTGGTGCTCAGCGCCGTCGTGGTGGGCATCGGCGCGCTGCTCTTCGCCTTCTGGGTCCCCATCCACCAGCGCCTGCGCACCCGGTCCGCCCTGGATCGGTACGAGGCGGAGCACGGGTACGAGGCACTGCTGCGAGGAGTCGAGGCCGCCGCGCTGGGGACGGCCGCGCGCGTCCAGCACGGCGACCTGCGCGGCTACCTGTGGGTCGTGCTGGCGGGCGCCGCCCTGTTCGTGCTCTGGGGCCTGGTCGCCGCCGCGGCGCCGCCGCGTCTGCCCGCGCGGCTGGGGCGAGCTCCGCCTCGGGCCCGCGGCGGCGGCGCTGGTCGGCCTGGCGGGCGGCATCGCCGCCACACGGGCGCGGTCGCTGCTGGCGGCCCTGATCGCGGTCGGCCTGGCCGGACTCGTCGCGGCGCTCACATTCATGCTGAACGGCGCCCCCGATCTGGCCCTCACGCAGTTCGCGGTCGAGTCGCTGCTGGTGGTACTGCTGACCGTTGCGCTCTTCGTCCTGCCGCTCCGCGCGCCGTCGACACGTACCGGGCGCGAGCGCACGCTGGACGCCGCACTGTCGGCGGGTTTCTCGCTGCTGCTGTTCGTGGCGCTGCTCGACATGGGCGCCGCGCCACAGCGAACGGAGGTCTCCGACTTCTTCGGCGCCCGCAGCTACGTGGAGGCGTTCGGACGCAACGTCGTCAACGTCATCCTGGTGGATTTCCGCGCCTTCGACACGCTCGGCGAGACGGCGGTGATCGCGCTTTCGGCCATGGTCGTCTGGTCGCTGCTCGGTCCGAGGCTCGCGCGAGAGGAGCGGTCCGTGGCTGTGGCGGGCCGGTCGGCTTTCATCCTCGCGATCACCAGTCCGATCTTCTTCTGGCTGCTCCTCGCGCTGTCGGTGGTGATTCTGCTGCGCGGCCACCACGAGATCGGCGGCGGGTTCGTGGGCGGACTGACGGCCGCCCTCGCCTTCGCGATCGTCTCGCTCGCCGACGGTGTGGCGCGGGCGCGCGCGAGGCTGCGACTGCATCCGCTCTCGCTGGCCGCCGGCGGGCTGCTGCTGGCGCTGGCGAGCGGCCTGCCCGGGCTGCTGCTGCACGGCGACTTCCTCCGCCACATCTGGCTCGAGGCGGACGTGCTCGGCCTGCAGATCAGGCAGGGCACGACCCTCCTCTTCGACCTCGGCGTCTACGTCGCCGTGCTGGGTGCCGTGCTCGCCTTTCTGTTCAGCCTGCGCCGGGAGGCGGCGCGGTGAGCGTCCTCTATGCGTTCGTCACCGCCGGCCTGTTCGGCTGCGGGCTCTACATGGTCCTCTCACGCCATCTCGTGCGGCTGATGCTCGGGCTGTCGCTGCTGACGACGGCGGTGAACCTCGTGGTATTCCAGGCCGGCCGCATGGAGTCGGTCCAGCCGCCGCTGATACCGGAGGGCGCCGACCGACTGCACGACTCGGCGGACCCCCTGCCCCAGGCGCTGGTGCTGACCGCCATCGTGATCGGCTTCGCGTTGAGCGTGGTGCTCGCGTCCCTCACGCTGCGCGCCTACCGGGGGCACGGCACCCTGAGGAGCGACGAGATCCGCACCGCGGAGCGACTCGGCGATCCCCTGGAGGACCGGCCGAGCGATGCTCGCTGACCCCCTGACGGCCGACGCGATCGCCGACGGCCTGGCCCTGTGGCCGGTCGCGATCCCACTCGCCGCGGCGGCGCTCACCGTACTCCTCCGCCACCGGCCCAGGCTCCAGCGCGGGGTGATGGAGGCGTCGGTAGCACTGATGCTGGCGGCGGACGTGCTGCTGCTGGCGCGGGTCGCGCGGGGCCCGGCCATCGTTCTGGACTTCGGCGGGTGGGGCGCGCCGTTCGGGGTGACCTTCGTGGCCGACGGCCTGGGCGCGGCCCTGTGCACGGTGGCCGGCATCGTGGCGCTCGCGGTGGCCGTCTTCGCGCGCGCCGACATCCGGAGGCGGCGGCGGCGCGCCGGCTTCGACCCGCTGTTCCTCGCGATGCTCGCGGCGGTCAACGGCGCCTTTCTCACCGGTGACATCTTCAATCTCTACGTCTGGTTCGAGCTGATGCTGGTCACCGCGCTCGGCCTGGTGACGCTGGACCGGCGGCCCGCCCAGATCGACGGGGCATTCCGCTATGCCGCCATGAGCATGATGGGCGCGACCTTCATGCTCCTGGGCATCGGCCTTCTCTACGGCGAGGCCGGGACGCTGGACATGGCACACCTGTCGGCCACGCTGGCCGGCCGCGCGCCGTCGGTGACGCTCAGTGCCGCCGCGTACCTTCTGCTGGCCGGCCTCGGGCTCAAGGCGGGGCTGTTCCCGCTCTTCTTCTGGCTGCCGGCTTCCTACCACACGGCGCCGATCACCGTGTCCGCGGCGCTCGCCGGGCTCCTGACGAAGGTCGCTTTCTATGCCTGTCTGCGCGTCTTCGTACTGGTGTTCGGCGTCGGCACCAGCGCGGCCGCCGTGCCGGGCCTGCCGGCACTGTTCGGGGTCCTGGCCGCCGCGACGATGATCGTCAGCGTGTTCGCCGCGATCGCGCAGGTGGACGTCCGCCGGCTGCTGGCGTTTCACGTCGTCGGGCAGGTCGCCTACCTGATGATGGGACTGGCGGTCGCCTCGCTGCTGGGCGCCGCCGCGGCCATCTTCTACACCATGCACACCATGCTGGTCCAGACCGGCCTGTTTCTGGGCGCCGGCGCGATCGCGCGCGCCAATCGCGGCTACGACCTGCGGGCCGCGGGCGGCCTGATGCGCGACCACCCGCTCTTCGCCGGGCTCTTCGCGCTGCTCGCCCTCTCGATCTCCGGCGTTCCGCCACTCTCCGGCTTCTGGGCCAAGTTCCTCGTTATCGATGCCGCCTTCCGCACCGGATCGCCCTGGCACGCGTGGCTGGCCGTGGTCGCGCTCGTGGCCGGCGCCCTGACGCTGTACTCGATGAGCACGCTGTGGACTCAGGCGTTCTGGCGGACGCGAGACGGCGGGCGGCACGCCACCCGTCGAATCCCGCCGGCCATGCTCGTCGCCGTCGCGGTCCTCGCCGCGTGCACCCTCGGCATCGGTCTCGCCGTCGAGCCGGTCGCGCGACTGGCGCGGGACAGCGCCCTGCGGATGACGCCCGTCGCGATGCCGGAGCCGGCGCCGTGAGCGCGGGTCGCCGGATAGGGGCCGCGCTCTCGCTGGCCGGAGCTTTCGCCGGCGATCTCGCGGCCTCGTCGCTGGCGGTGGCACGGATCGTCCTCGCGCCGCACAGAGGGTACCGGCCGGCGATCGTCGCCGTCCCCGTGGACGCCCGAACCGAGTGGGGTGTGGCGCTCTTCGCCTATCTGGTATCGCTCACGCCCGGGTCCACATGCCTGCACGTCGCCGACGATCGCCGGACGATCTACGTGCACTTCCTGGACGCGCCCGACGCGGAGACGCGCGCCGCCGGAATCAAGGCGCTGTACGAGCGGCGGATCCTTCGACTGGAAGGGCAGGAGACCTCTCGATGATGACGCTCGATCTTTCGGCGGTGGCGACGGCCCTGACCGCCGGGCTCGCCGTGCCGCTCGCCCTCGCCGCCTACCGGATGATCAAGGGCCCGGGCTACGCGGACCGCGTCGTCGCCCTGGACATGCTCACGGCCGTCGTGGTCTCGCTCGCCGCCCTTACCGCGGTGGCGACGGGCCGCGGCGCGTTCCTCGACATCGGCCTCGGCGTCGCGCTGATCAACTTCGCTTCCACCTGCGCCTTCGCGACGTTCCTCGAGCGGAAGCGAGGCGCGCGGTGATGCGGGCGATCGCCGTCACCATGCTGCTCGCCGGGGGCGTGGCGTTCATCACCATCGCCGGGATCGGAGTCGCGCGGTTACCCGATGTCTTCCAGCGGATGCACGCAGCGACGAAGGCGGGCGGCATCGGATCGAGTCTCGTCGTGCTGGGCGTACTCGTCGCAGGCGGCGTGGTCCGGCCGCTGACCGGCGTGCTTACCATCCTGTTCATGCTGCTGACGCTGTCGGTGGCGTCCCAACTGCTGGCGCGGGCCGCCTACATGTCGGGGGCCCCGCTCCGTGGGCTCGAGGGCGACGATCCCCTGGCCGGGGTGCTGGACCGGGCGGGCGGGCCACTGGACGAGGGCACGGATTTCCGAGGGAGGAACGACGCAAGGGTCGGCAGACAGTCTAGACCAGATCACACAGGCGGCTGAGACAGCGAGAAGGGGTATGCAGAACCAGGATGTAGGGAGGCCGATATGACGGGGTTAAAGGGGAAGGTCGCGATCGTCACCGGTGGAGGCTCCGGCATCGGTGAGGCGATCGCCAAGGCGCTCGCGAGCAAAGGTGTCAAGGTCGTCGTTTCCGACATCAACCTGAAGGGCGCTGAAAGAGTGGCTCAAGACATCGCGGGCACCGGCGGCACCGCCAGCGCGGTACAGCAGGACACCGCGCGACCGGAGGACTCCGAGCGAGCGGTATCCCACGCAGAATCCACCTACGGCGCACTGCACTACGCGGTGAACAATGCGGGCATCGGCGGAGGACAGGCACCGGCGGGTGAAGTGGACCTCGCGGACTGGGAGCGCGTCATCGACATCAACCTGAATGGGGTGCTGTATGGCATGCGCTTCCAGATCCCCGCGATGCTGAAGGCGGGTGCGCGCAACTCCGCGATCGTCAACATGGCCTCGATCCACGGCACAGTCGCGGCCATCGGGAGCGGGGCATATACGGCCGCCAAGCACGGCGTCGTGGGTCTAACCAGGAACGCGGCTGCCGAGTACGGGCCGCAGGGTCTCAGAATCAACTGCGTGGGTCCGGCCTACATCGAGACTCCGCTCCTGGCGAACCTTTCGGCCGACCACAGGCGCGCGCTCATCGCCCGGCATCCTCTCGGCAGGCTCGGACAGCCTGAGGAGATCGCTCCGCTGGTCTGCTTCCTCCTGTCGGACGAAGCCTCGTTCATCACGGGAGGGTACTACCTGGTAGACGGGGGTTACACCGCGGTCTGACGGCGAACCTACTCCTCATCGCCGCCACCATCGGCCCGTTGTTCATCTTCCGGGGCACCGCCGTGCCAGGAGGAGCCTCGCCTGGCGCCGACAGGTCACGGCCTCCTGGCGGACGGGCTCAGCCTACCGACTGCCGTTGCAGCCAGTCTTCGGCATCCTCCGTATTTCTGAACACGCGCACTTTGGCAGGTGACCCCGCGCGCAGGGCCTCGTAGGTGCGGCCAAGCCAGAACACGTCGTCCTGCGGCGCGATGACGGCAATCGCCCAGGGCTCCTGTCCGGGATCGGCGAGGAGCTGTTCGATGTGGGCTGCTGCCTGCATCCCTGCGGAAGTCACGCGCATCTCCTCGATGTCCCGGCAGTCGACCAGCGAAGCCATGCCGGGGCGACGAGCCGGGTCACCATGCATCCGCTCGACGCACACCAGCATCTCCTCGTTCGTCAGAATCCCCCAGCACCTCAGCCGGACCAGTCCAGCCGCTTCATCGATCGTGTACGTCATGGCCATCGCATCCCCCGAGAGCTGGAGCCCGCCCTCCCGCGGGCGAACGATCGCCGCCGGCAGGGACAGGGGCACGACCTTATGGACAGCGACGCAGGTGCGCTGAATACTAGCGGCACAACAGAAGTACCGCTGTTTTCGACCGGCGCGAGAGGCTCGATGCAGGCCGAGAGCCGGCCCCTGAAGAATCGTGATGGACCAACCCTGGCCCTGGCGCTATGATCAATGAGGCGCATTGAATCCACCGCCGCAGTTCACGAGGTGGCTCGACATCCCATGATCGCCGTCAACGAAGTCATGAGCACCTCCCCCGTGACGGTGACACCGACGACATCGGTCGCCGATCTGTTGTCCCTGTTCGATCGGCACGACTTCAATGCATTCCCGGTCTTGGGCCAGGATGGCGAGTTGCTGGGGATCGTCTCCAAGTTGGACGTATTGGGGCTCTTCCTCACCGACGGCGGATCGGGTTCGGCTGGAAGCGCTCCCGGGTCGGCGCGTGTCAAGGACTTGATGCGTCACGAGGTCGTATCGGTAGAAGCTCGTGACCCCATCGCCGCGGCGGGGGCCACTATGGTGGCGAACAAGCTGCGCAGCCTTCCCGTCGTCGAACGGCGCGAGGGGCATGGCGCTCTGGTCGGGATCCTGAGCCGAGGAGATATCCTGCGGGGGCTGAGGTTTCAGCTTGTCGAGGGCGGCTTTGTTCGCCGCTCACCGGCCTCCTAGCGCAGCTGATCGACGGCGTCCCCCGGCTGCTGCCCAGTGCACAGCCACCGACGTGCTCCGAGAACCTGGTCGCAATTCCTGCCCACGGCGCACGGGGCGCTCCCCTACCGCGACAGCAGGAAACGAGTGCCGTTCCCGAATCGAAAACCCAGAGCGGTCACGCGGGACAATGGCGTGAAAATACCACTGATACCTACCTATATCCGGCCCCGCGGAGTGGAGCTGAGCCTGGAGGACCGAGCCTATATCCGACGGAAGCTCCGAACGAGGTTGGTCAAGTTCGCAGCGTCGGTTGAACGCGCCAGCGTTCGCCTGGAAGACGTGAATGGGCCTCGGGGCGGCATCGATCACGTCTGCCGAATCAAAGTGGTCCTCAGCGGTCTGCCGAGCGTAGTCAACGAAAAACGAGGGCCTTCCCTCCGCGCCGTCGTGAACGGTGCGATCGACGGGGTGCAGCGGGCCCTTCGGCGCGCGTTACAGCGCAGGCGCATGGCGCCCATCAAGAAGCGCGGCAGGTGAGAGCCCCATGCCAGCGCAATCGCCCGGGGTGAGCGGGGAGACACGGTTCGTCGGAAATGACCGAGTCCTGTTCGGCATCATCTTCGGCGTGCTGGCATTCTGGCTGTTCGCCCAGACGACGCTGAACATCTCGCCGGTGATGGCCGAGGACCTGGGACTCGAGACCAGCGTCATGAACATCGCCGTGTCGATCACGGCGCTGTTCTCCGGCATCTTCATCGTCGTCGTCGGCAGCCTGGCGGACCGCTTTGGCCGGGTGAAGATGGTGCAGATCGGCTTCGTCCTCAGCATCATCGGCTCGCTGCTGGTCGGGTCGGCACCGTCCGGCAGCCTCGCCTCCGCCTTCCTGATGCTCGGCCGCATCCTCCAGGGGCTGTCCGGAGCATTCATCATGTCGGCCAGCCTCGCTCTCGTGAAGACCTACTGGGATGGGGCGGCGCGCCAGCGGGCGGTCTCGCTGTGGTCCATGGGCTCCTGGGGCGGCTCCGGCTTCGCCGCCCTGTTCGGCGGCCTGATGGCCGACAACGTGGGCTGGCGCTGGATCTTCTTCGCCGCGGCGGCGATCTCCCTGCTCGGCATGTTCATGGTGGCGGGAACGCCCGAGAGCAAGGCCGAGACGAAGGGGGCCTACAAGTTCGACACGGCAGGGGTTCTGACCTTCATGGGGATGATGGTCTCGCTCCAGGTATTCGCCACCCAGGGCGGAAACATGGGATGGACCAGTCCGCGGGCGCTGGGCCTCCTGGTGGCCAGCATCGTCTTCGCGGTCCTGTTCTTCCGGGTCGAGGCCGGCAACCCGGACGGCTTCGTCGACTTCAAGCTGTTCCGGAACATGACCTACACCGGCGCCACGATCTCGAACTTCCTGCTCAACGCCACCGCCGGCATCCTGATCGTGGCGATGCTGTTGGTGCAGCTCGGTGGCGGGATGACGGCGCAGCAGGCCGGCCTCCTGACGGTCGGCTATGCCGTCGCGATCGTGGCCTTCATTCGCGTCGGCGAGAGGCTGCTGCAGCGCTTCGGGCCACGCCGGCCGATGATCTGGGGGTCCCTGATCGTCGGCGCCGCCATCGTGTGCCTCTTGCCCACCAACGTGACGCTTGGCGTCTACCAGGTCCTCGCGGTCGTGGGGTTCACCTTGTTCGGACTCGGCCTCGCGTTCTACGCGACCCCGTCGACCGATGCGGCACTGTCCGCCTTGCCCGATGACCAGGCGGGCAGCGGCGCCGGCATCTACAAGATGGCCTCGTCGCTGGGCGCGTCGTTCGGGGTCGCCATCTCGGCGACGGTCTTTACGGCGCTGAGCGGCGACAGCCGCTCGATCTCGTGGATCGAGGGCGTGATCAGCTATATCGGCCGACAGGACAACCTTGCCGTCCGCCAGGCGGCGTTCTTCGCGTTGGCCATCAACCTGCTGATGGTGGCGGCGGCCATCGTCTCGATCATGGTGACGATTCCCGACCGGAAGCGTTAGCGGAACCGTCACGTGCGCACAACGACAAGGGCCTGTTCATGGGTACGATCCTGGAGGCGCTGAAACCGGACCACGACGCGATGCGGGAGTGGTTCGAGCACATGCACCGCACCCCCGAGCTCTCGATGCAGGAGCACAAGACGGCCAGGTACATCGCGGACATCGTCGGGCAGTGGGGATACGAGGTCGAGGTGGGCATCGGCAAGCACGGTATCGTCGCCTCGATGACGGCCGGCACCGGCGGCAAGGCCATCGGGCTGCGAGCGGATTTCGACGCACTGCCGATCCAGGAGGTCAACGACCTCGACTACAAGAGCGGGGTGGATGGCGTCGCGCACCTGTGCGGCCATGACGGGCACACCACCATGCTCCTGGCCGCGGGCAAGTACCTCGCCGAAACGAAGAACTTCGACGGGACGGTCAGGCTGATCTTCCAGCCGGGCGAGGAGACGATGGAAGGGGGCCCGGCCATGATCAGGGACGGGCTGTTCGACCGCTTCCCCGTGGACGCCGTATTCGGCATGCACAACATGCCCGGGCTCACGCTCGGCAAGCTGTACTTCGCGCATGGCGATGTCATGGCCGCGGTCGACAACTGGGAGATCGAGCTGACGGGCAAGGGTGGCCACGGCTCGATGCCCGAGCTGAGCATCGACCCGGTGGTCGCCGGCTCCTCGCTGGTGATGGCGCTGCAGACGATCGTGTCCCGCAACGTCTCGCCGCACAACAGCGCGGTGGTGACCGTCGGCGCCTTCCTGTCGGGCAACGCGGGCAACGTCATCGCGCAGTCCGCGATCCTGCGGCTGTCGATCCGCACCAAGACCGACGCCGATCGCGCGATGGTGCTCGGCAAGGTCCGCGAGCTCACCCGGACCCAGGCCGAGGGGTACGGCTGCACTTACGAGATCCGCGAGGGCGTGCCGGGCGCGGTCCTCGTCAACGACGAGGATGAGACGCTGCGAGCGGCCGAGATCGCGCGGTCCGCCTTCGGCGAAAAGGACGTCATCTATCCCGGTCCGACGTTTCTGGGATCGGAGGACTTCGCCTTCATGCTGCGCGAGAAGAAAGGCACGTACTGCTTCATCGGCAACGGTGACACGCCGATGGTGCATCACCCGCGGTTCGTCCTCAACCAGAGCATCCTGCCGAAGGGCGCCGCGTACTGGGTGGCCCTGACGGAAGGCTACCTGCGCTGACGCGCCGCCATGCCGCTGCAATACGACCCGGCGCTGGTCGCCGAGCTGCTCATCACCCTCGACCTGGCCGGCACCTTCGTCTTCGCGCTGAGCGGAGCGATGGCCGGGGTCAAGCACCGGCTCGACCTCTTCGGCATCCTGGTGCTGTCCTTCGCGGCGGGCAACGCGGGCGGCCTCACCCGCGACGTCCTCCTCGGCGCCACGCCGCCGCCGGGAATCAGCGACTGGCGCTACATCGGCGTCTCGCTGGTCGCGGCGCTCGTCACCTTCACGTGGTCACCCATCATCAACCGGCTGCGCAGCTCGGTGCTGGTGCTCGACGCCGCCGGGCTGGCGCTGTTCGCGGTGTCGGGCACGCTGAAGGCGTTGGCCGCCGGGCTCAACCCGGTCGCCGCGATGCTGCTCGGGGTCCTGACCGGCGTCGGCGGCGGCATGCTGCGCGAGGTGCTCGTCGCGGAAGTCCCCATGGTACTGAGGGGAACGTTGTACGCGTCCGCCGCGCTGGCCGGCACCGCCGTGGTCGTGACCGCCCGCCTGCTCCACTTCTCCACTCCGGCGGGCGCCATCACCGGTGCCGTCCTCTGCTTCGTCCTGCGGTATCTGGCCATCCGGCGCGGCTGGCGGCTGCCGGTCGCCGGACATCCCTGGCGGCGAGCGACCGATCGGCCCTCGGAGCGGCCGGAGCGCGGCGGAGACGGCCACACCGGCTGAGTGGCACGACACGCCCTCCTCACGAGCCGCCGGATGCCGTTTTCGACGTGTAGGCGTCCAGCACCCGGGTCGAGAACACGAGCGCCGCTCCCGCGTTCACGGCGATCGCCACGCCCAGCGCCTCGACGATCTCCTCCCGCGTCGCGCCGTGCTTCAGCGCCGCGTCAGTGTGGATTGTGATGCAGCCGTCGCACTGGCGCGTCACTGCCACCGCCAGCGCGATGAGCTCCCGGGTCTTGGCGCCCAGGAGGTCCTTCCCCGCCCCGGCCTCGCTCAACTCACGATAGCCTCGCACGGTACCGGGGCTTGCTCGCCCCATCTCGGCCACGGTGGCGAGGACCTGCCGCCGGTAACCGTCCCAGTCGAGCATCGTCACGAGACCCTCCTTTGCAGACGCAGTTCACTGTCCGACGGGCTCAGCACCTGGCCGGTCTCGCTCCCCTCGACGCTCCGCGCGTACGCCTTCGCCACCACGGCCGCGGGCAAGCCTCCCTCCGGCGAACGCCCGATGGCCTGCAGGGTCTCGGTCACCCACGGGGGGCTGACCACGTTGACCCGGATGCCGCGCGGTGCCTCCAGCGCGGCGGCGCGGGTGAATCCCTCCAGTCCGGCGTTCACCAGACTGATCGCCGCCGTGCCCGGCTCGGGGTGCTGTCCCAGGATGCCGGCCGTAAGCGTGATGGAGCCTCCGTCGGTCACCGAGTCGATCCCGTAGCGGACGACGTTGACCTGACCCATGAGCTTGTTGCCCAGGCTGAGCGCGAAGTCGTCGTCACTGAGCTCGGCGAGGGGCTCGAAGGCCGCGAGCCCGGCGGCGCTCACCACTGCATCCACCCGCCCGACCCGCTCGAATAGCGCGCGGATGGAGGCGGGCTCGCCGAGGTCCACCTGCTCGTCGCCGCTGGTACGACCGGCGCGGATCACCTCGTGTCCGGCCAGCTCGGCGGCGACGGCTTCACCAATGGTGCCCGTGGCACCGATGAGAAGGATGCGCATGGCTCAGACCCCCTGAGCCAGAGGTTGGCCGGAACTCGCGGTCTCGCGACGCCTCGACAGCAGGTTGTCGACGGAAAAGTCGACCGGGTCCGCTCAGCGCCAGCGCGATCGCGCCGCCGAAGAGCGCGAGCGGGAACTCGATGCCGTTCGGATTGAAGAACCCGGCAGGGAGGTGGACCAGGCTGATCGCCCCGATCATCGTGATGCCGAGCAGGAGCGCTACCGGCCGGGTGAAGAGGCCGAGAACCAGCGCGATTCCGCCGAAGAACTCGAGCAGCGCCACGGCGGGACCGACGATCCCGGCGAGGGGTATGCCCATCTGGCCGAACGACCCGGCCACGCCCTCGAAGCCGTACACGAACAGCTTCTGGCCGCCGTGGGCGACGAAGATGCCGCCGACGATGGCCCGGAGGAGGAGGAGCCCGGTATGCAATTGCGGGCTGGTGGAAGCAGGGGTGGATGACATCAGGCATCTCCTTTAGGTGTTGTAACATCTATCACCTAACCAGGAAGGCCCTGCGGTGGTTCCCACCCGCGGTCATCGCCCCTCGCTCGGGCGCGCGGCCGGCCAGTCCCGCCGCCAGCGATCCGTATCGGCCTCGGCCCGGGCCTGGGCGGGATATCGGATGCTGACGGGCATCGCCGCCAGCCGCCCGAAGAGCCGCATGTCGGCGCGGATGGGCCACCAGTCGTAGAGGAACACCTCCAGCGGTCGCCACATTGCCACCCACCCCCCGATCAGCAGGCTCTCCCGGATCAGCGCGCCGACGCCGTGCTCGCCGGTCCCCCTCAGCAGCACCTGGCTGAGCATGATGCACACCCCGAGCACGGCGAGGCCGATCATTAGATAGGTACGGCCGGTGCGAAACAGCAGATGCAATCGCCGGCGCGACGCCACCCTCCGCTCGGAGAAGAACTGGTGCACCGCGTCCGCCAGCAGGGCGGCCTCGTCCGCGCGGCCGGCGGGACGATCCAGATGCACCAGCAAGGCAAGCCGCGCATCGGCCGGCGCCTCGCGGCTCCATTCCACGATGAAGGCTTCGGCGCTCGGATCGAGATCGCGGTCCCGGAAGGGCGAGGGATCGATGGCATTGAAGAGCTGCCGCAGCTCCGCGACCCGTACTTCGATGACTGCGGAGTCCGGCGGGATTGCGTCACCGGCAGCTGGCGTATCGTCCATGGCCGACGTTAGGGGATTACCCCACCAGCCGCCAGCCGGGAGCCACCCGGCGTCCGCCCTCCGACGTGGCCGAGCTTGCAGGGTGAGGGGAACGAGTGTATATTAGGTGTTATAACACTTACTGCAGGAGCGGCCATGGCGATTCCCCTCTCCGTCCTCGATCTCGCCCCCATTGTGCAGGGGGGCGATGCCGCGCTCGCGCTGCGGAACAGCCTCGACCTGGCTCGCCACGCCGAGCGCTGGGGCTATCACCGGTTCTGGCTCGCCGAACATCACGGCATGCCGGGCGTAGCGAGCGCCGCCACCTCGGTCGTCATCGGCCACGTGGCGGCCGGCACGAGCAGGATCCGGGTCGGCGCGGGCGGCATCATGCTCCCCAACCACGCGCCGCTGGTCATCGCGGAGCAGTTCGGCACGCTAGCCTCCCTCTTTCCCGGCAGGATCGATCTCGGTCTCGGCCGTGCGCCGGGTTCCGACCCGGCCACGCTCCGGGCGCTCCGGCGCTCGCCCGGCGCCGCGGATTCGTTTCCCCAGGACGTGGTGGAGCTGATGGGCTGGTTCCGCCCGGCGTCGCCCGAGCAGATGGTGCGGGCCGTGCCTGGTGCCGGGCTCGACGTGCCGATCTGGATTCTCGGCTCCAGCCTCTTCGGCGCGGAGCTCGCCGCCGCGCTCGGTCTGCCCTACGCTTTCGCCTCGCACTTCGCGCCCGCGGCAATGACCGAGGCGCTGGAGCTCTACCGCTCTCGCTTCCAACCGTCCCGGCAGCTGGCGCGGCCGTATGTGATGCTGGGTGTGAATGTCTTCGCGGCGGAGACGGACGCCGAAGCCGCCAGGCTCTACACGTCGCTGCAGCAGGCGTTCATCGACCTCCGCCGCGGCCGTCCCGGCCCGCTGCCTCCACCCGACGAGCGGCTGGGCGAGCGGCTCGCGCCGGGCGACCGGCTGCTCATCCATCAGATGCTCTCCTGCACCGTGGTCGGCGCACCCGACACCGTGCGGCGCGGGCTGGCGGAGTTCGCCGAGCGCACCGGAGCGGATGAGCTGATGCTGGCCTCCCAGATCTACGACCATGCGGCGCGGCTGCGCTCGTACGGGATCGTCGCCTCGGAGGTTCTCCAGGCCCGCGCGGCGTAAGTTCCTTATCTTCGTCCCATGCCACGACAATCGGCTGGTCCTCGGCGCAGGCTCGGTCTTGCTCTGCTTGGCGTCATGCTGCTCGCCATCGGGACGCTCGCCCTGGTACCACACCTCAGATCGCCGCGCCACGACCGGGTGTGGGCGCCCGACAACGAGCGGCTCGCCGCCGTGCGCCGTTCCGGTAGCCGGATCACGATCAGCAACGTGCGCGACGCGCGCTACCGGACCACTGACGATTTCGATGTTCGCTGGACCGAGCGGACGGTGGAGCTCGACCGGCTCGAGTCGGTCTGGGTGATGGTCGAACCGTTTCGCGAGCACCCCTCCATCGGCCACACGATCCTCTCCTTCGGATTCTCCGACGGCCAGTACCTCGCGGTCTCGAGCGAGGTGCGGCGGGAGCCGGGGGAGGAGTACGGGGTCTGGACCGGGATGCTGGGGAGATTCGAGCTCATGCCCCTGGTCGCCGACGAGCGCGACGTCTTCGGGCTGCGGGCGAACCACCGGCGGGACGATGTGTACCTGTACCCGCTGCGGCTCGACGTCGCGGAGCGGAAGCGGGTGTTCCTCGCGGCACTGACGGCGATCGAAACTCGCCTCGAGATTCCCGCGTTCTACCACACACTCACCGCCAACTGCACCACGACCATGGTCGAGTTGCTGCGCGCCGCCAGGCCCGACCTTCTGCCGGCCTGGCACTGGAGCTACCTGCTGCCGTCGTCGTTCGACCGACTGCTCCTCGCCCGCGGGCTGGTGGATACCGAGCTCGACCTGGAGAAGGCCCGGACCGCGCACCGCATCAACCCGCGCGCCGGCAACGGCGCCGACACCCTGCCCGACTTCAGCGACCGCATTCGACGCGCCTCCTGAGCCCGGCCGCGAGTTGCGGAACCGTCCATGGCGCGGGTAAACTCGCCGTCATGGCCCAACGGATATCATGCCTCCCCGCACTTCCCCTGCTCGCTCTCGCCCTTGCCTGCCGCGAGCCGCCCGCCCAGCCGAGCGATTCGACCCCGGTAACAGACGAGATGCTACGGGCCACGGTTGAACCCCGGGCCGGTTGGCCGACTTATGGCTACGCGTGGGACAACCAGCGATACGTCCCGCTGACGCAGATCGACCGCCGGACGGTTCAGCGGCTCCGGAAAGTGTGGGGCCACAAGCCCGGCACCGTCTTCCGGCGCTCCAGCCGTAACGAGAGCACTCCGATCGTGGTGAACGACCTGCTCATCTACACCGACCTGAACAATCTGGTGATGGCGCTCGATGTGCGGACGGGGAAGGAGCGATGGCGGTACCAGCCCGACCTCGGTCCCACCGCCCTGTGCTGCGGGACCGTGAACCGCGGGGTCGCCGCCTACGGCGACAAAGTGTATCTCGCCACTCTGGACGCGAGGATGGTCGCGCTCCACCGGACCACCGGCAGGGTGGCCTGGGACGTAGCCGCCGCATCGCCGACCGAGGGCTACTCCTTCACCATGGCCCCGCTCGCAGTGGACGGGAAGATCATCGTCGGCGCCAGCGGCGGAGAGTTCGGCATCCGAGGGTTCGTCGACGCCTACGATGCGGAGACCGGGAAACGCATCTGGCGTTTCTGGACCATCCCGTCGCCGGAGCAGGGGGGCTGGTACGGAAAGTGGAGGACGACGACACCGGACGGGGAGCCGCTCCCTCGTGACATCGCGGCGGAGAAGCGGGACAGCGCCCGGTTTGCCGATGCCTGGCGGAAGGGCGGCGCGCCGGTCTATTCCACGCCGGCCTACGACCCGGCACTCCGGCTCCTCTACGTAGCCACGGGCAATCCTTCCTGGTCGGACGGCACGCTCCCCCCGGGCGACAATCTCTACAGTACGGCGCTGGTCGCCATCGACATCGACGGCGGGACATTGGCGTGGTACTACCAGATGGTCCCCCACAACATCTGGGATTTCGATGCGGCGAGCCCGCCGGTACTGTTCGAAGCGCCAGCCGGCGACAGCCTGGTCCCCGCCGTCGGCCACGCGGGGAAGACGGGCTGGGTCTACGTGCTGGACCGGCGGACCGGCCGGCAGCTCCGGCGGAGCGATCCGATCGTGCCCCTGGAGAACACCTTCCCCACTCCCACCCGGAAAGGCATCCGAACCAGCCCGGGCACTCGCGGCGGCGCCAACTGGCCGCCCCCCGCCTACTCCCCTCGCACCGGCGCGATGTACGTGCTGGCGAGCCACATCCCGATGACCTTCTCGCTCGATACCACCGCGCGGTCGCCGAAGGGCATGCTCAACCCCTTCGCCCGCTTCGATCCGCTGCCGGACAGCTTGAACTTCGGCACGGTTTCGGCCGTCGAGGTGGCCACGGGAAAAATTCGCTGGCAACGAAAGGTGCCGGGCCAACTGGCGTTCGGCGGGGCGGTAGCCACGGCGGGCAACCTGGTGTTCTTCGGCCGGTCGCAAGGTGTGCTGGAGGCGGTCGATGCGGAAACCGGGGAGCGGCTCTGGCAGTTTCAGGCGGGAAAGGGCGCACTCGGCCCGCCGATTGCATTCCAGGTGGACGATGAACAACGCATTGCGGTGACCTCGCGAGACGGGCTGACGGTCTTCGGGCTGAAGGGCGACGAGTAAACCCGTCAGGCCAATGCGCGCCCTGCAGTCACGCCGCGCGCTTCCGATAGCGGCGAACCGAGATGGTCAGCACCGCCACGCCCATGAGCGCGAGGATCCCGAGCTCCCGCGCCACATCCGCCAATCCGGCGCCCTTCAGCAGGACCGCCCGCATCAGCTGGGTGAAGTGCATCACCGGGCTGAGCTGCGCCACCCATTGTGCCCACTCCGGCATGCCCCGAACCGGCGTGAACAGCCCGCTCATCAGCATGTAGACCATCATGATGGAGAAGGTCACGAACATCGCCTGCTGCTGCGTCTCCGCGACCGTCGAGATCCACAGGCCGATGCCCAGCGCGCCCAGGAGATAGATCCCCGCGGCCAGCAGCACGACCGCCACGCTGCCCCGGACGGGGACGCCGAAGACGAAGTGCGCCAGGACGAGCCCCAGCACCAGGTCCAGCAGCGCCAGGCTCCACAGGGGGATCAGCTTGGCGGCGATGAAAGTGGAGCGAGTGACGGGCGTGACGTTGAGCTGGTCCAGCGTTCCCGACTCCTTTTCCCGAACGATGTTCATGGCGGTCAGCAGAGTTCCGACCATGGTGACCAGCACCACCAGGATGCCCGGGACCATGTAGTCGCGGTACTCCAGCTCAGCGTTGTACCACCCGCGCTGGCGCACCTCGATCACCGGCTCGCCGCGCTGCGGGGGACGCTCGGCACGCGCCGACACCGAGACCAGGGTCGGCGTGATCTCGGCGCCGACCTCCCGGGCATAGCTCTCCAGGATCCGCCCGGCGTAGGACTGGGTGACGCCCGCGGCCGCGCCGTCCTCCGCGTTGAGGATGAGCTGCACCGAGGCCTTGCGGTCCCGCACCAGGTCTCGCTCGAAGTTCCGCGGCACTACCAGGATCGCGTCCGCCTTCCGGCCCAGCATGGCCTCGTCGGCTCGGGCCATGGACTGGGATCCCGCGGTCGGGACGAAGCGCCCGGACGCCGCCAGGCGGTCCACCACAGCCCGGGATCTCGGGCTGTGATCCCGGTCGACCACGAACAGCCGGGCGCTCTTGACCTCGAACGTGGCCGCACTGGAGAGCACGAGCAGCTGCACCATGGGCATCACGAACAGCATGCCCAGGATGACGTGGTCCCGGAAGATCTGAAGAAACTCCTTGCGGAGGAGGAACCGGAGCGCGCGCACGTCAGGCCAGCCTCGGCTTGAAGCTCCGGATCGCCGCCGCCATCAGGACCAGCAGCATGACGCCGAGTACCGCCAGCGCCTCCCACAGGTATTCGATCCCCACGCCCTTCAGCATGATGCCGCGTGAGATGACGATGAACCACCGGGCGGGGATGACGACCGTCAGCGGCCGGAGCCACTCGGGCAGGCTGGAGAGCGGAAAGATCATCCCCGACAACAGCGTGTTCGGCAGCATCGTCCCCGCCAACGCCCCGAGCATCGCCGCCCGTTGCGAGGGCGTTCGCGCCGCGATGAGCACGCCGAGCGCGAGCCCCACCATGGAGTACAGCACGCTGGCGGCGAGCAGGAGCGTGATGCTCCCCCGGAACGGCACCCGGAACACGACCCAGGCCGCGAGCAGCGCGGTCACCACGTTGGCGAAGGCCAGCGCCAGGTACGGCAGCAGCTTGCCGACGATGATCTGCCACGGCCGGAGCGGCGAGACCAGCAGGATCTCGAGCGTGCCCCGCTCCTTCTCCCGCGAGAGAGAGATCGCCGTCATCATGGCCGATACCAGGGTGAGCACCAAGGCGATGAGCCCCGGCACGAAGAGATTCACGCTCTCGAGCGTCGGGTTGAAGCGCATGCGAGACTCGGTTTCGATCCGAACGCCCGCGCCGGCGGCGAGCTCGTCACGGTAGTCGGCGATCACCGCGCGGGCGTAGGCGTCCCTCCGGCTGCTGGAATTGGGATCCGATGCATCGCCGATGAGCAGCAGGCGCGCCGGTGTGCCCTCGGCGATCCGCCGGGCGAAGCCGGGCTCGAAGGCGAGCGCCAGGTCCGCCTTTCCGCGGCGGAAGAGCGGCTCGACCGCGGCGGCATTGGGGACGGTGCCGACCACGTCGAACTCCCCGTTCCCCGCGAAGCGGCCCTGGAGCGCGGCCGTCGCGTAGTCGGGCGCGGGGTCCACGAACGCGATCCGGATATCGTGCACGTCGGTCCGCAACGCAAAGCCGAAGACCACCACCTGCGCCAGCGGCAGCAGCAGCAGGATCAGCAGCGTCTGCCGGTCCCGGAGGATGTGCCGGAACTCCTTCACCATGAAGGCGGCCAGTGCAGGCGAGCGCAGCCTCATGCGGCGGGCCGGGCGAGCCGGACGAAGACCTCGTCCAGCGTCGCTCCCCCGAACTGTCGCTTCAGCTCTCCGGGCGTGCCCATGGCGCCGATGCGTCCGTCCACCATGATGGAGATCCGGTCGCAGTACTCCGCCTCGTCCAGATAGTGGGTGGTGACGAACACCGTCGTGCCGCGGGCCGCGGCCGCATAGATGTACTCCCAGAACTGCCGCCGGGTCACCGGATCCACGCCGCCGGTCGGCTCGTCCAGAAACACCACCGCGGGCTGGTGCAGCAGAGCGACCGAGAACGCGAGCTTCTGCTTCCAGCCCAGCGGCAGCGAGCCGACCCTGGTGTCGGCGGCGTGTCCCAGCTGCAGCCGGTCGAGCAGATCCTTCCCGCGCTCGCGGATCCCGGCGTCGGTGAGGCCGTAGATCCCTCCGTAGAGCGTGATGTTCTCGCGCACGGTGAGGTCGTCGTAGAGGGAGAAGCGCTGGCTCATGTATCCGATGCGGCGGCGCACCTCCTCGGGCTGGCGCAACACGTCGAAGCCGGCGACCCGCGCCTGCCCCGAGGTGGGAGCCAACAGCCCGATGAGCATCTTGATGGCCGTGGTCTTCCCCGCCCCGTTGGCGCCGAGAAATCCGAACACTTCGCCGGTGCGCACCTCGAAGGAGATGGCGTCCACCGCGGTGAAATTGCCGAAGCGGCGGGTCAGCGCGTGCACCTCGATCGCCTGGCTCACGCGCCGATCTCCTCGGGCGCGCCCATCAACGCCATGAAGGTGTCCTCGATGCCCGCGCGCATCGGGGTCACCTCGGCGTCCCCGAACCCCTGCGAGCGGAGCGCGGCACGCACCTCGGCGGCGATGGCATCGGGGTCGAGGTCGGTGCGCACGTCGCCGTAGTGCAGCGTGTCGCCGAAGGGGAACGCCGAGGCGGCGTGGGGAAAGCCGCGCAGCGCCTGGAGCGCCGCATAGCGGTTGCCGGCGCGGACGGCGAACAGGAGATGGGGGAACCGCCCGCCGATCGCGGCCGGCGCGTCGATGGCCAGCACCCTGCCCCGCTGCATCAGAGCCACCCGATCGCACCGGTCCGCTTCGTCCATGTAGGGCGTGGCGACCACGATCGAAAGGCCGGACGCCTTCAGGTCGGCCAGCAGATCCCAGAACTCGCGCCGCGAGACGGCATCCACCCCGGTGGTGGGCTCATCGAGGAGGAGGATGTCCGGCCGATGGACCAGGGCGCAGGAGAGCGCCAGCTTCTGCTTCATGCCGCCGGAGAGCGCGCCCGCGCGGCGATCGCGAAACGGCTCGATCTGCCGGTAGATCGGCGCGATCGTGGCGTACCCCTCCTCGACCGTGGTGCCGAACACCGAAGCGAAGAATCGCAGGTTCTCTTCGACGCTCAGATCGGGGTAGAGCGAGAAGCGGCCGGGCATGTATCCCACCCGGGCGCGGATCGCCCAGAAGTGGCGCACGACGTCGAGGCCCAGCACGGTGGCCGATCCGCTGTCGGGGAGCAGCAGGGTCGTAAGGATCCGAAAGAGCGTCGTCTTGCCCGCTCCGTCCGGTCCCACCAGGCCGAACAGCTCGGCCGGCCGTACCTCGAAGGTCAGGTTCTCCAGCGCGACGGTCTCCTCGAAGCGCTTGCCCAGTGCCTCCACGACCAGCGGGGCGTCTGTGGTGCTCGACGAGCCCGCCAGGGTGAGGTCGGCGGGCATCCCGATCTTGAGCACCCCGTCCCGGTTGGGCACCCGGATCTTCACCGCGTACACCAGATCGGCCCGTTCGTCGCGGGTCTGGATCGGCGTCGGAGTGAACTCCGCCGTGGACGACACCCAGGAAACGGTGCCCGGGAGCATCAGCAGCTCCCCATCCCCGCGATCCACACGGACCTGCACCTGCCGGCCGAGCCGGAGCGAGGTGAGCTGCGGGCCCGTCACGTACGCCCGCAGCTCGAGCGTGTCGAGATCGGCGATCTTGTAGAGCGGCTGCCCCGCCCGCACCACCTCTCCTGCCCGGGCGTAGATCGCGAGGACCGTTCCTGTCCGGGGATTGGTCACCCGGCTGCGCTCGATGCGGTCGCGAATCTGCGCGACGCGCGCCTCGGCAGCGGCGGTCTCGAGGCCGGCGCTGCGCCCCTGGGCGCGGGTGGCCTCGATCTGGGCGCCCAGCGCACGGAACTCGCGCTCCGCCAGATCCAGCTGCGACGCGGTGGCGGCCTGCTGCGCGTGGAGCCGCTGGGTCCGCTCGTAGGTGCGCCGGGCGATATCGTATTGCACCTCGATCACCCGGAGCTGTTCGCCCACCTCGGTACGGCGGGCGCCCGCGGCCGCGCGCTGCGCCGAGAGCTGGTCGCGCTCGAGTGTCAGCGGCACCGTGTCGATCAGCGCGACCACCGCCTCCGATTCGAGCCGCATGCCCTCCACCGGGGCAAAGCGCTGGATCTGGCCGTCGGTCTGGGCCGAGACCACGATTTCGATCGCCTCGAAGTTGCCGTATGCGTCGGGCTCGGCCTCGCGGTTGCATGCGGCGAGGAGGAGAACGCCGAGGGCGGCACGGTGAACCGACATGGTGACGCGTGGCATCAGGGGACCTCGATACCGACGAGAGTGAGGAAATGGGCGCGGGCCTGGGCCAGCTCCACGCGGTGAGCGGCGCGCGTGAGCCGGGCGGAGAGGAGATCGGTCTCCCGGTCCACGAAGTCGTCCGAGGTGATCACGCCCTCGGAAAAGCGGAGTCGGGCTTCGTCGAGCACCCGCTCGCGGAGCGCGATGATGGCGCTGTCGGCGTCGAGGCTTTCCGCCAGGCGGTCGATCGCGGCGAGGTCCCGGACCGTTCCCCGGCGCACCCGCTCGGTGAACGCCGCCTCCTCGGTGGCCACGATCTGCTGCTGGATGTCGAGCGCCTGGCGCTCGAGCCCCGAACGGCCCCAATCCCACGGCGACCACTCGAGCTGCACACCGACGAGCCAGTAGCTCGCGAACTCGTCGCCCAGGGGATTGAGCCCGGGCCGGCCCACACCCGCTCGGCCCACGGCGCTCAGGCGCGGCCAGTTTCGGCGGCCGATTTCGGCGGCGCGCCGGTCGAGCGTCTCCCGCGTTCGGGCGAACTCGGCGTACTCGGGACGCTCGCGCACCGAGGCGAGCCCCGCACGGGCCGCCGAAACCTCCTGCTCCAGGTCGGGAAGACCCAGGGCGTGCTGCTCGCGTACCGGCCGCCCGGTCAGGTCGCTCAGCACGCCCAGCGCCGCGCCCCGGTCCGCCGCAACCTCCGCCAGCGATTGCCGGCGCCGCACCAGCTCGGCCTCGAGCGTCGCGGTCTCGCTCGGGAGCGCGTCCCCGGCCTCCACCCGGCCGCGGGCCACCCGCAGCTGCGCCTCCAGGTCGGTGAGCCCTGCCTCCAGCTCGGCGCCCTGGGCCTGCAGCAGCAGCGCCATGAAATAGGACTCGGCTACGCTTTCGCGGAGGCTGAAGAGGGTCGTGCGAACCCGAGCCTGGGATTCGGCGAGCTGGGCGGACTCCACCGAGCGACGAGGGCCGAGAGTCGGGCTCGTACAACGGCTGGCGAACACCGAGATGCGCGTCGTAGGTGTCCTTGGGCGGCGTGAACGGCTCGACGTCACCGGGAAGATCGAACGGGATCGACGCGACTTCGGACTGATACCGCGCGTACGCGGTGACGTCGAACTGCGGCCGCCATTCCCTTCGAATCGCCTCGAAGACGCATGGCCGATTGAGAGGCCAGGAGATCAGCTGCCGGCCCCGCGGATCGCGGCCGACGGCGGCATCCTGGAGATCGCCGAGGCGGAGCGTGTCGGCGGACTGGGGCTCCTGGGCGGCAGCGCGGTGCGTGACGCCGAGCAGGGCCGCGACGAGCCCGAGTGAAAGAAGGGGGTGACGCATCATGGCCGGAGCGCGTTGAAGATGAAGCCGGGCAGCTCCGCCCGGCGCTCGTCGAGGAATCGGTCGAAGGCGGAGTCGTCCATGCCGAACACGACGCTCAGGATCGGCCGGGCGACGAAGGGAAAGACGCAGAGGGCCAGGACGTTGATCAGGAACTGCTCGGCCTCGATGGGCCGCATGGTGCCCGCCGCCGCCCGCGCACGCAGCTCCACATCGAGCCGACTCCGCAGCATCGCCGTCCGCGCCGTGGGCAGCCCGCCCGCGACGCTGGCCGCCAGGGCCGGGAGCCGCTCCGGATGGTGGTGCATCTCCGCCAGGATGTATCCCGGGAGGAAGGGCGTCTTTCGCACCGTGTCGATGTAGAGATGGACGAACTGCTCGACCTTCTGCTCCAGTGAATCGTCGGACCCGAGGACACAGGCCACGGCGGGAACCAGCCGGCCCGCGGCTTCACGGAACACGGCTTCGCTCAGGCCATCCTTGGAGCGGAAGTAGTAGTGCAGCAGGGCCTGGTTGACGCCGGCCTCTTCGGCGATCTCCTGCATGCGGGCGCCTGAGGTACCCCGGCGCATGAAGACGGCGCGGGCGGCGTCGAGAATGCGGCGCTCGGTGGCGCCGTCACGGTCGGCCTTGGGGTTAGGCTTCGCTTTACCGGACAATTTAGTCATCCACTTAAGTTGGCTGATAAATTAAATCATTAGCGGAATTCGTCAAGAGTGCGATCTATGTGTTTATAGATGATGGACTTACCATGGGCTGTCGCCACCAGCCGGAACGCCGCCCCGGCCGCCTGCTCCGCGACGAAGTTGGCGAGCGATCCCCGAAGCCGGTGGGCGATACCTGACACGCCGGCGGCGTTGCCGGTGGTCAGGGCATCGCGCAGCTCGTCCAGCATCGGCGGTGTACGCTCGAGTCGCCATCGCCCCTGACCACGTTAAGGGAACGGGGTGCTTCGGCCTCCGGTATCGGCCGAGGCTCGGTTGGCTTGAGTTTTCTGGGGTGGGCGACGGCGGGGGAGTCCAGCCAGGCTCCGCCTTCCAAAGAGCTACCAGCAACCGGACACGGATAGTATGTTGCGCGTCGTTCTTCGGATGGCCGCCAAGTGATCGCAACAGGAAGTTGGACATCAGCAGGTGGCGGAGCAGGTTGGAGACAGCTTAGCTTAGGATTACGAAATACTTGGGTCCGTAGCTCAGTTGGATAGAGCGCTTGCCTCCGGAGCAAGAGGTCGCGCGTTCGAGTCGCGCCGGGCCCATGCTCCAAACACCGCGCCTCACCGTCATGTGCTGGCTGGCGGGGCGCGGTGCAGAAAACGGCGTCGCTGGCAATGATCTCCAGTGGCCCAATCGGGCAATTTCTGGGTGGATCAGGACTCGGTGGCGACCTCGTCGCGGAGTCGATAGCCGATTCCCGGTTCCGTGGTCAGGAGCCTGGGGCGAGAAGGGTCTGGCTCTAACTTGTGCCGGAGTTGGGCCATGTACACTCGCAGATAGTGCCCTTGATCCACGTAGTTGGTGCCCCAGACCTCCTCCAGCAGCTTCCGATGGGTGACCACCCTGCCGGCTTCGCGGATCAGCGCGGCGAGGAGCTTGTACTCCGTGGGGGTGAGATGCACCTCCGCACCTTCCCGACTCACTTGGCGACGGAGTAGATCGACCCGGAGACTCCCGACCTCGAAGACAGCCTGGGCTGGCGCATTGGATGGAAGCGCGGCGCGTCTGAGCGCCACGCGGACTCGGGCGAGCAATTCCGGCACCCCGAAAGGCTTGGTCAGGTAGTCGTCCGCGCCGCGATCCAGAGCCGTCACCTTGTCGGCCTCCTGCCCGCGAGCCGATAGGACGATGATGGGCGCTCGGGTCAGTCGCCGGAGTTCACGCGTTGTGTCGAGGCCGTCGGCATCCGGCAGGCCGAGGTCGAGCAGGATGACGTCAGGGTTCCGCCCAGCGGTGTGGGCCAACCCTTCGCGGGCAGTGCCGGCCTCTACTGCCTGGTAGCCTTGGGCGCGGAGTGTCGTACGGAGGAAACGCCGCATTGGGGGCTCGTCCTCGATGATCATGATCAGCGGCGGCGCGGGCACTCCTCAGTCCTCCGCCTCGGTGGGATCTCCTCGCATCGGGGGGCCCTGGAGGGGAATCGTGAAGCGGAAGATGGCCCCCGAATCAGAACGCTGCTCAAGCCACATCCGCCCCCCGTGGGCGGTGACGATGCCACGGCAGATGGTCAACCCCAGACCGGCCCCACCCTCGCTTCCGCCGCCGACCCGGTAAAACTTCCGAAACACTGCCTCCTCGCCCCCTGGCGCGATACCCGGCCCCAGGTCCGCCACCTCGACAAGCACGGCACCATCGGATTCCCGTGCGCTGATAGTGATGGGTGTTCCGGGTGGCGTGTACTTGGCTGCATTCTCAAGCAGGTTGATGAACACCTGCTCGATCAGCAACTCGTCGATGGGCACGAGTGGCAGGTCCGGCGGCAGACGGATCTCGACGGTGTGGCTTCTGAGGGATTCGTCCAGCCGCAGCAATGCGACTCCCAGTGTCTCCTCAAGCGGTTGCCACGCCTTCTGTACTGCCAGCGCTCCGGTCTCCACACGGATCATGTCCAGCAGGTTCGAGACCAGGCGCGCCATTCGACGGGATTCCCCCAGGATCGTCTCCGCCATATCCTGTCTGACGTCCGGCGACAGCGTTGCCCCCTGCTGAAGCAGAGTGCTCGCGGCACCCTCGATGGTGGACAAGGGTGTGCGTAAGTCGTGCGAAAGTGAACTCAGCAGGGATGTGCGGAGCCGCTCAGCCTCGGTCTCGACTCTTGCTGCGTCGCTGCGCTCTGCCAGCAACACCCGCTCGACTGCGGTAGCTGCTTGTCCTGCTAAGGCAACGACGGTCTGGTGTTCGTCCGGAGTGAGTCGCCTACCGACGGGTTCAGGGCGAACCACCACTACTCCCAGGGTTCCTGTGGCCCCCCTCAATGGGACTATCAGAGCATCAGCCTCAGCGCAGTGGGTTGTGCCCAACCCTGCCGGCTCGCCGTGCTGGCGCGCCCAAGTGGCAGCTACGCGTACCTCAGTTGACTCAAACAGTCCAGTGGTCCGCCCAAAGGTGTTGGCATCCTCGGGGCTCACCTCCTCGGCAACTACCACTTCGGTCTCGCCTGCGGCAGCTCGACCGACGTGTCGAGCAGTGACCTGAGCGAGTTCCCGACGAGTCTTGCCCCCAGCGAGATCCCGATC
Source organism: uncultured Gemmatimonadales bacterium (assembly GCA_963826065.1). Classification (GTDB taxonomy): domain Bacteria; phylum Gemmatimonadota; class Gemmatimonadetes; order Gemmatimonadales; family GWC2-71-9; genus CAVVWJ01. Next base: position 843,618 of record CAWGVP010000002.1, read on the forward strand.
AAGGTCCAGGAGCGCCTGTGCCCGACGCTCGCGAGTCGCGGACGATTCCGCCTGCTCTCGGGTACGCCCTGTGAGGTGACTCATCACAAGTGCGACAGCCAGCATGACCGCGAAGGTGAGCGCGTAATCGGCGTCATGGACATCGAACGTGTAGTAGGGCGGAACGAACACGAAGTCGAACGCAGCGATAGCGAGAACCGATGCCAGGACTGCCGGTCCGCGCTGAAGCCGCCCTGCCGCCACGACAACAGCGAGCAGGAACAGCATCGCCATGTCAATGGTGCTCAGCCGTGATCGCAGGGCGAGTCCGATCGCAGTGGTGAGCGCGACAATCCCGGCCGCCCCAAGGAACTCCCAGTGCTTCGCCCGAAACCACCGGGCCGAAGGAGTCGCGCCCTGGGAGGTCAAGGCCCCACCCTCGAAGTGATCATGTCTCTCAAGCTACCGTCAGCGCATATCAAGATTCCATCAAAAGTTGCGAGCCCCTCCTGACGGCGGACTCTCGTGCGCCCACATTGCGACCGCCCAAACCTTTGAAACGTCAGAACCAGGGATGGAGAGACAATGTCCCAGAAGGGCGTGGCGAGCTTGGCGGTACTCACTGTGGCTCAGGATGCGAGTGCGCCCAGAGGCAGATACTTGGCGCTGCTCTCGCTCACCGCGCTGGGCATCGTGTACGGGGACATCGGCACGAGTCCACTGTATGCTGTCCGCGAGTCCTTCTCGCCATCTCATGGGCTGGCGGTGACGCCAACGAATGTTCTGGGCGTCCTGTCGCTCATCTTCTGGTCCTTGATCCTGGTGATCTCGGTCAAGTACCTGGTCTTCGTCCTTCGGGCCGACAACCGGGGAGAGGGCGGCATTCTCGCGCTTGCGGCGCTGTGTACGCCCATGTTCGTTCGGCGGCGGGGTGGTCGCTGGTGGCTGATTATGCTGGGGCTGTTCGGCACGGCGCTCCTTTACGGCGACGGGGCGATAACCCCGGCTATTTCAGTTCTTAGCGCGGTGGAGGGGCTCGAAGTTGCCACGCCGTTCTTCGCCCCGTACATCATACCGATCACCATCGCGATTCTGATCGCGCTATTCCTCGCTCAACGCCACGGGACGGCCAAAGTCGGCGTCATGTTTGGTCCTGTGACTCTCCTCTGGTTCATCACGCTGATCGTGCTCGGAGTTCGGCAGATCATTCAGGAGCCTGCGGTCCTGGCGGCCGCGAGCCCCGCCCACGCGGTAACCTTTTTCCTGGAGAACCGCTGGCGGGGCTTTGTGGTGCTGGGCTCGGTGTTCCTGGTCGTGACCGGCGGAGAGGCCCTCTACGCTGACATGGGCCACTTCGGCAGGCGGCCCATACGGGTGGCGTGGTTCGTCATCGTGCTCCCTGCGCTCCTCATCAATTACTTCGGCCAGGGTGCGCTGCTGATTCATTCGCCTGCAGCGGTCGAGAATCCGTTCTACCGAATGACCCCGGAGTGGGCTCTGTACCCTGTAGTTGTGATCGCGACCGCCGCCACGGTGATCGCATCGCAGGCTCTGATCTCAGGGGCGTTCTCGCTCACCATGCAGGCGAGTTCAGCTCGGCTACATCCCACGGGTGGCGATCGACCACACCTCTGCCCGTGAGTTCGGGCAGATCTACATCCCGGCCGTGAACTGGGCCCTCATGCTCGCCTGCATGGGGCTCGTGCTCGGCTTCCGCTCCTCCAGCAACCTTGCCGCAGCGTATGGCGTCGCGGTGACGACAACCATGACGATCACGACCGTGCTGCTGTTCGTGGTCGCGAGAGAGCGCTGGAAGTGGAGCCTGCCGCTTGCTGCCGCCGTGACGGGCTTCTTCCTGCTTGTTGACTTCGCCTTCTGGGGCGCGAACCTGATCAAGATACCCCACGGCGGCTGGTTCCCCCTCGTGGTCGGAGCGATCATCTTCGGCCTGATGGCCACATGGAAACGGGGTCGCCAAATTCTGACTGAGCGGCTCAGTGACGGAGCGCTCCCCATCGAGTTATTCGTCCAGGACCTGGCCGCCAAGTCGTCGCCCCGGGTACCTGGGACCGCCGTATTCATGTACAGCAACCCAGAGGCAACCCCGCCAGCACTGCTGCACAATCTGAAGCACAATAAAGTGCTGCACGAGCGTGTGGTGTTTCTCTCGGTAGGCACCGCAGAGGTTCCGCACGTCCCGTCCGAGGAGCGAGCCAGCGTCGAGGATCTCGGCGTCGGGTTCTATCGGGTGCGACTCAACTACGGCTTCATGGAGGAGCCCAACGTGCCGGAGGCGCTGCAGGCGCTTCGGGCGAAAGGTCTGGAGTTCAAACCCCTGGAGACAACCTACTTCCTTGGTCGGGAGACCCTGATTCCCTCCCGCCGGCCGGGGATGGCGATCTGGCGCGAGCACCTGTTCGCGGCAATGAACCGCAATGCCCGCACGGCCACATCGTTCTTCTGCCTCCCACCGAACCGGGTAGTCGAACTGGGCGCACAGATCGAGCTGTAGCTCACCGCACGTGGCACAGTCGATCACGGCTGTGCTCCGTGCACAACCCGCGTAACGTGAGTCAATGGCTCAGGTCCCATGCCAGTACTGTGGTAAGGACGTGCCGGATACGGCGAAGATCTGTCCGCGCTGTGGCGCGGACGGTCCGGCTGCCAGCATCAACTGCGCTGTGCTCGGCTGCATCCTCGCTGCTTTACTGTTCGTGATCCTTACTGCCTGAGATATCGACGCCGCCTGCTGGGCTGGTACCGCCTCCTCCGCTGCCGCACTCGCTCTGGCCTCCCAGCCGAGCGCGGCAGGGAAGATGATTGTAGTGGCGGCCATGCCCGACACCGGCGACCGGCACGGTACTACTGCCTTGTTCAACCCGCACGAGGAAAGGAGTTCTGGATGATATGGTACGTTGCTTTGGGCGGTGCCGTCGGGAGTGCCCTTCGCCTGATTCTCGGCACTCTGATCCAGCAGAGGGCAGGACTGGCCTTCCCTGTCGGCACCTTCGTGATCAACGTGTCCGGCTCACTCCTCCTGGGGTTTTTACTCCGCTACGGGGTCGCGACCCCGGCCATGAGCCCGGAGGTCCGGGGCATGTTGACCTTGGGCTTCTGCGGCGGGTACACGACCTTCTCGACTTTCAGCTACGAGATCGCCACCCTGCTGGAAGACGGTGCTCACGGCCGGGCCCTGGTCTACATTCTGGCAAGCGTGGCAGTCTCGCTGACCGGAACGTTCCTGGGCTTCGGCATGGCGCGGGTCATGGTGGACCTGCGGCACTCCCTGTGAGGGGGCGAGCCTCAAAGGAGGGCGGCATGCACGGGTTCAAGGGCGAAAGGACCCTGATGCGGATTCACATCGGAGAGCGGGACAAGTACGAAGGCAAGCCGCTGTACCAGGCCATCGTCGAGCTGCTCCGGAAGCGTCACTACGCAGGGGCCACAGTGTACCGCGCCATCATGGGATTCGGAGCCAGCTCGAAGCTCCACACCGACCGTATTGAAGTCCTGTCATTGGACCTGCCCATCGTAGTGGAGTGCGTGGAGACCGAAGACAAGATCGCAGAGATACTGCCGGAACTGGACGCCATGCTCGGCGGTGGACTGATCACGTTGGAACGGGCCAGGGTGATCATGTATCGCCCTGACCTTCGGCACATCCCGGCGGAGGAGGCAAAGCCGCCAGGTGTACCCGAGCGCAGAGTGGCAAGCGAGCGGCCAGAGCAGTGGCGTACGGACATCACCGCAGGGTGGCAGACCCCACCGGCCGCAGATGACTAGCGAGCTTTGACACTCATCATGTAACGAGAAGTCCTCAGCGATCCGGAATGACCCTCGACCTCAGCCCTCTGCTCGAGGGGGCAGGGGCCCCTGTGTTGCCAGCAGCGATTCCCGGACCCACCGAACGGGCATGCATCAGGCGGACAAGCTCATAGGCGTGGACATCCCCAACCATCACCGAGATTTGTGCGGCCCAGCCAAATGCCCGTGCCAGCCCACCACCGGAGTTAGCCTAGCAGTTCTTCCGCTCGTATGCGTCCTTCGCCTTGACCTCAGCGATCGTCTGCCACTGCATGTTCTCTGGCGTGTCTGGACCACCGCAGGCAAGCGGGATGATGTGATCAACCACGTAACCTGGTCGGCCGTTCGGGTATCCCGTCAGGCGCATGAACCTGGCCCGGGCGGAGCTACTGCGGATGTAGCGGCCCCGCTCGTCGCGGGGCCGGTCAGTGGCCGACTGCCCACCCGACGGCGTGGACTCAATCCTGCAGACCTTGCCAACACTGATGCAGGCGTTGCCACATGGCATGCCGGTGACGCAATTAGGCTTGCGGTCGCCAGTGCTCGGCGATGACGTGAGTGTGCGGGCGGGTGTTCCCACCCGGCAGACCTTCGACGCGCTGATGCAGGTGTTCCCGCAGGGAATGCCCTTGGTGCAGTTCTTCTGAGCTACGGCTGGGGAAGCAGCCAGGAGCAGGTCAAGCACCACCGCGAGGAGCCCACCACTCTAGCGGACATCGGTAGTCCCCCGCTGCAGCATCCGTAGCATAGTGCCGTCTTTGTGGAACAGGATGGACACGTACCGGCTCTTGCCGGTACCCCATGCGGTTCCCTTGCTGTGCATCCAAGTGAGGATCACGGTCGAGTCCGTGTTGAAGGTCTCGGCGTCGGGTTTGCCGAGGGCCTTCACCGCGTCTTCCCGTGTAGACCGGCCCGGTTGGAGCTGGTCTGCTTTGGCCTGATCGAAGTTCGTGCCGGACGAGGCGCAGGCGGCCAGCAGAAGGCTGAGTACCACACCGGCTTACCCATTGCAGGCACACCCCGGACCGACATTGCAGGCGAAACTTTGGGGAATGCAGGAGTCACCGCAGGCCTTACCCTCAGTGCAGACGCGGCAGCGGTCGGAGCCTGTGGAATCACTGCAGCCGACCGTGGCACCGCTGAGAAGGCCGGGCAGGAAGCAGAGGAGCCATAGAAGGCGCATAGTGATCGATCACTGTGGAGGGGGGTGGAACCAAGGTACGGCAGCAAAGAGCGGCTGGCTACCGGGGGGCTTGGGCGGAGGCCCCCCACCCGGCACCTGGGCTTCTGAGCCGTCATCCTGCGCTTCCGGACGCTTGATGCCGACCTACTAGATGACAGAGGCCGACAGCCTTGTTGGCTTGGAGCATTTCAACAAGAGGGGGCGAGGATGACGATGCGTTTTGAGGATTTGGCTATGCTTGGGGAGCGGATGCTTTCGACCGAGGAGGTCGCAGAGCTACTGGGGGTCAGTTCGCGGACCGTTCTGAACCTGCCGATCAAGCAGTATCGGCTAGGACCACGGACGATTCGATTTCGCTTGAGCGATGTGTATGACTACCTCGGCGTAGACAATCCGAATCTCTAGAGCCTTTGCCGACTCTCCCGTGAAGCCCACCCTGGCAGCCCATGTTTGGCGTGCAGTTCCAGCCAGGCTTGAGTTGCTAGTGACCGGAAGGTTAGACTGCTCGTCGCTCCCTGACGAACCTACAGCCCTGGAGTGACCGTGCCCCAGCTCCCCTTCGCCTACGAGGGTGATCTTTGCGCTGTGCTTGAGCGACATTTACCTCCCACATGGCTTCCGGCAGCCACCTGTTGAAGTGGCCTCTTCCCTATTTGGCTGAGATCCAGTCGTCAATCTTCTGTTCGAGTACGGTGAGCGGGAGTGCGCCGGTCATCAGCACCTGTTCGTGAAATTCTCCGAGATCGAAGCGAGCGCCCAAGGTCTCTTCAGCCCGAGCCCGCAATTCGCTGATCTTGATTTGCCCGACCTTATAGGCGAGCGCCTGGCCCGGCATCGCGATGTAACGCTCGGTTTCGGCGGTGGCGTTACTCCGGCCGCGCGAGCTGTTATCGAGGATGTACTGGATTGTTTGGTCGCGGGTCCAGCCCTTGGAATGTATGCCGGTGTCGACCACGAGTCGGATCGCGCGGAAGAGCTGCGAATCGAGATAGCCGAAATATTGATAGGGGTCGGTATGAATGCCCAACTCGCGTCCCAGCGATTCCGCGTACAGCCCCCAGCCCTCGACATAAGCAGTGTTGCCGCCGAACCGCTGGAAGCTGGGTAAAGCCTCGTTCTCCTGGGCGAGGCTGATCTGAAAATGATGCCCAGGCGCCCCTTCGTGAAGGTATAGTGTCTCCATCGAGGGAGTCGTACGCGACGGCAGATCGTAAGCGTTGAAATAGAAGGTGCCGGGCCGCTTCCCATCCGGCGTGCCAGGAGTGTAAGAGCCGCGCGCGGCGCCCTTTTCAATCAGCGCCGGCACCGGCCGGATTTCGAGGGGCGCCTTCGGCAGCGTCCGGAACAGCCGCGGCAGCGTTGCGTCGAGCTTCTTCCCGATGGCGACATAACCCTGTTGCAGTGCCTCCCGCGAAGCCGGTTTGAACTTCGGATCGGTGCGGATGTGCTCGAAAAATTCCTTGAGCGTTCCCGTGAAGCCGACCTGGTTCTTCACGTCGACCATTTCGGCCTGAATACGCTTCACTTCAGCGAGGCCCAGGCGATGGATCTGCTCGGGCGTGAGATCGGTGGTCGTACTCACTTCGATGAGGTGCGCGTAAAGCCTCTCGCCACCCGGCATGTCGCCGAGGCCGACGCTGGCGCGTGCGCTCGGAAGGTAGTCGCTGACGATGAAGTCGCGTAGCCGCATCAGTGCAGGGCGGATTTCCGCCGCGACCGATCGGGTGTACCCGGCCCTCAGCCGCGCTTGATCGGCTGTAGGAACGTCGGCCGGGAAGGCGGCGAGCGGCTTCATGAAGCTGCTGCCCTCGACGCCTTCGGCAAGCAGTGCGTCGAGCTGTTCGACGACATTCTCCATCACCAGCCTAGGCTGGAGGACCCCCATAGCGAGGCCCTCGCGCATCCGTACAATCGACCGGTCGAGGATAGCCACGAAATCATCGAAACGGGTCAACCCGTCTTCATAATCCTTGAGCGTCTTGTACGGCGCGACGCTTTCGCCCGAGCTGAGCTCGGCGATAAACGTGTGGATGCCGCCGAAATGGTCGATCGGGCGGACCGCGGTGAGCGTCAGCAGCTCGGGCTGGAGGCCGCGCAGGTCAAGCTCGCGCTGCCATTTGAACACATCGTAGGAAATCCGTTCGGTGGGGTTGAGCGCCCCACGATCGATCCGAGCCAAGGCCGCGAGATCGCTTTCCGCAGCGGCGCGCTCGGCCTCATAATATTCGCTCGAGAAAGCGTCACCCAAGCGATCCGCATAGCGCAGATCTCCACGATACAGCGCTTGGATCGGATTGCGCCGGAGGCTGGCCGCATCGCTCGCGGCAAACAGCGCGGCTAGCGCATGGGCATCGTTCTCGGAGGTTACGGGTGTTGGCCTTGCGGCTTCCGGTCCGGGTGCCTGCGCGCAGCCGGACCAGGCGAGCATGGTGGCGCAAAAGGACAAGCCGAGGCGGTTCACCAGTACGCACTTCGGTTTCGGTTCAGCTTGGCCGAGCTTCGAAGCTCGAGTGGAGAGGATATGTTGCCCCGGCTGACGGGCAGTGTCAACAGGAGCGGTGCCTGAGGAAAAGGGGAAGTTCCGCCCGAGGCGCAGAGGCGGGCGGCACCCTGAGGTGCCGTTGACTGAGGTCCCCTTCAGTCGTCGTCCGCCGGCTGACCGGAGATGCGAACGCTCCGCCCAGCGGTAAGGTCCTGCAGCTTCGCAACCAGCGTCTCCGGTGTGAACGGCTTCTGCAGGAAAGGCGCATCGGCCGGGATCAGTCCGCGACGCACCACGTCCTCGCCGCTGTAGGCGCTGGTGAAGAGCACCGGCACCGTGGGCTGCAGCTCGGCTAAGCGCTCGGCCAATGCACCCCCACCGAGTCCGGGCATCACCACGTCCGTGACCACGGCGGTGATCTTCTCCCCGCCCGCCCCCATGATGCCGAGCGCTTCGACCCCGTTGTTCGCCTCCACGCATCGGTACCCATGAGCTGCGAGGACTCGGCAGGTAAAATCTCTCACCTGTTCCTCATCCTCGACCACGAGCACCGTGCCACTGCCGCGTTCGCCGCGAGACGTCTCACGCAAACTGACCGCCGGCGACTCCTCCGCCGGCACCTGGGGCAAGTAGATGTTGAAGGTCGTGCCTTCTCCAGGATTGCTGTGCAACCGCACTGTTCCCCCGCTCTGGCGCACGATCCCGAATACGGTGGCCAACCCCAGCCCTGATCCCTGACCGACAGGCTTGGTTGTAAAGAAGGGCTCGAATACCCGAGCACGCGTCGCGGCGTCCATGCCATGGCCGGTATCGCTCACGCTGAGCCGCACGTAGTTTCCCGAAGGCAGCTCGTCTTCGGGCGCTGAGGTGGCGTGCCGGATGGGGAGGGATATGTTGCGGGTGCTGATCGTCAAGGTGCCCCCCGTGGGCATGGCGTCGCGTGCATTGAGGGTGAGGTTGAGTAGCACCTGCTCCAGCTGTCCCCGGTCCGCCCGCACGTAATGCAGATCCTCGCCCAAGTCCAGCACGAAACTCTTGTCCTCGCCCAACACGCGGCGGAACATGTGCTCGGTATCGCCGATCAATTCGTTGAGATCGAGCACCTGCGGTCGAAGGTGCTGACGGCGACTGAAGGCCAGAAGCTGGCTCGTGATGGTCGCGGCCCGTACAGCCGCCCGGTGAATCTGACGCACTTCGTCGGCTCGCGAATCGCCCTTCAGCGTGTCGAGCACCATGACACTGAAGCCCAGGACGACCTGCATCATGTTGTTGATCTCGTGGGCGACCCCACCGGCGAGATGGCCAACCGCGTCCATCCGCTGAGCCTGGATCAGGCGCTCCTCCGCTAACTTCCGCTCGGTCACATCGACGGCGGCTCCCGTGAGATACTCCGGTGTCCCCGAAGGATCGCGCACCACCTCGCCGTGATCCGAGAGCCAGCGCAGGGTTCCGTCCGGCCAGATCACCCGGAACTCCACGTGCATGTCGCCGCTGTCCCGCGAGGCCTCAAGGAAGGCGGCATCGACCCGCTCTCGATCATCGGGGTGAATGTGCTCACGGAACTGCTCGTAGCTCTCGACCACCTCCCCGTCGCCGAGACCCAGCAGGCGCGCCATGCTCCCGTCCACGCGCTGGGTGTTGCTCGGCAGATGCCACCGCCAGATGCCCATACGGGCCGCTCGGAGGGCGACCCGCAGCCGCGCCTCGCTGTCCCGCAGCCGGTCCTGCGCCTGCTTCTCATCGGTCAGGTCCCGGAACACCTTGCTGAAGCCGATGAGCTTCCCCGCGTGGTCGTTGACCCGGGCCGTGATGCCGGTCGCCCAGAAGCGGCTGCCATCCTTGCGGACCAGCCAGCGGTCATCGGAGGCACGACCCTCCTCGGCGGCGGTGCGCAGTTCCCGCTCGGGCTCTCCCCGCGCGCGATCTTCGGGAGTGAACAGGATCGCGCCGTGCTGGCCCAGGAACTCGCGTTCGTCGTACCCGAGAAGCCGTCTGACACCTTCGTTCCACGTGGAATGATGACCTTCCGGACTGAGCATGAAGATCGCGTAGTCCCTCACCTGTTCGACTAGAACACGGAACTGCCGATCACTCTCCTCCTGCGACTCGGCTTCACCCGCTGCATGGGCTATCGTAGCAGCATGCTCCCAGTCCAGGGCCCGCTCGCGTTGAAGAGCCCGGTGCAGCACCCAGCCGGCGAGTAGCGCGAGCGGCAGGCCGACTCCTCCCACGGTCAGAACGGTTTGATTGAGGGGCGCGAACTGGGCAGCGCGGCCTGCGTCGGTGAGTAGCCAACCCAGGTATAGCAGCGCGACCAAGGCGCTGGCCAGACCGGCCTTCCAACCCCCAAGTGCGGCAGCATAGACGACGGTGATCAGCAGGAAGATGGTAGGCGCCGGTACCGCAGAAGCAGACGAGGCCAGCGCGGCTATGACGAGGGCCAGCGCAATGGTCAGGGCGGGCCCGGAGCGCAGGGCACGCAGGCCGACCGGAGGAAGCTCAGGCTTGGACGTCTCGTGGGTCACTGGCCAACAACAAGCGAAGTGTGCGGGGCGGCGAATGCGGAGCGACCATTAGTTCGGCGGCGGAGCCGCTTCTGGCTGCGTCGCGCTTGAGAAGCTGGAAACATGCTACCTGCGAAGCGCTGTCGTGTCCAGTCCGACGGGCGGGAAGCACCTGCCCACCGGCGTGAATGGAACCCCCTCAGTGCCGCCCATCGGACACGAAGGGCCGCACCGCCGCCCGCAGTTCCTCGGCCGTGAACGGCTCGCGGAGGATCGGCACACCAGGAGGTAATTGAGCCTCTAACTCCGCTCTGGACCGCCCGATATTGGCCACGTAGAGGATTGGGAGGTTGGGGAGCCGCGTTCTGAGTTGGTGAATCAGCTCAATACCTGGCAGGCCTTCGACTCGCGTGTTGCTGATCATGAGGTCGCAGCGATCGAGCGAGAAGGCCAATTGGACGGCAGAGAGGGCATCGTAGGCATGAAAAACAGCGTTACCGTCTTTGCGAAGGGTCTGAATCACGAATTGGACCATCGAAGGGTCCTCGTCCGCAATAACGATACGTGGCCTGCGGGACAGGCCATCTAGGGCGGACTGCATGTGGACCTTGGTCCCGGGAGGGCGTCCGGGAGTGGCAGGCAAGCGAGAGGTGACCTTGTAGTCTACCCCGGCAATGGGGGGTGTCGCAACGATGACGCCAGGCCCCTTCGGGTAGTGGGGACTGCGTCTCAGGCTGACTGCGGTGCGGGTAGCAACTCGCGGACGGCCGCCAGGAGTTGATCCGGCGTGAATGGCTTGGGCAGGAAGGCTTGCAAGAGCTGCTGGAGCTCAGGCTCCTCCGCGGCAGGCTGGGCATAGCCGGAAATGAAGAGGGCCGGCGTTCCAGGCCGATTGATGCGCGCCAGTCGGACGAGATTCAGCCCGCTCATATCTGGAAGTCTGATGTCCACGACCATGCCGTCGAGCTGCTGCGGATCTGACTGTAGCTGCTCCAGTGCTGCCAAGGCGGAATCGGCCTCAAGGCATGTATAACCGGCCTGCCGGAGGGTTTGGCAGACCACCGCACGTACTACGGGTTCGTCATCAATGACGAGAAGCGTGGACATAGGCTGATTCCTTTGGGTTGTGTAGCCTACGGGTTTTCTCAGCGGTGCGCTAGAGGCGAGAGGACGCGGCGGCCATGCGGGTCCTCAGCCTCGCGCTCGGGATCGGCGGCCTCGGCTATTCGGTCTTCTGGATGTGGACGGGCTTCATCGCACCGGGGATGGGCTTCACCGGCGCGGCGAAGGAGTCACTTCGCTGGCTCGCGATGCCCTCGTCGGGCGCCGTAATGTCGGCGACGGCGGCGGTCGTGTACCTCTGCGTCCGCGCCGCCCAAGCGGACGCGGGATTTCCGAAGGGCAAGCGAACCCTTCTCCAGTCGCCTTCCGGGCCTTCGCACTCGGGACACTGAATGGCCAGGAACCGGACCCACGTCACGATCTCCTCACCGGAAGGGAGCTCGTGACCGGGGCCGGCGTCCGGTGGCCTCACTGGGGCCGATCCCGGCACAGGTCACGATCCCCATCGCCTGCGGCGAGATCCGGCGCGTGAGGTAGGGCCCCGGTCATGGAGGGGAGCTCTTCAGGATTTCTTCACGGGGATCCGGGGGCTCCCTTCAGCCCTCGCGGGGTAGGCTTCCTCCCATGAGCACCCCTCGTACCATCGCCATCGTCGGCGCCGTTGCCGGCGGCGCCAGCGCCGCCGCGCGCGCGCGCCGCACCAACGAGCACGCCCGCATCATCCTGATCGAGCGCGGGCCTCATGCCTCGTTCGCGAATTGCGGCCTTCCCTACTATGTGGGCGGAGAGATTCCCGACCGCGACCGGCTCCTGCTGGCCCGCCCGGAGCGGTTCCGCGATTGGCTCGGCGTCGAGCTGCGGACCGGTCACGAGGCGCTCGCGATCGACCCGGCGGCGCGTCGTCTTCTGTTCCGCGACCTCGCGACCGGCCGGGACGAGTCTCTGTCCTGGGACCGCCTGATCCTCGCGCCCGGCGCGGCGCCAATCCGCCCTCCGGTAGCCGGCGCCGATGCCGCCAACGTCTATACCCTGCGCGACCTGCGGGACGCCGACCGGCTGCACGCGGCGGTCGCCTCGGGTGCGCGGCGCGCCGTCGTGGTCGGCGCCGGTTACATCGGGTTGGAACTGGCGGAGATGCTGGCTCGGCGCGGCCTCGAGATCACGGTGGTCGAGCGCCTCCCGCAGGTGCTGCAGTCGCTCGATTCCGAGCTGGCGCCAGCGGTTTCCGAGGAGCTGCGCCGCCAGGGGATCTGCGTGCGACTGGGAAGAGGGCTCGATGGCTTCAGGCCGGACGAGAGCGGTCGGGTCGGCGCGGTGGTCCTGAGCGATGGTACCGAGATCGAGACCGAGCTGGTCGTGCTCGCCCTCGGCGTCCGTCCGGAGACCGGACTCGCGATCGAGGCCGGGCTCGCCCTGGGCCCCTCCGGCGGCATCCGGGTGGATGAGTACATGCGGACCTCCGCCGACGGCATCTACGCGGTGGGGGACGCGGTCGAGTACGTCCACGCGGTGACGGGCCGCCCCAGCCTGATGCCGCTCGCCGGTCCCGCCACGCGGGCCGGGCGCGTTGCCGGGGAGCACGCGGCGACCGACTCGGCGCCGGCGATGGCGCCGGTCCTCGGCACCTCCATCGTCCGCGTGTTCGGCGTGGTGGCGGGCTCGACGGGCCTCACCCGCCGGCAGGCCGCCGCCGCGGGAGTGCCGTTCCGCGAGCTGCTGGTGCCGGGCCACGACCACGCCACCTATTATCCCGGCGCGGCGCCCCTGCTGCTCAAGGTGTTGTATCACCCGCGGGAGCGCCGCCTCCTCGGTGCCCAGGTGGTGGGCCGCGACGGAGTGGACAAGCGGCTGGATGTGCTGGCGACCGCGATCCGCCTGGGTGGGAGTGTGGAAGACCTGGCGTCGCTCGACCTGGCGTATGCGCCTCCCTACGGCTCGGCCCGCGATCCCATCCACATCGCGGGGTTCATGGGGGAGAACGAGAGCCGGGGGCTCGACCGGTTCGTGGCGCCGCAGGACCTCGCCGCGCTGCCGGTGGGGACCCAGCTGCTCGATGTGCGCACTCCCGCGGAGCGCGCCGCGGATCCCTGTCCCGATGCCTTGGCGATCCCGCTCGCCAAGCTCCGGGCACGAGTCGGCGAGCTGGACCGCGAGCGGCCCGTCGTCACCATCTGCAAGGGCGGCCAGCGAGCCTACTTCGCGAGCCGGATCCTGCGGCAGCGGGGCTTCGGGGACGTGCGCACGGCCACAGGCGGCATGATGGCATGGCACGGCGCTCAATCGTCATCGTCTTCCGTCCCGGCGGCCTCGGCCGCCATCGGCCCGCCGCCGGCGCCATCGGTGTAGGCGCCGGCGGCCCCGTCGCGGTACACCAGGTTGCCGCCCGTGTGTCCGACCTGCGCCCCGAGCCCGGCAAGGCCGAACGCACCGACGAAGGCCAGCAGCCGTGCGGCACCGCCCGGCACGCCGCGAAGCAGACCGGCCGCCGTGACGACCAACAGGACCCCTGAGAGCGCGAGGAATCGCTCGGCCGCCTCCTCATGTCCATGGATGGAGGCTTCGGCCACCACGTTTTCCACCTTTTCCTCCTCCCGCTCGCCGGTCTCGACCGCGACCCAGGTGCTGAGCGCGAGCGCGGCCGCGGTGAGGAGCGGGACCGACCAGGCCACCGCCGGTCGGGCGCCGCGGCGGATTGCCCACAAGGCGCCGGCCGCCACCAGCGGCAGCAGGACCATGAGGACGATGGGGAAGTGAACGACCGCCGGGTGCAGCGGATCGGGCAACATGGTACGGCTCCGGTTGAGGTTGGCCGTACCTTAGGGGACCGGAGCGCGCGCCGCTATCGGGCAGGTGACGTACCTGTTACCAGCGACGCGGACTCCGGCAAATGACGGAGGTGCCGGTGGAGGAAGACGGCAGGGGAATGCGGGCGTTGCTCGCGGTGGTCCTGGCCGGGATCGTGGTGGGCGGCGCCGTGGATCTCATTCTCGATGCTCCGGAGACCTGGCGCTCGGGACACGTGCTGTTCGAGGTTGGCCTGATCGGGGCCGCGCTCGCCACCTCGATCTGGCTCTGGCGCAACTGGAGACAGGCGGCGAACGCCGCGACGGTCCTCCAGCGTTCCCTGGCCGAGCGGCAGGCGGAGCGTGACGCCTGGCGGGAGCGCGCCGCGCAGGCGCTCAGCGGGCTGGGGCTGGCGGTGGGGCGGCAGTTCCAGGACTGGGGGCTCACCCCCGCCGAACAGGAGGTCGCCCTGCTCCTGCTGAAGGGGAGGAGTCACAAGGAGATCGCCGGGGGCACCGGGCGCAGCGAGCGCACCGTCCGCCAGCATGCGGTTGCCGCCTACGGGAAGGCGGGGGTCGGCGGACGGGCCGAGCTGGCCGCATTCTTCCTCGGCGATCTCGCGCTGCCGCCGGAGGGGGCGGGCCGGGCCGGCGGCCTGTCTTCATCCGATCCTCCCGCTTTCTTCACGGGACCGCCGCTATCTAGCGGGCATGGACCTCACGCCTGAGCTGATCGCCAAGTACTCGCGGCCCGCTCCGCGCTACACCAGCTATCCGCCGATTCCCGCCTGGAGCCGGGCCATCGGGCCGGCCGACTACCGGAGCGCCCTCGAGGCCGCCGCCCGGCACCCCACGGAGCCGGTCTCCCTCTACCTCCATCTTCCCTTCTGCCCGCGGCGCTGTCTCTACTGCGGGTGCAACGTGCTCATCACCCGGGAGCGGGAGAAGCTGGAGCGATACCTCGAGCGGCTGCGGGACGAGCTCGACCTCGTCACTGGGGCGCTGGGGCTCGGGCGCCGGGTCGCCCAGCTCCACCTCGGCGGCGGCACGCCGAACTACTTCGACGAGGCGCAGCTCCGCCGGCTCTGGCAGGCCATCGGTGAGCGGTTCACCTTGGAGTCGGATGCCGATCTCTCCATCGAGGCGGACCCACGTCTCGCGACACCGGAGCAGCTCCGGCTCCTGCGCGGGCTCGGCTTCGAGCGGGTGAGCTTCGGGATCCAGGATCTCGACCCCGACGTGCAGCAGGCGATCGGAAGGATCCAGCCCGGGGATCAGGTCCGGGCGGCCGTCGAGGGGGCGAGGGCGGCCGGCTTCGCGGGCATCAACGTGGATCTGGTCTACGGCCTGCCGGAACAGACCCCGGACAGCTTCCGCCGCACGGTCGAAGCGGTGATCGAGCTCGGGCCCGACCGGATCGCCTGCTTCGGCTACGCCCATGTGCCCGCGATGCAGCGCCACCAGCGGGCGCTGGAGCGCTACCGGATTCCCGAGGCGGAGGAGCGTCTGGCCCTGTTCCGCCTCGCGGTCGAGGGCTTCACGGGCGCGGGTTATGAGTGGATCGGCCTCGACCATTTCGCGCGTCCCGACGATGCCCTTGCCGCTGCGTGGAGGGCCGATCGCCTCCACCGGAATTTCAACGGCTACACGACCATGCCCGCCACGCACCTGATCGGCGCCGGGATGAGCGCCATTGGGGAAGTGTCCGGTCTCCTGGTGCAGAACGTCAACGATCTCGCGGGGTGGCACCGCGCCGTGGAAGGCAGGGATTTCGCCACTGTGCGGGGACACTGCTCGACCGAGGAGGATCGCCGGCGCCGCGCCGCGATCCTGCACCTGATGTGCCGGCTGGAGCTGCCGCCGGCGCTGGCGGTGGGGCTCGAGCCGAGCCTGGACCGGCTCCTCGTGTACGCCGAGGACGGGTTGGTGGAGCGCCGGAGCGGGACCATCGCGGTCACTCCGCTGGGCCGGTACTTCCTCCGGACCCTCTGCACCGCGTTCGACGCCTACCTTCCCACGGGCCGCGAGACCGGCCCCATGTCCCGGGCGGTCTGACCCCCGGTACGCCGCGACGCCGCGTTCCGCCTGTCCCCGCAGAAAAGGCCATGAATGCCCTGGAGCTCGAAGCCCCGCCATCGGCCTGGCGATGGACGGGGCTTGGCGTTTGCCCGGGCACGTTGAACGAGACTTACACCGGCTTTGCTCCACACCGCCCACGCCCGAGCCCAGCGAGGGCCCGCTGAATCACCCCGACCGAAGGTCCGCCGGCCCAGGTGCAGGCGCGGGCCGCGGTCGTGCGCTCCACTCCCGTCACGTCCCGCCCCGCGACCAACACCGTGGGTGAGGCGTAGCCCTGAACCCGTTCGGGCGCCGTGGAGCTGAGCTGGTCCCATTCCTTCCATCGAGCCGGCAACCCGTGACTCTCGAGCGCCTCGCGCAACGCCGCACGGGTCCGCCCGACGTGCCGACAACCGGCGAAGTAGATGAGCTCAACCGTTGGGCGCATCCGCCCCGTCCCTGGCCGCATCGTGATCGAGGGCCGACAACATCGGGCATTCGTCGGCGGGATGATCGCCCCGGCACGCGGTCGCGAGTCGGGAGATCGCGTCCCGCATTCGGTTCAGCTCGTCGAGCTTGGCCTCGATACGACCGATGGCGGCCCTGGCCCGGCCCTCCACCGCGCCACAGGCGCTGCCGGACGTGGTCTGAAGGGCGAGCAGCTCGGCGATCTCCTCGAGGGTAAAGCCGAGCGCCTGAGCGCGCTTGATGAATGTCACGCGCCGGACGGCATCGGGGGAGTACTGGCGGTAGCCCCCGGGGCTTCGGGGCGGCGCCGGAAGGAGGCCGCGGCGCTCGTAGTAGCGGATGGTGTCGAGTGGGACCCTGGCCCGTCGCGCTACGACGCTGATCGTCAAGGGAGCGGAGATAGTCATACCGTAGAAGATACCGCCTGGATCGGAGCCGGGGTCAAGCGGGGCCTTCGTCCCCCTCGTCCGCCATCACGGCACGAAGCGCGCTGATCCGGCGAGCGAGGACGTGCGCCTGGGCGACCGGGAGCACGAAGCCGGTGTGCGCTTCCCGCCATCTGCCGGCTGCGGCCGGCGACGCAAAGAAGTGCGCGTGCCGGCAGAAGCTCCCACCCGTTTCGCGGTGCGCGCCCTCCTGGTTCGGGGCGACCAGGCTGATCACCGCTGCGGCGGGTGACAGCTCCTCGACCCCCTCCACCCCGATCGAGCACCGGATGGGAACTCCGGTGGCGTGACAACGCGATCGAACTTCCGCGCTTCGGCCGAGCAGCGCCGGAAAGAGCACGGTATCGAAGGCGCACCAGGTGAAGAGGGGCGGCCCCGAGAAGATGATCTGGTGGTCGGTCGGCGCCAGTGTCAGACCGCAGCCCACGATGCGGCCGTCCTCGTCGAGCTCGAGGTTGGGGAGCCGCTCCATGGCCTCACTGAGAAACGCCTCCGAGTCCACCCCGCCGTCTCGCTTCCTGCCCTGCGCCAGCCGGGCAGCGAGATCCTGCCGGCTGACCGGATACCCGGTGGCCAGCACCCCAAGGACAGAGACACTCACGCGGCCGGTGCATGGTAGCGACAGCGCGAGAGCCTTCGCCAATCCCTCGAGGGTCGCCTCGGGCAAACCTTCGGAGGGAGAAGGGATGGGGCGTGCCGTCAAGACACGACTGGATCGAGAATGGCTGCCATGGATCCGCAATTATGGACCCTGGACCTTGGTCCAGGGTCAAGGGGGACGTTCACTTCCCTTTCATTGTTCCATCATCGACCGCCCCTAGCTTCAGGCTCATGAGAAAGCATCCAGTCTGGCCAGACTCCAGAATCGCGGCGATCGCTCTTGCCATCGGTATCGGCACCACGCTCCCTTCCGCCGCACCCGCCCAGGAAGTCGAACACCGAGCGGCAGCGCTCGCCATGCCGGCGTCCATGAAGGCTGAACACCACGACATCCACGAGCGGCTGGTTCGTGCCACGAAGGCACCGGGCGGTACCGGGGACGCGGCGCGCGCGCTCGCCAAGGTTCTGCATCCCCACTTCGTCCGCGAGGAGCAGATCGCGCTGCCTCCCCTCGGCCTGCTGGCGCCCCTCGCGCGGGGAGAGTTTAGGCCGGAGATGACCGCGGTTCTCGCGATGACGGACTCCCTTCGTGCCGAGCTGCCGCGGATGCTCGAGGAGCACAAGGGCATTCACGCGGCCACCACGCGCCTGGCCGAGGTTGCCCGGCTCGAGTCCAACGCCGAGGCCGAGGATCTCGCCGTAACCCTCGCCGCGCACGCCGAAGCCGAGGAGCAGCTCTTCTATCCCGCCGCGGTGCTGGTGGGTGAGATCGTCAGAACCCGCGCTGCGGCCCAACGCCGCTAGAGCGAGGGTAAGGAACTCCACCTTCAGGAAGGCGACCGGCAAACCTCAATCGGGTCCCGTCACGGTTGGCGGCCCACCGATAGGCAATACAATGCGCATCGCCCTCACTTGCCCGGCGCAGCTTTCGTGGACCGCAGCGGTGGCGATGACGATCACTCCGACCCCGTCATCGCATGAGGGCTGTCTACCGGTTTCGACTCGGGGGACCCCCGCTGCCGAAGGAAGATCGAGAGCACCACCACCATCCCGATGGACAGGAACTCGCTCTGCCAGTTCTGGAAGGACTCAAACCAGAAGCGTGAAGTGCCTACGTATTGAAGAGCGCCTACTCGCGGCTCGCCGTGGACGACCTGCTCGTCGCTGTAGTCCCTCGCGCCCGACACCGCGTGCAGGGTGATGGCGACGAAGAAGAACAGGAGGAACGCCAGCGACAGCGAATGCTCGTACAGCTTGAGCGCGAGCCCTCCGCGGCGCACCGGCCAGGGCGCGTCGGGGTTATGCCTGGCCTGTCGTGGATCGCGGTCCACGGGCTCGGGCTCGTCCAGTTTCTTCGATTCGGCGGAGCCCTTCTGGTACAGGAAGGCCGTCAGCACCACGTAAAAGAAGATCTGGAAGAACTCGCTTTCCCAGTTCTCCGTCGTCGCCTCCCAGAAATGCGCGCTGGTCAGATAATCCGGGTACGCGACCTCGGCCTGGCCGTGCGCCTGCTGCTCCTGATTGTACTCCCGGTGCCCCGCGAGGCTCTGGCCGAGCCAGAAGACGACGAACGCCGACAGCAGGACGAGGGACAGACTGTTCTCACGCAACAGGCGGCGCATGGCGACCTCGAGATCCGGAAGGAGGGTTTCCATGAGGATACCCTACCCCGGTTGCGCCCACCATGCTGGTGTCCGGTATGTTCCGGCAGCACTCGACGAGGACTCCGAATGACCGCAACGCGCCTTCCTCACGGCCCCCGGCCGGAGGACACCACGATTCTCGTGGTGGACGACGATCCGGTGACGCTCACCCTGGTCGAGCGGACGCTCCGGGCGGCCGGGTACCGGATCTGGACGGCCGGTCACGCCGCGGAAGCGCGGAAGGTTCTGGCGGAGCTGGCGGGAGCGGTGGATCTGGTGCTCACCGACATCGCGATGCCGGGTGGGCTGGGGTCCGATCTCGCGCTCCAGATCCGCTCGACCCAGCGGTGGGTGAGGGTGATCTTCATGTCGAGCTATTCGCGGGACCATCTCGCGACCCACGGGGTGGACCTGGGCCAGGCGCACTTCCTGAGTAAGCCCTTCCAGCCAACCCAGCTCCTTCAGGCCATCCGCGAGGCCCTGACCGCCTGATCAGTCGCTAGCGCACCTGCGCCGCGATCCTGGCGCTCTCGCGAAGCTTCGCGACCGCCCCATCCGCGTCGTCGTCCGACCGCCCCAATGCGATCAGGGCGTAGTGGGCCATCCCGAGCGCCAGCTCCAGCTCACCCATGACTGCGCGACCCACCCCGAGCGCCCCGAGGTACCGTTCTTCCGCCGCGTTGTGCGTTCGGACGACGATGTCGATCTTCGGATTCGCCTGCCGCGCGAGACGGATGGTCTCCCGAGCCTGGTATGGGTCCGGTGTCGCCACCACCAGCAGCCTGGCCCGCTCGGGGTGGGCCAGCGGGAGGATGCCCGGCCGCGTCGCGTCGCCCGAGAGCGCGGGCACGCCGCGCGCCCGGATGGCCTCGACGATCCGTCGATCGCGTTCGATCGCCACATAGGGTATTCCACAGCGCTCCAGGGCTTCGCCGACCGTTCCCCCGACCCGCCCGAAGCCGACCACGATCGCGTGGTTCCGCAGCCGCCGGTCCTCCGACGAATCGAGCGGTGGGTTCTGGTGAGGACGCTCCAACAAGTCCAGAAGGCGGGGCCGCGACCGCAGCCAGTGGCTCACCGGCCCGACCACCGCGAAGGCCACCGGGTTGAGCGTGATGGAGAGCAGCGCGACGGCCACCACCAGGCTCAGCCCCTCGGCCGGCAGCAGGCCGAGCGACAAGCCGAGGCCGGCCAGGATGAAGGAGAACTCGCCGATCTGCGCCAGGCTCGCGGATATTGTGAGCGCGGTCCGGACGGGGTGGCGGAACAGCACCACGATGCCGAACGCCGCGAGTGACTTGCCGAGCATCACGATGCCGAGCACCCCGAGCACGTGAATCGGCTGCTCCAGGAGGATCGTCGGATCGAACAGCATGCCCACCGAGACGAAGAAGAGCACCGCGAAGGCATCCTGGAGCGGCAGCGCTTCCGCGGCGGCCTGGTTGCTGAGGTCCGACTCGTTGATGACCACGCCCGCGAAGAAGGCGCCCAGGGCGAAGGAGACGTCGAAGAGCGCCGCGGCGGCCACGGCCACGCCCAGGGCGATCGCCAGCACGCAGAGCGTGAACAGCTCCCGCGATCCCGTCCGGGCGACCCGCTCGAGCAGCCAGGGCACCGCCCGGCGCCCGACCACCAGCATGATCGCGAGAAAGGCCGCGACCTTGCCCACGGTCAGGGCCAGCGCGACCCAAAGGGTGTCCGCCCCGTCTCCGGAGGCGGCCGGTACCCTTCCGCCCATCCCCCCGGCCAGGACGGGAAGCAGGACCAGCGCCAGCACCGTCGCAAGGTCCTCGACGATCAACCAGCCGACGGCGATCTTGCCATCCACCGACTCGAGGACACCCCGTTGCTCCAGCGCGCGGAGGAGCACCACGGTGCTCGCCACCGAGAGCGAGAGACCGAACACCAACCCCTGGCTCCAGGGCCAGCCCCAGAGGTGCGCAACCGCCGCCCCCAGGACGGTGGCGACCGCGATCTGCGCTACCGCGCCGGGCACCGCTATGCGCCGCACCGCGAGCAGGTCGCCGAGCGAGAAGTGCAGGCCCACCCCGAACATCAGCAGGATGACGCCGATTTCGGCCAGCTGGGACGCGAGCGAGACATCCGCGCTGAACCCGGGCGAGTACGGCCCGACCACGATGCCCGCGACCAGGTATCCCACCAGAGGCGGCAGGCGGAGCCGCTGCGCCAGGAAGCCGAGCAGGAACGCGAAGCCCAGGCCGGCGGCGATCGTGGTGAGGAGCGTCGTATCGTGGGGCATCAGCGATTGTCTTCGTGAAAAGGGCTCGAGGTCACGCGTCCCGAACCGCGAGGAAGGCCTGCCACACCAAGGCCGTCGGGGCAGTGATAAAATGGCTCGGAGGGTCGCAACTTGCTAATGGCCGTGCATCCGAGCCGGTCGGAGGCGCTGCCGTCCCGCCCGGTGTATTCTAGAAGGACCATGGGTCCCACGTCGAAGGCAGAGCGGCGCTGCGTCATCGTCGCAGGCTTCCCGCGCAGCGGCACGAGCTGGCTGGCCAAGTGCCTGTCGTTCGCCCCCGGGTTCACCTACTATCGCGAAGTCGACAACTACGAGTTCGTGCCCGGAGCGGAGGAGCGGTTCGCCAATCTCTACCTGACGGCGGACCACGACGACGACGCCTACCGCCGGCTGATGACTCGGGCCGCCGCCGGCCAGGTGGCAACCGCCCGGACCCTGAAGCAGAATCCCGGCCCACTGCTGAAGCATTTCCGCGGGCCGGGCCGGGCGCTGGGGGAGCGGTACCCCTTCCTCTTCCTCCGCAAGCGACACGTGCTGCTGAAACTGGTCTACGCCAACCTGAACCTGGCGTGGTTCAGCGCGAACTTGCCACACGCCCGACAGGTTTGCGTGCTGCGTCATCCCTGCGGGCAGTTCGACAGCTGGCAGCGCCTCGGCTGGGAGCCGAGGCCCGCCCGGCTGCTGGAGAATGCACGGCTGGTAGCCGACCACCTGAGCCCCTTCGTCGAGCTCATCCGCTCCGCCGACGGATTTTGGGAGCGGGCCGGCGCCCTGTGGGCGGCCACCATGCACGTGCTGCACCGCCAGACGCGGGGGGATGCGGGAAGAATCGTCGTGGCCTACGAGTGGCTCTGCGGCGACCCGGTCGCGCGCTTCCAGGACCTGTACCGCCGGCTCGACATGACCTGGACGCCCGCCGCCGAGCGCTTCATCCGCGGCTCGGACGCGGAGGGCGATCAGGCGACTTATTCGATGACCCGGCCCACCGCAAAGCAGATCGACAAGTGGAAGCGGCGCCTGACCGCCACCGAGATCGCGGCGTGCCGGCGCTTCGTGGATCCCTTCCAGCTTCCCTACTACCCCGGCTTCGAGCCCTACGTGACCAGCCCCGGCGGGGACGAGGCCAACCCCGCGGCCGCGGCGCCCAGCGCGTGATCTGCGGCGAATACCGCTGCCTCTTCGTTCACATCCCCAAGACCGCGGGGCAGAGTATCGAGCAGGTCTTCCTCCGCCTCCTGGGCCTCACCTGGGAGACCCGGGCCCCGTTACTTCTGCGCGGTAACGACGACCCCCGGTTCGGCCCGCCCCGCCTCGCGCACCTGACCGCGGCCGAATACGTCTCGTGCGGGTACCTCACGCCGGCGGAATTCGGGTCGTACTTCAAGTTCTCGATCGTTCGCAACCCGTGGGACCGCATCGTCTCCGAGTACAAATACCGCCGGCACCCGGTGACCATGGACTTCAAGACCTATCTGTTCAAGCGGCTTCCGTCCCCGGGGTGGAGCGAGGCGTACCGGCACATCATCCCGCAGCATGACTTCCTGTACGACGAGGCGGGCCGCCTGCTGGTGGACTTCGTCGGCAGGTTCGAGCGCCTCCAGGCGGACTTCGACGTGGTCTGCGCCCGCGTCGGTATCCCCTCCACGCCGCTCCCGCGCGCCAACCGCTCGCTGGAGGAGGGCAGGCCCCGCAGCTTCCGGGAGCTCCGGCGATGGGTGCGCCGGGCGATCTGGAGCCGCGAGCGGTCACACACCTTTCCCCACTACACCGAGTACTACGACGACGAGTCCAGGGAATACGTCGGCCATCTGTACCGGAAGGACGTCCGGGCCTTCAGCTATGAGTTTTACGAGCGGGCCGGGTCAGTCGCGCCAGCACCTTCCCCACCGGCGGCGACGCCGCGGCAGCCGACACCAGAAGCTCCCTGAGCACGATCTTTCCCCGGATGCCGCGGCGCCAGGGAAACCGACTGCGCCAGCTCCGGAGATCCTCCTTCGCGAGCCTTCCCTGCCCAGCCAGCTTTTCGGTCTCGATGAGCCGGTAGTACGCCAACAAATCGTACAACTCCCCCAGGTACGCCGGATTGCAGCGGTCGAGGAGCGGGCCGCTCGCGGTGAGCGCGGGACGAACCGGGTGCCGCCCCAGAAGTGCGGAGCCGAGGCTGGAGTGCTCGGTGTGGAACCACACGTGCGGTTCGGGGTCCACATAAAGCGCGTGGTTCATGAGAACGATCAGCCAGAGATAACTGTCTTCCCCGTAGGTGGCGCGCTCCCTGTCGTAGTACCCGCCGTAGCGCCGGATCAGCGCGCTGCGAGCCACGATGCAGCTCGAATGGCAGAAGTCGACCAGGCCCTTGAGCGACTTCGGCGGCGTCCGGTGGGGCAGCCGCCAGGGGCCGCCGGTGAGACCCATCCGGCGGTTGCGCCGGGCCTGGCTGGCTCGCTCGGGCCCCAGCGCGTGTCCCGATACCCAGGCCCCGCACTCCGGGAGGGCGTCGAGCGCTGTCGCGGCCAGCTGCAGGAACGCGGGTTCCCACTCGTCGTCGGCGTCGAGGAACGCGACGTATTCGCCGGCCGCGTCCGCGAGACCGCGGTTTCGCGCGGCACCGGGACCCGCGTTCGCCTGGGCAATGAGCCGTACCCGCGGGTCCTCGAGCCCCCGGATGACCGAGGCACTACCGTCGGTGCTGCCGTCGTCCACCACGATCAACTCGAGATCGGCAAACGTCTGCCCGAGGACCGACGCCGCTGCGGTGGCCACGGAGCTCGCCTTGTTGAAGAGGGGAATGACGACGGAGATCCTTGGCACTTCGTCTACCGTACGCAGGCCCGGTACGCCGCGAGCGTCTGGCGGGCGATCTCGGGCCACTCGAGCGCCTCCAGCGGAGCGGAGCCGGGGGGAAGGTTCCGGCCGCCCGCCCAGTCGAGCGCGCGGGCGAGGATGTCGGGGGTCAGCTCCCCATCGTAGGTGCGCACCCAGTCGGCACCCGCGAGCGCCCGGAGCTCGCCCATCGCCCCCCGGGCGGGCACCAGCACCGGGCGATCGAACGACAGCGCCAATAACGCGCTCCCCGAGTTGGTGATGTCCCGGAAGGGGAGGACGACGAGGTCGGCGGCGCGCAGGTAGCGCTGGATCTCGTCGTCGGCAACGTGCTGGAGGGTGAGGTGCACTCGGGGATCTCCGCCGGCGGCGCGACGCACTTCCTCGGCGAGTGCCGGCGTGTGAGGTGCGCCGCCGACCAGCAACACCACTCCGCCCGGCTCGGCCGGAAGCGCGCGGACCGTGCGGATGAGGCCGGGAACGTCCTTGTAGGGCCGCACCAGACCGAGGAAGGCGACGACGCGAGTCCCGTCCGGGATCCCGAACGAGGCGCGCGCGGCCGCGCGCGAAATGGTGTCGGGGTAGGCCCCGCGATAGAGGCCCATCGGCACTACCGCCCGCGGCCGCCGGACCAGCTCCGGGTAGCGGGCTTCGGCGGCCTGGCGTCCGGCCTCGCTCGGATGGATCACGGCGTCCACTCGACGCACGACGGCCGACCAGTACCAATCCTCCAGCCGGGGGTGGCGCGACTCATGGGGCCTGGCATTGTGCGCGGTCCACACGACCCTCGCGCCGCGGAAATGTGCGGCATCGAGCATTCCGAGGGCCGCGGCGGCACCGGCAAGCCGCGCGGGCAGGGTTCGGGCATTGAGCGCCTTCTCGGGCCAGTGCACGTGCAGGATGTCGTAGCCCCCGCGGAGCGCACCGGCGGGGGTGAAGTCCCGCACCCGCACGCCGAGCGCGGAGAGATGGGAGTAGAGCAGCCAGGTGTAGGGATTCTTCGCCCGCGCGCCGAGGCCCGGCCATGCCATCACCCGGAGCGGCGCGCCGGCGCTACGAGCGTCCACCGGCTGCCGGCCGTCGGTCGGCCCGGGCGATCACCGGCGATCCCAGCAGCGCGGTGAGCCCCACCGATCGCGCCAACCCCTCGGAAGCACGCGCAGCTCCCGCCGATCCCAGCAGACGATAGAGCGCCATGGGCAGCAGGAACTGGGGCCGCACCGCGGTCACCGCGAAGCCCGCGTCCTGGAACGCTCTCGCGACCTCGCCCCGGCCGTAGAGAGCGAAGGGGCGTGTGGATCCGCGCTCGATCGAGCTCTTGATGGTGAAGAGGGCATTGGAGGCGAAGTTCACGCTTCGCCGGGCGGGATAATCCACGATCACCCGGTGGCGGGCGACCCGGCAGAGCTCGGCGACGAGGTGCCGCCAATCGATGCTATGGGCGATCAGGCGGTAGCAGGTCACCGCGTCGAACGACTGGCCCGCGTAAGGGAGCGCCTGGAGGTCGCCCACCTCGAACCGGCAGCGGCCCGCGGCGGTCAGAGGCGCCAGGCGCTCGCCGCACGACGGGTCGCTGCCGATGACCGTCACGTCGTAGCCGGCTTCGATCAGCGGCGGAGCCAGCTGGGCATGACCGCCACCTACATCGAGTACCGTGGCGCCGCGGGGGAGTCCGGCGAGGCATTGGAGGGTGAGATGGGCCTGATGTTCGACGAACCACTTGCCGACGGGACCCGAGAAGCGCCGGGCATACATCGCCGACGACGACTCGATGTCGGCATCCTCACGCTGCGGACCGGCCCCCACAGTCACCGCTGGTATGCGGCCTGGATATACCCGTTCGCCACGTACCAGTCGAGCGTCTCGCGGATGCCGTCGTTGAGCCGGACCTCGGGGCGATACCCCAGGAGCCGCTTGGCCTTCTCGATGCTGAACGCCCGGCTCTTGGTGTAGAAATCCACCCGGCGGCGGTGGATCGGCGGCTCGATGCCGAGGGGTACGCACAGCTTCTCGACCACCGACCCGAGCAACTGGAAGGGGCGGGCCGGCAGACGAAGCCGCGGGGCGGGCACATCGGCGGCCGCCGCGATCATGGCGGCGAGCTCCGAGAGCTTCAGGTAACGCTCGCCGCCGAGAATGAAGATCTCGCCCACCGCCCGCGGGTGGGTGCCCAGCAGCCGAAGCCCGCGCACCAGGTCGTTGACGTGCACGGTGTGATAGTAATTTTCCCCGCCGTCGAGCAGCAGGAAGCGCCGGCGCACGATCATGCTGAACAGCTTCAGCAGGCGGGTGTCGCCCGGGCCGTAGATCGCCGTCGGTCGCGCCACGGCGAGCGGAATCCGGTCGCGGTAGGACAGCGCCAGCTGCTCCGCCTCGCACTTGGTCGCCTGGTACACGTCACCGGGGTCGTAGGCGGTGCGCTCGTCGGCGGGCGGCGAAGCGATGTGCCCGTGGACGCCCACCGTGCTGCAGTGGACGTAGCGGCTCACCGAGGCATCCACCGCGGCGTCGAGCAGATTGCGGGACGCGTCGACGTTGACTTCGCGGTAGCGGAAGTCGGGATGCCTGGCCTCGCGATATACCGCTGCCAGGTGGTACAGCGTGCCGACGCCCTGCACCGCGCGCTCGACGACCGCGGGGTCTGCTATGTCGCCTTCGACGACCTCGACGTTGCCCGGGAGGAGCTGCCGCGCCTTGGCGGCCGACCGCGCGATGACGCGGACCTGTCCCCCGTCGGCGACCAGCGACCGCACCAGGTGGCTCCCGGTGAATCCGGTCGCTCCGGTCACGAGCGTCAGCTCGGGCTTGTGCGGTTCCGTCATCGGACCTCATTACTCTTCTGGGTTCGCCCGACCGGCAGTCAGGCGGGCGCTGGTGATGGCGGTCACACTACCTCCAGCCAGCCCTCCACCCGGAGGAGCAGGCGGTACGACCCTGATCCTGATGCGCATTTGCCGCGTACACATAGACCCTTTGGGACCCCAATGTCAACGGCCTGCATCACACAAATGCAATAAAATGCATCACATGACCCAGCCCGTCGGGAGCCGGACATGACCACGGCCCACCCGGTCGGCCCCCCCAACGGTCGGCTCCGAATCGGTCTCATGCTCAGGGCCATCGACGACGTGGACGGCCAGGGGATCTACATCCGGAAGCTGTGCGACGCCCTGTTCGACCTGGACACGCAGAACGAGTACGTGGCGTTCTACAGCCGGCGCGGGCAGGCCGGGCGGTACCGCGAGCGCCCCAATGTGCGCGAGGTGGTCGTTCCCGGCGGGAGCAAGCTGGTCTGGGATCAGGTCCTGGTGCCGCGGGCGGCACGCGGGGAGCACCTGGACGTGCTCTTCCACCACAAGTTCAGCATCCCCCTCGTCCCTCCCTGCCCCGTCGTAGTGCAGCAGCGGGGGACCGAGTACTGGAGTCATCCGGAGTTCTACGCCGGCTGGTCGGGGTGGACCGACCTGGTATACAACCGGGTGATGATTCCGCTCTACTGCCGGCGCGCGGTCCGGGTGCTCACCAACTCCGACACCCTGGGCGAGGAGCTGGTGCGGCACGTCGGAGTTCCCCGCGCCAAGCTGCGCACGGTGTACGCCGCGGCCGACGAGAGCTTCCGTCCCATCACCGACCCGGTCGCACTCGAGCGGGTGCGGGAGCGCTACCGGCTGCCACGCGAGCCGTTCCTCCTGATGGTGGTGAAAGGCCACCAGGTCCTGGGCCAGGCCAGCGGCAAGGCGCTCACGCCGCGGAAGAACGTCGAGGTCGCCCTCGAGGCGTACGGCCGGTTTCGGCGGCGCGTCGGGACCGCGACCCCGCCGCTGGTCATCCTCGGCATCGGCATCTCCGAGCGTCTATCGCCCGCGGCGATCGCCGAGCACGCCGATCCCGCCTCGGTGCACACGCCGGGATTCGTGGAGTTCAGCGACATGCCCGCCCTGTACTCGATGGCGCGGGCCCTGATCTTCCCCTCCCGCTACGAGAGCTTCGGGATACCGATCGTGGAAGCGATGGCCTGCGGCTGTCCGGTGGTCACCGCGACGACGTCGGCCTGTCCCGAGGTCGCGGGCGGGGCGGCGCTGCTGGTGGATCCCGACGACGTCGAGGGCATCGCCGCGGCCATGGAACGGGTGAGTCTCGACGACGGGCTCGCCGCCGACCTGCGGCGCCGGGGCCTGGAGCGCGCGGCGACATTCTCCTGGACCCAAAGCGCCCGGACGTTGCTCGCGGAGCTCCAGGGCGCGGCCAGGTCGGCACGATGACGGGACGTGAGCCCGAGCTCGACGATCCGCTCGAGGGTCTCGCCGCCCCGGACCTCGAGGCGCCCCCACCGCATGCCCCCCGTCCACCCCCGGACCTGAAGGAGAAGACGGCCCGGTCCATCATCTGGACCATCGTCCGAACCGGCTCCGACTATCTCTTCTCGTTCGCGGTGTTCGCCGTGCTCGCGCGCCAGCTGGGCCCGGAGGCGTTCGGCCTCTTCGCCCTGGCGGTGGCCTTCGCGGAGTTCGGCAAGATTCTTCCGAACGCGGGGTTCGCGGCGGCGCTGCCGCGGGCCCGGCAGGTGACGCCGGAAATGGCCGATACGGTCTTCTGGACGTCGCTCGCCGTCTCCGTCGTCGTGGCGGGTACGATCGCGCTGCTGGCCGGGCCGATCGCCGGTCTCTTCGGCGAGCCCCGGGTCGCGCCGCTGCTGGTCGCGCTCGGGGCGGTGCTCATCGTCTCGGTCGCGGGCGCCACGCACATCGCCCTCATGCTCCGCGAGTTCGGCCACCGGGAGATGGCGACCCGGTCCGTGGTCAGCAACATCGTGGGCGGTGGGGCCGCCCTGGCGGCCGCGAGCGCGGGCTGGGGTGCGTGGAGCCTCGTGGTCCAGCGCGGCGTGACCGAGCTGGCGGGCACGGGCATGGCCTGGTGGGCCTACCGCTGGATGCCGGGCCGCCGGCTTTCTCTGAAGGTGCTGCGCGAGCTCTGGGGATTCAGCGCCGGCATGACCGTCACCCAGATTCTGTTCGTGGCGCTGGTGCGGGTGCAGGACGTCATCATCGGCCGGACCATCGGCACCGCCGCGGTCGGCGTGTACCGTACCGCGTGGCGCACCGTCGAGCTGATCGCTCAGGCCGTGATCATGCCTTTCTCCCAGGTGGCGCTGCCCACGCTGGGGCGGCTCCAGGACGACCTGCCCGCCTTCCGGCGCGCCTATCTTCGCATCATCAGCGTGAGCGCCGCGCTGTCGTTCCCGGCGATCGTCGGGTTCGCCGTTCTGGCTCCCTATGCGATCCCGCTCATTTTCGGCGACCAGTGGGGTGAGAGCGCGCAGATCGCCCGGGTGCTCGGCTTCATGGCCCTGCCGTTCACGCTGAATCGCTTCGCGGGTCCGGCGCTCGGCACCCTGGGGCAATCGGGACTGCTCGCGAAGATCGCGGCCCTCCAGCTGGTGCTGACCGTGGCGATGACGCTGGCCGCGGCGCCCTACGGCCTCCTCGCCATCGCGGCCGCCTACGTCGCCCGCGCCTATCTCGTGCTCCCGATCCAGATGTGGGCGTTCAAGAAATACAGCGGCCTCGGCTACGGGGAACTGCTTGCCTCCATCGCGCCGGCGTTCAGCATTTCATTCGTCATGGCGGGCGCGCTGCTGGCGCTCGACGGCTTCCTCGGCGCCCGGTTCGGCAACCGCGGGCTCCATCTGCTGGTCCTGGTGGTGGTGGGCGCCCTGGTGTACACGGGATCGATGTTCCTCTTTGCCCGCCGCTTCGTCGCGCAGCAGATCAAGGACTTCAAACGGATCCTGCCAGGCTCCTCCGCCAAGTTTTCCGGCGCCAGCGCGTGAGTTTCGCCGCTGGCTCCACGCCCTGTCCCGTTGTATCCTCACCCCATGCACTACCCCAGCACCCCACCCCTGCGGCTCTCCTCGGTCAATCTGCTCACCGATCTCGGCTGGTTCGCCGGCACCTTGCACGTGCCCGTCCGCCAGAGCCTGGTGGACTTCCTGGCGCCCGGGACTCACATCGTGAAGGTCACCCGGGTCCGGATCCCGAACGAGAGCGAGCGCCTGCCCTTCATCGCCGTGCGGCGGGACTCCATCGTGCTGATCGAGCCCACCCAGGGCGACGAGCTGGTGGACACTCCGGGCAGCGTCGGGCGCACCTCGTCGCATCGGGTGGGGTGTATCCTGCCGATGGGGACACTGCAGGGCTCGCTGGACGTGCTGGTGAACGTCCGCGTCTCCGACTTTCTGCGGCAGCAGCCCGGGCTCGCCGTACTGCACGACTGCGTTCTGCTGCCCTACGGCCAGCCCCCGGAATCCGACCACGCCCGCAAGCTCCGGATCGCTCTCGTCAACCTCAGCCGGGTCACCGGGATCGCGGAGTGGGTAAACCAGCAGGTCTGATCAGACCAGGCCCGACATCGCACCGGAGTGCGCCGCTGGCGCGCACTCGGACGGGATTCGCATGACCGAGCGGAAGGGAGACGTGCGGCCGGCCGAGCCGCCGCGCGCCGACATGGTGGTACACAAGAGCACCCGCGAGTGTCCCATGATCCAGCCGCATCCGCGGTCCGCCTGCGGGATCGTGCAGCTGCGAGAGGCGACTCGCGAGCGGGCCGACGAGGAGCGGCGCCGCGCGAAGCGTCAGCCTGGCGGCTGAGCGCTGGAGCGGTTCTTGTCCACGATCGCGGCCAGAATCAGCAGGAAGGCGAAGAGCCGGACCAGGTAGAGGGCGGTATGGTCTTCGATCATATCGCGGGTGAATGCCAGTACCAGCCGCTGGATGCCGAGGATCCAGAACGCGCCGCTGAAAATGAGGAACAGCCGGTCCCGAGTCTCCCGCCAGAATCGGAGGAAGAACAGCCCCGCCACCGCATACCCCATGACGATGGCGCCGGACACGAGCAGCAACAGCACACCGCGCGTCCCGCTCATCCGGCGTCCCACACCATGCCGTAGATCAGCACGGCCAGCCCGGCCAGCACCGGCAGGCTGCGCCAGAATCCCAGGTCCACTTCGGGACCGATGATCACCCGATCCACCACCAGCATGACGTTGCCGAGCGCGAACCCGACGAACGCGAGGCCACTCCACAACAGCAACCGGACCGCGCGCGCCTGGTAGGCGCGCAGCAGCAGGATCGCGCAGGCCAGACTGGTGAGGGCGCACAGCACGTAGACGGCAGCCGCCACCTCAGTCCTCCTTCTTCCGCCGGATGCGAAACGCGTCCGAGAAGGCGCGGACGTTCTCGATCGGCTTCGACGCGATGAGGGTGATCACCGCCACCCGTCGCTCGCGATACATGTGGTCGAGGCGGGTGACGGTCTCGTGCACCTCGGCGGTGCGCGGCGCGTACTGGTAGCAGCCCGGCTCGCGCTCCCGCAGGAGCTCCTGGCCGAGCAGCATCGCCAGCCGGCGGACCACCGAGGTGGGATGGCTGTAGACCGCCGTGGCGACTTCCTCGGAGGTCCAGCCTCGCTCCGGCGTCCGCCACAGGAGCAACAGCACCTCCAACTGCTCGACCGAATCGATGTTCTGGTGGAGAAAGCGGTGCACGTCCTCGGGAAGGCCGGTCACGAAGCGCCCGCCTTCACGCGTGGGTCTTTCCCAGGGTGAAGTGGAAGGTGGCACCCTGCCCCACCAGGCCTTCGGCCCACACCCGGCCGCCCATGCGGTGCATGATCCGCCGGACCGTGGCGAGACCGATTCCGGATCCGGGGAACTCGGTGGCGAGGTGCAGCCGCTGGAACGGTCCGAACAATCGGTCGGCATAGGCCATGTCGAACCCCGCGCCATTGTCCCGCACGAAGTAGGTGCTCTCGCCGGCCACGCTGGTCAGGCCGAACTCGATACGCGCCTCGGGCTGCCGAGCGGTGAACTTCCACGCGTTTTCCAGCAGGTTGGTGAGCGCGATCCGGAGCAGCTGACCGTCACCCGACACCACGACACCGGGACGGATGCGGGCCTCGACCACCCGGTCGGGCTCGGCCTCCCGCAGCCGCTCGAGGATCGCGGTGGCGAGGGCGCTCAAGTCCACCTCCTGCTGCCGGAGCTCGGTCCGGCTCACCTTCGAGAGGTGCAGGACGTCGTCAATGAGCTGGGACATCTGGCGACTGGCCTCCCGAATACGGTCGAAGAACCGGCGCCCGTCGGCGTCCAGACGCTCGTGCTGGCTCTCGAGCACCGCCCGGCTGAACGCCTCGATCCGGCGCAGCGGCGCCCGGAGGTCGTGGGAGACCGCGTAGCTGAAGCTCTCCAGCTCCTGGTTCTTGTGCTCCAGCTCCCGGACCAGACCGGCACGGGTCTCCGCCAGCTCCCGGGCCGACTGCTCGCCCACCCTGAGCTGCTCCGCCTGCCGCCGCAGCAGCTCGCTCTTCTTCGCCAGCTCCACGAAGACCGACACCTTCGAGCGCACGAACTCGGGAACCACCGGCTTCACCAGATAGTCCACGGCGCCGACCGCGTAGCCCCGCACCGCCTCGGTGTGGGTCTTGTCCGCCGCGGTGAGGAAGATGATCGGCGTGTCGCGGCTCTTGTCCCGTTCCCGGATCAGCGCGGCCGTCTCGAAGCCGTCCATGTCCGGCATCTTGACGTCCAGCAGGATCACGGCGAACTCGAGGGTGAGGAGATGCTTGAGCGCCTCGCGGCCGGACTCCGCCTTGACCAGGTTCTGTCCCAGCCCCTGGAGCATCGCCTCGAGCGCCAGGAGGTTGGCGGGCTGGTCGTCGACGAGCAGGATGTTGACCCGATCGGACTCCGGTGAGGGGCTGTCGGGGACGGACGGGCGGGCGGACGGGCGGACGGGCGGACGGGCGGACAAACGGTCGGGCATGGCCTCGTCCAAGGCGCCCGCCCCGGGCACGACCGCGGGAGAGGAGTCCACCCGACCGTCCGACCGCCCGTCCGCCCGTCCGCCCGGCGTCACCGGTAGAGCCATACTCTCAACAATGACAGCAGCTGGTCCATGTCCACCGGCTTGGCGATGTAGTCCGACGCCCCGGCCTCGATGCACTTCTCCCGATCGCCTTTCATCGCCTTGGCGGTCACGGCGATGATGGGCAGCTGGCGGAAGCGGGCGTGCTCCCGGATGGCGCGCATGGTCTCGTACCCATCCATCTCCGGCATCATCACGTCCATCAACACCACGTCGATGTCCCCCGCCTCCTGCAGCCGCGCGATCCCCTCGCGGCCGCTCTCCGCGTACGACACCTTCATTTCACTGCGCTCGAGGAACGTGGTCAGCGCGAAGATGTTGCGGACGTCGTCGTCCACGATCAGGACCTTGCGGCCGGTGAGCACCGGGTCGCTCCGGTGCAGCTGCTCCAGCATCCGGCGCTTGCCGTCCGGCAGGTGGGCGGTGACCCGATGGAGGAAGAGCGCGGTCTCGTCGAGCAGGCGCTCGGGCGAGCCGGCGTCCTTGATCACCACCGACTCCGCCAGCCGCCGCAGCTCGGCGTCCTCCCGGCGGCTGAGCTGCTTCCCGGTGTAGATGATGGTCGGCAGCTTGCGGAGCCCGATCTCGCTCTTCACCCGGGTGATGAGCTGGAAGCCGGTCATGTCGGGGAGGCCGAGGTCGAGCACCATGCAGTCGAAGTGCTCCTGCTGGAGCCGGGCGAGTGCCTCCTCGCCGGTCCCCACCGTGGTGGTCTGCACGTCCCCGTCGCCGATCAGCTCGACGATGCTCTCCCGGGCGATCTGGTCGTCCTCCACCACGAGCAGCCGCTTGACCGGCCGGTCCACGAACTCGTGCAGCGTGGTGAGCGCGTCGGAGAGCGACTCCTTGGTGGCGGGCTTCACCAGAAAGTCGATGGCACCCAGCCGCAGCCCTCGCTGCCAGTTCTCCTCGACCGAGATGATGTGCACCGGAATGTGGCGGGTGGACGGGTCGTGCTTGAGCCGGTCCAGGATGGTCCATCCGTCGGCGTCCGGCAGGCGGAGGTCGAGGGTGACCGCGGTCGGCTGATACTCCCGCGCCAGGTTCAGGGCCCGGTCGGCCCGGTTGGCGACCAGCCCCTTGAACCCTCGCTCCCGGGCGAGGTCCAGGAGAATCTGGGCGAAGTTGGGATCGTCCTCCGCGATGAGGAGGATGCGGTCGCCATCCTCGATGACGCCGCGGTCGTCGGCCACCTCCCGCTCGACCACCGGCGAGAGCACCACCCGCGACGCGGCGGTCGGCACCGACTTGGGGACCTCCGCCTCGGCGGCGACCAGGGCGTCGTACTCCGCCGGCGCGCCGTGCTCGTCCACCTCCTGGAGCGGGTAGATCACCGGCAGGTACAGCGTGAAGGTGCTCCCCATGCCGGGCTCGCTGTCGATCCGGATCTCTCCGCCGAGGAGGCGGGTGATCTGCCGGCTGATGGAGAGACCCAGGCCGGTGCCGCCGAACTTCCGGCTGGTGCCGGTGTCGCCCTGCTGGAAGGCCTCGAAGATGACTCCGTGCTTCTCCTTGGGGATCCCGATGCCGGTGTCCCGGACCGAGAAGGCGACCACCGCGCTGGCGGCGTTCAGGATCTCCTGCTCCGGATTCCATCCGCCCGTCGCCAGCGAGGCGCGCAGGGAAACCGACCCCCGCTCGGTGAACTTGAAGGCGTTCGACAGCAGGTTCTTCAGTACTTGCTGCAGCCGCTTGCTGTCGGTCTGGAGCGCGGGCGGCAGGGCGGGATCCACCTCGACCTGGAACTGAAGTCCCTTGAGGTCGGCCACCTGGCGGAAGGTGCTGTCCACGAACTTCCGCACCTCGCCGAAGGGCACCGTGGTGATGTCCACCGCCATGGTGCCGGACTCGATCTTCGAGAGGTCGAGGATGTCGTTGATCAGGTCGAGCAGGTCCGAGCCCGAGCTGTGGATGGTCTGGGCGAACCCGATCTGCTTGGAGGTCAGATTCCCCTCCGCGTTCTCGGTGAGGATCTGGGAGAGGATGAGGAGGCTGTTGAGCGGCGTCCGGAGCTCGTGCGACATGTTGGCCAGGAACTCGGACTTGTACTTGGAGATCAGAGCCAGCTGCTCGGCCTTCTCCTCCAGCGCCACCTTGGCCTGCTCCACTTCGTTGTTCTTCTGCTCCACCTCCGCCTTCTGACTGGCGAGCAGCTGGGCCTTCTCCTCCAGCTCGGCATTGGTCCGCTGCAGCTCGTCCTGCTGCTTCTTGAGCAGCTCCTCGGACTTCTGCAGCGAACGGGTCTGCTGCTCCAGCCGCTTGTTGGTCTCGGTGAGCACGTCCTGCTGCGACTGGAGGTTCTCGGTCAGCGCCTGGGACTGCCGCAGCAGCTCCTCGGTCCGCATGTTGGCGCCGATGGTGTTGAGCACGATGCCGATGGTCTCGGCCAGCTGCTCCAGGAAGGTGAGCCGGATCTCGTCGAACTCATCGAACGTGGCCAGCTCCAGCACCGCCCGGACTTCGCCTTCGAACAGCACCGGCAGGACCGCGATGTTGCGGGGGGAGGCCTCGCCCAGGCCGGAGCTGATCTGGACGTAGTCCTCGGGCACCGAGTTGATGAGCAGCATCCGCCGGTCCACCGCGCACTGCCCCACCAGCCCCTCACCGACCCGGAACTCGTTGGCCACCGACTTGCGGTCCTTGTAGGCGTAGCTCGCCAGCAGCTTGAGCGCCGTCTCGTCGCCGCTGGTGTCCATCAGGTAGAACACGCCGTGGTGGGCGGTGACCAGCGGGGCCAGGTCGGAGAGGATGAGCTGCGACACCGCGGCCAGGTCGCGCTGGCCCTGCAGCATCCGGCTGAACTTCGCCAGGTTGGTCTTGAGCCAGTCCTGCTCCATGTTCTTCCGCGTGGTGTCGCGGAGGTTGCGGATCATCTCGTTGATGTTGTCCTTGAGCTCCGCCACCTCGCCCAGGGCCTCCACCGCGATGGTGCGGGTGAGGTCGCCCTTGGTCACCGCGGTGGCCACGTCGGCGATGGCGCGCACCTGCGTCGTCAGATTGGCCGCCAGCTGGTTCACGTTGGCCGTGAGATCGCGCCAGATCCCCGCCGCACCCGGCACCCGGGCCTGACCGCCCAGCTTGCCCTCGACACCCACCTCGCGGGCCACGTTGGTCACCTGGTCGGCGAAGGTCGCGAGGGTGTTGGTCATGCCGTTGATGGTATCGGCCAGCGTCGCGATCTCGCCTTTCACTTCGACCCGCAGCTCCTGCTTGAGGTCGCCGTTCGCGACCGCGGTCACCACCTTGGCGATGCCGCGCACCTGCGAGGTCAGGTTGCTCGCCATCCAGTTCACGTTGTCGGTCAGGTCCTTCCACACGCCGGCCACGCCGACCACCTGCGCCTGGCCGCCCAGCTTGCCCTCGGTGCCCACCTCGCGGGCCACGCGGGTGACCTCGGACGCGAAGGAGTTGAGCTGGTCCACCATGGTGTTCACGGTGTTCTTGAGCTCCAGGATCTCGCCCTGGACATCCACGGTGATCTTCTTGTTCAGCTCGCCCCGCGCGACGGCCGTCGTCACGTCGGCGATGTTGCGCACCTGGGTCGTCAGGTTGCTCGCCATCGAGTTGACGCTGTCGGTGAGGTCCTTCCAGGTGCCGCCCACGCCCTTCACGTAGGCCTGGCCGCCCAGCTTGCCCTCGGTGCCCACCTCGCGGGCCACGCGCGTCACCTCGGACGCGAAGGAGTTGAGCTGGTCCACCATCGTGTTGATGGTGTTCTTGAGCTCGAGAATCTCTCCCCGCACGTCCACGGTGATCTTCTTGGAGAGGTCGCCCGTCGCGACCGCGGTGGTCACCTGCGCGATGTTGCGGACCTGCGCCGTCAGGTTGCCGGCCATCGAGTTCACGTTGTCGGTCAGGTCCTTCCAGGTTCCCCCGATGCCGGTGACCTGTGCCTGACCGCCCAGCTTGCCCTCGGTGCCGACCTCGCGCGCCACGCGGGTCACCTCGGAGGCGAAGGAGCTCAGCTGGTCCACCATCGTGTTGATGGTGTTCTTGAGCTCGAGGATCTCGCCCTTCACATCCACCGTGATCTTCTTGTTCAGCTCGCCCCGGGCGACCGCGGTGGTGACCTCGGCGATGTTGCGCACCTGCGAGGTCAGGTTGCCGGCCATCGAGTTCACATTGTCCGTCAGGTCCTTCCAGGTGCCGCCCACCCCCCGGACCTGCGCCTGGCCGCCCAGCTTGCCCTCGGTGCCGACCTCGCGGGCCACCCGGGTCACCTCCGAGGCGAAGGAGTTGAGCTGGTCCACCATCGTGTTGATGGTGTTCTTGAGCTCCAGGATCTCGCCCTTCACGTCCACCGTGATCTTCTTGGAGAGGTCGCCATTCGCGACCGCCGTCGTCACGTCGGCGATGTTGCGCACCTGGGCCGTCAGGTTGCCGGCCATGGAGTTCACGCTGTCGGTGAGATCCTTCCAGGTGCCGCCGACGCCGGTGACCTGCGCCTGGCCGCCCAGCTTTCCCTCGGTGCCCACCTCGCGGGCCACGCGCGTCACCTCGGACGCGAAGGAGCTCAGCTGGTCCACCATCGTATTGATGGTGTTCTTGAGCTCCAGGATCTCGCCCTGGACGTCCACGGTGATCTTCTTGTTCAGCTCGCCGCGGGCCACCGCCGTCGTGACGTCCGCGATGTTGCGCACCTGGGCCGTCAGATTGCCGGCCATCGAGTTCACGTTGTCGGTCAGGTCCTTCCAGGTGCCGCCGACGCCGGCCACTCTCGCCTGGCCGCCCAGCTTCCCTTCGGTCCCCACCTCGCGGGCCACGCGCGTCACCTCGGAGGCGAAGGAGCTCAACTGGTCCACCATGGTGTTGATGGTGTTCTTGAGCTCCAGGATCTCGCCCTGGACGTCCACGGTGATCTTCTTGGAGAGGTCGCCCGTGGCGACCGCGGTGGTCACCTCCGCGATGTTGCGGACCTGCGCGGTCAGGTTGCCCGCCATCCAGTTCACGTTGTCGGTGAGGTCCTTCCAGGTGCCGCCGACGCCGGTCACCCGGGCCTGGCCGCCCAGCTTGCCCTCGGTGCCCACCTCGCGGGCCACGCGGGTCACTTCCGAGGCGAAGGAGCTCAGCTGGTCCACCATGGTGTTGATGGTGTCCTTGAGCTCGAGGATCTCCCCCCGTACGTCCACCGTGATCTTCTTGGAGAGGTCGCCGTTGGCGACCGCCGTCGTCACCTCCGCGATGTTACGGACCTGCGCCGTCAGGTTACTGGCCATCGAGTTGACGTTCTCGGTGAGATCCTTCCAGGTGCCGCCTACCCCCCGCACCTGGGCCTGGCCCCCCAGCTTGCCCTCGGTGCCCACCTCGCGGGCCACGCGCGTCACTTCCGAGGCGAAGGAGTTGAGCTGGTCCACCATCGTGTTGATGGTGTTCTTCAGCTCCAGGATCTCGCCCTTCACGTCCACCGTGATCTTCTTGGAGAGGTCGCCGTTGGCCACCGCGGTCGTGACTTCGGCAATATTGCGCACCTGTGCGGTCAGGTTGCCGGCCATGGAGTTCACGCTGTCGGTCAGGTCCTTCCAGGTGCCGCCCACGCCCCGGACCTGGGCCTGGCCGCCCAACTTGCCCTCGGTGCCCACCTCGCGGGCCACGCGCGTCACTTCCGAGGCGAAGGAATTGAGCTGGTCCACCATCGTGTTGATGGTGTTCTTGAGCTCGAGGATCTCGCCCTTCACGTCCACCGTGATCTTCTTGTTCAGCTCGCCCCGCGCGACGGCGGTCGTCACCTCCGCGATGTTGCGCACCTGGGCCGTCAGGTTGCCGGCCATCGAGTTCACGTTGTCGGTCAGGTCCTTCCACGTGCCGGCCACGCCCTTCACCTTGGCCTGGCCTCCCAGCTTGCCCTCGGTGCCGACCTCGCGCGCCACCCGGGTCACCTCGGACGCGAAGGAGCTCAGCTGGTCCACCATCGAGTTCACCGTACGCCCGATCCGGAGGAACTCGCCCATCAACGGCCGGCCCTCGATGTCGAGGGCCATGGTCTGCGAGAGATCGCCCTTGGCCACGGCCCCGATGACGCGAGCGACCTCGCTGGTGGGCTGTACCAGGTCCCCGATGAGGCCGTTCACGGAGTCGAGCGAAGCGGCCCACGACCCACTGGCACCGCTGAGGTGGGCCCGCTGGGTGATCCGGCCTTCCTTGCCTACCGCGATGCTCACCCGGTCGAGCTCGTGGGCCATGTCCTGATTGAGCTCGACGATCTCGTTCAGCGTGTCCGCCACCTTGCCGGCGAGCCCGGTCTTGGTGGCTCGCATCCGAACGGAGAAATCTCCCTTGCGGACGGCGGAGAGGACGGTCAGGATCTCGGCGAGGTCGAGAACTTCGGGGTTGGCCGACGCGTCGGCGGCTCGGCCGCGTCGTGTTCGGCCATTGCTGGCCGGGGGGGTCCGCATGGGGGCTCCGGATGTCCTGGGGCTTCGTCAATCGGGTGGAGAACGCCAATCATTGGAGGCGCCGAACCCGGCTTCCGTGACCGGGGTCACATGGGCGGGCGGCCGCTCCCGGCCGCCCGGGCGCCTTGACTTCGAATATATCGGTGGCACTCTTCGGAGTGCTACCAACGGGAAGCCCTCACTCGGATGAGGCGACGGCAACCGCATCCGGTATCGGAGTGACGCGCATGGGGCTGAGTCCCCTCCGCATCCTCATATTGGAAGACGTGCCGATGGATGCCGAGCTCCTCGAGTACGAGCTCGAGCGGGCCCGGATTCCCTTCGCCTCCCGGCGCGTGGATACCCGGGAATCCTTCCTGCACGAGATCGAGACCTTCGAGCCCGATCTCATCCTCTCCGACTACACCGTACCCCGCTTCGACGGGATGGCCGCCCTCTCCGTGGCGCGGGAGCGGGCCCCGTCGGTTCCCTTCCTCATCGTCACCGGGTCGATCAACGAGGAGACCGCGGTCGGGTGCATGAAGGCAGGGGCCACGGACTACCTGCTGAAAAGCAACCTGGCACGGATCGGCCCGGCGATCGAAGGCGCGCTCGCGCGGGTGCAGGCCCGCGCCGAGAAGGCGCGCGCGGAGGAGGCGTTGCGGCGGTCGGAGGCGAACCTCCGCGCCATCTTCAACAACAGCCTCCAGGCCTTCGTCCTGATCGACCCCGACGGCGCCATCCAGGCCCTCAACTCCACCGCCGTCGAGTGGAGCGCCCGGCTGCTCGGCCGCGCGGTGCAGGAGGGTGACCGGGTGGCCGACTTCGTCCCCGAAGCGGTGGATGCCTTCCACGCGGCGCTGGCCGGAGAGAGCCGCAATGTCGAGCGCTGCCTCCAGGATGCCGATGGCGTGTCCTTCTGGTTCGAGACCACCCACGCTCCGGTGGTGGACGAGCGGGGCACCGTCATCGGCGTCTGCCTGAACGCGCGGGAGATCAGCACCCGGAAGCAAGCCGAGGAGGCGCTGCGGGAGAGCGAGGCGCGCTACCGCGACCTCTTCGACAACGCGAGCGATCTGGTTTGTGCCACCGACGCTGAAGGAACCCTTCTCTACGTGAACCGCGCCTGGCACGAGGTGATCGGCACCTCGCCGCAGGGGGACGGCCGCCGCGGATTTCTCGACGTGGTGCACCCCGACCACCGGGAGCGCTATCGCGAGATCGTGGCACGGGCTCTGACGGGAGAGACACTCACCCACGTGGAGCTGGTCCTGGTGACCGCGAGCGGCATCCAGATCACGGTCGAGGGAAACCTGAGCTGCACCCCGCAGGTCGGCAGGCCGCCGGTGCTGCGGGGGATTTATCGCGACGTGACCGAGCGGCGGCGAGTGGAGGATCAGCTGCGGCGGGCGGAGCGGATGCAGGCGGCCGGCCGTCTCGCCGGCGGCATGGCGCACGAGGTCAACAACATGATGACCGGCGTCATCGGCTTCAGCGAGTTCCTGCTCCGAAGCTTCCACGACGACGATGCCCGCCGCGGCGACGTGCAGGAGATCATCCGCGCCGGCACCCGAGCCTCCGACGTCACCCGCCAGCTCCTGGCCTTCACCCGCCAGCAACTGTTGCATCCCGAAGTGCTCGACGTGAACGAGGTGGTGCGCGACGTCGAGAAGATGCTGCGGCGCTCCCTGGGCGAGGACCACGTGCTGGAGCTCAGGCTGCCGGAGGATGCGGGCGAGATCCGGGCCGACCGGGGCCAGCTGGAGCAGGTGCTCATCAACCTCACCCTCAACGCGCGCGACGCGATGATGGGCCGCGGCCGGGTGGTCGTGGCGACCGGCCGCGCCACCCTCGACGAGGTCTACGCGCAGTCGCACGGCGGGGTCGAGATTCCCACCGGGGAGTACGCCTATCTCTCCGTCACCGACACCGGCATCGGCATGGAACCGGCGGTCCAGGCGAGGATCTTCGAGCCGTTCTTCACCACCAAGCCGGTCGG
Organism: uncultured Gemmatimonadales bacterium; assembly: GCA_963826065.1. Classification (GTDB taxonomy): domain Bacteria; phylum Gemmatimonadota; class Gemmatimonadetes; order Gemmatimonadales; family GWC2-71-9; genus CAVVWJ01. The sequence continues at coordinate 885,001 of CAWGVP010000002.1, forward strand.
TCAGGGCACCGGACTTGGCCTGTCCACCGTGTACGGCATCGTCAAGCAGAGCGACGGGTTCGTCTGGTGCTACAGCGAGGCGGGGTACGGCACCACCTTCAAGATCTACTTGCCGCGCGCCAGCGAGCCGGCCGAATCCCAGGAGGCTCCGGCGGCGTCGGCCGAGCTGCGCGGAGGCACCGAGACGATTCTGGTGGTGGAGGACGAGGATGTGGTCCGGGCGCTCGCCTGCCGCGGCCTCCGGGATCAGGGCTACACGGTGCTCGAGGCCCGGCACGGGCAGGAAGCGCTGGATCGCGTCGAAGGCGCGCGCGAGCCGATCGACCTGGTCATCTCGGACGTGGTCATGCCGCAGCTCAGCGGGCGCGAGCTGGGGTCGCGGCTGGCGGTGCTCCAGCCGGACCTGCCCATCCTCTATATGTCGGGGTATACCGGGGACGACGTGATCCAGCGCGGGCTGCTCGAGCCGGGCGTACCCTTTCAACAGAAGCCGTTCACGCCCGAGGGGCTGGCGCGCAAGGTCCGCGAGATGCTCGACGGTCGCGGCGCGCCCCGCCGATCCACCGCCGTCTGAGCGACCGCGCTAGGCGATGGCCTCGGTGTCCGGCTCCGCGGCGGCCTCGTCGCCCGCGGGCCGGAACTCGAGATGCTCGGCCCGAAGAATCACGAAGCCTCGCGACGGTGCTCAGCCGGGCGAGCCGCTCACCCGCCATGTTGACCATCCGTTGGGTCACGCCGGGGAAAATCGGCGCCACCTCGTACCACTTGGACGGACTGAGCTCGGGATACTTCCGCTGGTGTTCGGACCGCAGACGCGCCTGCACGCCTGGCATCCTCTCTCCTCGCCGCGGTGAAAGCCGGCCGACCAGGTTGGATGGGCCCGCGAGAGTCGCCGGAATGTAGCGAAAACTACGCGGCGGGGGCAGCGGGTGCCGGGCAGTGGACAATTCGGCGCCGATAACTTACAGTGTAAGCCATTGGATGTTCGTGGCATCCATCGCCCACCTCAAGTACATCGTGAACCATGCCGACAAGCCAGCTCGCGCAGCCGGTCGTGGCCGGCTCCGCCAAGTGCCTCGTCGTGGACGACGAGCCCGGCGTACGCGGGTTCCTGACTCGCATGCTCCAGGCCCAGGGGTTCCAGTGCTTCGAGGCGGGCTCGGGGCGCGAGGCGCTTCGCGTCCTCGACCGCATCGGTGAGCCTCCCCTGATCGTCTCCGACATGCGAATGCCGGAGATGGACGGCATCAGCTTCCTCGAGGTGGTGCGCGACCGCTACCCCGACACCTCGGTCATCATGCTGAGCGGAGTGAGCGAGACCAGCACCGCGGTGGACTGCCTGCACCGCGGCGCCGCGGACTTCCTGCTGAAGCCGATCTCGATGAGCGAGCTTCAGGCGCGGGTCACCCGGGCGCTCGAGAAGCGTGCCCTCGTCCTGGAGAACCGATTCAACCAGGAGACGCTCGAGCGCCAGGTGCGGGAGCAGGCGCTGAGGATCCAGGAGCTGTTCCTCCAGGGCGTGCAGATGCTGGCGCGGGCGCTGGAGGCCAAGGACGCCTACACTCGCGGCCACTCGATTCGCGTCAGCCAGTACGCCGTGGCCACGGCGTCGCGCATGGGATTCGAGGGCGACTCACTCGACGGCATCCGCCTCGGCGGCGAGCTGCACGACATCGGCAAGATCGGCACGCGCGAAGCGGTGCTGCACAAGCCCGGCTCGCTCACGGACGAGGAGTTCCGCCAGATCACCGAGCACCCACTGCTCGGCGAGCGGATGCTGTCGCCGCTGGCGCAGGAGTCGCCCGACGTGCTCCGCATCGTTCGCTCCCACCACGAGCGGCTCGACGGCCGGGGATTTCCCGACGGGCTGCGAGGCGAGAAGATCCCGATCGAGGCGCGCATCGTGGCGGTGGCCGATGCGTTCGACGCGATGACGACGCGGCGACCCTATCGCGAATCCCGTCCGCCCTCGGACGCCCTCGCCGAGCTGCGCCGCGTCGCGGGCTCGCAACTGGATCCTGAAGCGGTCGAGGCGTTCGTGGGGGCGTATGGGTAGGAGGCGGGCACGGCGGAGCCACGATGGGCGGGCAATGTCATCCTGAGCGCAGCGAAGGAGCCATAACCCTGGTCATGGCTCCTTCGCTGCGCTCAGGATGACACAAGTTTTCATGACCACATTTTTTCACGACACGCCGCCGCCCCCCTGTCCCCCTGCCCCGCTTACAACACTCCCTTCCGCTTCAACAGATGATACCGCTCCACCAGCGCCGCGCTGGCGCCGCTCGGCAGGACGTCGAGCACCATCACCCCGCGTGACCGCATCTCGGCGAGCGCGGCTTCGCGCGCGCCCAGCAACTCCTCCGCGGCGGCGCGCTCGAAGGCTTGCGCCGATCCGGTGGGACGGGCGGAGGCGAGCGCTTCCATGGCCGGATCCCGAAGGGTGACGGCGAGCGGGAGATGGCGGGGACGCAGCGTGGCCGTCTGCGCCACGAGCGCCTCGCTCGCGGTCCGATCGATCACGTCGGTGAAGAGCACGGTGAGGGCGCGCTTGCGGCTGCGAGTGGCCAGGTAGCGGAACGCCGCCGGATAGTCGGACTCCACCAGCCGCCCTTCGGCGGCGGCCAGCCCTTCCAGCACCGCGCGGAGCGCCCGGCGGCCCCGGCCCGGCGCCACGTAGCGCTGGATGCCGTCGGCGAAGACCAGCAACCCCACGTTGTCGTCGTGCTCCACCGCCGCGTGGGCCAGGTGAAGCGCCGCCGAGATCACGGACTCCAGGCGCGGCACCCCGTCGACCTCGGCGGTCAGCAGCCGTCCGGCGTCCACCACCAGCATCACCTGCTGCCGCCGCTCGTCCTCGTACTGCCGCGCGATCGGCTTGCCCCGGCGCGCGGTGGCCTTCCAGTCGATGATCCGGGTGTCGTCGCCCGGGACCCACTCCCGGAGCCCCTCGAAGAGCCGGCCCTCACCGCGGTGCCGCACGCTCCTCAGCCCCGCCTCCCTGCGCCGGATGGCCTGGATCGGCAGCGCCCGGAGCCAGGTGCCGCGCAGGCTGGGATAGACGGTGGCGCTCCACGGCGCCTCGATCCGGCTCTGCCGCCAGGCGAGGCCCAGTGGGCCGCGAATCCGCAGATCCATGCTGCCGCCCACGCCGATGCCGCGTCGCACCGGCTCCAGCTCGAGCTGTTCCTCGACCGTGAGGCCGGGCGGCAGATCCAGTACGCGGAGCGGCGTGGTGGCACCGCCCACCGGCTCGGGCAGGTGCTCCCTCACCTCGACTCGGAGCCGTCGCCGGGCGGTGTGCCGCCAGCGATACCGGATCACGAATCGGCGCCCGAGTGAGAAGGCGACCGGCGCCTCCCGCTGCACGGCGAGCGCGCGCGCCCCCGGTGTGGCGAGCGCGTCGGCGACGAACGCCAGGACCCAGATCGCGTCGAGCCCCAGCAGCACGCCGAGGGCGTCGGGCCGCCAGAAGCCGGCCAGCGCCACCAGCGCGAGCCCACCGGCGCCGACCAGCCAGCGGCGCGTCGGAATCAGCTTCACCGCGGCGCCTCGATCTTCTCGATGATGCCGCGAAGCGCCGTATCGGGCGCGACCCCTTCCAGCTCCAGCTCCGGGGCCACCGTCACCCGGTGGCGGAGCACGGCGGGCGCGAGCGCCTTCACGTCGTCGGGAATCACGTACGCCCTGCCTTCGAGCAGCGCCGAGGCCTGCGCCATCTTGAGCAGCGCCACGCTGCCACGGGGCGAGGCCCCGAGCGTGAGCACCGGCGCGACCCGCGTCGCGCGCACGATCGCGGCGACGTAGGCCACCAGGCTCGGCTCGACTCGAACGCGGCGACACGCATCGCGCAGCCGCTGCAGCCTCGCGGCGTCCGCCACCGGCCTCACGCCGTAGCTCGCCGGGATGTCCGCCTCGAAGCCCTCGAGCACCCGTCGCAGAATCCCCTGCTCCACCGGCTCCTCCGGGTATCCGATGACGACCTTGACCAGGAATCGGTCGAGCTCCGCCTCGGGGAGCGGATAGGTCCCCTCGAATTCGATCGGGTTCTGGGTGGCGAAGACCGTGAAGCTCTCCGGCAGCGCGTGCGATACACCGTCCACGGTGACTCTCCGCTCCTGCATCGCCTCCAGCAGCGCCGCCTGCGTCTTCGCCGGGGCTCGATTGATCTCGTCCCCCAGCACCAGGTCGCCGAAGATCGGGCCCGGCCGGAAGGTGAAGGTGCCGGCCCCGGCGAGGAGATTCACCCCGGTGATGTCCGAGGGCATCAGATCCGGCGTGAACTGAATCCGCCGGAACTCGAGGCTCAGCACCTGGCTGAGCGCACGCACCAGCAGCGTCTTGGCCGTGCCCGGCACGCCCTCCAGCAGCACGTGCCCGCGCGCGATGAGCGCGGCCACGGCATCCCGCACCGCCGCCTCCTGGCCCAGCACCACGTGACCCAGCTGCTCCACGATCGCGCGGGCATCCTCCGCCGCGCGGGCGGCATCGTCCGTGCCGAGCGGCGTCAATGCGGTCGTCATGAGGGCTTCAATTCCTCCCACAGGGTTTCCACGGCGTTGGCCGCGACCAGGACGCTGTCGGCGTCCTGCGGTGAGCGGGTCATGGTGGCGAGCGACTGCAGCGCCTCGCGCCCGCGGGACGTCCGCACCGATGGCCCGAGGCTCTCGAGCCAGGCGTCCAGGTCGGCGCGGGTCGGACGGCCGCCGCGGGAAAGGCGCCGTCTGAGCCCCTGGACCATCAGACGAACCGCGACGTCATGGCCCCGCGCGGCGGCGAGCGCCGTGGCGAGCGCGCGGACGTGCTCCAGAGGCGACCGGCGCCGACGCTCGATGGCGCGCCGCACCGGACCGAAGCGCACGCCCGACGCGAGCAGTGCGATCACCCCGACGGCCGCGAGCTGCCAGACGACCCATCCCCACGGCGAGCGCGTGCTCCAATCGAGCGCGGCACCCGCCAGCGAGCCCGCGGCATGGTAGCCGTGGTGGTACTCGTCCACCACCACCCGCCGGTAGCGAGGCACGACGAGCCCGAGGACCAGCTCCCCGGCGGAGGTCTTGCGAAGCGTGCGGTTCCGGAACAGGCGATCGTCGGCTACCAGGGTCACGGCCCGGCCTCCGGAGTATCGGAGCCGGAGCACGACCGGCCGGTCCTGCACCGTGACCAGCAGGGTGTCGACCTGCGCGGGTACCGGCACCTCACAGGTCACTTTCCGACCCTCGGGTCCCGCCGAGTCCACCACCGTGTGCGAGTCATGCGGAGCCAGTACCGCCCAGGCCCGCGGCGCCGGGAGGTCCATCGCTTCCACCGGCGCCTTGGTTGCCGCGGGATCTGTCCACTGCCGTGGCTGCAGACGGTATCCGAGACAGCGAATCGCAGTGGCGGCACCCGGCCCGGCGAGCAGGAGGTCCACCGGTAGCCCGAGCAGGTGCCGCGCCTCGGCCGCGTCGAGGTGCTCGGAGGGCCCGAGCAGGGCAAAGAGCTCGCCGGCGCGGGCGGAATCCTCCACGGCGAGCGTCTCCACCGGCCGGCGATGATGCTCCACCTCGACGCCCAGCCGCGAGAGCGCCTCGGCGAAGGCGCTGGCCCCGCTGGGGCCGGTCAGGTAGGTCGAGCGGGGCGATTCGCTCGGCGCCGGGCGGCCCCGGCGGCCGCCCAGCGCCACGGCCGCCACTCCGAGAATCAGGAGGAGGCCGGCGGCGAGCGCCAGCTCAGTGCGCGGGCGCATGCCAGGGACCCGCGCCCCCGTCCCGCCAACGCCGATAATCCTCCGGCGCGATCTCCCGCCCCCCGAACGCATGGGCGTAGAGACTGCGCACCAGCCCCCGGAGTCGCTCGCGGTCGGATCCCGCCAGCCTGGCCTCCCGCGCGCACTCCGCCGGCGTCTTGCTCGGGTGGTATTGCAGCAGTCCCTGCCCCTCCAGCGTCAGCGCGAGCGCCACGAACGCCAGTTGCAGCGCTTCCGCCAGCCGGCCCTCGGCGGCCGCCGCGTCGGCCGCGCGGGAATACCAGGCCGCGTCGTGGCGCTCGCCGGCGACCGTCAGCGCAACCGACCGGTCGGCCCGCGCGGCGCCGCGCACGGTGACCCAGACCAGCCAGGCCGCGTGGGCGAAGATGCCGACCCAGGCGAGCAGGATCGTGATGAGGAAAATGCGAAACAGGAGCGGGTTGTCGGCCTTGAGTCCCTCGAGCCAGACGACGAGCCAGTTCCACCAATCCGAGAGCAGCCGAAGCGCGGCGGAGGGCTGGACCCACTGGTAGGGCTCGGTGGCGAACACCGAGTCGAGCACCGACCGGTAGAGCTCGGGGCCGGCCTCACCCTGCGGCGGCATCTCGCTCAGGCGGGCTGGAGGGTCGAGGCCAGCACCTCGAGATCGAACCCCTCCTTGCGTACCCGCAGGTCGTAGTAGGCCACCGTGAGCACGCAGTAGAGCAAGGGATACAGCAGCATCTGCAGGATGCCGACCACCGCGAGGGTGACCAGTCCGGGCGTGAGCGTCGCGGTGCCGGCGTCGGCGGGCAGCACTAAGGTCGCGATCGCCCCCAGGGCGACGATCGGCACGTAGAGCAGAATGACGATGGTGACGACCAGGCCCAGCATCCGGAGCCGCGAGCCCCTGGTCAACGACCACGAGCGGGAGAGCGCCCCGGTCGGGGAGCTGTCCGGCTCCAGGACCAGGGAGGGAAACGCGAGAAGCAGCCCGCACAGCAGCACGATCCCCGGGATCATGAAGAACAGGAACCCGAATCCCACCACGATGGCGAACAGCAGGGAGCAGACGATGAGCCGCCCGAGCAGCGGCGTCGCCCGCCTGAGGGCGGAGGCCGCGGCGAGCGGCCGCCCCAGGTAGCTCTCCGAGACCACGAACACGGTCGCGGCAGTCGCGATGGAGCTGAGAACGGTGAAGGCCATGTAGTACGCCAGGGTCAGCGGAAGGTTCTGCAGCACCCCTCCGGACGCCTCGATGTAGAGGCTCAGCAGCACCGGCAGGCCGGAGCAGACGACGGCGATGGTGCCCAGGGTCGCGAAGTGTCGCCGGTAGAGCGTGAAGGAGACGTCGAGAATCTCACCCACCGACAGTGGGCGCAGGGTATTGGAGACCATGGAGCAAAGATGCGTTCCCGGTGCGACAGATGCGAGTCCTCCCGCGGGATGTTAGAATCGCGCCATGAAGAAGCCGCGTGCCGCGCCACCCGACTATCGCCAGCGGCTCCAGGTCGAGACGCCGGAGCACGTGACGCTCGACCTCGAGATCGCGGGCGTCGGCTCGCGGGCGCTCGCGGCGATCATCGACCTGACCGTGCTGGTCGGCTCGGCCCTCGGGGTGCTGATCGTCCTCGCCATCGTCGGCGGGTTCGGTTTCGTGATCGGCTCGGTGGGCGGGGCCATCCTCCTGCTCGCCGGGTTCGCGGTGTGGACCGGCTACTTCATTCTGTTCGAGGGTCTTCGCCGGGGTCAGACCCCCGGCAAGCGCATGGTCGGCATCCGGGTGGTGAGCGACACCGGGAACGCCGTCAGCCTCGGCGCCGCGGCGGCCCGGAATCTCCTGCGGCTCGCCGACTTCCTGCCGCCGCCCTACCTGATCGGCGGGCTCCTGGTGGCGCTGCACCCTCGCGGCAAGCGGCTGGGCGACATGGTCGCGGGCACCGTGGTGGCGCGGGACCGCCCGTCGCAACTGGTCGTCGCCAGGACCGCGGCCAGGACCGCCGGCACCCCCCTGCCCCTGGGTCCCGAGCTCACCGATGCGGAGTTCAGACTGCTGGGTCAGTTCGAGAGCCGGCAGGCGCAGCTCGCCCAGCCGGCCCGTGTGCGGCTCGCCGCGGCCATCGCCCGGCGGTTGGCCGATCACCCCGCCCCTCCGGGGGTGACCGACCTGGAGCACTTGCTGGACCTGTACCGGACCGAGCGGGACCGGCGCGACGCGGCCGTCGGCCTCCGCGGCTCCGCCGCGGCGGCCTCCTTCGCCGCCCGCAAGCGGCCGAGGTGGGCGGAGTTCCAGCACATGGCCGACCGCGCGGCCCGCCACGGACTGGACAGCTTCGGCTCCCACGAGCTGCCGGAATTCGCCGCCCGCTACCGGGAAGTCGCCGCCGACCTGGCGCGCGCGCGGACCTACGGCGTAGACGAGGCCACCCGGGAGCATCTCGAGCGGCTCGCGGCGGCGGGGCACAACGCATTGTACCGCGACGAGCGGGGTACCTGGCGGCGGGTCTGGACAGTCCTGGCCCGGGAATGCCCGGCCGCCATTCGTGAGGCGCGCGGCTACATCGCCCTCGCCTGCCTGGCGTTCCTCCTGCCCGCGGCCGCGGGCTACCGGCTGATGCGGGACCAGCCGGCGCTCGCGCCCGACCTGCTACCCCGGGTCATGATCGAGCGGGCGTCGGCCGGCGCGGAACGGATGGCGGAGGGCCGGCGTTACGTGGATGTGGCCGCGGAGGACCGTCCGCTGATGGCGTCCAGTATCATCACCAACAACGTCCGGGTGGCGATCGCCTGCTTCGCGGGAGGCATTTTCATCGGCGTGGGCTCCCTGGTGCTGCTCGGGTTCAACGGGCTCGTCATCGGCGCCAGCGCGGGCCACTTCGCGAACCAGGAGTTGCTGGGGTACCTGCTCGAGTTCGTGCTGGGGCACGGACTTCTGGAGCTGTTCGCCATCTGGGTGGCCGGGGCCGCCGGGTTCATGCTCGGGCGGTCGGTGGTGTCACCGGGAGACCTCAGCCGGAGCGACGCCCTGGTGCTGAGCGGGCGGGTCGCCGTGCGAATGGTGGGAGGGGCGGCCGTCCTGCTGGTCGTGGCGGGGCTGATCGAGGGCTTTGTGTCCGCTGGAGAGGGGGGCGTGACGTTCCGGGCCGCGGCGAGCGCGGGCAGCCTGACGTTCCTGGCGGTGTACCTGTTGAATGGCCGGCGGAGGGTCGCCACCGGGCCGGGCTAGCCGGCCGGGGCGGATCAGATCTCGCGGAGCATCCCGCGCATCCGGATGGCCATGGCCTCGATCTCCTTGAGGCTGGTCAGGGTCTCCGGGTCGAACTGCGACTCGTTGAGCAACAGGAGCTGCACCTCGGCGAGCAGGGCCGACAAGGGGTTGGACAGATCGTGCCGGAGCTTGCCCAGGCGTTCTGATTCAGCCATCTGCTCCCCTCGAGTCGGCCGTCCAAAAGTGCCAAGATCGTGCGTCCCCGATTCTTCTGCAAGCAGGCACTTGACTGAATCACGGGAGCGCTCTAACTTGAATCGCTTCTTGGATTCGGCTGGACAACTCCCCGACACAACCCGTACCGCCGTTCCGCCATCGGGCCGACATATACCCAGGCCAACCTCGCCGGCATTTTTCACTTGTCCCGACCCTCACCCGCCCGCACGCCGGCAGGGCTCGTCCGTTTGGAGTCTCGTCCGTGGATATCGCTGAACTGAAGCAGAAGTCGGTCGCCGAGCTGCACACCCTGGCCGAGCAGTTGAACATCAGCAACTACTCCGGCCTGCGGAAGCAGGATCTCATCTTCCGGATCGAGCAGTCCCTGCTCGACTCGGACACCGTCATCCGGGGCGAAGGCGTCCTGGAGATCCTGCCGGAGGGGTATGGATTCCTCCGGAGCCAGGACTGGAACTACCTGTACGGCCCCGACGACATCTACGTCAGCCCCAGCCAGATCAAGCGCTTCGACCTCCGCACCGGTGACACGGTCATGGGTCAGGTGCGCCCGCCCAAAGAGGGCGAGCGCTACCTCGCCCTGCTGAAGGTCGAGCAGGTCAACTTCGAGGAGCCGGAGAAGACCAAGCACCGGATCGCCTTCGACAACCTGCGGCCGCGCTACCCCGATGCCCGTATCCGGCTGGAGCGGAAGAACAGCGATCTCTCCATGCGGGTGGTGGACCTGCTGGCTCCGCTGGGCAAGGGCCAGCGGGCGCTGATCGTGGCGCCGCCCAAGGCCGGCAAGACCATCCTGATGCAGAAGCTGGCCAACGCCATCAGCGAGAATCATCCGGAGATCGTCCTCATCGTGCTGCTGATCGACGAGCGGCCCGAGGAAGTCACCGACATGGAGGAAAACGTCAAGGCGGAGGTCATCTCCTCCACTTTCGACGAGCCGGCCGACCGCCACGTCCAGGTGGCCGACATGGTGATCGAAAAGTCCAAGCGGCTGGTGGAGCACGGCCGCGACGTCGTCATCCTGCTCGACTCCATTACCCGGCTGGCCCGGGCCCACAACGTCGTGGTGCCGCACTCGGGCAAGATCCTCTCCGGCGGCGTGGACGCCAACGCGCTGCAGAAGCCGAAGCGGTTCTTCGGCGCCGCCCGGAACATCGACAAGGGCGGCAGCCTGAGCATCATCGCCACGGCACTGGTCGACACCGGCAGCCGGATGGACGAGGTCATCTTCGAGGAGTTCAAGGGCACCGGCAACTCGGAGCTGGTCCTCGACCGGCGCCTGGCCGATCGCCGGATCTACCCCGCCATCGACATCCAGCGCACCTCGACCCGAAAGGAAGAGCTCCTGATGGACAAGGACGAGCTCAACCGGGTCTACCTGCTGCGGAACTTCCTGGCGGACATGCCGCCGGTGGAGGCACTCGAGTTCCTGCTCGAGCGGATGAAGCGCACCAAGAACAACAAGGAATTCTTCGCGACCATGGCGCAATAGCAGGGCGCCTCTCCAACCCCGCCCTCATGCCATTGCCCGACACCGGCCGGCTGCTGGCCGTCGACTGGGGCGAGGTCCGCATCGGCCTGGCCCTCAGCGACGAGACGCAGACCCTGGCCACCCCGCTCGAGACGCTGGTCCGCCGCCGGGGCAAGCGCTTCCCCATGTCCAGATTTCTGGAGCTCGTCGCCGAGCACGCCCCCGTGGGCGTGGTGGTCGGCCTTCCGCTCACCGGTGAGGGCGAGGAGGAGGAGAGCGCCGTGGCGGCGCGGCAACTCGCCGCCGGCGTGGCCGCCGGCAGCGGACTCCAGGTCGAGCTGTGGGACGAGCGCATGAGCACCGCGCGCGCACTGGCCGCAATCCGGGAGCAGGGTGGGCACACCCGGCGCCGCAAGGCCGACGTAGATGCGCTGGCGGCCGCCGTCCTGTTGCAGCACTTCCTCGACGCGAGGCGGGTGCGTGAGTAGGCGGGCGAGCGGGGCAGCGGGGCAGCGGTGCCGTTCGCTCCGTGCGCGGGTGGCCACCTGTGTGCGGTTGCTGCCCCGCTGCCCCGCCGCCCCGCTCGCCCGCCTTGCCACCATCCTCCTCCTGCTCACCCTCCCCGCCTGCGGCACCAACTCGTCCGCCGAGCGGGTCACCCTCCCGCCCGGCGCCACCTTTTCCGCCGTCACCGATACTCTCGCCGCCCACGGTGTCGTCGGCAACCGGTTCTGGTTCAAGCTGCTGGCCCGCGTGCGCGGGGCCGACCGCTCGGTCCGCGCGGGCGTGTATCAGTTCGACCCCGGTCTCTCCGCGTGGAAGGTGCTGGACATTCTGGAGACGGGTGACGAGGTCTCAACCCGGTTCACCGTGCCCGAGGGTCTGACCATTCCCGAAGTGGCGGTGCTGGCGGAGCAGAAGCTGGGGATTCCCGCCGACTCGGTGCGGGCCGCGGCGAGCGACAGCGCCGCGGCGTCCCGGATCCTGGGATTCGGGGTGCGGTCCTTCGAGGGATTTCTCCGCCCGGAGACCTACTCGCTCCGTCACGGAACCACCGCACGGGAGCTGGTTCGGGTGATGGCGGAGGGATTCCGTTCGGCCTGGAAGCCGGAATGGGATGCCCGCCTGGACTCGCTCGGCTGGACCCAGGCGCAGCTGGTGACCTTCGCCTCGATCGTGGAGGGCGAGGCGCGCGCGGACGACGAGCGCGAGACGATCGCCGGCGTATACCACAACCGCCTTCGGATCGGCATGGCACTCCAGGCGGACCCCACGGTTCAGTACGCGATCTTTCTCGCCACCGGGAAGCGGAAGCCCCGGCTCTTCACCAAGGACTATCAGTTCCGCTCGCCGTACAACACCTACCTCAATCCCGGCCTGCCGCCGGGTCCGGTGAACTCGCCCAGCCTGCGGAGCATCGAGGCGTCGCTCCATCCGGCCCGGGTACCCTATCTCTATTTCGTGGCGGGTCCTGACGGGCGGCACCTGTTCTCCCGCACCTACGCCGAGCATCTGCGGACCATCGCGAAAGTGAGGAGAGGCGGGACGGAGTGAATGTCATCCTGAGCGAAGCGAAGGAGGCATAGGCCGGGTCAGGGCCCCTTCGCTACGCTCAGGGTGACATCACGTACCGCCGCGTGGCGGTCTCCACGTCCTCCTCGCCGAGGATCCCCGAGACCACCGCCACGCCCACACCCCCCGCCGCACGGATCGCCGCCACGTCCTCCGGCCGCACCCCGCCGATCCCGATGCAGGGCTTTCCCCCCGCCAGCTCCACGAGCCGCCGAAACCCCTCCGGCCCGAGCGCACCACCCGCATCGGCCTTGGTGCCGGTCGCCCGCCAGGGACCGATGCCCCAGTAGTCCGCCTCGGCCGCTGCCTTCGCCTCCGACTCCGACCCGACCGACGCCCCGACGATGAAGCCCGCGGGCACGATGCGCCGAGTCAGTGAGACCGGCAGATCGTCCGGACCGAGATGAACGCCCGCCGCCCCCGCCGCCAGCGCGATGTCGGGCCGGTCGTTCACCAGGACGGGGATCCGGAGCGAGGCGACCAGCGCGCGCGCGCGCGCCACCTGCTCCCGCGGCGAAGCCAGCTTGAGTCGAAGCTGCACGGCCGTGGCCCCGCCGCGCGCTGCCGCGAGGGCGAGCGCCACCAGATCGCGGTCCTCGACCAGACGGTCGTCGGTGACGAGCATCAGCCGAACCGTTGCCGCTACATTATCTGCCATGACGCTGACCGTCCCCCGGTTACAGGGCATCCGCGGTGCCACCACCGTGGAGCGCAATGACGCGGCCGAGATCCTCGGCGCGACCGACGAGCTGCTCCGCACCTTGATCGAGAGCAACGAGCTTCAGCCCGACGACATCGTCAGCGCGCTCTTTACCGTCACCCGCGATCTCGACGCCGCCTTCCCCGCGCGGGCCGCCGAAGACTTCGGGTGGAACATCGTGGCGCTGCTGCACGCCTCCGAGATCCCCGTGCCGGGATCCCTGCCCCGCTGCATCCGGCTGCTGGTTCACGCCTACACCCGCCGCGAGCGACAGGAAATCAAGCATTGCTATCTCCGCGGAGCCACGATCCTGCGTCCCGACCGGGCGTGACACCCGCGCGGGTGTCGGCGCGCGGCGCCGAGCGCTGGGTGCGTGGCCATCCGTGGATCTACCGCAGCGACGTGCTGAGCCACCCCGACGAGGCCGGCCTCGTGCCGGTGCAGGATCCCCGCGGCCGCTTCATCGGACAGGCCCTGCTCTCTCCCGCTTCCGAGATCAGGCTGCGGCTGCTCGAGCGGAGCGACCGGCCGGTGGATGCGTCGTGGTGGCGCGAGCACCTCGAGGCCGCCGACGCCCGACGCCGGTCCATCGACGCGACGGCGTACCGGGTGGTGCACGGCGAGGGAGACGGCCTCCCCGCGCTGGTCGTGGATCGCTACGACCGCTGGCTGGTGGTGCAGATCCTGTCCGCCGGCCTGGAGCCGATGCGGGAATGGATCCTCGAAGCGCTGAGCTCCCTCTTTGCGCCGAGCGGCGTCCTGCTGCGGCACGACGTGCCGGCGAGGGGACGCGAGCGGCTGCCGACCGGGGTGGAGGAGGTCATGGGAACGGTGCCGCGGGAGATCGAGATTCGGGAAGGGGGCGTGCGCTATCTGGCGGCACCGTGGGAGGGACAGAAGACCGGTGCCTTTCTGGACCAGCGCCCCAACCGCCTCCTCGCCGCCGAGATCACCCGGCCCGGTGGGCGCGCGCTCGACTGCTTCACCTATCACGGCTCCTTCGCCCTGCATCTGGCAGGACGCGCGGCGAGCGTGCTGGCCCTGGACTCGAGCAGAGAGGCACTGGACCGGGCCCAGGTTAACGCGGCGCTGAACGGTCTCCGGAACATCGAGCCGCGCGAGGCCGACGCCTTCGGGGCGCTCCGTGAGATGGCCCGTGCACGCGAGCGCTTCGATACCATCGTGCTCGACCCACCCGCCTTCGCCAAGTCGCGCGCGACGGTGCCGGACGCCATCCGGGGCTATCGCGAGATCAACCTGCGCGCGATGCGCTGCCTCGCGCCGGGCGGCATGCTCCTGACCGCGTCCTGCTCGTTCCACGTGAGGCTGCCGGAGTTCCTCACCATGCTCACGGAGGCCGCGGGAGACAGCGGCCGGCGCATCCGGGTGCGTCGCGTGCTCGGGCCGGGAGAGGATCATCCCGAGGTGCTGACCATCCCGGAGACCGGGTACCTCAAGGGCGCCCTCCTGGAGGCGGACTAGCGCTCCGCCTTGACCCGACTCACCCGATGTACGAATTTGCATCATTGTCGATCACGGCGGCCCTCGTGGGGTCCGCCGTTCGTCCAAACCCCATTCCTACACTCTACGCGGTGAACCTCGTCACCGGCCGCGCCATCGCGGGCGGCCTCCCGCCGATCAGGATTTCATGCTGAGCGCCACCGAGATCCGTGGCGCCCAACGCCGCCGGCGCACCTCGTACTCGGACAAGCAGCACTACCACGAATACATCCTCCAGCGCATCGAGGGCTTCAAGAACTCGATCGGCCGGGAGGAGCTGATGCGGCTGGGCGACGAGGCCGCTTCGGAGCTGCAGGCCACGTCCGAGGGGCAGTTCGTGCTCACCGAAGTCCTGATGCTGGAGACGGTGGACCGCCTCATCATGAAGCGCCTGGCGCTGCGACCCTATCGCCGGTGGCGCGAACAGTTCCGCAAGCTCCGCGAGGCGCAGCGAACGCCGGTACACTGGGGTCTCGACGGCGGCTGCGCCCTCGCCCGCCTCCTCCCGCGCGTCGAGGCCCACGATGTCGCGCTCGTGATCGGCGCGGGCGCCGAGCCTGCGACCTATCTCCTGGCCGCACACGACGCGGCGGTCACCTTCATCGCCTGCGACGTCGGCTGCATCGAGCGCGTGGAGTCGCGCATGGCGGCGGAGGCGCTGGCGAGCATGTTCGAGGGCTTCGTCGCGCCGCTGGGACCGGCGCTTCCCTGTTTCCTCGAGGCCCTCGACCGCGTGGATATCGTGGTCATCGACTCGACGACCCTGGCCGGCTTCAAGCCGCAATCCCGTGCCGCCCTGATGACCGACCTGCAGCGGCGAAGCCGCCCGGGTGGTGTTCACGTGGTGATGGGCGGCAGCCGGGCGCTGTCGCCGGACGTCATCCGCGCCATGTACCAGGGATGGGCGGTCGAGGAGGAGTCCCATCGGCGCAAGCGTGGCCCGGCGCGGCGGCCCGACGGACTGCTCGTGGTGAAGCCCACGTGTCCACCGGACGCGGCGGCACCTCCGCTGGCCGCGTCCAACTGACACTCGGCGCAGCTTTCAATCGACGCTGTAAACACAACCCACAAAACAATTTAATCAGAACCCTCCCCCCGGCACGGGCCGTGCTTTCTCCCCGCGCGAGACGCAGGCGTGGCTTTCTCGTCCAGTGAGGAACGTGCCGTGACTACTCTTCCCGTCGCCGTCCCGTCGATGCCTCTGGGCATCGTCATCAAGAATGGTGGACCCCTGCCCAAGCCGGTCAGGTTCTGGGCCTACATGTGGGCCGCGGACGAGGAGACTTCCCAAGACCATTGGCACCAGCGCGTGCCGACGGAGCACGCGGCCTGATCCTGGTCGCGGCGCCGGCTCGGGCGCCCATGATCGAACGACCATGCGACGCCCCCGGGGACTGATCCCGGGGGCGTCGCGCGTTCATCACCACAGCACCCTTGCTCCCTCCATCTTACGGGTCTAAACTCACTTAGACCTCTCTTCCTCAGCCGAACATCGGGGCCCCATGCCCAAGATTATTGTCAACGGCAGCGACGTTTCCTTCCAGCCCGGCCAGACGATCCTGGAGGCGGCGCGCGCCTCCGGGATCGAGATTCCGACGCTGTGCTGGTATCCGAAGCTGCCCATCGTGGGCAACTGCCGGATCTGCCTGGTATCGATCCAGGGTCAGGGCAAGCTGGCCCCCGCGTGTGCCGTCCCGGCGGCCGAGGACATGGTGGTCGAGACCGAGTCGCCCGCGGCGGTGGAGAGCCGGCGCGGTGTGCTCGGCCTCCTGCTCGAGCGCTATCCGGGCGAGCACCTCCAGAATGGCGGCCGAGTCCGGCCGCGGAACGAGTTCGAGCGCTACGTCACCCAGTACGATGTCCCCATCCGCGATCACCACGAGCTGCCCCTCCGCACCGGCGACGAGCGTCCCGGCGATGTGATGATCCAGCACGACATGAGCACCTGTATTCTCTGCACCCGCTGTGTGCGGGCCTGCGAGGACATCCAGGAGGTCGGCGTCCTGGACGTAGGGATGCGGGGCGAGCAGGCGCAGATCATCGTCGGGGGTGACGGGGACCCCGACCACGCCGGCTGCACTTGGTGCGGAGAGTGCGTCCGGGTCTGCCCCACCGGGGCCATCTTCGAGTTCATCCCCAAGCAGCGTTTCGGCTCCGACGCTCTGCGCGCGCCGGACAAGGTGGTGCGCTCCGTCTGCCCCTACTGCGGCGTCGGCTGCCAGATCGACCTGCACGTCAAGGGCGACCAGATCATGCGGGTCACCTCGCCCAGCATCGAGGAGGTCACTCCGAACCAGGGGTCCACCTGTGTGAAGGGCCGCTTCGGCTACGACTTCCCGATGCATCGGGACCGTCTGGTGACCCCGGTGATCCGGAAGGGCTGGGCGCACGATGGCGAGAAATGGGTCTGGACCGGTGAGTGGCCCCGCCATCGCGAGGGGCCCTGGCAGCTGATCGAGGAGATGGGCGGCCGGCGGAAGCCGCGCCCGCCGAAGCGCAGCGTCGGGAAGCCCCCGCTCACCGGCGTGGCGAACATGGAGGAAGACGATGTCCGCGACCGGGTCGCTACGCCCCCGGCATGGTACAGCGCCTTCCGCGAGGCCACCTGGGACGAGGCCCTGAGCCTCGTCGCGCAGGAGTTGACGCGTATTCGCGACACCCACGGCTCTCGTGCGCTGGCCGCGCTCTCCTCGGCCAAGTGCAGCAACGAGGACAACTACGTCCTCATGCGGATGGTGCGGGCCGGCTTCGGGACCAACAACGTGGACCACTGCACCCGGCTCTGCCACTCCAGCTCGGTCGCCGCGATGAGTCGCGCGCTCGCCACCTCCGCCGCCTCCGGCTCCATGCGGGAGATCGAGGAGGCCTGCGACGTGATCTTCATCTCGGGCGCCAACACCACCGAGACCCACCCGGTCTTCGGGGCGCTGATCAAGCGGGCCGTGGCCAAGGGCGCCCGGCTGATCGTCGCCGACGTGCGGCGCACCGAGCTCGCCGAGCTGGCCGACATCCATCTCCAGATGATGCCGGGCAGCGATGTGGTCCTGTACAACTCAATGGTGAACCACATCATCGCCGCGGGCCTCACGGATCCGGCGTTCATCGAAGGCCGTACCCACGACTTCGACAAGCTGAAGGAGTCGGTCGCGGACTACACGCCCGAGAATGCCGCGAAGATCACCGGCATCCCGGCCGCCACCATCCGTGCCGCGGCGGAGATGTACGCCCGGGGCCCCCGCACGTCCACGCTCTGGGCGATGGGCCTCACCCAGCACAGCACCGGCACCGACATCGTCGCGAGCCTGCTGAACCTCATGCTGACCTGCGGCATGATCGGCAAGTGGGGCGCCGCGATGATCCCCATCCGGGGCCAGAACAACGTGCAGGGCGCCAGCGACATGGGCGCGATACCATTCGCCTACACCGACTACCGCCCGGTGACCGACCCGGCCGTCCGCGCGGAGTTCGCCAAGGCATGGCGGGTCCCCGAGGGATCGCTGTCGCTGGATAACGGGATGATGGTCACCGAGATCGTGCAGGACGGCAGCCCGGTCCGAGCCCTGTACGTCATGGGCGAGAATCCGGTCCTTTCGGACCCCAACATCTCCCATGCCGAGCACTGGGTACGGGGTCTCGAGTTTCTGGCGGTGCAGGACCTCTTCCTGACGGAGACGGCGCGCTGGGCCGACGTGGTGCTGCCGGGGTCGTCCTTCGCGGAGAAGTCGGGCACCTACGTCAACACCGATCGCCACATTCAGCTGACCGAGGCCGCGCTGGATCCACCGGGCCAGGCGCGACGCGACCTCGACATCCTGATCGAGCTGAGCACCCGGATCGGCCTCCCCACCGACTACCGCTCGCCCGGCGACGTGATGCGGGAGATCGCCAGTGTCACGCCGTCGTGGCGGGGCGTGAGCTACGAGATGCTGGAGCGCCGCCGGTCGATCCAGTACCCGGTGCCGACGCCGGACTCCACCGGGACGCCGTTCCTCTTTCAGGACGGCTTCCCCACCAAGGATGGCCGGGCGCGGTTCGTGCCGGTCGAGTTCCTCAAGCCGGACGAGCTGCCCAGCGATGAGTACCCCTTCATCCTGAACACCGGCCGCCAGATGTACCACTGGCACACGGGAACCATGTCCCGGCGGTCGGAAGGACTCGACTCGCGGGAGCCGGTACCGGTCATCGAGATCCACCCCAGCGACGCCATCGATCTCGGCGTGGGTGACGGCGACACGGTGCGGGTGACGTCGCGCCGTGGGTCGGTCCTCATCGGCGTCCGCATTTCGGACCGGCAGGCGCCCGGGCAGGTCTTCATGCCGATGCATTTCCGCGAGGCGGCCGCCAACCTGCTCACCAATCCGCAGCTCGACCCGTACGCGCGGATCGCCTCGTTCAAGATCAGCGCGGTGAGGATCGAGGCCGTGGGACAGCGGGGCGGCGGGGCGGCGGGGCGGCGGGACCGAAAGCCGGCCGAGATCGAGGAAAGCGGAGCGCCGGCAGTGTCATCCTGAGCGGAGCGAAGGAGCCTGAGCCGCGCTTCGGCTCCTTCGCTTCGCTCAGGATGACACCACCGCCCCGCCGCCCCGCTGCCCCGCTGCCCCGCTGACTATATTCTTCCCGACTTCTTCCTGGACCTGCATGCGCGCTCTGGTGAAGGCGGGCCCCGGCCCCGGGATGGTGCTGCGCGAAGTCGCCGAGCCCACCTGTGGACCCACCGAGGTCCTGATCCGCGTCCGGCACGCCGGCGTCTGCGGCACCGATCTCCACATCTGGGAGTGGGACAGCTGGGCCAGTCAGCGGCTCAAGCCGCCGGTGGTCGTGGGGCACGAGTTCGCCGGTGAGATCGTGCAGCTGGGTCACGAGGCCGAGGCAGCGGGCCTCCTCGCCGTGGGGGACCCGGTGACGGCCGAGGGGCATATCGTCTGCGGCCATTGTCTGCAATGCCGCCTGGGCGACGCGCACCTGTGCCAGCGCACCCAGATCATCGGCGTGGACCGCGACGGCGCCTTCGCCGACTACATCGCGATGCCGGCCTCCAACGTCATCAGGCTCGACGGGATCTCGACCGAGATCGGCGCGATCATGGACCCGATAGGCAACGCCGTGCACACCGTCCTCGAGGGGCCGGTCCCCGGCAACACCGTACTGGTGCTCGGCTGCGGCCCCATCGGTTGTTTCGCGGTGGGCGTCGCCCGCGCGGCGGGGGCATCACTGGTCATCGCCAGCGATTTCAACGCCCGCCGGCTGGAGCTGGCCCGGTCCATGGGAGCCCAGGTCACGCTCGACCCCGCCCGGGACGACGTGCCGGCGCGGGTCCGAGAGCTCACCAACGGCGACGGCGTGGACCTGGTGTGCGAGATGAGCGGACATCCCGCCGGTCACGCCACCGCGTTCGCGGCGGCCCGGCTCGGCGGTCGGGTCAACCTGCTGGGGACGCCGAGCCGCACGACCGAGACCGACTTCGCGCGGGACGTCATCTTCAAGGGCCTCACGCTGTATGGCGTCACCGGCCGCAAGATGTACGAGACCTGGCACCAGATGCGTCGCTTCCTGCACGCGGGGCAGCTCGACCCGAGCCCGGTCATCACCCACCGCTTTCCGTTGGAGTGCATCGGCGACGCCATCCAGGTCATCAAGGCCGGCGAGGCCGGCAAGGTCATCCTGGAGGTCGGCGCATGAGCAATCCGCTGGAACGCCGGCTGGAAGGCGAGCTGGAGCAGTTCATCCGGGACGGGGTCTACAAGCGGCTCAACTTTCTCGACAGCCCCCAGGCGCCGCGGGTGCGCATGGAGGGTCGCGGGGACGTCATCATTCTCTCCTCCAACAACTACCTCGGCCTGAGCGCCCAGCCCGAGGTGGTGGCCGCGGGAAAGGCCGCGCTCGATCGCTGGGGCGCCGGCACCGCGTCGGTGCGCTTCATCTGCGGCACCTTCACGGTGCACCGCACCCTGGAGGCGGCGTGCGCCCGGCTGGTGGGCACCCCGGCGGCGCTCAGCTTCGTGAGCTGCTGGAACGCCAACGAGGCGGTGCCGGGGACGCTGCTCGGCGAGGACGACATCGTCATCAGCGACCAGCTCAACCACGCCTCCATCATCGACGGGGTCCGGCTGGCGAAGGCGATCACCAAGTGCCAGACGGCGGTGTACAAGCACGCCGATCTCGCCGACCTGGAGCAGAAGCTGACCGCCGCGCGCGACCGGCGGGTCCGGCTGGTGATCACCGACGGCGTGTTCTCGATGGAGGGCGCGATCGCGAAGCTGCCCGACCTGCTGGAGCTCTGCCGCAAGCATCAGGCGGTGCTGATGGTGGACGACTCCCACGCCACCGGCGTGCTGGGGGCGGGCGGTCGGGGCACCGCCGAGCACTTCGGGATGGTGGGCGACGTGGACATCATCACTTCCACCCTCGGCAAGGCGCTCGGCGGCGCCGCGGGAGGGTTCGTCGGCGGCCACGGCGGCGACCTGCGACTACCTGACGCAGCGGGCGCGCCCGCAGCTCTTCTCCAACGCGCTCCCGCCCACGGTCGCGGCGAGCTCGCTCGCGGCCATCGAGTACCTCGAGGCCCACCCCGAGCGCGTGACCCGGCTGCGCGAGCAAGCGCGATACTTCCGCGAGCGGCTGCTCGAGCTCGGCTTCCGGCCGCTCGCGGGAGAGACGCCGATCATCCCCGTGATCCTGGGCGAAACCGCCGCCGCCATCCGGATGAGCGACCTGCTGCTGGCCGAAGGAGTATTCGTCACCGGCTTCGGCTATCCGGTGGTGCCGCAGGGTCAGGCCCGCGTGCGCTGCCAGATCTCGGCGACGCATACCAGGGACGACCTGGATCAGGCGCTGGCCGCGTTCGCGAAAGTCGGGAAGCAGCTCGGGTTGATCTGAGCGGGCTTTCGTCCCCGCACCGAATCGGCCCGCCTCTTGCACCCGCAGGCCTCCCGACGGGTTGGAGAGTCCCGGCGGAGTGGTCTGCAAGACATTGATTTACAAGCAGATACCTCAGCTATCGTTCCCCCTCCCCTCCCGCGCTTTCCAGCATATTCCACGCATTTTGACGTACCGCCGACTGGGGACGCGGTAGGCGCCAGGGCCCGCCTGGTGCGGACACCTTACGGAGGCAGTCTGTGATGCGCATGCTCTCTCGAAGCATTCCGGTCGCGGCCCTGGCGCTGGCGTTGAGCGCGCTTTCAGTGGCCGCGCAGGAGCCCGGCAACGGCAACTTTCAGTGGTACGTGGGTGGCCAGGGCGGGGTCATGTTCTTCGATACCCCGACGCAGGATCGGACCGGCATCCCGACTTTCGGCGGCCAGACGCTCATCGTCGCCAAGCGGACCGGCTTGCTCCTCTCGGTCGAGGAGGGCGTGGGCTCGGACGAGACCAGCGCCTACAGCGACCTGAGCGGCACGCAGACCGTGACGTTCAACGACATCCGGAAGTACTCCGCGGTGCTGATGGCATTCCCGATCAAGTCCGCCGTGCAGCCCTATCTCGGGGTGGGCTACGGGATCATGCACGTGGTGAGCCCGACGCCGACCAACCTGACGGCGTTCCAGAGCGACGCCGAGGAGCTCGGCAGCACCGGGTTCGGCACCTTCCTGGCCGGCATCACCTTCCAGGTCGGCCGGCTGATGGCGTTCGGCCAGTACCAGGTGACCACCAGCCCCGGCAATTCGACGGTCTCTGATGCCGACGGCAACCCGGTCGCATTCGGCCGGCTGCTCACCGGCCCGACCCACGCGTTCACCGGCGGCCTGCGGTTCGGCCTCGGCGGCGCGCGGGAGTCGGTGAAGACCGGCGGGTATCGCTAACGCGGGGCAGCGGGACGGCGGGGCCGCGGGGCAGTAGACACAGACGGGCAGCGCTCTCGCGCTGCCCGTCGTGTTTCGGCCCCGGGAGACCGATTACCTCGCCGAGTTCCTGCCCCGCCGCCCCGTGGCCCCGCTGGCCCGCGTTCCCGACACATGCACATTCCCCTGCACCACGAACCGTAACGGCCAGTCCACCGCCTTGGTGATGCCGATGCGCGGGGTGGCGAGGACGTCGAACGGCAGTGCCACCGCCGGCGGGCGGACCACGACGTCCGACCTCGCCATCATGCAGCCGTCGAGGTCGCGGGTGATGGCGAGCGCCTGGCACAGCTTGCCCGGGCCGGAGCAGAGCTCCCGGTCGTCCACCCTGCCCCGCCGCTCCCGCATTGTCTGCACGCCTTCCACCGGCTCGAGGGCGCGGAGCAGCACCGCGCTGGCGGTCCCCTCGCCCTCGCACACCAGATTGGCGCACCAGTGAATGCCGTAGGACAGGTAGACGTACCACGATCCCGGCGGGCCGAAGAGCGCGGCGTTGCGGTCGTTGCGGCGGTGGAGATACCCGTGGGAGGCGGGGTCGCGGTAACCCAGGTAGGCCTCGGTCTCGACGATGCGCGCGCTGGTGCGGATGCCGCCGGCCCGCGACACCACCAGCGCGCCGAGCAGCTCGCGCGCGACCAGGTCGGCGGGCCGGTCGAAAAACGAGACGGGCAGCGTGGCTGCCCGTCGTTTCGTCCTCACTCGGCCTTCTTCCGAACCCGGGCTCTCGGTCGCTTCACCGGCGGCTCCGCCGTGGCCTCCGCGGGCTCCGCCGGCGCCTCGCTCTTGGCAGGCTTCGCTGCCTTCGCCGACGTGGCCGCGGCGGCCTTCTTCTTTCGCGGCGCGCGGCGCGGACGGGCGGGCTTGGCGCCGGACTCCTCGGTGGCCTTGGGGACGATCTCCACGTCGGCTCCGGCCGGCTGGGCTTCCGCCGGCTCGTCGATCTGGACTACGCCGATCAGCGGAAATTCTGCGGTACGCATGCCGCCTCGCGAGCCCCGGCGGAACCGGACGCCGAACCGCTGGCCGTTCTCTTTCGCGGCCGCCGCCGCGGGGGCTTCTCCCACGGCCTCCGGCTCCCGCGGCTCCGCCGCGGAGGGCTCGGCATCGGTCGGTGACGCGGCGGGCGCGGCGGGCATCGAGGGCGCTATCCCACCGACCCGCCGCCCCGAGATCTCGTAGTCGTCGTCGCCTACTTTCCGGACATCGGCGATCTCGGCGTCGTTGGCCTGACGCAACAGCCGGGGAAACCGCGTCGGGTCGAGCAGCGGATCCTCGCGGCCGTGGAGCGCCGCCATTCGGAGGCGCAGCGCCTCCTGGCTCACCGGTCCTCGGAGCTCGTCGAGCGCCTGAGACATGAGCTGGAAAGCCCGCGCCAGCGAGAGCGAGCCGTCGGCCGGACGGGCCGCCCGCGCGGCGGCGGGCTCGCGTCCGCCGGGCTCGCGCCCGGCCGGCTCCCGCCCACCCTCGGACCTCTCACCCCGACCCCGACCCCGCCTCCCGCGCCGGCCGCGGCCGCCGTCCTCCCTGCCCTCACGACCGTCGCGCCCGTCCGCCGCTTCGCGCGACCGCGCCGCCGGCGCGGCCGGCGCGGCGGCGGCCGGCACCACGGCTACGGTGCCGGGAGTGACCTCGAACTGCCCGTTGTCGAGCTTGGTCACCGTGACCACGCCGCGCTGCCCGGCCTCCAGCACGAACTTGCTGAACCGGTTGTAGCCGGCGTTGCGCTCGTCGAAGTTGGGGTCGATCTGCTGCATCACCTGCTTCAGACGGTCGGACCGCATCACGTCGCCGTTCCGGGCCATCTGGGCGACCGCCTGGGCGGCGAGCTCCCACGGGTCGCGCTGCACCGAGGGCGTGTCCACTTCCTTGGTGAGGCCCGCCAGGTCGTTGTAGGAGTAGTACTCGTCGCAGTTCTGGATCAGGAGATCGCTGGCCGACTCCCGGATGCCCACGCCGATGACGTACTTGCCGTACTCCTTCAGCTTGATCACCATCGTGGAGAAATCGCTGTCGCCCGAAAGCAGGATGAAGGTCCCGATCTCGGGGCGGGTGAAGACCAGCTCGATGGCGTCGATGGCCAGACGGATGTCGGTGGCGTTCTTCTTGGTGGATCCGAAGGCGGGGGCGAAGATGAGGTCGATCGACGATTCGGAGAGGGAGACGATGTACTGGGGATAGCGTCGCCAATCGGCGTAGGCGCGCTGGACCGCCACCTTGCCCTTGATGATGTCGCTGTTGAGGAGCGTGCGCAGCTCCTTCGTCAGGTCCTTCTGGATGCCCAGGGTGACATTGTCGAAGTCGATCAGCAGGGCGGCGTTCGGGGCATGCACGGGGGGCTGGCTCAGATGTCGAGCGGGCCGAATCGGTCGGTTCACGTCTCTCTCGTTCCGGGTCCCGGACTCCCGCACACTCGCTCGCGACGTCTCGCCGGACCCGGTCTCGGCAGGTCGCTGGAGCGATGCTCGGGGGTGGAGACCCGCATGGGGTCAGGCTGTCGCCGCCCTGGATGCGTTGCCGGGTTTCGGCTGCGCGGCATCCGGCCGGGTCGCCGGTTCGCGCATCAGCATCCGCACCTCAGGATGGCCAGCGTCAAGAATTTAGCGGAGGTCGGGGAGAGGGGGTAGGCCTCAGCCGAGGCTCTCCCCGGCGAGGGGCAGGTCCAGCTCGAAGTAGAACCGGGTCCCCACGCCCTGCTGGGTCTCGACCTGGAGGATGGATCCCATCGCCTCCACCAGCTTGCGGCAGATCGAGAGCCCGAGCCCGGAACCGGAGAACGCGTATTCACCCGGCTTCTGGCGGCGGCGGAACGGCTCGAACAATGTGGCCATGGACTGGGGCGGGATGCCCCGGCCGGTGTCGCGCACCGAGAACTCGATCCGCCGGGCCACGGTCTGGCTGGCGACGACCTCCACGAACCCCTCGGCGGTGAACTTCAGCGCGTTGGTCGTGAGGTTGAGCAGCACCCGGCTCAGGGCCACAGGGTGTCCGATCCGGAAATCCGCCTCGGGCGTCGAGAGCTTGACCGTCAGGCTCTTCTCTTCCGCAATCGGCTGGACGATGTCGCGGACCGATTCGAGGATGTCGGTGACCGAGAACGGAATGGGATCGAGATCCACCAGCCGGTCGCCGCCGCGGGCCAGCTCGATGACGTCGCTGGCCACGGAGCTGAGGCCGAAGGCGGCGCTGTAGATGAGGCCGAGCTGGCGCTCCTGGACCGGATTGACGGCGCCGCTCCGGCCCCGCTGGAGGGTCTCGGCCAGGAAGAGAATCGAGGTCAGCGGCGACCGGAGGTCGTGCGCCACCTCGACCACCAGCTCGAGCCCGTCGGGCGAGGAGAGCCGGTCGGTGAAGTGCTGCGCCCAATCCGCCTCGAGCCGCTGACCCACCAGCTCGATCGCACCGAGGATCCGAAGCAGCTGGCCCGAGTCGGGTGCGGACGGAAGCGACTGAGCCCGCTCGAGGAAGGCACCCCGCATCATGCTGAGCAGGCGCCGCCCGAGCTGCGTCTTCGGCACCTCGACCGGCTCGGCCGCCGGTGTCTCCAGCTGCTGCCGCAACGCGGTGGAGAGCTGGGCCAGATGAATGGTGACTTCGTCCGAGCCCGACGCGTGCTCGATTGCCCGCTCCCACTGGGCCTGGGTCGCCAGGATGGCCTGATGCAGCGCCTCCCACAACGGAGCTCCCAGGCCCGCGGGCCGGGGGCTCTCGGGCTCCCACAGCCTGGGGAGGGGAGGCCCGGTGCCCCCGACCCGGCGACGCTCGGCGCTGGTCGGGGTGGAGATGGCGGCTTCGGGCGTCACTCGGTCGATCCGGAGCTCTCTTCTCTGTGGAACTCGTGCTTGTCCATCAGCCGATACAGCGTGGTCCGGTCGATGCTCGCCAGCCGGGCCGCCTTGGACATGTTGCCTCCGGCGCGGCTGACGAGGCGAGTCAGGTATTCCTTCTCGAACTGGGCCACGACGCGATCCTTGGCGGGGTGGTAAGCCTCGTCCATCACCGCGGACGGTACGGTGCTCTCCGCGGGCCACTCGGCGCCGTCGTCGTAGACCGGAATGTCATTCGGCTGAATCAACTGGTCGGGCTCGGCGAGCACGGCGACGTGCTCGATCACGTTCTGCAACTCTCGAACGTTGCCCCGCCAGGGGCGCGAGCGCAAGAAGGCGACGCTGGCCTCGCTCAGACGCGGCGAGCGATCGCCCATCTGCCGATGGCGCTGCCAGTAATAAGTCAGGAAGTGATTGGCCAGCAGGGGGATGTCTTCCTGCCGCTTGCGGAGCGGCGGAAGCTTGATGGGCACGACGCGCAGCCGGTAGAAGAGGTCGCCCCGGAGTACCCCCTGGTCCACCGCCTCCTGCGGCTCACGGTTGGTGGCGGAGACGAAGCGCACATCGACCACCGCGTCCTGCTGCTCGCTCCCCACCCGCCGAACCACCCCGTCCTGGATGACGCGAAGCAGCTTGGCTTGCAGCGGCATGGTCATCTCGGTCAGCTCGTCGAGGAAGAGTGTCCCGCCGTTGGCGGTCTCGAGCAGGCCCGGCTTGTCACGGTCGGCCCCGGTGAACGCACCCTTCCTGTGGCCGAACATCTCACTCTCCAGCAACGGCTCGGGAAGCGCGGCGCAATTGATCGGCACCATGGGGCGCCCCGCACGACGGCTGTTCTGGTGAATGAACTGGGCAATGACCTCCTTGCCGGTTCCGCTCTCTCCGCTGATGAACACCGAGGCGTCGGTGGCCGCCACCTTCCGCGCGAGCTCGACGGCACTGCGGAACAACGGCGAGATCCCGATGAGCGCGATCTTGTCGCTGTGCCCGTGCTGCTTCATGAGCTGGACCCGGAGGTCCTGCGCCTCCCGGGCCATCATCACGGCGTGAGAGGCGCGGCCGATCAGCACCTGCAGGTGGGTGGCCGAGAACGGCTTGGGGAGGTAGTCCCAGGCCCCGGCGCGCAGTGCCTCGATGCTGCTGGTGACGGAGGGGTTCCCCGTCATCACCACCACGATGGTGTCCTTGTAGGCGCTGAGGGCGGCCTGGAGGATCTCCAGGCCGGAGATCTGCGACATGTACAAGTCCACCAGGATCACGTCGAACTTGCGCCGCTTGACCGTCTCGATCGCCTCTTCGCCGCGCCCGACCAGCGTGACATTGTATCCATCCATCTGAAGCACGCTGGCGCAGCTCTCCCGAAGCGTGCGCTCATCGTCCACCACGAGTACGCGGATACTCGCCTTGACTTCGCTGGGGATGGAAAGGGGATCGCGGGGTGCTTCCGATGCCGACGAACTGCCGCGCTCCGGTTGGGCGAGCGGATTGGCCATCCTGGCTCCTGGGGTCAGGTGCACATACCTCAGCCACCCTTCCGGACGGAAGCGTGGCCGCGCTGCTCCGGGGCAGGCAGGGGGAAGCCCGCTGTCTTGGCTAAGAAGCCGCTGTCTTGGCTAAGAGGAGTTTCTTTTTTACAACAGACTGCGGCACGTGTCAAGCAGGCCTGCGGATGGCGCGCTACAGAAACTGCACCATATCATGGCATATCGTTGTGCCGCTACTACACTTAGGGGGACTAATTGGCAAAGTTGGTGGGAACCTGCTCGAAAGAACGGATCCGCTCCCCTTTCTGACCCTCCCGCTTGAGATCCCGCAGGGCCGTCGTGGCACGCAGCAGCAGCTCCACGGCATCCACTGAGGATTCCGCGAAATCGGGAACGGCGCAGTAGCCGGCCCGCAGCTTCAGCGTCTTCTCGCCGCCGCGAACGGGGATGGGCGACGATTCGATCGCGCCGCCGAGTCGGCGGACCATACGAACCGCCGCCTCCGGCCCCGTGGCGGGCGCGATGACACCGTACTCCGCCGGCCCCAGCCGACCGATCGCATCCGACGCCCGACCTGCCTGGCGAAACAGGATGGCCACCTGGTCCGACATCCGGCGGACCTCGTCGTCATCCGGCTCGCTTTCCTCCTCCTCGACGTCGGGGGCGAACACGACGCACGCGATCGGATCCCGCCGGCGAAACGCCTCCGCACCGATCTCCCGCGCCCGCCGGGAGAGGCCCCGCATGTTGTAGAGGCCGCTGCCGGAATCGAGGAGATTCTCCTCCCGGAGACTGTCCACTTCACGCTTGCACTGGAGGAAGGTGTTCAGCTTGAGGAGCAGCGCCTCGCCGTCGAGCGGCTGGCCGAGGAATTCCCACGCGCCCGCGCGGTAGGCCTCCAACCGCTGGGTTCGGCCCGAGGGCCCCGAGGTGGTGATCACGATCGGGGTCGTGGCGCTGAACCGGGGGTCGCTTCGCAGGGTGCGGCACACCTCAAACCCGTGCATGTCGGGCATCTGGGCGTCGAGAATGATCAAGTCCGGTTGGGACGTCCTGGCCCGCTCCAGGGCTTGCTGTCCCGTGTAGGCCCGCACCACCGAGAACCCGTTGGGTCCGAGGATGCTCTCGAGCGATCGCGCCGACCATTCCTGGTCGTTCGCGATCAAGACCAGCGGAAGGCTGGGGACCCTATCTCGATTTGCCATGTGGAAATGCCAGTGTAGTAGAGGGGCGGTAGGGACGGACCGAGCGCAGACCGCAGGACTCGTGCGGGGCCGCGCAGAAAATGTAACGCTTTGCAATACCAGTACTTGACTGCCAGGTTCTGCGCGCCGGCAGCCGGCATCGCAGGAGCGGCGCAACAGTTTGGATGCTGGTGTGCCACGTCACGCACCTCGAGACCGTGGTGTAAGGACGCATCCACGTTGTAGTCCCGGAGCAACGGAGGGCCGGCCGGGGGCCGGGCTGGACGGGGCCCTGGCATGAGCGGGTAACATTGTATAAGATAGGGGCTTAGATATCCAGATCTCAAGCATAAGGCAAGCTGGTCGCTGGCGGGGAAATCGCGGCGTCAATATTGAATCGTGACCTCTGCAAGACGCCGAACAGTGCCAAACTTTGCAGAAACGGTTTAGCATGGCCCAGCGATCCCTTGACTCGAGCGCGCCTCAGCCGGCGCCGAAGAGCGATCACGCCGTCCCTCGGCCCTCGGCCGAGCTTCGTGTCGAGCGTTCTCGCTTCAGCCGTCTGCTCGCCCGGTTCGGGCTGGGTGAGTTGACCGATCCGATTCTCCGCCCGAGCGATCGCGCGGCCGAGCGAGGCCACCCCGGCTGAGACGTGATACAGTGAGACGCGTCACAGGGAAGGCTGCGGGTCCCTGTTACTCTGTGGTAGCGCGCCCATATTCCTGCCGTGAATACGGCCAGCCAGAATGGGCGCCTCAATGGAACGAGGAATGGGCATAGCCACTTCGGGGCCTCGGCGACAGCCTTCACATCAACTGTTGACGGGCACGATGGCGCCGACTCCGGCGCGCGTGCGCGTCTCAGGTGCGCATGCCGCCCAGACCGTCGCCGTGGAGGCGGACATCGCGGCACATCGAGCGCTGAATATCGCCGTTGCCTGTATCGCCCTGTTCGTGGCGCTGCCGCTGCTGCTCTTGATCGCCGTCGCCATCAAGCTGACGTCGCGGGGGCCCGTGCTCTACACCCAGGAGCGGGTGGGCCTCGACCGCCGCGTCCCGGGCACCGACGCCGGCAACCATCGGCGCGCCGTGGACCTCGGCGGCCGGCCCTTCACCATCTACAAGTTCCGCACCATGCGGGTGGACGCCGAGCAGAGCACCGGCGCGGTGTGGGCCACCCAGAACGACCCCCGGATCACCCCGGTGGGCCGCTTCCTCCGCCAGTACCGACTGGACGAGATCCCCCAGTTGCTCAACGTGCTGCGGGGCGAGATGAACATCGTGGGGCCCCGGCCCGAGCGGCCCACCATCTTCGCCGAGCTCCGGGGGCACATCAGCGAGTATCCCCTGCGGCAGCGCGCCAAGCCGGGGATCACGGGCCTGGCCCAGATCAACCACCACTACGATCGCTCGCTGGAGGACGTGCGGACCAAGGTCCGCTACGACCTGGAGTACATCAGCCGCCGGAGCCTCTGGGAAGACCTGCGGATCATGCTCCAGACCGTCCCCGTCGTGTTCCTCCGCCGTGGGGGTTGGTGAGCCTCCTGCTGCCCATCGGCCTCTGAGCTTCTGTTGTCCCCTGGCCACATCCGTGCGATCCGCCATCCCGGCCGCTCTTGACCGGGAGTTCTACTATGAGCCTAACGGATTGGGATTTAGTACCTTAGAGCTTGTGACCCAGGCCGCGGGGGGCGGAACGCGGATTGCTGGTAAGGCGCACCGCGAACCGATATCTTGCAACCGGCTCCAACGATTGGACTAACGACAGCGCATGGCCTCGATCTCCCTGGCGGACCAGACCACCGACCAGCTGGACCTCTCGGTGGTCGCCCCGCTGTATAACGAGTCGCAGAACGTGGCTCCGCTCGTCGAGTGGATCCTGGAGGCGCTCGTCGGCTATCCGGGGCGGTACGAGGTGATCCTGGTAGACGACGGCAGCCGGGACGACACGTGGGCCCGTGTAGCCGCGGCATCGGCGGGCGACCCTCGCATCCGAGGGCTCCGCCTGGGCCGCAACGTGGGTCAGACCGCGGCGATGATGGCCGGGTTCGACCACGCGCGCGGGCGGGTCATCGTCTCGCTCGACGGCGACCTTCAGAACGACCCGCGGGATATCCCGGCGCTGATCGCCAAGCTCGAGGAAGGCTACGACCTGGTGTGCGGCTGGCGGCAGCAGCGGCAGGACAAGTTCCTGCTCCGGAAGGTGCCGTCCTGGGTGGCCAACCGGATCATCCGCCGGCTGACCGGCGTGCAGATCACGGACAACGGCTGCTCGCTGAAGGCCTACCGCCGCGACCTGCTGGACCGGATCTCCCTCTATGCCGAGCAGCATCGGTTCATCCCCGCGCTCAGTGCCAGCGTGGGTGCCCGGATCACCGAGATGCCCGTGCGCCACCACGCACGGCGGTTCGGCGAGAGCAAGTACGGCATCTCCCGGACGGTGAAGGTCCTGGTGGACCTGCTCACCCTCAAGATGATCACCACCTTCCGTTCGCGGCCCCTGCTCGGGTTCGGCACGCTCGCCGTCCCGATGGTGCTGGGGATGGTGGCGTTCGCGATCATGGCGGCGGTGGCGGCGCTCGAGTTCAGTCCGTCCAAGGCCACCGCGCTGGTTTTTCCGGGGTCCGCGCTGCTCTGCGCCGGTGCCGCTTTCTATCTCCTGATGCTCGGCCTGGTGGCCGAGGTCGCGTTGAACAGCGAGCGGGAAAGCGCCAACGAGATTCCGACCGCCTGGGAGGTTCGTTGACATGGGACAGGGTGTGCTGATGGAACCATCCCTCGACCGGCCCGCCGCCACGACCGGCGCCGACGCCGGCTTCGTCTCCGTGGTGGTTCCGGTGGTCGAGCGCGCGGACGATCTGGTCGAGCTCTATCGGACCTTCTCCGCCGCGCTGGACGCCCGCGGCGAGGAGCACGAGTTCCTGTTCGTCTTCGACGGCGGCTTCGTGCCGTCCCCCGAGCTGACGACGCTGAGCCAGGAGCAGAAGAACATCCGCTTTCTCCGGTTCGCCCGCACCTTCGGCGAGACCGCGGCGCTCAGGCTCGGCATCGAGCGGAGCCGGGGCGGCGTGATCATGACGCTGCCGGCGTATTTCCAGGTGAAGCCCGAGGGCATCGGGCCGCTGCTGGGCGCGCTCACCGAGGAGACCGACCTGGTGGTCGCCAGCCGCTCGCCGCGGATCGACAGCTGGCTCAACCGGATCCAGACGCTCGCCTTCAACCGGATGATCGCCGGCGTCAGCGACCGCCCGTTCCACGACATCGCCTGCGGCGTCCGGGTGATGCGCCGGACCGTGGCCGAGGGTCTGCCCCTCTATGGCGACCTTCACCGCTTCATCCCGGCCCTCGCCCTGCGGGAGGGCTACCGCGTCGCCGAAGTGGCCGTGCCCCAGCACCCCGGCAACGCGCGGACCCGGATCTACAAGCCCGGCGTCTATGTCCGCCGGCTGCTCGACATCGCCGCCTTCTTCTTCCTCGCCAAGTTCACCGAGAAGCCACTCCGCTTCTTCGGCCTCGTCGGGTCGGTATTCTTCGCCGCCGGTGCGGCCACGTCACTGGTGCTGCTGGTCGACCGCATCTCCGGCCAGGGCATCGCCAATCGTCCATTGCTGCTGCTGGCGGTACTGCTGCTCGCGCTCGGCGTCCAGCTCATGGGACTCGGTCTCGTCGGTGAGATCATCGTCCACCTGCGCGCGCCGCACCGGCGAGCCTATCGCGTCCGCGAGCGGAGCTGAACGGGCCGCGTGCAGCGGCCGGGACGATGCGCCGCAACCTGACCGACCTCGGCGGCACTGAGCACGACCTGCTGGTCATCGGAGGCGGGATCCAGGGGGCCTGCATCGCCTGGGACGCCGCGCTTCGGGGTCTCCGCGTTGCGCTGGTCGAGCGTGACGACTTCGGCGCCGCGACTTCAGCCAACAGCCTTCGCATCGTCCACGGCGGCCTCCGCTACCTGGCCCACGGCGACCTGGCCCGGATGCGCGAATCCATTCGGGAGCGGTCCGCGCTGCTTCGGGTGGCGCCCGGGCTGGTCGAGCCCCTCCCCGTTCTGGTGCCGACCGGCCCCGCGGGCGTGCCCGGCAGGGCGGCGTTCGGTGCCGCGCTCGCGCTGACCCACCTGCTCTCCCTCAATCGCAATCACCGGCTCGACGTCGCCCGGCGCATCGCCGCGGGGCGGATCCTTTCGCGGGCCGAGTGCCTGCAGCTGTGTCCCGCGCTCGATGCGGACGACATCGACGGCGGCGCGCTGTGGTACGACGCGCGCATGGCGCGCCCGGAGCGCTTGACCCTCGCGTTCGTGGCATCGGCTGCGGCGGCCGGCGCGCTGGTGGCCAATTACGCCGAGGCGGAAACATTCGAGGTCTCGGGAGGCACGGTACGATCCGTCGGCGTGGTGGACCGGCTCACGGGCCGGCGGCAGGAGGCTCGCGCCCGCCAGATCGTCATCGCAGCCGGACCGTGGACTGCGGCGCTCGCGGGCAAGGCAGCGAGCCGGGCGGACCCGCCGGACCGGGCGCCGGACGGGGCGCCGAACTACGCCCTGGCCCTGAACCTGGTGATCGGGCGCCGGCTGGCGAGTGCCGCCGTCGGCCTCAAGGCAGCGCCGTCCGCGGAGCCGGATCCGGGAGGATCCGGCGGACGCTTCCTCTTCCTGGCGCCCCAGGAGCGGAACACCCTCCTCGGGACCTGGTACGGCGTGGCGGACCAAGACGAGGACCCGGGCCGGGCGCTGGACCGCGGCGCCGAGGCGCTGCTCGTTGCGTTCATGCGGGCGTGCCCGGGACTCGAGCTTTCCGAGGGCGACGTCGTGGGACGACAGTGGGGCCGGCTCCCCCTCAAGGCGGGACTCGAGCCGGGCCCCGCGGCCATTCTGGCGGAGCGCCCCCGGATGGGGCGGCCGCTCTCGGGTCCGGGGAACCTGCTGACCGTGGAGGCGGTGAAGTACACCACAGCGCGCGCGGTGGCCCAGAACGTAGTTGATCTCGTGCTAGCTTCCATGGGTCTGCGACCGCGCGCCTGCCGTACCGACCGAACCCCCCTTGTCGGCGCGGAGATCTCCCGGAGCGGCCAGCCTTCCCTCGAGCAGCGCGTCCGGCGCGCGGTCAGGGAGGAAATGGCGATGACCTTGAGGGACGTGGTGTACCGTAGAACCGAGCTGGGCGATCCTCCCGGACCGGACCGCGACGCTGTGGACGTCGCCGTCCGGATCGCGGCTGACGAGCTGGGATGGGACGACCAACGCCGGCTCGCGGAAGAGTCGTCGGTCGCCTTCGCGGGGGCGGTGTGAAGATCCTGCTGCTCGCGCCTCACCCATTCTACCAGGCCCGCGGCACGCCCATCGCCGTGAAGACGGTCCTCGAGTTCCTGAGCGAGCGGGGCGACTCGGTGGACGTTCTGACCTACTCGGAAGGTACCGACGTCCAGATCCCGAACTGCCGAGTGTACCGGATCCCGCGGATGCCCGGGCTGCGCAACATCCGCCCGGGATTCTCGTTCAAGAAGGTGGTCTGCGACGCGCTGATGGTGGGCTCCTGCCTTCGCATGGTGCGCCGCACCCGCTACGATCTCATCCATGCGGTGGAAGAGTCGGCCTTCATCGCCAGCCTGATGCAGGCGTTGGCCGGCGTGCCCTATGTGTACGACATGGACTCGTCCCTCGCGGAGCAGATGGTCGAGGCCTATCCCCGCCTGGGCTTCGCTTCTCCCGCCCTCCGCCGGATGGAGGCGCTGGCAGTCCGGCGCAGCACCGGGGTACTGGCGGTGTGCGCCGCGCTGGAGGACGTCGCGCTGGGTCACGACCCCGGCAAGCTGGTCGGGCGGGTCGAGGATACGACTCTGTTGCCCGAGGACATGTCGGACGGTCGGAACGGCCCGATCCTTCCCGATGGCGATGGGGGCCCGGTCGCGCTGTACGTCGGGAACCTCGAGACCTATCAGGGCATCGATCTCCTGCTCGAAGGCTTTCGCCACACCCTGCGCACGGTGCCCAAGGCCCGGCTGGTGATCGTCGGCGGCCGGCAGGCCGACATCGCCCACTACGGCAACCGCGCCGCGGCGCTCGGCATCGGCCAGGCGGTCCACTTCCTCGGGCCGAGGCCGGTCTCGCTGCTGGCGGACCTGCTGCGCGAGGCCGACGTGCTGGTGTCGCCCCGGCTCAAGGGGCTCAACACGCCGATGAAGATCTACTCCTACCTCGATTCCGGCTCGGCGGTGCTGGCGACCCGGCTCCGCACCCACACGCAGGTGCTGGACGATCGCCTGGCCTACCTCGTGGATCCCGAGCCCGCCGCGCTGGGCCGAGGACTCGCGGAGCTGATGAGCGACCCCGAGCTCCGGGGCCGACTGGCCGCCAGCGCCAAGGAGTACGTCCAGCGCGAGCACACACCACAGGCAGCGCGCCGGAAGCTGGAAGCCTTCTACACCACGATGGAAGCCCGAGTGCGACGGAACCACGCGTGAAGCGGCTGTGGGGGTCGCCCACGCTTCGCAGCGTCGCGGTGCTGGGATTGTCGGGTCTCGGCTTCGCCGTGGCCAACCTGGTGCTGGCGCGAGTGCTGCCCACCGAGCAGTACGCGCTGTTCACGCTCGTCGTAGCGCTGATCAGCGTCGGCTACCCGCTCGCCCCGGCCGGGGCCGACGGCATGGTGAACCGGCGCGCGCTGGAGGCCGGCCCCCGGCTCCTGCGGCGGATTCTGCGACCGATCGTGCCGGTGGCGCTCGTCTTCGGCGCGCTGGGCCTGGTGGCCTATGAGACGTCCCTCCCGGTCGCCCTGATGATCTTGGTCAGCGTCGCCGCGGGCGGGGCGCTTCTGGTGGCCGCCGCGCAGTTCCAGAGCGAGCAGCGGTTCGGCATTTCGCTCGCCCTCAATCAGAGCCCCAACCTCGTCCTGCTGCTGTCCGCGCTGTGGGTCGTCGTCGCCGGCGCCCGTGACGCCCGAGGGCCGCTGCTGGTCTGGACCGTCGGCTTCGTCGCCACCGCCGCGGCCGGCTGGTGGATGCTCGCCCGGGAACACCACGCGAAGCCGCACCGCTCGGTCGAATTCCCCTGGAGCGAGGCGGTGGCGGTCGCCGGCCTGAGCGCGGCGGGGCTCCTGTTGATCCAGCTCGAGCGGCTGCTCATTCCCCACCTGCTTCCGCTCCACGATCTCGCCACCTACGGCGTCCTGGGCGCGATCGTCGGCTCGCTCTTTCGTGTGCTCCAGATGGGGGTGGGCTATTCCCTGCTCCCCCGGCTCCGGGCCGCGCCGGGCGTGGTGGAGCGGCGCCGGCTGATCGCGAAGGAGGCCCGGCTGATCCTGCCGATCGTGGCGCTCGGCTCCGCGGTCATCTGGATCGCCACGCCGCTGGTGGAGCGCTGGTTGCTCGACGGCAAGTACCACCTTTCGGCGGCGCTGGTGCTGGCGGCACTGGTGACCGGTGTCGTCAAGATCATGAACGGTTTCGCGCAGTCCACCGTGTCGGCCCTGGCCGACGCCCGTGAGCTCTCGGTGCTGAGCGTGCTGGGATGGGTGGCCGTCGTGATCGCCGTGGCCGGAGCGGCCGCCGGGGCGCGCTGGGGACTGCCCGGCGTCATCTACGGCGTGGGCCTGGGCTGGCTGGTGCGGAGCTCGACCGCATTCTACATCGTCTCCCGGCATCTCCGTTTGCCGGTCGCGACCCCGGCGGTGACGTGAGCGCGGAGTGGGCGGTGACGCTGTTCCGGAAGTCGGTGCTGAAGCAGGCGAAATTTGCCCGCATCACGGCGATGATGGACGATCCCGCGGGCCGGCGATGCCTCGACATCGGCGCCGACAACGGGGTGATCAGCCTGCTGCTTCGGCGGCGTGGCGGCCAGTGGGCCAGCGCCGACCTCGACCAACATACGGTGGCATCCATCCGCGAGCTGGTAGGCGACGACGTGCACCAGCTCGACGGGGCGCGCACACCATTCGCCGACCGGACCTTTGACCAGGTGGTCGTGGTGGACTACCTGGAGCACATCGTGGACGACACCCGGTTCGGCGCCGAGCTGGCCCGCATCCTGAAGCCGGGGGGCCGGGTCATCATCAACGTGCCCCACATCAAGCCGCGCTCGCTGTTGAACCGGTTCCGGCACGCCATCGGCCTGACGGACGAGTGGCACGGGCATCTGCGCCCCGGCTACACCCTCGAGGGCCTCCGGGCCGTGCTGGGTCCCCGGTTTGCGATCGAGCGGTCGGCCACCTACTCCAAAACCTTTTCGGAGCTGGTGGACACCGCCCTCAACGGCCTGTACCTCGCGATGCAGCGGGGGGCCGGCGACGCCCGCGGCTCGTCCAAGGGCACGGTCGTCACCCAGGCCGACGTCCGCAAGCATCGGAAGCAGTTCCTGCTTCTCTCCGGCCTCTACCCCTTCCTCTGGGCCACCTCCCGGCTCGACGCCCTGTTGTGGCTCCAGCCGGGGTACAAGCTGATCGTCCGGGCCCGCCTGACGGCCTGACCCCCACCTTCCTGATGTTACCTGTGTCACGGTCCGGCCCGGACCGGCACCCTACCTTCGCCCTCACTCTATCCGTACGTCCTGCACACTGGAGGCCTCGTGGGTGCACTGTACGGCATCCTCGGGCCGGCTGACCACGCCGAGCTGCGAATGCTGGGAAGCCGCCTGGCCCACCGTGGGCGCGAGGCGGCAGAATGGTCACCCGGCCGCGACCTCCATCTCGGTATTCGGGGCGCCCGGCGCATCGTCGACGTCCAGGAGCATGGACCGGTCGCCTTCGAGGGAGCCATAGACAATCGAGGCGAGGTCGCGGGGCTGCTGCGCCGGCGAGACGGCGACGCGGTGGGGCCTGCCCAGGACGCGGGCCTGGTGTTCGAGCTGGTTGACTCGCTGGGCGCCGAGGGCCTGGCGCGGCTCGCCGGCCAGTTTGCCGTCGCCATCTGGCACGGGCCGGAGCGCCGCCTCCTGCTGGCCCGCGACCCCATGGGCGGCGCCCCCCTCTACTTCACTTCGACCCACGATCGCCTCGTGTTCGCCAGCGAGTACAAGGCGCTGCTGGCGCTCGACGGTGTCTCTGTCCACCCCGATCTCGATCAGCTCCAGGTGGTGCACGCCAGCGGGTGGGTTCGTCCCGGACATTCGTGTATGCGGGGCATCTACTCGGTGGCCCCCGGATGCGTGCTGGAGGTGCGGGCAGGCCGCTTGTCCAGCCGGCGTTACTGGAACCCCACGCCGCATCCGATGGCGGCGCGCGGATCCAGTGCGCTGCGCGACGCGCTCATCACGGCGCTGCGACCTCAGGTGGTCGGCTGCGGGCGCATCGGAGTAGCCCTGAGCGGAGGGCTCGGCTCGGTGCTGGTGGCGGATGGTGCCCGCGCGGTCGCGGAAGGGCGGGAGATCCACACGATCGCGACCGGCTGCGGTCCGAACGACCCCGCCCTGGCCGAGGAGGCTCGAACCGCCCGAGCGGTCGGGAGCCGGCACCACACGGTGATTCTCGATCCGGAGGACCTCGATTCGCTGCTGCCGTGGATGGTGTGGCACCTGGAGGAGCCGTCCGGCGGCATCGAAATCGGGTATCTGTTCGCCGGCGCCCGCGAAGCGGCGCGGCACGTCACGGTGGCGGTCACCGGGGCCGGACTCGGCGAGCTGATGGGTGCGGCGGGCACGGGCCGCCTCGCGGGTTCCGCGCTGGGGGACCTGCTGCGGAAGCCGCTGTCCGCATTGAAGGCGGTCTATCATCGCGGCGGCGGCTTTCCCGCTGCCCGAATCCGGGGAGCGGCGCCGTTGCCATCCCTTGCCGGCGCGGCTGTGGACGCGCTTCAGCGACTCCGGATGCAGGCGTCGATCGAGCGCCTGTTCAGCGGGGTCGGCATCAGGCTGGTCGGTCCCTGCACCGATCCGATCTTCGTGGGTACCGCCCTTGCACAGCCTGGCGCACCGGGGCCCGTGGCACTGGGCGGCGGGTTCACGCGCGGCGACCGACTCCACCACCAGGCCCGGATGGCGGACGCGCTCGACCGGATGGCGGTCGAGCTGCTGTCCCCCGGAGCAGTTCGGGAGCGCGGCTTCTTCGAGCCGGCCTACCTGGCGGCTCTCCTCCGGCGATTGCGAGGACAGCCGTACAGCGTGGAGAGGGCCGGCCGGATCTGGAGCCTGCTGCTCATCGAGATTTGGGCCCGCGAGTTCCTCGATCGCCGCGGCGCCCCGCCCGAGCTCCCCGCGCCACCCATTCGACTGCTCGATACCACCGGAGCTCCGCGAACGACGGCTACCAGCGGAGCGACCTAGTCACTGCGACGCCTCCACGACCCGGGTACATTCTACCGGCGTGACGACCCGCCCCATCAAGGCCGCCCTCCCGACGCAGCCGACACGCCGTGTCG
Organism: uncultured Gemmatimonadales bacterium; assembly: GCA_963826065.1. Taxonomy (GTDB): domain Bacteria; phylum Gemmatimonadota; class Gemmatimonadetes; order Gemmatimonadales; family GWC2-71-9; genus CAVVWJ01. Next base: position 924,063 of record CAWGVP010000002.1, read on the forward strand.
CCATCCTGCTCGCGGTGGCCGGAGCGGCCGCGATTCTCGGCCTTACGCTCTTCCCCGATCCCGACAAGGCCTCGTACACGGCGCTCACACCGCTGCTCTGCCTAGTCTGCGGCGATAACGGCGGCGCCGACGTCTTCCTCAACCTCCTGCTCTTCGCCCCGATGGCGACCGGGCTGCGGCTGCTCGGCTGGTCGTGGCTCCGGGTCGTGGCGGCCGCCGCGCTTCTGTCGCTCGCGGTGGAAGGCCTGCAGTACTTCGTCGTCGCCGGACGCGACGCGTCACTCAGCGACCTGCTCACCAACACGGGTGGCGCGGCGATCGCGGCGGCCGTCGCGCCCTGGCTCCCGGACCTCGTAGAACCCGCACCGCGAGACGCCCGGCGCTACCTCGCCGGGGCGGCCGTACTCTGGCTCGCCGTCCTCGGCCTGTCCGCCGTGGCGATGATGCCGTGGGCGCCGGGTGGGCAGCTCCGCAGCGAGTGTACCCGCAGCGCGAAAGTCGCGGACGTCTTCTCGAGAACGGTACGGTCGGTGGTACTGAACGACGTGATTCTTCCCTGCGACAGGGAACTTTTTCGCGGTGCCCCGCTGCAGGAGGCGCTGCGGTCCGGCGCGGTCACGCTGGATGTCGTCCTGGTGTCGGGAAGTCCCGAGCGGTCGCGCGTCCTGATCCACACGGTGCGCGGACGCGGGAGACTGCTCATGATGCTCGCCCAGCACCGGCGCTCGGTCGCGTTCACCGCTCCGACCGCCAGCCGGCGTCTCCGGCTCTTCTCCCCCATCCTGCGGCTCCCCGATGCGTTTCCGCCCGCGGCGGGACTGCCCGTCGAGATCCACGCGGGCGTTCGGGAGCGGCGCATGTGGATCTCCTCCCGCCATTCGGGAATAGGTGCGACGATGGAGCTGGCGCTGAGCCCGTCGCAGGGGTGGACGGTGCTCTTTCCCTGGGGCATCGATCCCCGCCGGCCGTTCCGTCTGGTGACGGCGATCTGGATCGCCGGATTCATGCTGCCGGTGGGCTACTTCGCGGCCGGTGTCCGGAGCCGGCCGGTGGCGGCTGCCGGAATCGCCCTCGCGCTGGGCGCGGGCCTGTGGGTGCTTCCCCGGGTCGCCGGCTATGCCCCGGTCCACTGGTCCGAATGGGTCGGCGGCGCGGCCGGGGCGGCACTCGGGTGGGCCCTGTCCGGGATCGCGGGCTATCTTCAGGGCCGATGCGGCTCTCCTTCCACCAGCGCATACTCCTCATCCTGATCTGCCTCGGCGCGGTGCCGACGGCCGTGGCGATCGTCGGCTGGGGCCTCACCATCCGGTCGGCCACCCCGGCGGTGGGACCCCGCGAGGCCCTGGAGGAGGTGGGTGCCACCGGCCGGGTTCTGCTCCGGACCGTCGACTCCACCGACCTGGGACCCGAGGAGCGGGCCGCGCTCGAGGCGCATGCAACGACGCTCAACCGGGCCATCGGCCAGTTCCAGCGCGCGGAGACCTACGGCCGTTACTACTACGCGGGCCTGGGCCTCGCCGTCTTTCTGCTGGGAGCCGCGGCGCTGTACGCCTCGGTTCGGCTGGGGGGTCATCTCTCCCGTCAGTTGAGCCGGCCGATCGAGGAGTTGATCGGCTGGACCGGACACATTCGGCGCATGGAGCCGCTTCCGCCCGACCTGCCCCGCCGGGGGGCGCCCGAATTCACCGCGCTCCGCACCGCGCTGCGGGAGATGGCGGTCGCCATGGAGCACGGACGGGCTCAGGAGATCGAGGCCGAGCGGCTGCGGGCCTTCCGGGAAACCGCCCGGCGGGTCGCGCACGAGATGCGAAACCCGCTGACCCCGATACGGCTCGCCGTCGCCCAGCTCGCGCGCACCTCTTCCCCGGTCACCCAGGAGGCGATCGAGGTGCTCACTGCCGAGTCCGAGCGGCTGGAGCAACTGGCGCGCGAATTCACCGAGTTCGGGCGCCTGCCGGAGGGGCCCGCGGCCGCCGTGGACCTGTGCGAGCTGCTGGAGGAGCTGGTGCGCACTTCGGTTCCGCCCACCATGACGGCCCGGCTCACCCTGGATCCCGACACACCCGCGCTCCAGGGTCACTACGATCCGCTCCGGCGGGCATTCAGCAACATCATTCGCAACGCGGTCGAGGCCTCCGGCGGGGCGGGCGACCTGGAGATTTTCGCCGCCCCGGTGGGTGATGGCGCGCGAATCACCGTCCGCGACCACGGTCCCGGGATCCCGCCCGAGCTCGAGGGGCGCATCTTCGATCCCTACTGCACCGGTAAGGAAGGCGGGACCGGGCTGGGCCTGGCGCTGGCCAAACAGACGTTCGAGCTGCACCAGGGCACCATCGCGGTCGAGCGGACCCGCGGCGGCGGAGCCACCTTCGTGGTGAGGCTTCGCGGCCTGTGAAGCCGGTCTCGGGTCACGTCCTGCTGGTGGACGACGAGGCGAACATCCGCCGGATGCTCGCCGCGCTGCTGCGGGACGAGGGATTCAGCGTGGCGGAGGCCCCGAACGGCAACGCCGCGCTGCTGCTGGTGGACCAGGCCGATCCGGACGTCATCCTGCTCGATCTCCTCATGCCGCCCGGTCCCGACGGACTGGAGACGCTTTCCCGACTGCGGGAGCGCGGCCGCCACACGCCGGTCATCATGATGAGCGGCAAGGCGCAGCTCACCGATGCGGTGCGCTCGGTGAAGCTGGGCGCCTTCCAGTTCCTCGAGAAGCCGCTGGCACCGGAGGCGGTGCTGGTGACGGTCCGGGCGGCACTGGAGCTGGACCGGACCCGGGCGCAGAACCGGGCGCTCCAGGCGGAGCTGGCGCGGCGGGCGCACCTGATCGGGGACAGCGCGCCGATGCAGCAGGTGCGGGCCCTGATCGAGCGGGTCGGGCCCACCGAGGCGCGGGTGCTGGTCACCGGAGAGTCCGGTACCGGGAAGGAGCTGGTCGCCGCGGCGGTGCATGCGGCCAGTCGCCGGGCCAACCGGGCGTTCGTGACGGTGAACTGCGCCGCGATCCCGCGCGATCTGGTCGAATCGGAGATGTTCGGGCACGAGCGCGGGGCCTTCACCGGCGCCACCGAGCGTCGCATCGGCCGCTTCGAGCTGGCGCACGAGGGCACGCTCTTCCTCGACGAGATCGGCGACCTGAGTCCGGAGGCGCAGGCCAAGCTGCTTCGGACGCTGGAGACGGGCGAGCTGCAGCGCATCGGGGCCGAGACCTCGCTCCGCACCGACGTGCGGGTGGTGTCGGCCACGAATCGGCGGCTGGAGGACGAGGTCGCCGCCGGCAATTTCCGGGAGGATCTCTTCTTCCGGCTCAACGTCTTCCCCATCTCGCTGCCGCCGCTCCGCGACCGGCTGGAGGACCTCCCCGCCCTCGTCGCCCATCTGGCGGAGCGGGTGCGCCCCCGGCAGGCGGTCGGGTTCACGCCGGGCGCGTTCGAGGCACTCAGCGCCTACTCGTGGCCCGGCAACGTGCGCGAGCTGGCGAACCTGGTCGAGCGGCTCAGCATCCTGTGCGGACCCACCGTGGACGCCGCGGCGGTGCGCGGCGTGCTTCGGGGCGGTCCTTCCGCACCGGCGGCTCCGGTTCCGCTGGGCCAGCCGCTCTCGGATGCGCTGGATGATTTCGAGCGGGTCATGATCAGCGCGGCCATGGCGCAGGCGGAGGGGAACGTCGCGGAGGCGGCGCGGGTGCTCCAGACCGATCGCGCGAACCTCTATCGCCGGATGCGCCGGCTCGGGATCGAGAAGGCCCCGGAAGGAGACGCGTGAGACCGCTCGCCGCCCTGATCATCATGCTGGCACTGGCGCCCCCGCTTCGGGCCCAGGACAGCGTCATCGTCATCGATCCGGACGCGCCGCTCGCCGACAGCCTGGAGCGCGTGGGCCCGCCGCCGGAAGTGGTGGCCGAGCTGATCGCCTTCTACAACGATTCGGGCACCACCCGGGTGCAGGGCGACGTGACCATTCCCTCGGAGAGCAGGTTCGAAGGTCGGCTGGCGCTGCATCGCGGGAATCTCCGCATCGCCGGGCGGGTGGAAGGACCCATCGCGGTGGCCAACGGCACCCTTCACCTGCTGCCGGGCGCCGACGTGCGGGGCGACATCCTGGTGATCGGCGGCCGGCTCATCCGGGGCGCCGGCGCGAGACACCGGGGGCGGGAGCGGGTGTTCTGGGACGCCGCGCCGGTGGCCGGGACGGAAGAGGGGCTGCTCGAGATCCGCGAGCGGCGGCGACCGATCGGCGACCTCGCCGCCGCGCGAACCAGCTTCCAGACCGGGAAGGTGCGCACCACGCTGATGCTGGCGACCGGCGGGACCTACAACCGGATCGAAGGGCTCCCCATCGTCTTCGGTCCGAAGTTCGACCTCCGGACCGGCCAGCGCTCGTCGCTCCGACTCGACCTGGACGGCACCCTGCGCACGGCGGGCAGCGAGTCGGGACTCGCCGATTTCGGCTATTCCGCACGGGGTGAGTTCCGCTACGGCCGCTTCGGCGTGGCGGGACGGGTGTACAGCGAGCTGGCGGCATTCGAGGACCATCCCCTCTCTCCCAGCGAGTCGGGGTGGTCCGCGTTCCTGCTTCAGCGCGACTACCGCGACTACTACGACCGGAGGGGCTACGGCGGGGAGGTGTGGGCCCAGGTGAGCCGCGCGCTGCGCCTGGAGCTCTCGCGCCGGCGGGACGAGGAGCGCACCGTCCGCGCGACGGATCCCTGGTCGCTCTTCCGCAACAGCGACCGCTGGCGCCGCAACCCGCTGATCGACGACGGCCACTACATCACCACTGGCATCCAGCTCGACCTGGACACCCGGAACGAGCGCTACCTGCCCAGCACCGGCTGGCTGATCCGGGCGCGGTTCGAGCACTCCAGCAGCGGCGACGTGGCCCCGGTGATCCTGCCCCGAGTGGTGCGGCCCGATCTGCCGGTCGGACGACGCTACGCCTTCGACCGGGTCTTCTTCGACGTGCGGCGGTACTCGCGGATCACACCCTCGCTACGGGTGAACGCCAGACTTCGGGCCGACGGCTGGGTGGGCGGCGACCGCTTCCCGGTGCAGCGCCGGGTGTCGCTCGGGGGGCCGGACGTGCTTCCCGGCTACGACTTCCGCGCGTTCGACTGCGCGCCCAGCGGATTCAACGATCCCTCCATGCCCGCCCTCTGCGACCGGGTGGTGAGCGCCCAGGTCGAGGTTCGCAGCCGGCTCGGCCTCAACCTCGGCTTCCGCACCCGGTCCGCGAACGGAAGCCGGCGGTTCATCGGGATCGAGGAGGCCGACCTGGTCCTGTTCTCCGACGTGGGCAAGGGCTGGCTGGCGGGAAGCGGCCCGGGCCAGGTCCCGGTGAACCGGATACCGTCGTTCGAGGAATGGAAGGTGGATCTCGGCATCGGGCTCGACGCCGGCGAGATCGGCGCGTACCTCGCGAAGGGCGTGTCCGAGGGCGAGGCGGTCAAGTTCCTGGTCCGGCTCCAGCGCCGGTTCTAGTGGCCGGATTTCTCCTGGCCCTGGCGCTGATCGGCCTGAGCTTCCCGCGCAACGCACTGGGACAGGCCGGCAACTCCGTGCGCCTCGAGGCCCGGCTCACTCCGGACTCCGCAGCCAGGGGCCAGCGGGCACCGGTAATACGGTCCGACAACCTGCTGGGCGACGGCCGCTGGCTCTCTACCCTCCGCTCGGGCCTGCCGGTGCGGCTCCACTACCGGGTCGAGGTCTGGCGCTCGCGCAACGGCTGGCTCGACCAGCTCACCCGCCAGCTCTATTGGGACGTGGTGGTGCGGCACGAGCCGCTGCTCGACGAATACACCATGCTCACCATTTTCGGCAGCCGGGTGCAGGAACGGCGCTACGCCACCCTGGACGCGCTCACGGCGGCGCTCGCCTTCGCCTACCAGATCAACGTGAGTCCCGACGAGGCCGGGAACTACTACTACGCTGCGACGCTGGAGGTCTCGACGCTCTCGGACACCGATCTGGACGAGCTGGACCGCTTCCTGGAGGGTGAAGCAAACGGCGGGGGCGGACAGGCCGGACTGGGCGAAACCCTGGAGCGAGGGGCGACTCGATTCCTGCTGCGTCTGGCGGGATTGCCGAGTCTCCGGCTGGAGGCGAGAACCCGGCGATTCACGATCCGGTAGCCCGGTGGGAACCGCCTGCTACGCCACCCCGCCCAGCGCCTTCAGCGCCTCGTCGCCATAGAACAGCTTGATGTACTTGGCCTGTTGGGAGGAGAGCCGGCGCACGGCCCACGACAGATGGACGAAGTGGGGCTCGCGGGGCGCCGTCCAGGGATGCATCCCGCATTCGACCGGCAGGTGATTGCCCTTGCGGGTGTTGCAGGTGCTGCATGCGGTCACCACGTTGGTCCACTCGTTGTCCCCGCCGCGCGAGAGCGGAATCAGGTGGTCGCGGGTGAGGCATTCCCGGTGCCGCAGCTCGCCGTGCCCCCGGTGGCAGTACTGGCACCGGTAGCCATCGCGAGCGAAGAGGAATGTGTTGGTGACCTGGCGACGAAAGCGGCGGGGGACGTGCACGAACTTGACGAGGCGGATGATGGCCGGTTTGGGCAGTACGAGTCGTTCGCTTCGAACGACGTCATCGCTGTCCGACTCGACGATCTCCGCCTTGCCCTCGATCACCAGGCGCAGCGCGCGCCGGACCGGGACCATGGTCAGCGGTTCGAATGAGGCGTTCAACGCCAGGCACCGCACGCTACTTCTCCGGGGCGAAGACCGGGGGGTGGACACACAAACCCAACGGCGCCAACCAGATCAGGCAGCGCCATCTCCTGAAAATCGTAAACGCGGCCCCCGCCCCCGGCAAGGGAAGTCCCGGGCTGCTACCTTAGGCCCGTGCCCTCGATCACCCAAATCGCTACCCTGCTGACGGCCTCCCGGGCCCGGAAGCGGGAACAATGGCTCTCCCCGAGCGAGTTGCGGCGTCTGCGGGCCACACGGCTGCAGCGATTGGCGGCGGCGGCCGCCCGGACCGGCTATTACGGCCGACTCTTTCGCGAAGCGGGAATCGAGCCCACCGGGCTGACCGACGAGCAGCAATTGCGCCGGCTGCCGGTACTCGAGAAGGCCACCCTCCATAAGACGTCGGAGAGCGGGCTCCTGGCGGAGCCGGTCGAGCGGCTCTCCCCGGTCACCACGTCCGGCTCCACCGGCCAGCCGGTGCAGGTATTCAGGAGCGTTCGGGATCAGGCACAGGTGTCCGCGCTCTGGGCCCGGGTGCTGCACGCCTTTGGCCACCGAGTCTTCGACACCCAGGTCAATCTCAATCTCGGCCGTGCGGTGGCGCGGACGGGGCCGGTGGCGCTGCTCCGGCAGCTTGGCCTTCTGCCGGAGATCCGCCACATCTCGGTATTCGAGCCGGTGGATCGACAGATCGAGATTCTCCGCGAGCTGCACCCCCATACGCTGTCATCCTATGCCATGAGCCTGGAGGCGATCGCGGACGCCGTGCTGGAGCGCGGCATCACGGACCTCAGGCCCAAGGTTGTGTTCAGCGCGGCCATGGCGCTCAGCGACCGAGGAAGAGCGATCACGACAGACGCGTTCGGTGTCGCGCCGCTGGACGTGTACGTGAGCGTCGAGATGGGCCCGCTCGGCTGGGAGTGTCCCCAGGAACGCGGCGCACTGCACCTCAACGACGACATGCAGATCGTCGAAATCCTGGACGAACGCGACCAGCCGGTAGCGGAGGGGGAGACCGGTCAGGTCGTCGTCACCCAGCTCGGCTGTCTCGCCCAGCCGCTGCTGCGCTATCGCTTGGGAGATCTGGCGGCGCGGATTCCGGGCCACTGTGGCTGCGGCCGCGGACTCGCCCGGCTGAGCCGGGTGCAGGGGCGGACCCGTCACGTGATCCGCACCCCGGATGGACGGGTGCTCTACAGCATGATGCTCGGGGCGACGATGAAGCAGTTTCCGGAGGTGCGACACTGGCAGGTGCGGCAGACCGCCGCCGATGCGCTGAGCGTGCTCGTCGTGCCGTCCGCCACGTGGCAGCCGGCTGCCGCGAAGGAGATCGCCCGGCAACTCGCCGAGAAGTTTGCTCCCGGTCTCCACTTCACCGTAGCGCCGGTGGAATCGATCCCGCTCGCCCCCAGCGGCAAGCACCAGACGATCGTTCCTCTCGAGGACGCGTCCGCCGCGGCTACTTCTTGACCAACCCCTGGATTCTGGTCGCGATCGCCTCGCGGAGCTTCTGACTGCGGGTGATCACCAGAACGGTATCGTCCCCCGCGATCGTGCCCATCACCTCGCCCCACCCCGCCTGATCGAGCGCCTCGGTCACCGCCCCTGCCGAGCCGCTCGCGGTCTTGAGCACCAGCAGGGGCCCCACACCGTCCACGCTGACCAGCAGCGCCGGCAGGACCTGGCTCAGGTCGGGACGCAGTGCCGCCCGATGGGGATGGGCGTAGTACGCGCCTCCCTGCGGATCGGACAGCTTGGCGAGGCCCAGCTCCCGGATGTCGCGGGAGAGGGTCGCCTGGGTGACGACGAACCCCTCCTCCGACAGGGCCTCCCGCAGCTCGTCCTGGCTCTCGATCCTCCGCTCGCGAACGACGCGGAGAATCGCGGCATGGCGCTGGATCTTCATGATCCCACCGGCTCGGCTCGGTACACGTCCCGTCCTCCCAGGAAAGTGGCGATCACTCCTTCACGCCCGGATTCCAGCGCGCCCCCGGCCGGCGACGATGCCGCGGCCGGGCATTTCAGCACCACACAGTCGCCCCACTTCCCCACATCGAAGCTGCCGATCTCACCTTCGAGCCCGAGCGCCTCCGCCCCGCCGAGGGTACAGAGCGCCAGGGCGGAGTCGGCATCCAGCCCGGCGATGGCCCGCGCCGCCCGCGCCTCGGCGAGCAGATCGGGTCGGGAGACGCTGAGCACCGAGTCGGTGCCCAGACCCACCCGGAGGCCGTGACCCAGGAATCCCTCGAGCGGCGCGGTCCCGTGACCGTGCGCCGCGTTGCTCAGCGGGCAGTGCGCGATCGCGCTACCAGATCGCGCCAATCGTCCGAGATCCTGCGACGAGGCGTGAACGACGTGGATGCAGAGCGTACTCTCGCCCAGCACGCCATGCCGATCCAGCCACTCGACCGGTGACCGGCCGGCCGGCTCGGGAAGCGGGATGCCTCGCCGGCCCCAGGCCTCGGCGAAGCGACCCGACCCTCGCTCCAGCAGCTCGGACTCCGCGGGGGACTCCGCCAGGTGAACGGCCAGCGGCAGACCGTCCCGGGCGGCCCATTCCGACACCGCCGAGTAGAGCGGCCCGCTCACGGTGTACGGCGCGTGCGGCGAGACGCCAAGGCGAACCCGTCCGCCGGCAAAACGGCTCGACGCAGCCACCCGTTCGCGCAGCTCCGCGAGCGATGCCGCTGCCTGGGCCGGGTGGGGTCCGAAGACTTCCTGGTACGCGATCCCGGATGCGCCGGTGTCGGCCATGGCTCGGATCACCGAGCCGGTGTCGCCGGTATCGGCGACGGTGGTCACTCCGGCCGCGTAGCAGTCCGCCAGGCCGAGTCGGGCCGCCGCGACGAACCCGTCGGCGTCGCGGGTTTCCTTGATTGCACGGACTCGGGCGATCCACGCCGCGAAATCGCGATCCGGTGGCCCCAGGTCGAAGCCGGTCAGCTCGAGATGCGTATGGGTATTCACCAGACCGGGAAGCAGGATACCGTCGGGGAATTCCTCGGCGGGAACATCCGCCGGACGCGGCACCGCTTCATCCGGACCTACGACCTGCACCCGGCCGTCCGGGCCGAGAAGCACCGCACCGCACTCGATCGGCGGTCCCGAGATCGGAAGCACCCAGCGGGCCGCGATGCGGCGCGCGGGCATCTATTGCCGAGGGTCGGCCGCGGGGCCGGAGCCCCCCATCACACCCGAGCCTCCGCGGGGAGAGGACTGGGAGGGAGCCAGCGGCGCACCGATGGTGTCCGCCTGGGGCACCCCGATGGCGGGAGCGGTGGATGCGGGCTGGCCCGTGGTCGGCCCCGGTCCGGTGCCTCCCATGACGCCGCCGACGCTGCCGAAGGGCGAGTGGATCGGGCAGAAGCCGGTCGGCTCGGTGCCGGGAATGAAAGACTCGATGTAGTGCACGTCCTTGGGGCAGAAGGGCGTCGCCTTGTAGCCCGTGGTCTTGTCGATGTCGAGCGCGGAGAGCCCGGCGGGCCGGGGCCATGCGGCGGGAAGCGCTCGCCGCTCGTAGATCTCGCGCATCATCGCGGTCCACGCGGGGGCCGCGAGAATCCCGCCCTGCGCGTTTGCCTTGATCTTGCGCGGCTGGTCGAAGCCGATCCAGATGCCGGTGACGAGGTCGGGGGTGAAGCCGATGAACCACACGTCGAAGCCGTCGTTGGTGGTGCCGGTCTTCCCGCCGGCGGGAAAGTTGATTCTCGCACCCACGGAGCCGACCGCGGTGCCATGACGGACCACGTCGCGCAGCGCGTCGGTCATCAGCCAGGCGTGGGCGCTGTCCAGTACCGCGACGGAGCGCACCGCCGGCTGCCAGACGATCTTGCCGCTCCGATCCTCCACCCGGAGAATCGAGTTCGGCACCGTCCGGACACCCAGATTGGCGAAGGTGGTGTACGCCGCGATCATCTCCAGCGGAATCACGTCCGCCGAGCCGATATGGATGGACGGCACCGGGGGCACGCGCGTGCTGATGCCGAACTTGGCCGCCTCGCTCACCACGGCCTGCTCGCCCAGCTCCATCCCCAGCTTGATGGCGATGATGTTGCGCGAGAGGTAGAGGCCGCGCCGCAACGTCATCGGCCCGTCGAATTCCAGGTCGTAGTTCTGCGGGGTCCAGGGCGGCTCGTCCGGCTTGATCAGGAGGCTCAGGGAGTCGTCCACCATGACGTGGGACAGCGGATACCCTGCCTCCAGTGCCGCCGAATAGGTGATCGGCTTGAAGGTGGAGCCGGGTTGCCGGAGGGCCTGGGTGGCGCGGTTGAACTTGCTGTCGCCGAAGTCGCGCCCGCCGATCATGGCGCGAATCTGGCCGGTCTTGGCCTCGATCGTCACCGCGAGGCCCTGGAGATAGGGCGTCGGCTTGCGGTCCGAGCCGTCGGTTTCGTCGGCCTTGGAGTTCTGGTATTCCTGATAGGTCGGGTGCTCGAACTTGCCGTCGGCACCGCTCTCGATCGCCTCGAGACGGGCCTCCAGTGCGCGCTCGGCGGCCTGCTGGGTATCGAGGTCGAGGGTGGTGTAGATCCGGTAGCCCGAGCGGTAGAGATCCGAGCCGAAGCGCGCGTCGAGCTGCTGCCGGACGAACTCCACGAAGTATTCCGCCGTGCCGCTGTAATCGGAGCTGGAGGAGAGCAGCAGCGGGTAGGATTTCCACCGCTCGGTCTCCTCCGGGCCGAGCAGCCCGTTGTCGCGCAGCAGATTGAGCACCGTGTTGCGGCGCTGGATGCTGAGGTTCGGATTTTTCCGGGGGTTGTAGCGCGACGGGGCCTTGGGAATCGCGGCGAGGGTGGCCGCTTCGGCGACATTGAGGTCGCGGACCGACTTGCCGAAGTAGCGCTGGGACGCCGCCTCGACCCCGAAGGCGCGGTTGCCGAGATCGATCTGGTTGAGGTACAACTCGAGGATCTTGTCCTTGGGGTACTTGTCCTCGATCTCCTGCGCCACCTTCGCCTCGCGCAGCTTCCGCCGGAGCGACTTGTCGCGCCCGCTGATGTCCTCGGTCCAGATGTTCCGCGCGAGCTGCATGGTGATGGTCGAGAACCCCTCGGCCACCCGCATCTCGATCAGGTTGCTCCGGATGGCGCCCAGCACCCGGTACCAGTCGATGCCTTCGTGCTCGTAGAAGCGCTTGTCCTCGGTGGCGATGAAGGCCGCCTTGACCACCGGCGACATCTCCCCCAGCGGGACCACGGTCCGCCGCTCCTGCCCGAGGTCGGTGATGAGCCGCCCGTCGGCGGCGTACACCTTGGAGGCCTGGTTGGGATCGTAGGCGTCGAGCTCGGCGATGGAGGGACAGCTGTTGCCGGCACAGGCCCGGGTCCAGGCCGCCATCAGTACGGCGAATCCGAAGGCGACCGCAGCGAGAAGTGAGACCAGGATGACGCGACGCGCGCGTGGCGAGAGCCTGACGCGCGCGCCAAGAGAGTTGAGCCGGCGGGCCATGGACGCAAACTAGCCTGTTGCGAGGCCCGTTTCCAGCGGGTACGATACGCCGCTATGACCGATCTGCTGACCACGCTCGGCGCCCGGGGCTTCATCCAGGATGCGACGCCGGGGCTCGCCGAGCGCCTGTCGAAGGGCACCATCACCGCGTACGTCGGATTCGATCCCACGGCCGACTCGCTCCATGTCGGGAGCCTCGTGCCGGTCATGGGACTGGCCTGGCTGCAGCGCCACGGGCACATCCCCATCGTGCTGGTGGGCGGCGGCACCGGGATGGTGGGCGACCCCAGCGGCAAGCGGGAAGAGCGCCCGGTGATGAGCCTGGAGCAGATCGACCGGAACGCGCGGGTCCTGGCCCGCCAGCTGGCGCGCTTCCTGGCCTTCGAGGGCGCCAACGCCGCCCGCATCCGGAACAACGCCGACTGGCTCCGCGGCATCCCGCTGATGGATTTCCTCCGCGACACCGGGAAGCACTTCACCCTCAGTTACATGCTGCAGAAGGAGTCGGTGCGGAGCCGGATGGAGGTCGGGATCACGTACACCGAGTTCAGCTACATGCTGATCCAGGCGTACGACTTCTGGCACCTGTGGCGGACCGAGCGCTGCGAGCTCCAGATGGGCGGCAGCGACCAGTGGGGCAACATCACCGCGGGGATCGAGCTGGTCGGCCGCCGCGAGGGCGCCCAGGTACACGGGCTCGTCTTTCCGCTGGTCACCAACGCCTCCGGCAGCAAGTTCGGCAAGAGCGAGGCAGGCAACGTCTGGCTCGACGCCGCCCGCACCAGCCCCTACCAGTTCTACCAGTTCTGGGTCAACACCGACGACCGGGACGTGGAGCGCTACCTGAAGCTCTTCACCTTCCTTCGACTCGACCAGATCACCACGGCGATGGCCGAGCACGCCACCGATCCGGGCCGGCGGATCGCCCAGCGGCTGCTGGCCCGCGAGGTGACGGCGACGGTTCACGGCGTGGAGGCCACCGAGCAGGCGGTGCAGGCCAGCGCCGCCCTGTTCAGCGGGACGCTGGACCTCGAGACGCTGCCGGAGATGCCGACCAAGTCCGTGGCGCGAGCGGAGGTGCTGGAGCGCCCCATCCTCGACGCGCTGCTCGCGAGCGGGCTCGCCAGCTCGAAGGCCGATGCGCGAAGAGGGATCGAGGGGCGGGGGTTCTACCTCAACGGCCAGGCGATCGATCGCGCGGATGCGACGCTGGGTGAGAGCGACCTGCACGGGCCCGCCGAGGAGCCGTTCGTGATCCTGAGGAAGGGGAAGAAGAACTACGTGCGGCTGGTGCTGTCGTAGTCATCCCGAGCGGAGCGAGGGACCGGTCCGCGCATGAGAGTGAGTTTGGATGCCCGCCCCGGGTCATCGGTTGCGGGCCGTTGGTGCGCCGTGCGACGCCCACCCCAGTTCCGATCACTCCAGGCCGGGCTCGGGTCGCCCCTGCCCCGGATTGGTGCTCACCACCTGCTGCGCGTGGTCCGCCGGGTCCGCGGAGGCTTCACGCCGAGCAGCCCGAACAACCCCCGCACGATCTCCCGCCCCACCGTCCGGCCGATGGTGGACGTGAGCGCCCCGACCACCGCAACACCCGCCGCCTTCGCGGCGGTCCTGCCGACTCCCCTGCCCTTCTTCGGCTCCTTCTCCTCTTCGGCGGGCGCCCCCGTTCCCGCCATCCGCTTCGCCAGCATCTCGCGCGCGCTCTCCCGGTCGACCGCCTGGCCGTACTCGGCCAGCAGGTCCGACTGGCGGATGTCCGCCTGGAGCTCTTCCGGGCTCAGCGGCGCCATGCGCGAGGCAGGCGGGATCAACCGTGTGGCGACCACCGGCGTCGGACTGCCGCGCGGGTCCAGCACGGTGATCACGGCCTCACCGATCCCGAGCGAGGTGAGCGTCTCCTCCAGGTCGTAGAACTCCGTCTTGGGATAAGTGCGCACCGTGGCCTTCAGCGCCTTGTCGTCGTTCGGCGTGTGAGACCGGAGCGCGTGCTGGACCCGGTTGCCGAGCTGCGCCAGGACTTCGTCGGGCACGTCCTTCGGGGTCTGGGTGACCATGTAGACCCCGACGCCCTTGGAGCGGATCAGCCGCACCACCCGCTGGATCTGGTCGAGGAAGGGCTTGGAGGCGTCGGCGAACAACAAGTGCGCCTCGTCGAAGAAGAAGACCAGCTTCGGCTTCGGCAGGTCGCCCGCCTCCGGCAGGTTGTGATACAGCTCGGCCAGCAGCCACATCATGAAGGTGGAGAAGAGGGCCGGCTTGTCCTGCGCGTCCGCCAGCTCCAGACAGGTCACCACGCCGCGTCCGTCCGAGGTCGTGCGCAGCATGTCCGCCACGTCGAACTCCGGCTCGCCGAAGAACCGTTCCGCGCCCTGGGCCTCGAGCTCCACCAGCTTCCGCAGGAGCACGCCGACGGTGGCCTTCGACATGCCGCCGTAGCTCTCCAGCGCCTGCTTGCCTTCGTCGGAGGAGAGAAACTGGAGGACCGCGCGGAGGTCGGGGAGGTCGAGCAGCGGGAGCTGATTGTCGTCGGCGTACTTGAAGACGAGCGTGAGCACGCTGGTCTGGGTCTCGTTGAGCGAGAGCGCCTTGCCCAGGAGCAGCGGCCCGAAGGAGCTGACCGAGGCCCGCAGCTGCACGCCGAGCGCGCCGGTGAGGCTCACGAACTCGACCGGGACCCCCGCGGCGGCCCACTGCCAGCCGATGTCGCCGGCTCTGCCGGTGATCTTCTCGTTGGCCTGGCCCGGGACCGCGAGCCCGCTCAAATCGCCCTTGATGTCCGCTACGAACACGGGCACGCCCGCGGTCGAGAGCTGCTCCGCCAGCAACTGGAGCGTCCTGGTCTTGCCGGTGCCGGTCGCGCCCGCCACCAGACCGTGCCGGTTCATCATGGCCACCGGCACCTTCACCTTCGGCTCCTGGTGCACCGTGGCGCCCTCGAGCGCCGCTCCGAGCGTGATGGCGGGGTTGGCGAAGCCGTAGCCCGCGGCGAGCATGTCGGTGAAACTGGTCATCGGGATCGTGCCTCCGGCCGGGTCAAATGCTCGAGAAGACCGGCGAGCCGGTCGTTGAGCCTGTGGATGTCGTAGTCACGTTCGATCCTGGCGCGCCCCGCGCGCCCCATGGCGGCCCACCGTCCCGGCTCGCGCGCCAGACGCTGGAGGGCGTCGGCGAGTGCGGTCTCGTCCCGCTCCGGGACCAGGAAACCCGAGACGCCGTCCTCGATCAGCTCGGGAATCCCCGCGTGTCGTGTCCCGACCACGGGGAGGCCGAGGGCCATCGCCTCCTTGAGGACGTTGGGGATCCCTTCCTCGTCGCCGTCGGCGGCGGTGACACTCGCCGCGACCAGGATGTCGGACCCTTCGACCCCGTCACGCACGGCCTGCTGCCCGTGTCGCCCCTGCAACTGCACGCGATCGGCGACGCCGAGCTCCGCCGCCAGCGCCGCGAGCCGGTCGCGCCGGGGCCCGTCGCCCAGAATTCGGTACTCGACCTCCACGCCCCGGTCCGTCAGAGTCCGCACCGCACGGAGGACGTACTCGATTCCTTTCTTCTCCACCAGCCGCCCCACTGTCACAAGCCGAAGACGGCCGTCGGCGGCGGCGCTGCGCTCCCGATACGGCCAGCGCCGCAGGTCGATTCCGGTACGGTGCACCACGACCCGCTCCGGCGGGGCGCCGAGCGCCACCAGCCGGCGACCGAGAAACTCGCACACCGGCAGCAGGAGGCGGGCGTGCCGGAAGGTCCGCCGGTACACCCGCGGCCCTCGCCGAGCAACGTACTTCGTGGTGTCGGCACCTCGGAAGGCCACCACCAGCTCACCCTCGAGCGCGCCGAGCCGCCGAAGCCTGAGCGCGTGCGGCGCATCCATGCCGAAGGCGCAGTAGCAGATGTCGTAGGGGCGCACGGGCAAGAATCGGGCGGTGCGGCGGAGCTGGTCGAGCGTCCAGGCCCGGTGCCAGAAGAGCGTCGGATCCAGCGCGCGGAGCAGGGTCCGGCGATCCGCGCCCCGATGCTCCAGAACCAGGTGTGTCGCGGCCCGCCAGCGCTCCAGCCTTCCGGATGGCCAGCGCTGCGGATACCGAGTGAGGGCCTGGAGTCCGAGGCGCTCGACGTCGGGGTGGAATGGCCCGCCGGGCTGCGGACCGTCGGCGTACACGTCCACCTGGTGGCCCCGCTCGATCAAGCCAACGATTTGATTCAGGAAGGGAATGTCCGAGAGCACCGGAAAGAGTGCGGTGAGGAACGCCACCCGCATGGCTCAGTCCCCGGCGAGCGTCTGGGCGACCCGCTCCATCTCGGCGACGGTATTGAAGCAGTGGGGGCTGAGACGGATCGCTCCCTCCCGGAGGCTGCAGACGATCCGTGCCGCCTTGAGCCGGCGATGGACCTGCTGGACCTCGTCGGGGGCGACGCACAGGATCCCCGACCCGCTCGCCCCGGGCGGCGAGACGATCCGCGCGCCGGCCGCCTCGGCCCAGGCGAGCACCGGGCGGTGGAGGGTGCGCAGATGATCGCGAATACGCTCGATCCCGATCGAGAGCAGCAGATCCAGCGAGACGTTGAGCCCGGCAAAGTCCTGATAGGGGAGGGTCATCAGCTCGAAGCGCCTGGCGTCGGACCGGAGGGTATCGTCGTAGAGGGTCAGCCGGGTGAGATCGTCGGTGCCTTCGAACGAGAGCCAGCCGGTGATGGCGGGATCCAGGCTGCCGATCAGCTCGCGGCGCACGTAGACGAAGCCCGAGCCCCAGGGTGAGAGCAGCCACTTCTGGCCCCCGCAGGCCAGCACGTCCACCTGGGTGCGCGACAGATCCACCGGGACCTGCCCGATCCCCTGGATCGCGTCCACCACCAGGAAGGCCCCGGTCTCCCGAGTGGCCGCGGACAGCCGGTCGAGGTCTACCAGGTAGCCGTTGCTGAACTGCACCAGCGACACCGCCAGCACCCGCACCCGGGGATCCCGCAGCCGCTCCAGCAGCCGCGCTTCGTCGGGCCAGCCCTCGGGGGTCGTCGGCATCAGCTCCATGCTGACGCCGCGGTCCTTGAGCCGGAGCCAGGGGTAAACGTTGGCGGGGAACTCCTTGTCGCTCACCAGCACGATGTCGCCCGGCTCGAGCGGAAGCGCGCGGGCCGCCATGCCGATCCCGAAACCGGTGTTGACGGTCAGCGCGATCTCCTCCGCCGATGCGCCCAGCAGACGCGCGATCCGCTTCCGAGTCTCGGCGAGCATGGCGAACAGCTCGCGGTCGGGGAGCGTGTGCGGCGCAGCCCGGCCCCGATTGAACTCGTCCAGCGCCAGCCGGGTGCGCTCCGGCAGCGGGCCGATGCTCGCGTTGTTGAGGTAGGTGGTGTCGGACGTCCAGGGGAACTCGGCCGCCCGGAGGGCGGCGACGTCGTAACCCGGGGACAGGCTCACGGTGTGTCGATTCCGAGCGGGCACCGTCCCCAAGGTTCCATCGGACCACGAGACCGGCCTTTTCGAGCGTGTCGACGCATGTCCGTCCCGTGACCTGGGTTACCGCCAGAAGTGGCCATCGCGCACCCGCTTGCACCCGGGGGCTTCACCGCGCCCGGCGCATGATTCTTGCAAATTCGTCGGGCGTAGACTACGCAGACAACCTCAACCGGGGCAAGCGAGTGAACCCGGACCGACCCTTCACCCTGGTGCTCAGCGGCGGCGGCCTCAAGGGGCTCGCCCACATCGGCGTGCTCCGCGCCCTCGAGGAGCGCGGGCTGGTGCCGGACCTGGTGGTGGGCTCGAGCATCGGGTCGCTCATCGGTGCCGCCTGGGCCGCCGGGGTGCCGCTCCGGCAGATGGAGGCACGGGCGCGACAGGTCCGTCGGCGGGACATCTTCCAGGTCGCCCATACCGACGTCGCGTTCCGCCGCCTGATGGCCCCCGCCCTTTACCGCCGCGAACCGCTGGAGATTCTGACCCGGAGCCTGGTGGGCGAGATCACCTTCCGCGATCTCCCTCGCCGTCTGCTGGTCAATACCGCCGATCTCCACTCCGGCATCCAGGTCATGTGGGGGCTTCCCGGTCTGCTCGACGCCAAGGTGGCCGACGCGGTGGTCGCCTCCTGCGCACTGCCGGGCATCTTCCCGCCCCGGGTCATCAACGGGCGGGCCTACGTGGACGGCGCGGTGGTGGAGAATCTCCCGGTGCGACTCGCCGCCTCGCTCGGCACCGGGCCGATCCTCGCCGTCAACGTCGCCGCCACCAGCGTGGTCCGCTCGACCGTCGAAACCGAGGGCTTCGCCGCCACCTACATCCGCGGGCTCGAGATCGTGATGCAGACCCAGATCGAGGGCCAGCTCCGCGAATGGCAGGGTCCGCCGCTCGTCCTGGTCCAGCCGCGGGTGGAGCACATCTCGATGTTCGCGTTCGACCGCAACGAGGAGCTGCTCGAGGCCGGCTACCGCGCCACCGCGCTCGCGCTCGATGGTCTTGGCGGGAAGCTCGACGCGGTGCCACGAGGGGTACACCCCACGCGCAAGCTGCGCGTGCTGGTGGACGACGATCGCTGCGTGGGGTGCGGCGCCTGCGTGGTCCAGGCCCCGAAGGTGTTCCGGCTGGATGCGAGAGGGAAGGCGGAGGTGCACAGCCCGGTGCAGAGCTGGTCTCCGATCGACGGTGCCTACGTACTGAACTGTCCGACGTACGCCATCAGCGTGCGCCCGGAGGATTCGGCGGCGTAACCTGGAACAGGAAGAGTCTCCCGCCCTTGGCCTTTCGGAAGGGGAGCCGGTCCCGCACCGGACGGCGGGCGTAGCGGAACACGTGGACCCGTCCGTAGGGTGACAAGGCGCGCTTGAGCTGCGCCTGGTCGTAGATGCCGCGCTTGGCCTGTTCGCCCCCCTCCTCGTCGCCGATCGGCGTGGTGCCCACCACCGATCCTCCCGCAGTCAGGTAGCCCACCAGCTCGCCCACCAGTCCCGAGTCGTCGCCCACGTGCTCCAGGGCCTCGCTGCAGTAGATGATGTCGAACTGGCCGGGGCCCGGCGGCACGGTGGTGAACACGGGGCGAGCCGCGGTGCCGCGGAACTGCTTGGCCTGTGCGATCGCGGCTGGTGAGATGTCGTAGCCCACCGCCTCCGCGCCCATCTGCTGGAGCCGCAGGGTGAACACCCCGTCCATGCAGCCGAAATCGAGCACCCGCTTGCCCTCGGGCGGATAGCGGCGGAGCAGCACCCGCTGCCGCCACTCGAGGTGGGTGAGGCGCCAGTCGAGATCGAGTCCCCGCGTCCCGTGCTGCTCCAGCCAGGTGCGATACTGGCTGTCGTACTCGTCGGCCGCGGCGGTCCGCGGAAGGCTGTGGACCATCAGGACACCGCCTCCCGCACCGCCGGGCGGGCGAACTCGTGCCCGATGCGCGCCAGGTCGGCCGCCACGCGGTCCCAGTTGTAATAGCTCTCGACCGAGCGCCGTCCCGCCTGGCCCAGCCGGGCACGGAGCGCCGCATCGTCCAGCAGCACCCGGAGCGCCTCGCCCACCGCCTCGGGGCTCTCCGCATCCACCAGCATCCCGGTCTCGCCATCGCGCACCGCCTCGGGAATGCCCCCGCTCCGTCCGGCGACGACCGGGACGCCGCAGGCGGACGCCTCCGCCAGCGAGATGCCGAAGCCTTCGACCCGCTGCTCCATCAGCCGGGAGACTCCTAGATAGACCTCGGCGCAGTTGTAGATGGCGGGCAGGTCGCGGTCGGGGACGTCGGTGAGAAAGCGAACCCGGTCGCCGACGCCGAGCCGGCCGGCGAGCGCCTCGAGTGACTCCAGCTCCTCTCCGGTGCCGACCACGGCGTAGCGGAGGTCGGAGAACCGGTCCCGGAGCTGGGACAGCGCGATCAGCGCCGTGTCCACGCCCTTGTGCCGCGCCAGGCGCGCGACGGAGAGCAGCCAGCGGCCTTCGCCGAGCCCGTAGCGCGCGCGGACCGCGGCGGTGTCCACCCCGGGCCGGAAGAACACGTGGTCCGCTCCCAGCGGCACGACCTGCACGTGGCTCTCGGCCGACTCGATCTCCAGCTCGCTCAGCAGGGTGATGCAGCACTCGCGGGTCCACTGGCTGTTGGCCACCAGCACCGCCGCCGAGGAGAGCAGCGCGCGCGCCGTCCGGCGCTTCAGCAGCGACTGGTGGACCTGGTGCTGGAGAATGAGGAGATCGCCGCCGTGCAGCAGCACCCCGAACGGCGTGCCGAGCCGCTCCATGGTCCACTTGGCGGGGTAGGAGGCCGGCTTCATGTTGCCGCACCAGATGAACTCGACCCCGCACTGCCGGGTCAGGACGGCCGCGCGCCGCGACCAGTGCAGCAACCCCTGAAGGCTGCGGAGCCGGCGGGCCGGGAGCGGCAGCCGGTCCACCCGGTTGGGAAAGGTGGCGTCCACGTCGGGGGCGTCGGGGTGCTGCCCGGTGGAGACGACCAGCGTGCCCGGCGGGTAGCGCTTGGCCAGCTCCGCCATCCACCGCGCGATGCCGCCGCCGATCGGCGGAAAATCGTAGGTGAGCAGGAGCTGCGGCGCCATGGGGCTAATCTACTCGATGACCGCGAGCAGCGCGGCCTCGTAGCGCTCGATCATGCGGCGGAGCGGGAATTCGGACTTGATCCGCAGCCGGGCAGCCTCACCGAGGCGATCGCGCCGACCCGGATCGGCGAGCAGCTCCTGCACCGCGGCGGCGAGCGCGTCCGGATCGCCGGGCGGCACCAGCACGCCGGCGTCCCCTTCGCGGCCGAGCAGCTCGCCGGTGCCTCCCGCGTCGGCCGCGACGACGGGCCGGGCGCACGCCATCGCCTCGCCGACCGCGTTGGGGAAGATCTCGTTGAGCGAAGGGTGCACCACCAGGTCGGCGGCCGCGAGGGCCGCGACGATCTCGCCCGGCTCGAGCAGCCCGGTGAACACGGCCGGCAGCCGCGCGGAGCGCGCCAGCCCCCGGAGCTCGGCCTCGCGCCCTCCGTCACCACAGATCAGGTACACCAGCGGCGTGCCGCCGTCGTGGACCCGGCCGAGCGCCGCGATGGCGACCTCGTGCCCCTTGTTGCGGGTGAGCTTCGCGGTGGTGAGCACCACCCGCGCGTCGGTCCGGATCGCGTAGCGCCGGCGGAAGGCGCGGCCCTCGTCGGGCCGGGGAGCGTACCGGTCCACGTCGTACCCGTTGGGGATGCGGAAGGCGCGGATGTTTTCCATCCAGGGCGCCTGGGCCACGGCGTCCTCCTGGATGTAGCGCGACTGGTACACGCACGCGGCCACCCGCTTCAGGTAGGCGCGATCCATGAAATCGCCCCGCGCGCGGCGGTAGTTCAGGTTGTAGCGGTAGACGATGCGCGCGGGATGGAGCAGCGTGGCGTAGGCGGCGAGGCGCACGTCGCGCGGTGTGTCCACCACCACCGCGTCGGCCTCGATCTCGCGGAGGACCCGAAGGAGCGCCCACACCTCGCGCGGCCCGGTGTTGCGTCCCGGGATCTCGGTGACCGGGAGCTCCATCGCCTCGAGCCTCGACGTCAGCCGGGGCGCCGAGGTCACCAGGTGCGCCACGTGCCCGCGGTCGGCGAGACCCCGGGCCAGCTTGGCGTAGCTCGAGCCGGAGCCGCGCCAGCCGTTGGCGGAGGTGAGCAGGGCTACATGCATCGCTCAGCTATAATAGTCGCATGCGAGTCGTCGTTCTCGGCGCGGCGGGCGTGCGCCGGACGGAGATGGCGATCGTCCGCGCCGCCCGTTCCCTGGGGCATACCTGCCGGCTGGTGGACGTCGCCGGCTGGCGCCGGAGGCTGGGCGTCCTCGCGGACGCGCTGGTGACGAGACTGGCCGAGGGATTCCGGCCGGACGCCGTCATCTTCACCCGCCACGCCCACCATCTCGAGCCGGAGCAGGTCCGCGAGCTGTGCGCCGGGCGGGTGAGCGGCGTCTGGTACTTCGACTACGCCCCCACGCCCGCGCCGGAGCTGCTCCAGCTCGCGCGCGCGGCGGGGCGGCTGTTCGTCACCTGCCGCTCCCAGCTCGACGCCTATCGCGCCGCGGGGATCCCCGAGGTGCTCTTCCTTCCCCAGGCGATGGATCCGGCCTACGATCGACCGGCGACGCGCGTGCCCTCCCGCTACCGATGCGATCTGTCCTTCGTCGGCTCCGGCCAGTACCCCGATCGCCACGCGCTGCTCCGGCGGCTGGCCGCGGTCGGCAAGCTTCAGGTCCGGGGGCCCGGATGGGAGGGCGCCGGCGACCTGCCGGTCGCGGGGGGGCCGATCTGGGGCAAGCGCTTCGCGCGGGTCGTGGCCGGCGCCGCCATCTCGATCGGCGCCCACGCGATCGCGGGGCAGGAGCACCAGGTCGCCTGCGATTCGAACCGGATATGGAAGGTGCTGGGCTGTGGCGGCTTCTACCTCGGCGCGTGGCAGCCGGGAAGCGAGGAGTTCGCGCGGGACGGGGTGCATTGCGCCTGGTACCGCGGCGCCGAAGAAGCCGTGGCGCTGGCGCAGCGGTACCTGACGGAACCCGGGGAGCGCGAGGCCATCGCCACGGCGGGCCGGGAGCACGCCCTGCGCCATCACACGTACGCCCATCGCCTCCCACTTCTGCTGGAGGGCCGGGGTCACACGATGGTGTAGTTGCGGAACTCGAACACGCGGACGCCGGTGAGCCGCTCGATCCAGCCGGAGACGTAGTAGCGCACGTGGTGCCAGCGAAAGCGGCGAGGCGCGATCACCCGCTCCGGGTCCTCGACCCGGCCCGCAATCCATTCCCGCGCCGCCGCGGGATGATCTCCCTCGAACGGTCGGATGCCCGGAATCCAGGCGAGCAGCGGCAGGCGCTCGTCGGCGTTCCGCCACGGGTACATCGTCTTCCCGAGCTCGCGCTTCTCCCGCAGCGCCTGCGCGGGCCGGGCCCAGCCGTAGTGGAACATCCGGGCCCCGGTGAGACGAGCCCGGATCCTTCGATGCTCCGGACCCACGCGAAATCCCTGCGCGCCCTGGTACGGCCGGATGTCGAGCGCCGGGTCGAGTCGCACGGCCCGCACTTCCCGGCGATACCACCGACGGTGCGTCGCCACGGTCTGGAACCCGCCGTAGAAATGCAGGTACTGCACCAGGAGCCCTTCGACTCTCGGGTCGGCGTCGTGCTCGCGGATCGCCGCGACGAGCTCCGCGGCCCCGGCCTCGTGCAACACCTCGTCCGCCTGGATGTAGATGCCCCACGGGTGGGTGCAGGCCCGCATCGCGCGCAGCGTCTCGGCGCCGAGCACGGTGTTGCGCCGGCTCATGTCCCACTCGGTCTCCAGGATCCTGATCCGCGGATCGGCGATGGAGCGGACCAGGTCGAGGGTCTCGTCCTCCGAGCGGCCCACGTTGACCACGACCTCGTCGCACACCGGCAGGATGGAGCGGATGCTGGCTTCCACCGGAAAGTCCAGCTTGATGGCATTTCTGACGATGGTGAAGCCCGAGATCTTGACCACGCCGGTTCCGCTCGAGGGTGAGTGGCGGGAGAATTTCATCGCGGCGGGGCGACCGGAGCAAGCGGGCCGGCCACGAGCGAGCGGTACAGCTCCAGGGTGCGCTCCACCGTGCGGTCGAGACTGAAGGTGGCGCGGGCGGTCTCCCGTCCCGCCCCGCCCAGGCGGGCCGCGAGCGCCGCGTCGGCCAGGAGTCGCTCGATCGCCGCGGCCCACGCCGCCAAATCGAGCGGCGGCACCAGCAGCCCGTCGATCCCGTGGCGGACGAGGTCCGCGTTGCCGCCCGCCGCCGAAGCGATCACCGGCTTGCCCAGCGCCATCGCCTCGAGCAGCCCCTGGGAGAATCCCTCGATGCGGGAGGGAAGCAGGACGATCTCCAGCAGCCGGTACAGCGGCATGACGTCCGCCACGAACGGGAGGCAGACCACCGCGTGCGGCTCGCCGACCGAACCAGCCCGCGCGGCGATCGGCCCGGTGGGATCCACCCCGGCGAGCACCAGCCGCACCGGTGTGCGCACCCGGTCGAGTGCCGCGAGGACGACGTGCTGATCCTTGGGCCGGGCGACGATCCCGATGGTCCGCCGGCTCGGCTCCCATCCGATCCGATCCCTCCAGTCGAAGAGCTCGCGATCCGTCACCCGGCGATCCACCCGCGCGGTGATGAGACCGTTCGGGATCACCACGAGCTTCCGTGCCGGCGTTCCCCGGCGGCGCAGCGCGGCCGCGACCGGGCGACTCACCGCGACGACCCGGTCGGCCGCGCGCGAGGCGAGCCAGTTCTCCAGGAAGAATGTCCGCGGCATCTGCCTGCGGGTGAGGACCAGGGGCATCGGGAGCCGTCCCGTGAGGCGCAGCCAGGTCAGGGCGGCGCGGTCGCGCGCGCTCTGGGAGTTCACCAGGTCCGGCCGGTCCCGCGCGATGACCTCCGCGAGGGCCGCCGCGTTGGCGCGCCGGGCACCGGGGCGGAGATCCACGGGGCGGACGGTGAGGCACCCGTCCGCGGCGAGCGCCTCGACCTCGGTGCCGGGCGGGCAGACGAAAATCACCTCGACACCCGCGCGCAGCAGGCCGAGGCTCAAGTGCAGGGTCGAGGCCACCGATCCGGCGCCGCCGCCCTGATGGAGTACCTGCATGACTCGCATGGGCATCGGGGGGCAAGATGCCTAAATTGCGGGCCGCATGCACATCGGGCTCTTCTTCTGGGATGTCCTCCCGGCCCCCAGGTACGGCGGCACGCAGCGCATGGTCGTGTGGCTCGCCCGCGGACTGGCGGAGGCCGGCCACCGGGTGACGCTGATCGCCGGACAGGGGTCCGGCGTGCCCGAGACCACGCTGGTGCCGGTGGACATCGAAGCGGCCCGCCGGCCGGAGTTCGACATCCGGCCGCTGCTTCCCTCCGATCTGGACATCCTGCTCAGCTACGCGCCGCTTCGCATCAAGCCCGAGGGTCCCTGGCTCCGGGTTCTCCCGGGCAACTGGAAGCCGGGCACCAGGGCTGCCGCGAACATCATCTTCCTCAGCCGCAACCACGCCGAGCGGCACGGCGGCAAGGCGTTCGTGTACAACGGGCTCGATCCGGCGGAGTTCCGGTTCCGCCGGGACAAGGACGACTACGACCTGTTCCTCGGGCGGCTGCACGCGAGCAAGGGGTACCGATGGGCGGTAAAGGGGGCGAAGCGCCTTCGTCGGCGCCTGCTGCTGGCGGGTGGATGGCGGCCGAGCCTGAGCCGGTACGTCAGGTACGTGGGGAGCGTGGGGGGAACCCGCAAGGCGGACCTGATCGCCGGGGCCAGGACGCTCTGGATGCCGGCGCTGTGGGACGAGCCATTCGGCATCACCCTGATCGAGGCGCTGGTGAGCGGCACGCCGGTGCTCGGGACCAGGCGGGGGTCGCTGCCGGAGATCGTCCCACCCGAGGTCGGCGCGTTGGGGGACACGCTCGAGGAGCTGGTCGAGCGGAGAGCGGCGCTGGACGCGATCGCGCCGGACGCCTGCCGGGCGTGGGTGGAGCGGCACTTCACGCATCACGTGATGGCGGAGGGGTACCTGCGGATGTTCCGGGAGTATCTGGCGACGGGAGAGCTGCCGCCGGGGCGGCTGCTGGAAGCATCCTGAGGCTGGACGTTGCACGGGGTCACCCTGAGCGCAGGCGGTGTCACCCTGAGCGCAGCGAGCAACTGTCTTGCTCGCTGCGCTCAGGGTGACATGGACTCTGGTGGCAGCACGGAGCCCCTACGGCGACAGCGCGAGCTCCGGCGCCACGACCCCCACGTCCCGCAGCAGCACAGCGAGCCGGTGCATGTAGGTGTGCTCCGTGAGCGCCCGCTGCCGCGCCCCCGCGGCCACCTGCTCCGACCACGCGCGGTCCTGGAGCGCCTCGGCGAGCAGTCCCTTGAAGTCGGCCGGAGAACGGGCCACCAGGATCTCCGAGCCCTCGCGGAAATGGCGGTGGATGTCGGGGCGGTCCTCCACCACCTGGGGCACGCCGATCGCCGCCAGCTCGAAGAGTCTGCGGTTGCAGCCGGGGTCCACGCCGTCGCTCACCTCGGAGCACTGCACGTTGACCGCCACCGACGCACCCGCATAGGCGCGGATGTAGTCGCCGTGGTCGAGCAGCTCGCCCCGGCAGTAGTCCCGCAGCTTGGTCTTCCGCCAGCCGGGCCCCCAGACGGCCAGCCCGAACTCCACCAGCTCCGAGAGCAGCCGCTCGCGGTGCGGCGTGGCGGTGCCGGCGAAGACCACGTTGGCGCGGAACTGGTCGCGGGAGCGCATGGGGCGATGGACGGATGGGTCGCAGCCGGGGGGCAGGTACTTGAGCGGCGGAAGGCCGATCGTCTCGCCGGCTTCCGCGACCGCGGAGCCCGCCACGAACACCACGTCGTACGCCGCGGCGAGCGCCGAGATGGAGGCCTGGGTCCGGCGCTCGTCGCAGAACCAGTTGACCCAGAGGGCGCGGCTCTCCCGCTTGAGCTCCGCGACCATCTCGGGCGGCAGCTGGGATCCCTCCAGCACCAGGATGACGGCGGGGTCGGCCTGCCGGAGCGCGCGGCGCAGCCGATCGTGCAGTCCGACCCGTCGCAGCCGGTTCAGGAGGCCGCCGGTGCCGACCAGGTCGAACGCGGTGACCCGGCAGCCCAGCCGCTCGAGGGCGCGCTTGCGGAGCGCCGCGTGCGCGTGCATCACGTCGTCGAACGCGCCGACCAGCAGCACGCTGGTGTTCTCGAATTGTTCCAGGGATTTCCGCTCGCTCACGTCGCTCACCATCGCTGAAACAAGGAAGCTAGCGAGTGGACGCGGGATGACAACCTCCGCGCCGCGACGTCAGCGTGCTCGGGCGCCGACCGCGGCGTCGTCCTCGCGAAACTGGAGATCGTGGAGGCGGCGGTAGAGTCCGCCGGCACGGTAGAGCTCGTCGTGGGTTCCTCGCTGCGCGATCCGGCCTTCATGCAACACGACGATCTCATCGGCGTCCCGCACCGTCGCCAGGCGGTGGGCGATCACCAGCACCGTCCGCTCCCGCATCAGGCGGTCGATTGCCTGCTGCACCAGCCGCTCCGACTCGGTGTCGAGCGCGCTGGTGGCCTCGTCGAGGATCAGAATCGGCGGGTCCCGCAGCAGCGCGCGCGCGATGGCGATCCGTTGCCGCTGGCCGCCGGACAGCCGGGTGCCCCGCTCGCCGAGCACGGTGTCGAACCCCTGGGGCAGCTGACGGATGAATCCGGCGGCATTGGCCGCCTCCGCCGCGGCCTCCACCCGTTCCAGGGTCGCGCCGGGCGAGCCGTAGGCGATGTTGGCGAACACGGTGTTGTTGAGCAGCACGGTGTCCTGACTCACCACCCCCATCAGGGAGCGGAGCGAGCGCCGGCGGAGCCGGGTGAGCGGGACCCCGTCGAGCAGGATCCGGCCCGAGGTCGGGTCGTGGAAGCGGGGGAGGAGATCCGCCAGGGTCGTCTTCCCCGCCCCGGACGGACCCACCAGCGCGACCACCCGGCCCTTGGGAATGGTGAAGGACACGTCGCTGAGCACCGGCTCGCCGGCTCCGTAGCGGAATCCGACCCGGTCGTAGACGATCTCCCGCTCGAAGCTCGCGTCGCCCTCACCGGGTTGGTCCACCTCCGTCGAGGGCTCGTCGAGCACCTGGAAGACCCGCTCGGCGCTGGCGAGCGCGAGCGCCATCACGGCGGGAAACCCCGAGATGGTCTTGAGCGGCGAGGTGAGCCGCAGCGCCGCCATGAGGAAGACGATGATCGTGGCGGGGGCGAGCGGCGCCTCCAGACCCAGCAGTCCCGGCCGGGTGGCGGCCCAGATGATGAGGATCACGAGGAAGCCGGAGAAGACCTCGGTGATCGGGCTGGTGAGCGAGGAGAATCGCTGGGTCCGGATGACCTGCTTCCGGTACCGGTTGGTCTGGGCGTCGAACGCCGCCGCCTCCCGCTCCTCCTCGCCGTAGGACCGGATGAGCCGAATGGCCCCGATCCGCTCGGTCACCGTGGCGGTGACCTCGCCCCGCTCCTTGCTCCGGGCCCGCGCGTGCCGCCGGAGCCGGCGGACCAGACGCTGGAGCAGGATCACGAGCAGCGGCACGAAGGCCAGGGTGAACAGGGTGAGCCGCATCGAGATCTGGCTCAACACCAGCAGGGTGACGACGACCACCACCACGTTCTGGAACAGCGAGACCAGCGACGCGGTGATCACCGTCTTGGTCTGGTCCACCTCGATCATCATCGCCGAGATCACCGCGCCCGCCCGGGTGCGCTGGAAGTAGCCGAGATCGAGGGTGAGCAGGTGGTCGAACAGGCGGGTGCGGAGGTCGCGGACCAGTCCCTCCTGGGCCCGAACCGTGATCTGGCTGGAGAGGTACGAGAGCGAGTTCTTGAGCAGGAGGCCCGCGACCAGCACGACGACGAGCCGCCCGGCCGCCTCCGCCGGCGACAGTCCTGCCGTGAGCGGCGCGACCATCCGCTCCACCAGCGCCTCGAGCTGGGTGGACCCGGCATGCAGCTCCCCCGCGGTGCCGAAGAGGTTCTTCAGCAGCGGGATCAGGACCACGAGCACGAACCCGTCGAGCACCGAGACCAGGAAGGTGACCACCAGTCCGGCGGCCAGCAGCCTCCAGTACGGCCGCACCAGCCTCAGAAGCCGAAGCTCGGTGCGCACCGTCAGGCGTTGCGCGGGGTGAGCAGGGCGATGGGGAGGATGACTTCCTCGGGCGACACACCGCCATGGAGGAACGCGCCGCGGTAACGGGCCTGATACTCGCGAAGCTTGGTGGGATAGACGAAGAAACGGTCGCCGGTGGCGAGCAGCAGGCGGGTGCCCGGCGCGCGGGCGGGGAGTCCGAACGCGGGCAAGTCGTCCACCACCAGCGCGGCATCGGCCTCCTGGGCCCGGAGGTCGTCGCCGAACTTGTAGCGCAGATTCGCGGTGGTGTCACGCTTGGCGAACACGGTCGCCGGCGTGTGGCAGTGGATCGATCCGTGATCGGTGGTGAGCAGGACCGGCACCCCACGGCGCTCGGCCTCGCGGAGCGCGTCCCACAGCGGCGAGCGCTCGAACCAGGTCCGGGTCAGGTTGCGGAGCGCCGGCGTGTCGCGCGCGACTTCGTAGAGGGTCGAGTTCTCGGTCCGGCCGTGGGTGAGCTGGTCGATGAAATTGAAGACCAGCGCGGTGACGCCGTCCTGGGCGAGGTGCGCCGGCAGCCGGCGGAGCAGTCCTTCGCCGTCGGCCGCGGTGAATACCTTCTCGTAGTGCACCGGGACCTGACGCCCGGTCAGCTCCTTCAGCTGCTCGGTGAGCAGCTCCGCCTCGTGGGCGTTGAGGCTCGATTCCTCGTTGTCGGTCCACCACTGGGGGTAGCGCGACTTGATCTCCGCCGGAAAGAGGCCGCTGAAGATCGCGTTCCGGGCGAACGGCGTCGCGGTCGGGAGGATCGAGAAGTAGTAAGCGGTCTCGATGTCGAACCGGGCGCCGATGAGCGGCCGGATCATCGCCCACTGGTCGAGCCGGAGGCAATCCACCACCACCAGCAGCGCCTTCCCGTGCATGTCGAGCACCGGGCGCAGAAACTCGGCGCCGATGTCCACCGAGAGCGGCGGGCGGTCGCTCTCGCCGTCGTGGAGCCAGCGGGCGTAGTTGCGCTGGAGATAGCGGGCGAAATCCTGCCGCAGGCTTTCCTGCAAGGTCCGGAGCGCGTCCTGGAGCCCCGGCTCGTCGGCCTGGCCCAGCCGGACCTCCCATTCCGCCAGCTCCGCGACCAGCTCCACCCACTCGCGCCAGGCGAGCGGGCCGCCGCGCCGGGCCTCGAGGTCCCGGAACCGGGTCGCGAAGTCGCGCGAGAGACGCTGCTGCCGGATCCGGTCGCCGTCGAGCAGCCGGGTGACCACGGAGAGGATCTGCCGAGGATTGACCGGCTTGATCAGATAGTCGGAGACGTCGGAGCCGATGGCATCCTTGAGCGTCTCGGTCTCCTCGCTCTTGGTGACCATGACGACCGGCATGCCGTGATCGATGGTGCGAATGGCGCGGAAGAGATCGAGGCCCCGCCGCCCGGGCATCTGCTCGTCGAGCAGCACCACGCCGTAGGGCTGCCGCTGGAGCAGCGCCAGCGCATCGTCGCCGTGGGTGCTGGTCTCCACGGCAAAGCCCTGCTCCTCCAGAAAGAGGATGTGCGACGTGAGGCTCTCCACCTCGTCGTCGACCCAGAGGATGCTCTTGGGACGGGGCATGGTGGGAAGATAGCGGGGCAGCGGGGCGGCGGGCAGCAGGGCAGCGGGGCAGCAGGGCAGCGGGGCAGCGGGGCAGCGAGGGCAGCGGGGCGCGGATTCGTCATCCTGAGCGAAGCGAAGGAGCCGAAGCGACGCTCCGGCTCCTTCGCTTCGCTCAGGATGCAATCCCGCCCCGCTGCCCCGCTGCCCCGCTTGGAGTACATTCTCCCGGTGACCGACAGCCTCTCCCCCGCGCCCGACGTGCTCGTGGTTCGGTTCAGCGCCATCGGGGACATCCTTCTCATCACCCCGCTCCTCCGCGCCATCCGGACCCGCTATCCCGGCGCGAGGATCGCGGTGCTCACCAAGGAGCGGTACGCTCCGCTGCTCAGCCACAATCCGCACGTGAGCGAGGTGATCGGCATCCTGCCGGGCGAGGGGATCCGCGCGATCGCGGAGCGCATCCGCGGCGTCCGCTACAGCGATCTGCTCGACCTCCACGGCAGCTTGCGGAGCCAGGCGCTTCGCCGGCTGGCTCCGGGTCGGTGGCGAACCTACGCCAAGCGATGGATGGAGCGGGCAATCCTCATCACCACCAAGCGCGACTTCTATCGCGCGGAGATTCCCGTCGCGGAGCGCTACTTCGAGGCCGCCCGCGGCCTGGAGGTGGAGCCCGACGGCGGGCCGCCCGACTTCTTCCTCAGCGAAGAGGCGGACCGGCGCACCGGCGAGTGGCTCTTCCGGCTGAACCTGGGCCAGGATCGGCCCATCGTGGCGATCGCGCCCGGCGCGGCGCACGCCACCAAGCGCTGGCCGGCGGAGTACTGGGTCGACCTCGCCCGGCGGATCACGCCGACCGGCGCCGACGTCGCCGTCCTCGGCGGCCCCGACGACGCCGGGCTCGCGGGATGGATCGCCAAACAAGCCGGCCCCAACGTCGCGAGCGTGGCCGGTGTCCTCGATCTTCAGGAAACCGGAGCCGTCATCCGCCGGGCCGAGGTGCTGATCTCCGGCGACACCGGGGTCATGCACATGGCCACCGGGGTCGGCACGCCGGTCGTAGCGCTGTTCGGTCCGACCGTACGGCAGTTCGGGTTCTTCCCCTACCGTTCCGCCTCCGGTGTGGTCGAGCTGGATCTGCCGTGCCGCCCGTGCAGCGCCCACGGCACCGCCCGTTGCCCGCTGGGCCATCACCGGTGCATGAAGCAGATGCTGCCCGATCTCGTGTTCGCGACGCTGGCCAAGGCCTTGGCGTGAGCGGCCTCGCATGAGCGGGTGGGACCCGGCCTCCAGCGCGCTGCTCGCGCTCCTGCCGCAGACCGGTCGCGGGCCGAGACGGGAGGGCATCTTCGCGCTCTGGCTGACCCTGCGCGTCGCGCAGGACCTGATGCGGGATCCACCGGCCGAGCGGGCGCATCGCCGCCGGCTGCAGGCGCTGGAGCACCGGCTCTCCAGCCTGACGCTGCCGCCGCCGCTCCGGCGGGCGCTGGCCGCGGCCATCAACCAGCTTCGTGACGGGAGATCGGAGACCGCGGTGCAAGTGCTGAGTCAGCTGGTGGCGCCGGCCCGTGAGACCGGCGGCGCCGAGGCGGGTGACGCGGTCGCGCATGCGGCGCGGGCCGCGAGAGCGTTGCTCCGGGCGGAGCGGTAGCGGTGCGCGGCGCGGGAGAGGGCGGCGGATCGCCGGAGGGCCTGGTGGCCCGGATCGACGCGATGTCCCCGGGCGCCACCCCGGCCGACGTGGTGCCGAGCGGCTTTCCGTCGCTCGACCGCATGCTCGGCGGCGGCTTCCGGCGGCAGGACCTGGCGATCCTGGCCGGCGACGTGGGGAGCGGGAAGTCGTCCCTGGCGCTCGGCATCGCCATCCGGGCCGCCCGCGCGGGAGTGCCGACGCTGCATCTCTCGGGAGAGATGGGCCCCGACCGGGTGATGGAGCGTGCCCTCGCGCTCGAGGGCAAGGCCTCGGTGGACGACCTCAAGCAGGGCCGCCTCGATCCTGCGATGCGTGCGGCGATCGGCGGCGCCGCCCACCGCATGCGCGACATCCCGCTCCTTCTCAGCCCGCTCCTCGGCGAGGACTTCGACGAGGTCCGGGAGGCGCTCGACATCGTGCCCCCGCGCACCCTGCTGGTGGTGGATTCCCTTCAGCTCACGCCGTCTCCCCGCCCCGCCGCGAGGCTGGAGGAACGGGTGGCGCTGGCGGTGCGCGCGCTGAAGTCGCTCGCGGTGGATCGCGACCTCACCGTGCTCGCGACGGCCCAGCTGCCGCACCTCCGCGCCACGAGGCCCGATCCCCGGCCGACGCTCGACGACCTGGGCGGCCTCGGCGCCATCAAGCAGGATGCGGACCTGGTGTTGGCGATCTTTCGGGAGGAGATGTACCGGCCGGGCCAGGGCGTGGAAGGCGCCACCGAGCTGATCGTGGCGAAGAACCGCAACGGTCCGACCGGGTTCGTGGACCTGTACTTCTATCCCCGGTGGCTGCGCTTCGAGGACATGCTGGACCCGTCCTAGCGGCCGCTAGGACGCCGCCTTGGCCGGCCTGTTCTTGACGCTGTCGGGGATCACGGCTCCGGCAAGCCGGACGATGGTCGCGACGCTGTCGTCGGTGCTCCTGATGTGGACCCACAGCGGCTGCCCCTTCAACTCCGCGAGGAGGGCGACTCCGCCGTCCCGATCCCGCTGGTCGTTCACCAGACGCCAACCATTCCTGGTCAACACGGTTCGGTAGTAGGCTTCGATCTCGCTCGCCTTGTTCTGGGACATGAGCGTGAGCTGGAGCGCGTCCGCACCGCCGCTCCGCGAGACCACGCTGGCATTCGGTGGAAGCGGGAGGTTGGGGAAGACGCGGGAGAACTCCGGCAGCTCGACGGGCTTCTCGTCGGCACAGGCGACCAGGGTCAGCACGACCAGACCGGCCCAGATTTTCGAGGGGATCATAGGCGGCGGAGACTAGCGGTCGGGGGCCGGCGGGTCAAGGGCCCGGCGAGCGGTTCCGATTGCCGCAACCGGCTGTCGCACTTATGTTTCCGCCGGCGCGACAGGTCCCCGCGCACCGGCCTCCCCGCCGCCCAAACCTCGTCAGCTTCAAGGAGTTCGGCCATGGCCGGCCACAGCAAATGGAAGCAGATCAAGCGCAAGAAGGCCGTCACCGACGCCCGCCGCGCCTCCTCCTGGACCAAAGTCATCCGTGAGATCACCGTGGCGGCCAAGAGCGGCGGCGGCGACCCCGGGGGCAATCCCCGGCTCCGCACCGCCATCGACGCCGCGAAAGCGGTGAACATGCCGAACGACAACATCGAGCGCGCCGTCAAGAAGGGCACCGGCGAGCTCGAGGGCAGCGTCTACGAGGAGCTGACCTACGAGGGATATGGACCCGGCGGCGCGGCGATCTTCATCGAGGCCACCACCGACAACGCCAACCGCACGGTGGCGGAGATCCGGCACGCCTTCAGCCGCAACGGCGGCAACCTCGGCGCGTCCAACTCGGTGGCCTGGATGTTCGACCGGAAGGGACAGATCTACCTCGACGCCACTCGCTATGGCGAAGACGCCACCCTCGAGGCCGCCCTCGAGGCCGGGGCCGAGGACTTCGTCCGGGAAGGCGACCAGTACATCGTGACCACCGCGCCCGGCGCGTTCCACGCGGTGCAGGATGCGCTGCGCGCCCGCGGGATGGCGGTGGAGTCGGCGGAGCTGGCGATGGTGCCGAAGAACACGGTGAAGGTCGAAGGGGCCGACGCGGAGCGGATTCTCCGGCTGGTGGAAGTGCTCGAGGAGCTGGACGACGTCTCCAAGGTCTTCTCCAACTTCGATATCGACGCCGCGCAGCTGGCCGAGGCCGAGGCCTGAGAGCGGGCCGGTGAAGGTGCTCGGCATCGACCCGGGGACCGCGGTCCTCGGGTTCGGGGTCGTCGAGACCGGAGCCGGCCGCGAGCCCCGCCTGCTCGAGTGCGGCACGCTCACCACTCCGCCTCGAGATCCGCTGCCCAGCCGGCTGCGTCTGATCCACGAGGGAACCACGGCGCTCCTGGTCCGGCACCAGCCGGACGCCATGGCGGTCGAGAGCGCATTCTACGGCAAGAACGTGAGGACCACGGTGGTGTTGAGCCACGCGCGCGGCGTGATCCTGCTGGCGGCGGAGCAGCGCGGCGTGCCGGTGGCCGAGTACTCCCCCGCCCAGGTGAAGAAGACGATCGTGGGACGCGGCGCGGCGCTCAAGCCACAGGTGGCGTACATGGTCGCGCAGCTGCTCCGGCTCCGCGCGGCACCGGAGCCCGCTGACGCCGCCGACGGCGTGGCGGTGGCACTCGCGCACATCATGATCGCCACCCGGCAGGCGGCGTTCTTCCGCCAGGTCTCCGGCACCGGCGTCCGCCCCCTGGGCGTACGTCCCCCGCGATGATCGCGATCGTGACCGGCGTGCTCGCGGCCCGCGACGGCGAGACCATCGTGGTGCAGACCGACGGCGGCGTGGGCTACGAGGTGACCGTGCCGGCCGGTGTCGCCGGCCGGCTGCCGCGCCCAGGCGGTCGGGTCAGCCTGCACACCGAGCTGGTGGTGAAGGAGGACGGCTGGTCGCTGTTCGGGTTCGACCGCGCGGCGGAACGGCAGATCTTCCAGCGGCTGCTCGGCGCCAGCGGCTTCGGTCCCAAGCTGGCCCTGGCCCTTCTCTCCGCGCTGGGCGCGGACCGCACCGTCCGCAGCATCCGGGCCCGGGACCTGGCGGCGCTCAGCTCGGTCGGCGGCATCGGCCGGAAGAAGGCCGAGCGGCTGGTGCTCGAGCTGCGCGACCGCTTCGACGATGTGGCCCTCGAGCCCGAGGTGCCGTCCACCCCCGGCACCGATGAAGCGGTGCGGGCGCTCATGGGACTGGGCTATGCCGCGGGCGCGGCGGAAGACGCGGTGCGGGCCGAGATCGCGGCAGGGTCCTCGGAGGAGGCCCCACAACTCATCCGGCGGGCGCTCCAGCGCCTCGCCGCACGTGGAGGGACCTGACGCCCTGATGCCGGTATACGCCACGACCGCCGAGTGGAACTGCACCCGGTGCGGGACCACCAATCGCAAGCTCGTGCCCCTCAGTGAATCGCGCACCACCGATCGGTGCACCCACTGCGGCGCACGGCATACCGTCGAGCCGAATACGCGCTGGGTGCGCTGGCTGGCCAAGCCCGCGTAGCGAGCGCGAGAGAGCGTAGATGATGGACAGACTGCAGGTCACCACCCCCGAAGCCCTGCCCGAGGAGACCGGCGCCGACGCCGCGCTCCGGCCGTCGCGGCTGGACGAATTCGTGGGGCAGGCCCAGGTCAAGACCTCCCTGCAGATCGCGATCGATGCGGCGAGGCAGCGCGGCGAGACGCTGGACCACACCCTGTTCTTCGGCCCGCCGGGTCTCGGCAAGACCACTCTCGCCATGCTGATGGCGAAGGAGATGGGCGTCCAGCTGCGCACCACCTCGGGGCCGGTCCTGGAGAAGCCCGGCGATCTGGTCGGCCTTCTCACCTCGCTCGGCCCGGGCGACATGCTCTTCATCGACGAGATCCATCGCCTCAAGCCGGCGCTGGAGGAGTTCCTCTACCCGGCGATGGAGGACTACCGGGTGGACGTGCGCATCGCGGAGGGGCCGCACGCGCAGACCATCCCGATGGCGCTCGAGCGCTTCACTCTCATCGGCGCGACCACCCGGTTCGGACTGCTGACGCCGCCGATGCGGGCGCGGTTCGGCCTGGTCGAGCGGCTCGGCTTCTACCCGCCGGAGGAGCTGGAGCAGATCGTGGTCCGGTCCGCCTCGATTCTCCAGGTGCCGATGGACGACGCCGGCGCATCCGAGATCGCGCGCCGGAGCCGCGGTACGCCGCGGGTCGCCAACCGCCTGCTGCGCCGGGTGCGTGACTACGCCCAGGTCCGCGCCGACGGCCGCATCAGCGCCGAGGTGGCCGACGCCGCGCTGGCCCGCCTCAACGTGGACGAGTTCGGACTGGACGAAATGGATGCGCGGATCCTCACCACGATCATCGAGAAGTTCGCGGGCGGACCCGGTGGGACTCGGCACCGTCGCGGTCGCGGTCGGCGAGGACGCGGGCACACTGGAGGACGTGTACGAGCCTTATCTCATCCAGCAGGGGTTCCTGCAACGAACGCCGCGTGGCCGTTGCGCCACCCCGCTCGCCTATCAGCGGTTCGGCCTGACCCCGCCCGCCCGGCAGACGACGATCTTTGACGCCTGACCGGCCGCTCCGCACCGCCGACTACGACTACGATCTGCCGGCCGAGCTCATAGCCCAGGAGCCGCTGGCCGAGCGGTCGGCCAGCCGTCTGCTGGTGCTGCTCCGCGCCGACCGGCGAGGGTCCTATTCCGACGATCGCCGCTCCGCCCAACGGCCCGGGAAGCCGGTGCGCCGCACCAGCGGGGCCTTTCGCCAGCCGGAGATGCTGGCGGGTGACCAGCGCGCGGTACAGGGATCGGTGCTCATCGATTCCCAGTTCTCGCACATCACCTCGTTGATCTCTCCGGGCGACCTCGTGGTGCTCAACACCACGCGGGTGCGGCACGCGCGGCTGCACGGCACCCGGGCGTCGGGCGCGCCGGCGGAGCTGCTGCTGATCCACCCCGCCGCCGACGGTGCCTGGGTGGCGATGGGCAAGCCGGGAAGCGCGATGCTCCCCGGCAAGCGGATCGAGCTCGGTGACGGGATAGCCGTCGAGACCCAGGAGGTGCTTCCCGACGGACACAGGCTGGTGCGTTTCGTCGGGGCCAGTGCCGAGGACGCGATCAGCCGGTTCGGCCGGCTGCCGCTGCCCCCCTACATCACCCGCGACCCGACCCCGCGGGACGAGGACCGCTACCAGACCGTCTACGCCCGCGCCGAGGGCAGCGTCGCCGCACCGACGGCAGGGCTGCATTTCACACCCGCGCTGCTCGACGCGCTCTCCGCCAAGGGGGTTCTGATCTCCGGGCTCGACCTCCAGGTGGGGCCCGGCACTTTCAAGCCGGTAGAGGTGGAAGACCCGAGCGACCATCCGATGCACCCCGAGGAGTATGAGATCACGCCGCGACTCGCGGGGATGGTGGAGCTGGTGCGGGAGCAGGGCGGACGGGTCTGGGCGATCGGCACGACGGTGGTCCGGGCGCTGGAGAGTGCGGCGAACGAGCAGGGCGGCATCAAGGCCGGACGGGGCGCGACCCGACTCATGATCACCCCGGGATACGAGTTCCGGGTGGTGGACCGCCTGCTGACCAACTTCCACCTTCCGCGCTCGACCCTGCTCATGCTGGTGAGCGCGTTCGCCGGCCGGGACCTGACCCGGGCCGCGTATGCGCACGCGGTGGCCCAGCGCTACCGCTTCTACTCCTACGGGGACGCGATGGCGATCCTGTGACCACGGAGGCCAGGATGACCTTTTCCAATCCGGCTGCCGACGCCAAGGCGAGCGCAGCCGCTTACGTGCGGGCGCTGCTCGAGGTGCTCGGCGACCGACGGCCGCTCGACGTGCTCCCCGAGCTGGTACCCTGGATCGAGACGCGGGTACGCGAGGTCGACCCGCGGGCGCTCGCGCGGCCCGAGGCGCCAGGGAAGTGGTCGGTGATCGAGGTGGTGCAGCATCTCGCGGACTCGGAGCTGGTGCTGGGTTTCCGCGCGCGGATGATCCTGTCGGAAGACCGCCCGCCGCTCCAGGGCTACGACCAGGACAGGTGGGCCACGCTGTTCCGCTACGCCGACGTGCCCCTGGATCGGGCGCTGGAGCACCTGCGGGTGCTGCGCGATGCCAACCTCGCGGTGCTGAGCCGTCTCGGCCCGGCCGAGCTGGCGCGGGAGGGCATGCACAGCGAGCGGGGCCCGGAGAGTCTTGGCCACCTGCTCGAGCTCATGGCCGCGCACGATCTGGTGCACCGGCGGCAGATCGATCGGATCCTCGGCGCCGCCGGAGCATGACGGTATGTTCGAGTTCACGCTCGACGGCACCGCCGGCACCGCGCGCGCCGGCACGCTCACGCTTCCGCACGGTGTCGTCCGGACGCCCGCCTTCATGCCGGTCGGGACCCACGGCGTGGTGCGCGGCCTCAGTGCGGCGGACGTGCGCCGGACCGGCGCGCAGATCATCCTCGGCAACACCTACCACCTGCACATCCGGCCCGGCGAGGCGGTGGTCCGCGAGATGGGCGGGCTGCACCGATTCACCACCTGGGACCGCCCGATGCTCACCGACTCCGGGGGCTTCCAGGTCTTCTCGCTGGAAGGCCTGCGGAAGATCGAGGAGGAGGGCGTCACCTTTCAGAGCCACGTGGACGGTACCACCCGCGCGCTGACACCGGAGCGCGCCATGGAGATCCAGCTCGATCTCGGCGCCGACATCGCCATGGCGTTCGATCACGTGGTACCGGGCCAGGCGCCGTACGAGCTCGCGCAAGAGGGGATGGAGCGAACGCTGCGCTGGCTCGAGCGGTGCCGCAGCAGACACGAGGAATTGGCGGGGCAGCGGAGGAGCGGGGCCCCGCAGACCTTGTGGCCCATCATCCAGGGCGGGACCCACGACGACCTGCGCCTCCGCTCGCTCGAGGGTACGCTGGAGCGGGGACCATGGACCGGCGTGGCCATCGGTGGACTCTCGGTCGGTGAGCCGAAGCCGGTGATGCACCGGGTGCTCGAGCTGCTGGAGCCGGGGCTGCCGCGAGAGCTGCCCCGTTATCTTATGGGAGTCGGATTTCCGGCCGATCTGCTCGAGGGAATCGCGCGCGGGGTCGATCTCTTCGATTGCGTGGCGGCCACCCGGAACGGCCGGCACGGCACGGCGTGGCTCCCGACCGGGCGCGTCAACGTCCGGGGCGCGGCGCTCAAAGGCTCCACCGAGCCGCTCGACCCCGAGTGCGACTGCGAGGCCTGCACCACCTACCCCCGCGGGTATCTCCGCCACCTCTTCGTGGTGGAGGACATCCTGGGGCTGCGGCTGGTCTCGATCCACAACGTCCGCTTCCTGGTGCGGCTCGGCGAGCAGGCCCGGGTTCACATCCTGGACGGGACGTTCGACGCCTGGCGGCAGGAGTGGCTCAGCCGCGCTCACGGCCGCGACCAGGCGCGCCGCTGACTTTTATCGAGGTCCTCACATGCTGCAGGCACAAACCGGCTCCGGGTCGGGCCTCACCGTCCTGGTGCTCCAGATGGCGGCCATCGGGCTCGTCTTCTACTTCCTCATCCTGCGACCCTCCGCACAGGCGCGGAAGAAGCACGGAGCGCTGTTGGCCAATCTCAAGAAGGGCGACGAGGTGATGACCAGCGGCGGCCTGGTCGGCAAGGTGCGAGACATAAAAGACGTGGACACGGACGGCGTGAAGGAGACCCGGGTGACCCTGGAGACCGGCACCGCCACCGTGGTGGTGGAACGGTCCCGCATCGTCCGGATCGGCGGGTCCACTGCACCCGGAGGAGCGTCGCCGGCATGAGCCGGCTGCCGCTTCACGTCCTCGGCTCGCCGGTGCTCCGCCGGCGCAGCGCGGAGATCGGCACGCCCGACGACGAGGTGCGCCGGCTGGTCGAGGACATGTTCGAGACCATGGATGCCGCCAAGGGCGTCGGCCTCGCCGCCAACCAGGTCGGCGTGGCCCGCCGGGTCGCCGTAGTGGACGCCGACGGCGACCGCTTCGTCATGATCGATCCGGTGATCCTGGAGAGCGAAGGCCGGGCCACGGCCGAGGAGGGGTGTCTCTCGATCCCCGACATCTACGGCGACGTCTCGCGGCCCGAGCGGGTGGTCCTCGAGGCCACCGACCTGGACGGCAACCGCTACCGGCGCGACGCCACCGGACTCAAGGCCCGGGCGATCCAGCACGAGATCGACCACCTCGACGGAATCCTGTTCCTCGACCACCTGAGCCTGATCAGGCGGCAGATGCTCCTCGCCCGGTGGCGCCGGGAGCACAAGGACGACACCGGATACACCAAGGAGGTCCAGGCCGAATCAGCCCGGACCGACTGATGCGGATCGTCTTCTTCGGCACGCCCGAGTTCGCAGTCGCTTCTCTCCGCGCGCTGCTCCGCGAGCGCTTCACCGTCGCCGGAGTCGTC
Organism: uncultured Gemmatimonadales bacterium; assembly: GCA_963826065.1. Classification (GTDB taxonomy): domain Bacteria; phylum Gemmatimonadota; class Gemmatimonadetes; order Gemmatimonadales; family GWC2-71-9; genus CAVVWJ01. Next base: position 964,402 of record CAWGVP010000002.1, read on the forward strand.
ACCCAGCCCGACAAGCCCCAAGGCCGCTCCCGCTCCACACTGGTACCGCCCGCCGTGAAACTGGCCGCGGTGGACGCGGGTCTCCCGGTGCTCCAGCCGGCCCGGCCGGTCGGCGATCTCTTTCTCGCCGGCCTCCGCAGGCTGGAGCCCGACCTCGGCGTGGTGGTGGCGTACGGCCACATCCTCCGCCGCGAAGTGCTCGACCTGCCGGCCCGGGGAATGGTGAACGTGCACGCGTCGCTGCTCCCACGCTTTCGCGGCGCGGCGCCGATCCAGCATGCCATTCTTTCGGGCGACCGGGAGACCGGCATCAGCATCATGCGGATGGAGGAGGGGCTCGACAGCGGACCGGTGCTGCATCGGATCTCCACTCCGATCGCCGACGGCGAGACCGCCGGCTCGCTCACCAGCCGGCTGGCGACGCTGGGCGCCGGCGCGCTGGTCGAGGCGCTCTCCCTGTTGTCGGCCGGCGCCGGCGCGGCCCAGCCGCAGGACGCCGAAGGGGTCACCTACGCCCCCAAGATCTCGCGGGAGATCGCCCGGCTCGACTGGAGTCGGGACGCCGCCTCGCTCGAGCGGCAGGTGCGGGCCTTCGATCCGGCCCCGGGCGCGTGGACCTCACTCGAGGGCGCGCCGGTGAAGTTGTTCGGGGGCATGCCGGCTGTCGGCGGCGGCGAGCCGGGGACCGTGCTCGCGGCATCGGACCGGCTGGTGATCGCCGGGGGAACCGGCGCCATCGCGGTGAGCGAGGTGCAGCCCGCGGGCCGGAACCGCCTGTCGGTGGAAGACTGGGTGCGCGGCCGCGGAATCCGCACCGGAAGCCGCTTCGAATGAGGCCTCTGCCGTGAGGCCGTTGCCACGGCTGCACGCGATCACCGACGCGGCGGTCATCGCGGCGCCGGACTTCGCCGTGCGCGCTGGGGCGATCGCCGCCGCGGGATCGGTGGTAGCCCTCCATGCCCGGGACCGAGAGGCGAGCGGCGCTGCCTTGGTCCGCGTCGCCCGGCGGCTGGCGGCTCTCGCGGAGCCGCCGGAGGCCGCGGTCTTCGTCAACGGGCGGCCCGACGTGGCACAGGCCACAGGGGCCCAAGGCGTCCAGCTCGGCGCGAGCGACCTCCGGCCCGCCGACGCCCGCGCGTCCTTCCCCCGTGGTTGGATCGGACGCTCGGTGCATTCGGCGCGCGAGGCGGAAGCCGCGGCGGCCGAAGGGGCGGACTATCTCGTCGTCGGCAACATCTACCAGACCACCTCGCATCCCGGCCGGCCCGCCGGCGGCCTCGCCCTGGTGCGTGACTCGGTGCGGCTCGGCCTGCCGGTCATCGCCATCGGCGGGGTGGACGCGCAGCGAGTGGCGGAGGTGCGAGACGAGGGCGCATACGGCGTCGCGGCGATCCGCGCACTGTGGTGGGCGACGGACCCCGCGGCGGCGGCGGTGGCGATGGTGGCGCCGTGGACGGAGACTTCATGAGCGAGCTGCGCATCGTGGTGAATGGCGAGGAGCGACGGCTGACCGGCCCGGCCACGCTGCTCGACCTCCTGGCGCAGCTGGGGCTGGATGCCCGGACGGTCGTGGTCGAGCTGAATCGGGAGATCGTGCGCCGGCCCCGGCTGGGGGAGACCCCGCTCGCCGAGGGGGACGCGGTGGAGCTGGTGCATTTCGTGGGCGGGGGGTAGCGGGGCGAGGAGGGCCGGGGTGTGGTCATCCCGAGCGGAGCGAGGGATGACGTGCGCCGCGTGCCACCCCTGCCCCGCGGCCCGGCCGCCCCGCTTAGATTCCCCTCATGACCACCACACTCGCACCGGCCGAGCTGCTCGATACGCCGCTCGCCATCGGCGGGCGCGCGTTCCGCTCCCGGCTCATGGTCGGGACCGGCAAGTACCGCACGAACCAGGAGATGGTTCAGGCCATCGAGGCCTCGGGCGCGGAGATCGTGACCGTGGCGGTGCGCCGGGTGAATCTCGACCGGAGCAAGGAAGAGGGCGTCCTCCATCACCTGAGTCCCGAGCGCTACTTCCTCCTGGCCAACACCGCCGGGTGCTACACCGCCGACGAGGCCGTCCGGTACGCTCGCCTGGCGCGCGAGGCCGGATTCAACGAGTTCGTGAAGCTCGAGGTGATCGGCGACCGGGAGACCCTGCTGCCCGACACCGCCGGCCTGCTCCTCGCCGCACGGGAACTGGTGAAAGACGGATTCACCGTCCTCGCCTACACCAACGACGATCTGGTGACCGCTCTCCGTCTCGAGGAGGCCGGCTGCGCGGCCGTGATGCCCCTCGCCTCCCCGATCGGAAGCGGACTCGGCCTGCTGAACCCTTACGGAATCCGCACGATCAAGCGGCGGCTCGAGGTGCCGGTGATCGTGGACGCCGGGGTCGGCACCGCGTCCGACGCCTGCCTCACGATGGAGCAGGGCGTGGACGGGATTCTCATGAACACCGCGCTCGCGGAGGCGCGTGACCCGGTCGCGATGGCGTGGGCGATGCGGCACGCCGTGGACGCCGGCCGGGCGGCCTACCTCGCCGGACGCATGCCCCGGCGCGAGGTCGCCGTGCCGTCGAGCCCGGAGCGGGGCATGCTCGGGTAACGCAGGCGGGTGACGACGGACGCGAGCAGAGGGCTGGCTCCGCGGCGGGCCGCGTTGAGCATCCTGGCCCAGGTCCGGGCGGGGCGGCCGCTGGACGCGGCGCTCGATGGGGCACTCGGCAGCCTGGGTGAGACCGATCGCCGGCTGGCGCACGAGATGGCCGCGGGGGTCCTTCGCCGCCAGAGCGCGCTCGACGCACGGCTCGCGCCATTGGTCACCCGGGAGTGGGCGAAAGTGCCACCCCGGCTCCAGGATCTCCTCCGGCTCGGTGCCTACCAGATCGTCGCGCTCGACCGCGTGCCCTCCCACGCCGCGGTGGACACCAGTGTGTCGCTCGCGCGGGAGAGCGGCGGACCACGCGCCGGCGGGTTCGTGAACGCGGTGCTGCGGCGCCTCGGAGCACAGCCGGTGCTCGAGCCGGCGGAACACCCGGGGGCGCCCGAGTCCGCGGCGCAGCTGGCCCAACGGCATTCGCACCCGCCGTGGCTGGTGGAGCGCTGGCTCGGGCACTTCGGCCCGGACGAGACCCGCCGGCTCCTGGAGTGGAACGACCGTCGGCCCCGCCTCGTGCTCCAGCCGGCACGCGCCGGGCTGAGCGAGCTGGAGCGGCACTGGCAGGCAGCCGGGATCGCCGTCGAGCCCGCGCCCTTCGGCGCCGGACTCATGACCGATCGCCGGCGGCCGGAAGACCTGCCCGGATTCGCCGAGGGCGCCTTCGTGGTACAGGACCCCGCGCAGGCGCTGCTCGCCTGGTACGCCGACCTGCCGGAGGGGATCGCCCTGTACGACGCGGCCGCCGCTCCCGGCGGGAAAACCATCGCGCTCGGCCGCGAGGCGGGGATGGTGGTGGCGGGCGATGTGAATCGGCTGCGGGTGCGCCGCCTGGCCCACAACCTCCGCCGCGCGGGCAGCGGCCGCGAGCATCCCGTCGTGGCCGACGCGCACCGCCCGCCGATTCGCGCGGCCGGCGCGGTGCTTCTCGACGCGCCGTGCCTGGGAACCGGGACCTTCGCCCGGCATCCGGACGCCCGGTCCCGCGTGACGCCGGAGGCGCTGGAGCACCTCCGACGGCTTCAGGCCGAGCTGCTCGACGGAGTGTGCGAGGTGGTCGCGCCGGGCGGGCTGCTGATTTATTCCACCTGCTCGCTCGAGCCGGAAGAGAACGAAGAGCAGGTGCAGCATTTCCTGACCCGCCACCCGGAATTCCGGCGCGAGGCCAGCGAGACCTTTCCGCCCGCCCTGATGTCGGAGGAGGGAGACCTGACGATCATGCCTCAGCGACACGATATGGATGGCGCCTATGCGGCGCGGCTGCGGAGAGCATGAGGATCCGGCGTCACACCGGGAGCGGCCTCGGAACGGCCGCCGGCGCCGATCCGTCGGCCGAGACGGAGCACCCCGAGACGGAGCCAGGCGCGCCGCAGGGGGATCCATGGCGCCGGTTCGGGCGCGACATCGGGATCGTCGCGGCGGTGGCGCTCGTGGGCTACGCCATTTCGGCCTACTGGGTATCGCCGGGCGCGGTGTTCGCGTCGGAGCACGCGGTGCCCCGCGTTCTGGAGATGCGGGCAGAGGACGCCCGTGATCGTCTCACCGGTCTCGGCTTCCGGGTGCGGGTGGACGGGGAACGGGCCAACACCGTCGTCCCGCGGGGCGCTGTCGTCTGGCAGGACCCGCCGCCCGAGACGGTGATCCCGCCGAACAGCACGGTGCAGCTGGTGCTGAGTGGCGGGCCCGCACCCGCGGCGGTGCCGGACGTGGTGGGACTCTCGCTCCAGTTCGCCGAAGGGATTCTGGAGGCGGCGGGCATGAAGGTCGGCAGAGTGGATCGGGTGACTTCCGGGCAGGAGGCGGACGTGGTGCTCTCCGTCCGCCCTCCACCGGGCAACGGACGGCCGCGCGGCTCGTCGGTGGAGCTGCTGGTGAGCGCCGGACGCGGAGGAGGACAGTGAGCGTGCGGATCGCACCGAGCGTGCTGAGCGCGGATCTCGGAAGGCTCCGGGAGCAGGTGGAGCGGGCCATCGAGGGCGGCGCGGAATGGATCCACGTGGACGTGATGGACGGACACTTCGTGCCGAACCTCACGTTCGGGGCCCCGATGATCCGCGCCTTGCGCCGGATCACCGACCGGCCCCTCGACGTGCACCTGATGGTCCGGGACCCGGAGCGCTACATCGAGGATTTCGCCGACGCCGGCGCCAACCTCTTCACCTTCCATCCCGAGGCCACCGTCCACGTGCAACGCCATCTCGCGGCGGTCCGGGAGCACGGCATGCTGGGGGGCCTCGCGCTCAACCCTTCCACTCCGGTGGCCTTCGCGGAGGAGGTGCTGGACGATCTCGACCTCGTGCTGGTGATGTCGGTCAACCCCGGCTACGGAGGGCAGTCCTACCTGCCGGCCGCGACCGAGAAGATCCGGCGGGTGCGGGCCCTGCTCGACCAGGCCGGGTCCCGGGCCACCCTCGAGGTGGACGGCGGCATCACCACCGACACCATCACCGAGGCGTGGCTCGCCGGCGCCGACACCTTCGTCGCCGGCACCGCGGTGTTCGGCGCGGACGATCCGGCCCAGGCGGTGCGCGACCTCCAGCGGCGCTGCGCCGTCCTCGCCTGAGGCATCCGATGTCGAAACAGTGGGCCGTGACCGGCATCGTGGTGGCGGGACTCGCCCTGGGCGCGGCGGCGCTCACCTGGGTGGCGCCCGAGGGCAGCGTGGAGATCGACCGCGAGGCGCCGAACTTCCAGGCCATCGACCTCGCCACCCGCGACTCGGTCTCGCTGGAGGATTACCGGGGATCCGTGACGCTGGTGAACATCTGGGCCACCTGGTGCGTGCCCTGCCGCGAGGAGATGCCGTCCATGCAGCGGCTCTTCGACTCGGTCGGCACCCGGGGCTTTCGGATCGCCGCGATCAGCATCGACGAGGGCAGCTCCGAGGATGTCGTCGCCTTCGCCCGCGAGCTGGACCTCAGCTTCGACATCCTGCACGACCGGAGCGGCTCGGTCGAGCGGCTCTATCAGACCACCGGCGTGCCCGAGAGCTTCCTGCTCGACCGCCGGGGCAAGCTGGTCAAGCGGGTGATCGGCGCCCACGACTGGAGCTCGCCGGCCAACATCGCCACGGTCGAGCGGCTGCTGGAACAGCCCGAGGAGTAGGGTGGCGGGCTGGATCCTCGGGATCGAGACATCCTGCGACGAGACCTCCGCGGCGGTGATCCGCGCCGACGGCGGCGTCGGATCGGTGGCGGGCCACGTGATCCTGTCACAGGACGTGCACCGGATCTTCGGCGGCGTGGTCCCCGAGCTGGCGAGCCGCGCCCACGTCAGGGCCATCGGCTCGGTGGTGGACCGGGCCCTGGCCGATGCGGGCATCGGTCTGCCGCAGCTCGACGGCATCGTGGTGACCGCGGGTCCCGGACTGGTGGGCGCGCTGCTCGTGGGCGTGACCTACGGCAAGACCCTCGCGTTCAGCCTCGACCGCCCGCTGCTGGGCGTGAACCACCTCGAAGGACATCTCTTCGCGCCCTCCCTCGAGGATCCCGACCTCACGCCGCCCTTCGTCGCGCTGCTGGTCAGCGGCGGGCACACCATGCTGCTCGACGTGCCCCAGTGGGGGGAGTACCGGCTCCTGGGGCAGACGCTGGACGACGCCGCGGGCGAGGCCTTCGACAAGGTGGCCAAGCTCCTCGGCCTCGGCTATCCCGGCGGACCGGTGATCGAGCGGCTCGCCGCGGAGGGCGATCCAGGACGGTTCGCCTTCCCGAGGCCGATGCTCCAGGAGCTCGACCGCGGCGGGCCCAATCGGTACGCCTTCTCGTTCAGCGGACTCAAGACCGCGGTGCTGCGCGCCGTGAGGGGCGCGGGCGGCACGGCCGAGCGAGCCGCCGTCGGAGCGGGACCGGCGCGACCTCGCCCGCGGCTTCCAGGACGCGGCGATCGAGGTGCTCACCGCCAAGACCGCGCATGCCGTCGAGGAGCTGGGATACCCCACGGCGATGATCGGTGGTGGCGTGGCCTGCAACCGCACCCTCGCCGGCCGATTGACCGAGCGGCTGGCGGGGCGAGCCCGGGTCAGCGTAGCTTCACCCCGACTCAACACCGACAACGCGGCGATGATCGCCGCCGCGGGCGCGTGGAGGCTGGCCCGCGGCGAGCGCAGCGGCTGGGACCTCGAGCCGCGCGACGATCTGCCGCTCCCCGGCCTCACCGCCGTCACCGAGAACGACTGAATGACCATCTTCCCCTTCGTGTTCCAGCTCGGCCCCCTGGAGATCACCGGCTACGGGCTCATGATGATGGTCGCCTTCCTGATGGGCGGGTGGCTCATCGCGCTGGAGCTGAAGCGACGCGGGTTCTCGGAGGATTACGCCGCGGACATGATCGCCGCGGCGGTCATCGGCGGCATCGTGGGCGCGAAGCTGTGGTACGTGGTGGTGTCTCAGGACGCCGGAGCGCTCTTTTCCCGCGGCGGGCTGGTGTGGTACGGAGGCTTCATCGGCGGCGCGGCCGCGGTGATCCTCAACGGATGGCGGCTGAAGGTCCCGCTGCGCTGGACCATGCAGCTCGCCGCGCCCGCCCTGCCCGCCGCCTACGCGCTCGGCCGAATCGGCTGCTTCCTGGTGAACGACGACTACGGACGCCCCACCGATCTGCCGTGGGCGGTGAAGTTTCCCCACGGGCTGCCCCCGTCCACCGCGTCGAGCATGGAGCAACTGTTCGGGATCCCGGTAGCGCCGGGCACCGATCCGTCCACCGTGCTCGCGGTGCACCCCACGCAGATCTACGAGGCGATCATCATGATCGCCGTGTTCATGCTGCTGTGGTCGCTGCGGAAGGGAGGGCGCCCCGTCGGGTCGATCTTCGGCCTCTACCTGGCGATCGCGGGCGTCGAGCGGTTCTTCATCGAGATCCTCCGGGCCAAGGACGACCGCTTCCTCGGGCCGTTCACCCTGGCGCAGCTCACCAGCGTGATCCTGCTCGGCATCGGCATCTGGCTAGTGCTGAAGCTCCAGCGCGCCGAGGACCCAGCGCCCGGAGCGTACCTGACCACTGGCAGGAAGTCGCCATAGTCAAATCTTTGACAGCCACGCAATGCGTTGTGGGATTTGAAGTTACGGGGTGGGCGCCGGAGACTGTCGAAAAACTCGTCGGAATCGGCCGCTTTTCAGCGTCCGGCCCTATGGAACTAACTTGTAGAACCGCAGCGACTTACCACGCTTCCCCCTGCTGGCATCCGGCTTGCCTATAGAGTGGCCGAGGGCCGAGAGGTCTCACGGAAAGGTGGTAGGTCGAAGAAGGGTGAAGCGGGCACTTCGGTCCGACTTCGTATACTCAGGGGGCGATCTACCACTGCTCTACCCAAGCGGCCCGCCGACATCGGCGGGCCGCTTGGGTTTGTGTCCCACTGTCTCGACTAGTCCAGCGGCAGCCCCGGCTCGCCCACGACCAGACCGTCCCGGTCTCCCCACAGCAGGTGGCCGGGCGTGAAGGTGACGCCGGCGAAGCTCACCACCACACCCTGGTCGCCGGCACCGCGCTTGGACGGCGGCCTGGGGCACGCGGCCAGCGCCTTGACGCCTAGGGCGGCCGCGCCGATCTCGCCCACATCGCGAACACACCCGTTCACCACGACGCCGCTCCAGCCGTTGCTCGACGCCAGGACGGCGAGCCGACCGCCCAGGAGCGCGCAGCGGCGCGAGCCCCCGCCGTCCACCACCAGCACGCGGCCCCGGCCTTCGGTCTCGAGGATGCTTCGAACCAGCGCGTTGTCCTCGAACACGCGGACGGTCTCGATGGCACCGGCGAAGGCGTCACGCCCGCCGAAATCGCGGAACAGCGGCTCGGCGACGGCGACCCGGTCACCGAACCGGTCGCACAGGTCCGAGGTGGGCGTCAGGCGACGGCCTCCTCGGAGCGGCGCCGCTCCGCGGCGAGCGCGCGGCGGGGCTCGACCAGGAAGGTCCAGATCAGAGCCAGGACGGCGAGCGCCAGCAGCACGCCCTGCGCGGCCAGCGTCTCGACCGTGGGGTGAATGCCGAGCGCCGGGATTCTCGGTGCCCACGAGATCGGCGTCAGGGACACGAAGCCGCCCTCCTGGAGCTCGGCGATCCCGGCCCCGGCGAAGACGAAGGCCATGTAATAGAGGAACGCGCTGGTGACCGCGAAGAACGGCTTGAGGGGGAGCCGTACGCCGAACCGGTTCATGGCGAGGTACACCAGGACGAGGACCACACCGCCCAGCAGCATTCCGCCGGCGATCGGCGCGAGCCCGGCGGCCGGCCCGGCGGAGATGAAGAGCGCCTTGTAGAACAGCACGGTCTCGAACCCCTCGCGGTAGACCGCGAGGAAGGCCGCGGAGGCGAGCGCGAACGCGGAGCCGTTGGTGACCGCGTCGTGTACCTTGCTCTTGACGAAATGGCTCCACTTCATCACTTCCATCTTGCTCAGCAGCCAGTAGCTCACGTAGAAGAGGACCGCGGTGGCGACCACCATGGTCAGACCCTCGAGCGCCTCCTGGTGGGCGGCGGAGAGGTGGAACACCGTCTCCAGGGCGACTGCGGTAAGCAGACTGGCGGCGATCGCGGCGAGAATGCCCGCGTTGACATGGCGCCGGCGGTCCGCCGCGCCCATCTTGGCGAGGAACGTCATCAACGCACCGACGATCAGGATCGCCTCGAGCCCTTCGCGCAGCATGATGACGAAGGACTGGACGAAGAGGCTGAGAGGGGAGAGCCCTTCGCCCAGCACCCCGGCGGCGCGGTGGAGCGCCTCGGTGAGTCCGGCGCGCGCCTGGTCCAGCTCCGGACCCGCCCCCTGCACCGCGGAGGTGCGGAGCGCGGCGAACCCGCGCTCGACCTCCGCGGCGAGGGCGGGATCCTTGCCCCGCAGCTCGCGCTCGACCTGCTCGAACGTCATGTACGCGTTGAGCGCGGTCGTGCCGGCGCCGGGGTCGCCGGCGCGGGCCTGGGCGTAGGCGGAGTCCACCTCCGCGTGCACTCGCGCGAGGACCGTTTCGGTTTCCGAGGCTTCGCTCTGGTGCGACCGGACCGCCGCCAGCATCGCCAGTCCGCCGGCGGATCCGTCCCCGGCCACGCCCAGCGAGTCGAGCAGCTCGGCGTCCGACATCCTGCCGGTCGCCGGGAAGTCCCGGAGCCCGGCCGGGGCCTCGCCGGAAACCGGCGGAAGTCGCAGAGTCGAGGCGTAGAGCGCGACGGCCCAGCGGTCCTCCGCGGGCAGACGCTCCTCGAACGCGGGCATCGCGGTCCCGACGACACCGATGCTGACTCGCCGGTAGAAGTCCAGCGGCGATTGGTCCCGAAGCGCGGTCCAGTCCGCGAGATTGGACGGCGCCGGGTCGAGCCCGGCCGCCATCGCACCGTCGCCGCGACCGAGGTCGCCGTGACAGCCAGCGCAGGTGGTCCGGTACACCTCGGCGCCGCGGGCCAGATCGGGGCTCCGAACGGGCAACTGATCCAGCACTACGCCGTATCGCTCGGCGAGGCCGGTCGCCAGCGCGCGGACCCCCGCATCGAGGGTGTCGGGCGGAGCGAGCCGCTTCACCAGAGCGAGGAGAGTGTCGAGCGTGGCGACGGGCGCGCTGCCGGGCTCGACGGGGAGGTCGCCGGCGGAGCGGCGCGCCTCCTCCAGGAACAGCCGGGCTTCGTCCACCTCCGCGGCGGCGACCACCCGGCCGTCCACTACGCCGATCCGGTACTCCTGGGCGGCGAGGGTGGCGGTGGCGGCAACCCGCCGCACCACGGCGGCAGGGTCCTGAGCGGCGGCCTGGGACGGGAGAGCGAAGGCGAGTGTGGAGGCGAGGATCGGCAGCGCCGCGCCGATGAGATTCATTTTCATCCGGTTTCAAGAGGTCTGGGATTAAACTAGAGTGCGCCGGTCGGAATTGAAAGAGTCGTCGTGATCGAGACCACCTACATCTACGCGCTGCTCGGATTCCTGGGGGTCTGCCTCGCCGCGTGGTTCTGGCTGGAGCGCGGCCGGGCCCGCCGCGCCGAGCGCCTGATCTCGGCCACCCGGCGAATGGCGGCGGGGGACCTCGAGGCCCGGGCGGCGGTTAGGGGACACGACGATCTCGGCGTCCTGGCCGACGCGGTCGCGCAGATGGCCTCGAGGCTCAAGACCCTCAGTGCCGATTTCGAGGAGAAGCAGGACTGGTTCGGGCTGCTGCTGGAGCACTCCGCCGACCTGATCGTCACGCTGGACGACGAATGGCAGATCGGTTTCGTCAGCCCGTCTCTGCCCCGCTTTCTAGGCTGGCCGGCGGAGCAGATGGTCCAGCGGCCGCTCGCCGCGTTCCTCCATCCCGAGGATGCCGACGCGGTGATCGCCGCCTGCGGGGCCATCTCCGAGGGCATTGAATCGAGCGAGCCGATCGCGTTCCGCCTGTTGCACGTGGACGGGAACTGGCGGAGCGTCGAGGCGATCGCCGCTCCGCCCAGGAACTGGTCGGGGCCGGAGCGGATCGTGCTCACCGCCCGCGACATCGGCGCGCGCGAGCGGCTGGAGCGGGAGCTGGCCCAGGCCCAGCAGATGGAGGTGCTCGGGCGCTTCGCCGCCGGGGTGGCTCACGACTTCGACAACCTGCTGACCGCGATCCAGGGCTACACCAGTCTCCTGTTGCGCGACCTTCGGCTGGGCGATCCCCAGCGCGAGGGTCTCGAGGAGATCCGGCAGTCCTCCGAGCGGGCGGCGGGACTCACCCGGCAGATCCTCGCCTTCGGCCGCCGGCACGCGGCCGAATCGGGGCCGGTGGACCTGAACCTGCTGGTCGGCAACCTGGTGCGGCTGCTGCCGCCGATCATCGGGGACCGGCTGGCGCTGGTCACCGTGCTGGCACCCTCGCTCGGCATGGTGCGGGCCGACCCGGGGCACCTGGAGCAGGTGGTCATGAACCTCGTCGTCAACGCGCGCGACGCGATGCCGGACGGCGGGCGGCTCACCATCGCCACGGCGAACGAGCACGTCGGCGAGTTCGATGCCCGGGCCGGCCCCGAGCTTCCGCCCGGCCACTACGTCATGCTGACCGTGCGCGACACGGGGACGGGCATCGACGCGGCTACGCTGCCGTCCATCTTCGAGCCGTTCTTCACCACCAAGGAGCAGGGCCGTGGCCTGGGTCTGGGGCTCGCGACCGTGTACGGCATCGTGAAGCAGTGCGAGGGCCACATCGACGTGGAGAGCGCGCCGGGCCGGGGCACCACGGTCCGGGTGTACCTGCCGATGGCCCGCGCGGAGAGCGGCGGCGGCCCGGGAATCTCCGGCACCGCGCGAGACTCCCGGATCATCCTGCTAGTGGAAGACGAGGAGCCGGTCCGGCTCTTCGCCAAGGCCGCGCTGGAGGAGCAGGGCTATCGCGTGCTCGAGGCGGGCCACGGCTGGGAAGCGCTGATGCGCCTCTCCGAGTTCGACGGCGCCGTGAGCCTGGTGATCGCGGACGTCATGATGCCGGAGATGGGGGGCAGCGAGCTGGCGCGGCGGCTGGCGGTGGAGCGGCCCGGGCTCCCGATCCTGTTCCTGTCGGGGTACACCGACGACGAGATGACCTTGCGGGGATTGGGGCCGCCGAGCGCGTTCGTCCAGAAGCCGTTCACGCCGGACGTGCTGGCGCGACGGGTGAGGGAGCTGCTGGGGTAGTCGGTCGGTTGGTAGGAGCCTGTGGGGCTATCGAATCCAGACCAGCACACCAACCAGGAGATAGACCTCAGCCACCAACGCCCAGAGCAGGGGGCGACGGATCTTGGTGGTGGTCACCCTGAGCTTCGTCGAGCAGAACGAGCAGCGGACGCCCGTCGGACATGGGAGATTACAGCACGGGCAACGACGGTCCACGTTGGCCTCCGAGCAGCGGGCCCCGGGTTGTCAGGGGGGGTAGAATAATCTCTGAGGTCGTCAAAGACTGCGCAAGTCTCCGCTATGCGCCAAGGTCCCTGGGTGCACTCACCACCGCGACCGCTCCTGCCGACACCGCCGAATGCGTGAGCGAGATCTGGATGCTCACGCCGCCCAGCTCGCCGGCCAACCTGGCCGCAAGCCCGTGCAGCACAATCTCCGGCCGTCCAGCCTCGTCCCTGGTGACCTCGATCTCCCGCCACCCGATCGCGCGCGCTCCCGGCAGCGATTGCATCGCCTTGTAGACCGCCTCCTTCGCGGCGATCCGCGCCGCCGCGTTGCCCGTCGGGTCGGGGCGGGTGGCGAGATAGGCGCGCTCCTGCTCGGTGAAGAGCCGTCCGAAGGCGTGCTCGCCCTTGCTCTGGAACATCCGGGCGATCCGGTCGAGGTCCACCAGGTCGATGCCCACCCCGATGACGCTCACGGCACGCCCCACCAGAACTCGGCGAATCCTCTGAGACTGGGCGGAACCGCCACGTAGCCGCCCAGCACCAGGCCCAGGTACGTGGCCCCCGCGAGCACGATCGCGGTGATGAGCCACAGGGGCCAGCGTGGGAGCCGCCAGGCACGCACTCGCTCCACCTCTCCCCGCCAGTGGCGCTGCTCCTGGGCGGCGGCCTCTTCCAGGGCGAGCCACGCCGCCTCGAGCCGCCGGGCGGCGGCGGTGAGCGCGGCTCGCCATTCGGGCGCGCCCGCGCGCTGGCCATTCCGAAGCGAGGTCGCGTGCGCCGCACGGTCCAGCTCGTCCAGGGCCGCCACGAACGGCCCGCCGCCGCCTCCCAGGCGCGCTGCAATGGCGCGGGTGTCGGCGGGTGTGAGCAGCAGTGGGCGAAGGCGGTAGCGAGGGTATCGCGACTCGGTCGCCGCCTCCTCGAAGCGCGCATTGATGCTCAGGGCCACGTGCTCGGCCGAGGTGGCCACGGCCTTCTCCCAGAGCCCGAGCAAGGCGACGCGATTGAGGGTCGTGATGGCGCCGTCCGGATCGCCGGCGGCGGCGAAGGCGCGGGCCGCGCCGGCGAGCTCGAAGACACCGGTCACGAGCCTGAGGCCGATGTCGTCGAGGCGCGCGCCGAGAGGTCCCGGGCCTGCGCCCGGCGGCGGGTCGGCCAGCCGGCCCAGCGAAGAGCCGAGCTCCGGGACTTCCCAGATCTCGCGGGACGCGCCGGCCTGAGAGGTCCTCCGATTCATGCCTGCGTCGCCGCCGGCTGAGCGTCGGCGACCTCCGCCGTCAGGCCGGTCCGCTCCTCGAATCGCCGGACGAACTCGGCGAGCGACTCGGCGGTAAACTCGCCTCGCGGGATGCCGCTGGCCGCGACGGCGCGCTCGATGGCGGCGGGGTCACCCTCGACCTCGAGCAGCACGTCCATGCGGGGGTAGGTCTCCAGGCGCGCGGTCGCGGCACCCAGCTGGTACACCTCGACGTCCCGGTCGATCGCGTGCACCGGCCGGTAACCCAGCGCGCCGAGCAGCAGTCCTGGGGCGGGGGCCGCTGAGATCGGGAGCTCGATCTCCTCACGAAGCTTGTAGCCCTCGGGCGACCGCGTGGTCGGGCCCTTCCAGGCGAGGATGGACTCGACCCGGCCGTCGGTATGGTGGAAGGTCCGAACCCGGAGCACCTCGTCCCTCGAGGTGAGCTCCGCGGCGCGATCGTACCGCAGGTCGCACATCCGGCCGATGAACCGCGGGACCGCGCCGGCCGCGAGCAGGCGCGCGCGAACGGCGTCGGGGTGGTGGACGACGGCCTTGAGCTCGAGCTCGTGGTGCACGGGTGAGCCTGCGCCGATGGGGGGTGCCATGTCACCCGAGAATCGCATCGAGCACCCGTTCCGTGTCCGACAGATCCTCGAACACCGCGTGCGGCCCGCACGCCGACAGGTCGGTGACCGAATAGGATCCCGTGGCAACACCCAGGGCCCGGGCGGCGATCGCCTCACCGCATTCAATGTCCGCCGGCGTATCGCCGATGATCACGATCTCCGCGCCCCGGGGGACGCGGCCGAAGAACGGCTCCGCCCGACGCGCCGCGATCTCGGGCAGCGCCGGCCGGTGCGCCGCGTCCGAGCCGTACGCGCCGACCCGGAACCGCGACGGATCGATCCCGCCCGACCGCAGCTTGAGCGCCGCGCCCCCGGCCAGGTTGCCGGTCAGCAGACCCAGCAGGACGCCGCCGTCCGCCTCGAGCCGATCGAGCAGCGGCAGCACGCCGGGCATGAGGGTGGTGCGGGTGGTGGGACGCTCCAGCTCTTCCGCCAGCAACCCCAGATACCGCTCGCACAGGCGGCGGATCCGCTCCGGCTCCCTCGGTGCGACCTGCCCGGCCGCCGCCAGCATCTCCGCCACGATCTGAGGGTCGGTCTTGCCGTCGAACCGGATGCCCTCGAACGAGCGGGGGTCGTCCACCTCGTCGCGCAGGGCGGCGACGATCGCCCGGCGGCCGGCGCCGGCGGTGAGCAGCAGGGTTCCGTCGATGTCGAAGAGAACCAGCCGGGAAGGATCCGCCGAGCTCACCGCGCCGCCAGCCGCCGCACCGCCACCAGCCTCTCCCGGAGCACGGCGGCGCGGGTGCCGGGGGCCCATGGCTCCGACAGCACGCCGCCGCAGGAGACGGTCGCATGGATCAGCGTGTCTCCGTCCGCGGCAAAGGCGACGTGGGTGATACGATCCCCGCTCTCGCCGCGAAAGAACAGAAGGTCGCCGGGGCGCGCGGCCTCGAGTGGAACCGGATCACCGTGTTCCACCTGGAGCGCGGCGTCACGGGGCAGCGCCACACCGCGCGCGGCCCAGGTCGTCTGCACCAGGCCGGAGCAGTCCACGCCGCACGGGGTCACGCCTCCCCATTCGTAGGGCGCCCCTTCGAAGTGCTCCAGCGCCCAGCGCTCGGCCGGCTTCCCGCGGGCCGCGGCGCTCACGTCGGCCGCCGGCGGCATGTCGCCCTCGACCAGTTCGGCTCGCCGCCCATCGGGCAGGCGCACCCGGTCCCCCTCCAGCGCGCCGCGGGCGCGCAGCGGCAGGCGCAGCCGCTGTCCCGCGACCCGGAGGGTGGCGCCGAGGCTCCAGCCGATGGCCTCGCGCCGCCACCGGTCCGAGGCGACCGGATCGGTCTCGACCACATACCCTGCGTGGACCCAGCCCTGGTACCCATCGTGGTCGCCGCGAACCCGGCGCCACTCGGCGGCCGTCTCCTCCACCCTCCCGGTCTCGCCCATCACGAGCTGGCTGACCTGCTCGGAGCGAAGGCTCGGTTCGGAGAACAGCGGGGCGATCGCGGAGCGGACGATGAGGTGCGACAGGTCAGGTGCCACTGCTGGAGCCGTCGGCCTCACCGGCCCCGCTGTCCCGCTGCCCCGCTGCCCCACCCGCAGCGCACTCCGCGCACAAGGTCACCCCCCTGAAGCTGCACACCAGGCAGATGAAGGTGCCGCAGCTGGTGCAGGGATACCCCTCGGACGCGCGCTCCTCCTGGCCGCAGGCGCGGCATTTCATGCCATCGTGCTCGTGAATTTCCGCCATCGGCACGCTCACGAAGTGAGGTTGTACCGCTTGATCTTGTTGATCAGCGTAGCGCGGGAGATACCGAGCTCGATCGCCGCGCGGGTCCGGTTGCCGGTATGGTGCTTGAGCGTGCGCTCGATGTGCTGGCGCTCCAGGTCCTCGAGGCTCAGCGGCGTGTGCCGCCGGTCGCCGATGCCCGGCCGCGCCCGGAACTCGCCGGGCAGGTGCTCCACGCTCACCGCCGGCTGGCTCCGTCCGAGGATCAGCGCCCGCTCCAGCACGTTGCGCATCTCCCGGACGTTTCCCGGCCAGCCATACGCGAGCAGCCGCTCCAGCACTTCGCTGGAGAGCGTCGGCGGGCCTTCGGGCAGCTCGCTCAGCAGGTCCGAGAGGATCCGGGTGATGAGCGACAGGCGATCCTCGCGCGAGCGGTCCCGCACCGCCGGCAGCGTGAGCGGCATGACGCTCAGCCGGTAGTAGAGATCCTCGCGGAAGCGTCCTTCCTCGACCTCGTTCTGGAGATTCTTGTTGGTCGCCGCGATCAGCCGCACGTCCACCGTGATCTCGCGGGTTCCGCCGAGCCGGCGGAAGGTCTTGGTCTCCAGCACCTTCAGCAGCTTGGGCTGGAGCTCGGGGGCGAGATCGCCGATCTCGTCGAGGAAGATGGTTCCGTGATCGGAGATCTCGAACAATCCCTGCTTGCGGTCCTTGGCGTCGGTGAAGGCGCCCTTCTCGTGACCGAACAGCTCGGAATCGAGGAAGGTCGCGTTGAGCCCCGCGCAGTTGACCTCGACGAACGGCGCCCTCGATCGTGGGCTCAGGTCGTGGATCATCCGTGCCACCCAGCCCTTCCCCGTGCCGCTCTCGCCGTTGAGCAGCACCGTGGTCCGCTCGCTCTGCGCCAGGAGACCGACCTGGTGGGCGAAATCCTGCATGCCCGACGAGCTGCCGAGCGAGTCGAGTCCGTGGCCCGGCGCGCTCTGCACCAGCAGGGCCTCGTTGATCCGGCGCAAGCGGGCCTTGTCGGCCACCCGCGCCGTCGCCGCCGCCAGGTGCTCCATGTCCACCGGCTTGGTGAGGAAGTTCTCGGCCCCGAGCTGCATCGCGCGGACGGCGATGGACACGTCGGCCTCCGCGGTGAGCAGGATGACCGCGGCGTCCCGCTGCCGGAGGCTTTCCAGCACCTCCATGCCGTTGATCCCGGGGAGGAAGAGGTCGAGGATGACCACTTCGGGCCGGAGCCGGTCGAACGTGGCGAGCCCGGCCTCACCGCTCAACTCCCGGGTGACCTCGTACCCCAGCCGCTCGAAATAGTTGCCGATACTGCGCAGAACATCGACGTCGTCATCGATTAGAAGAACGGATCCGGCCATGCGGTGGACCTCGAAGGAGCGCTCTTGTCACCCTGAAGGGACGTGCGCATAGAAATTAAACAGTCGCGGGCCTCGCGCCATGCCTCAGGGAACCATGATCCGGATCGCGCCCGGAACGACGGTGACGGTGAACGGCGTCTCGCCCCCGGGCTCGCCGTCGAGCTGGACCGGCTGGACCGGATCGGATTCGACCCGGATCTCCCGTCCCCGGGCGTAGCCCACGAACGTCTCCTGCCCCTCCGCCGTCGGGGCGTCCCGCAGCAGGTCCCAGACGGCTCGGACGCTCTGGCCGAAGCCGTTGGCCCGCATGACCACTACGTCGAGGAAACCGTCGTCGGGACGGATGCCGCCCCGGAGCCGCACCAGCGGCGGGATCACTTCCCCGCAGTTCGCCACCAACACCATGGCGGCCTCGGCGTCGTACTCGACCCCGTCGATGGTGATGAGGTGGGTGGTGCTGCGGATGTCGGAGATGAGCCGAAGCGTCGTGGCCACGTAGGCGGCCATGCCCCAGCGCCGCTTGTGCTCCGACAGGGTGCCGGCCATGACTCGCGCGTCGTATCCCGCCCCGCAGGCAACGGCGAAATACTGGACGCCCCCCGGGCGCTCCATGCGGCCCAGATCGAAGGGCCTCGGTGTGCCGGCCACCAGCGCCCGGGCCGCGCGCTCGGGCGAAGCCGGGATCCGAAGGTTGCCGGCCAGGAGGTTCCCGGTCCCGCCAGGGATGACGCCCAGCGCCACCTCGGTGCCCACCAGCGCGGCGGCTGCCTGCATGGTCGTGCCGTCGCCGCCGAACACCGCGACCACGTCCACCCCGTCCCTCACGCCGTAGTCCGCGATGGTGCGGGCATCACCCGGACCGCCGGTCGCGAGCACTTCGGCGGACCAGCCCGTGGCGCGAAGCACCCGCATCACCGCCTCCACCGCCCTGGGCTGGGTCCTCGCCGCCGCGGGGTTGGTGATCAGCAGCGCGCGAGCCATCTAGAACTCACGCTCCCAGAGCACGTCGGTACCGATCTGGTAGCGGTTGCGGGAGTCGAGCGGAATCACCGCGCCGCTGCCGCAGCGCTGGATCGTCGGCTCGACCGCGGCCTGGAGCCGCCACTCCTTGCTGAACCGGAACTCGAGCCCCGCGCCGAGGTTGCGCGCGCTGATCTGGCTGAAGTCCGGGCAGAAGCCCGCGTTGAACGTGAGAAAGGTCTTGCTCCCGAGCTGCCAGCCGGCGGCGAGCTGGGTGGGCGAGACCGACCCCGCCGTGGCGGTGCCCGGCCGGATCTCGATCAGGTCGATGGGGACGCCGAGATCCTGGATCAGCGTCCGCTCCAGCTCGCTCGACAGCGCGCTCGAGAGATAGGCGAGGCCGGTCTCGATCGCGTTGGCGCCGCCGATGGCGGTGGCCTCGTTGGCGGGATAGCCGGTGATCAGGTAAGAGACCAGGTCGGTCTCCGAGATCGGCGGCCGCAGCGTGCTCTCCAGCCTGAGCTTCGGCGCGTAGAGGGTACCCTCGATGCTCGCGATGACCGGGATGTCCTCGCCCCGCACCGACCGGACGGTGTGCCGTGCCTCGATGTCGAGCTCGGCGTCGAGGGTGCCGATGTAGCGCACTTCGCCTCGGGTCACCGTGAAATCGCGGGTGACCGGGCCGATCTTGAGCGTGTAGCTCCCGCGCGGCGCCTGGAGCGTGCCGATCGGCTGGTATTCCCGGGCCACCTTGCTGACCCGGAGCTCGCCGTCGAGCTGGATGTTCGCTTCGGCCGAGCGCAGCCACACGTCGGAGCCGATCGCCATCCGGAGGTCCTCGATCTTGAGCGAGTCGAGGAACCGGTTCTGGAACTTGGCCCCGAGATCCTCCATGCGGACCAGGCTGCTGTCCACCAGGTCGGCGATGGTGGGGTCGGAGAGATCGATGACGCGCTTGTTCACCAGGTCGGCGAAGTAGAGCACGCCGCTGTTGGCGGTCAGGGTGCCGCCGAGCGTGGCGGCGAGCAGCGGACCCCGGAGCGTGAGGTCGCCGGTGCCGACGAGGGTGAGGAAGTTGCGGACGTTCATGGCCAGGAACTGGCGGGCGTCCATCTGGAGGAAGAAGAGCGGGCGCGACAGGTCTTCCAGCCGGATGGCTCCGCCGACCGCGAGGCTGCCGCCGCCGCTGGTGATGCGCACGTCGCGCAGCATCACCGAGTCGCCCTGGAGCACGGCGCCGCCCACGACCGAGCCGAAGCTCACGCCCAGACCCGGGACCTCCATGCTGCCGTCCCGGACCGCCACCCTGCCCCTCAGCCGCGGAGCCTCCCAGGTCCCGCCGACCTCGGCGTCCACCATGAGCCGGCCGCGGACTCGCCGGATGGCGGGGGTCAGCGCCTCCAGGATGCCCAGATCCACGCTATCGGCCCGCGCCAGCACCTGGAGCGGCCCCGCGAGCCGGCGCTGCTCCACGCCGGTGAGGCCGAGGTCCAGCGGAAGGTGGGCCTCGACCTCCAGGATGTTCTCCCCGGTGCGCCACAGGTTGAGGTTGGCGTCCAGCCGGCGGTCGGCATAGTTCAGCACGCCCTGCACGAACGGCGACCGGAAATCGCCGAAGCGCCCCTCGCCGATCCGGGCGGTGCCGCGGAAGGTCGGCATGCGGGTGGTGCCGCCGATCTCCAGGCTCATGCCGAGCTCGCCGTCCACCCCGGTGGTGTCCCGCTGCAGCAGCCCGTACAGGTCGCCGAGGTCGAGCCCGACGACATCGAGCGCCATCGCACCCGGCTGCTCGGACGGAATCGTCCCCGAGAGGCGCACCGCGCCGGAGCCGTCGAGTGCCTGAAGGTAGAGCGGGCTCACCGATGGTCCGCCGTCGCCGACCGACAGGAGCGCGGGCTCGACCAGGCGGTAGGCGTGCGACGGGAGCGCGGCGCGGAGCGTGTCGAACCAGACGAGGTGGGTGCTGTCGCGCTGGTGCCAGCGGCCCCCCGCATCCACCCGCATCCCCACGCCGGAGGAGCTGCCGACACTCCAGTTCAGCGAATCGGCGTAGCCCGAGAGGTTCCCCGCGTTGCGGGTGAAGGTCCAGTCCGCCACCACGATCGAGTCGGAGACGACCGCCGCGGTGAGCTGCGGCCGCTTGCCGCCGGTCCAGGTGAACTCTCCCGAAATCCTGGGCGCCCGCGCCTGCTGGAACTCGAATCCCGCCACCGCCAAGGTGCCCGAGGCGTCGAGGGTGTCGAGGCTGCCGCTCAGCGTCACGGTGCCGCGAGCCTGTCCCCCGAGCGGCACGAGGTCCGGAGTGGTGTCGCGCGTCTGACCGGTGACCGCGAGGAGCAGCGAATCGAAGCCGATCAGGCTGTCGGCGACGAGGTTGAACTCCATCCGGCCGGTGTGTGGCGCCGCCCAGCCGAGACTGCCCGCGCCGGCCGCGGCCGCGCCCTGCCACTCCGCATACGCCGTATCCACCTGGATGATGCTGTCGCGGCTCCGGCCGCGGGCGAAGACGCTGTCGATCACCCACTCGCGCAGCCGGCCTCGGGTGAGCGCCAGCTCCATCTCGCCTTCGGGCGCGCGCAGGGTGTCGATGCTCCCGCTGACCCGGAGCTCGCCCGCCAGCGTGCTGGCGAAGTCGCGCCCGGTGAGCGCGCCCAGGTCGAGGCGCGAGAAGCGGAGCAGAAGGCGCTCGGCGCCCCAGCGGGGCGGAAGCAGCGTGGCGAATCCGTCCGCCTGGATGTTGCCGATCTGGCCGGTGAGCTCGGTGTTCACCTCCAGCCGCGACAGGGTGCCCGCGCTCTGGAATCGGCCCCGCACCTCGCCCCGTGTCTTCAGCGACGGAAACGCCCGGCGGATCCCATCGAAGGAGAGCGGCTCCAGGGCCACGTCGGTGATCAGCGCCAGCGTGTCGAGCCGGGTGTCGAGATGGACCAGCCCGACGGCGACGCTCGCCGGCCGGTCGCCGTCGCGGTGCCGGAGGGTGCCCCGGAAGCTGACGTTGCTGAGCGGCCCCTCGAGCGTGCCGTCGGCCGCGAGCCGGCCCTCGAGAATCGCGGCGGAGGCGATCAGCCGGACGGTCCGCATGTCGAGGTCGGAGCTGCGGACCTCGAAGCCGGTGAAGACCAGGCCCTGGTCCCGCCGGGCGCCGACGCCCCCCTCGCCGGCGATGGTGCTGACCGGCCGGCCCGGCACCCGCGCGTCGGCGAAGGCCCAGTCGAGCCGCACATCGAGCGCGTCGAGAAACCCGGAGCCGGAGACGCTCCCGGTCAGCGTGCCGTAGAACGGCAGGGTGTCGAGGTAGGCCCGCACCGCGTCGAGGTCGAGGTCCCGGAGCTGGAGCCGCATGTCGCGCACGCCGAACCCGCGGCGCCGGTCGGTCAGCGCCACCAGCTCGCCGCTCACCCGCTGCGGTCCGGCCTGGAGCTGGAGATCGCGGATGTCGTATTCGTTCCGGCTCCCGCTCACCGAGCGCGCGGTCAGCACGCCGCTGCCGGTCATCGAGGGGAAGTCGGGTGAGACCCAGCGGAGGTCTTCCAGGTTCACGTGCGGCGAGATCACCTGGAAATCGTAGAGCACCGTGTCGCGCGGCCAGGTGACCGCGCCACCGCCGGTGAACCGGCTGTCGGGCATCGCGCCCCGCGACAGGCTGAAGATCGCGCTGTCGCCCCGGAGGATCACGCGGCCGGCCGCGTCGGCCACCGTCACCGCCGGATCGTTGATCCGGGTGGCGAGCGAGTCGAGGTCCAGGGTGAACGGCAGGCGGTCCGGCGTCGCGATCCGGAGCCGCGAGAGCCGGGTGGTGAGATCCGAGAGCAGGATCACCCGGCGCAGACCCTCGGGGCTGTCCTCGATCAGCCGCCCGGGCTTGCCCCGCTCGGCCTGGAGGGCGGAATCCTTCGAGGCCTGAGTCCGGAGCGACCGGTCGGGGTTCCAGGGGAGCGCGATCCGGAGC
Source organism: uncultured Gemmatimonadales bacterium (assembly GCA_963826065.1). Lineage (GTDB taxonomy): Bacteria > Gemmatimonadota > Gemmatimonadetes > Gemmatimonadales > GWC2-71-9 > CAVVWJ01. Next base: position 986,667 of record CAWGVP010000002.1, read on the forward strand.
GTGCCGCCGTTCAGCCGCACATCGTAGAAGTCCACCAGCGGCGACTTGCCGCCCGGCGCGCCCTTGCCGAGTCGGAGCACCTCCTCGTAGTTCATCCGGCCGCTGCGGTGCTTGATCAGCTGGATCACCGGGCGCTCCAGCTGCACCGAGCTCAGCACCACCTGCCCCGCGATCAGGTTGGGGATCCGGTAGCCGACGCGCACCCTCGGCAGGTCGGCCAGCAGGACGCCGCTGGTGTCGCGCACCACCAGATCCTCGAGCACCAGGTCGTAGAGGAACGAGCCCGAGATCGAGCCCACGTCCACGTGCCCCAGGACCACCCGGTCCAGCATCCGGGAGACGGTGCGGGCGAGGAGGTCGCGTCCGGGCGGCGTGAGGATCATGGACGTCGCCACGCCGAGGACCATGGCGACCGATCCCAGCACGAAGACGAACAGCAGCCGCGCCAGACGCCGTCGCATCAGAACGGCTGTCCGACGGCGAAGTGGAAGGTGAATTTCCCGTCGCGGTCGAGCACGAACCGCTCCTCGCCCGGCACCGGCTCCAGTGCGCCGGTGGTGTCGAACTGGAAGAGCGGGCCGGCCTGGAGCCGGTAGGGATTGTAGGCCACGTCGAGGCGGGCCGGGCCCAGCGGCGTGGCCAGCCTGATGCCCACGCCCGGCGTCACCCGGATCACCGGGTCGCGGTCTCCCCGCTGCCATGCGCCGCCGGCGTCCACGAAGGCCGCCAGGCGGAGGCGGGAGCTGAACACCGGCGATGGGATCCTGAGCTCGACGTTACCGATCGCGAGCGTGTTCCCTCCGGTGGCCGACACCTGCACCGAATCGGGATTGATGTCGCCACTGCCCGCGCGGTCCACCTCGGCCTTGGAGACGACGTACACCACCGGCCCCAGCTCGTTGCGATGGAAGCCGCGCACGTCGCTGGGACCGCCGGCGTAGAAGCGGTGCTCGGGAGGAATGAAGCTGCCCCGCTCCGAAGCGACGTCCACCGTCGGAGAGAAAATGGCGCCGCCCCGCACGTGCCAGCTCAGCACCACGTTCCGCCCCAGCGGGCGGTACCATGCCGCATCCGCCACGGCCCGGGTGAACTGCTGGAACGGCGCGGAGCCGATGAATCGCGAGCTGAGGGTGACTTCCAGCGACTTGATGCTCCCGCGCGAGGGGTCGATCACGTTGTTGACCCGCGGCACCGTCGCCGTGCCCGTGAGCGTCGCGAGCACGCGGTTCTGCCGCAGCAGGCTCAGCGCGTCGCTGGTGCAGGCGTTGAACGAGGCGCAGAAGCTCACCTCGGTGGCCTCGGTGCGGCCGTAGCTCAGGTTGTACGCCAGGGAGAGGGGAATGCGCCGGCGGAGCTGCTCCCGGCGCAGCGTGACCGTGGTGCCGGTCTCTCGCCGGAGATAGACCTGGAACTCCGAGCGCCGCTCGGTATACAGCGACACCGAGAGGTTGGACGTGGCCGTGAGAAAGGCCGGCCGCCGGATCGTGGCGCTGAGATTGTAGTTCAGCAGCGAGGACCCGATGGAGTCGTTCTTCGAGGAGCTGCAGATCCCGTCGCTGAGCCCCCAGTCGGTGGGACTCCCCACCCCGACCTTGGAGACCCGGCTCGCGAGATCCAGCAGCCTCCCGTTGCTCCCCAGAAAGTTCCGCGAGGTCCAGGCGAGGCCGCCGCGAAAGCAGTCCTCGGTGCCGTAGCCCAGGCTGCCGCGAATCCGCCGGCGGCGGCTCTCGTTCACCTGGACCATCAGCGGCACCGTGTCGGCGCCCGGCTCGAAGCCGGATGAATCGATGTTGACCGTGGCGTAGCGGAACAGGTCGGAGTTGTAGAGGTTCTGCTGGCTCAGCAGCAGCTCGTCCTGGGAGTAGCGCCGGCCGGGCCGCGAGACGAGCAGGTCGCGCACCAGCGCGGTGTCTATCCGCCGGACTCCGGTGACGTCCACGTCGCCGATCACCGCCCGGTTGCTGGGGTTCACGTCCAGGGTGACCCGCGCGATCAACTTGGTGCGGTCGGCCTCGAACCCGGAGAATACCGTGGCCGACGGATATCCCCGGTCCCGCAGCCGCCGCTCGATCGAGTCGGCCGACTCCTGCATGAGGTAGCGGTTGAAGGGATCGCCCTCCTGCAGCGGGAGATCGAGCTCCACGATCCGCTGGAGCCAGGCCGGAAGCGAGTCCACGCCGCTCACCGTCAGGCTGGTCACCAGCATCGGCTCGCCTTCGTCGATACGGAAGGTGACGTACACGTTCTCCGGCTCACGCCGCACGGTGGTATCGACCGTCGCGTTGGGAAACCCGCTCCGGCGGTAGAGCACGTGCAGGCGGATCACGTCGCGCCGGAACTCCTCCTCGTTGAAGAATCGCTTCGCGCCGAGGCCGAGCCAGCGCACGAAGAAGCTGCGGGCGAACCAGCTGGAGTTGGTGGTGCTGATGGCCGCGGCGAGCACCTGGTCGGTGATGGCCTGGTTGCCCTCGAACGAGAGATTGCGGATCACCCGCTCGGGTTCCTGGGCCTGGAGCGTCGCCGCCAGCAGGAGCGGCGAGAGCAACGCGCAGAGGCCCGCGACGGCCGCTCTCATCTGAGCTCCGGGTGGAATTGACGCCATGTCGTAAGCCCGGTAGTTTGATCGCCTTACGTAGATAATGCAACTCTGGAGGCGGGGCAGCGGGGCGGCGGGGCGGCGGGCCGCGAGTGCAGGGAGCCGCGAGGTTGCAGGACGCCACGACGTACGGGGGACGGGCAGCACATTGTCACCCTGAGCGAAGCGAAGGGGACCATGCCCGTTTCCAGTTACTTCAGAACCTCGATTGTTGTGGCAGGCCTCCTGCTCGTTGCCCTGCCCCTCGCCGCACAGAGCCTCTCCAAGCGAATCGACAAGCGCCTCGACACCCCGCCCTTCGACAAGAGCCTCTGGGGCGTCTCGGTGGTGGACCACAACGGCAAGCTCCTCTACGGACGCAACGAGCACCGGCTCTTCACCCCTGCGAGCAACACCAAGCTGGTGGTGACCGCGGTGGCGTCGGCGATGCTGCCGCCGGACTTCGCGGTCCGCACCAGCATCTACCCGGCGGGACCGATCGTCGCCGGGGTGTTGCGGGGGGATCTCGTCCTCTACGGGCGGGGCGATCCCACGTTCGGCCGACGGTGCTACGCCACCGACAGCACCGCGCCCGGCGCCTGCGACCGGGACCCCTTTGCCCGGCTCCGGCTGATGGCGGACACGCTCAAGGCGCGCGGTGTCCGCCAGGTGGACGGCGACCTGGTCGGTGACGGGAGCTATTTCGAGCCGACCGCGCTGCACCCGGGCTGGGAGCTGTTCGACCTCAACTGGTGGTACGCCGCGCCGGTCGCCGCGCTGGCCTTCAACGACAACAGCCTCGACTTCGTCTGGCAGCCCGGTGTCGCCATCGGGGCGCCGGCGCTCATCAGCATGTGGCCGGACCTGGGCGATGTCGCCTTCGAGAACCGGACGGTGACGGTGGCCCCGGGCGGCGAGACCGACATCGGCGACCGCTTCTTCCGGCTGCCGGGCACCGCCCAGGTGTGGGCGGAAGGGACCGTCGCCCTCGACCGGAAGCCGAGGACCGAGTCGTTCGCGGTGGCGGATCCCAACCTGTTCGCCGCCCGCGCCTTCCGGCAGGTCCTGGCCGACGCCGGCATCGCGGTCACCGGCACCACCCGCTCGGTCACCGACTCCGCGGTCTACGCCGCCGCGCGGGCCCGCCCACCGCTGGCGGAGACGGTCTCGCGCCCGGTGCGCGACTGGATCTTCCCGATCCTCAACACCAGCCAGAACCTCTACGCCGAGATGTTGCTGAAGCAGCTGGGGAAGCGGTTCGCGGGCCGGGGCTCCTGGGAGCAGGGGCTGGCGGTGGAGCGCCGCTTTCTCATCGACTCGGTCAGGATCGACTCCACCGAGTTCGATCTGTCGGACGGGTCCGGCCTCTCCAGCGCGAACCTGATCTCGCCCCTCGCCTTCACCCGCCTGCTGCGATACATCCGCACGCACCCGCGCTTCGCCACCTTCGCCCCCGGGCTCCCGCAGGCGGGCGGCACCGGCAGCCTCCGAACCCGGTTCGTGGGGACGCCGCTCGCGGGCCGGGTCCGCGCCAAGACCGGCAGCATCGCCGGCGTGCACACGCTGTCGGGCTACATCGATCGGCCGAACGGGAAGCCGCTGAGCTTCGCCATCGAGGTGAATCACCACGCGCAGCCGAATCGGGCGGTGCTCGCCGCGATCGACAGCGTGGTGGTGGAGATGGGGAAGCGGTAGATGACATACATTTTCCCTATTCATTCGACTCTACGCGTTACCACCCCGGAGTCCGAGCATGCTCCTCCTCCTGAACCGCCACGCCCACGCCGGCAACCGCGACTCCTCGCAGTGGCCCGACGATCGCGACCGCCCGCTCACCGACAAGGGCCGCAAGGTCCAGCGCGACGTCAGCCGCTTCCTCCGCAAGCGCGATCTCACGCCCACGATCGTCCTGACCAGCCCGTGGACCAGGGCGATGCAGACGGCGGAGATACTGGTCGAGGTCGCCAGGGTGGGACAGCCCCCGGTGCCCTGCCCTTCTCTGGCGGAGGATCCCGACCTCATCCGCCTGCAGGACTACGTTGGCCACCAGCCGGGGGCCGCCATCGTGGCGATGGTGGGACACTCGCCGTGGATGGAGGACCTCGCGTCGCTCTTGCTGGCGGGCGGGGGGAACGGTGTCCGGATCGATTTTCCGAAGAGCGGGGTGCTGGGGATCGAGCTGGATCGGCTGGAGCCGGGGGCGGGAGAGCTCCGGCTCTTCCTCAGGCCGAAGATGGCGGAAAGAAAGAAGGGCGGGAAGGAACCACCCCGCCCCGTGTGACGCCTCAGTCCTCGCTCTGCCCGAAGATGGCGAGGTTGGAGGAGTGGCCCGGGTTCACCTTGGCCTTGGGATTGATGTAGTGCACCGCGTTGTTCACCGCGATGCAGGCCTCCGCGGCGCCCGTGGCGATGAGCTTCAGCTTGCCGGGATAGCTGGTGATGTCACCGGCGGCGTAGATGCCGGGGACGTTGGTGGACATGACGGTGTCCACCTTGATGTCGGCCTTCTCGGTGTCGAGCCCCCACTCCTTGATCGCGCCGAGATCGGAGTGGAAGCCCAGCAGCGGGATCACCGCGTCCACGTCGAAGGTCTGCTCCTCCTTGGTCTTGCTGTTCCGGATGGTGACCGCCTCCACCCGCCCGTTGCCGTGCAGGGTCTTCACCTCCCAGAAGGTCCTGAGCTCGCACCGGCCGGCCTGGTGCAGCGCCTCCACCTGGTGGATCGTCGCCTGGTGCGCGCGGAAGCCGTCGCGGCGGTGAATCAGCATCACCGAGCTGGCCAGCCCCTGGAGGTTCACCGCCCAGTCGAAGGCGGAGTCCCCGCCGCCCACCAGCAGCACCTTCTTGCCCTCGAACTGCCGCGGATCGAGGACCTTGAAGTAGAGTCCCTTCTCCTCGAAGCGCTCCTCGCCCTCGATGCCGAGCCGGCGTGCCTCGAAGGCGCCGATGCCCGCGGCGATCAGGATGGTGCGCGAGGGATAGTCGCCCTCCGAGGTCTCCAGCACGAAGTGCCCGACGCCGTCGTCCTCGACCCGGCGGAGGCCGGTCACGATCTCGCCGAGATGGGTGGTGGCGCCGAACTGGAGACCCTGCGTGGCCATGTCGCGCACCAGATCCTTGGCCAGGATCTTGGGGAAGCCCGCCACATCGAAGATGTACTTCTCGGGATACAGCGCCATGAGCTGGCCGCCGAGCGCCGGAAGGGCATCGATGATCCGCGCGGAGGCACCGCGCATGCCGGCATAGAAGGCGGCGAACAGGCCGGTAGGCCCGCCGCCGATGATCGAGATATCCCTGATCTCCTGTTCCGCCACTGCCGCTCCACCGGTGGAGGTAACGCCCGTTCGGGGCAAAGCGTATAAATATAACCATGCCCTACCCGAGATCCGCCCGCCTCCTCGCCGCGCTCGCGGCAGGCCTCGTCGCCTGCGCCCCGGCCGGCGGGACCGGGAGCCTTCCCCCTGCTCTCCCCGCCGCGCCCCTCGACTCGATGCCGCTCGCCAGCGACGTCCGCCTGGATTCGGCAGGCTATCTCGCGGGAAGCTTCGTGGGCGAGGGCACCAGCCGGCAGATCCATCTGCTCTCCAGCGACACTGCCCTCGTCGAGGCTCTGGCGCGACGCTTCCGGCCCGACCTGCTCAAGAGCGACACCGGCCTGTGGGAGGCGCTGCGTCGCGCCGGAGCGGTTCGCCTGTCGCGGCCCCAGGTTCGGCACGCGATGGTCGGCTCGCCGCTGGGCCATACCGAGATCACGCTCTCGGAGGTGCGCCTGCTCGGGAGTCGCTGCGGAGTGCGGGGCGCCGGTGGAGCCGGCGCCGAGCTGGTCGTCGAGACCGATCCGTCGGCCGACGACCCGCCGCTCCGTGGCCCCGTGCTCGGCACCTTCGTCGCCGTGAATGCGAGCCGCCTGCAGGAGGGCGGACTGGTCCGCCGACCCGAGCTGCCCGAGCCGTCGGCGGCGCTGACGCGGCGGCTCATCGAGCGCACCGCGCAGTCGCTCGATTCCATCATGGCCGCGCGCCACCCGCGCCTGGGGCTCCGCCCGCTCGCCTCGGAGCGGATCGAGATCAACACGCTGGCCGACCTCGACGCGGCCGACGTAACCGCCTTCCGTGCCGCGGGCGGAATCCGCTACGCGGTCTCGCTGCGCCAGCGGCGGGTGACCGGTACCGGCGACACGCTGGTCGCGACCGCGGTGACGGCTTGGGACGCCGACGCGGCGCGGGGACAGGACATCTTCCACCCCACGCTGTTGTCGTCGGCCGGCGGCCGGCTCCGCGCGTTCGGCCCCGATGGCCGCGCCGTGTACTGGCGGCGGCTTCAGCCGATCAGCGACATCGCCTACGCCCGCGACAACATCTGGATGGAGCAGGTGGACGTGCGAGAGGGACGGGTGGTGTGGGGGATCGTTCAGCCGGACGAAAACGTGGTCGTGGCGGCGGCCGAAGTCGACGGAGGATGCGGATGAAGATCTACACCAAGACGGGCGACGGCGGCGAGACCGGGCTCTTCGGCGGGGGCCGGGTGCCCAAGGACCACCCCCGCACCACCGCGTACGGCGAAGTGGACGAGCTCAGCTCCGCGGTCGGGATGGCCCGGGCCTCCGCGCCGGGCGAGCTGTTCGACGATCTTCTGCAAGCGGTGCAGCGCGATCTGTTCGCCATCGGCGGCCGGTTGGCCACCCCGGAGCCGGAAAAGGTGGCCAAGGCGATCCGGAAGGCCGTGCTGCCCCCGGAGCGCGCCGTGTCGCTCGAGCGGGTGATGGACCAGGCGGAGGAGGAGCTGCCCCCGCTCACCGCGTTCGTGCTGCCGGGCGGCACGCCGAAGGCCGCCGCCCTCCACCTGGCCCGCACCATCTGCCGCCGCGCGGAGCGCAGCGTGGTCCGCCTCGCCCGCGAGGACGAGGTGCCTCCGGAGATCCTGGTCTACCTCAACCGACTCTCCGACCTTCTCTTCACCCTCGCACGCCTGGCGAACCATCGCGCCGGCACGCCGGATCTGACCTGGTGAGCCCGGAAGTGAATCCGGTCGTCGTGCGGCACGCGCTGGGCCGCTATCCGGTCTACGTCGAGCCCGGCCTGCTCGGTGCGCTCGGCCGGCTGGTGGGCGAGCACCTGGCCGGCCGGCGGGTCGCGATGATCGCGGACGAGGCAGTGCATCGGCTCTACCGGGACGGACGGCTGGGCGGCCCGGCCTGGGACGGCGAGACGCTCACCTTCCCCTCCGGCGAGCGGTCGAAGACCCGCGAGAGCTGGAGCCGGCTCACCGACGAGCTGCTCCGGCTCGGCTTCGGGCGCGACAGCGGCCTCGTGGCACTGGGCGGGGGCGTCGCGGGCGACCTGGCGGGCTTCGTCGCCGCCACCTACATGCGCGGCGTGCCCTACGTGCAGGTGCCGACCACGCTGCTCGCCATGGTCGACGCGTCGGTCGGCGGCAAGACCGGCGTGGACACGCTCGAGGGGAAGAACCTGATCGGGGCCTTTCACCCGCCGGTCGCGGTGGTCGCCGATCCGCTCGCGCTCGCGACGCTGCCCGACCGGGAATTCCGTGCGGGCCTGGCGGAGGCGGTGAAGCACGGACTGATCGCCGACCGGGAGTACTTCGAGTGGCTGGAAGGGCACGTGGACGCGCTGGTCGCCCGCGATGCCCGGACCCTCCAGCGGCTGGTTCGGAGGAGCGTGGAGATCAAGGCGGCGGTGGTGAGCGAGGACGAGCGCGAGGGAGGCCGGCGGGCGATCCTCAACGCGGGCCACACGGTGGCGCACGCGCTGGAGCAGGCGACGGAGTATCGGCTGCCCCACGGCGAGGCCGTCGGCCTGGGTCTCGTCGCGGAGGCGGCGCTGGCGGCCGGCCTCGGCCTGGCGACACCGGAGCCGGGCGCGCGCCTGGTCGCGCTGCTGGAGCGGCTCGGCCTCCCTACGCGCATCGCGGAGCCGGTCGGCGCGGAGCGCCTGCTGGCGGCGATGGGCAGCGACAAGAAGAACCGCGGCCGCGCCATCCGTTTCGCCCTGCCCCGTGGGGTGGGCGCGACCGGTCCGGGACCCGAGTGGACCACCGAGGCGGGGGAGGCGGCAATTCGTGCCGCCCTCCAGTCCATATCGTAAGCCTTTGATATGCAACGACTTATTTCTCGGGACGCCGGCGCCGGCTCGTGGAAAACCGGCGGGCAGGGTGGACAAAGTCAGGAACCAGTTGCCCACAAATGTTTTGTGATGTGGAAATCGATTTTCGCTTGACCGCCGGTGCCGTAAATCCTATATTGACTGACCTTTCCAGCCTTTCTGGCCAACCATACCAAAGCCGTCGACCGTGCAACCTCCTTCGAGGGTGATTATGGCCCACGTCCGTCCTGGGAAAGCCCGCGCCTTGCTCAGGTCCAGCCCCACCGGATCGTTCGACCAGTATCTCCTCGACATTCAGAAGCTCCCGATGATCACCGATCCCGAAGAGGAGAAGCGTCTGGCGCGCCGGGCGCTCGCGGGCGATGAGGTCGCCGCGGAGCGACTGGTGACCGCCAATCTCCGGTTCGTGATCTCCTACGTGAAGAAGTATCAGGGGCACGGTCTCGATCTCTCGGAGCTGGTGGCGATCGGCAACGAGGGGCTGCTGAAGGCGGTCCGGAAATTCGACCCGGACCACGGCGTGAAGTTCATCAGCTACGCCGTGTGGTGGGTCCGCCAGGCGGTGCTCAAGGCGCTGGCCGAGCAGACCCGCAGCGTGCGGATCCCGCTCAATCAGAACTCCGCGCTGGTGCGCATGGCGCGGACGCAGAGCTTCCTCGCCCAGGAGCTGGGCCGGGAGCCGACCGACCAGGAAATCGCGATCGCGCTCAACGACTCGGTGGACAACATCCGGTCCGCGCGGCGAATGACTTCCACCGAGGTCTCGCTCGACGCGCCGGTGGAGCGGCAGGACCGGGGCGCCAGCACCTTCGGCGAGCGGGTCGCGGGCAACGGGCAGGTCGAGATCGAGGAGATGACCGATTCCCGGCTGCAGCGCGAGTTCATCGACAAGCTCTTCCAGCGCCACCTCACCCCTCGCGAGCGCAAGATCCTTTCCCTCTATTACGGACTCGAAGAGGGCACCGAGGCGCTGACCCTCGAGAAGATCGGCGCGCTCCTCGGCGTCACCCGCGAGCGGATCCGCCAGATTCGCGAGCGCGCCTTCGAGAAGCTGCGCGACAGCCCGGACGTGCGCGCGCTGCGGGGGTTCTGGGGCGCGGCGTAGGCAGGCGAGCCTCCATGCACCAGTGAGCGAAACGAGGGGCCCAGGGAGGCTGGCCAAGCCCCGCCAACCCCAGCCTCCCTGGGCCCCTCGTTTCGCTCACCCGGCATCGTCGCTCGAGAGCCTGTCTTCAACAGAGCCAGTGTCATCCTGAGCGAAGCGAAGGAGCCATGACCAGTCGCATGGCTCCTTCGCTGCGCTCAGGATGACACCGTTTTCTTTTCGTCGGCGACTGCCCCGCCGCCCCGCTGCCCCGCTACATTCCCACCATGCCCTTCCGGCTTCCGATCTTCCCTCTCACGGTCGTCCTCTTCCCCGGCACGCCGCTCCCGCTGCACATCTTCGAGCCGCGCTACCGGCGGATGCTGGCCGACTGCCTCGAGGGCGACCGGCGCTTCGGCATCACGCCGGCGGTGCGCGACGACCGCACGCCGGACCCCGGCACGGTCGGCTGCGTCGCGGAGATCCGGGTGAATCAGGAGATGGCCGACGGCCGCTCCAACATCGTGGTCCTCGGCGCCGAGCGGTTCGTCGTCAGGCGGCTGGTGGAGGACGAGGCGCCGTACTTCGTCGCGATGGTGCAGCCGTTCGACGAGGAGCCGGCGAGCGAGCCGCCGGCGGAGACCGCCGCCCGGCTGCGCGAGGCGTTCGCGGGTTACTACGCCCTGCTCCGCCAGCTCAACGACGTCGAGCCCGAGGACGCCGACCTGCCCGAGGATTCGCTCGGGCTCTCGTTTCACGTCTCCGCCGCGATCGAGTGCGACCCCGGCGTCAAGCAACGGCTGCTGGTCGAGCGCTCCACCGCCCGCCGGGTGGAGGCGCTGCTGCTCCTGGTGCCGATCCTCACGGCCGGCGTCGAGTCCGCGTTGCGCGTCCACCGGCGCGCCCACACCAACGGCCGGGGTGGTGCGCGCCCCGACGTGATCACCGGGCCATGAGGCCGGAGATGGTGGACGCCCTCGGCCGCATCGTCGGCCCGCGGTGGGTACGCCACCGCCGGGCCGAGCTGGCGACGTACGCGATGGACGGCCTGCCGACCCGGGAATCGTATCCCGGCGTCGTGGTCATGCCGGGCTCCGCCGCCGAGGTGCGCGAGATCGTCCGGCTGCTGCACCTCACCGACACGCCCTTCGTCGCCCGCGGCGCCGGCACGGGTCTCTCCGGTGGCGCGGTGGCCGATCCCGACGCCGTCGTCATCGCGCTCACCCGCATGAACCGGATTCTCAAGGTGGACCCGGTCCGCCGCCGCGCCACGCTCCAGCCCGGCGTGGTGAACGCCCGCCTCTCCGAGGCCGTGTCGCCCCACGGGCTCCACTACGTCCCCGATCCGTCGAGTCAGGCGGCCTGCACGGTCGGCGGCAACGTGGCGGAGAACGCCGGCGGGCCGCACTGCCTCAAGTACGGGGTGACCACCAACCACGTGGTGGAGCTGGAGGTGGTGCTGCCCGACGCATCGGTGGTCCGGCTGGGCTCGCGTCAGGGCGAGCCGTGGGGCCCCGACCTGGTGGGCCTCTTCGTGGGGAGCGAAGGCATGTTCGGCATCGCCACCGAGATCGTGGTCCGGCTGGAGCCGATCCCCTCGAGCGTGCGCACCATGCTCGCCGACTTCCCGACCGTGCGCCAGGCGAGCGAAGCGGTCTCCGCGATCATCGGGGCGGGGATCGTCCCCGCGGCGCTGGAGATGATGGACCGGGCGTGCGTCGCGGCGGTCGAGTCTTCCATCTACGCCGCGGGGTATCCCACCGACGCCGCGGCGGTCCTGCTGGTCGAGCTCGACGGCGGCGCGGATGCGGTCGAGGCGGAGGCCGTCACCGTGGCCGCCATCCTCCGCGCGCGCGGCGCCCGCGACGTCCGCAGCGCCTCCACCCCTGCCGACCGGGCGCGGCTCTGGCAGGGCCGGAAGAAGGCGTTCGGCGCGATGGGCCGGATCGCCCCGGATCTCGCGGTGCAGGACGCCGTCGTCCCCCGCTCCGTGCTGCCCGACATCATGGACCGGATCGAGGAGATCCGCGGGCGTCACCGGCTCACCATCAGCAACGTCTTTCATGCCGGGGACGGCAATCTGCATCCCAACATCAGCTTCGACCGGCACGACCGGGACGTGGCCGACCGGGTGCAGGTGGCCTGTCGCGAGATCATGGCGGCCTGCGTGGACGCGGGCGGCAGCATCACGGGGGAACACGGCGTGGGCTCGGACAAGATCGACTACATGACGCTCATCTTCGACGCCGACACCCTGGCGGCGATGCGTGCCGTCCGGCTGGCCTTCGATCCCGCCGAGCGGGCGAACCCGGGCAAGGTCGTGCCGATCCACGCATGTCGCGAGTGGCGCGCAACCCGGGCGGCCCGGTGAAGGACGTCGTGTTCGGCCGGCTTCGCGCGCTGCTCGGCACCGGCGGGGTGGAGCGGGACGCCGCCGGCCTGCCCCGCGCCACGCCCGACTCCGCCGACGCCTTGTCGCTGGTCTGCCGCCTGGCGCACGACGAGGGCTGGAAGATCCGGGTCGAGGGCAACGGCACCTGGCTCTCCTCCGACGCGCCGGCCGATCTCGCGGTGAGCACCCGCGGCCTCGACCGGGTGGTGTCGGTGAGCCCCGCGGACCTGGTGGCCACGGTGGAGGCCGGCACGCCGCTCGAGGCGCTGCGCCGCCGCCTGGCCGAGGAGGAGATGTGGCTCGCGATCGATCCGCCCGGACGGCCCGAGCGGAGCCTGGGCTCGGTCGCCGCCACCGCGACCTCGGGGCCGCTGCGCCACGGATTCGGACCGGTGCGCGACCACGTGCTCGGCTGTACCGTGGCCACCGGCGACGGACGCCTGGTGCGCGCCGGCGGGCGGGTGGTGAAGAACGTCGCGGGCTACGACCTCACCAAGCTCCAGGTCGGCGGCTTCGGCGGCTTCGGCATCATCGCCGAGGTGCATCTCCGGCTCCGGGCGCTGCCGCGCGCCGACGTCACGGTGGTGGCTCGCGGGCCGCGCGACACGCTCACCTCCGTGGCGCGGGATCTCATCGCGGCGCAGCTCCTCCCGGGCGCGCTCGAGCTGCTCTCTCCCGCCCTGGCGGGGGAGCCCGAGTGGACCCTCGCCGCCCGCTTCGCCGGCACCGACGCGGCGGTGCCGGCCGACGTGCGCCGGCTGAGCACGCTCGCCGGTCCCTCGTGGGAGCCGCTCGCGGCCGACCGCACCGCCGCGTTCTGGAGTCTGGTGGCCCGGGGCAGTCTCGGCGGGCCGATCACCCTCCGCCTCGGCGTGCTGGGCGATGGCGTGGACGAGACCATCGATCTCCTGGCGCACGACCTGGACGAAGGCCTGGTCAGCGCCGGCGCCGGCGCCGGCATGATCCGCTGGACCGGCGACGCGCCGGTGGAGCGGCTGCGCGCCGTGCGGCGTGCCGCCGCGTCGCGGGAGATCCCGATGACTCTCGAGCGCGCCCCGTGGCCGGTGCGCCGCGCGCTGGGGCACTTCGGCGCCTATCGCGAGGGTGTGGGCCAGCTGGTGGGCCGCCTGCGCGACAGCTTCGATCCGGGGCACAGCTTGAGCGTTGCGTTGGAAGGGGCGGAGTGAAGACGGCGGACGGGCGGGCGGACGGGCGGACGGACGGGCGGACGGGCGGACGGACGGCTCCGAAGGCGAACCGTCAGCCATCGTTCAAGCGGAGTCGTCCGCCCGTCCGCCCGTCCGCCCGTCCGCCGATTTACCCGACCCACTCGCGCCCTGCGTGCATTGCGGCTTCTGTCTCCCCGCCTGCCCCACCTACCTCGCCACCGGAGACGAGTCCGACAGTCCCCGCGGGCGCATCATGCTGATGCGCGCGCTGGAGCGGAACGAGATCGCGGCCGACGACGCCGCTCTGGTGCAGCACCTCGACGCCTGCCTGGGCTGCCGCGGGTGCGAGCCGGTCTGCCCTTCGGGCGTCGCGTACGGACGTGGCCTGGAGATGGCGCGGGAGCGCCTCTTCGCCGAGCGCCGGCCGTCGTATCTCGCACGCACGGTGCTCGGCGTCTTCCGCCACGAGGCGCTCTGGCGGCCGCTCTTCACCGCTGCGCGAGTGCTCCGCGCGACGGGGCTGCCGCGGATGATGGCCGGCGGCGGGCGGGTGGGGTTCGGGATGGGGATGCTGGCCGCGACAAGGCCGCGGGGCGAGCGTGCTACCCTGAGCGGAGCGAAGGGGGCCATGCCGGAGGGTCGGCTCCTTCGCTTCGCTCAGGATGACACGGCGCCCCCCCTGCCCTCCGTCGCCCTGTTCCGCGGCTGCGTCATGGACACCCTGTTCCGTCACGTGAACGACGCCACCCGGCGCACCCTCGAGTTCAACGGCTACCGCGTGGTCGAGGTCAAGGGGCAAGGCTGCTGCGGCGCCCTGCACGAGCACGCGGGCGACCGGGCCACCGCCTCGGAGCTGGCGCGGCGCAACGTGGCGGCGCTGGCGGACTCGGCGGATTACATCGTCACCAACAGCGCCGGGTGCGGCGCGCTGCTCAAGGACTACGGCCACCTGCTCCACGGCGACGCCGGGGCCGGGGCCCTGGCCGCGAAGGTGCGCGACGTGAGCGAGCTGCTGGCCGAGGCGGGGCCGCGCCCCGGCGCCAGGCTCGACCTGGACGTGGCCTACGACGCGCCGTGCCATCTCCAGCACGCCCAGCGGGTGCACGACGCGCCGCTGGCGGTGCTGCGCGCGATTCCCGGGCTCGGCCTGCGACTCATGCCGGGGTCGGACCGGTGCTGCGGCAGCGCGGGGATCTACTCGGTGCTGCAGCCCGAGATGGCGCGGGCGGTGCTCGCCGCCAAGGTCGAGGAGATCGCGGCCGCGGAGCCGAGGCCGCGGGTGGTGGCGACGGGAAACCCCGGGTGCCTGATGCAGATCGGCGCCGGGCTCAGGGCCGCGGGGCTCGACATCACGGTGGCCCATCCGGTCGAGCTGCTCGACGAGAGTTACCGGAGGCTGTAGTTGTCAAGCCTCCCTTCCCCCTCCCCCGCCGACCCCCTATCTGTTCAGCAGATGTCCTCCGCCATTCTCTTCGACTTCAACGGCGTCATCATCGACGACGAGCCGCAGCACTGCGACGCGCTGATCGCCACGCTCGCGGAGTACGGCTACCCGCTCGACCGCGAGACCTACTACCGCGACTACCTCGGCTTCGACGATCGGGAGTGCTTCCGCTTCACCTTCGCGCGCAACGGCGAGACGGTGGAGGAGTCGCGGCTGCTGGAGGCGATCGAGCGGAAGAATCAGCACTACGAGCGGGCGGTGCGAGCCGACATGCGCCTGGTGCCGGGCGCGGTGGACTTCGTGGAGACCGCGGCGCTCGACGGGCACCAGCTCGCCATCGTATCGGGCGCGCTGCGGCGGGAGATCGAGCTGGTGCTGCAGCTCTCCGGACTCGCGCCCCACTTCGCGGAGATCGTGGCGGCGGAGGACGTGACCGCCTGCAAGCCCGATCCGCAGGGCTTCAACCGCGCCCGGGAGGCGCTCGCCGTGCCGGCGGCGCGCTGTGTGGTCATCGAGGACTCGCTGCCGGGCCTGGCCGCCGCCCGCGCGGCGGGACTTCGCTGCGCCATGCTGTCCACCTCCCACGGCGAGGATTCACTGGCCGGCGGCGACATGGTCTGGCGGGACTTCGTCGGCCGGGCTCCGGACCAGCTTCCCTGGGCCCATGACTGACCTCGACCTGACCATCGAGCGCGACCGCCTCGACGCGGTGCGCCGCGGCGCCGCGGTGGTGGTGGACCATCCCACGGTCGTCCGGATCACCGGACCCGGCGCCCTCACCTGTCTCCAGGGACTCTTCACCAACGATCTCGACCATCCCGGCGACGGCAGCCTCACCTACGGCGCCATGCTGACGCCGAAGGGCATGATCGTGGTGGACGCCTGGATCATCCGGCAGCCCGGCGCGCTCACGCTCATCGCGCCGGCGGAGGGACGCGACGCGGTGCGCGAGATCTTCCAGCGCACCCTGCCGCCGAGACTGGCGAAGACGCAGGATCTCACCGGTGAGACGGCCGTCGCGTGGGTGCTCGGAGCGCACGGCTTCCACACGCTGATGCAGTCCGGGATCGCGGCGCCCGAGAGCGCGGGCCGCGTGGTGGAGCACGAGAGCGGAGCCGGCCCGCTCACGGTCGCCCTGGGGCCGGAGGCGGCGCCGTTCGCGGCCCTGCTCGCGGGGGCCGGCGCTGCCGTGGAGTCGGCCCTTCGGCGGCTGGTCCTGGCGGGCGCGCTCCGGGGAGAGACGCGCGACCTCCACGCCGCGAGGATCCTGGCCGGGTGGCCCGCGCTGGGCGTCGAGATCGACGAGAAGACGCTGCCGCAGGAGGTCCGCTACGACGAGATCGGCGGCGTCTCCTACACCAAGGGCTGCTACACCGGGCAGGAGACCGTCGCCCGGATTCACTTCCGGGGCCACACCAACCGCGAGCTCCGCGGCCTCGCCTGGCGGGAGCCGGGCGCGCCGAACGGCAGAACGGTCGTCGCGCGGGAGAAGGAAGTGGGGACCGTGCGCTCCACCCTGACGGTGGACGGACGCACGCTCGGGCTCGCGCTGGTGCGCCGGGAGATCGAGCCGGGCTCGGACGTGATGGCCGGCGGGCGCGGTGCCACGATCGTGACGCTGCCCTTCGCCGGAGACGAGCTGGATGATTGAAAAGAATCGAGCCCCGAGCGATGCCCGGGGCCCGATGGTACCACATGCTCGGTCCGACTTACTTCGCGGTGTCCCGCGCCATCGTGGTGTCGGACTGCATCATGCTGGTGTCGTGCGACATCCCGCCCATGCCGGTATCGGCGGGCGCGGACATCTCGCCGGTGGTCTCGGCGGGCGGAGCATCGGCCGCCGGCTTTTCGCCACACGCCGCGAGCACGAGGATCGCGGACATCAAGAGCAGCTTCTTCATCTGTTACTCCTTAACGGGGTGAATGGACCGACCATTAACGGCGTGAATGGACCGACCAATTTCCAGGGTAAGCTGCGACACGGCCGCCGGTTGCACGGGGGGCGAAGCTATAGCCCGGCGCCGGTTTGTCAAGCCGCGCGCCGTTGCGTCAACAGCAGAAGTCATTGTGCCACAAGTACTTCAGTATACCCGAATTTAGCGACGAGTGACCTTCGACATGACCGAGCCACGCACTTTCGGTGACCTCAAGAACAGCCGCTGGGCCGAGCCTCCCCTCCGGGGACGCACGGTTCGGGACGAGATCCGCACCAACCTGATGACCCGGATCGAGTCGGGCGCCGCGCTCTTCCCGGGCATCGTCGGCTACGAGGACACCATCGTTCCCCATATCGTGAACGCGCTGCTCGCGCGGCATCACTTCATCCTCCTGGGACTTCGGGGCCAGGCGAAGAGCCGGATCCTGCGGGAGCTGACCAGCCTGCTGGACGAGCGGGTGCCGGTGGTCGCGGGGAGCGAGGTGAACGACGATCCCTTCGCGCCGATCTCCAAGTACGCGCGCGACATGATGGCGGAGTGCGGGGACGCGACCCCGATCGCCTGGATGCGGCGGGACCAGCGCTACGTCGAGAAGCTCGCCACGCCGGACGTCACCATCGCCGACCTGATCGGCGACGTGGACCCGATCAAGGCCGCCCGGGGCGGCCACCTGCTGTCCGACGAGCTGACGATGCACTTCGGGCTCCTGCCGCGGGCCAACCGCGGGATCTTCGCCATCAACGAGCTGCCCGACCTCAGCGGGAAGGTGCAGGTGGGCCTGTTCAACATCATGCAGGAGGGCGACGTCCAGATCAAAGGCTATCCGGTCCGGCTGCCGCTCGACGTGCTCCTGGCCTTCACCGCCAATCCCGAGGACTACACCGCGCGGGGCAAGATCATCACGCCGCTCAAGGACCGGATCGGCTCGGAGATCATCACCCACTATCCCCGCACGGTGCAGCTGGGCATGGAGATCACCGCCCAGGAGGCGTGGACCGCGCGCGGCGGCCCCGCACTCGACATCCCCGACTTCGTGCTCGAGGTGATCGAGCGGGTGGCGTTCGAGGCGCGGGAGGACAAGCGGGTGGACAAGCGGTCGGGCGTGAGCCAGCGGCTGCCGATCAGCGTGCTGGAGAACGCGGTGTCGAACGCGGAGCGGCGCTCGATGACGTTCGGCGAGTCCCGGGTGGTGCCGCGGGTGAGCGACATCTACGCGGCGGTCCCGTCCATCACCGGCAAGCTGGAGCTGGAGTACGAGGGCGAGCTCCAGGGCGGCGACACCATCGCGCGCGAGCTGATCCGCCGCGCGTCCGGCAAGGTGCTGGAGGAGCGGGCCGGCGGCGCCGACCTGGCGCGGATCGTCGCCTGGTTCGACCAGGGCGGCGCGCTCAAGGTCCCGGGCGACGAGCGATCCGACCTCTGTCACCAGGGCTTCGCGGTAGTGCCGGGGCTGCTCGATCTGGTGACCGACCTGGGCCTTGCGCCCAAGTCCGACAAGCCTCGCGCGGTGTCGGCCTGCGAGCTGGTCCTCGAAGGCCTCGCCGCCCAGAAGCGCATCAGCCGCAGCGAGGAGCTGGGCTACACCCGGGCCAAGCCCGAGCGGCGGGAGCCGGGGTACGGGAAGGGGGGGATGTCGTTCGGGTGAGCTGAGCAGCTGTCATCCTGAGCGAAGCGAAGGAGCCATGGACAGGATCATGGCTCCTTCGCTTCGCTCAGGATGACACCGGCCCTGCCCCGCTCCCGCCCCACCCCATCGCCCGCGCCCGCGCAACGATCACCTCCACCGCCCCGTCCAGTCCCAGCGCGGCCGTGTTCAGCATCATGTGATAGAGCGTCGGGTCGCTCCAGTCCCGCTGGTAGTGCTGCCGGTGGTAGCGGGCGCGCATCTTGTCGGTATCCTCGGTGACCCTGGCCGCTTCCTCCGGCGGCACGCCGAGTCGCTCGGCGGCGGCGCGCACGCGCCACTCCCGCGGCGCGACGATCTTCACGTGGATCGCGTCGCGCTCGCGGGCCAGCACCGCGGGCGCCGCCCGCCCGACCAGCACGACCCTGCCCTCCGCCGCCACCTCCTCCACGACCAGCTCGGTCACCCGCACCAGATCGTCCTCCGACAGCGACGAGGCGGTACCGCCGGCCTCCGGCGGCACCACCAGCTCGGGGGTCGCCGCCACCAGCGTACGCGCCAGCCGCTCGATGAACGTGGGCACCCGCTCCTCCCGCTCCGCGACGTCCTCCGGTGCCAGCCCGGCCCGCGCGGCGACCCGCTCGACCAGCTCGTTGTCCACCACGCGCCAATCCAGCGCGCGAGCCACGCGTGCGGCGACCTCCGAGCCGCCCGCGCCGTACTGCCGGGAGATGGTGATGAGCATGGTCAGAGGCTCCCGGTCATGGCGCCACCATCCTGTTGTCGAGGTTCGACGCTCCCGCACCCCCGGCTTCGCTCTTCGCGGTCTCCCCGGGAGTCTTTCTTCTCACCGAGTACCCCACCGCGGCTGCCATCAGCACACAGGCCACCCCGCCGAGCGCGAACGACACCCGGACGCCGTAGTGCTCGGACACCCATCCGGCCTGGAACGCACCGAACGGCGCCATGCCCAGGACCACGAAGGAGTAGAACCCCATCACCCGCCCGCGCAGCCGGTCGGGTGCCTCGAGCTGAAGCATCGTGTTGGCAAGGATGCCGTTGACCGCCATGAGGCACCCCACGGCAGTGAAGACCGCCAGAGCCGTCCAGAACCCCGGGGCGTAGCCACCGGCCGAGAGCAGGACGCCGAAGAGGGCGAAGGTTCCGATCACGACCCTCCCCCGCCTGATCCTGCCACCGGTTGCCGCCATCCCGATCGCGCCGGCGGCCGCGCCGAGCCCGATGGCGGAGAGCATGACGCCGTATCCCTCGGCGTCGAGGCCCAGCACGTCGCGGGCGAACACCGGCATCATCGGGATGAACGACGCCCCGAATATGCTGAATCCGGCGACGATGGTGACCAGCGCCCGGGGCCAGCGGTTGCCGAAGATGTACCCGAACCCCTCCTTCAGCGCACCGAAGGCCGGCGCCCGCGACGGGACCGCGGGACGGCGCACCCGCATGAGCACCAGGCCGACGATCACCGCGAGGTAGCTGGCCGCGTTGAGGTAGAAGCAGGCGGCGAGCCCCACCGTCGCGATCAGCGCGCCCGCGATCGAGGGCCCGATGACCCGCGCCACGTTGAACGCGCTCGAGTTGAGGGCGATGGCGTTCATCAGGTCCTCCCGGCCCACGATCTCGCTCACCAGCGCCTGCCGGGCGGGCACCTCGAAGGCGGAGAGGAGCCCATAGAACGAGGCCAGGGCCATGACCAGGTGCACGGTGATCCAGCCCTGGTGGGTCAGCACGGCGAGCGTGAGGGCCTCGCAGAGCATCAGGCTCTGGAGCGCGATCACCAGCCGCCGCTTGTCCACCCGGTCCGCCACCACGCCGCCGTAGAGCGTGAGCAGCAGGATCGGGAACGAGCCCAGCGCCGTCACCAGACCGACCGCGAGGGCCGAGTCGGTCAGCTGGAGCACCAGCCAGCCCTGGGCGACGGTCTGCACCCAGGTGCCGCACTGGGAGACGAGCTGGCCGCCGAGGAAGAGGCGGAAGTCGCGGTGGCGGAGAGCGGAGAAGACGGACGACGAACGCGTGGACACGGGGGCAAGTTAATCGGAGAGCCGCCGTGCTCCCGTGAGCGAACCGAGGGGCCCAGGAGGCTGGCAAGCCCGCAGCCCCAGCCTCCCTGGGCCCCTCGCTTCGCTCACCAGGCATTGGTACTTGAGAGCCCGCATTCAACGGAGCGATGACACCCAGGCCCGCTGGCCAACCCCCCCGGCCCGCATTATCTCTAGATCATGCGCTTCACCACCTACTCCAAGTACCACCCCGAGCTGGCCGATGCGGTGAATCTGCAGGGCCTGCTCGACCAGCTGAGCGACTTCCTGCTCCAGTCGGGATTCGCCGGCGGGTCGCCCTCGTTCTGGCACGACGAAGGCAACGAAGGCGAGCGGTCGCTGGAGTCGCTGCGGCAGGCGATCCTCCAGGCGCTGATGGAGTCGGGCCAGCTCAGCAAGGAGATGCTGAAGGCGCTGCGGGGCGAGTCCACCGGCGACGCCGAGCGGGACCAGCAGGTGGAGCGCGACCTGGGCGAGCTGCTCGACCGGATCGTGCAGCGGCTGATCGACGAGGGCTACCTCAACGTCGGGCAGAGCCCGCAGGTGCCGCAGGGCTACCAGTCGATGTTCGGGCCCGGCGGCGAGGCGCACTCCGCGGCCCAGCAGGTGCAGTTCAACCTGACCGAGAAGGGCATCGACTTCCTGGGCTACAAGACGCTGAAGAGCCTGCTCGGGAGCGTGGGCAAGTCGAGCTTCGGCGCGCACGACACCCCGTACCTCGCGACCGGCGTCGAGGCGGAGGGCGTGAGCAAGCCGTACGAGTTCGGCGACGTGCTCAACCTCGATGTGCCGGCCACCCTCACCAACGCCATCGCCCGCGAGGGGCTCGGCGTTCCGATCAACATCGAGTATCAGGACCTGATGGTGAGCCAGTCGGAGTACCGGTCATCGGCGGCCACGGTGCTGATGCTGGACTGCTCCCACTCGATGATCCTCTACGGCGAGGACCGCTTCACCCCGGCCAAGAAGGTGGCGCTCGCTCTCACCCACCTGATCCGCACCCAGTTCCCCGGCGACAGCCTCCGGGTGGTGCTGTTCCACGACTCGGCGGAGGAGATTCCGCTGAGCGCGCTGGCGCAGGCGCAGGTCGGGCCCTATCACACCAACACCACGGAAGGATTGAAGCTCGCCCGCCGGATCCTGCTGGCGCAGAAGAAGGACATGCGCCAGATCATCATGATCACCGACGGCAAGCCCTCGGCGCTCACCATGCCCGACGGCCGGATCTACGTGAACTCGATGGGGCTGGACCCGCAGATCCTTCAGGCCACCTATCGCGAGGTCGCCAACTGCCGCCGCAGCGGGATCATGATCAACACCTTCATGCTGGCGCGGGACCGGAGCCTGGTGGAGTTCGTCAAGCAGGTGGCGTCCATCTGCAAGGGGAAGGCGTACTTCACCAACACCATGACGCTGGGGCAGTTCATCCTGATGGACTTCATGAAGCGGAAGACCCGCCGCGTCAGCTCTGACCGCTGACGACCGCACCCGCACCCGAGCCGTTTCCCCGCCCACCTGTCCCTCCCGTTCTGACCCCCGCAATACGCCCGGTTGTCTCTGCTCATGCCACAGGTGCGCCGGCCAGCCGAACCGGCCGACGGCACCCTGGCCAATGCACCGGCGTCGACCCCGAGTGGCCTGATATTGGCGAGGGGTTTGTGGTGCAGACCGGCTTCTCTAACTTGGGAGGCGCGGCTATCCGACAGCCGGTCCCGGCCGTCAGCCGCGCCGGCGCTCGTTCCCGGTAAGCTCAATCAGAGCAAGGACTTGACTATCACACTACAGCGGCAGCAGGCTCCTAAACTGCTGTGCCTGTTCGCGTTGGCGACGACGTCGTGGGCCTGCGGCAAGGCTGTCGGTGCGGCCTCCGCCCCGGCCTACGTGGCGCCCATCAGCGCCGGTGAGGCCCCGATGGTCACCGTCCGTCAGATCGTCGAGCGGGACTCGCTCCTGGGCCGCAGGGTGCGGGTGGGAGGCGTCTGCGCCATCGCCGGCACCGGCCCCTCGGCCGGCGTCTGGCTGCTCCAGGCGGGCGCCTGGGCGATCGAGGTGCGGGGCCTGGTGCCCCGCTCCTGTTTCCGGGAGCCGATCGGCAGCGAGGCGCTCACCATCTTCGCCCAGGTGGTGGAAGGCGCGGACAGTACCGAGCGGCTGCTGCTCCGGCTTCCGGACTGACTGATCGATCAAAGCAGTGTCATCCTGAGCGAAGCGAAGGAGGCCATGCGCGGGCATGGCCTCCTTCGCTTCGCTCAGGATGACAATCCGAATCGACTCACCCCGGCGTCCGCCCCCCGATCACCCGCTTCACCACCCGCCCCCGCGGGATCACCGACTCCGGTCCCTCCAGCTCGTTGATGATCGCCAGCTCCTCCATCGAGGTGGTCGACGGCCACTTCTGGTTGAACTGGGTGAGCGTCATCTCCTGCGTGAGCGTCACCAGCTGGAGCGTGGCCGGCTTCACCGAGAGCGCCGCGGAGTTCCGGAGCTGGTCGAAGCTGTTGATCGTCTCCTGGAACTCGCCGTCGTAGGACCCCAGGTTGCCCTGCGGGGTGTAGCCCATCAGGGCGAAGGTTCTCCCGCCGTACGAGATGAACGAGACGATACCCTCCAGCACCCCCTGCTCGGTCTGGGCCTGGAAGTAGCTCGTCGCCGCCTGGTTGCCGTTGATGCTCCGGGTGCTCTGGTCGCCGGCCCGCATGCCCTGCTGGGAGAGAAACTTGGTCGCCGCCTCGCGGGGCGGCGTGGTGCCCGCCAGGCCGAGCTGGATCATGGCGTCTTCCTTTGGGCTCACCGCCACGACCGCCGACGGCGTGTTCTGGGTCTTCCACCCCTCGGGGAACTGGAGCTGGAACCGCATGTCGGGGTGGTAGAACGTGCCCCCCTGGAAGAACCCCTGCCGCGGGTCCTCGCCGAAGGTGATGCCGTCGATCTGCCGCAGATATTCGTCTCGGCCTACGGTGGTGTTGGCCAGCGAGGCGTGGAGGGTGTCGAGCCGCTCCTGGGTCCGGGCGACCCGGTTCTCCGGGTTGGGGTGGGTGGAGAGCCACTCGGGCAGCCGGCCGCCTCCTCCCCCGCCGACCTGGCTGGCCCGGTTGAGGGTCTGGAAGACGTTGGCCATCTCCCGCACGTCGTAGTTCAGGCCGAGCGCGTACTTGAAGCCGAGCTGGTCGGCCTGGTTCTCCGCGTCGCGGCCGTACTTGAGGAAGAGCACGCCGAGCCCCTGGCTGGCCAGCCCGGCGAACTGGGCGACGTCGGACGAGAGGATGCTGCCGATGCCGAGGCCGAGGGTGGCGAGCTGCGCCTTGCTGATCTGCTGGACCGAGTGCCGGGCGGTGACGTGGCCGACCTCGTGTCCCAGCACCGAGGCCAGCTCCGCCTCGCTGTTCATGTGGGCCAGAAGGCCGCGGGTGACGTAGATGAATCCGCCGGGCAGCGCAAAGGCGTTCACCGAGGCGTCGTTCACCACGTGGAACTCCCATGGCAGATTGGGCCGCTCCGATTGGGCCGCCATCCGCTTGCCGATCCCGGCGACGTAGGCCTGGAGCTCGGGGTCTTCCACGAAGCCGATGCTCTGCTGGACTTCCTGGGCCGCCTGCTGGCCCATCTGGATCTCCTGGCCCTCGGAGACCAGGGAGATCTCGTTCTTACCGGTGACCGGGTTGCGGGCGCAGCTCGCCACCGGACCGGCCACCAGCGCGGCGCCAAGCAGCAGGGACGGAAGGGCGAGAACGGTTCGACGAGTCATTGGCGTTCCTCGAGTTCGCGTTCAGCCGAGACATCGGGATGCCATGTAGCATAACTCGTTGGGGGGAGGGGGACTGTGATTTGGATTGCAGTGAACGGGCGGGGCGACGGTCGGCTCATCGAATATGGGCGACAATGCCTCAGCTCCGTGAGCGAACCGAGGGGCCCAGGGAGGCTGGGGCAGGCCCGGCTTGGCCAGCCTCCCTGGGCCCCTCGGTTCGCTCACGCGGCATTGTCCCGCCCGTCTCACCGCGCCTCCCGCTGTCCCGCCGCCCCGCTGCCCCGCTTTCCCGCTTCCCCCAGCCTCAGCTTCTCCCGGAAATACCCCACCGTCTTCTCCAGCCCCTCCGCCAGCTGCACCGACGGCTCCCAGCCGAGCCACTCGCGCGCGCGGGTGATGTCGGGCTGACGCTGGGTCGGGTCGTCCTGCGGGAGCGGACGTTTGGTGATCCGCACCTCGCGGCCGACGCTCCGGGCCACCTCGTCCACCAGCTGCCGGATGGTGAACTCGACCGGGTTCCCCAGGTTCACCGGCTCGTGCCGCCCCTCGGCCGCCATCAGGCGGAGCAGGCCCTCGACCAGGTCGTCCACGTAGCAGAAGGAGCGGGTCTGCTGGCCCTCGCCGAACAGGGTCAGCTCCTGCCCCCGCAGTGCCTGCACGATGAAGTTGGACACCACGCGGCCGTCGGCCTCCGCCATCCGGGGACCGTAGGTGTTGAAGATCCGCGCGATCCGGATGTCGGCCTTGTCCTCGCGGTGGTAGTCCATGAACAGGGTCTCGGCCACCCGCTTGCCCTCGTCGTAGCAGGAGCGGGGTCCGATCGGATTCACGTTGCCCCAGTAGCTCTCCGGCTGGGGGTGCACCGTGGGATCGCCGTAGACCTCGGAAGTCGAGGCCTGCAGCACCCGGGCGCCCACCCGCTTGGCCAGCACCAGCATGTTGATGGCGCCCATCACGTTCGACTTCACCGTCTTGACCGGATTGTACTGGTAGTGAATCGGCGAGGCGGGACAGGCCAGATTGTAGATCTGGTCCACGTCGATGAAGATCGGCTCGGTGACGTCGTGCCGGAGCAGCTCGAAGTCCTGGAAGTTGAGCAGGTGCTCGATGTTCTCCCGGCGCCCGGTGAAGAAGTTGTCGAGGCAGATGACGTGCGCACCCTGGCCCAGGAGGCGCTCGCAGAGGTGCGAGCCGATGAAGCCGGCGCCGCCGGTTACCAGAACTCTCACGTAGCGTCCGACCGGGGTTTGGGGTTATGCTCGACTTCCATGAGACCCTCCAGGTGGCTCGGGTTCGCTCTCATCGCGCCGCAACGGCGCATGCACCACCGCCGGCACGGGTGGTAACGGCCCGGACCTCGCCCCGCAGCCCTCCAAGGCCTCGGTCCAGGCCGCCCAGGAGCTGCGGCAGCTGCAGTACCAGTGGCGCCGGGCCCTCAGCGCGCGCGACACGGCCTTCTTTCGAAGCGTGCTCGCGGACGAGTTCCTGCTGACGGGGGATGCCACCACCCAGACCAAAGCGGATTTTCTGCTGGAGCTCGCGGACTCCAGCGGAGCGGTTCCCGCGGCCCGAGCCGAGGAGACCAACATACGGCTGTTCGGAAACATAGCCGTGACCACCGGGCTGGTTCGCTACGACCTGCCCGGAAATCCTACGCCGGTCACATCCCGTTTTACCGAAGTCTGGGTCAAGCGCGAGGGGCGGTGGCTGTGCATCCACGGCCACTACAACCCGCTCAGCGTCGTCCAGCGGCTGGAGGGGCCCCAGGGAGAGACAGCGCCCTAATTGCCGCGCCGCCTGGGGGCCGGAGCCGGCGGCACGGTATCGTCCTCGGCCTGCTCCGGGACCTCCTCGACGCTCGCACCCGGCCGCTCGACCAGGTTCAGGGTCCCGAAGCCGCGGGTATCGATGCCGATCCCCGCCTTGGTGGCGCCGCCGCGATCCGCGAAGACCAGCGTGGTGGACCCGTTGGGTGCGATCCCGAACACCGCCCGGGTCTTCCCGCCCTGATCCGCCAGCACGATGTTGGCGCTCTCGTCGGGCAGGATGCCGACCACGATGCGCGCGTGGTTGACGCTGTCCACGAAGGCCAGACCGGTGGAGCCGTCCGGCAGGACGGTGAACCGCATGCGGGCCCGCCCGGCGTTGTCCTGAAGGATGAGCTGCGCCGCCCCTTCCTCGTTGGTTCCCCAGGTGCCCCGTATCCGGCCCTCCCGGTCGCGCAGGAGGAACTTCTTCGCCTCGGCGACCTGGGGAACCATCCCGGGCATACCGTGCCGTGCGGCGACGATCATGATGGCGCTGGTGAGGCCGAGCAGGACCCCCACCCCGATCAGCATCGCGAGGCCCAGGCGGCGCAGGCGGCGGTTGTCGCGCTCCACCGCCTCCAGGCGCTTGGTCAGCGGGATGCCGGCGCTGACAGGCGTCGGATGCGGGACCTCGGGGGTTGGACGAGTGGGTTCCACGAGAGCCTTCAGGAGGACGTCGGAAAGTCGAGGAAGTACGAGCGGCAGGCGCGGTCCACCAGATCGGCGGACAGCGTCGGCTCCACCTCGAGATACTTCGCGATGTCCAGCAGGTGGTCGATGATGTCGCGGGGATGGCACCCCCGCGGGGCGATGGAGTAGGCCTGGTAGAACTCGCGGTAGATGTACTCCCTCGCGAAGGGCGTGAACTCGATGCCCTTCGACTCGCAGTAGCGCCGGAGAATGCGCTCCCACTCCTCCGTGCTCGGGCTCTCGGCCTTGATCTTGTAGTGGATCCGCCGGAGAAACGCCTCCTCGACCAGGGCCTTGGGGTCGATGTTCGTGGCCATGATGAGCAGGACGTCGAAGGGAACCGGGAACTTGCTCCCGGTATGCAGCGTCAGGAAGTCGATCCGCTTCTCCAGCGGCACGATCCAGCGGTTCAGCATGTCGCGCGGCGGCATGCGCTGCCGGCCGAAGTCGTCCACGATGAGCACGCCGCCGTTGGCCTTCAGCTGGAACGGAGCCTGGTACACCTTGGTGTGGCTGTCGTACTGGAGATCGAGCTGGTCCATCGTCAGCTCGCCTCCCGTCAGCACCACCGGCCGATGCACCAGGACGTAGCGCTGGTCGTACTCCTTCGACCTGGCGTCGAGGAGCGACTCGATCACCGTGTCCGGCTCCCGCCGCTCGTCCACCACCGGCTTGTGATAGACCGGATCGAACAGGACCATGATCTGGCCGTCGATCTCGATGGCGTGGGGGATGTACAGCGATCCTCCGAGCAGCCGGGCGATGGTCTCCGCCATCGCGGTCTTGCCGTTGCCGGACTCGCCGTACAGGAAGAGCGATTTCGCCGAGTTGATGGCCGGGCCGATCTGGTCGACCATGCCGGGGGCGAGGACCAGCCAGTTGAAGGCCTTCTCCACCACCTCGCGGTTGACGTGCGCGTGGCGGATCGACTGCAGGTCCACCCAGTGGATGTAGTGCTTGAGCGGCACCGGCGCGGGCCCGACGTACTGGCTGGACTCGAGCGCGTCCTTGGCGCGGGCGCGGCCCTCGCCGGTCAGATCGAAGATGTACCCTTCCCGGCTGAGCCCGCTGGTCCCCCGCACCTCGACGAGCCGCCGGTGCTGCAGCGGCAGCAGCTGCTCGTCCACGAAGGGAAACGGGAGGCAGATGGTGTCCACCAGCTGCCGGCCGGTTCGCGCGCCCTGGGTGTAGAGGATCTTCAGGATCAGGTCGATGAGGAACTCGTTCGAGAGACCGGTGTCCTCGACGGTCTGGGGCAGCGCCGGCCCGCGGGGGCGGTCGGCTTCGCCGGGCCCGGCCTGAGCCCGGCCGGCGTACGCGGTGGTCATGTCGTCCCCAGGGGCTGCGAGGTGGTCTCCAGCACGTCGCCGAGGTCACTGCCCGAGGCGGCGAAGGTTCCCGCGGGCAGCTCGAGTGCCTGGCGGGCACGAAGGTGCCACCGGGTTCGCGCCCGGGGCGGGAGGTCTGGATACATGGCGATGAGCCGGCCCTCGGCATCGAGGAAGCCCACGTCGAGCGGGAACGCCATGCCCGCCATGTGGATCGCCTTGCAGGGCCGGAGCAGGAGTCCCTCGCCCTGGCCCAGCTCGGACCGGCCCAGCAGGCCGCGGAGCCGGAGCCACCAGCGGTCGGCCACGGCGACCCGGGTGCCGAGCACCACGCCACGGGTTCGGTTCGCCACCCGAACCGATCGCATCAGAAGGTCTTGTCCAGGGTGCGCACGATGCGAATGAGGGCGGGCGCCAGGATCACCACGAACATCGTGGGGAAGATGAAGAGTACCAGCGGAAAGACCAGCTTGATCGTGGTCTTCGCGGCCGCCTCTTCCGCCCGCTGCCGGCGCTTGGTGCGCATGGTGTCGGCGTGGACCCTGAGGGCCTGGGCGATCGAGGTGCCGAAGCGGTCCGTCTGGATCAGCATGGTCACCAGGGACTGCACGTCCGTCACCCCGGTCCGCTCGCCGAGATTGCGGAGCGCCTCGTCTCGCGGCGTGCCGGCCCGGATCTCCAGGTTGACCAGGGCCAGCTGCTCGCTCATCAGCTGGCTCACGTGGTTGATCTCCTCCGAGACCCGGACGATCGCCTGATTCAGGCCGAGTCCGGCCTCGACGCACACCACCAGCAGGTCGAGCGCGTCGGGCAGCGCCTTGACGATCTCCTTCTGCCTCCGCTTGATCCGGGCGCCCACATAGAACGTGGGCGCGATCCAACCCAGGGCGGCGAACCAGAGGGCGGCAAAGGCGCTGGTCAGGAACCCGATGCCCGTGACGGGGAGAAGTAGCAGCGCCGCCGCACCGAGGCCGGCCATCAGCACGAAGCGGGTGCCCCAGTAGTACGACACTGACATCGGCTGGAGATAGCCGCCCTGCACCAGGAAGCGCTTGGTGTTGGCGTTGTCGGTGCGCTTCCCCTCCAGGCGCTCGCCCCAGGCCTCCAGAATCGACTTGAAGCGGTCGCTGCGGTCCTGCCGCCGCTGGCGGAGCAGGATATCCGCCGGGCCGGCGCCGGACTGCTCCAGCTCGGTGAGCCGCTGGCTCAGCGCGGCCGAGCGCCCGGGCAGCATCTGGACGATGAACAGGAACACGAAGGTCACCGACAGCGCGACACAGGCGACGATGAGCAGCACCATGGCCGGTCCTAGATGTCGATGTTGACGATGCTCCGGATCCAGAAGTATCCGGAGGTCTGGAGGACCGCGGCGACGGCGAGCGACAGGCGGCCGGCCGGATCACGGAACAGCGTCATCATGTACTCGGGGTTGAGCAGGAAGATGATGAAGCCCACCGTGATCGGCAGCACCGCCAGCACGTAGCCGGCCATGCGGCCCTGCGCGGTGTACACCCGGAGCTGCCGCCGGATCTTGAACCGCTCGCGGATGGTATAGGAGATGTTGTCCAGGATCTCCGCGAGATTCCCGCCGACGTTGCGCTGGATGAGAATGGCGGTGACCAGGATCCGCACGTCCACCAGGGTGACCCGCTCGGCCATGGCGAGCAGCGAGTCCTCCAGCGGAAGGCCGAACCGCTGCTCCTCGAAGGTGCGGCGGAACTCCGAGGCGAGCGGGTCGGGGGACTCTTTCGAGACCATGTCCAGCCCGGAGGAGAGCGGATGGCCCGAGCGGATGGCGCGCCCGAGCAGGTCGATGGCCTCCGGGAGCTGGGCCTCGAATTTTCCGAGCCGGCGCTTCCGCTTGTTGCGGATCCAGAGGTACGGGAGAGACGCGCCGAGCGCCGCCAGCGGCAGCGCGAAGAACCACTGCCCGGTGACGGTGAGGCCGGCCAATCCCAGGCCGCCCCCCCAGCCCGCCACCAGCAGGAGGTAGCTCTGGAACGTCCACTCCATGCCCGCCTGCTCCAGCATCAGGCGGATGTCCCTGAGGTGAGGGAGGCGGGTGGACATGAGCGCGACCCAGGCCGCGTCCATTCTGCCGGCGCCGCGGATCAGGCCGACATCGGCGCCCTCGACGCCCTGCGCCGCCATCTCCCGGAGCTGGCGGAGGGCCATCTTCTTCCGGCGCGCCTCCTGGGACCACTCCAGCAGCAGCGCGATGGACACGGTGCCGAGCGCCACCGCCACGAACGCCATCGCGGCGGCGAGCCATGTGGTGAGCGGAAGGTCTACCATCTGGGCTTGGCGGGGCCGGGGTGGTGCGCCGGCGAGAGCTCGTTGTTGGTGAACAGCACGGAGCCGAGGTCCACCCCGTACGCCTTGAGCCGGTCGGCGCAGCGCGGGCGGATGCCGGAGGCGCGGAAGTGCCCCAGCACCTGGTCGTCCTGGCCCACGCCGACCCGCTCGAACATGAAGATGTCCTGCATGGTGATGACGTCGCCCTCCATGCCGACGATCTCGGAGACCTGCATCACCTTGCGGCTGCCGTCGCCGAGGCGGCTGACCTGGATGACGATGTTGATGGCGCTGGTGATCTGCTGGCGCATGGCCCGCTCGGGCAGGTCTAGGCTGGCCATGGCGATCATCGTCTCCAGCCGGCTCAGCGCGTCGCGCGGGCTGTTGGAGTGGATCGTGGTGAGCGAGCCGTCGTGCCCGGTGTTCATCGCCTGGAGCATGTCCACCGCTTCCCCGCCCCGGCACTCGCCCATGATGATCCGGTCGGGCCGCATCCGGAGCGCGTTGATCAGCAGCATGCGCTGCGCAACCTCCCCCGTGCCCTCGATGTTCGCCGGACGGGTCTCCAGCCGCACCACGTGCGGCTGGCGGAGCTGGAGCTCGGCGGAGTCCTCGATGGTGACGATGCGGTCGGTCGTCGGAATGAAGGAGGACAGGATGTTGAGCAGCGTCGTCTTGCCGGCGCCGGTGCCGCCGGAGATGAGGATGTTGAGCCGGGCCTTCACGCAGCCGCGCAGCAGCTCGAGCATCGGCTCGGTGAGGCTTTCGTAGCGCAGCAAGTCCTCGCCGGCCAGCGCATCGCGCTTGAACTTGCGGATGGACAGATGGGGGCCGTCGATCGCCAGGGGCTTGATGATCGCGTTGACCCGGGATCCGTCCGGCAGCCGAGCGTCCACCATGGGCGAGGAGTCGTCGATCCGCCGGCCCACGGCCGACACGATCCGGTCGATGACCTGGAGCAGGTGGCGGTCGTTCTGGAAGCGGACATCGGTCCGCTCCAGCTTGCCCCGCCGCTCGATGAAGACGTTCTTCCAGGTGTTGACCAGGATGTCGGAGATCTCCGGGTCCTGGATCAGCGGCTCCAGCGGTCCCAGGCCGAAGATCTCGTCGAGCACCTGGCTGACCAGGTTCTCCCGCTCCTCGAAGTTGAGCGGCACGCTCTCCTGCTGGAGCAGATCGTGGGTCACCCGGCGGATCGCGTCCACCACCTGGTCCCGCTCCAGCTTGTCCAGGTTCGACAGGTTGAGCCGCTCGAGGAGCCGACGGTGAATCCGGCCCTTGATCTCCGACATGGTCGCCCGCTCGACCCTCAGAGGAGTCAGGGACGGGGCCGGGGTCGGGGCCGGCGGCTCGGCACCGGGACCGAAGGCGCCGGAGGGGCGCGTCGGCGGCGCCTCCCACGGCAACACGGGGCGCCCGCCGTTCTGGTCGGGAGTGGTCATGGCTGCTCACCCTTCCTGGAGGTCTTTCGCGGAAGCCGGAACCGGCTGAAGAACCGGCCGAAGCCCTTGCCGTTGGTCCGGGCACCCTCGAGCCCCGCGACGGCGGCGGCGAAGGCCTTCAGGTCCCTGCCATAGCGCGAGGTGCCGTCGAGCACGATGGGCTTCCCCGCGTTCACCGACCGGACCACCGCCTCGTAGTCGTTGCTGAGGGTCCAGTAGACCGGGATGCCGAGCACCTTCTGGATGTCCGGCACCGAGATGGCGTCGCGCGGGTTGAAGCGATTCACCACCAGCCGCACCTGGTCCTGGCCCTTGGCCAGCATCCGCTTCATCATCGGCAGCCCGCGCTGGATGTTCCGCAGCGACGGCAGGTCGGCGTTGCTGACCAGGAACACCAGGTCGGACTGCTCGAACGTGGCGAGCGTGTCCGGCGAGAACGACTTCGAGGTGTCCACCACGATGTAGCCGTAGTGCTGCCGGAGGAACTGCAGGATTCTCCGGATCTGGTCCGCCGTGACGGTCTCCGCCTTCTCCGGGTGATAGGGCGCCGACAGCAGCTCGATGCCGGACTCGTGCTTCTCGATGTAGGACTGCAGCAGCCCGGCGTCCATCCGGTGGAAGTTCTGCACCAGGTCGATGAAGTTGAACCGCGCCTGCACGCCCAGGAACAGCGCCGCCTCGCCCAGCTCGAGGTCGAGGTCGAGCAGCAGGGTGCGCTTGCCGGTGAGCCGGTGGAGCATCACGGCGGTATTGGTCGCCACGGTGGTGCTGCCGGATCCGCCCTTGGGGCTGAAGAAGGCGTAGATCTGTCCGGCATGGCGGAGCTTTCCGCCCGAGGCCCAGCCCACCTTCTGCGCCACCCGGTCCAGCGCCGCGGAGAGGTCCGCGGGGTCCACCGGCTTCTCCAGATAGTCGGAGACCCCTGCCCGCATGGCCGCCATGAGCAGCTCGGGGCTGAGCGGCGGCCCCACGGCGATGAACCGCTGCCCCGGATTGGAGTCGGTCAGGAACTGCGCCAGCTTGGTCCCCAGGACCGGGTCGGTCTCCAGATCGAGAAAGACCAGCTCGGCATTGAGGTTGCGCAGGGTGCGCAGCTGCTCGTCGCCGAACGACGAGAGCGGCACCGCGATCTCGCCCTCCAGCGTCACCCCCCGATCGGAGCCGTGGAGCACCTGCTTGACCACGTTGCGCAGCGCGGCGTCGGCCGAGACGATCGCGCTGCGCAGGACCTGCTTGTCGGCGGCGCCGTGAGGGGTCACTCTACTCCACCAGCCTGAGCTTGCGGACCAGCGGTCCCGTCGTGGTCCCCGGCGAGTCGTCGCCCGCCACGTAAAAGAGGAATCGGCCCTTCACGGGATCCTGCTGCTGCTTCTGCTCCTCGATGAAGAACATCGCGAAGTTGTTGAACTTGATCTCCTGCATGCCCGACTTGGTGATCAGGCCGGGGTCGTACATCGCCACCTTGATCACCCGCGGGCTCCCCATCGGGTTGTCCGAGTAGTCGGAGGGCCCCTTGTAAGCGATCCGCCCCCGATGGCCGGTTTCCGGATCGGTATAGCCGGGGTCCCAGTAGGCGTTCTTGTCCATGTCGATCAGCTCGCCCACGCCCTGATGCGTCGGCCCGACCATGTTGCCGGTCTTGATCGGGTAGGGCGTGTTCAACTGGATCGGGCTCGTATTGCAGTTGCAGATGTTCGCCCGGTACGTAGCCGCGCCCATGTCGCCGCCGCCCGGATTGAACTTGCACTCGGTGGTCAAATCCTCGGCGGGCAGGCTCCACGGGAAGAATATTCCCGACTGGGCCTGCGACACGTCGTTCGGATTGGTGACCTTCATCTTGATCTCGCGGCCCCAGTCCTTGGTCACGTCGGTACGGTAGGTGCTGCCGTACCCCGTCTGCGGCGGGACGGGACTCAGCACGGTCGGGTCGAACCGGCTGTAGTAGTCGCTCGGGTCGTCACCGAACCGCCAGATCTCGCCCCCGACCTCCTTGTTGCCCTGCGTCACGGGCATGTCCCACACGTGATCGCCGTCCAGGTCCCCGTTCGCGTCGTGCCAGATGTCGGGGATCGCGAACGGCTTGAGGCAGCGTGCCGCTCCGGCCGGGGTAGCTCTCGCGGCGGCGCGCGCCCGTACCGGCATGACGGTCTGCCCGAAGAGCCTGCCGAACCAGGTCTCGTTGTCCGCCCGGCGGACTTCGACCCGCACCTTGAACTCGTCCGGGATTACTTCGACGACGGCCTGCGGCAGCGAATCCAGCAGCCCCCCGCCGAAAGTGTTCTTCTTCACCGAGGTGCTGGTGTCGATGGGATCGTTTCCCACGGTGTTGTGGCCGAGAAACTCGACCGCCCGGTTGCGGGCCGGATCCACTGCGTCCGGACCGAACGCGTCCAGAAACGCGCTGGCGCCGGCCAGCGCGGCGGCGTCGGCCGAGCGCTGCGCGTCGCTTCGGTTCTTGTAGAGCATGCCCAGATCGATCGCCAGCGCCATGGCCGACATGATGAGCGACCATGGACACCGCGACGATGATCAGGGTTCCGCCCCGCGTCGAGTCGTCTTACGGTGCTGCAGCATACGGCCTCCTCTGAAGCCCGCTTCCACGCGTCATTACTGTTGAGCCGGCGGCCCAGTCTTGGGAGCACCGATCGAGCCATCCCACTCCCACGCCTTCGGCTCATCCGTGGGGAGGGGGGTGGCGGTCTCGGTGGCCTGCACTAACCGTGGCGACACCAGAACCAGGAGCTCGGTCCGGCGCTGCTGTGCGTCGGTGGACCGGAAGAACTGCCCCAGGATCGGAATGTCGCCCAGGATGGGAATCTTGGTGACGTTGTTGACGGTGTTGTTGTCCATCAGCCCCGCGATGGCCAGGTGCTGCCCTTCCCGGAGCTCGACCTCGGTCTCGGCCCGGCGGGTCAGGATGGTGGGGATCTCGAATCCCGAGATCACCAGGCCGTTGGCGAAGTCCAGCGAAGACACTTCCGGCGCGAGCTTGAGCCGGATGGCGCCGCTCCGCGTGATCGTCGGCGTGAACCGGAGCTTGATGCCGAAGTCCTTGAACACGATCGTGATGCCGCCGGTGGCGTTGCCCGACTGAATGGTCGGGAACGGGAACTCGCCACCGGCCAGGAAGTACGCTTCCTTGCCGGGAACGGTGAGGAGATTAGGCTCGGCCAGGCTGCGGAACTGCCCCCGGCTCTTGGTGGCGTTGATGATCGCCTCGATGTTGGCCCCGGGCGAGGACACCAGTGCCCGAATCAGCCCCTCGGATACCGTATTCCCTTCCCAGTTGAGATCGCCGCGCAGCTCGTCGGTGTTGCGGGCATTGAACGCACGCGTCGAACTCCTTGCCGGCGGTGCGACTGATCTCGGCGAACCGGACCTGGAGCAGCACCTGGACCGCCGAGGGCGCCACCATGTTGTCCACGATGACCGCGCCGGTGGATCTGGCCACCTCGATGGCCCTACCCACGGAGTTCGGGTCCTTGACGTTGCCCGACAGGGTGACCGAGTTGCCGCTGGCGGAGACCGCGATGGACTCCGCGGGCATCAGCGCCTGGAGATAGCGCTCCAGGCCGGGCGCGTCCGCCGTGACCTCGACCGAGTAGAGGTGGGGCGTGCTGCCGGCGTCCCATAGCACCAGGCTGGTGGTGCCCAGGGTCTTCCCGTTGACCAGGATCTCCGTCGGGGAGACCACGACCGCCTGGGCCACGTTGGGATCGCCCACGGAAAATCGCTGGATCGGGGCCTGGTTCACCATCAGCACCGAGGCGCCCTTGGATACCGACACGACCTGTTCCGGGTCCCGGACGATGCGCTGGGCCGACGCGGTGGCCGGCAGCCAGAGGAGACCGCACGCGAGGGCGAGCCCGTGGAAGACGCGGGCCGGAGCGGTGAAGGCGGTACGCAGCGCGAGCGGTCTCACAGGGCTCCCGGAGTTGGGGGTCGCAGGGCTCGATAAGGTCAGAACTTGAGCAGGGTCCGTACGCCACCATTGTAACCTTCGATGATCGTCGGGGCCGGGCCCGACTCCACCGGCTCGCGTGGGGCGGCCCGGCCGGGCCGCCGCGGGCCGGCAGGGCGCCTGGCCCCGCCGAGCAGTCCGCTGGCCAGGATGCCCGGCGTCTCCGCGGTCAGGGTATCGAGCGTGTTGCGGAGCGCCAGCTGGATGCGCCCCTGATTGGCCCCGAGGGTCAGCCGCTCGGCCTGTTCCGGCGTCACCAGCAGGGTGATGACCGTGACCGTCTGCGGCTTGCCGTCCTTGTCCCGCTGAATCTGCTGCCCGGCCGCCAGTGTCGCGACATTCTGGAGGATGACTCTCGTCTGGGTCTCGTTCGAGCCCGGCGGCTGGATCGTCAGCAGGACGTCCACCCGGGTGCCCGGCACCACGAAGCCGGCCACGCTCACGACGTCGTCCACCCGGACGCTCAGCGCCCGCATGCCCTCACCCACCGCGATCGGCAGGCCTCCGC
Source organism: uncultured Gemmatimonadales bacterium (assembly GCA_963826065.1). Taxonomy (GTDB): domain Bacteria; phylum Gemmatimonadota; class Gemmatimonadetes; order Gemmatimonadales; family GWC2-71-9; genus CAVVWJ01. The sequence continues at coordinate 1,022,851 of CAWGVP010000002.1, forward strand.
CCGCTTCCTTCAGCGCCAGCTTGCCGTCCAGCAGCGGCTCGTTGGCCCGCACCGTCGCGATCACGCCACGGCCGACCGCCGCATCGACGGAGGAGACGTAGCCGGCAGGCATCGCGTTCCCGGGCCATTCGACCAGCTTCACGTCCTGGGGCGTGAGCACGGTGCCGACCGGGAGGTCGCGGGTGGCGAGCGCCACCTGCCCCGCACGCGGCTCGGCCGCCATGAGGGGGCTGGCCTGCTGGCGAAGGTACCGCAGCGCCAGATAGCCGGCGAGTCCTCCGGACGCGAGGGCGAGCAGCAGCATCAGCCAGGGTCGGAGATTGCGCATGGTCGGTCGCTGCCCTCACTCGTTCCGCATGGTGATCGACGTCCGGAGCGTCAACGACGACTCGCCCACGGTCCATTCCATCAGCGGTCCGAGGAACACGAACCGGTAAGGCAGGGCGATCTGGACCGTGGCGGGCTGATCATGGCCACCCCCCACGCCCGGCATCGTATACGAGGCGTCGCTCGGATCGATCCCGGCCACCGAGAGTGCGTCGTTTAATCTCCGCGGTGACCTTCGCCTTCAGCGGTCCCTCGGCCTCTTCGTTGCCGGCCCCGACCACGGCCACCCGAGCGCCTTCGCGGGCGGCGTCGGTCAGGACCTGCTGAATGTTCCAGGCCCGCGCGAACTCGAACACGCTGATCAACATGATCAGGATGAGGGGCAGCACCAGGGCGAACTCCACCACAGCCTGGCCGCGACGGGCGAACTTCAGACGCTTCATAGCAGATTCTCTCCCCAGAACCACCAGCCGATGGCCCCGAGCGCGATGGCGACCCCGTACGGGATCGAGACCGCCCCGGGACTCGAGAGCGAGCGCTGTGCACCCTTCCGTCCGAGCGTAGCCCAACGCTTCATCATGTCCACGCTGTTCAGGACCACCGGCACGATGACGCCGCGACGCACCGCCTCGACCAAGGCGATGAGACCGCCGAGCACCCCGATCAGCAGGAGCGCGCCTACCAGCCGGCCCTCGCCCATGAATGCCCCGACCACGATCAGCAGCTTCACGTCCCCGCCGCCCAGCGCCCGCACGGCGAAGAATGGAAGCGCGATCAACAGCGCAAGCCCTGCGCCAAGCACGCCGTGCGCGAGTGGCTCGATCCCGTCGAAGGCCCGGAGCAGAAGTCCCGCGATCAGGCCCCCGAGCGTGAGCTTGTTGGGGATCCTGCCGGTCCGAAGGTCCAGGACCGCGGCGGCCACCAGGATCGCCACGAACGCCCCGGTCGTGATCCAGTCCAGTGTCATGGAGTGGTGATCGGGACGCTCAGCTCGGGCTCCTCTCGCTTCGCTGTGCAAGGCGTTTTGCCAATTACAGACATTTCCGTCTCAGGGCCGGGAACGCACCGGCCGGGTCTGCGGGGCAGTCCCGGCCGGCTGCGTCTCCGGGCTGCCCGCCCCGGAGACGCGACCCTGCACCGCAACCCGCTTAGCTGGCGCCGGGGCCTCCCGGGCCGATTGGGCCGGCATCGTCGAGCGTCGTGCCGATCTTGTCGAAGATCGTCGAGATCTTGCCACGCAGGATTCCCAGCGCGACGATGAGCCCGATGGACACCAGGGCGATGATCAGCGCATACTCCACCAGTCCCTGACCGGACTCGTCAGCCAACAGGCTCTGCAAAAGACTCTTCATAGAGCGTTCCTCCATGGCCCGGGGGCCAGGTTGAAGTGACCCTCAGTCACCTGGGGTGGCTGGACTGGAGGGGCGTGGTGCCCCTTCTCGGGGCGGTTCTCGAGCACGAAGTCAACGGGTTGCCCGGCGCCGAGAGGCAACAGGCGTGCCCACCTACAGCCGATTCCGCGACCTGATGCGAAGTCCAAGCTATCGAAGCCCTTGGGGCACGTAGAGGGGTTGGACCCTTCCCCCGAGCCGACGCTCCGGGACAAAGGCGACCGCGCAACGATCGCTTCATATTGTTGCGAGTTCACAACACCCATTGACTAGCAGATCACTCGGGGGGACGCCAGTGCCAGCCTGCCGGATCTTCAGGCCTAGAAAGCCAGCTCGTCGGTTTGGCGCGGACCAACAAACTAAGGCATAGTGCCTAGGTTGACTAGTACCGGCGGCACCCCCCATCCCTGGCGGTCCGCGGCCGGAGCGCACCGGGCCTTCCTCCTCCTGGTTGGCGGGTACGTCTGCGCCGGCTACGCCGTCCAGGAGCTGGGCGGGATCGCCGGGATGATGCGCCCGCTCTGGGCCGGCGAGACGTTTCTGCTGTTCTACGGCGTGGCCGCGTACTCCGCGGCCATCGTGCTCGTGGTCCAGCGCTGGAAGGCGCGCGACGACCGCGGCAACCGCCTCGATAGGCCGGCAGGCCTGGCGGACGGCCCTCGGCGCCTTGCGGGAGCGCATGACCTCGGCCGAAGGGGCCGGGGTGCTCCTGGTGATCGCCCTCCTCCCGCTCTTCATGAATGCCTTCGGCAGCTGGAAGGCCGCCATCCCCCAGCTTCAGCCCTTCGCGTGGGACCTCCCTTCATGCGCCTGGACCGGCTGCTGCACGGCGGGACCGATCCCTGGAGGCTCCTGGAGCCGATGCTCCGCCGGCCATGGCTGGTGTCGGCCTGGGACTACGGATACACGCTGTTCATCCCGGTGCAGACCGCGGTGGTCCTGTGGCAGGTGTGGAGCAGGGACCACCGGCAACGCCATCGGTTCCTGATCGGCGTACGTGCTCACCTGGATTCTCCTGGGCACCGTGGCCGCCATCGGATTCTCTTCCGCCGGGCCCTGCTTCTACGGCGAAGTCGTCGGTGGTCCCGATCCGTTCGTGCCGCTCTTCGAGCTGCTCGGCGCCGTCCATGCCGTGCATCCGGTCGGAGCGCTCGAGGCCCAGCAGGTGCTGTGGGCGAGCCATACGAGAGGCCTGGCCATCCCGTTCACCGGGATCTCCGCCATGCCGAGCATGCACGTGGCGCTGCCGATGCTGTTCGTGCTGGTGGCGTGGAAGCACGGCGGGTATCTGCGGCTGCTGTTCCTGGCGTACCTGGGATTCAACCTGGTGGGCTCGGTGCTGCTCGGCTGGCACTACGCCGTGGACGGCTACGCGGGGATACTGGGAGCCGCCGTCATCTGGGCCGGAGTGTGTCTGGGCGTCCCGCGAGATCGGCTCGCCCGAGCCATCAGGCCCGCCACCCACCAGATGATCGGCGCCGCCAGGGCGCTTACGTAGCCGTCGATCGCATAATGCCAGCCCAGGTGGACGGACGCCACGAGAATGACGAGCGCGTACACGGCAAAGAGGCCGGCGAGGAGCAGGCTTCCGCAGCGACGCCAGCAGGTACAGCACCGGCAGGGCCACGTGCATGCTCGGCATGGCGGAGATGCTCACGTTCTCCACACCGGACTGGTAGTTGGTCCAGAGCCACTCCTGCGCCCCGAGATTTCCCAGCGGCGTGCGGGCGTTCACGGCGTGCAGATACTCGAAGAGCGGGGCGTAGGGATCCGGCTGCTCGGTTACCAGCCTGAAGTAACAGGGCCCCGCAGAGGAAAGCAGCGTCGCGAGCCCGGTGCCGAGCAGTATCCAGGCGAGCACGAACGCCAGAAGGAACTGCTGCCGCACCGCCCGATCGGGGCTCCACGCCTGCCAGACCACCACGCCGACCAGAACCAGATGCCACATCAGGTAGACGGCGTCGAACAGGCGGGTGATCGAGGGCCGGCCGAGCAAGCGGCTGGAGGATCTGCCAGGGGTGAGTCCCGCCGTGAAGCGCGGCGTCCCACGCGGAAAGCTGGGGGTCCCAGGAAAACGGATTGAACGAGGGGATGGCGGCTTTCCAGCCGATGAACGCCCGGGCGAACAGCGGCAGCGCGACCAGCACCAGGAGAAATCCCCCGAACCGGCTCAGGCCGAGCGCGCCGCTACGCTCCCTCCGCCAGGCCTCGGACCAGCCCGGCCGGCCACCGACGCGAGCGCCGTCGGGTGCGCGCACGCGAAGCCTGGCGCGCAGGAGCGTGACCGCCACCACTCCCGCGCCCAGGAGCAGCGAGAGCTGAAGCAGGAGCGATTGGGAAAAGTCCCCGACGGAGCGTGGCGTCACGTGGGTCACTCCCAGCGCGAGACCCGTTCCCACGTAGACAGCTATCAGTGCCAGGAACAGGGCGTGCTCGCGCAGAATCTCGAGGATCCGGGCGCCTCGGTTCACGCTTTCTCCGGGTAGGATTCCGTGGTAACCTTGTGCGTGGCGATGCGCCCGTCTCCTGCGTTCTCCAGCTGGCCGGCCCGGGACCGGTTCGTCGCGGCGGTAGTCGTCACGTATCTCGCCCTGCAGCTCCTGGTGCCCGCCGTCATGCTGTTCCGTCCCCGCCCCCAGCGATTCGGCTGGCAGATGTTCACCAATGCGCCCGTGTTTCCGTGGATGGTGCTGCACCGCACCACCGGACGCCGCGACACCCTAGACATCAACCGGTACTTCGCGATGCGGCGGCCCGAGCTGGCACTGGGTGATCTGGGATTCGTCGCGACCCACGTCTGCCGGGTGACACCGGACGCAGCGCTGGTCGAGCTTACGGTGCCGCCCGACTCGACCCCCAGGCTCTACCCATGTCGCTAGCCGACCGCCTCCATCGGCTCATCCACACCGAAGTGGACGCGCGGCCGGTGGCCCTGGCTCGGATCGTCATCGGCGTGGCCGTGCTGCTCAAGCTCGGCGGCGGCATTCGAATTCTGGGCCGGCTGGTGGAACCCACGACGATCAAGGTGCCGATGGTGCCGGGGCTTCCCGCCCCGACGCCGGCGATCGTGACCCCGCTCCTGGTGCTCTGGGCGGTGGCAGGACTCTGCTTTCTCGCGGGTTGGCGGACGCGGACCGCCGGAACGCTCCTCACCCTCGTGTTCGTCGTCCTGCTGGTGCTCGACCAGCAGACCTACAGCAACCACGTCTATCTCCTGGCGCTCGTGGTCGGCCTGCTGACCGTGGCGGACTCAGGCGCGGCGTGGTCGCTGGATGCGCGAGGGCGGCCTCGCGCGTCGGTCCCGGCCTGGCCCGTATTTCTCCTCCAGGCGCAGACGAGCCTGGTCTACGCCTTCGCCGCCCTGTCGAAGCTGACGCCGGACTACCTCTCGGGCCTCGCACTCGCGCCTTTCGTGCCGTTCCAGGCCGGCGTGGCGCTCATCGGGTTCCCGGCCATGGCAACCATCGTGCTGCTGCTGTCATGGGCGGCCATCCCGGCCGAGCTGGTGCTCGCGATCTGTCTCTGGTCACCGCGTCGTCGGGTGGGAGCGGCCCTTCTCGGCGTCATCCTGCACCTCGGCATGGTAGCCGCGATATACCGGATGCGGTTCGACCTCGCCGTTTTCGCAGTAGTGATGTGGGGCCTGTACCTCCTGTTCCTCGGACCCGAGGTCATGCCTCCCCTGGAACGACGGCTGGCCCATGCCGTCAAGCCGAAGCCGGCGCCTGGGGAGGTGAACCCCCAAGTCACCGGATGATCACTATGGGTGCGACGGTGATCACATCGTGATGTGTACCGGCAGGTTAGTCTTAGACCATGAAGCACGCCGGTGTGGTCGTCCTCGTGGTGGCGCTTGCGGTCATTGGTCTCGAGCTGGTGCTGGGTGTGTCACGAGGCGGAATTCTGACCAGCGTGCTGGGCGCCGGAATCATATACTTGCTCGTGGTCATGAGCAGGAGGGTATGATGTGGTTCCGGCGGCGCAGGATCCGCCTCTTCGACCGGCCGCGGGAGGCCCGGCTTCGCGCTGAGTACGCACTCGTTCTACCCGGCACTCCAGCCCGGCCGCTGGCTTCCGATTCGCAAACTCCTGAAGCGCATTTCACCGGCACCATGAGACCGCCACGCGCGAGGACTTCGACGCTCATTTCGAGTTCCGAGGCGGCCTGGACCCACGTAACCCTGCCTGGCCGCTGCTTCGGCAACGTGCCGACGACGCCCCGGCCGCCACGGGCGGCGCGGGCGAGCGGGTGGGGCGGCTCCGCTACACCTACGCGCGGCTGTACGGCAGGATCAGCCCCGAGCAGTGGCTCCCGGCGAGGGACCTCCGGGACGAGGTCATCGAGCTGCGCGAGCAGGAGAACCAGGACCGGCCAGCCTGGCAACGGGAGAGCCCGCCACCCGGGCGGACCCTCCCGGACGAGCATTTCGAGTTCCGGCTGGGCATGAGCGACCCCGGCATGCCCCGCCTTCGCACCCGCCGCGATGATCCGGCCTTTCGGAGGCTAGCCAACCGACCCGCCAAGTAGTAGCATGTTCGCACCAGACCTTGCCTCAGGGACAACTGCCACCATGAGCCGGAGCGTACGCATGAACAAGGTGACCATCGGTCTCCTCGTCGGGCTGGTCCTCGGTCTCGCCGTAGGCGCGTACATGAGCACCGCGAACGAATTCGCCGTCCTGGCTTCCTGCATCGGCACCGGCCTGGCAGGCGCGCTGGCGGGGCTGTCCGCCGAGCGGAGCGCGAACCGGCTGGTGCCGATGGCGGTGGGGGCGGTAGTCGGCGCGCTGGCCTGGTGGTATATCGCGCGCGGCGGGCAACCGGGAACTGCGGCGCTCGTGGGTGCCGTTCTTGGCGCCGCGGCCGGGGGGGCGGTGGGATTCCTCAAGCGGCCTACTCGTCCGACAGTCCGGTAGAATCGGTTCGACCGACCGGGAAGGTCGCCAACCGGAACGACGCATGCTGCGGTTGGTTTACTGGGTCCTGATCATCGGCTTCCTCGCTGCCCTCGTCTATCTGTTCCAGGACCCCGGCCTGCAGGCGCTGGTGCGCGGCTGGCTGGGCTGACCGGCGTTCGACCTCTCCCGATCAGGGCGCTCGCACCAGGCCGATGATGCTGGAGTAGTCGTCCGTCCAGGGCGTGACATGGCCGGTCGTGTCGAGCACCTCCCAGGTGGGCCGATCGTCGAGCGCGGAGGGCAGCCGGCCGGGCCTCGCCACCACCGCCCAGATCGAAGCGGTCTCGCCCCGACGTTCCCGGAGCGCGGTGAGGCGAAGGTCCCGGCGAACGCGGCCCTCCAGGCGAAGCTCGCGCACCAGCCCGGCCACGACCGGCTCCATGTTCAGGAAGCGATTGCTCAGGTGGAACAGCACCACGCCGTCCGGCGCCAGCTTTCGCAGGTAGAGTTCCATGGCCTCCACCGTGAGCAGGTGCACGGGAATGGCGTCCGAGGAAAACGCGTCCAGCAGGATCAGATCGTACCCCGCCGCAGGCTCCGGGCCCATCAGGAGCCGGCCGTCCCCGAGCCGGGTCTGGATCTCGCCCGGTGCATCGCTGAGAAATGTGAACAATCTGCGGTCGAGGGCGATGCGCTCGATGGCCGGGTCGATCTCGTAGAAGACCCACCTGTCGCCCGGGCGCGCGTAGGCCGCCGCGGAGCCGGTTCCCAGTCCTATCACCGCCACTCGCCGGCCCGGACCGCCGGGCAACGCCCGGAACGCGTCTCCCAGCGGGCCCTCACGCGAGTAGTACGTCGCCGGCTCCCGCCGGCGTGAGGGCTCGGTATTCTGGGCGCCGTGGATGGTGGTCCCGTGCAGGAGGTACCGGATGCCGTTGCGGCCCTCGGTGACCTCGTGGGTTCCGTAGAAGTTGCGTCCGGCGAGGAGGATGTCCGGCCGCAGCGCGCGGACCACGCCGGCGGCGACGACCAGGCTGCCGAGCGCCCCCGCCAGCCGGAGCGCGCGACCCTTCTCCGCATAGCAGAGCACCGCCACCAGGCACGAGACGACCACCGCGCCGGCGATGGCCGGTCCGTCGGGCCGGAGGTCGAACCCGAAACCCTTCTGGAACCGGATCGCGAAGAGCACGAGGAGCACGTCGGCCACCATGAGCGTCGCGAGCCTCAGCCTCCCAGGCCTGGCCTCCGGAACCACGAGGGTCGAGGGTCGAAGCGCGCAGGCCGCGACCAGCATGAGCGGGTACTCGAGCACCGTCGTGAACAGCAGCGGCGCGACCAGCACGTTGAAGGCGCCGCCGAGCGCGCCACCCAGGGCGACACAGAGGTAGAACTCCGTCAGGCGGTCGGCCGGCGGCCTGGTGCGGGCCAGCTCGCCGTGGCACACCATGGCCATGACGAAGTAGGCCGCCAGGTGAAAGGGCATCAGCCGGGGAGACGTCAGGTACGCGCCCCAGAACAGAAATACAATGAGTGGAACGACCAGGATCGGCTGAAGACGGAGCATCGCCGAGTGAGGCAGCGGGGGTCGCCGTGCGAAGGTGAGAATGAACGTGAGAAGATACAGAACCAGCGGGATGACCCAGAGGAGCGGCACGGCGGCAATGTCGGCCGTAAGATAGGTGGTGATCCCGAGCAGAAGGCTCGACGGCACCAGCGCCAGCGCTATCCACCTGATGCGCTCGGCGCGCCTCGCACCCGCCGGCCGTAGGGGGCCAGAGTGCTCGGCTGGAAGGCGCGCCGGATCCCGCGGGAGCCCGCGAAGGGCCCATCCGGCACACACTGCCAGCAAGCCTCCAAGCACGACGTATCCCACGCTCCATCCCCTCGACTGCGTTCCGAGCCGGAGCGCGGGCTCGAGTACGGCGGGATACAGCAGGAGCGCAAGGAGACTACCACCGTTGCTCGCCGCGTAGAGAAAATATGGATCAACACCCTCCGGTCGGTGCGTGGTGGCCAGCCATCGCTGCAGCAGCGGAGCGGTACTGGACACCAGGAGGAAGGGAAGCCCGATGGAAGCGGTCAGGAGGATCAGAAGCCAGGCAATGGGGTGCTCGGAGGAGGGGAGGCCCAGCTCCTGGCGCAACCGCACGGGCAAGAGTAAGAACGAAAGGAGCAACAGGGCCAGGTGCAGGATAGCATGCCGCCGTAGCCCCAGCGCGCCGGGCAGCATGTGACTGTATGCATAGCCCGCGAGGAGAGCGACCTGATAAAAGAGCAGGCAGGTCGTCCACACCGACGCGGCACCGCCCATGACGGGCAGCACCATCCGGCTGAACATCAGCTCGAGTGTGAACAAGAGCGCTGCGCCAATGAACGCGGCCAGCGAGTAGAGAACGATCAGGGGTCCCTCACGGGGGTGCGTGTCCGGACCCGCGACAAGCGAAAGGGTTCGGAGTGCGGGAAACCGGCCTAAGTTGTTGTGCGGCAATCCCGCGCCTGCACCTCAGGTGAATAGTACAACAACTTCCAGGGCTGTCGCGTGTGCCGTCCCTCCGACGGGCGCGGGGTTTGCAGCGACTGAGGCACCGCCGTTGTTCGCCGACCACATCGAGGGTGGGGAGAAAGTGACTATCAAGCGAATCCTGACCCCAGCGCTGTTAGTCGTACCCGCGCTCACGCTTTGGCAGGAGACAGGCTGGCTCACAGAGGCCATGATCGGCTCGTTCGTGATCTACCTCTGGTCACGGCCCAGTCTGCGCTCCTTCGGAGCCGTGCTCGGCCTCTCGGTCATCCTGCTCGGCGCGTACTCGGTACTGGACCCGCGGGTATGGCCGTACCTGCAGTACGCGCCCTCTCGTTTTGGCTATTTCCTCGGATGGGCCAGCGTGATCGTGCTCGGAAGGAGCCTCCCATCACCTGCGTTCACGGGTGCAGCATGCCTGCCTCTATTTGTGGCGTTCCGCTCGCTCGGGGTCGTGCTATTCGGCCTCGACAAGGGGCCGACCGCAGACGGGGCAATGTTTCTTCTCGACCACGCACTTGGAGATCCGGCCTACGTGGTCGGCCAGTGGCTGCTGGCACATCCAATCCTGACGACCGGCCTATGGATCTTCTACATGGCCGTCCCCCTGACGTTGGCGATGGCCTACGGTGCCGCCCTGGCCGACGCGCTCCGCCGGAAACGGCTGTTGTGGTCCTGGGTCGTCTCAAGCGCCTTGTGCGTTCCTCTGTACCTGATGTGCCCCGTGGCGGGGCCGGGATACGCCTTCGCGGGATGGCCGGCACTGCCGGTCGGCGTGACCGGTGCACCCCTTGAGGTGACCGAGGGACTTCTTCGAACCGGCATGCCCTCGCTGCACCTCACATGGGTGGCGTTGACCTGGTACTTCGCGCCGAACCATCCGATCTGGCTGCGTCCCGCGCTAGCCATTTTTTTCGGCATCACGGTCGTCGCCACTCTGGGACTGGGGCAGCACTTTATCGTGGACCTGTTCGCCGCCGTTCCGTACATGGTTGCCATGGGCTGGGTGGTGACAAGACTCATTCGCCCGGCTGTCGAGACTGACGTAACCGTTGTTCAGGACCGAAGGTTGGTGGCGTAGCATCGACTAGCACCGAGCGAAGTAATCCCAATCGGGTAGCGTTGGTCGTCCTTCCTGTCCGCAGTCCCGTGAGCTATCATAGGGTACTCCCAACCCTGACCCCATCCCACCAGTCATGCACCGACTTGCCGTGGTCGTCCGAACGGCCTTCGGGATCGACACTCGCGCGCTCGCCATCTTCCGGATCGGGCTCGGGGGCCTGCTGCTCGTTGACCTCGGCCTCCGGACCCGCTTATTCAGCGCCTTCTACACCGACGACGGCGTGCTGCCCCGTGCGACACTGGCAGAGGCCCCATGGTCGCCATGGGCGTGGTCCCTCCACGCCCTCTCAGGCGAATGGTGGTGGCAAGCGGTGCTTTTTGGGGTGGCCACCTGCGCCGCTGTCGCGCTACTCAGCGGGTGGCACACCCGCGTCGCGACCGTCATATCCTGGGTCCTGCTCGTCTCACTGCATAACAGGAATCCAATTGTCTTGAACGGCGGCGACACGCTACTGCGGGCGCTCCTCTTTTGGGCGATGCTCATCCCGCTCGGTGCCATGTGGTCGCTCGATCAGCCGGGCGCCCGTCCCGGTCGTGTGTGCTCTGTGGCGTCCGCCGCAATCCTGGTTCAAGTGCTCGTCATGTACGTCATGACGGCACTCTTCAAGCGAGCCCCCGAGTGGTACGTGGACGGGACCGCGCTGTATTACGCGTTGAGCGCTGACGCCATCGTCACTCCGTTCGGGCATTGGCTGCTCGGGTTCCCTGACCTCCTACAATGGCTCACGTTCACCACCATCGCCATCGAAGTCGCCGCGCCCTTGGTGTTGCTCTCGCTTCGAGGTCGTCTTCGCCTTGTCCTGATCGCGGCGTTTGTCGGTCTCCACCTCGGCTCCGCGGCGACGCTCTACCTCGGGCTGTTCCCGGGTGTCTGCATCTTGGCGTGGACACTCTTCCTGCCCTCCCGCCTCTGGGCAAGCGACCCCACTGCTCAGCCCGTTGGCAGCTCGCCGCTGGTGAACGTGGCCGCAACCGCAGTCATCTTGCTCGTGCTGCGGTTCAACCTAGGCACCCTGCCGGACGGCCCGCCGACTCCCGCGGCGGTGAATGCCGCGGTTCACGTCTTTGGATTGCGGCAGCGGTGGTGGATGTTCGCCCCGCGTCCCTTTACCGATGACGGCTGGTATGTGGCTCCGGCCTGGCTCCCCGACAGACGCTCGGTCGATCTTCTCCGGGCCGGGGCGCCCTTGGACTGGACCCGTCCCCAGAGCGTCGCGGCTACCTACCATATGGACCGCTGGCGCAAATACCTCTTGGAACTCAACGAACCTGCCCGCGCTGCGTACCGACAACCGCTCTTGGACTACCTGTGTCGCCAGTCGGCGACCCGGCCTGATTCGGTTTCCCTCGTGTTTATGCTCGAACAGACCCCGCCGCCCGGCGAGGCGCCGCCGAACCGTGCACGACTCCCGCTCGCCGCCGGTCCTTGCCACAGCCCGGCTATCGTCACCGGTGCCATCGGATCCGGGGCTAGATAGCGCGCCCGGTCCCGGCCTCCTTGCTGCTGGTAGGAAGGGGGGCCGATTGTGCCTGAAACCCGAAGTGCAGAAGGACGAAGCAGCGCAGCTCGGATTGGGCCGCAACCCTAGCGGGAGGTTGTTCCGACGAGCTACACTTGGCCCTGTGGCGACTCGCCCGCTTCCAGACTCCCTCACGCCCCATAGACTTCGCTCGCCCGCCAGCGAGGGCCTTGTTGCAACTTGGCGAGGGCAGTACCAATGGCCCGTTGGCATTACGCTGGCGTATGGCACCTCGCTCCTGCTCGTCGACTGGTGGCATCCCGGTGCATGGCGGCCGTTCCTGACCTTCAAGTCGCTATGGATATTGGACAACCTGGTTCGGTGCGTCGCCGTCGCCGCAATTGGAGTCGTGCTTTCGCAGCTCGTTGCGGCTCGCAGCATCCGGGGAGGATTGCAGCGCGCTTTCGCGGGGCCGGCCTCGGGGGCTCGGCTCGGGCACGTAGCGTTCGTCGTACTGTTCATGGTGCCGGTATTCTACCACTTCTTTCGGTGCTGGAAGGCCGCAATCGGCCTGCTGCATCCGTTCAAGTATGACGTCCAGTTAGCCGACATAGACGCGTGGCTGCATGGTGGCGACCCCTGGCGTTACCTTCACGCTCTGACGCAGGCGCCGCTCTTCATACAACACCTCGACTCGTTCTACACGATGGGTTACATGTTCGCCCTGGCCGCGGTAATCGTCTGGGTAGCCTGGCGTAGGCCAGACGCGATCCGCGCCCGCTTCTTCCTTGCCCTCGTGCTGATGTGGGTTGTGCTCGGCACCGGTGTGGCCCTGCTCGCCAGCTCGGGCGGCCCCATCTTCTACCAGCGGATCGTTGGAAGCCCCCGGTTCGCTGCGCTTCTAAACGACCTCGAGGCGGCGCAGCCACTATACGCCATCATAGTGAGCGACTGGCTCTGGCAGAATTTCACCCATAATCGCGACTCGCTCCTCAGCGGGATCACAGCGTTTCCCAGCCTACATGTCGCCATGCCCGCGCTCTATGCCTGCTACGCCCACTCCGCGGGATACTGGCGCATGGTTGGGCTGTTTGTCCTGCTCACCCTCGTGACGCTGTTCGCTTCGGTGTATCTGGCATGGCACTACGCAGTGGATGGGTATGCCGCCATCCTCGGCACCGTTGTACTCTGGTGGCTCGCCGGACGACTCATCCCCACGGTGCGTTGAACTGTGGGTTTGCCAGGGTCAAGCGCATGGGTGAGAACCGCCCGTCTCACCCTATTCTCTCGACTTCAGTACGTGTTCATATTCGGGAAGAAGGGGCGGGGCACCCTATGATCGAGGGTCACCCTCGACTCCCACCCCTCCGGCAGGAGCTTTAGCCGGAATCCGTGACTACTTCTAGCTTGATGTGCCCCTTCAGTTAGATCGACGGCCCCTCCGGGAGTAACCCGACGGGTGTCGATCGAAGCCGTCCCGCCCGCAGGCACTAGGACCCTATACCGGCCCGTGAACTTCACGACGACTGCACGGTAACCCGACCCGACGGACGGCCCATAGATTCGAAGGTTGCCCCAGAGCGGGGTAGTCTCGGAAGCTATGAATTCGAGGAGGCTTGGGGGTAGCTCAGCCAACCGGTAGTTGTCAATCACAACCTTGAGGCGCGAACGTCGGAGAGAATCCAACAGCGCGTCCTGCCCGTCAACGGATAGTCGCTGTATCATGGCTCGTCGCGGGGTGTCTAACCAGCGGAGCGTTCCGACAGGCTGCTCCCTGCCCTTCAGCAGGTCGACTCCGGCCAGGTAGGTGTCGCGTGGCGCGAGCACATGTTCCGCAAGCACCACCATCTCTCGCTGAAAGCCGCTGTCACGAGACAGGTTCGTCGGGATGCGGAACAACGGAAGGATGACGCCGAGAACAAAGCACAGACCGACTACGAGCCTGCTACGACCGAGCGGGCACCAATGACCCCGCACCCGAGCGCTCCAGTCGATCAGAGCCACGACAAGCACAAAAGCGGTCGGGATGATGAGCAGGAAGAAGTAAGGCCACGGTTGCCGGTGTAGCAGTGCCATGGTGATCAAAGTCAGTGCGTACGGTACGAGGGTGCGATTGGGCGACGTCGAGCGATCTGGAGCCAATCGAACGAGGGCAAGCGCGGCGAGACCATAGAAGACAGGGTTTCGCAAGACCGTTTGGCTCCAGTACCTGAGCCAGATCGTCTCACCCACGTAAAGATTGTCGAGCGCAATTCGACGCGGGCTCCAGAACGCAGCGATCACCACCCTCTCAACTCCGGCCCACAGTGCCCAGAATCCCACATAAGCACCAACCACACCAAGTACGGCCGAGCTGAATCGTAAGAGCTGGCGAACACCTTGGCTGTTTCCGGCCGAACGGAGCCAGAGTACCGCCAGCGACACCGCCCCCGCGATGCAGTAGTAGACGCCCTTCTGCGAGATCAGGAAGCTCAGGGCTGCGGTCGCACCCGCCCAGCCGCCACGGCCATTCAGCAGGAGGATAAGCGAGGCCAGGCCGGCCCAGCTCGTCATCATGTCGACCCGCAGCTCGGACGATCGCTCCAGGAAAGTGCTCATGACCACTGTTAGCGCGAGTCCGGCCAGCACCGCGCCACGCGAGTACATCCGCCCGAGCTGAGCTGCCGCAATCGCCAGCGCGGCGGTGTTGAACGCCGCCATTGTCATCTTTACGGCCATTAGCCCTTGCCAGGTGTCGCCCCCCAGGGAGTACGGGCCGAGCTGGAGGTAGTACCCCAGCACAGTCTTGTACGGCGCAAAGTCCCTGTAGGGCACGGCACTCGCAAATGGTGCGAGGGTGGACGCCCCATGAAACTCGTCCATCGCAAGTGGCAGCCGGAGGATGTAGACGATCTGAAGAAGCAGGTAGAGGGCGAGAAGTCCGACAATCACGGCGAGACCTCTGCGACCGTCCATCTGCATAGTCTCGAGTGAAGGTGCAACATCCGTTCGCCTGATAGCCCGTTGACTCCGCAAGTGGTAGGATTTCTCCATCCTAGGCCCGTTGTTCACGGGACTGTGACGACTTCTCCGAAGACACGAATGCGGCTGCCGTACAAGACCGGGGGTCGGGTCCAGCGCCGAGGCGCCCTGTTCCATACGACTTCCGCGTCATCTCTCTGGAATGCTATATTGGCGGTAGCTAATCGCCCTCTCCCATGCTCAACCTAACTCGTCTCTGGCGCCCGGCCTTGGTTGGCCTGACGCTCGCGGGCCGCCGACTTCTCCCCGAGCCGCCTGCCTCACGGCACCTACGCCGTCTTGTTCGGTGTCCCGCTGGCCTGGGCGGGTTTCCGGAAGACTGAGACCCGTGCATTCCGGTGGTGGGCCACTTACGCTCTTGGATTCGTCGCTTTTGCGCTGGTCCGGGGCATCTCGGAGGATGTCGGCTTCCCGGTCCGCACCACCTATCCGATAGTCGCTGACCGCATCTTCGGCCTCGGCGTTGTGCCGACCGTGTGGCTCCAGGCACATGCCTCGAGCCTGCCGCTCGCCTGGTTCGCCATCGCCATCCACATGACCTACTATGCCGCCGCCACTGGTGGGGCTCTATCTCTGGCGGCGGACCGACCACCTTTCCCAATACGTCGTGGCGTTGCTCATCGTGTACGCTGCCTCAATTGTGCTTCACATTCTGGTCCCGACGGTGCCGCCCTGGCTTGCCGCAGAGCAGGGTGCCCTTCCGCCGGAAGTGAGGCGTTATCTCTTCGCGCTGCTCTATCCCGAGTTTTACCAAGTATGGCACCGCCGTAGCCGGCGCAAATCCTGTCGCCGCGATGCCGAGCGTCCACGTCGCGTCGGCGGTCGTCATCGCACGCGCCGTTGGCTGGCCCGGCTGGGCGTACGCCGCGCTCATGACGCTGGCACTCGTTTACATAGGCGAGCACTACCTCATCGACGCGATAGCTGGCGGTGTTATCGCAGTCGCCGGATGGCGCGTCGCCGGCGGGGTGGTTTCGCGCCGTTCCTGAGACGAAGGCGGTCCGACTTGTGACCTTCCGCTCGCTGAGAACTTGGGTTCCGCACGGCTCGAGACTCCCTGGTGTGCCGCCCCTTGAGGGCTCTCAGGCTTGCGATAAGGGCTACTACCCTGGCTGCGCTGCTTGACGACGTCTTATCGATCGTCAACCCTCCGTTGGGACGCCGGAATCCGATGGGAAACTCAGGTTGTGACTTCTCAATTCCGCCCACAATCAAGGTCCGGCGCGCCAGGGGACGGAACTACATTGGGGAAAAGCTTCCAGAGCACAAGCAGGGGAACGTAGCAACTCCACCGGTTCTTCACGGACACTCGCGTTGTCACGTTTCTTGCACCAGTTCCACGAATGGCGCAGACCTCCGCAACTTGGCTAGCACCGATTCGAAGCCGTGAGTGACCAGGTCCAGGTTGTCGCGGTTCATGCTATGCGGCTGCCAGAAGGGATCACCCAACGACCCTGGGAACGAGTTCGCTAAGATCTCTGCAAACGAGTCGATCAACGCCTCAAGAGGCCGGGTAGCAAGGTCGCGTTCAGACAACAGTTGGTTCAAGGACTGCCGGTGTGGATCGAAAGTGGATATGCGACCAATCGGTCCCAGAAGATAGGTGCGATTGTGGCTGCAGGCTGCCCAAGCAGCGAAGCCTCGTAAGCCGCCGTCCCAGTGACTGTGACGACAAGATCGGCGCCAGAGATCAGCTTGAAATTGTCGGCGAAGGGACTGATAAGGCGGACCGCGGGGATGCGACGCAATTCCCGGTAAAAAGCCCGCGGCCGGGTATTTAGCGCGACCGAATGCTCCTTCACGTACAGATCATGCGACAATGGTAAAGTCCTACGCAGAGCCCGGATGATCTCTAACTGATTGGAGAACGGGCTTCCCATGATGTGGATCAGCAGCCTCGGGCTGTGTGGAGCAGGAAAGAAGCACGTCGGTGGCGCTGGCGGTGCTGGCGGAGTCGACCAGACTCTTCGGATTCTGCGGAGCCAGCCTCTAAGGAACTGCTTCGTGTGATCCTGGATCAACCCCACCGGGCGGCGGCTAGTCTCATCGTTTGGATCGCCGGCCAGATCCCACAAATGGCGTGCAATCGTGCGTAGACGCTCCTTATTCGGACGGACAACGTTCCAGTTGATGTCCATATACTCCCGCTTGGGCCGTCGCATCTTGAAGGACTCAAGATACGCTTCGGCTTCGGCTCGATCCTGTCGCGTCACCTCCTAACCTGTACTAGCTCCGCCTGAGCATGCCCCTCAAAGAACCCGAATCGATGATCGGGAATGCGGACCATGTGGGGCACCAGGTGTGGGATGCCCCGTTTACGACAGATCTGGCCAATCAGTAACTCAATAGCCCAGGTTTGCTCTCCGAAAACCACCTCGATCCCGTTCTGAGAAAGAAAAGCGCCGACCGAACGCTCGCAAATCGCCAGATACTTCAATGCCCGACCTCTGGGACGGCGCCCCAGGAGGGAGTCCATCACAAGGATATTATTGATCGTAAGGGAGGCAGACGCCTCCAACTTCTGTAAGCTGCTGATCTCGTCCGCGCTCGGTTGTGCGGCACGAGCCGCCATCTCATCCTGACTGGTGACCACAAGTACCCGTTCCTTCGGAACGCCTTGCCGGTAAAGCCAGCGGGCCCAGCGTCCGTTGGGTGATAACCAGAACACTCGATGCCCGTTGAGCTCCAAGCGGCAGGCCACCGCATGAAAGAAGATCGTGCGGTAGGCTGTTGGGATAATAGCGATGTTCATGGGTCTCATCTCCCCCACACTGAGCGCGTCTTGGTCGCGCCGACGATTGCGGCGGTGATTAATGTCGCGAGGGCAGCGCCCGCGATGCCGAGATGGGGGACCAGAAGAAGGTTCAGCGCTACCGCGGCAAGAAGGCCAACAATTGAGCTAGTCAAAATTGCACGATCCTTCTCCGTCGCATAGAGTGCCACGTGCGGTACATCTCCTAGTGCCGCCAAGAGAGTCACACCCAGGATTATCCAGAAGGTGCTCAGATGTTCGCCATACAATTTGTTCCCAACAATCGCGAGGAGCGGTCGTATGGACAGTGCGGCAAGCACACACAAGACTGTTGCCGTCGCAACAACGGCTATGAACAAGCGTACCATTAGCCCACGGTATTCTTCAATTCGTCCGGCTTGGTACGAACTGATGATTCTTGGCCGCAGCACAGCGAGCACCCCCATGTCAAGAAGAGACTGAATGGCATTACGAATGCTCGAGTAAAATGTGTATACACCTACGGCTTCCGCGCCCCAGAACATCTGCAGCGCGTAGCGGTCTACGCTGAACACCCCACGCCATGCAAGCGTCGCCCCTAAAAATGGAAGACCAACTCTAAGTCCTCGGCGGATCCAGTCCCAATCCACGTCACTTTCGCCACCAATCCAGGACTGATCCCGCAGCCAGTATGCGCCCCCCACTAGGCTGACCCCTACTCCGATCAGCCAGCCAAGTGCCGCCGTCTGGACCGTGCGTGCGGCCGGCTCCTGTGCCATTACTGCGAGGACCACATAGACCCAGAGTCCACCACGCACGAAGAACAGCACTGTAGCCTGGACTGATCTGCCAAGTGTGATGAGCACACGTTGCGCTTCTTGCGCCAAGTGCTCGAGTAGCAGGAGGGCGAAGAAATGGACAGCTAGATTCCACGGAAGAACTCTCCACACGAAAAGAATTAGTAGCAGTGGAAACATCACGAGGTATGTGAGGCTGTGGAATACCAGTTGATCTCGGAGCATCCTCGGTGACGGAATGCCACCTCGACGCAGTAGCTCTCGTGTGCTAAAGGCATGGAAATCGAGCCCAACGGCAGACATCGCGATGTTAAGCGTGACGAGAAGCAGCCCGAAGACGCCAAGCTCGGCAGGAGATAAGAAGCGGGCCAACCCGATCAGGAGAAGCGCCTTGCTCACCAGAGTAAGCGCTTGCAACACCATGTTGAGCCCCCCCGGTGCTCAGCAGGCCGCTCAACAAGCATGTCCTTGTGTTGAGGAGTGCCAAACCACTACGGCGACTCCGTACCAGGGCAGTAAGTCAGTATCGTCAGTAGTCTCGTGTCCCGCCTCCGCCCAGTGGTGGAATTGCGCAGGTCTTGAGTGCTGAATTTCGTAAGGTCGTGGGTTATGGCCGTGGCCCGGCCATACCGCTTCACTGGCAAACCCTTGCGGGGCCGAAGCCAACCCTCAATCCGGCGGGGGAAGGCGTGCGCATGTCCGGCAACACCATCTCGCCCAAGACATAAACCCCAAGAGAGCGGCAATAGTCCATCAGTTGGGTTGATTTTATCGACACTGTCTAGGTACCTGGCAATCATCTCATCGGAGTAATGAGAAGGGACGTATCGATCCTTCATGCCATGTATCATGTCCTTCACGATGGCGCCTTCCGCGCGAAGAGGATCAGCCGGTAGTCCTGCCCCGTAAGTCGCGCCACGCGGTCGAGGCACTTGCTTCCGAGCGCAAGCAGAGGCGGTATCGGCACGTTCCGCCACCGGTCGATGTTTGCAGCAAGCCGATCCCAGGCGAGCTCACCGTAGAATCCGGCCCTTCTGGCCAAGCGGCCCAACGTATCCGCGTCGAAGAAGAAATTGTGGTGAATATCATATAGCAGAATCAATGGACGCCTCACCGCCCCTAGAGTCAGCCGGTGCAGCAGATCACCGACCTCGTTGATTAGGCTTCTCTGGTTGATCGTGAAGACCAGGAGCACACCATTTGACGACAGAATGCGCTGGGACTCACGTAGCAGATCGAGCGGCCGGTCCAGGTGCTCGATCACGTCCCACAGGGAAACCGCGTCGAAGGCGCCGTCGGGAAGCGGGCTTCCTCCAACCTCCCCGTAAACACCTTGAGCCCGCGGTGCTTTCGCGCATACTCACTGCCCTTGTGCGAAAGCTCCACCCCGGATGCTTCCCAACCTCGTTCGCGGGCAACCTCCAGAAATGCTCCGTAGGAGCATCCGACATCCAGCAGCCGGCGACCCGAGGTGAGGCGCTCCAGGCGGTCCAGCGCCCGGCGGTAGACGAGGTACGGCTCGACGTCGCGAGGCTGGCCTTTCTTGAGGACCTCGAAGTACGGCGCGTCGAGGTACGCGTCATCCTCATATAACGCGACCGCCGCGTCGCCCGCGATGAGGTTTTCACGGAACACGACCGCGCAGGACTCACAACGCCGGATTCTGCCGCCCGGCAGGTCATACAGCGGCTTGCTCCTCGTCGCCCCACACAGCGCGCACAAGTTGCCGGTCATCGGGAAGTGTCCTGCGGCCGGCTCCGAAGCAGCCCCGCCGCCCCTTGAGCCAACCCGATGCCGCGCCAGGCGGCACGCACCAGACTCATCGGGACGAACATGGCGTAGTCCCACCGGCCGGTTCGACGGATCATACGAGCCGCCAACGGAACCTGGAGGCCGGTTAAAGTGAGGGTTAGTAATGGCGCCAGCAGTCTGAGGCCAGGCACCAGCAGGCCGGGCGAGGCGATCAGTGCTCCAAGCGCAAGGGCGGGCTGGACGTGGTCCAACCACGAGCTGTATGAATTCTTCGAAGCACGGGTTCGGTGACGGTAGTACAGGCGCACCCCCCAGCGCCCGTGCAAGCGCTGACTGCGTAAGTAGGAGCCGAGTCTTGTGGGATGATGATGACCAACAACAGACGAGGGCTCGAATAGCAGAGTGAACCCCAGGTCGCACAGCCGGTATGAGAGGTCTGCGTCCTCCGCGCCTGGGGCCTGCGGAGCATTGAATTCCCTCTCGTCAAAACCGCCAGCCCGCTCCAGGGCCCACTTCCAATAGAGCACGTTGAAACTGCCCAGGTAGTCCACCGGCCCCTGCATCGAGAGGTGGCGGTCCCAAATCTCCTCCTGGATGAGGCAGGCGAGGAGCGAGTCTTCCCGGAGGTTGGAGTAGCTCCCGCCCACGCCGGCAACACCAAGCTCATCGAGTCGACCCCTAAGCCGCTCGAGTGCGCCCGGGGCCGCCACGCAATCGGAATCGATGAACCATACTGCCGCCCCCGAGGCAGCCCTCCATCCCTCGTTGCGGGCGCCTCCCGGGCCACGTCGCTCCACCCGGAGGTATGTGACGGGGTACTCCTGGACAATAGCTGGTGTCGAGTCCGAGGAGTCGTCGTCGACGAAAATGATCTCGCGCAGTGCACCGGTGTGGACGAGCGGCACGACCGCATCGAGGCAGGAACGCAGCGTGCGGGCAGCGTTGCGGCCTGGGATGACCAGACTCACATCCATCGGATGGCCGCGTTCAGGCCACCGACCCGCCGCCGGGCTGCCGCTCTGGCTCCTGCACGTTGGGCGGCGGCGCCCCTGCAGGGCCAGTTGCCGGACCAGCAGCGTGATATTGCGCTCTATCTGCCGAAGTCGGATGTACACGGCAAAAAACGCGACGAGCATTCCCAGAATGCCGCAATAGAAGACCAAGTCGGCGCCCCGGGCAATTCCCAACGCCCGCGCAACGATCCCGGTCAAGTCAGGGAGCGCAATGGCCACCCCCGCGAGGCCCCAAAGAATCAGCCATAAGAGTCCGCTGCCCCGGCCGATCCAGTGCCTCAGCGTGGCGATCAGGCTCACCAGGGTGAACGACACGGCCAGTGTGATGCCCACTATCTGAAAGGTGGTCACGCCCCAAGAATCCTTCGAGACAGGTAGTCCGCCACGATCCGCAGTGAGCCGCTCAAGCGCTGGCCCTTGGCACGTGAGTAGGGCGTATAGCGGACCGTGACGGGAACTTCGAGGTAGGTGAGGCCGCTGCGAACGATCTGATCGATCAGCTCACTGGCATGTGCCATTCGATCATGAGTGATCTGCAGCTGAGTCAGTGCCCGACGGGAGAGCGCCCGCAGGCCGTTGTGAGTGTCGCTAAGCCGAGCCCCGGACACCAGCCGCGTAAAAAGCACCCCAAGCCGAAGGACCACGCGGCGGGAGCGAGGGATGTCGGGAGCCTTCCCGGTGAATCGGGAGCCCAGGACGACGTCCGCACGGCCGCTGCGGATCGGGGCCAGCAGGACCGCGATCTCCTCTACGCGGTGCTGACCGTCGGCGTCGAAGGTTACGGCGCACCTGGCACCGTGTTGCAGGCAGTAGTCGAATCCGGTCTGGAGTGCCGCGCCCTGACCCCGGTTGAGCGAGTGGTGCAGCACGATGGCGCCCGCGTTGCGGGCGGCGGCCGCAGTCCCGTCAACGGAGCCGTCGTCCACCACCACCACATGACGATAGGCGGCGACCAGCTCCCCTACGACCTCGGTGATAACCGCCGCCTCATTGTAGGCCGCGACCACGATGAATGGCTCGGGGTCAGGCTGCATGAAAGCTCCACGCTGTCCGCACCAGCAATGCCAGCCCCCTCGTCAGCGCCCGTACGCCGCCGGCCCCCCCACGAACAGCCCCGCCACCACCCCGATGACCATGAACAGCACGATCGCCGCGATGATGACCACCGCCGTGTAGCTCACCGCCTTCTCCGCCGGCGACTTCATCAGCACCGGCAGGCCCAGGTAGAGCAGGTAGAGGCTGTACACGCCGAGGATCGCGAGGAAGCTGAGCGCGGGGACCAGCATGAAGATGCCCGCCACCCAGCTGGCGGTGTAGGAGTACGCCGCGACCTTGAGCGCCTGGATCTGGTTGGAGCGTGCCCGCGAACGTGGGCGCCAGCTTGTCGATGATGATGCGAGAGGACGTAGACCCTCACCAGCGTCAGCACGAAGGTCACCACCGCCTGGGTGATCGCCGTGACCACCGGCGTCCGGTACGTCCCCAGGAACGGGAGCCGCATGCCGAACACCGAGAACCCGATCGCCTGCGCCACCGGCCCGATCGCGGCCAGCGGGATGATGTATCCCTTGTACAGGTCCGCCACTGTCGTCGGCTCGGCATCGATGACGTCCCACTCGGTCCTGGGCGTGAGCAGGATGTTCTTGACGCGGTCCACGAGGGCCATGGTCGATCTCCGGATGCGAAGGAGGAGCGAAAGGGAGGCGGACATATAGTGCGCCCCGGAGGGCGCCCCGTAAAGGGGCGCGCGCCGCAGAGCGCGTAGCGCGGCCGGAAACCCGGACGGCGGCTCCGGCGTATGTTCCGGCGATCCCGCCCGCTCCTCCCACCCCTGCCGGAGATGCCAGTGCCTCGTGTCACCTTCCGGGTCGGCGCTTTCGCCACGGCCGTCCTCGTCCCCCTGCTCGGCTGCGGACCTTCGGCCGGCACCTCCCCGGCCCCCTCGCCCTCCGGCGGCACGTCGCCCGAGATCAGCGCGGCGGACCTGAGAAGCCGGCTCTACGCCTACGCCGACGACTCGATGCAGGGGCGGCGCTCCGGCACGCCCGGCAACGTGAAGGCCACCGACCTCATCGCCGCGGAGGCCCGCCGCCTCGGGCTGGAGCCGGCCGGCGAGAACGGGACCTGGTTCCAGACCGTTCCCATCGTCACGCGGACCCTCGAGCCCGGGGCCGGCCTCACGGTGGACGGCGCGTCGTTCACGGCGTGGGACGACATCATCCCGCGGGACCAGGGCAAGGGCGCGCGGCCGGTGGACGGGACGCAGGCGATCTACGCCGGCACCTGGGACGGGGAGATGATCTCCCTCGACCAGGCCCGGGGAAAGCTGGTCGTGGTGACCTTTCCGCCGGTGGGCGGCGCGCCCGCCGGCATCGTGAACCGGGCGCAGACCACCGAGCGCTTCAAGACCGCCGCGGGCATCGTGGTGGCCACGCTCGACGGCGTCGGCCCCTCCGACCGGCTCGACCTCCAGGACGCGGGCGGAAAGCTCGCCTCCGGCAAAGGCCCCGACGCCCCGGCCTTCATGTACGCCACCGCGCGGGTGGCGGAGGCGCTGCTCGGCGCGTCGCCGTCCACCCTGCGACCCGGGGCGGCCGGGAAGACGGTCTCCGGCAAGGTCGGCTTCGTGGACAGCCCAACGCCGAGTCCGGCCCGCAACGTGGTGGCGATCCTCCGGGGCGGCGATCCCGCGCTCCGGGGCCAGATGGTGGCGGTCGGCGCGCACAACGACCACGACGGGATCTCGCCCGAGACGCTGGATCACGACTCGCTCCGCGCGTTCAACCGCGTGATGCGGCCCGAGGGGGCCAACAGCACGCCGGGCGAGCCGACCGCGGAGCAGCAGCGCCCGCATACGTGTTGCGCTCGACAGCCTGCGGCGGGAGCGCCCCGCGCGGCCGGACTCGGTGCTGAACGGCGCGGACGACGACGGCAGCGGCTCGGTCGGCCTCCTGGAGATCGCCGAGCACCTGGCGAAGTCGCCGGACCGGCCCGCGCGCTCGGTGCTCTTCGTCTGGCACACGGCGGAGGAGATGGGGCTGCTCGGCGCGGACTGGTTCACCCGGAATCCCACGGTACCGCGGGACTCGATCGTGGCCCAGCTCAACGTGGACATGATCGGCCGCGGCGGCCGGGACGACCGCCCGGACGGCGGGCCGGCGTATCTCCAGATCATCGGCTCGCGCCGGCTCGCGACCGAGCTGGGGGACCTGGTGGACCGGGTGAACGCGGAGGGGAAGCACGGCTTCGAGTTCGACTACCAGTACGACGCGGACGGGCACCCGGACAACTACTACTGCCGGAGCGACCACTACATGTACGCCCGGTTCGGGATCCCGATCGCGTTCTTCACCACCGGGTCGCACGTGGACTATCACCAGCTCACCGACGAGCCGCAGTACATCGATTACGACAAGATGGCCCGGGTTACCCGGCTGATCGGCGACGTGGCGAGCGCGGTGGCGGACCTGGATCACCGGATCGTGGTGGACAAGCCGAAGCCGGATCCGGAGGGGGTGTGTCGGCAGTAGTGTCATCACGATGAAGTGTCATCCTGAGCGAAGCGAAGGAGGCCATTTCCGGGCATGGCCTCCTTCGCTTCGCTCAGGATGACACTGGGGTGTGACCCCGCTCACCCCTCCCCCGCGACCCCGGCGCCCGAATCTGCAGAGCTAGCGACGTACTTTGGTGTCACCCCCATCCCGGAGGTGCCGCCGTGTCACCCCGAGTCTTCCCGCTGACGCTGGTCCTGGTTCTCGCCTGCGGCTCCGGATCCATCCGGCCCGCCGAAGATCCCGATAACATCGCCCCGGCCCCGTCACCCGCTCCCTCGGCGCCCGTGGTGGACCCCGATCCCGCTCCGGCGCCCGCCGCCGCCCCTGCCCCCGCCCCCGAGGCGCCCACGGCCACCCCCGAGACCTCAGCCGACTCGACCTTGGAGCTCCGACGGATCGGCCGGTGGGCCAGCTCGAGCATCCGGGGATCCCGGCGGCTCGTGATCCGGGACCAGGGCACCTGGTCGCAGTTCTGGTCCGAGCTGGGCGCCGGCGTCCGGCCCGACGTGGATTTCAGCCGGGATCTGGTCATCGCGGTCGCCTCGGGCGAACGGGCGACCGGAGGTCACGACATCCAGGTGTGGAGCGTCGATCGTGCGGGTGGGGAGCTGAGGATCGAGGTCCTGGAGACCTCACCCGGCGCCGGGTGCGTGACCACCGCCGCCCTGACCCAGCCGGTGGACGTCGTGATGGTTCCGGGGGCCGGGGTGACCGGGTGGTCCTTCATCGACCGGGCCGTGGCCAAGGACTGCTGAGCTATCTCGGTGACCGGGGCGCAGATGGGAGAAAAATCTGCCAAAATGACGGTTGGGGAGACAGAAAATCCGGCGATAATCGGCCACTCGTTGGACGACTAAGCTCCTGCTCGGCAACAACTTACGTCGCACTTGACTTGCCCAGTCGCCCTGTGGTAATTCCGCCGGCTCGTCCCGGTGTTCGAACCTCCGTCTCCCGGAATGACCCGATGTCGCCCAACCCGAACCGCACCCTTCCCTCCGTTTCCCTCCCGGCCGGCCGACCCTCGGAGTTCGCTGAAGCCGAGGCGGCTTCTTCCGTCGCGGAGGTGGCTCAGCCGGAACCGCCCGTCGCCCGCGCCGTCCCGCGCGTCCACACGATCCACGGCGAGACCCGGATCGACGAATACCACTGGATGCGCGACCGCGACGATCCGGAGGTCCTGGCCCATCTCGAGGCGGAGAACCGGTACACCGATTCGGTCATGCGCCACACCGAGGGTCTCCAGGAGCTGCTCTACCAGGAGATGCGCGGACGGATCAAGGAAGCCGACCTCTCGGTGCCGGAGCGGCTGGACGGCTGGCTCTACTACACCCGCACCGAGACCGGTCAGCAGTATCCCATCTTCTGCCGCCGCCTGGACCAGGAGGGGTCGAGCGAGGAAGTGCTGCTGGATCTCAACAACCTGGCGGCCGGCCACGCGTACTTCCGGATGGGGGCGTTCGAGGTCAGTCCCGACCACCGCCTGCTCGCCTACTCGGTGGACACCAGCGGGGCGGAGTCGTTCATCATCTTCCTGAAGGACCTGGCCACCGGCGGGCTGCTCGCGGAGACCATCGAGCGGACGTCGCCCGGCGTCGCCTGGGCCAACGACTCGCGCACCCTGTTCTACATCGTGCTGGACGATGCCCGGCGGCCGAGCCGGCTGTACCGGCACACGGTCGGGTCGAATCCGGTGGGCGACGTGCTGGTGCACTTCGAGCCGGACGAATCCTTCTTCCTCGACATCAACCGGTCGCGGAGCCGCCGCTTCCTGGTGCTCGACCTGGCGAGCCACTCGACGACCGAGGTGCGCTACGCGAGCGCCGACCGGCCGGACGATCCGTTCGTGGTGATCGAGCCGAGGCGGCCGGGGATCGAGTACGGCATCACCCACCACGGCGACCGGTTCTACATCGTCACCAACGACGAGGCCCCCAACTTCCGCCTGGTCTCCGCTCCGGTGGACGCTCCCGGCCGGTCCAACTGGACGCCGGTGCTACCCTACCGCCCGGAGATCAAGCTCGACTCGGCGGAGGCGTTCGCCGCGCACCTGGTGATCTGGGAGCGGGAGGACGGGCTTCGGCGGCTTCGCGTGCTGGAGCCGGCCACGGGCGCGGAGCACCTGGTTCCCTTCCCCGAGCCGGTGTACTCGGTGCGGGGGCACGAGAACCCGGAGTACGACACCACGGTGTTCCGCTTCAGCTACACCTCGCTGGTGACGCCCAATTCGGTCGTGGACTACGACATGGTCGCCCGCACCTGGACCGTGCGGAAGCAGACCGAGGTGCTCGGCGGGTACGATCCGTCGCGCTATCGCAGCGAGCGCAGCTTCGCGGTGGCGCCGGACGGCACCCGGGTGCCGGTCTCGCTGGTCTACCGCCTGCCGCTCGAGCGTGACGGCCGCCGGCCGCTGCTGCTCCAGGGCTACGGCTCCTACGGCTACAGCTTCGATCCGGGGTTCTCCTCCAACCTGCTCAGCCTGCTGGACCGCGGATTCGTGGTGGCGATCGCCCACGTGCGGGGCGGCGAGGAGATGGGCCGCGCCTGGTACGAGAGCGGCAAGCTGCTGAACAAGCGGAACACCTTCACCGATTTCATCGCCGCCGCGGAGCACCTGGTGGCGGAGGGATACACCTCGCCCGACCGTCTGGCCATCAACGGCGGCAGCGCGGGCGGGCTGCTGATGGGCGCGGTCACCAACCTCAGGCCCGACCTGTTCCGGGCGGTGCTGGCGGAGGTGCCGTTCGTGGACGTGGTGAACACCATGCTCGACGCCACGCTGCCGCTCACGGTGATCGAGTACGACGAGTGGGGCAATCCCAACGACGCCACCTACTACGAGTACATGCGCTCCTACTCGCCGTACGACAACGTCACCTCGAAGGACTACCCCCACATCATGGTGACCGCCGGCCTCAACGACCCGCGGGTGGCCTACTGGGAGCCGGCCAAGTGGACCGCGCGCCTCAGGGCCAGGAAGACCGACCGAAACCGGCTGGTGCTGCGGACCAACATGGGCGCGGGGCACGGCGGGGCGTCGGGGCGGTACGACTATCTGCGGGAAGTGGCGTTCAAGTATGCGTTCTTGCTGGATGTGGTGGACGGCGGGCGGACGGGCGTAGGGCGGACGGGCGGTAGGGCGGAGGGCGAGTCATGGCCGAGGGGAGCAGGTCCAGTGTCATCCTGAGCGAAGCGATGGAGCCAAGCGCCGCTTCGGCACCTTCGCTTCGCTCCCGATGACGACTCGCTCCCATCACTTTTTATAGAACCCCCCCGCCACCCGCTCCGTCACCACCGCGCTCGCCGACGCGATCCCCCGCACCATCGCGCGCTTGACCCCGGCCAACGCTCCCTCGCGCGGTGCCGGCCGCGCCACCAGCGACTCGATGACCTCCGCCGTCCGCCGTCCCGTCACGTCCCAGTCGAACTGCGGCCCCCGCACCAGCCCCTTCCGAATCAGCTCCGCCCGGAGCCGCGGGTCGTCGAGCACCTGGCTCAGTCCGTCCGCGATCGAGGCCGGATCCGCGGGGTCCACCAGCACCGCGGCGCCGCCGGCCACCTCCGGTGCCGCGTGGCGGCCGCTGGAGGTGACCACCGGACAGCCGCAGCTCATCGCCTCGACGATGGGGATGCCGAACCCTTCGTACCACGAGGGCAGCGCCAGGCACTCCGCCGCGGAATAGAGCGCGGCCAGGTCCTCGTCGGGCACATATCCGACGTACTTCACCCGGTCCTCGAGCCCCAGCTCGGCGATCGGCGCCAGCTCCCGCTCGAAGCTCCAGCGCTTGAACCCGGCGAGCACCAGGTCGAGGTCGTGGCTCCGTGAAAGCTGCGCGAACCCGCGCAGCAGGTTGCCGATGTTCTTGAGCGGCGTGATGCCGCCGAGGAACAGGATGTAGGGCCGGGCGAGCCCCAGCCGGGCCTTGAGCGCCGCCTTGGCCTCCTCCGTCGCCGGCCGGAGATACCGGTCCACGCCGTGGGGGATGACGGTGATGTCTTCCGGCCGCGCGCCCATCATGACGCAGTCTTCCCGCCCGATCTCGGTGTGGGTGATGAGCGCGCCCGCGCCGCGGCAGAAGGCGGGAACCAGGAGCTGGTTGTACCACCGGTTGTACCAGGGGAACACGTGCGCCATCGCCAGCTGCTCCCGGCCGGGGATCACGATGAGCGTCGGCACCCGCGCGGCGAGCGGCACGGAGAACTTGCAGTTGAAGAGCAGCGCGAGGCCGTTCCGCTCCGCGTAGCGCGGCGCGGTGACCTGGTCCCACCGGATCCGGGCGGAGTCCTGCAGCACGACGTGCCGGCCCGGCAGGTCGGCGAACACCTCGCGCTGCGAGGGGTCGCTGTAGAGCAGGTGGTAGTCCACTCCGCGGGGATTGCTCAGCAGCCACCGGACCACGCGCTTGGTGAACACCGTCACGCCGCCGGGGGCGGTGACGTGGCGGAGCATGATGCCGACTCGGGGGGGTGACGTCACATCGATCGCCTCGTGGCATGTGGCATGTGGCTGTGTCCTGTGCCCTGTGGCATGTGGCATGTGTCATCCTGAGCGAAGCGAAGGAGGCATGACCATGCTCATGGCCCCTTCACTTCGTTCAGGGTGACAATTCGACTGGTACGCGCGTCACCGCGACCTGCTGGGACGGGCTCCAGATTGGAGGTTGACTCTCACCCTGGAGACCCCTGTGCACATCAAGGATATCATGACCCCCGACCCCGCCTGCTGCACGCCCGATACCACCGCCCGCGAGGCCGCGGCCCTGATGCGGAAGTGCGACTGCGGCGCCATCCCCGTGGTGGATACCCGCGAGGGCCGGCGGCCAATCGGCATGATCACGGATCGCGATCTCGCGGTCCGGGGCCTCGCCGAAGGGCGGGGGCCCGATACCCCGGTCCGCGAGCTCATGACCGAGCGGCCCCACGCCGCCCGGGTGGACGATGAGATCGAGACCGTCCGCCAGGTCATGATGCAGCAGAAGGTGCGCCGCGTGCCGGTGACGGACGCCAAGGGCGAGATCGTCGGCATCGTCGCCCAGGCCGACCTGGCCCGCCACGATGACGCCGTGAGCGATCGGGAGCTGGGGAAGGTGGTGGAGGCGATCTCGGTGCCCGGGCGGTAGCGACTACTTCGCTTTGCCAGGTGAGCGTAACGAGGGGGTGAAGTCCGCAGGGGCGCGTTAGGACGCGCAGGCGAGGAGACCGGGCGCAGTTTGCCCGGGCTCCGACCCGGAGCGTCCGGAAGCGCCCCGGAGGACTTCACCCCCTCGTTACGCTCACCTGGGGCACGGAGGCTCGCCTCACGGCGACGGCACCCCCCGCAGCGCCACGACCAGCGCCCCCAGCACCACCAGCCAGATCGCCGCGTACAGCGCGATGAACGGCTGCCGCCGCCGCAGCATCTCGGGGAAGTGCACCGGCATCCCGGCGAACTTTCCCCGGGGCACGCTGGGGAAGAAGAACGTCTTGTACGTCTCCGTCGTCGCGACGCAGAAGCCGGTCGCGGCCAGCGTCACCAGCACCAGGTCGTCGGTGAGGTACGAGAGCCCCAGCGCGAACAGCGACGCGATGATCGGGCTCCGGAAGAACTTGAAGATCTGGAAGCCCTCCTTCGGCGCGTCCTTCCAGGCGCCCCCGAACGCGCTGATCCATCCGCCCAGCCCGCCCACCAGCACCACGATCCAGAGCGGCTTGGGGTCGGGCAGCGCCCGGTCCAGCCACGACACCAGCAGCACCATCGCGAGCAGCACGCCCACGTATCCCGCCCCGGCCAGGAGCCGCGCGCCGCGGCTCCGGACCACC
Organism: uncultured Gemmatimonadales bacterium; assembly: GCA_963826065.1. Lineage (GTDB taxonomy): Bacteria > Gemmatimonadota > Gemmatimonadetes > Gemmatimonadales > GWC2-71-9 > CAVVWJ01. The sequence continues at coordinate 1,053,234 of CAWGVP010000002.1, forward strand.
TTGCCGAAGATCGCGAACTGCATCGGGATGAAATACTTCGACTGGTCCTCGTCGCGCAGGAAGGTCTTGTAGATCTCGGCCAGCGCCCGCTCCACCGCGTAGGTGGCGCCGAAGAGCACCACCAGGTCCGCCGCCCGGCGCGGGTCGAGCCCCCACACCGCCGACACGACCACCGCGATCACCGTGGCGAGCACGATGCTCCGGGCGTACTTCCAGAGGGAGAATCCCTCGTGGGGCGCGTCCTTGTACATCCCCCAGGTGGCGGTGTGGATGCCGGCCATCAGGCCGACGGCTGCGGCGAGCAACGGCGTCATCGCGTCCCCTCGGTGGTATCGGCCGCGGTCCGGTAGGCGGTCTCGATCAGCTCGAGCCCGCGCTGCGCCCGGGCCGCGGTCATGACCGGCTCCCGGCCGGTGCGGATCACATCCAGGAAGTCGGTCCACATGGCCCGGTTGCCGTTGATGTCGCGGAGTCCGGGGAACACCAGGCGCCGGCGCGCGCCGGTCACCGCCACGAAGATCCCGTTCGATTCGAAGGCGGCGGAGCCGCGGGTCCCGTAGATCCGGGAGACGCGGAGGCCGTGCAGCGGCGACGGCACCTCCCACGAATGGGCCAGTGCGCCCACCCCACCCTGCCGATACTTCACGACCACCAGCATGCTGCGCTCGAGCCCGGTGCTCCCGCCCGGCCGGAACCCGCGCGCCGACTCCACGTCGAGGCCGATGTTGGCGAGCAGGTCGATCCAGTGCACCCCGCCCTCGAACAGCGCGCCGCCGCCCGCGATCGCCGGATCGTCGCGCCAGCCCGCCCGCCGCTGGCTCTTCACCGCCACGAGGTGGAAGTACAGCACGTCGCCCAGGTCGCCCGAAGCGATCACCTCGAGCAGCACCCGCGCCACCGGCTTGTAGCAGTAGTTCTCCGCCACCATCAGCCGGCGGCCGCTCCGGGCCTCCGCGGCGCGCACCGCGTCGAAGTCCGAGGCCCTGAGGAACGCCGGCTTCTCCACCACCACGTGCTTCCCGGCCTCGAGCGCGGCGAGCGTCAGCTCGAGATGCGAATCCGGCGGCGTCGCCACCACGATCGCCTGCACCGCGTCGTCGGCGATCGCCGCGGCGTACGAGCCGAAGGTGCCCGCGCCCCGGAACTCGCGGTTGAACGCCTCGGCGGACTTCGGATCGCGGCTGGCGTAGTGGCGGCGCACCTCGCCGAACCGGGAGAGCACGCCGGAGTGGGTGCGGGTGGCCTTCCCGCAGCCGAGGAACGCGAGACTAACCGGAGACGGCGGCATGCATCATGGGCTCGGCGCCGACTCTGCGGGCCACCATCCGCTCCGCGGCGCGCATCGCGATCGCCGAGATGGTGAGGCTGGGGTTCACCGCGGCGGAGGTCGGCATCACGCTGGCGTCCACCACGGTGAGGTTGTCGAGGCCGCGAAACCGGCAGTCGGCGTCGAGGGCGCTGGTGTAGCGATCCCGGCCCATCCGCACGGTCCCTACCCCGTGGCTGAAGGTGGCCACCTGGTGGCGGTAGAAGGCGAGCGCGCCGGCGCGCCGGAGGATCCGCTTGGCCACGCCCACCAGCGCCGCGCCGGCGGCCTTGTCGCGCGAGGTGTGCCGGTGGCTGATGAGCAGCCGCGGGACGCCGTACCGGTCGGTCGCGGTCTCGTCGAGCAGGACGGCGTTCTCGTAGACCGGCTGGTCCTCCGCCATCACCAGCAGGCCGGTGAGATGCCTGATCCACGGCGCGCACAGCGCCCCGACGGGCCGCGGCAGCTCGGCGCGGACCAGCCCCACCGGCGGCGTCGGGAGCTGCTGCATGCCGCCCAGCTTCCCCGGCGGCGTCCCGACCGACGGATGGCCGAAGTAGAGGTCGTGGATCCCGATCTGCTTGTGGAACCCGCCGCCCGGATTGGGCGGCGTGGGGAAGATGCCGAACAGGATCTCGTTGTAGTGCCGCTGGAGGTAGCGGCCGATCACCCGCCCGCCGGGATTGTGGCGGGCGAGATCGGAGGCGAGCAGCAGCTGCGGCGTGGCCAGGGCGCCGGCCGCGAGGATCACCTCCCGTCCGCGGTACACCGTACGCTCGCCCGAGTCGCGCGCCGCCACCTCGACGCCCGTCACCCGGCGGCCGTCGGTCAGGAGACGGGTGACGACGGCGTTCGTCTCCAGCCGCAGCCCCTGCCTCAGCAGCGGGCCGATGACGGTGGTGGCGAGATCGTTCTTGGCGCCGACCGCGCAGGCGAATCCGTCGCAGGTGCCGCACGCCTGGCACACGCCCCGCCCTTCGGCGGCGGTCCGATTGATGGCGAGCGGGAGCCGGAAGGGCCGGAGGCCGAGCTCGCGCGCGGCCCCTGCGATGCGCTCGGTGACGGGCGCTAGGTCGGCCGCCGGTTGGGGATAGGGCTCGCTGCGGCGGGGCTCGGTGGGATCCTCTCCGGTGATGCCAGAGACCCCGAGGATCCGCTCGGCGGTAGTGTAGTACGGCTCCAGGTCGCCATAGCCGAGCGGCCAGCGGGCACCGGAGTCACCCACGATCTCCCGGTCCACCTCGAAATCCCGTTCGCGGAAGCGGAGGGAGACCCCGCCGTAGAACACCGAGGGGCCGCCGACGCAGTGGTAGGCGCCGAGGTCGCGCCCCCCGCGCAGCTGGCGATAGGGGAATTCCCGGAAGTAGTGCCCGGTCAGCTCGCCGACGTTCTCCTGGGCCCAGTTCTCCGGGCCCCGGTCCACCCAACCGCCCCGCTCGAGGAGCAATACCCGCCACCCCGCGTGCACCAGCACCCGGGCCGCCATCGCCCCGCCGAATCCGCTGCCGACGACGATCGCGTCGAACGTCACGAGCCTGCCGATGATGGTGATTCCACGGTCCCGAAGTTAGTCGGGGTGGGGGCAGAGGCGGAACGGCGGCTAGTGTTTCTCCCGGCGCGGAACTGCGAACCCGAACCCTATGCTCCAGAGTCCCACATTGCGGCCTTCCGGGAGATACAGATGCCGAGTCAGATCGGCCCGGAAGAGCGACTTCGCATCCAGGCGAAAGAGCAGCCCGAGACCGCACTGTACGCCAGGGATGAGGTGAAGCGGCCGCTCCCCACCCATCTGTGCCAGGAGGATTCCGGCGGCGCCGGCCTTGGGCAGCAGCAAGACCGGTCCGACGGCAACCCGATACGCGAGGGCCGCCTGCAGCCCCACCGCAGCGGCCGGTGGCAGGAATGAAATGGCGTCGGGAAAGAGCGTCAGCGCGAGGTCCGGCCCCAGGCGTCCTCGGATGAGATTGGTAGCCCGCAACGTGGGCCTCAGGAGGGCCGGACCACCAGCCCCATCCCAGTGGTCGACGGTGAGACCGCGAAGTCGAACGGGTCCGGTCGGCTCCTGTGCCGCGAGCGGAGCGGTGAGAAGGGGAAGCAGTGCGGCGAGGCGGCGGAGAGCGCGCATGCCCCAAGCTTCGGCCGGGCCGTCCCCTCCGCGTTACCTTACCATGCTCCCATGATAGCGTTGCACACCCTCGGCGTTTTGGACCTCCGCTCGGAATCCGACCAGGAGGTTCGCACCGTGCTCCAGCAACCCAAGCGCCTCGGACTCCTCGCCTATCTCGCGGCCGATCCTCCACGACGGTTTCACCGGCGCGACTCGCTCGTCGCCCTGTTCTGGCCCGATTTCGATCAGGGTCATGCCCGCGCCGCGCTCCGCCGCGCGCTCCATTTCCTGCGCCTCGCGCTCGGCGCGGAGGTGGTGACGGGGCGGGGCGACGAGGAAGTCGGTGTCCCGGAGGAGGCGCTCTGGTGCGACGCCACGGCACTCGACCGCGCGCTCCAGACCGGCGACCCCGAACGGGCCATCGGTCTCTACCGCGGCGACTTTCTCGACGGCCTGCACGTCGAGGGCGCGGCGAGCGAGTTCGGGGACTGGCTCGACCGCGAGCGCGGCCGGCTGCGGCGCCAGGCCGCGGCGGCGGCCGGCCTCCTGATGGAGCGCGCGGAGCGGGAGGGGCGCGCCGCGGAGGCGGCGCGGTGGGCCCGCCGGGCGCTCGAGCTGCTGCCGGACGACGAGTCGGCGCTGCGCCGCCTGCTCGCCCTCCTGGATCGAGCCGGCGACCGGCCCGCCGCGATCCAGGCCTACGAGGAGTTTGCCCTGCGCATGGGCAACGACCTTGGCGTCGAGCCCGCGCCGGAGACGCGCGCGCTGGCGGAGAGCATCCGCGGCCGCGCCGCAGTTGGTGGGACCGATGCAGCGGTGACGATCGCGGTGCTTCCCTTCACCGTGCGGGGCGACCAGCGCTTCGCGTACCTGGGCGAAGGGATGGTGGACCTCCTCGCCACCAAGCTGGACGGCGCCGGCGCCATCCGCAGCGTGGACCCGCGCTCGCTGCTCCACTTCCTGGCCCGGAGTGGCCTCGCGGCGGGCGACATCTCGGGCCCGGCGGGCGGGCGCGCGGCGGCGGAACACTTCGGCGCCGGCCACTACCTGCTCGGATCAGTCGTCGAGGCCGGCGGGAAGCTTCAGGCGACGGCCTCGCTCTACCGGCGGGACGGCGCCGTCGAGGCCAACGCCCGCGCGTCCGTCACCGGCGAGTCCGATCTCTTCGAGCTGGTGGACGAAATCGTCCGGCAGCTCCTCGCCTCCCAGAAGATCGCGCCGGGCAGCCGGCTCGGCCGGATCGCGGCGCTCACCACCACGTCGCTCGACGCGCTCCGGGCCTATCTCCAGGGCGAGCGCGAGCTGCGGGCCGGGCGCTACTTCGACGCCATGGCGGGCTTCCAGGCCGCGGTCGAGGCCGATCCGTCGTTCGCGCTCGCCTACTACCGGCTCTCGGCGGCCGCCGCGGGATGCGCCCTGCCGGACATCGCGCGCGAGTTCTCCGCCAGGAGCCACGAGCACCGGGCCCGCCTCTCGCCTCACGATCACCTGGTGCTGAGCGCCCAGCGGGCGTGGCTCGACGGCGCGGTCGGTGAGGCGGAATCGCTGTACAACATGGTCACCGGCACCTACCCCGACGACATCGAGGCCTGGTTCCATCTCGGCGATCTGCTCTTCCACCTGAATCCGCTCCGCGGACGCTCCGCGGCGGAGGCCCGGAAGCCGTTCGAGCGAGTGGTGGCGCTGGAGCCGGACCACCTCGGCGCCATGGTCCACCTGGTGCGGATCGCCGCGATCCAGGGTCGGAGGGACGAGATGCTCGAGCTGATCGGCCGCGTCCTGCGGGTGAGCCCCGCGGGCGACCAGGCCCTGGCGATGCGGGCGCTCCGCGCGTACGCCGCGCGCGACGCCGCCGGGATCGACTCGGTGGCCCGCGACCTCGAGTCGGCGCGCGCGATCACGGTGGCGATCGCGTTCGCCGATGTGGCGCTGTACGCCGACAACCTGGAAGGCGCGGACGCGCTCGCGCGACGGTTCATCGAGGTGGCTCGCTCGCCGGAGCTGCGGGCGCTGTGCCACATCCAGCTGGCGCACCTCGCGCTGGCGCGGGGGCGTCCGGAGGCCGCTCGCGAGGAGCTGGAGCGCGCCGAGAGCCTGGATCAGCCCTGGGGACTCGAGGTCCGCGCGCTGCTGGCCACGCTCCCGTTCGCGCCGGCCCCCGAGCCGGAGCTGCGCAGCCTGCACGCGAGGCTCACCGCCTGGGACGCCGCGGCGACTCCGCCGAGCAGCTTCCTGATCTTCGCCATGCACAACGATCTGCACCCGCCGATCCGGGAGTACCTGCTGGGCCTGCTCGCGGTACGGCTGGGCGAGGTCACGGCAGCGCGAGGACATGCCGACGGCCTGGCCCGCATGGCGCCGGGCGACGGCGGCCTCACCGACTGCCTGTCGGCCGAGCTGGCCGCGCAGCTCGCGCGCGCGGAAGGCCGGCCCGGCGAGGCGCTGGCGCACCTGGAGCGCTCCCGGCCGCGGCTCTGGTTCCAGCTCACGGTCGCCTCGCCGTTCTTCTCGCTCGCCTCCCGTCGATTCCTCCAGGCCGAGCTGCTGTCCGAAGCCGGCCGCCTCGAGGAGGCGGCCGGCTGGTACGAGTCCATCGCGCAGCGCTCGCCGTACGAGCTGGTCTACGCGGCCCCGGCTCGCGAGCGGTTGCGCGTGATGCATGTGTCATCCTGAGCGAAGCGAAGGAGGCCATGCCCGGAGATGGCCTCCTTCGCTTCGCTCAGGATGACACTCGAGCACCCGGTCTTGGGTCGAGCGCCACGGGTGATTAGTGTGGACGCATGGCAAAGGACAAGAAGGCACCCGGCTTCAAGCGCATCTGCGTGTTCTGCGGAACCAACCCCGGTGAGCGGCCGGAATACGGCGCCGCCGCCCGCGAGCTCGGCCAGCTGCTGGCCGGCGAAGGCATCGAGCTGGTCTATGGCGGCGCGAGCGTCGGCATCATGGGCGAGCTGGCGGACGCGGTCCACGAGGCGGGCGGCCACGTCACCGGCATCATCCCCCAGCAGCTCATGAAGAAGGAGGAGGCCCACACCGGCATCCCCGACCTGATCGTGGTCGCCTCGATGCACCAGCGGAAGTCGCAGATGGCCGACCTCTCGGACGGGTTCATCGCCTTGCCGGGAGGCATCGGTACAATGGAGGGTTATTTCGAGATCCTCACCTGGGGCCAGCTCGGCATCCACCGCAAGCCGTCAGGGATCCTCAACGTCGCGGGCTACTTCGACCACCTCATCGAGTTCCTCGACCACGCGGTGAAGGAAGGCTTTCTCGCGCAGGAGCACCGGGAGATGATCGTGGTCGAGTCCGATCCCAGGAAGCTGCTCCAGCGGCTGAAACGCTACGCCCCGGAGGAAGGCGGGGAGCGGCTGATGGGGAGGACGCACAGGTAGGCGGGGCGGCGAGGCGGACGCTAGCGATGCAGAAGGACCGAGTGTCATCCTGAGCGAAGCGAAGGAGGCCATGCCCCGAGATGGCCTCCTTCGCTTCGCTCAGGATGACATATCTCCCGTAGCCTCCTTCTTCCCCCCCGTAGCCTCCGGCCTCGGATCCTTCTTCGCGTGCGCCGACGGCGCCGGCCGCGCGCCGAACCGCTCCACGTAGGCCTTGGTGAACTCGGCCCCCAGCAGCACCACCTGCGACGAGTAGTAGACCCAGATCAGCAGCACCACCACCGAGCCGGCAGCCCCATAGGCCGTGGAGACGCCGCTGGTGCCGAGATAGAGCCCGATCAGGAACTTCCCCACGCTGAAGAGACCCGCCGTCACCAGCGCGCCGACCCACACGTCGCGCAGCCGCAGCTTTACGTCGGGAAGGAACTGGTAGATCATGGCGAAGAGCAGCGTGACCACGCCCAGAGAGACCAGCGTGTTGATCCCCTGCCACGCCACGGCGATGTCCGGCATGATCGCGCCCATGTAGCGATTGAGCGCCGACAGTGCGGCGCTCACCAGCAGCGACACCAGGAGCACGAACCCCACCCCGACCACCAGGCCGAACGACAGCAGCCGCTGCACCAGCATGTCCTTGATGCCGGCGTCGGCCCTCGGCTTCACCCGCCATACGGCGTTGAGGGCAGTCTGCAGCTCGAGGAAGGCGCCCGTCGCGCCGAGGAAGAAGGTGACCAGGCCGATCGCGGTGGCCAGTCCGTTGCCGCTCCGCTGCGACGCGCCTTCCAGCATGGCGCGCACGGCCTCCGCCCCGCTCTCACCGACCAGGCCGCCGATCTGGCCCGTCACCTCGCGCTGCACCGCCTCCGCGCCGAAGAAGACGCCCGCGATGGTGATGGCAACGATCAGGATCGGCGCCAGCGCGAACAGCGTGTAGTACGCCAGCGACGCGCCCAGCCGCGGGACGTTGTCGTTCCACCAGCCCGCCACCGCGCGCTTGAGGATCCAGCCGAGGTCGCGGGCCGTCATGGATCAGGGAGTGGCGGGCGTCGGCCGGCCGCCGGGCAGCCAGCTCACCCGCGGGCCGTCGGCCAGGATCCGGGTCGCGCGGATGATGACGTCCACTGCCTGCTCCAGGTGGGCGAAGTCGATCCGGTCCACCTCGTCGGAGGGCGTGTGGTAGTCCTGGTGCATGCCGAAAGACGACAGGGTATGCGCCGGAATCCCCCGCATCGCGAACACGATGTTGTCGCTGCGCTCGAAGAACCTGAACTCGGGCCGCGGGTCGTCCACCACCGGCAGACCGGCGGTCGCGAGCCCCTCGCCCATGGTGGAGCGCCCGTAGCCGGTGAGCCAGAGCTTGCCGGCGCCGCCGGCGAGGGAGTCCGGTCGTCCCACCATCTCGACCTGGAGATCCGCGACCGTGCCGGCGAGCGGGAACGCGGGCCGCTCGAGATACCATTGGGTGCCGAGCACGCCGGACTCCTCGCCGCTGGTGAGGAGAAAGATGACCGTCCGCCGGGCGGGCGCCCGGGCCAGGGCCCGCGCGGCCGCGAGCACGGCGGCCACGCCCGACGCGTCGTCGTCGGCTCCGTTGTAGATCGAGTCGCCCCGGACCGGCGTGCCGATGCCGAGGTGGTCGAAATGGGCGCCGAGTACCACGGCCTCGTCCCGGAGCGCAGGGTCGGAACCCCGGATCAGTCCGATGACGTTGTAGTCGGTGATTCGCCGAACCGGCACGGAATCGCCGCCGCCGCCGCGGGCGAGACGCAGTTGCTCGCCCGCGGCAGCCGTCACGATCTCATAGGGTACCCGCTGGAAGTAGCTGCTGTCGCCCCCCGGCTCCAATCCGTAGCTCCGCATCCGCTCGGCCAGGAACCTGGCGGCCCGCAACCCGCCCGGCGTGCCGGTCCGCCGTCCCTCCAGGGAGTCCGCGGCAAGGACCCCTACGATCTCCCGCACCTCCTCGGCCGAGACGACCGGCGCGGGGGTGGAAGGTGTGCCGGGACCGCAGGCAGCGAGCCATACCGCCCCGGCTACGAGGCGGCGAATCAACGTCCGGCTCGAAGCAGCGGGCCGGCGGCGGAATCCTGGCGGGCCAGCCAGCGTGCGTCGACCCTGTGGAACGCGTAGGGAAACTGCGCAGGAGAGATGTACTGCTCGTCGCCCAGCCGCGGCAGATGGGCCCCGAAGTAGTGGCGGAGCACGTTGCCGAGAACGTTGACCACGGTCACCGTGTCGCCGAAGGCCTCAGCGCCCCCGTCCGGCAGGTAGTAGGCGCCGAAGGTCCCCACCCGCTCGCGGGCCGCGTCGGGAGGCACCAGCTCCGCCCGGGGGTACCCGGTCGCGCCGAGAAACTTGGTGCCGTGATCTCCCTGAAGGATGATGATCGGCGGCACCTTCGAGGTCCGGAGAATCTCGCCGACGGTCTGGAGCAGCATCCGGTTGACGCACTCCACCTGCTCGAGGTAGGCGGCTTCGTCCCCTTCGTCCCTGGCCCGCGGCAGCGTCTCGCACTCGCGGTCGAACACGTAGGGGTCGTGCGGCTTCAGCACGTGGGCGAAGGCGAACACCGGCCCGTCGTCCCGAGTCACCTTTGCCAGACCCGCGAAGGTCCGCCGGGTATGCTCGGCCTCCCACCGGTGGTTCCGGTCGAAGTAGTGCAGGACGGTCGCTCCGCGCACCGTCCGCTGGAGCTCCCCCGCCGTCATGGCCCGCATGAAGTCGAATCCGGTCCACGGCTGGAACTCGACGTCGGCAATGGCGCTGGTACTGGTCGAATGCCACCAGTGGGAGGGGAAGAAGACGTAGCGATACCCCCGAGCCTCCAGGTACGTCGCCACCCGGTTGTGCTCCAGCAGATAGTTCGGAAGCGTGGGGTTCTTCGTCGTCGGTCCCAGCTCGCGCTCAAGGGCGGTCAGGTGAACCGAGTTGAGCATCGAGGGCAGCGACAGCAGCGTGTGGAGATAGTTGCTCCGCACCAGGTCGGGAACGTGGAAGCCGAGGGCGCGAAGGCTGTCCTCGAAGGGGCGGTTGTCGTATCCCAGCCGCTCGCGCAGCACCTGGGAGTTGGCGTACTCGTCGAGCACGATGAGATAGATGTCGCGCCGCGGCTCGAGGGCGGCGGCCGGGCCCTCGATCGGTCTGCCCAGCTCGGCCGCCAGCGGGCTCTCGGCGATGGTGTCCCGCCCCCGGAGCCACGACGATCCCATCTGGATGGTGGACCAGCCGACCAGCAGTGCGCCCATTAACGAGAGAAAGCGCCCCGCACCCTCGAGCAGGGCCACGCGCCGGCGCACCGCCCACAGCAGGGCCGCGGTGAGCAGCAGGCCGGCAGGCACCAGAATCGCGTGTGGAGGGTCTCCGCCGGCCCCGCCCCCGCCGACCTTGGCCGCGACCCAGTGGTAGCCGTAGAACCAGCCCACCGCGAGAAACGCCACGAGCGGCGGCAGCGCGGATGGGCCCCGGCGCCCGACCGCGAGCGCCGCCAGCCCGTAGACCACTCCGCATCCGGCGAGGGCCATCGCCAGCATGAACGCCAGGTCGCCGAACCCGAACTGGTCCGGATTGCGCGCGGCGTAATTGAGAATGGGAACGAGCGCGAAGAAGAAGGGGTAGAGCCTGGTGACCCAGCGGGTCATGCCGCGTGCCAGGGGAGCGCGGTCATCAGGTAGAGGGTGCGCTCCGATTCGGCCACGGGGACGGCTCGCTGGATCCGGAAACAGGTCCGGAACGCCGCCTCGAAACCCTCGCGGGTGTAGTCGGGGAAGATGTCCTGCCGGTCGCGCAGCAGCCGCTGCACCTGGGAATCGCTCTTGGGCACGAACTCGACGATCAGGCTGCGTCCCAGCCTGGCGAGGAAGCCGGCGACGCGCTCGAGCGGAAGATTGTGGCCGATGGCGAGATGGTGCACCACGGCGAGTGCCAGCAGCGCGTCGGCCGGGCCGCGCTCCTCGAGCGAGAGCCGCTCCCGGTGGGCCCAGCCCAGCGCGGGCGAGGGATTGGTCAGGTCGAGCAGCAGCGGCAGGATGCCCGGCTCGTTCTCGGCCTTCACCCGGCGGTAGTTTCGCTCCACTGCCGCCGGATCGATATCGAACGCGATCACGCTCGGCGCCAGCTCCCGCGCCGCGCGGCTGTACTCGCCGGTGTTGGCGCCGAGGTCCCACACGGTGCGGGCGTCGAGCCCCGCGAGGAGGCCTTGCACCGCCTCGCGCTTCGAGCGCGACGCCTCGGCGGTGTAGTTGTTGTCCTCGGTGTAGTCCGCCCACTCGGTCCCCGCCGGCGTCCAGTCGAGCGACTCGATCGCCCCCCGAAGACTCTTCACCAGGCCCACTGCGGCGGTTGCGGTGACTCCCCGCCTGGCAGTGCCGGCCCGCGCCGCATCGCCTGTGCCCCGGTCCGCGTACCGCCGCTGCGCCAGCGCATGGAGGTGGACGTGGAAGAGCAGTCCGGGCCGGAGCCAAGTGCGCAGGGGCAGCAGCCGGCTGCCGAGATCCAGGGGAATGCCTTCGAGGTTGGAGCGAAGGAGCGTCGCCGCCCGCACGTCCACCAGGCTCATCAGCGCCAGGGGCACCAGGAAGTGCTCGCAGAACTGACGATACCCGGCCCACGGCGCGCCCTCCTCACGCGGCTCGAACGACAGGGTGTCGATGAACAGCGGGCGCCCGCCGACGAACTGCACGTTGTAGGCACTGGCGTCCCGGAGCGTGAAGCCCCGGGCGAGCGCGCGCTCCTGAAGCTCGAGAGTGAGTAACGCCGCGTCCCGGAGCTGGCCGAATGACCACTCGTAGGGGTACGAGATGAAGTCCACCCGCTCCGGCTCCAGGACCGCGACCGCATCGGGGGACGCCGCGAGCCGTAGCGAGGCCTCTCGGTGGGGGACCAGAAGCCGGCGTTCCTCGAGCTCGGCGTACAGCCCCGAGTCGAGGAACGCCTGGAAACGCTCCTGGAAGACGCGATTGACCTGGCGGTAAAGCGTTCCGTCTCTGGTGTAGACGAATCCGCTGGGATCGCGGTAGGACGCGCCTAGCGCTTCTGCGCCCATCGGCGCGGCGCTATCGACCGGAAGAAGCTCTTCAGGGCCTCGCGGACCCTGCTGAAGAGGGCCACGGCCGAAAGGGCGCCGGCGGCAAGGACCTGAAGCGCAAGGCTCCCGGCGGTCGGGTCTATGTACATGTAACCTCGGCAGTTCCGGAGTTCCAAGGGCCCGGGAATCGGGTAACGGGCGCGTCACGCAACTACCATAACCCTCAGAGCCGCAAGGTGGTGTGCGCCAAGTCACGCCTCCCAGATCGACTTAATGTTAACGAACTCGCGGATGCCGTGGGCGCTCAGTTCCCGCCCGTAACCCGACTCCTTGACCCCTCCGAACGGCATCCGTGGGTCCGATGCCACCATGGCGTTGATGAAGACCATGCCGGCCTCCAGGTCCGTGACGAATCGCCTCCGCTCCGCGTCACTCCGGGTCCACGCGCTCGCGCCCAGGCCGAACGGCGAGTCATTCGCCAGCCGGATGGCCTCGTCGATCCCCTTCACCCGGAAAAGGAGGGCCACCGGCCCGAACACTTCCTCGTAGTAGGCGGGCGACTCGGCCGTGACGCCGGCGAGCACCGTGGGCGCATAGTACCAGCCCTCCCGATCCAGCTTTCGTCCCCCGGTGAGGATCCGCGCACCCGCCCGCACGCTCCGATCCACCTGCTCGGCGATGGTGCGGAGCTGCGCCTCGGTGGCGAGTGGGCCGACGTCTGTCTTCGGATCCATCGGATCGCCGACCACGAGGGCCTCCATCCCGGCGACGAACCGGCGCTCGAACTCGTCGGCCACGGGCTCGGCCACGATGAAGCGCTTCGCCGCGATGCACGATTGGCCGTTGTTCACCACCCGGGCCTTCACCGCGGTCGCCGCGGCGGCGGCGAGGTCGGCGTCGGGCATCACGATGAAGGGGTCGCTGCCGCCCAGCTCGAGGACGGACTTCTTGATCGCGCGCCCGGCCGTGGAGGCCACCTCGCTTCCGGCGGCGTTGCTGCCGGTGAGGGTGACGGCGGCCACCCGGCGATCCTCGATCACCGACTTCACCTGGTCGGTCTCGATCAGCAGGGTCTGGAAGACGCCCTCCGGGAACCCGGCCCGGCGGAAGATCTCCTCGATGGCGAGGGCGCACTGGGGCACGTTGGAGGCGTGCTTCAGCAGCCCGACGTTTCCCGCCATCAGCGCCGGCGCGGCGAAGCGGAAGACCTGCCAGAAGGGGAAGTTCCACGGCATGACGGCGAGGACGGGGCCGATCGGCTGGTAGGTCACGAAGCTGCGGGAGGCGGTGGTTTCGACCACCTCGTCGGCCAGGAAGCGCTCCGCGTGCTCCGCGTAGTAGCGGCAGCCCCAGGCGCTCTTCGCCGCCTCGTCCATGGCGGACTTCAGGGTCTTCCCCATCTCGGCCGCCATGATCCGGCCGAACGCTTCCTTTTCGGACTCGAGGATCTCGGCGGCCCGGGCCATCATCTTCGTCCGCTCGGCGAAGGTGGTGCGCCGGTGCCGCTGGTACGCATCGGCGGCGCATTGCAGGCGGGCCTCGAGCTGCGCCGGAGTGAGCGGCTCGTAAGTCCGCACGGTCTGCCCCGTGGCGGGGTTGGCGGAGGCGATGGGCATCATGGAAACTTAGCGGGGCCGCGGGGCGGCCGCCCCGCTGCCCCGCTAAGTTTCCCCCACCATGTCCCCTGCCCTGCACGCGCTCCTCCGCGCCAGCATCGACTACGCCGGCCTCTTCCCGCCGGCCGGGCTGGACATGTCGCGCGCGGTGCGGAGCTATGCCGAGTATCGCGGTGGGCCGCACGCCTGGGCGCTCGGACGATTCGTGCTGCCCGCGAGCCGGATAGGGGAGTTCGAGACCGCCGCGGCCGACCTGCTTCCGCGAGACTCCGCCGCGGCGCCCTGGCGGATCGCCGCACTCCTGGGCGGCGATCCCGCCGCCGACCTCCACGAGATCGGGGAGCTCAACTGCCGCCACGCCGCGGAGGGAGCCGGCGCCCTGACCGCCGACGTGGTCGAGGCCAAGGCCGACTCGACCGAGGCGGTGGAGCGGCTGCTCTCGCGAATGCCGTCCTGGCTCCAGGCGTACGTCGAGATCCCGGTGGCTCGAGACCCGGCGCCGCTGGTCACCGCCATCGCGGCCGGCGGTGGCCGAGCCAAGGTCCGCACGGGCGGCATCACGGCGGACGCGTTTCCACCGGCATCCGACCTGGTCCGCTTCGTCCAGACCTGCCTCTCCGCCGGCGTGGCCTTCAAGGCCACCGCGGGCCTGCACCATCCGCTTCGCGCCGAGTACCGGCTGACCTACGAGCCGGACAGTCCGCGAGGGCCGATGTTCGGATTCCTGAACCTCTTCCTCGCCACCGCGTACCTCGCCGATGGCATGGACGGGGATACGGCCGCACGGCTGCTCGAGGAACGGGACGCCGATGCGATCCGATGGGACGACTCCGGCGTCGAGTGGCGGGGCCGGCGGCTCGGCCTCGACGCGCTCGCCCGGGCGCGGGAAACGGCCATCGTCTCGTTCGGGTCCTGCTCGTTCACGGAGCCCATCGGCGACCTCGCGTCGCTCCGGCTGCTCTAGTCGTGGATTCCACGCACGATCCGGCGCTCGCCTCCTGGGTCGAGTCCGCCAACGGGTCCGGCGACTTCCCGATCCAGAACCTTCCCTTCGGCGTCTTCCGCCGCCGGGGCACGGCGGAGCCGGCCCGGGTCGGCATCGCGATCGGCGACATGATCCTGGACGTGGCCGCCGCGCATCGCGCGGGCGGATTCACCGGCGCGGCGGGTCCCGCGGCGGAAGCGTGCGGGGAGCCGGCGCTCAACCGCCTCATGCGGCTCGGGCCGGGCGCGCGGATCGAGCTGCGCCGCCAGGTGAGCGCGCTGCTCGCGGCGGACTCGCCGGCCTATCGAGCCGACCGCGCGCTCGGCAGCCGCATTCTCGTCTCCCGCGCCGATGCCGAGATGCTCCTGCCCGCGGAGATCGGGGACTACACCGATTTCTACGCGTCGGTACACCATGCCACCAACGTCGGGAGCATGTTTCGCCCCGACAATCCGCTGCTCCCGAACTACAAGTGGGTGCCGATCGGCTATCACGGCCGCGCCTCGTCGATCGTCCCGAGCGGCACGCCGGTGGTGCGACCGTCGGGACAGAGCCTGCCGCCCGGCGCGGACTCCCCGGCATTCGGGCCGAGCCGGCTGCTGGACTACGAGATGGAGCTGGGGATGCTGGTGGGCGGCGGCAACCGGCTGGGCGAGGCGGTGCCGGTCGAGCGCGCGGAGGAGATGCTGTTCGGCTGCTGCCTGGTGAACGACTGGTCGGCGCGCGATCTCCAGGCCTGGGAGTACCAGCCGCTGGGCCCCTTCCTCGCAAAGAACTTCGCCACCACCATCTCGCCCTGGGTCGTGACGCTCGAGGCGCTGGCGCCGTTCCGCGGCCCCGCCCTCACCCGCCCGGCGGGCGATCCGGCGCCGCTTCCCTATCTCCACTCACGGCACAACGTGGAGGCCGGGGCGCTGGCGGTCACGGTGGAGGTCTATCTCGCGAGTGCGCGCATGCGGGATCGGAAGCTGGCGCCCCTCCGCCTCAGCCGCGGCAACGCCGCCGATCTCTACTGGACCCCGGCGCAGTTCGTCGCGCACCACACCTGCAACGGCTGCGATCTCCGGCCCGGCGACCTGCTCGCGAGCGGCACCATCTCGGGGCCCGCGAAGGAGTCCCGCGGCTGCCTTCTGGAGCTCACCTGGCGCGGCGCGGAGCCGCTCGAGCTGCCCAGCGGCGAGACCAGGAAGTTTCTGGAGGACGGCGACGAGGTGATCATGCGGGGCTACTGCGAGCGCGACGGCGCCGCGAGGATCGGCTTCGGCGAATGCCGCGGAGTGGTGGTGCCGGCAGTGTCACCCTGAGCCCAGCAGTGTCACCCTGAGCGCACGGTATTACGGTGTCACCCTCCTACCCCTTCTGCACGATCTGATTGAGCACTTCCTTCGCGTAGTCCTTGTCCCATTCGGCCAGGTTCTTCCGCGCGGTCACCTCGACCTTCGCGGTGGACTCGGATTCCTGCTCGATGTCGACCGTCACTTCGAGGTCGCCCTTCTTCCCCTTCAGCACCTGGCGCGCCCCGCCGTCCTCCGTGCTCTCCCCGTCCTTCACGATCCCCATCTCGCCCATCACCGCCTCCACGCGGTCGGCGATCTCGGCCACCGGTCCTTCGACGACCGACTCGGCCCCGCGTGAGGTGAGGTAGATACCGCCCGCGGCCCCGGCCGCGGCGGCGGCCAGACACCCGGTGCTCGGCAGGGCAAGTGCCAGGAGGAACAGCAGGTTGCGGCGCATGGAGGACTCTCCGGTCAGGGCGTGGGACCGCGGCGGACGCCTCAGCTTACTGGAAATCGGGCGCCTGTTCCAGCGTCCCCGTCACCCGGCGGGCGTAACCCAGGTTCCGCCGGGCGCGGCTTCCATCGGCAATCGGCGGGCGGCATATTTCGGCATCCCTTGCACCGAGTCCCACGTGACGACCTTCATCAAGCCGACCGAGATCCCCATCCATGGGGCACACACCCTGCCCCAGGAATACTTCACCTCGCCCGAGGTCCTCGCTCGGGAGATGGAGCGGATCTTCCTGGAACGCTGGATCTGCGTCGGCCGTGAAGACCGCATCTCCAGCCCGGGCCAGTACTTCGTGCAGGAGATCGGGAAGGAGAGCGTGATCGTGCTGCAGGATCGCGCGGGTGGCTACCGGGCCTACCACAACGTCTGCCGGCACCGCGGGACCCGGCTCTGCGAGGAGCACACCGGCCGGTTCTCCGAGACCATCCAGTGTCCCTACCACGCCTGGACCTATGGTCTCGACGGCCGGCTCATCGGCGCCCCCTCCACGGGAGACATCGAGGGGTTCAACAAGGCCGACTGGCCGCTCCACCCCGTGGCGGTCGCGAGCTGGGAGGGCTTCCTCTTCATCAACCTGTCCGAGCGGCCCGAGCCCTTCGAGGACGCCTTCGAGCCGCTGATCGGCCGATTCTCCCGGTTCAACCTGGCGAAGCTCGCGGTCCACCGGACCATCGACTACGACGTCAAGTGCAACTGGAAGCTCCTGTTCCAGAACTACTCGGAGTGCTACCACTGCGGCCCGGTGCACCCCGGGCTCTCGAAGCTCACCCCGCCCACCAGCGGGGAGAACGACCTCACCGAGGGTCCGTTCACCGGCGGGTTCATGGTGATCAATCGCGGGCACGAGAGCATGACGATGAGCGGCAAGTCCTGCGGGGTCGCGGTGGGCGACCTGCCGGAAGAGGACATGGATCGCGTCTACTACTACGCAATCTTCCCCAACATGCTCCTCAGCCTCCACCCCGACTACGTCATGTTCCACACCATCTGGCCGATGGCGGCCGACCGGAGCCTGATCCACTGCTCCTGGCTCTTCCACCCGGCCACGCTGAGCGACCCGGCGTTCAATCCCGACGACGGTGTGGAGTTCTGGGACATGACGAACAAGCAGGACTGGCACATCTGCGAGCAGAGCCAGCTCGGAATCCAGTCGCGCGCGTACCGGCCGGGGCCGTACTCGGGGCGCGAGGCGCTGTCGGTGCAGTTCGACCGCGAGGTGCTCCGGTCGCTGAGGTGAGGCCGTACCAGTAAACTGTCATCCTGAGCGCAGCGAAGGAGGGCGTGCTCGGGCTTCGGCTCCTTCGCTTCGCTCAGGATGACACGTCCACCGCACTCGTTACGGGCGAATAATGCCCCGCCGCCCCGCTGCCCCGCCGCCCCGGCTGCTTGGTTGAGCCGATTCTCGCCCGATTACTCGTTAACAGGATGAGCACTGGAACGCCGCGGGTTTCCCGGGGCCTTGCCCTCCGAGCAGGAACGGACAACTCACCGAACCGGCGGGATGGGGTGCAACTTGTGACAGCCCAGGCGGCGGGCCTGGCGCCAGCGCGCGGCGACCTTCCCGGGGTTGCCGGGTCTGCATCTGCCATGCATATTGGTGCATATGCGTACGACGCTCAACCTCGACGAAGACCTGCTCCGCGAGGCGGCACGGCTCACCCGGATCAACGAGAAGACCGCCTTGATCCATGCCGGTCTCGAGGCTCTGATTGCCCGCGAGAGCGGCCGGCGGCTGGCGGCGCTCGGCGGAAGCGAACCGGCACTCTCGCCTGCGCCCAGGCGCCGCGGCCGCACGCGGCGTTCGCGGTGATCCTGGCCGATACTTCCGTCTGGGTCCACCATCTCCGTCAGGGGAACGACCGTCTGGGCGGCCTGCTGTCCGACGGGCAGGTGGCCTGTCATCCGTTCGTTATTGGTGAGCTCGCCTGCGGCAACCTGAAGAATCGGAGAGAGGTTCTGTTGCTGCTCGGCCGGCTCCCCAGCGCGGTGCCGGCGACCCATGACGAAGTTCTGACCTTGATCGAGGGCCGCCGGCTGATGGGCCGAGGATTGGGATGGATCGATGCCCACCTGCTGGGAGCTGCGGTGCTGCAGGGTTTCAACCTCTGGACCCTTGACCGGCGGCTGGCCCTGGCCGCCGGCGATCTGAACGTGCAAGCCTAGGTCGACTACCGCCCCGCCGCCCCGCCGTCCCCCTGCCCCGCCATCTCCATCACCGTCTCCACGTAGAGCCTGAGCCCGAATTCGATGTTCTCCATCGAGAGCCGCTCGTCGTTGCCGTGCACCGAGTACCGGCTCTCCTCCAGCTCCACCAGCCACGGATCGATGCCGTAGCAGATCGGCCCCGCGGTGGCCCAATAGGGGCGGTCGGTGGCGCCCGCGCTCATCGGCGTGGCGACCGGGACGCCGGGCAGCATCCGCCCGGCCACCCGCTCCAGCGCCCGGAACATCTCGGTGTCGAGCGGAGCGCTGTAGGGCGGCGCCATGTCGCCGATCGCCTCGATCTCGATCTTGGGATCCGCGATGAGCCGTTCCAGCGTCCGCCGGAACGCCACGGTGTCCTCGTCGGGCAGGAGCCGGATGTCGAGCTCGACGGAAGCCTCCTGCGGAATGATGTTGGTCTTCTCGGATCCCTTCAGCACCGTCGGCGTGATCGTCGCCCGGAGCAGCGCGTTCCGCTCCGGCTCGCCCAGCAGCCAGGCCCTGCCTCGCTTGGTCTTGAGCGCCGCGGCCGCGTTGGAGAGCCGCGCCTTCGCCTCTCCCGTCTGGTCCCGGGCCTGCGCCTTGAAGAATCGGTCCACCGCCGGCGTGAGGCGCACCGGCGTCTGGTAGGCCACGATGCGGTTCAGCGCCCGTACCAGCCGTTCCACCGGGTTGTCACCCAGCGGCACCGAGCCGTGTGAGGTGGTTCCCTTCACCACCAGCCTCTTCCACCAGGTGCGCTTCTCGCCGACGTCGATCCCGAACCAGCGCACCTTGCCCTTCTCCACCCGGGTGTCGGCGCCTTCGGTGAGGACGTACTCGATGTCTTTCACCAGGTCGGGGTGCTTCTCCACGAAGACCCGAGACCCCATCCCTCCGATCTCCTCGTCGGCGTTGCCGACGTAGACCAGGTCCCGGCTGAGCGGGACGCCCGCGCGCTTCAGGGCGATGAAGGCCATGAGCTGGATGATGCCGTGGCCCTTCATGTCGAGCGCGCCCCGGCCCCAGACGTAGCCGTCCTTGATCGACCCCGAGAAGGGATCGATGGACCAGTCCTTCGGCGTGGCGGTGACCACGTCCATGTGGTGCACCAGCGCGATGGCCTTGCCGCCCCCGCTGCCGGGCAGCCTGGCGTAGAAGTTCGCCCGCCCCGCGCCCAGCTCGGCGGTGTCGAGGATCGTGCCCCGGATCCCCTCCTTCGCCAGGACCTCGGCCAGCCAGCGGGCCGTGGCCAGCTCGTTGCCGGGAGGATTGCTGGTGTTGATCCGGATGTACTCGGAGAGCCGCTGTGCGGTCTCCTCCCGCAGCTTGGCGTAGTCGATCGCCGGGGCCTGAGCGGACAGCGGGCCGGCGAGCGACGAGGCGACGAGAACGGCGAGCACGAGGTGCCTGATCATGGGGTCTCCGTGAGCATGCGGGCCGCGAGCTCCTTGACCATCTTGGCGGCCACCGCCGCCGTCAGCCCGGAGGGATCGTTGAGCGGATTGCACTCCACCACATCGGCGCCGACCAGCGGGGCCTCGAGCGACTGGATGATGTCGAGCACCTCACGCACGCCGAGGCCGCCGGGCTCGCGGTGCGAGAGGCCGGGGGCGAGGCCCGGCTCGAGCACGTCGAGGTCGAGCGAGAGGTACACCGGGGTCTCGAACCTCGGCATCTTCCACTCCCTCCACTGCCGCATGTCGATCACCTCGACCCCGAACCGGTCGGCCTGTTCCCGCTGGTGCCCGGTCATCGTGCGGACCCCGATCTGAACCAGCCGGTCGGCCAGATTCTCCTCCATGATCCGGGCGAAGGGGCAGGCGTGCGAGTAGCGGTCGCCCTGGAACTCCTCGTACAGATCGGGGTGGGCGTCCAGGTGCAGGATCGCGAGCTTCTTGTAGTGATGCCGCACGCCGCGAAGCGCCGGATACGTGATCGAGTGATCACCGCCCAGCAGCAGAGGCCTCCGGCCCGAGTCCACGATGGATCCCACCGCATCCTCGATCCGGCCGCGCGCCTCGAGCCCGGGCTCCCGCTCGTTGAACCAGAGGTCGCCCTCGTCGTCCAGCCGTCCGTCCTTGAGGTCGATGCCCGACTCGGTCCAGGTGTTGCCCGCCTCGGACCAGAGCGCCTCCCGGATCGCCACCGGCGCGCCGGCGGGCCCCCGCTGGAACGAAGAGGAGGCGTCGTACGGCACGCCGAGCAGCGCGACTCTCAATGCTCCCCTCCCAGGTGCATCCGCCGCTCGAGCGCGGCATATCCCGCCGCCGCACTCGGCTCGGGCGACAGCAGCGACACCGCGATGCCCGCCAGAAACGACAGCGGCATCGTGATCAACGCCGGGTTCTTCAGCGGGAACCACGCCGCGTCCCTGCCGAAGATGTCCATCTGGATGGTGGGCGACAGGTAGATGAGCAGCAGCGTCAGCAGCGTCCCCACCACCATGCTGGTGACCGCGCCCGCGGTGGTGTAGCCGCGCCAGAAGATGGCGAGGATCAGCGCGGGGAAGTTGGCGCTCGCGGCGATGGCGAACGCGAGCGATACCATGAACGCCACGTTCTGGCCCTTGAACGTGATCCCCAGCGCCACCGCGACGATGCCGAGAGCGAGGGTGGCGACGCGAGCCACCAGGAGCTGCTCCCGCGCGTCGGCGTGGCCTTTCCGCACCACGCTGACCCAGAGATCGTGGGACAGCGCGGCCGCGCCGGAGAGCGTGAGCCCCGCCACCACCGCCAGAATCGTCGCGAAGGCGACCGCGGCGATGAAGCCGAGGAACGGGGTGCCGCCCAGCAGCTCGGCGAGCAGCGGGGCCGCCATGTTGCCGCCGGGGTCCACCGCCCGGATCGCCTCCGGGCCGACCAGCACCATGGCGCCGAAGCCGAGCACGAAGGTGAGCAGGTAGAACAGTCCGATCACGCCCGTGGCCACGAACACCGAGGCGCGCGCCGCCCGGGAATCGGGGACGGTGTAGAATCGCATCAGGATGTGCGGCAACCCGGCGGTGCCGAACATGAGCGCCATCCCGAGCGAGATGGCGTCGAGCGGATTGGAGACCAGCTTGCCCGGCACCAGCACGCCCTCGCCGTAGCGCCGCGCGGCCTCCGCGAAGAGCGCCGCCGGGTTCATGCCGAACCGGAGCAGCACCAGCACCGCCAGGATCAGCGCCCCGGTCATCAGCAGCAGTGCCTTGACGATCTGCACCCAGGTCGTGGCGATCATCCCGCCGAACAGCACGTAGCCGATCATCACCATGCCGACCAGCACGATCGCGTGCTCGTAGCTCAGCCCGAACATGAGCCGGATGAGCCCGCCCGCGCCCACCATCTGGGCGATGAGGTAGAGCGTCACCGTCGCGAGGGTGCCCAGCGCCGCGGCCAGCCGCACCGGCGTCTGCCGCAGCCGGGTCGCCACCACGTCGGAGAAGGTGTAGCGCCCCAGGTTGCGCAGCGGCTCCGCGATGAGGAACAGCACCACGGGCCAGCCCACCAGCCAGCCGGTGGAGTAGATCAGGCCGTCGAACCCCGTGGTCGAGACCAGCCCGGCGATGCCGAGGAAGGACGCCGCGCTCATGTAGTCGCCGGCGAGGGCGAGACCGTTCTGCCCCGCGCTCACGGTCCGGCCCGCCGCATAGAACTGCTCGGTGGTTCGGGTGCGCCGCGCGGCCCACCAGGTGATGCCCAGGGTGACCGAGATGAACGCGAAGAAGAACAGCATCGCGATGAGGCTCGGCTGGCCGATGGTGGTGCCGGCGGGGGCCTGAAGGGTCATCGCCCGGACTCGCCGTCGAGGGCCCGGATCCCCGGGTCGTAATGCGCCGCGGCCCAGCGGACGTAGACCCAGGTGAGGATCCAGGAGGCGACGATGACCAGGGCACCCAGCAGGATGCCCAGGGTGAGCCCCGGCACCACTTTGATCGCGAGCAGCTCGCGCCCGTAGGCCACCAGCAGCACGAAGCCGAAGTAGAGGAACACCATCGCGGCGGTGAGCCCGAGGGCGACCCGCCAGCGCGCGGCATCGAGGTCCCGCAGCGTCTTCACGCTCGCCTCCGCTTTCCCGTGAGGTAGACTGCCGCACCGCCGAGCAGGAGCAGGCCCGTGAGACCCACCACCTTGGTCACCGCGAGCACCTTGTTGGCCTCGTCCTCCGCGGGAATCATGGCGAGTCCGATGGTCGCCGCCGTGACGCAGAAGCCTGCCGCGCCGAGCAGTGTCGCCACCGGCCGGCCGCCCGGCACCCGCATGACCTCCGGGCCGGCGGGCTCCGACTGGAGCTTGATCATCGAGGCGAAAATGAAGAGATAGGGAATGAAGTATCCGATGATGGCCATGCTCACCAGCACGTCGTAGGCGCCCTTGACGGTGGTTCCCGCCTGCCCCAGGAAGATGAAGAGGGCCGCCACGGCGGCCTGGAGCAACAGGCTCACGTGCGGCGACCCGTACTTCGGATGCACCCGGCCGAACACCGGTGGCAGGAAACGGTCGATCCCGGCGACGAACGGCAGCCGCCCTCCGGCCGCGAACCACGCCCCCGCCTGTCCCAGCCCGCCGAGCGTGATCAGCAGGGCGGTGACGGCGGTGATTCCGACGATCCCGACCCGTTCCGAGGCCTGCTGGATCGAGAGCATGAACCCCTGGAGACTCAGGATCTGCGCTCGCGGCAAGGCCACCAGCATCGCCACGGTGGACAGGATGTAGAGGAGCGTGATCATCCCGCCGGCGATCAGCAGTGCCCGCGGCATGTTGCGCCGCGGGTCCCGGATCTCGTCGCCCATCATGGATGCGCTCTCCAGTCCGCTGAGCGAGAACGCGATGGTGGACCAGAAGATGATGTCCTTGAGCCGGGTGCTCGGGACCAGGCTCTCCGCGGTGAACGGCGTCGCCGAGCCATGGCGGGCGTAGGAGAGCGCGGCCAGCGCCATCAGTACCAGCGCCGGGGCCCACAGGCCCACCGCGCCGACGTTGTGGAGCCACTTTCCCACGCCCAGTCCGCGCACGTTGAGCGTCACGGCGACGGCCAGCGCGATCAGGGAGAAGGTCACGTAGTAGGCCGGGCTGTCGGTGAGCGATTGCCACGACGGACCGCCGATGAAGAGCGCGCTCGCGGCGGTGAAGTAGAAGAGCCCGGGAAAGTACGGCAGGTTGCAGACCCAGTAGTTCCAGCCGGTGATGAAGCCGGCGAAGTCGCCGAAGGCGCGCTTGCTCCAGACGTAGCAGCCGCCCTCGTTGGGATAGCGGGACGAGAGCTCCAGCACGGTGAACATGAGGGGGACGTAGAACACCAGGCAGGCGCCCAGCCAGATCACCACCGCGCTGGGGCCGGCAGACGCTGCGGTGCCGATCCAGCGCACCGTGAAGCCGGTGACCAGGTAGAACAGGAGGAGATCGCGGAAGCCCATCGCGCGGTGCAGCCGCGGGGGCGCCTCCTGCATCGCGGTGGCGGGGATGGCGGGCGCGGTCACACCATGTAATTCCGCGGGGGATCTTTCATCTGGAGGATCGGGCGGTCGATCCGGAACGGCGCGAGGTCGCGGGGGGAATGTCCGTCGATGGACAGCTCGGAGAGGACCTGTCCCACCAGCGAAGCGAACTTGAACCCGTGCCCGCCCCCGATCGCGACCGCGATCTCTGGCTGGTGCGGCAACACGTCGAGCACGAAGTCGCGGTCGGGCGTGAGGGTGTAGAGACAGGTCTTGGTGTAGATGATCGGCCCCAGCGCGCCGGGCAGGTACCGCTCGAGGAAGCGCAGCACCCGGTCGAGCGCCTCGGCGTCGGGTTCGAAGGTCCGGGTGTCGGCCGTCGTCTCCTGGCCGCCCGCGTCCTGGCCCACCTTGGGGCCGGGCTCGCCGAACGCGGGAAAGCCGTAGAAGCAGGGGTCGTCCATCCAGATCCAGATCGGGAACCGCTCGGGCTGGAAGTCGGACACGTTGGGCGACGCGAGATAGGTGACTTGCTCCTTGGTGACGCGAAGCGGCAGATGGACGCCGACGGACTCGAGCGCGCGGTTGGACCAGGCGCCGGCGGTGATCACCAGGCGGCGGCAGCGGTAGGTGGCCTCGGCGGTTCGAACCTCGATTTCGCCGCCGGCGGGGCGGATCGCCTCGACCGGGGTGCGATCCTGGAGAGTGGCGCCGTGCTCCCGGGCCATCCTCGCGTGCGCCGCGTTGCCTCGCGCCGCCATGGCGATGCCGCTCTGCTCCTGAAAGAGCCCGTGCACGTCGTCGCCCAGACGCCACTGGGGCCAGCGCCGCATGATCTCCCGGGCATCGAGCCGCTCGTAGCTCACGCCGGCCGCATCCATGCTGTCGCTGTAGCTGCTCAACGGGATCGCGCTCTCCCGCGGCCCCACGTCGAGCCCGCCGGTGCGGAGCACCACCTGCTCGCCCGAGTCGCGCTCCAGCTCCTCCCATGCCCGGTACGCGAACTTGGCCAGCGCCACGTAGCCCGGCGTGTGGTAGGAGAGCCGGATGATCCGCGAATGGTCCTGCGATTCCCCCCGGACGTGGCCCAGCTCGAACTGTTCCAGGCCGAGCACCTCGGTCCCCGCCCGGCGGGCCAGCCAGTACGCCGCCGCGGTGCCGAAGCCGCCCAGGCCGAGGACGATGTACTCGAAGTCGGTCTTCAGCCCAGCTTCTCCGCGATGTACCGCCGGATGTCCAGGCTCCAGCTCTCCATCGGGGCGTAGTACCCGCGCTCGAACACCCGCGACGTCATTCCCCGCTGCACCGACTCGCAGATGGTCCAGTCCTGCCGGTTGACCAGGTCCCAGAAGTCCACGGCGTCGGCGGGGTCGAAACCGGGCCGCCTCATCTCGTCAGGATGGAAGAGGAACTCGCACACCACGGTCGTCCGGCCCGGCGCGTGCGGCCGGATGGTGAACGCGGCCACATGCTCGGCGGCGAGGCTCAGGAGGAGATTGGGGTAGAGCAGCTCCCCCTTGTGACGCACCTGCTCGTCCTCGCTCAGGCCCGGAAACGGCGCGCGGCTGCTCGTCCCGCTGGCGGTGAAGGTCCACGCGCCGTCCCGGTGCGGGATGCCCCGCTCCCAGTCGAGCTCGGCCCCGCCCCGCTGCTTGAACGCCGGGACCAGGCGGCACAGCTCGGGATGCACCGGGCCGCAGTGGTAGCACTCGTTGTAGTTCTCCAGCATCACCTTCCAGTTGGCGGCGATGTCGTATTCGATCCGGCGCGCCACCCGGAGCTCGCTCAACGGGTAGCGCCGGAGCCGATCGGGCACGCCGCCGAGCTGGGCCTGGAGCGTCTTACCCTGCGCCTGCGCTTCGGCGGGGGTGAGATGCAGGAAGATGAACCCGCCCCAGGTATCGACGCCGACCGGGTGGAGCGCGAGGTCGCCCCTGGCGAGGCCGTCCCCCTCATCGAGGAACGGCGCGGTGCGGAGCGCGCCCTCGAGGGTATAGGTCCAGGAGTGATACGGACAGCGGATGCCGCCGCTGAACTGTCCGCGGCCGCACTCGGAGACGAGTCGCGATCCGCGATGGCGGCAGACGTTGTAGTGGGCGGCGAGGCCGCCGTCGCGGGTCCGGACCAGCAGCACGCTTTCGCCCGCTACGTCGCAGACCAGGTAATCCCCGGGGGCTGGGAGCTCCTCCTCCCGCGCCGCGCAGAACCACTCGCGGAAGAAGATGCGCTCCCGCTCCCGCTCGAAGAGCGCGTCGGAGAGGTAATAGTCCCGGTGCAGCGTCGCCTCGAGCGCGGTGCCGGGCGGACGCGGCTCACTCATCGCGGCGCCTCCCCGCCCTCCGGCCCGTAGAACACCACCCAGACCGCCAGATCGTCGCTGAAGTCCTCGAATCGGTGCGCCACGCCGGCCGGAACGAACAGCAGGTCGCCGGGCCCGAAGCGGTGCCTCGTCTCGCCGTTCGTGAAGTGCCCGCTGCCCCGCACCACGACGTACACCTCGTCGCGAGTGTGCGGCTGCTGGGGATCGGCGCCTCTCGGTGCGTAGAGCTCGATGCTCAGGGTGCCGTGCTGGAACAGCTCGACCCAGCGCTCCCCGGCAGGGCCGGGAAGGCGGGTGAGGCTCTCCTGCACGGTGAGACGATGCTGCGGCATGGTGTCGTCCTGGATGACGCCGCGGGCCGACGTCCGGCGGCTGCCCGGCCCCTTACCGCTTGAAGTCCCGCAGAATCTCCCGGGCCGCGTTGTACCCGCACGCGCCCATGACTCCCCCGCCTGGGTGCGTGGCCGCCCCGCACAGATACAGGTTCCGCACCGGCGTTCGATAGTCTGCGTATCCCGGCACCGGCCGCATGAACGAGAGGCTGCTGAGCGACATCACGCCCTGCATGATGTTGCCGCCGGTGAGGCCGAACCGCTGCTCGATGTCCGCGGGCGCGAGCACCTGCCGCGCCACCACCGACCGCTTGAAGTTCGGGGCGTACTCGTTCATGAGGTCGAAGCAGCGGTCGGCGTACTTCTCCTTCTCCGCCTCCAGCGACAGGCCCGGCGCCAGCTTGTACGGAAAGTACTGGGTGAACATGGACATCACGTACTTGCCGGCGGGCGCCAGCGTGTCGTCCAGCACCGAAGGGATGGTGGCCTCGATGATGGGATGCTGCGACGGCCGGCCGTACTTCGCGTCGTCGTAGGCCCGCTCGATGTACTCCATCGTCGGCGAGATGTGGATCGTGCCCCGGTGCTGGGGGCCCGGCGCGGTGCCGGGGACCGCCGTGAAGTCGGGCAGCTCGCTCAGCGCGAGGTTGATCTTGCAGCTCGCGCTGCTGTAGTCGAGGTGGCGGACCGCCTCCACGAAATCGGCGGGCAGGTCGTCGCTGCTCATCAGCTTGAGGAAGGTGACGTTGGCGTCGGCGCCGGAGGCGATGCGCGTCGCCTGGATCTCGGTGCCGTCCTGCAACACCACGCCCCGCGCCGCGCCGTCCTTCACCACGATCTTCACCACCTCGGCGCCGGTGCGGATCTCGGCCCCCTTTTCCCGCGCCGCGGAGGCGATGGCGTTGCTGATCCCGCCCATGCCGCCCCGCACATAGCCCCACACTCCACGCACGCCGTCGCACTCGCCCATCACGTGATGGAACAGCACATAGGCGGTCCCCGGCATCGACGGCGAGGCCATCGCGCCGATGATCGCGTCGGTCGCCAGCGTCACCTTGAGCTGTTCCGATTCGAACCACCGGTCGAGGATCGGCGTGGCCGCGCCGGCCAGGATCTCCACCGCCCGCTGTCCGTCGTGGCCCAGCTTGAGGAAGCCGAGCCCGAGCTTGCCGAGCTGGAGCAGATTCCCCGGCCGGAGCGACCAGGGGTTGGGCGGCGTCATCGTGAGCGTCGGCTCGAGGAAATCGGCCACCCGCTCCAGCATCGCCTCGTACTTCGGCAGGGCGTCGGCGTCTTTGGCGGAGAACTTGGACACCTCGCGGTGGGTCATCGCCTTGTCGGGCCCGAGCAGGAGCGAGCGCCCGTCGGGAAACGGCGTGAACGACGACGGGCTCCGCGGCAGCATCTCGAAGCCGTGGCGCTTGAGCTCGAGGTCGCGAATGATCTCGGGCCGGAGCAGGCTGTTGACGTAAGCGGCGGTGGAGACCTTGTACCCGGGCCACACTTCCTCGGTGACGCAGGCGCCACCCAACACCTCACGGCGCTCCAGGACCAGCACCTTGAGGCCCTTGCGGGCCAGATACGCGGCGGTCACGAGGCCGTTGTGGCCTCCACCGATGACGATGAGATCGTACGCGACGGACATGAATAATGGTCTGGGCTGTGGTGCCGGGAATCTTACCGCGGGGGGGAAATTCCTGCCAGGGAAGCTGGGCGGGAATCTTGGAACGGTGTTCCAAATGCGGCGGGGCGGAAGGGCGGTCGGGCGGTCGGGCGGTCGGGCGGTCGGGGCGGTAGGGCGGAGTCAACGTCGCACGTCATCCCGAGCGGAGCGAGGGATCGGCTCGCTCATGAGAGTGAGGCAGGAAGCCACCCCGGCTCACTCGCATGCCCGGTCCGATCCCTCGCTCCGCTCGGGATGACGCGCCCGCTGCGCTCTGCCCTATCGCCCGACCGCCCGACCGCCCGACCGCCCCTACTGCCCCGCCTACCAGGCCAGCTGCACCTCCGTCCGCGCGTACGCGAACCGCCCGTTGTACCCGAACGGCGACGCCGCCGCCCAGGGGAACGTGCCGAAGTTGTTGTTGAACTCCGCCGACGTGCCCCCCAGTCCGGTGTCCCGGTCCGAGCTGGGCTGGTCGGGATAGGTGTCGAACAGGTTCCGCACGCCCACCGCCAGCTTCACCAGGTTGAACTGGTAGCCCACCTCCGCGTCCACCAGGCCTTTCCCACCGTACTCCTCGCGGCACAGATCGCAGAACCCGGGCTGCGCCGACGAGAAGCCGCCGTAGTAGGACAGCCGGCCGAGGGTGCTCAGGCGGCCGATGGTGTAGTTGGCCTGGAGCGTGGCGCGCCAGTCGGGCCGCTCGTCCTCGATGCCGATGATCGAAACCGTGTCGAGGAGTCCCGGCTCGGTGGACCCCGCGTTGCGCAGGACATCGGGGATGGAGTCCAGCCGCACGATCTCGTTGTGGGTGAAGTTGAGCGACGCGTTGAGGTCGAGACGCCCGGTGGCCCCCGCGGGCAGCTGGAGGTTGCCGGTGATGTCCACGCCCTGGGTCCGGGTGTCGAGTCCGTTGGTGAAGTACTGCACCCCGCCGATGTCGGTGATGCCGGCGTCCGCCAGCAGACCCAGCGTGACGTCGTCGTCGAAGGTGGCGCCGAGGATGATCCGGTCGTCCACCCGGATGTGGAAGTAGTCCGCCGTGACCGTGAAGTTGTCCACCGGCGTGAAGGCCATGCCGGCGCTGAAGTTGAGCGAGCTCTCCTCGGTCAGCGGCACCGCGCCGAGCGCGAGCGCGGCCGGATGGTCCACCGGGAAGATGCCGACCTCCACGAACTGGTCGGCGATCACGTTGGTGACCACCTTGTTGAAGGCCACCTGGCTCAGGCCCGGCGCCCGGAAGCCCGTCCCGGCCGCCGCCCGAAACACCACCCGCCGGGAGGGCTGGTAGCGGAGCGCCAGCTTGCCCGAGAGCTGCTCCCCGAAGTCGTTGTACGACTCGAAGCGCGCGGCCACGTTGGCCAGCAGCTTCTCGCTCAGGTCGGTCTCGGCGTCGGCGTAGAGCCCGAAGTTGCTGCGGTCCCGCTCGGAGGCATTGTCCGGTGTGAAGCCCGGGAAGCCGGAGGACCCCGCGGGCGCCGGGACGGCGCTGCTGTCCTGGTCGAGGTGGAAGCCGTTCACGTACGACGCCAACTCCCCTTCGCGGATCTTGTAGCTCTCCCGGCGGAACGCGGCGCCGAACGCGAGGTTGAGCGGCGCACGCAATCCCACCTCCACCGGCCGCGCCACGTTCACCGCGGCGACGAACTCCCGGCGCAGCAGCCTGCCGGAGAAGAACTCGGTCTGGTTGGGAATGCCGGGATCGTCGTCGGTCCCGAGCACCCGGTCCTCGCCCGGCGCGCACGCCACGTCGAGGCAAGGTCCGAGCGAAGCGTTGAGCGTCGTGGTCATGTTGTAGTCGAAGCTGCTGTGACCGAGCTCCGCCCCGAGGTCGTAGTTCCACCCCGAGACGACACCGCGCACGCCGGCGGCGCCGGAATAGTCGGTCGCCGTGCCGCTGAACGTCGGCAGGTACCCCAGCGGATAGATCTCGCGCCAGTTGCGCGCGTTGCCGGCATAGCGCCGGAAGGCGTTGCCGGTGCCGTCGCGGTGCGCGTATCCGCCGAAACTGTAGATCTCGGTGGTGCCCTCGTCGTTGAGCGGCATCCGGAAGTTGGTGAACGTCAAGACGTCCTTCTCCAGCCCGTCGCCCCAGTGATGGTTGGGCTGGTCGACCCCGTTCCGCTTCACGATCACCTGCCCGTTGTCGGGATTGATGGAGTCCACCACCCCGGTGCCGGCGTCCTCGAACACGTCCGCCCAGGCCCGGTTGGTCGGCTGCCGGTCGCGGAACTCGCCGAACACCGCCAGCGACCCGCGGCCGATGCCGATGCCCCACCCGCCGTTCACGTTCGCCGTGGTCCCGTCGTCCGGGTAGTCGTCGGTGGTGTAGCGCCCGATGTCCCCGTTGATGAACGGCGAGAACGCCCCGTCCTTGAGCACCAGGTTCACCACCCCGGCGATCGCGTCCGAGCCGTACTGGGCCGAGGCCCCGTCGCGCAGCACCTCGATCCGGTCCAACGCGCTGGCCGGCAGCGTGTTGAGATCCACCCCGCTGGAGCCGGCGGGCATGCCGTAGTTGAAGGTGTTCAGTACCGCCGTCTGATGGCGGCGCCACCCGTTCAGCAGCACCAGCGTGTGGTCCGGGCTCAGGCCGCGGAGCGTGAACGGCCGGACGATGTCGCCGGCGTCGGTCACGCTCTGGCGCGGGAAGTTGATCGAGGGTGACACCGACTGGAGGATGATGCTGGTCTCGGTGGTGCCTTGCCGCTGGAGCTCTTCCGCGGGGAAGATGTCCACCGGGACCGCCAGCTCCTCTTCCGCGGTGTGCCGCGCCCGGGAGCCTACCACGACGTCGATCGGTGCGAGCTGCACCGGGCTGCGGGTGAGGGTGAAGTCCTGCTCCACCACGTCGCCCCCGATCACGGTGACCTCCGCGAGGTCCGAGCGGTAGCCGATGAGCCGGGCGCGGAGGGTCTGGCTGCCGGTCGGCGCGCCGCGGATCTCGTAGGCGCCATCCGATCCCGAGGTGGTGCGGAGCGTGGTGCCATCGACACTTATGGCGGCGTTGGGGAGCCCGGCCCCCGCGCTGTCGGCGACCGTGCCCCGGATCGTGCCGGCCTGCGCGGCCAGCGGAAGCGCCGCGGCCGCCGTCAGCAGCAGCCCAGCGAACAACCCTACGATGCTTCGCACCATGGGTCCTCCGAGTTACGGGGTTGGAGCGCGTCCGGAGCTGGAACCTTCCGTGTCATTCTGGCTGGAACCTGCCGTGTCGTCCTGAGCGTAGCGAAGGAGCCGGGACCACGCCATGCCACCGTTCGCTGTGCTGAGGATGACAAACCCGGCGTCGTCACTAGATACCGGGCACCCGGTGGACCGTCAAGCGCCCCGGGCAGTCTAGACAATACGCACAGCGTCCATCACATTGCGAGGCATTCCCATCTCAGTGCTGCCCACTCGCTCGGCACGCCCACACGTTCTGCCGAAGCCGCCGGGCAGTCCCGTCCGACAGGAGAGGGTCCCTATGAAAGCTGGCATGCGTCGGTGGAAGCTGCGCGCGGGCGGTGGGGTGTGCGCCCTGGCGCTGGCGGCGGTGTCTCTCGCGGAAGCGCAGCAGAGCTCGGTCGGCGGGGTGGTGACCGACGAGGCGACCGGCCAGCCGCTGGAGGCGGCCCGGGTACTCCTTGCCGGCCCCAACCGGATCGAGGCCACCAACCAGGAGGGCCGCTACCTCTTCCGGAACGTCCCGCCCGGCAGCTACGGCGTCCGAGTCCTTCGGCTCGGCTATCGCCCCGCGACCGACAGCGCCAACGTGGCCCCGGGCGAGGCGGTGACGCTCGACTTCGCCCTGGTCGGCGCCCCGGTTCAGCTCGACGAGATCGTCACCACCGCCACCGGCGAGCAGCGGAAGCTCGAGGTGGGCAACGTCGTCGCCACCATCGATGCCGCGCGCATCGCCGAGGAATCGCCGATCGCGGAGTTCGGCAATCTCCTCTCCGGCCGGGCGGCGGGGGTCCAGGTCCAGAAGAGCGGCGGGACGACGGGCACCGGCACCCGCATCCGGATTCGCGGGTCCAACAGCGTGTCGCTGTCCAACGAGCCGCTCTATTACATCGACGGCATCCGGATGGAGAGCGGCGCCAGCTCGGGCACGCTGGACATCGGCGGGTTCGGGCAGGGTGCGGGGGCGGCCCCGTCCCGGATCAACGACCTGAACCCCGAGGACATCGAGTCCATCGAGATCGTGAAGGGACCGGCGGCCGCGACGCTCTACGGCATCCAGGCCTCCAACGGGGTGGTGCGGATCACCACCAAGCGGGGGCGCGCGGGCAAGGCGCGCTGGAACCTGTACAGCGAGCTCGGCGCGGTCCACGACCACAACACCTACCCGATCAACTTCAACGGACGGGATTCGACCCAGGCCACCGGCATCGACGAGGGCTGGGACGGCTTCTGCATCGTCCAGTTCGAGCTCGATGGAACCTGCACCCAGACCTCGGTCAGCCAGTTCTCCCCGCTGGATGATCCCTTCACCAGCCCGCTCAAGACCGGACTGCGCCAGCAGTACGGCGCCAACGTGTCGGGCGGCACCGAACAGCTCACCTACTACCTGTCGGGCGACTACGAGAACGAGGACGGCGTCTACCGCCTGCCCGAGTTCGAGGAGGACTCGGTCGTGGAGACCCGGGGCACCATCGCCGACAACCAGCTCCGGCCCAACACCCTGGAGCGCGTCAGCCTCCGCGCCAACCTCGGCGCCAATGTCTCGGCCGACGCCGACCTCCAGGCGAACATCGGCTACGTCTCCAGCGACGCCCGATTCGTCGAGAACGACAACAGCTTCCTCACCATCACCGGCAGCGGCGAGGCCAGCGGCCTGCCGGAGGACGTGAACCGGGGCTGGTTCTTCATCCCCGCCGAGCTCTTCGCCCAGCGGAACACCCAGTCGACGGAGCGCTTCATCAGCGGGCTCACCGGGAACTGGCGGCCGTCGAGCTGGCTCACCACCCGCGCCACCCTGGGGTACGACGTCACCAACCGGCAGGACGTGCAGTTCTGGCCTACCGGGCAGGTGGCCGACTACCTGGAGAACCGGGCCGGCCTCAAGTACGACAACCGGTTCCAGATCACCCAGACCTCGGTGGATCTGGCGGCCAGCGCACGGTTCAAGCTGTCGCCGGCGCTCGGCTCAAAGACGTCGGTCGGTGGCCAGTTCTACCGCGACTACGCGACCGGCACCTTCACCACCGGGCGGGGTCTCCCCGCCGGCTCCGAGACGGTCACGGGGGCCGGGAGCACCGAGGCCCGGGACACCACGGTGGAGTCGCGCTCCATCGGGACCTACGTGGAGCAGGAATTCGCCGTCAAGGAGCGGCTCTACGTCACCG
This sequence comes from uncultured Gemmatimonadales bacterium, assembly GCA_963826065.1. Lineage (GTDB taxonomy): Bacteria > Gemmatimonadota > Gemmatimonadetes > Gemmatimonadales > GWC2-71-9 > CAVVWJ01. The sequence goes on from CAWGVP010000002.1 coordinate 1,086,693, forward strand.
GCGCCCTCCGCTTCGACGACAACAGCGCCTTCGGCGAGAACTTCGACGCCACGGTCTACCCCAAGGCGAGTGTCTCCTGGCTGGTGTCGGAGGAGCCCTTCTTCAACCCGGGCGGCTTCCTGAGCACGTTCCGGCTGCGCGGCGCGCTCGGCGTGAGCGGGCAGCAGCCGGGAACCACGGACGCGTTGCGCTACTTCACCCCGGTGGCCGGCAAGCGCGGCGGGGTGGCCGGCACCGGCATCACCTTCGGCAGTCTCGGGAACCAGAATCTGAAGCCCGAGCGCTCGCGGGAGTTCGAGGTCGGCTTCGACGCCTCGATCCTCGGCGACCGGGTCGGCCTCGAGTTCACCTACTACAACAAGCGGACCCGGGACGCCCTGGTGCAGCGCAACGTGGCGCCGTCCATCGGTGCGTCCGAGTTCCAGTTCTTCAATCTCGGCGAAGTGAAGAACTACGGCGTCGAGCTGGCGATCAATACCCGGCTGATCGATACCCGGAGCGTCGCCTGGGATCTGGCGCTGAGCGGCTCGGTCTACGACAACGAGCTGGTCGAGCTGGGCGAGGGCGTGGAGCCGATCATCTTCGGCTTCGGTCTCCAGCGGCACGCGGAGGGCTTTCCCCTCGGCGGGTACTGGGCGCGCCCGATCACCGGCTTCGATGACGCGAACGCCAACGGCATCATCGAGGTCGGCGAGGTCACCGTGGGCGACGAGGCCGTGTTCCGCGGCCGCGCACTGCCCAATAAGGAGGCGTCGCTCAACAGCGCCCTGACGCTGTTCGACGGGCGGGTCCGGGTGGGCACCCAGTTCGACTACCGCGGCGGACACTACCTCGACAACGCGATCGAGTCCTTCCGCTGCACCCCGGTGCTCAACTGCCGCGGGCTGGTGGACCGCACCGCGCCACTGGAGGAGCAGGCTCGGGCGTCGGCGGTCCTCAACGAGGCCACCGAGTGGGGATACTACGAGCCCGCCTGGTTCATCAAGCTGCGGGAGCTGTCCCTCACCCTCTTCGCTCCGGACGACTGGGCGCGCCGGTTCAGGGCCAGCCGGCTGAGCCTGACGCTCGCGGGCAGGAATCTCTGGACCATCACCGACTACACCGGGGTGGACCCGGAGGTGAACGCCTTCGCGCAGGACAACTTCGCGACCAGCGACTTCGAGTCCCAGCCGCAGGTGCAGTACTGGACCGCGCGCCTCAACATCGGCTTCTGAGACGGGGTGACGAGACCATGCGACAGATGACTACCGCGAGCATGCTGCTGGTCGCCGCCCTGGCGCTCTCCACCGGCTGCGGGCTCCTCGAGACGGACCAGCCCAACATCGTCGAGCCCGGGGACGTGGAGAGCGAGGCGGGCGCCCTGGCCCTGCGGGTCGGCGCGATCGCCGATTTCTCCTTCGCCCAGGACGGCGACGGTACCCAGTTCGAGGACGGGCATATCCTCCTCAGCGGGCTGATGTCGGACGAGTTCGTGCTCAGCACCACGCCGCCGACCGAGCAGGAGATCGATCAGCGGCGGGTGTTCGAGAACAACTCCACCCTCTACGACATGTTCCACAACCTGCACCGGGCCCGTGCCGCCGCCGAGGTCGCCGCCGTGGCCCTGCGGGAGCGGCGGGCCGAGCCGGACGCCGACGCGTTCATCGGCGAGATGCTGAGCCTGGCCGGGTTCACCTATGTCCTGTTCGGCGAGAGCTTCTGTTCCGGGGTGCCGTTCAGCCACCTGGAGGGCGAAGAGATCGTCTACGGCGAGCCCCAGACGACGGACGAGATGTTCCAGACCGCCGTGGCCCGTTTCGACGCGGCCCTGGCCGAGCCGGGCACGGTGGCGGAGGAGTCACAGGAGATCACCAACCTGGCGTCCATCGGGAAGGCACGGGCCCTGCTGAATCGTGGGCTCTTCGCGGATGCCGCGGCCGCGGTCGCCGCCGTGCCCACCGACTTCCAGTACGTGACCGAGCACGCGGACAGCCCGCTCCGGCTCCAGAACGCGATCTACTCCTACAGCGTCGGCTGGCTCTGGTCGGTGTCGGATCAGGAGGGGGATGCCGGCCTTCCGTATCGCACCGCGGAGGATCCACGGGTGCCGTTCTTCGACGAGGAGAGCGCCGGCCTGGACAACACCACCCCGCAGTTCACCCTGCTCAAGTACCCCGACGCCAGCGCCTCGGTGGTCCTGGCCGACGGGATCGAGGCGCGCCTGATCGAAGCCGAAGCAGAGCTCCAGGCCACCAACCTCGGCGGGATGACGACGATCCTGAACGACCTCCGCGCCGCCCAGGATCTGGATCCGCTGGCGCAGCCAGGCACGCAGGACGAAGGCGAAGACCTGCTGTTCAGCGAGCGCGCGTTCTGGATGTTCGCCACCGGGCACCGCCTGGGCGACATGCGCCGGCTGATCCGCCAGTACGAGCGGACCGCCGAAGAAGTCTTCCCCAGCGGCAGCTACATCAAGGGCGGCAGCTACGGCGACGACGTCAATCTCCCGATGCCACAGGAGGAGGGCAACAACCCGAACTTCGACGGCTGCCTGGACCGGGAGGCGTAAGCAGAAGGGTCATTGGAGGCGTAAACAAAAAGTGTCATCCTGAGCGCAGCGAAGGAGCCATGACCCGACGCATGGCTCCTTCGCTTCGCTCAGGATGACACATCTCCCCCGAATTGCCCCTGCCCCGCCGCCCCGCTGCCCCGCTTCGTTCAATACACCGCCAGAAACGACCTCGTCAGATCACTCTCCAGCGTCCACTTGATCCACTGCCCCGGCTGCACCAGCACGCTCTCGCTGGTGAACGCGCGGGGCCCCCCGATCGGGTAGGCTCGGAGCCGGATATCGGTTCCGACACCGATCCTGCGGTAGGGAAAGACGAAGGTCTCCGTATTAAGCGCACCCACCATCCCGAGGCGTTCCACCGCGGTGCCGCGGACCAGATAGATGACGATGTCGCTCCACCCGTGGTTCTCCACTTCGAGCGCCAGCTCGGCGGTGCTCTCGCTGGGCGCCGGGTCCTCGTCCGGATCTTCCGACTTCGAGGCGCAGCCGAGCAGGAGGAAGAACAGTCCCAACGTATGCAGCACACCTGCTCTGGAATCCCGCATGGCCCCGCCTCCCTAGCGTCCTCCCGCGCTCGCCCTGGCGGTCGAGTCGCCGAGATGCTCGCCGTACCACTCAAGATATCGTTCCATCCGGTCCAGCACGAACGAAGGCCGCAGGATGCCGTGCGACTCGCCCGGATAGATCACCAGCTCCGTCTTCCGCCCCAGGCTCTTGAGCGCCTGGTACATCTGCTCCGAATTGACCAGTGGGACGTTCCAGTCGTCCTGGCCGCACACGAAGAGGGTCGGGGTCACGATACGGTCGGCGTGCAGGAAGGGCTGGGAGACCCGGCGCCAGGCGTCCGGGTTGGCCCACGGCTTCCCCAGCTCGAGCTCGTATTCCAGGGCGTACATGTCGGTGCCGTAGCCGATCAGCGCGTTGCCCTGCCCGGCTCCGCTGATCGCCGCCTTGAACCGGTGGTCGCGGACGATCACCTGATTGGTCAGGATCCCCCCGTAACTCCAGCCCCCGATGCCCAGCCAGTCAGGGTCGGCGATGCCCTGCGCCACGGCGTAGTCCACCGCGGCGAGGACGTCCTCGCCGTCCTTCTCGCCCCAGGCCGCGAAGATGGCCGAGGCGAACTTCTCGCCCCGGCCCGAGCTGCCCCGCGGATTCACGCCGAGGACCACGTATCCGTTGGCGGCGAGGACCTGCCAGTCGAGATTGGCGAAATCGTGGTAGTACTGCCACACCGGCCCGCCGTGGATCCGGAGGATCGTGGGATACCGGGTACCCGGCCGGTAGTTCGGCGGCTTGACCATGAAGCCGTGGATCGGGGTGCCGTCGCGGCTCTTGACGGTGATCGCCTCGACCGGCGCCAGGCGGAGGTCATCGAGCCAGGCGTCATTCTGCGTCGAGAGCCTCCGCACGGTCTTGCCCTGCACCGCGAACACCTCGGTCGGATGCGTCGTAGTGCTCGAGGTGAGCGCGATCCGCCCGTCCTTCCCCACCGAGAGATCCTCGATGGCCCGCGCTCCCCCGACCAGGCGCTCGACCGCTCCACCCGCCGCCGGGACCCGCGCGAGGTGATAGACCCGGTCCTCCTCCAGGAGGAAGAGCACCGAGGCGCCGTCGGGCGAGAAGGTCGGGGAGAGGACGTTCCGGTCGAGCGAGCCGGTGAGCACACGGGCGGGGCCGCCGGCCGCGGGCACCACCGCCACCTTGTGGCCGCCGTAGTAGAGCAGCTCGGGCTTCCCGCCCTGCACGTACGCGATGAGCTTCCCGTCCGGACTCCAGCTCGGCGGCCGGTTCCCCCACTCGGGATCCATGTCCGCCCCCGCGAACGTGGTGAGCTGGCGGGGCTCGGCGCCGGCCGTGGCGGCGACGACGTAAATGTCCCAGTTGTCGGTGCGATCGTAGTCCGGCCGCCGCCGGCTCAGGAAGGCGATGGACCGGCCGTCCGGCGACCACGCCGGCGCCAGCTCGTCGTAGGAGCCGGGAGTGATCAGCTGGGCGGTCTTGTGCTCGAGCGAGAAGACGTAGAGATGCTCGCGCTCGGCGCCGATGTAGCCGACGCCGTCGTACTTGAACCGGAACCGGTCCACCACGATCGGCCGCGGGCGCTTCCTGGTGCTGTCTTCGCCGGGCCGGGCCCGGCCCGGCTCGGGATCCGATGCCACGAGGGCGAGACGGGTCCCGTCGGGTGACCAGGCGTAATCCGACACGCCGCCCGGGAGATCCGTCGCCCGCCGCGCCTCGCCCCCGCTCCGGTCGAGCAGCCAGACCTGATCCACCTCGCGAGGATCCTCGCGGGCGGAGAGAAACGCGAGGAACCGCCCGTCGGGACTCCAGCGGGGCGTGTGCTCCCGCACCTTGGTCCAGGTGAGCCGGACGCTTCGCTTGCCGCTCCAGCTCGACATCCAGATGTCGGCATTTCGCTTGTCCTCGGCGGTGTCCGAGACGGTCACGGTGTACGCCACCCACGCGCCGTCGGGCGACAGCTGCGGGTCGGTGACCTCGCGTAACCGGAGCAGATCGGCCGGCTCCGCCGCCCGCTGCGCGGCGAGCTCGCCACTCCCCGCGCAGATCATTCCCGCTATCAACAACCCCGCGTATCTCAAGCCGGACCTCCTGCAACCGTGTGTATCAACGATGGCACCATCGGCTCACGGCGCCTTATGGACGATGCCGCCCTTCATGACGAACCTGACCTGCTCGAAGCTCTCGAGGTCGGCCAGCGCGTCCCCCGGCACCGCGATGATATCCGCCAGCTTCCCGGGACCGAGCGAGCCCACCCGATCCTCCCACCCCATCAGCTCGGCCGCCGAAAGGGTGGCGGACCGGATCGCCTGCATCGGGGTCATCCCGTATCGCACCATGTAGGGAAGCTGCCGGGCCACCAGCCGGTGCGGGTAGACGCCGCTGTCGGTGCCGTACGCGATCCGCACCCCGGCGGTTACCGCCTTGCGGAAGCCCGCGCGCTGGGCGTCGGTCGTCTCGTCGTTCTTTCTCAGGATCTCCTCAGACCATCCCTGCTCCCGGCCGTGGCTGGCGATGTAGTCGCCATTGTAGATGTCGGCCACCAGCCAGGTGCCCTTCTCCTTCATCAGCGCGATCGCCTCGTCGTCGATCAGCGAGCCGTGCTCGATGGAACGCACCCCGGCGCGCACGGCGCGCTTGATCCCCTCCGCGCCGTGGGCGTGGGCGGTGACGTAGGTGCCGTATTCCGCGGCCTGCTCCACCGCGGCGCGGATCTGCTCTTCGGTGTATTCCGACGCGCCGGGCTTGGTACCCTGGGTCAGGACGGCGCCCGTGGCGATCATCTTGATGAAGTCGGCGCCGCCGTTGAGAATCGCGCGGACCCGCTCGCGGATCTCATCGACGCTGTTGGCCACGCCGAAGCGGTACTCCGCGGGGATGGTCACGTCCTGCGCCGCGCCGACCAGCTCGCCGCCGCCGCTGGTGACGGTCACGTAGGCGCCCGCCACCGCCATCCGGGGCCCGATCACCGTGCCGTCGCCGATCGCGTCCCGAAGGGCGGCATCCACCAGGGCGCGGTAGGTCCCCACGTCGCGCACGGTGGTGAATCCGGCCAGGAGCGTGCTCCGGGCATTGCGCACGCCGCTGAAGGCCTCCTGCGCCCCGGAGCGCTGCAACGGCAGCAGGGCGTCGGTATCGGTGAGATCGCCGATCATATGGGCATGGCAGTCGATGAGGCCGGGCAGGACGGTGTAGCGGGAGAGGTCGATCAGCGTCGCGCCGGCCGGCGGACGGGTGGCGCCCGGCTGGATCGCCTCGATCCGGTCCGCCCGGATCACGATCAGCTGATCGCGCCGCACCACCCCGCGCTCGACGTCCACCAGCCTGCCCGCCCGAATGGCGGTGACTTCGGGGGCCGCCGGGGACTGCCCGGTGACGCGCGCGGGCAGGGCCACGCTCGCGGCGAGCAGCACGCCGCCGAGCCAGCGCTGGGCACCGCAGGCGAGGCGCATGGAGAGCTCCGGAGCCGGGTGAGACGGAGTGGCGTTTTACGGGAATGCGCGGTCACGAAATGCGATCAGGGGGCCGCGCGCCCCAATATACCTACGGGCCGCTCGGCACCACGAGCCACCGGAGAGGTGGCCGTGGGCCGACGGGGGAGAACTACTGACCCTGCTCCCGCTCGCTCGGAGTCTTGATGTCCACGTCGGGGACGTCCACTTCCTTCTTCTCGGTGTTCACGTCCACGTCCGGAACGCTGATTGTGTCCTTCACGGTGCCGGTCTCGACACTCGGCGTCTCGACCGTGTCCGTCTCCGTGCCGATGACGGGCTTCTCCACCTGATACTCCCCCTCACCCGTCTTCTCGCAGGCGGTGGTGAGTGCAAAGGCGGCGATCGCCGCGGCCAAGTAAGTGGTACGCAAAGAACCTCCCGGTTGAGTGAGCGCGGTACTGCGATGGCTCAATCTTCCCCATGGCTGCACTTCGCACCGTGTCAGCCATCACCGGGCTCGGCATCGAGGAGACCAGGTTTTCCTCAGACCGATGTAGAGAATGTTGACAACAGAAATGCAAACTGGCTACCGACAAAGGTTTTACGCTGCTGTTACGTGACTATTTCCTAACATTCGCACAGCCTTGGCTCCGGCGGATCCCATATTCGTCGAGCACCCTCAACGGCGGGTCAACCGTGCCGCAAAAGCGAAGCGGCCCCCGGTGAGTACCGGGGGCCGCTCTGCCAGACGGGCTACGGAATCAGTCCTGGACCAGAATGAGATACTTCGAGGGAGCCCAGAAATCCTCCGGCTGGGTGATCTCCACGGTGCCGGAGACCTTGCCGTCCTTGGTGACGCCCCCGCCCAAGTAGCTCGGGCTCTGCCGGGACACGATCTTGTACTTCTTGTCGGTCCGCGGAAGTGGAATCGACATCTGCTGGGTCTTGTCGATGGCGGTGAAAGCGGCCGGATCGAGGTTGCGGGCCGGCTCCAGCCGGGTGCCGCCGAAGACCAGGAACTTCGACCCCTCCTTCGTCACCACACCCCGCTTCATCAGCTCGTCCTTGGTCCCCACCGCGTAGTACACCGTGTTCTTGTACGTGGTGAGATTGGCGACCGTATCCGTCAGCGCCGTGTTGTGGCTGGCGAGACCGGCGTTCTCGGTGCTGAGGGTGTCCACCCGCCCGGCCAGCGTGGCGATCTGGGTGTCCTTCTCGGCCAGCGCCGCCTCGTACTCGGTCTTCTGCTGCTCGGCGGTGGTCTTGAGATCATCGACCGTCTTCTTGAAGGTCTCGATCTGGGCCAGGAGGCGGGCGTTGCGCTGGCGCGACTGCTTGGCTCGAGCCTCGGTCTCCGCCAGCCTGGTCTCGCTCGAGTCGAGCCGCGCGATGACCTGCTTGATCCGCAGCAGGGAGGCCTGCCGCTCCTCGCGGTCCTTCTTCGCGCCGGGGACGCCGGGGTCGGTGCTGGCCGACTTGACCGACAGCGACTTCGCCTTGGCCAGCTCGCTGTTGATGTCGCTGACGAACTGCGTGGTCTCCAAAACCTCGGTCAGAAGGCTGTCCTTCTGGGCCTCGGCCGTCTTGGCCTCGGCCAGCGCCTTCTTCAACTCGGCTTGGTTACAACCGGTCGTCGCCACGACGGCGAGCACGATCAGCCAAGCATACCTCATGCAAACCTCCCCGCGCTGCTTGTGGTGGGCACAGGCGTCGGTGTCTCGGCGATACTGCCGGCCAGGGGGGCCGAAGCCCTATGGGTTGTGCGAGATCGGAAACGAGGCTCAAGCATAACTAGAGGGGTGGCGACCTCGCCACCCCCAGAAATTTGACAGGCAGTTGACGGTTTACCTGAGGCGATGCCGAGGAACACCGATCGGAATTCGACCAGCAATGCCAATTCCGCGCGCTCCTCCCCGGCGCCGGCAGGTATCGCCGCCGCCCACCACGATACCCCGGACGGGGCCCTCGGGCAGCCAGGAATCGTCCGCCTCGGGGGCATAGGACGGCCCGGACGAGACGGGAATCACGGTCACGGTCTTCCCCGGCGCCAGCTCCCGGCCGGCCCCCACCGCCACCTCCTCCACCGGCGCCGCCTCAGCCGCCACCTTCGTCAGAGCGACCGCCGGCGCGGGGGCAGGGGCCTCCACGGCCGGCGCCGGGGCCCGCACGGGAGCCGGAACCGTAGCCGGCTTCGCGGGCCTGCGGGAGACGATGCGCCGGGTCGGAAGCACCTTCGGTGCAGGCCGGGACAGCTCGACCGGGGAGGCCACAGCGACTACCGGAGTGGCGGGAGACCGGAGCGTCAGATCGCGCTCCAGAAGGCTGGACTCGCCGGCACCGGAGGTGGCCGTCTCTCGATTCGATGGGGTTTCTGCGGCGCACCCGGCGAGCACGACCGCCGCGACTGCGAGGGAAAGCAACGATACCGTGCGCATGGAGGACCTCCGAGACGAACCGGCGTGCGACCTGCAGCTCGAGCTACACCAACCTAAGACGTCCGCCCGGATCCGTCACGCACGGTTCGATCTGCACCGACAACTCTAGTCGTTGCCCTTCCCCTTTCCTTTGCCCTTGCCGTTGTTGTTCCCCTTGCCTTTGTTGTCGTCGTCATCGTCGTCATCGTCGTCATCGCCACCCCCATCGCCACCACCGCCACCACCGCCACCGTTCCCCTCGTCGTCGCCATCATCGCCATCGCCACCGTCACCGCCATCGCCCCCGCCCTCCCCATCACCGTCGTCATCGCCCCCTCCACCACGGTTCGGCTGGAGCGCGGTCAGGAGGAATTGCACGCTGAGGTCGGATGCCGGATCGGCCAGCCTCGCCTCCACCGGCTGGTCGCCCACCGGCGTTCCCAGCTTCACCGCCGCCGAGGCGCGGCCGGTCGAATCGGTCTCGGTGTTCGGTGGGGCGATCTCCGCCCCGGCCGGCGGATCGACGAACTCGAAGATGATGACCGCTCCGGGCACCGGGCGGTCTCTGTGATCGAGCGCCTGCACGACGAGAGGGTGGCGCACGGGATCGCCGGCCACGGCCGTCTGCCCGTCGCCCGACAGCGCACGCAACTCGACCGGCATACCGTCGTTCGGGTCGACTGGGAGGAGGAGGTCGTCCGCCCCGCAGGCGGCCGTCGAGATCAGGAAAGCGATGAGGGGAATGCGCATACCCGCGTTCCTTCGGAGGGACCGATAGGAACTTGCCGCCCGGCCGGCCGGGCCGATAGGAGCCAGGTCACACCCGGTCGTAGCGCTTGCGGGAGACCCATCCGATGAGGCGCCGGGGGCTGAACCGGATGATCCCCACCACGATCCGGAAGCCCAGGCCGGGGATGCAGACCGTCGGCCCGCCGCGGTCGAGGCAGCGGAGGGAATAGCGGACTACGGACGGCGCGGTCATCCAGGCGAACCGGGGAAGCTTATCCGGCACCGGGATGCGGCCGTGGAACTCGGTGCGGGTGAACCCGGGGCAGAGTGCCTGCACCCGTACGCCCGTGCCCACCACCTCCGCCGCGACACTCTCACTGAAGGTCGTGAGATAGGCCTTGGTGGCACAGTAGTTCGCGTTCCCGGCCGAGTAGATGAAGGACGCGACGGAGGAGACGTTCACGATCGCACCGGACCGGTTGCGCAGCATCACCGGCAGGGCGGCCTGGGTGAGACGCATGGGTGCGAGCGTGTGGAGCCGCACCATGGCCACCTGCTTCTCCGGATCCGCTTCAGCCAGCTTCCCGCGTGAGCCGAAGCCGGCGTTGTTGATCAGGAAGGCCAGATCGGAGACGCCGGCGATCCGCTCGGCCAGGCGGGTGACATCGTCATCCCGGCTCAGGTCCGCCGGGAACGCCTCGGCCCGGACGCCGTGCGCCGCGCCGAGCGCGGCGGCCGTTCCCGCGAGCCGATCCCGATCCCGGGCGACCAGCAGGAGGTCGTGCCCCCGTCCGGCCAACTGCTCGGCGAACTCATGGCCGATCCCCGCGCTCGCTCCGGTCACCACGGCGAGGCCGTGGCTCACCGCTGCAGTCCGCTCCGCGCGGCCGCCTCGGTCGTCCGCACGGTGCTTCCTCGTCCGATGGACCGGAGCCGCCGCGCGGCTTCGGCGAGCACGTCTTCCGTCTTGCAGAACACGAAGCGGACCTGGGAGCGTCCGCCGCCCCCGTCCCGGTAGAAGCTCGACCCCGGCACCGGCGTGACGCCGACCTCGCGTGACAGCCAGACGGCGAACGCGGTGTCGTCGAGCGGCTCCTCCATACCCGCCGACGCGGCGAGGTCGGAAAAATCCGCCAGGATGTAGTAGGCGCCGTCCGGACTCACCGATCGGAAGCCGGCCTCCTCCAGCGCGGACTGGAGCAGGTCCCGCCGCACACGGTAAGCGGTCGCGAGACCGCTGTAAAAGGTCTTGGGCAGGCCGTCGAGTGCGTCGGCCACGCCCTCCTGGAGCGGGGCCGGCGCGCCCACGGTGAGGAAGTCGTGCACCTTCCGGATCGCGTCGGTCAGCTCGGCGGGCGCGATGATCCAGCCGACGCGCCAGCCCGTCACGCTGAAGGTCTTCGATGCACCGCTGATCGTGATCGTCCGCGGGCGCATGCCCGGCAGGGTGGCGATGGGGACGTGCTCGCCGGCGTAGAGGATGTGCTCGTAGATCTCGTCGGTCACGGCGAGCACGTCGTGCTCGACGCACAGGTCGCGGATCGCCTCCAGCTCGGGACGGCTCAGCACCCGGCCCGAGGGGTTGCTCGGCGTGTTGACGATGATAGCGCGGGTGCGGCGGGAGAACGCCGCCGCGAGCCGCTCGAGATCGAGCGGGCGGCCGGGCTCCAGCGGAACGTAGACCGGCGTGGCGTCGGCCAGGATGGTATCGGGCCCGTAGTTCTCGTAGAACGGCTCGAAGACGATCACCTCGTCGCCCGGATTCACCAGCGCGAGCAGCGTGGAGATCATCGCCTCGGTGGCACCGCAGGTGACGGTGATCTCGCGCTCCGGATCGGCGTCCAGGCCATAGCGCTCGGCGTAGGTGCGGGCCAGCGCGACGCGAAGGCGGTGCGCCCCCCAGGTGATTGCGTACTGGTTGATGTCGTCCCGGATCGCGCGGACCGCGGCTTCCTTCAAGGCCTCCGGCGCTGGGAAATTGGGGAACCCCTGGGCGAGATTCAGGGAATCGTACTCTCGCGCGAGCCGCGTCATCCCCCGGATCACCGACTCGCGGAAGCCGTGGGTGCGGCGGGCTGTGGTCACTGGTGCTCCGGGGAAGGGATGGCTGAAGACTAGTGGGGAACGAGTACTCCGGGGTAGCGAACGATCGAGCGACGATGAGCACGGCGCACCATAGGACCGTGAGCGGGACGAGGGACGGGGTGGGGGCTCCGCAGGGGCGCGTTAGAACGCGTCGGGGAGGAGACCGGGCGCAGTTTGCCCGGGCTCCGTACCAGAGCGTTCGGAAGCGCCCCTGCGGAGCCCCCACCCCGTCCCTCGTCCCGCTCACGAACCCCCGGTGACCTGCGTGGCCCGAACGTTGCCGCATCCTCTGCCATGAATCCACCACTATTCACCGATCTCCACAGCCACCTGGTCCCCGGCGTCGACGACGGGTCCGCCTCGGTCGAGGAATCTCTCGACTCCCTGGCGGTCCTCCGAGCCGAGGGCGTGGCCGCCCTGGTCACCACCCCCCACCTGCTGCTTCCCCACCTGGCGACCGAGTCCGACCTGGTCGGGGAGCTCGATTTCCATCGCCGCGCCTTCGACGAGCTGGCCGAGGCACTGCTGGACCGCGACGACCTGCCGGCGGTCGGGCTGGGCCAGGAGATCTGGGCCCCCGACGCCGCCCAGATCCGGCGGGTGGTTCATCGGACCGACCTGGGGCTCGGCCGGGGCCACTACCTGCTGGTGGAGTTCGGGTTCGATCTCCGGGGGAGCCACGAGGACGTGGTGCGGGAGGTGCTCGATGCGGGCCGCGGCATCGTGGTCGCTCATCCCGAGCGCTACCGGTACCCGCCCGGGACCGATCCGCTCGATCAGATGCGCCGCTGGCGGGAGCTGGGCGCGCTCCTCCAGGTGAACGCGGGAAGCTTCAACGGCCACTACCGGAATCAGAATCCGGGGGCCGAGCGTCTCTCGTGGGAGATGGTGGAGGCGCGGCTGGTGGACCTGGTCTCGACCGATCATCACGGGGTCCGCCGGGTCGGCGTCTCACTCCGCGAAGCGTTCGAGGCCCTGGCCGACCGCGGCGAGCGGGAGCTCGCCGAACAGGTGCTGGCCAGGGCCCCGGGTCAGGTCGTACGGTCCGACCTGATCGAAGGAAGGGGTGGCGCGGTGGTCAGCTCTCCTGGGGCAGCCGGGTAGTCCCGATCGCCTTGAGCAGGTAACCCATGGGGCCGGCGGACTCTTCCCCGCCGGCGATACGCGCCGAATCCACCGCCGCATTGATGCTCCTGCGCAGCTCGCCGTATTCCCGCGTCGCCGACCGGCTCTCGAAGCGGATCTTGTCGCCGGCCAGCTTGTAGGTCCCGGCCTCGTCGCTGAGCACCGCCAGCACGCTGTCGATGCCGGCCACCAGCCGGTCGGTCAGCGTCACCAGCGCCTGGGAGTCCTTCCCACCCTCGCGCGAGTACCACCGCTTGGCCACCTTCGGCGACCAGCCGAGGTCCTTCGAGCGGGTGGTGAACGAATCCTGGAATTCCCGCTCGATCGCGCCTTCCTGTTCCCGGTAGACCCGGACGAAGTTGGCCACGCCGGCCAGGCCGAGCCGGATGTCGGTGATTCCGCCGTCGGGCGTGAGCCGCGTCGGGGCGAAGAGCTGGTTGAGCCGCGCCACGCGCATCCCGCTCGCGAGACGGCCGCGCGCGTCCTCATACGCCTTGTCGTAACCGGCGAGCAGCGCGTCGAGCGATTTGCCGTCGATCTCCTTCTCGGATTCGGACGCCGGCATCGTCAACGCGAGGGACTTGGCCGCGAGCTGCGGCGCCTTGGGAAGGGCGGCCGGCGCCTTCACGACCTGGGGCGCTTCATCGGCCGGCTCGGGGTACTCCTCGCTGTCCCAGCCGGTGGACGTGCTGGCCAGGCTCACCACCTGCGAGTCGGGCGCTGGTTCGATCGTCGCGGGCACCGCCGGCGCCGCGACCGGCGCGGCGCTGGCGCTGGCGGACCAGCTCGGACGCGGGCCGGAGAAGGCGAGCTGGATGCCGAAGACCAGGAAGAGGCCGCTGATGCCGAGCGCCAGGGGGCGGCGCCACGGATCGTCGCCGTTTCGCTCGTCGCGGGCGTCGGGACCCGGCTCCTCGGGCTGGTCCATCGCCCCTTCCGGCTCGGCGACGGCGCTCTCCAGCGTCTCCGACTGGTCCGTGAGGTAGGTCCAGCTGCTCGAGTTGGCCTGGTGCGGCGGCTTCAGCGCCACGATCGCTTTGTACTGCGGATGCAGCGTGATCGAGATCCACTTCGAGGTGGACCGGTGGTATATCCTCGAATGACCGTCCACCTCTCCGCTCCGGATCGCGGCCGCGAGGTCATCGTGGGTTCTGTAGAGCTCTTCCTTGCCGGGTCTCAGCTCGACGAGATACATACGCACGCCCGTTCGGTTCGGGATCCCGGCTCAGGGGGCCGGCGGATCCAGGGGATGGAACATATAAGCCTGAAGGGACCCACGGGGTGGCTCCGGCCTCGCCAACGTGCCAATTCCGTGCTCCGCCCGGGCCACCGGCTGGAGCCGAGGCCCCCCTGGCCGCCGGCGTCGAGGCATAATCCGCGACCCGGCAACCGTTTACTCGCGGCAAAGCCGGGCGGCGGGGGCCGGGCCGCGTCCGAAAGACCCGCCCGACGAAGCTCCCGGGGCCGGGCCCTCGGGGTGCGTTTTTCGGGAGGGCGCGGTGGAATGCAAGATGTTTCCTTCCCCTACCCGACCCATTAGTGTGGGTTAGGTTTCCCGCTCCGGGCCCCGGAGCCCAGACATGGTCATAAGCGCCGCCCGGTGGCGGCGATCGGGGGATGCATGACGAAAAGACAGCGCAGGTTCGACGATGCCGATTTCGATTTCGGCGACCGCCGCCGGGGCCCCGGCCTCGGGACGATCCTGGTGGCGACGGCGCTCGGCGTCGGCGTCGGCCTTCTGGCGGCACCCGACACCGGCGTCAAGACCCGCCGCCGGCTCCGGAAACGCCTCGAGACCCTGGGCGACGACCTGGGCGGTGGACTCGAGGAGATGCACGGCCTGAGCGGCCGCGCCCGGGAGCGGATGCGCGAGCGTCTGGCCAGCATGAAGAAGCGGGGCGAGCATGCGCTGGAGGATCTGGAAGACCGGTGGCACGGCGAGGAGGACGAGGACGAGGAGGATTCGGGAGCCCTGGGGGCCGTCCTCGCGGTCGCGGCCGGGATCGCGGCCACCTATTTCCTCACCAGCGATCGCGCCGCTCCCGCCCGCTCGCGGGTTCGCGAGACCGCCCAGACGGTGCGGCGCGAGGCCACCGACCGCTGGGAACGATACCAGCAGCACCGGCACGAGCCCGGAAGTAACGGCCAGCCGGATTCGTCTCAAAGTGAAACTAGGCCGGGGGCGGTTCCGTCGGATGAGTCCCCTCAGGCAAGCTGAGGGAGTCCCGAGGAGGATCGTCCGCACAAACGGCCCCTGACGGGGCCGTTTTCATTGGGGAGGTGGAGAGATGAATCGCCGCCAGCGGGTCTTCGCCGGCGTGGTGATCGTGCTGCTTCTCCTGTCGGGCGGGACCACGCTCTGGATGGCGACCTGTGGTCTCGCCGGATGTCCGTCCACCGAACAGCTCCGCGGCTTCCGCCCCAACGAGGGGAGCCGGGTGCTCGACCGCCACGGCGCGCCGCTCGGGCGTCTGGCCTACGTGCGGCGGGTCAACGTGCCGCTCGGGCGCGTGCCCCGGCACGTACGCGCCGCCTTCGTCGCGGCGGAGGACCGCCGCTTCTACTACCACGGCGGCGTCGACTGGCGCAGTGTGGGACGCGCCGCCGTGCGGAACTTCCGCGCGATGGAGGTACGCGAAGGCTTCAGCACCATCACCATGCAGGTGGTCCGCAGCGCGTTCCTTCCCCACCTCGCCCAGGAGCGCTCGCTGCGCCGGAAGCTGATCGAGATCGAGCTGGCCCGCCGGCTCGAGCGCGCGCTGCCGAAGCAGCGCATCCTGGAGCTCTATCTCAACGTCATCTACCTCGGCAACGGCACCTACGGCGTCGAGGCCGCGAGCCGCGATCTGTTCGGCAAGAGCGTGGAGCGGCTGACGGTCGCCGAGGCCGCGCTGCTCGCGGGTCTCGCGCGGGGGCCGTCGATCTACTCGCCTCGCCGCTATCCCGACCGCGCGCGAGGCCGGCGAGGCGCAGTGCTGGCCCAGATGGCGGCCGAAGGGTACATCGATCGCGGACAACTCGAGCGCGCCGGCCGCGAGCCATTCCGGCTCGCCGCCTCGGGCTGGCGGCCGCGCCGCGACCTCTCCCAGGCGCTCGATCCGGTTCGCGCCGCGGTGGACTCCATCCTGGGCGACGACATCGACCTCCTGGGCGACGTCGTGGTGCATACCACGCTCGACGCCCGTGCCCAGCGTGCCGGGGAGCGCGCCGTCAGCGACCGGGCCGCCGCCATCGAGCGGGGCCGCACCGTTCGCGAAGGACAGGAGCTTCAGGGCGCACTCGTCGCCGTGGATCCCCGAAGCGGAGAGATCCGGGCGCTGGTGGGCGCGCGCCGGGCGGTCCGTCAGGGCTTCAACCGCGCGCTGGAGGCGCGCCGGCAACCCGGCTCCGCGTTCAAGCCCTTCGTCTACGCCGCCGCGCTCAGCGACGGCTACACGCCCGCGAGCCTGGTGGACGATTCTCCGATCGAGATCACCGACGGCTCGGGGATCTGGCGGCCGGTCAATTTCGACGGAGAGTACGCCGGCGCGGTGACGCTGCGTCGGGCCCTGATGATTTCGGCCAACGCCGCCACCGTCAGGCTGAGCCGCGCGGTGGGCGAGCGCCGGGTGGCCACCCTGGCGCGGAGGGCGGGACTGCGCGGGCATTTCGACCCGGTCCCCTCGCTCGCGCTCGGCGTGGTGGAGGTGACCCCGCTCGAGCTGGTGGTGGCATACGCGCCCTTCGCCAACGGCGGGCACCGGGTGAGGCCGTCGCTGATCCGCCGCATCGAGCTGGCGGACGGCACCGAGCTGTGGCGAGCCCCGGAGCGAAAAGTCGAGCGGGTGCTGGGGGAAGCGGAAGCGTTTCAGATCACCTCGATGCTCCGCTCGGTCGTGGACGGCGGGACGGGGCACATCCTGCGCGAGCTGGGCGTTCGCGGGCCGGTGGCCGGCAAGACCGGCACCACCAACAACGGGGCCGACGTCTGGTTCGTGGGATACACCCCGACGATCGCCGCCGCTGTGTGGTTCGGCCACGATGCTCCCCGCGAGATCACCCGCAACGCCTCGGGCGGCCGGCTCGCGGCGCCCGCGTGGGCGGCCTTCTACAAGAATGGATGGAGGGAGAAGGCGCCGGCCTCCGCCTGGGAGCCGCCGGTCGGGCTGGTGAGTCGGACCATCGACGCCTACACCGGGGAGATCGCCAACGAGTGGTGCCCGACGACGCAGCGCGAGTGGTTCAAGCCGGGAACCGAGCCGGTGCACATCTGCACTCGCCACAACGCGCCGCTGATAGACCGGCTGGAGAAGCTGGGCCGTGATCTGGGGGATGCGCTGAAAGACCTGCTGGGGATTTGAGGCGGGGCGGACGGGCGGACGGGCGGACAGTGGAATAGTAGTGTCATCCTGAGCGAAGCGAAGGAACCTGAGCGCGGCTTCGGCTCCTTCGCTTCGCTCAGGATGACACTTCTTGTCCCACTGTCCGCCTGTCCGCCCGTCCGCCCGTCCGCCCGTCCTAGAACGCCGTCGTATCCACCGCCAGGCTGTACGACGGATACTGCAGCAGCTCCCGCCGAACCTCGTGGGCGTTGCGCAGGACCTTCGACGGATAGCGCTTGCAGTTCGGGGTGTTGGTGCCCGAGACGCAGCCGTTGTAGCGGAGCAGCGCGCGGCGCACGTTTCCCGTTCGCTTCAGATAGTACCCGAACACCCGGGCGCCGTGACAGATGTTGGCCTCGACCTGGAGCAGGTCGTTGGAGTCGCAGTCGTACTCGCCGGCGTGGAAGTCCATCACCTGCATCAGCCCGATCGCGCCCTGGCTGCTCCGCGCCCGGACGTCGAGCGGGGCGTTCTCGGTGAGCAGCACGCCGGCGAGAAGGCTGGGCTCGACCTGGAGATAGTTCGCCTCCTTCACGATGGCCCGCGCGATCCGCTCCGAGAAGTGCCGTTCCTTGGTCCGGCTGAAGAAGATACGCGCCAGAGGCCAGTGCTCGAACCGCGCCACTACCTGCCGCTCCATCGCCGCGCTGTCCACCCTGGCCGGCATCCGGAACGGCAACGCGGCGTGGCGGGCGAGCACGAGGCTGTTGACCTGGCGATCGGCCAGTGGGCGGAACGGCGGGGTCCACTGCACCGCGCCGGCGAGCACGGTCAGCGACAGCGCGATGAGGAAGGGCCGGCGCGGCGCTTCGATGCGGCGCACTGCGACGCCTTGTGGCGAATTCACGTGGAGACGCCCTCCCCCGAGCAGCGTAAGCGATGAGGATGCGGGATTCGGGGAGTTACGTCAGCAAGAAGCGGGCACCGAGCGGGTGCCAAGAATTCGTACGGCGAGGTCTTTGACGGTAGGACGGCAGGTGACGGTAGGTGTCATCCCGACGGCAGGTGTCCCGACGGCAGGTGTCATCCTGAGCGAAGCGAAGGAGCCGAAGCCAGGCTATGGCTCCTTCGCTTCGCTCAGGATGACACCTATCAGAACGACTCCAGCAGCTCCACCATCCGCATATCGTACGGATCGGGCGAGTCGTCGTCGTCCGCGATGGTGTAGTTCTGCTGCGGAGTCTCTAGAATCAGGGGAATCCCCGCACTGCGGCGGTCCCCGAGCAGCCAGCGGAACGGCTCGCTTCCGATCTTCCCTTCCCCGATCAGCACGTGGCGGTCCCGGTTGGACCCCAACGCGCCCTCGCTGTCGTTGAGGTGGAAGAACGAGGGCGGTGAGCCGGCGGCCGACTCGAACCGGTCGAGAATGCCCTGGAGCGCTCCGGCCGACCGGGTGATGTCGTGCCCGGCGGAGTACAGGTGGCAGGTGTCGAGCCCGTAACCGGTCCGTCGCCGCAGGGCCGGAGCCACCCGCTCCAACATGCCCCCGATCTCCTCGGGCGTCTTTCCCACCGTCATGCCCGCGCCGGCCGTATTCTCGATCAGGACCCTGGTCTCGCCGGGCACCGCCTCGAGGGCACGGCCGATGGCGAGTGCCACGCGCCCGAGCGCCGCATCCCGGTCGCCGTCCGTCGCCGCGCCGGGATGGAAGCAGAGCGCCCCCGCGCCGATGGCCGTGGAGCGCTCCAGTTCCTTCCGGAGCCCGGCGGCCGCCCGCTCCCACTTCTCCGTCTGGGAGGTGGCGGTGTTGAGCACGTACGCGGCGTGCACCAGCACGTTGGCGGGCTCGATGCCGGCGGTCCGCAGGGCCTCGCGGAACCGCTGGACCCGCTCCGGGCGAATGGACGTCTTGTCGCCGTAGTACTTCGGGATGGCGGTGAAGATCTGAAGGGCCTTCATCCCGGTTCGGCCGGCGCGCAGCGCGGCCATGTGAATCCCGCCGTTGTCCACCGTGTGCGCACCGATGATGCGGATACTCATTGGGGTGATCCCCCGCACAGACGCCGCATGGCCCCAGGCCCATCCTGTAGGCCTCGCCACCGGGCGATCAGCTCACACCAACTACGGCTCACTAGCAGCTCCTGGAGGTTTCCGTGGCACGCGACAAGAACGAGGCAATCAACAGCTACATCAGCGACATGCTGGCGCTCGAGGACCACATCGAGAAGGCGATCCGGGGTCAGCTCGAGGATCTCAAGGATTATCCCGACGTGATCTCGGAGCTGCGCCAGATCCACCGGAAGGTCGAGCACCACATCTCCGACCTCCGCGGCCTGAGCGAGGGGCGGCAGGCAGGCGGCGTCAAGGAGACGGTGAAGCGGGCCGGCTCCGCCGTCCTGGGCGCGGCGGCCGGCGTCATCGACCTGGTCCGTACCGAAGGACTGCCCAAGAACCTTCGCGACGACTACACCGCTTTGAGCCTGGCGAGCGTCAGCTACACCATGCTCCACACCACCGGGCTGTCGCTCGGCGACCAGGAAGTGGCGGAGCTCGCGCGGCAGGGGTTCGCCGACTACGCCGAGTCCCTGACCCGGCTGCAGGCGATCATCCCCGCGGCGGTCGTCGCGTTCTTCAAGCAGGAGGGATTGCCGGCGCGGGAGGACGTTCTCCCGGAAGTCCGCCGGACCATCGAGGAGGTGTGGCAGAACCAGTCGTCCGGTGTGATTCGAACCGATGACGCGGCCGTGGGCCGCGGCATCCAGTCCTAGAGGTCCGAGGTGGTGCGGGCCCGCGGTCGGGGCTCGCGCCGCCCGTTCCCATTCTTGCGGTCGGGACTCCGGCGGCAATAGAACAGCCGGGCCGGCATGATGTTTCGCGGCTCGAACTCCGTCTGGACGTCGGGAAAGACCTGTCGCAGGTAGGGCAGGACCGCGCGGGTGAACTGGTACACCAGGAACGACCCGTCCGGCTGAAGCACGTCATGGGTAGTCTGAAGGATTCGCTCCCGCAGTGCCGGTTCCATGGTGGAGTAGGGAATCCCCGAGATCACGTAGTCCGCTCTCCCCAGCCCCCGCTCCCGCAGGTTGTCGTGCGCATCGGCGGCCGATCCCTCCACCACGTGAAGTCGGTCGTCGCGCAGCGTGCGGGTGAGATACCGGGCGAAATCGCGGTTGGTGTCGATGGCCACCACCGTGCCCTCGGGCCGGAGCCGGCGAAGGATCTGGCCGGTGAAGGTGCCGACCCCGGGGCCGTACTCGACGATGGTGTTGGCCCGGGCCCAGTCCACCTGGTCGAGGAGCCGGTTGACCAGGAAGCGCGAGCTCGGAATGAGCGAGCCGAGCATGCGGGGGTGCTTGATGAAATTGCGGCTGAACAGAACGAGCGACGTCACGGACGCACCATAGGTCGAGGCTCCTCACTCGGGTGACTGGGGGGTGCCCGGTTTCGGCCAAGCCTCAAGATTCTAGGCTTTGGACATCGGGACAAGGGGAGGCCTGGTGAACGGGCTGTGGATCGGGACATCCGGCTACGTGTATCCCCACTGGCGCCGCGGGGTATTCTACCCTGAGGGCCTCCGCCAACGGGACGAGCTCGGATGGTACGCGAGCCGGTTGCGCACGGTAGAGCTGAACAATCCGTTCTACCGCCTTCCCGAGCCCGAGAGCTTCGACCGCTGGCGTGACGCGGTGCCCGAGGAGTTCGTGTTCGCCGTGAAGGCGAGTCGCTACATCACCCACATCGTGCGCCTGCGCGACGCCGCCGAGCCGGTGGCGCTGCTCCTGGACCGTGCCTCCCGGCTGGGCGATCGGCTCGGCCCTATCCTCTTCCAACTGCCGCCCACCTTCCAGGCCGACCACCACACGTTGCGACGGTTTCTGGGTGAGCTCCCGACGGAGTACCGCTGGGCGATCGAGTTCCGCCATCCCAGCTGGCACACCGCCGAGACCTACCAGACGCTCGGTGCGCACCAGGTGTCACTCTGCATTCCGGTCGGCGGCCGGGTTCTTCCCGACCTGGTGACGACCGCGCCGTTCGCGTACATCCGGATGCACGCCGGGGACGGGCCCGGAGGCGGCTTCACCCGCGAGCAGCTACAGGGTTGGGCGCGGCGGATCCGGGCACTCGGCCGAGCGGGCAGGGACTGCTACGTCTACTTCAACAATGACCGGGGCGGCCACGCGCCTCGAGATGCCGAGACGTTGATCGGGCTGCTGGCGTCACGCGATTGAGTCCAAACGCAAGCGCCCACCGCCGGGTCGAGCCCGGCGATGGGCGCCGTGGAGCGACTGCGGAACCTACCGGGTCCCTACCGCCGCCCTCTGGGCCTGATAGAGCTCCAGGCGGCGCTTGGCGATGGCCTGGTGCTTGTCGGCGACCTGCTTTTCGCGATCCGCTTCGACCCGCTGGGCCTCCAGCACCTTCCGCTCCAGCTCGCGGACCACATTCTCGTGCCGCATGGTCGCCGCGGCATCGGTGGTGGCAGTGCGATCCCGGTCGGCCCGTCGGTTAGACAGCTGCAGCTCCAGCTCCAGCGCCTTCTGGGTCGACTCGGCGTGACTCTTCCGCGCCTTGGCGGCGTCCTTCTCGGCCTGGTGGAGCGACACCCGCTTCTCCAGGAACTGCTTGTGCCGCTCGGCGTCCTTCTTCTCGGCTTCGAAGGTGGCGACCTCCGCCTCCTGCTTGCTCTTCTCCGCCAGCTTCCGCTGGGCATCGAGGGTCGAGACCTCCTGCTTCTTCACCTCGACCATGGCCTTGACCTGGCTCTCGAGCGCCTGCTGCTCGTTGTACTCGGTCTCCGCCTCGCGCTGGTCGAGCTTCGCGTCTTCGATAGCCCGCTGGATCCGGTCCGGGGACCGCGGGGACAGAATCTCCACGAAGCCCAGGGAGCTCAGCGCCGCCGCACGGCTATTGAGTGCCGCCGGGGCTGGAGCCGCGGCGGGTGCGGTGGCCGCCGCCGGCGTGGGCTCGGGCGCGGGAGCCGCGTCGGCCGGTGCATACCCTTGCACGGTAGAGTCTTGCGTGGCCTGGGCCGGGGCCGTCGCGGTATCCTGGGCCGCCGCAACAGAGAGCGGGCCCCCGAGGAGCGCGCAGGCAACCATAGGGATCAATAGACGGCGATTCACGGCAGTCTCCTTACTGGTGG
Organism: uncultured Gemmatimonadales bacterium; assembly: GCA_963826065.1. Classification (GTDB taxonomy): domain Bacteria; phylum Gemmatimonadota; class Gemmatimonadetes; order Gemmatimonadales; family GWC2-71-9; genus CAVVWJ01. Next base: position 1,108,997 of record CAWGVP010000002.1, read on the forward strand.
ATGGCGGCTCAGGGGCCGCCGAGCGAGTGGCGAACTTACTGCGAAAACCCGGGTTCCGTAACACCCCGGCCGCCTCAGCCGAGCCAGCGGGTCAGCTCCCCGGCCGGGCGGCGCCTCCGGGGGGCGTCGGTGTCGGCAGGGTACCCCAGCGAGAGGACGCCGACGACCCGGTAGCCCTCGGGCAGACCGATGAGCTCGCCCAGTGCGGGGTCCCGCATGACGCCCCCGGTCTTGAGGTAGGTGCCGAGTCCCAAAGATTGCGCCGCGGTCATCAGGTTCGCGGTGCCCATCATCACCGCCGCATAGTCTTCCTCCCGGATGAGGTCGTCGTCGTGCACCCGCGACATGACCACGATCACGACCGGCGTCTCCAGGGTCTCCCGGCGCTGTTTATCCCCGGCTTTCCGGGCCTCATCGGAGGCCGGATCGTCGTAGCGCTTGAGGCGGTGCGCGGCCCGGATCTCGGCCAGTTGGGCCTTGGCCTCGCCCGTCAGCACCGCGAAGCGCCATGGCTCCGTGAGCTTGTGGTTGGGGGCCCGGACGGCGCAGTCGAGCAGCAGCTCGATCGTCTCCCGGGGCACGGCGTCGGCCCGGTACCGGCGAACCGAGGTCCGCCCCTTGATCGCATCGATGGCGTCCATGCCGGGAATCTACCCCGAACGACGGTGGGTTCGGGCGAGGACGGACAGCGCCACCACGTCGTAGAGCCCGTGCGCCACGATGGGGATGAGCAGGTTTTCGGTCAGGAGGAACACGACGCCCAGATAGACGCCGATCAGGCCCGCGAGCACGGCATACGACAGCGTGAGCCAGTGCGCCGCGCCGAACAGGAGCGCCGCGACCCCCACGGCGATCCAGTCCGGCAGACGCTCGGCAAGCGCGGCCTGGATGACGCCCCGAAACAGCGCCTCCTCACCGATCCCCGCCATGAAGGAGAGCAGCACGATCCCTCCGGCCGAGGCCTCGCGCAGGTAGGGCCCCAGGTGGTCCTCCGCCAGGCTCACCAGCCGCCGCACCGGCGCCCAGCTCGTGCGCAGGCACCACCAGAGAACCAGGAGCATGGGCAGTGTGGCGGCGAGGCCGGACGCCACCGCGGCCCCGTCGATCTGCAGGCGAGCGAACGGATGCAGGCCCAGAAGCCGGCCGATCGCCAGTGCCGCCAACAGGAGCGCGCACTCCGAGAGCACGCCTGCCACGAGGAGGCGCGAGAAGGAACCGGAGCGCGGGGGTGTCTGGGGAGAGTCGGAGTCGAAGATGGAGGGCGTGTGCGCCCGCTTTACTTGGCGCGCTCCAGATAGACGCCCTCGCGCGGGTTCACCCTGACCCGCTCGCCTTCCCCGATGAACTCGGGCACCTGGATGGTGACCCCGTTGCTGAGCTTCGCGGGCTTGGTGCTGGCGGTCTTGGTCGCGGTCTTCATGATCGGCGCAGTCTCCACGACCTCCAGTTCGGCCACGGCGGGGAGCTGGATCCCGATCGGTCGTCCACCGAGCCACTCGACCTGGAACGTGAGCCCTGGCTCCATCCACTGCCCCTGGTCGCCGACCGTGTCCTGGTCCAGGGTATACTGGTCGTAGGTGCCGGCATCCATCACGTGCACCCCGTTGCCGTCCCGGTAGAGCACCTGAAGCTCCTTGGTGTCGATCCGGGCGTCCTCCACGAACTCCGTGGCGCTGAGCCGGGTATCGAACGTGTTGCCGGAGTTCAGGTTGCGAAAGCGGACCTGGACGAACGCACGGAGGTTGCCCGGTGTCCGGTGCTGGAAATCCATGACCCGGCAGGGCTGCCCGTCCACCATGATCACGTGGCCACGCCGGATGTCGCTTGCCTTCATCGCTTCGCCGCTCCTCTGTCGTCGGTCGCGCCGCCGCGGGCGGGCGCTCGCGGACGGTGGAAGATACACCGGCCTCCCTTTTCCTCCAGACACGCCGGGTGACAACTGTCACTGCCGCATCGTTCCGAATTGGTCTACGTTCGGCCTGAGTGACACCGAGCGACGGCGGTCTCGAGGCCCGACTGGCGGGCTGGCGCAGGAACGTGGGCGACCCGGTGGCACTCGACCTCGCGTCGCCGGCCGACGCCGGACGCGCGGCCTCGGCGTCCAGCCTCGTCGTGGTGAGCTGGAATGTCTGGATGGGGCGCGGCCGGCTGCTCGAATTGGTGCGTCGTCTACGGGCCGGGGATCTGGGCGAGCCGGGTGATCTGCCCCCGGTGCTGCTGGTCCAGGAGGCGATCCGCCGGGACGACACCGTTCCGAGACAGTCCAACGGCTTCGCCGCCCGCGAGCTGGTGACCCGGATGCGGCCGCGGCAGGACATCGTCGAGGTCGCCCGCGAGCTCGGCTGGAACCTGCGCTACGTGCCGTCGATGCGGAACGGGGCCGAGCGCACCGACCGGGGGAACGCGATCCTCAGCCCCCTGCCCCTCGGGCCCGCCGGTGCGATCGAGCTGCCGTTCGTGCTCCAGCGCCGGGTGGCCGTCGCCGCCACGGCCACGCTCGGTGGCCGCTCGCTCCGACTGGTGAGCGCGCATCTCGATCCGCGGGGGCCGGTGGGCTACAAGTGGCTCGGTGCGGCCGGCCGGGCACTCCAGACGGCCCACCTTCTCGACGACGTGGAGGATCCGACCGTGGTGCTTGGCGCCGATCTCAACCTGGGCCGCGGCCGCGCCGAGCGGACGTGGCGGCTGCTCGCCGAAGCGGACTTCGCCCCCGGCGTGCCGCCGGTCCTCCCCACCTGGCGCCACACCTACCATTCCCTGCCCCGTCTGGTGATCGACTACATCCTGGTGCGCGACCGTGGGGGACTCGTCCGGTCGGCCCGGGTCCGCCGGGTGGACGAGGATCCGAGCGACCGGGGACCGAACGTCTTCGGGTCGGACCACCACCCGCTCCTTGCCCGGATAGACCTCCGCACATGATCGAGGCGTTCGGCCTCGAGCTCCCGGGGTGGGTGTGGACCTTCCTCGTGATCGGGATCATCTCGACCGTCGGGGTGATCGGCGCCCTCTTCTTCCCCGACTGGCCCACGCCGGACTACCGGCGCGGCTTCCAGGCGGATCCGGGGTCGGACCTCTTCGTCGAATCGGCGGCGCGCTTCCTCAATATCCCGCTGCTCCGCGGGGGGCAAGCGGAGATCCTCCAGAACGGCGACCGGTTCTTCCCGGCGATCCTGGAGGCGATCCGGAGGGCGGAGGACTCGATCAACTTCGAGGTCTACATCTTCGACTCGGACGACATCGGCCGGGCGTTCATGGATGCGTTCAAGGAGCGCGCCCGGGCCGGGGTCGAGGTTCGTCTCCTGCTCGACTGGTTCGGGTCGATCAGGCTGAAGCGCGCCCACCGCCGCGAGCTGCGGGAGGCCGGCGTGAAGCTGGAGTTCTTCCGTCCGCTCGCGCTCCGGAACCTGGTGCGGATGTACCGGCGGACCCACCGCCGCGCGATCGTGATCGACGGCAGAATCGGGTTCACCGGCGGCGCCGCCGTGTCGGACAAGTGGACGGGCGACACGCGCACGCCCAAGGAGTGGCGCGACAGCATGACGCGGGTGACCGGATCGCTGGTGGCGGGGATCCAATCCGCCTTCGCCGCCAATTGGGTGTACTGCTGCGGCGAGATCATCGCGGGGCCGCGATTCTATCCCCCGAACGACGACACCGGCCCGGCCTGCAGTCTCTCGGTGGTAAGCTCGCCCTCGGACGCGCAGCAGCCGATCCGGCTCCTGCTCTGGGTCAGCTTCATCAACGCTCAGCGACGGCTCTGGATCGCGAGCTCGTACTTCATCCCCGACCGGCACCTGCGGAAGGCGGTGCAGGAGCGCGCCCGCGCGGGCGTGGACGTCCGGATCCTCGTCCCCGGCAACCACACCGACGCGCTGCCGGTGCAGTTCGCCGGTCGAGGCTTCTACGAGGAGCTGCTGGAGGCGGGGGTCAGGATCTTCGAGTACCAGGCGTCCATGATGCACTCCAAGACCGTCGTGGTGGACGATGCCTGGTCGCTGGTCGGCTCGGCCAACATGGACGAGCGCAGCATGGAGATCAACGAGGAGAATCTGCTCGGCATTGCGGCGGAAACGCTGGCGAAGTCTATCGCCGAAGGGATCGAACGGGACCTGGCGCGATCGAAGGAGATCAACCTGGAAGAATGGCGCCGGCGACCGGTGTACAAGCGGGCGCTGGAGAAAGCCGCGAAGGTCCTGATCGAGCAGTACTAGCTGGAGATCTCCGGAGGGGGAGAGGAGGGGAGCTCGTCGGGGCGCGTTAGGAGCAGGCGAGGGCCCGGCGATCCGTCCCCGGAGCGTACGGCGATCTCCAGCGGCGGTTCACCCGCCCGCGATCGCCGCGACGACCGTGATCTCGTCCCCTTCGTTGACCGGAGTTCCGAAGCCATTCCGGAACCGGATGTCCTCGTCGTTCAGATAGAACGTGACGAACGGATACGGCCCCCCGGCCGTGTCCCGCAGCCGCGGCGCGAGCCGCGGAAACCGATCCGCGATCTCGGCCACGACGTCGCCGAGCGTGCCGCCGTTCGCCTGAATGGTGGATTGTCCGTCCGCCAGCTTGGCCAGCACGGTGGGCAGGCTAAAGGTCACGGCCATGGAGCGCCTCCAGTTCTCGAATCTTCGGTGCGATGAGTGGGGCCTCGGGCAGCACGCCCTGGAGGGCCTCGACGGTCTTGAGTCCGTTGCCGGTGATGCAGAGGACCACCTCGTCCTCGGGGCCGAGACGTCCCGCGCCCGCGAGCGCCACCGCGCCCGCCACCGTGGCGCCCCCCGCCGTCTCGGTGAAGATGCCGGTCGTCTCGGCGAGAAGCCGGATGCCGGCCACCAGATCCGCGTCGCTCACGCCGGCGACCCAGCCGCCGGTGCCGCGGATCGCCTGCGCGGCGAAGCGGCCGTCGGCCGGATTGCCGATCGCGATGGAGCGTGCGATGGTGTCGGGAATGACCGGCTCGATCTGCTCGGCGCCCGATTCCACCAGCCGCACGATCGGCGCGCAGCCGTTGGCCTGCGCGCCGTACAGCCGCGGCGCCGCGCCCGACACCAGGCCCGCCCTGGCGAACTCGGCGAATCCCTTCCCCAGCTTGGTCACCAGCGACCCGCCGGCCATCGGGGCGACGACCGCCGTCGGCGTGCGCCAGCCGAGCTGCTCGCAGATCTCGAAGGCGACGGTCTTGGAGCCCTCGCCGTAGTAGCCGCGGAGGTTGATGTTGACGAGCCCCCAGCCGAAGCGGTCGGCCGCCTGGGTGCAGAGCCGGTTGACGTCGTCGTAGGTGCCGCGGACCCGCACCAGGCGCGGGTTGTAGACCGCGGTGCCGACCACCTTGCCGAGCTCGAGATCGTGGGGGATGAAGATCCAGGCCGCGAGGCCCGCCCGCGCCGCCTGGGCGGCGACGGAGTTGGCGAGGTTGCCGGTGGAGGCGCAGCCGACGGTGTCGAGGCCGAAGGCGCGGGCGGCATTGATGGCGGACGCGACCACCCGGTCCTTGAACGAGAGCGACGGATGGCAGACGCTGTCGTTCTTGATCCAGAGGCGGGCGACGCCGAGGCGGCGCGCCAGAGCGGGAGCCTCGACCAGCGGGGTGAAACCGCTGTCCAGCGAGAGGGCCGGCGCGCCCTCGAACGGCAGCCACTCGCGGTAGCGCCACAGCGCCGGGGGGCGCGAGGCGATCGTGGCTGCGTCCGGCAGCGGGCGATCGGGGTCGTACACCGGCTCCAGCGGTCCGAGACACTCCTCGCAGATCGCCACCGGTGCCGCGGGCTGGAGTGCCCCGCAGAGCCGGCACGCCTGGGGCAGGGGCCGCAGCGTCTGCTCTTCGTGCGCCTGCTCGCGCTCGCCGATCAAGGCCGTCGTCATGCCGTCTCCTCCTCCGCCTCACTGCCCCAACTACTCCGGCACCGGCAAAATGAAAAAACGCCCGGTGCCAAAAAGCACGCGGGTCGCGAGGCTTTTTAGCATTTGTTTAACGTGGCTGCAATACGCCGCAAATGACCACGAGCTTCGGTTGTCTTCGCTACGTTAGGGCATCCGGTCCCCGGGCGCAAGTGGCGAGTTTACCAGTCGCGCTCCCCGGTGGGTGCCTTCGGGCTCCGGCGGCCCTCGTGGCTGGTGAGCTGCTGGCGCTCGACGGCCTCGAGCAGCCGCCGGGCCTCGTCGGCACTCAGCTCCTCGACCGATTCTCCCTCCGCCGAACCGTACCCGCCGCCGGCCATCGCGCCGACCGCGGCGTCGGGGTTGCCCTCGTAGCCCGGCACGTTGTTGTCACCCCGGCCGTAGTCCGCATTCCGGCCCCGGCCCGAGGAGCCGCCGCTGGTGCGGTCGTCCCCCAGCCTCCGAAGTGCGACCTCGAGATTCCACCGGGTCTCGGGGTCGCCCGGCGCGAGGCGTAGCGCCTCCTCGTAGGCGGCCACCGCATCGAGCAGCGGCGCGGGCTCGCCGGGCCGCTCCTCCGCGGCGCGCACCAGCGCGTTGCCCAGGTTGTAGAGGCTCTTCTGCCGGAGCTCGGGCGCCCGGCTCGATTGCCGGAACGCCGCCACCGCCTCGTCGTAGCGCTCCAGCCGGTAAAGCGCACTCCCGGCATCGAACACCAGACGAGCGCTGCTGTCCCGCTCCAGCGCCTGACGAAACACCCCGTAGGCTTCGGGATACTTGCCCTGGTGGTAGAGCCGCTCGCCGCGGTGGACGGGGGAGCAGGCGACCGCGCCCAGCGCGAGGGCGTTGAGCGCAAGGACAATGAGGCGCGAGACGATCGCTCGTGCGTCAATGTCACCCTGAGCCGAAGGCGAAGGGGCCGAAGCTCCAGCGGTCGTTCCTCCCCTTCGCCTTCGGCTCAGGGTGACACCCGCGGCGAGCCCCTCCGCAGCAATCAGCAGCAGCACCATCAAACCCAGCGGCCACTGGTACCGGTCCGCGCGCTCCGCCGACTGCCGCGCCGCGAGCGTCCGCGCCTTCACCTGCCCGAGCCCCGCGACCAGCGCCCGCAGCTCCTCCGGCCGATCCCAGCGGGCAAATCGTCCGCCGCTCCCTTCGGCGACGCGCCGGAGGTCTCCCTCCTCCAGCCGCGAGACGATCACCCGCCCGATGTGGTCGCGGTGATACGGGTCGGGCGCCTCCGAGCTGTCGGCGGGCACGGGGCCGCCACGTGCGCTGCCCACGCCGATCGCGAAGACCGGCAGCTCCTCGCCGCGAAGCGCCTGCGTCGCGGCGTCGAGGTCCCCTTCCCCGCTCTCGCCGTCGCTCACGATCAGGACCGCCCGCCGCCCCGTCTCCCCTTCGTGCTCGAAGGCGGCGACCGCGGCGAGCAGCGCGGCGGAGACATCGGTGGCCGGATCGCCCAGATCGTCCGGGCTCGCCGCGTCGAGGAAGAGTCGGAGCGATCCCCGGTTGGAGGTGAAGGGGAGCTGGAGAAAGGCACTGCCGCCGAACACCACCAGACCCACCCGGTCGCCGGGGTACGCCGACATCACCTCCCACGCCAGCTCCTTGGCCGCGGAGAGGCGGGTGCTCGCGCCCGACACCGCACTGGTCGACACGTCCGTCACGCCCATCGAGCGCGAGAGATCCAGAAGCACCAGCACGTCCCGCCCGGTCTGGACCAGCTCCCCCTGCCGCTCGCCGGCCTGGGGCCTCGCCAGCGCGATCACGCCGAACGCGAGGGCCCCGAGGCGGAGCGCCCACACCCTGGTCACGCGACGGTGGGAGAGCAGCGGTGAGCTGCGCCCGAGCAGCGCGGGCTCACCGAACCGGGCCAACGCCCTCCTGCGGGCGCGCTCGCCCTTCACCACGACCCAGCCGGTCGCCGCGAGAAGCACCAGCCCCGCCGCCAGAACCCAGGGGTACGCGAAGGTCATGACGCGCTCACGGGAGGGTCCTGAGCCGGCCGGTGCGCAGCGCCATCGCCGCCGCGAGGAGCAGCAGCGCGGGAGCGAGCAGCCAGGGGAACAGCTCCTGGTAGTCGCGGGACTCGTTGATCTTGACCTCCTGGCGCTCCAGGGGATCGAGCTTCTCCATGATGCCCTCGAGCGCCTCGGGATCCGTGGCCCGGAAGTATTCGCCGCCGCTCCGCTCCGCGATCCGGCGAAGCACTCGCTCGTCCGAGCTGGTGAGGCGATCGGGCGTCCGGCCCTGCCGCCAGATGAAGCCGTCGTCCAACCCGGTGGTGTCGGGCGCGCTCACGCCGATGGTGTGAATCCGCACCCCGATGGCGCGCGCGGCTTCGGCCGCGACGAACGGGCCCGGCGAGCCGGTGTTGTTGGCGCCGTCGGTGATGAGCACGATGGCGCTCGCGCGATTCGGCAGATCCTTGAGCTGGCTCAGACACAGGGCCAGCGCGGTACCGATGCCGGTGCCGTCGGGGAGCTGCCCGATCTCCACCCGCCGCAGCATCTCCCCCAGCAGCTCGGTGTCGGGCGTGAGCGGCGCCTGGAGAAACGACCGCCCCGCGAAGATCACCAGGCCCAGCAGGTCTCCCTGGCGCCGGCGCGCGAAATCGCCCAGCACCCGGCGGGCGACCTCCAGCCGGTTGCCCGGCTTGAAGTCGGTCGCCTTCATGCTGCTGGAGATGTCGAGTGCGAGCATCAGATTCCGCGACTTGCTCCGGACCTCGCGCACCTCGTGCGGCAGCTGGGGACGGGCGAGCGCGGTGACGAGGAGCGCGAGGGCGCCGATCCGGACGACATCGGGGAGCAGCCGCCATCTCGCTCGCGGGCTGGCCGGCTCCCCGGCCAGGAAGCCGAGCACCGGAAAGCCGATCCGCTCCGCGGGGGCGCGGCGGCGGAGGACGAGGCGCACCGCCAGCCCGATGGGCAGGACGAGGAGCAGCAGGAGCCACGGATCAGCGAACCGCATCGAGCTCCTCGGCGGGGGCGGCACGGCTCCAGCGCTCGAGCAGATCGCGGGCGTGGCCGGTGTAGCGGGCGGACTCATCGGGAGCCGGGCGGAGCTTCGCGAACTTCACCAGGTCGGCCTCGCCCAGCACCTCCTGCACCCGTCGGCGGAGCCCGCCTTCCGCCAGACCGGGCGGCAACGACCACAGCAGCTCTGTGGTGGTGCGCTCGCGGGCCGGGATCCCCCGCGCCGCCTCCAGGTAGTCGCGCAGCGCATCGGCGACCAGCTCGTAGTGCCGGGCCACATCGCCGCGCGCGCTCCAGTTCTCCGAGTCGATCGCCTCCAGGCGGGCCAGCGCCGCGGTGTAAGGATCGGGCGGCGGCGGGGGCGGCGGCGGAGCGGCGGCAGGCTCGGGCTTCGCCCGGCGGCGCCGCTTCAGCAGCCTCGCCGCGAGCCACGCGATCCCGGCCGCGGATGCCGCGCCGATCAGCGCCCAGAGGGCCCCGAAGGCCGGGGGAGAGTCGGGCTCCCGGATATCGCGCAGCGGAGGATTGCCGGCGGGGATCGTGGACGTCACCTCGATCTCGACCGGCTCGTGGGTGACGGTGCTTCGGTGCCCGGTGACGATCTGGACCCAGGGGATGCCGAACACCGGGGTCTCTCGCTTGCCGGTCCGGTAGAAGGCAATCCGGGCCGTCCCGGTGAACACGCGGTCGGCCCCACGGCGGAGCGGCTCGACCGAAAGGATGCGGACCCCAGGCGGGAGCTCGGCTACCGGGCGAGGCGTGGTATCCGAGAGCAGGTCCCGGTCGTTGGGCGTGAGGCGGAAACGAAGCGTGACCGAGTCGCCCAGGCCGACCTTCGCGGGCTCCGCCGTGACGGTGAACGAGCGGCCGTAGTCGAGCTGGGCGTGGGCGAAGGATGGGGCGATGAGGAGCGCGAGTGGAGCGACCATTGTCATCCTGAGCGGAGCGAAGGATCGGCGCGGGCATGCGAGTGAGTCGGGATGGCTCCTCCGCTCACTCTCATGAGCAAACCGATCCCTCGCTCCGCTCGGGATGACGCGCCGATTACCGCTTCCATTGGGCCCGACCCTCATCGCCACAGCATGCTCTCGCGGCGCCGGAAGAACGCCAGCAGCGGCTCGGCGTACGACTTCCCCGTCTCCAGCCGCAGCAGGTCCACGCCCGACTCGCGCAGCGTGCGCTCCAGCGTCGCATCGAATGCCGCGGCCCGGGCGCGGAAGCGGTCACGCAGTCCGGCGTCGCCCGTGTCCACCACCCGCCAGCTCCCGCTCTCCGGATCCCAGAGCGTCACCAGCCCGACGTCGGGCAGCTCGCGCTCGCGGGGATCGATCAGCTGGAGCGCGATGACGTCGTGCCGCCGGGCCAGCCGCCCGAGCGGAGACTCGTAGCCCGTGCCCAGAAAATCGGAGATCAGAAAGATGACCGCGCGCCGCCGGAGCATCGGCTCGAGGTAGGCGAGAGCGGCGCCGAGGTCGGTGCCGGAGCCGGAGGGCTGGAAGCTCAGGAGATCGCTGATGACGCGGAGCGCCTGCCGCCGCCCCTTCCTCGGCGCGACGTACTGCTCCACCCGGTCGGTCGCGAACACCGCGCCGACCCGGTCGTTGTTCCGCGCCGCCGCGAGCGCGAGCACGGCGCACACTTCGGTCGTCAGATCGCTCTTGGTGCGGCGCACGCTCCCGAAGCTGGAGGAGGCGCTCCGGTCCGCGACGAAGAGCACGCTGAGCTCGCGCTCTTCGAGATACCGCTTGACGTACGCTGCGCCGAGCCTGGCGGTGACGTTCCAGTCGATGGTGCGGACATCGTCGCCGGGTTGATACTCCCGGACCTCGGCGAACTCGACGCCGCGCCCGCGGAAGGCGCTGGAGTACTCGCCGGCCATGATGTCCCGCACGAGGTGGCGGGTGGTGATCTCCAGCCGCCGGACCTCGCGCGTGACCTCCTCCGGATTCATGGCACCGGCACGGCCTCGAGGATCCGCCGGACCACCTGATCCGGCCCCATCCCTTCGGCGTCGGCCCGGTAGGTGAGGATGACGCGATGGCGCAGCACGTCGAGGCCGAGCGCCTTGATGTCGTCCGGCGTGACGTAGGGCCGGCCCTGAAGGAAGGCATGGGCCTTGGCGGCACGCAGCAGGTAGATCGCGGCGCGGGGCGAGGCCCCGAACTCGATCAGCGGGGTGAGGTCGCCCAGTCCCGCCTCCGCCGGGCGGCGGGTCGCGGCGACGAGGTCCAGCACGTACTCCTTGATCCTGTCGTCGGCGTAGATGGCGTGCACCAGCCTGCGGGAACGGAGGATGCGCTCGGGATCGACGATCCGGCGCGCCGCCGGCTCCTCCCCCGTAGTCATCCGGTCCAGCACCTCCCGCTCCTCCCGACGCTCCGGATAGGTGACCACCAGCTTGAACATGAACCGGTCCACCTGCGCCTCGGGCAGGGGATACGTCCCCTCGTGCTCGATCGGGTTCTGCGTCGCCAGCACCAGGAACAGCTCGGGCAGCGGAAAGGTCCGGCCGCCGATCGTCACCTGCTTCTCCTGCATCGCCTCGAGCAGCGCGCTCTGCACCTTCGCGGGGGCACGGTTGATCTCGTCGGCCAGCAGCAGGTTGGTGAAGATCGGACCCTGCTGCACCGCGAAGTCCCCGGTGCGCTGGTTGTAGATCATGGTGCCGATCAGGTCGGCGGGCAGCAGGTCGGGGGTGAACTGGATCCGGTGGAAGCCGGCCGCGATGGTGGACGCGAGTGTCCGCACCGCGAGGGTCTTCGCCAGGCCCGGCACGCCCTCCAGCAGCACGTGGCCGTCGGCGAGCAGGCTGATGAGCAGTCGCTCCAGCATCGCGTGCTGGCCGACGATGACCCGGCCGAGCTCTTCCAGGAGCTCCGCGGCGAGGCGGGCGTCCTCCTCGAGCTCCGCGGCGGGCAGCGGATCGGGCGTGCTGCGTTCGGGGATGGATGTCATCGAGGGAATGTAAAGGAGGCGGGGCAGCGGGGCAGCGGGGCGGCGGGGTCCGAAACGGAGAAGTGTCATCCTGAGCGAAGCGAAGGAGCCATGACCTGGTCTATGGCTCCTTCGCTTCGCTCAGGATGACACCCGACCCCGCCCCGCGGCCCCGCCGCCCCGCCGCCCCGCCGCCCGCTTACGCGGGCCCGTTAAACGCCGGGTCGCTCGCCCGGGTCCGCAGCTCGGTGGTCCCGCCCCGGTACCAGCCACCCCGGAACTCGAAATGGCGCTCGTCCAGGATCCGGCTGGCGAGAGCGGCGGTTCCCTGCTGCTGGACCTGCCACAGCAGCACCCGGGCCCCCATCTCCGCGGCCGGTTCCCACACCCCCGCCTCGAGCTGCGGGTACTCGTTGGCGTGCTCGGGCTTGAGCCTGGCTTCCCGGGCCGTGAACTCCATCTGACCTCCGACGCGCCTGCGAGAGGATCGCAAGACCATTTTGGGGGTAGGGACCGTGGAAAATGTAGTCAGGGGCGTTGGGACACCAGGGGGCCCGCCTCCTGGCCCCGCTGCCCCGCAGCCCCGCTGCCCTTACAATTCCCCCCGATGCGAATCGCCGTCGTTTTCGACACCCCGTATCCCACCTGGCAGCACGCCGACCACGAGCGCCAGATGGCCAAGGAAGTCGCGGCCTGGCGCCACGACGAGCCCGAGATGGAGTACCAGATCGCGGACGCCCTGGGCCACCGGGGCCACGAGGTCTTCCTCCTGGGTGTCACCGACGACCTGCAGCATCTGATCCACACTCTCGGGGAGATGAAGCCTGACCTGGTCTTCAATGCCGCGGAGGCCTTCCACGGCAACCCGTCGCTGGAGTACCTCGTGCCGGGGGTCCTGGAAGCGGAGGGATACCGCTACACCGGGGCCCCGCCCCAGGCCCTCCTGGTCTCCCGCAACAAGGCCATGAGCAAGAAGGTCTTGGCCTATCACGACATCCGGGTCCCGCACTTCGTCACCTGGCGGCCCGGCGAGGCGCTTCATACCCCGCCGGACCTGCGCTATCCCCTGATCGTGAAACCACTCCAGACCGACGCCTCCGCGGGGATCGCCCAGGCGTCGGTGGTGCAGGACGAAACGGCGCTCATCGAGCGGGTGACGCTGGTGCACGATCGGTTCCAGCAGCCCGCCATCGCGGAGGAGTTCGTGGATGGCCGGGAGCTGTACGTGAGCGTGGTCGGCAACGAGGACCGGCTCGACGTCCTTCCGATCACCGAGATGGTCTTCGACAAGCGGAAGACCAGGCCGGAGGAGCGGATCGCGACCAAGTCCGCCAAGTGGGACGAGGACTATCGCGCCCGGAAGGGTATCCGCAACGTCCTGGCCCGCCCGATCGCCGCCAGCACACGGGAACGGATCGAGTCCATTTGCCGGACGGCGTTCCGGGCGCTCTGGCTCAGGGACTACGCCCGGCTCGACGTGCGGCTCGCCGCCGACGGCGAGGTCTGGTTCCTGGAGGCCAATGCCAACCCCTTCATCAGCTACGGGCACGACATGGCGAACGCAGCACTGAAGGCCGGGATGGAGTACTACGACTTCGTGCAGCGGCTGGTGGACGAGGCGATGGCGCGGTATGGCCGCGCGTAGGCGCCCGCGGGAGCGGGCACCGACCCCCGAGCTGCGCTGCGTCTGCGGGCAGCGGCTGCAGAAGTACTGGCAGCACTGCCCCAACTGCGCTCGCGAGCTCCAGTGGAAGGACCTCGACAACGTCACGGGCGCGGAGTGCTACAACTGCGGCTGGCTGGTCTCGGACCGCTTCTCCTACTGTCCCTGGTGCGCCGCCGACATCTACGAGGAGGGCTATTCCAGCGAGACGCCGCTGAAGGCGCCGAAGGGCTTCCGGATGGACGCGCGCTGCGACTGGGGCTGCGGCGGCGGCGTCCAGTATCCCATGTCCAATTGCCCGTGGTGCGGGCGCAAGCAGAGCTGGGACGAGCAGGACCGCTTCGAGGGCGACTGTCCCCACTGCGGCCGAGGCGTGGACGACTGGATGAACGCGTGTCCCTGGTGCGGCAACGACGCCACCGGGCGCGACCTCATCCCGCGCGCCCTGACCCGGGTCCGCCGGCTGCTGCTGGTGAGCCGGATCCGCGACTGGGGCTACCGCGTGCTGTTGCGGCCCGGGATCTCGGGGGTGGATCCGCGCTATCCGAAGATCGTGGAGATCGAGCAGCGTTACGTAGTCGGCAAGCTCCGGCAGGACGAGATCCCGTGGACCATGCTGGTGGGACTCCTCACCCACGAGCTGGGGCACAGCTTCCTTTATCACCACTGGGACTGGACCCGCACCCGCCGCTTCCGGCGCGCCTTCGGCGAGGTGGACAAGGCCTACCGGGGCATGGACAACACCTGGGTCTACTTCCAGCGGCGCCGCATCGCGATCGCGCCGCGCGACCACGTGAGCGCCTACGCGGCCAAGCACCCGCAGGAAGACTTCGCCGAGACCTTCCGCTTCTACGTGACCCGTCGCGGGCGGCTCCGGGATCTGTTCGCGGAGTTCGGGCAGAAGCGGAAGGGCGTGATCCTGTACGAGAAGTTTCTGGTGCTGCACGACTTCGTGCGGGCGCTCCGAGGGTGGGGATAGGTCGGGATCCCATGGGCGCGAGGAAGAGAAAAGAAGGCAAGAGCCACAGCTGGCTGGAGGACCTGGGTTACGTCCTCACCGCCGACGAGATGCGGAGGAGGCGGAGCGACTATACCTCCGACGTCTTCGCCGGATCCAAGCCGCTCGCGTGGGCCTGGCTTGCCTTCATCGCCGCGCTCGGCGGGGCGCTCGGCGGCACCGTGGCCAGCGGGGCGCTGTGGGCCTCGCTCCTCCGGCTGCCGCTGTGGCTCGCCGTCACGGTCGTGGCCTGCATCCTCATCCGCCGCGCGACCCTCATCGTGTCGGGAAGTTTCCTCGGCTTCCTCGCTGCCTGGAACGTCTTCTGGGGCATGCTGATCGGCGTCGTGGCGATGTGGGGGGCGCAGCGGACCGGCGCCGGCTGGGCCTATGGGATCGCCGGCGGAATGGGATTCCTCGTCGGCATCTGCCACGGCAGCTATGAGCCCGACGATCTCGAGAGCCGTGACGCCTTTTTCGCGACGGGCATGGCGAGCGCGCCGCTGGGCGCCTGCGCCGCGGCCTGGCTCCATCGCAACCTGATCGGCGAGCCTCCGAGCGTCGCTGCGGCGGCGATCACCGGTGCCGTCGCCGGGACGATCTTCCTCGCGCCGGCCATGGCCGTTCTGCTCGCCCGGCTCAACAATGTCGAGGGACTGAAGCGGGTGGCCGCCCTGTTCCTCCATCGCGACGACAGCGTCGCGGACGCCGTGCCCATCCTCGACTCGGCCATCCGGCTCGCGCCGCACGATGCCTCGCTGCTCGCCCGCCGAGCCCTCGCCCATGCGCTCTCCGGACGCAGCGAAGCTGCCGATGTGGACTGGGCGCGGTACCGGGAGATGAGCCCGCAGACTCCCGAGCCCGACATCTCACGCGGATGGGTTCACCTGCGCCGGGGACGGCACGCCGACGCGGCCGCCTCCTTCGAAGCCGTGCTCGCCACATCGAAGCGCAACCCCTCGGCGCTCGTCGGCCTCGGCATCGCAATGTTGCGATCGGGTGACGCCGCCGCCGCCGTGGAAGCGCTGGACCGGGTTCCCGGCAGGGAACACGACGCACTCAGCCTCACGCACCGGGCCGAGGCACACCTCGCCGCCGGTGATCCGGCGGCGGCCGCGAGTCACGCCGACGACGCCATCGAAGAGCTCGACTCGGTCTTTGCGCGGAGCTGGCTGGTGCGGGCGGAAGCCAGGCGGGCGCTCGGCGACCTCGATGGCGCCGCCCGCGACTTCAACAAGGCGTGGCATAGCGCCGAGGAAGAGGGCATACAGGATCGGGCCATGGCCGGTCTGGATGCGATCCAACGCCCACTGGAGGAGGAAGAACCGGAAGAAGAATAGGCGTGCGGCCTCGCGTTCACTTCGATCGCTTGTCCCTCAGTACCTCCATCGCCGCATTTCGTCCGTTCACCCCGATCACGCTCCCGCCCGGGTGGGTCCCCGCCCCGCAGAGCAGCACGCCGGCCATCGGCGTCCGGGCCCGGAGCCGCCGGTCCCACATGTACTGCGGAAGGATCTCGCCCTGAAAGATGTGCCCGCCGGTGAGACCGACGCGCGCCTCGATATCCGGCGGGCCCAGCACCTCCATGCCGGTGACCGCCGCGGGGATGTTGCTGCAGAAGCGGCCGATCGACTCCACCACCACCCGGCCCACCTCCTCGCGCCGGCCGTCCCAGTCGCCGTCCCGGAACCGGGTCGGCACGTACTGGGCGAACACGCTCATCGTGTGCACCCCGTCCGGCACGACGCTCCGGTCGAACACGGTGTGCAGGTAGAGCTCGTTCCAGGTCCTCGGTGGCAGCACGCCTTCGTTGGCGGAGCGATGGCAGGCCCGCCACTCGTCCTTGGTGAGCGGGGTGTTCGTCTGTCCGGTGTGATGCGGCTGGTCGAGGCCGGGCCGGGCGCGGAAGTTCGGCAGCTCCGAGAGCCTGAGGTTCACCTTCACCGTGACGCCCGCCGTCGGGATCGAGCGGACCTGCTCCGCCCATCCCTCGTCGGCGGCGGTGCCGAGGAGCCGGAGCGTGGTGCTGGGGTCGGCGTTGGAGATCACGTGCCCTGCCCGGATCCGCTCGCCCGACGCCAGCTCCACGCCCTGGCCCGGCAGGATGCGGGCGACCGGCACCCCGGCGGCAACCACGGCGCCATGCTCCCGGGCCACGTCGCACAGAATGAACGACACCATGCCCATCCCGCCCTCGACGTACCCCCAGGTTCCCGGCTGACCGAACATCCGCCCCGACGCGTGGTGGAACCAGACCGAGGCGGTACCGGGGTCGTGCGGACTCGCGTTGGTCCCGATGACGCCCTGCCCCAGGTACGCCAGGTGCATCCGCTCGTCGTCCATGTAGCGCTCGACCAGCTCCACCATGGACCAGTCGAAGAGGAGCGACCGCGCCTCCCGGTCGCCGCGGAGGCGGCGCTCGATCTCGTCGCGGTCCGGAGCCGGGTCGAGCCAGAGGTCCCCCTCGCCATCGGGACGGAGCGCGTCGCGCAGCCTTCGCTTCACCCCCTGCATCGCCCGCCACCCCGCGAGATCGCCGGGGGCGAACCGCTCGACCTCCGCCTCACAGCGCGCATCGTCGTTCCACAGCTGGATGCTGCTCCCGTCCTCGAACGGGACGAACAGCCCGCCGATCGCGGGCATCCAGCGGAACCCGTGTCCCGGAAGGTCCAGCTCGTCGATGACCTTCTGGTGCAACAGGCCGGCGACGTAGGCGCAGGGCGACATCCGCACCCCGGGCCACGGCTCCTCCATGGTGCAGGCGCCACCGACCCGGTCGCGGGCCTCCAGCACCAGCACCTTGCGCCCCGCCCGTGCCAGATACGCGGCACAGGCGAGCCCGTTGTGCCCGGCGCCCACGACGATCGCATCCCACCGGCGCCAGGCGAGATCGTCCACGGGCTGCGGCAGGCCGATCCGTCCGAGAACGGCCGCCGTGGGGCTGGAGCGGGGTTTGGCCATAGGAAGTGGGAAGTCTCGCGCCCGCCGACCTGGAACGGAAGGGTGAATGCCTTGTCATCCTGAGCGAAGCGAAGGAGCCGAAGCCGCGCTATGCCTCCTTCGCTTCGCTCAGGATGACACCCGGGTAAAGGCGCCTGTGCCTCATCCTCGCCTTCAGGTATTCTCCGCCCATGACCGTGCGCCTCTACTACACCGACGCCTACCTCCGCGAGTTCGACGCCACCGTAGTGGACCGCTCCGAGGAGGGCCGCCGGATCTACCTCGACCGCACCGCCTTCTACCCCACGTCCGGCGGTCAGCCGTTCGACACCGGCCGACTCGGCGGGATCGAAGTCCTCGACGTGGTGGACGAAGGCGAGCGCGTGGCCCACGTTCTGGCCCAGCCGCTGGCCGGCGGGCCGGCCAGCGGCACGGTGAACTGGGATCGCCGGTTCGATCACATGCAGCAGCACACCGGCCAGCACCTGCTCTCGGCGGTGCTCCACGATCTGCTGGGCCACGAGACCATCGGCGTCCACTTCGGCGCCGAAGCCTCCACGCTCGACCTCGACGCCCCGGCCATCGCCCATGACCGTCTGGTGGAAGCGGAGCGCCGCGCCAATGCGCTGGTGGCCGACAATCGGGCGGTGGAGGTGAGTTTCGAGGACTCCAGGAGCGCGGCCGGGCTGCGGAAGCCGCCGGCGCGCGAGGGTACCATCCGGATCGTCACCATCCACGACCTCGACCGGAGCGCCTGCGGAGGCACCCACGTGCGCGCGACCGGCGAGATCGGCCCCGTCCTCATCACCAGGTCCGAGCGGGTGAAGAAGAGCGTGCGCCTGGAGTTCATCTGCGGCGCCCGGGCGGTGCGCCGCGCGAGGGAGGATCTCGATCTCATCGCCCGGCTGGCGGTCCAGCTCTCCGCCGCGCCGCGCGAGCTGCCCGCGCTGCTGGAGACTCAACGGGCCGAGCTCAAGCAGGCCGCGGGCAAGCAACGGGACCTGGAGGAGAGTCTGGCGGCGCTCAGGGCACGCGACCTCCACGCCGCCGCGGCGCCGGATGCGGCGGGCGTGCGGTGGATCGTGGTCCGCGAGGAGCAGGGGCCGATCGAGCGGATGCGCCCGCTGGCACAGGCGGTCAGCGGCATGCCTCGGGCGGTCTTCGTGGGATCGACGGAGCGCCCGCCGGCGCTCCTCGTGGCGGCGTCGGCCGATGGCGGATGCGACGCCGGGGCGACGTTGAGGTCGGCGCTGGAACGGGTGGGTGGGCGGGGCGGTGGGAACCCGCGAATCGGCCAGGGCACGGCACCGTCGGCCGCCGCGCTCGAGGCGGCGGTCGCGGCGATCGCCCCCGGCGAACCCTAGTCCAGCTCCGAGGCCAGCGCCTCGACCGAGGCGGTGCAGAGCGCGGTGCCCGAAAGGCCCCGCAGGATCGCGAGCGCCTCGTTTCGCGGCAGCCCGCGGCGGTAGGGGCGGTCGGCGGTAGTTGCCTCGTAGACGTCGGCTACCGCCAGCGCTCGGCTCATCGGCGAGAGCCGGTCGCCCGTGATGCCGAGGTGATACCCCTTCCCGTCCAGCCGCTCGTGGTGCGAGCTCGCCACCTGGACGATCCCGCCGAACGCCGCCACCCGCTCCAGGATCCGCTGGGTGTAGGCCGGGTGCACCCGGATCTCCGCTCGCTCGCGCTCGGTAAGCCGGTCCGGCTTGTCGAGAATCCGGGTCGAGACGCCGAGCTTGCCGATGTCGTGCAGCAAACCGGCGCGGCGAAGGTCTCGCAGCTCCCGGGCATTGAAGTGAAGCCGCCGGCCGATGGTCACCGCCAGCTCCGCCACCCGCTCCGAATGCAGGTAGGTGTAGGGCGACTTGGCGTCGATGACCCGGGCAAAGGCGTGGGCGATGGTGTCGAGCCGGGATTCGTCTGCCAGGAGGATCTGGTCCTCGGGCTCCAGCGCGCCGAGATGCAGCTCGGGCGAGCGGCCCAGCACCATGGCCCAGAAGTCGTCATCGTCCGCGAAGGTCCGGACGGCATCCACCAGCACGGGATCGAACCACCGTCCCCGCCGCTCGACCGCCATCTCGATCGCCGCGTCCACCCCGAACGTGCTGGCGAACACCTCGACCGACTGGGCCAGGCCCACCACACGCCCCAGCAGCGGGATCTCCCCGGCGCGCAATCCCCCGGGCATGCCGTGACCATCCCAGTGCTCGTCCAACGTCCGGATCGCGTCCCGGGTCGCCTCGCCGAAACCGAGCATGGCCGCGATGTCGGCGCCCCGGTCGCACCGGATCTGCACCATCTCCCGCGCGCTCCCCTGCTGCTCGAGCGCCATGGAGGCCACCCGGAAGAGGCGGCCCATCGGCGAGGCATCCGGCACAGCGTGCCGGAGCGCGTACGCCAGGCTCCGACCCCGGCGCGACCAGTCGGTCAGCCTGTGCTCGCGCTTGAGGCCGCGGTCGTCGGCCCCGAAGAGCGTGCAGAGCCGGGCGGCGTTGCTGGAGCAGCCGAGATCCTTGAGCAGGAGCGCGTAGAAGAGCGCGCCGCGGTCCACCATCGGAATTCCGGCCCGGTCGGCAAGGTGCATCCCGATGAGGCAGGTCCGGACTGCGTGGCCTGGCGGTTGGCCCTCGGTGATATCCAGCGCGCAGGACAGGGCGGCGAGAATCTCGGAGGTCCGGAACGCGGCTTCGCGCGCCGGCGGCGTCGGGAGAAGGCTAGCGGTCATTGGTCGGGCCGGTGCCACCCATGTGAGTGTCGAGGGTGCCGCTCAGGTCCACCGCGTCGGCGCCGAGCAGCCGGAAGACTTCCCACTCGGCCGCGCGGGCGGTCCCGATGCGCTTGCCGTTGTACATCAGCGACAGCACCAGCAGCCCGTCGGGCCGCGCGAGATACCCCGCGAGGGTCGCCACTTCGTCGAGCGTGCCGGTCTTGGCGTGAACCACGCCCCGCGCCATGCCGCCTCCGCGGAGCCGGCGCAGCGTTCCGGTTCCGTTGGCGGGCAGCAGCAGGGGGAAGCGCTGGTTGCCGGGGATCTGCGGATAGCGGGCGAGGTAGAGCATCTGGGTCAGCGAGCTCATGCGGTTGAACTCGCTGAGCCCGCTGCCGTCCACCAGGTGGACCCGCGCGGCGGGACCTACGACCTGGCGGACGTGCTGGGTGAGGAGGCCGGGCCCGCTGAGCTGGTTCCCCGCGGCGAACTGGAGCATGAGCTCGGCGCCGATGTTCACGCTGCGCCGGTTGACCTCGGTGGCGATGCTGTCGAGGGGTGCGGAGGAAACCTGGGCCAGGATCGTGGCCCGGAGCGGCGCCAGGGTCACCGGTCCGCCCGGGTCCACCCAGCGGATGCCCGCGCGCTCGAGCGCTGCCGACCAGCTCGCCAACAGCAGTTGCGAGGGATCGTGTGCCACCGCGCTCAGGCCGGCGGTTCGGCGGTCGATGCCGATGCTGCCGCGCAGCGTCCAGCCGCCGTCCGGATCGGCGCGAAGCGAGAGCCGCCGGCGCCGCCCGTCCACCGTCGTGGCGAGGATGCGTACCATGCGGCCGACACCGTCCGGATAGGCGCTCACCAGCTGTGGCGGCGCCCCGACCTCTCGGCCCGGACGGAAGGTGAGCGACACCGTGTTTTCATGGAGCGACACCGGACCGACCGGCGGGGCGTAGAGCTGGCCCTCGAAGTCGGGTGACCACACCGTGGGATAGCGCGAGGTGGCGGGACCGGTTCTGCTGGTGACGGCGAGGGGGCCCGCGAGCACCCGGACACCGCGCTGCCGAAGCTGGCGGGCCAGCTCGCGGAGTGTCGGGCCGTTCCGCCCGGCCCGGTCGAGCGTCGGGTCGCCGCCCAGCTCGAGCGCCCAGGTCCCCACCCACTTCCCGCTGGCCGTGTCCAGCCGCCCGTCGCCGATCACGCGGGTCGTGAAGCGCGCGCCGCCGCCCATCCGGGCCCGGGAGAACCCGGTGGTGAAGAGCTTGGTGGTCGAGGCCGGCACCAGCTCCAGCTGGGGACTCACGCTCCAGAGCAGCCGGCCGTCCATGGTACCGATGCTGACCCCCCACTGCCCGTTCGGCGTCCGCTCGGACGTCCGAACAAACCAGGCCTCCAGCTCGGACCGCTCGCTCGCGGAAAGCTCCTGCGCGGCGACCGGGAATGCCGGAACGCCGGAAACGCAGAGCGAGACCATCAGCGACCGGTGCAGAGATCGGCGCATGCAGGGTCCGATTGGGGGAGCCGACGACCTTACGAACGGAATTGCACGACTTGGTAGGGCAAGCGGCAGGCCATGGGTAAACCTGTTGCAACGAAACGAGGTACCGGGATTTGCGCGGCCCGCGGTCGGGCTTTCTGCCTCGCCCCGTGGATGCTTGACACTCCCGGTACCGGCCCGTAGCGTAGGCGCGCGGTTCCCTCCCCTCCCCGCACCATCGAAAGCGACGCCTCGAAAGCCAACGCCAGAGGTGTACCATGCTCGCGGAATCACCTGCACCCGCCAGTACCGTCTCTTCCTTCCGTCCGATCCTCTTCCTCGCGGCCTTGTCACTGACTCTCGCGGCGTGCGAGCGGGAACGCTCCGCCGCCGAAGATGCGGAAACGGCGTCCATCGCCCCGGACAGCGTCGAAACCGGTGCCCCCGCACGTGATTTCAAGTCCGTCGCCGCCAAGGTCGTGCAGCAGAGCGCCGGAGTCGGCGAGGATGAAATCGTGATGATCTTCGGCAGCGACGAGGACCTCCCCCTCCTGGAGGACATCGCCATCGAGGTGCGGAAGGTCGGCGGACATCCGTTCGTCTCCGCCACCACCCGCGGCCTCGAGCGGCGCACCTACGACGAGGTTCCCGCCAAGTACGACAGCCAGACCCCTCGGGTCGTGCTCGGATTCGCCGAGATGGCGGACGTTTTCATCAGCACCGAGTCGGGCGAAGGTCGCACCACGAAGGGCGTGGCGCCGGAGCGGATGGCGGCACGCTTCAAGGCGTTCCAGCCGGTCATCGCCCGCATGCAAGCGCGGAAAGTGCGTTCCGTCGCGCTGGGTAATGGCCTCTATCCCTCGGCGGAGCGAGCCGAGCAGTTCGGCATGTCGCGCGAGGCTCTGGCCGACATGATGTACGCCGGGGTGGATGCCGACTATTCGCGGATTCAGGCCACCGGTGAGCGGCTTCGCGGCGTTCTCGCCGGCGGCAAGGAGCTGCGTATCACCAACCCGTCGGGCACCGACGTGCGGGTACGGATCGCGGGGCGACCGGTGGTCGTGAGTGACGGCGTCATCTCACCCGAAGACCGGAAGAAGGGCGGGCCGGCGGTCTCGGTGTGGCTTCCGGCAGGGGAAGTGTTCCTGACGCCGGTGCCGGGCACCGCCACCGGAGTGGTCGTGGCCGACCGCCTGTTCTATCAGGGCGACCGGATCGAAGGCTTGAGGCTGGAGCTGAAGGGCGGCAAGATGGTCGGAATGACGGCGAAGTCGGGGCTGGAGGCCCTGGAGAAGTTCTATGCCGTCGCGGGTCCGGGTAAGGACGTCTTCGGCGTGGTGGACATCGGCATCAACCCCGGCATCGAGGTGCCGGAGGGCGGCGCGGTGAACGTCTGGGCGCGCGCCGGCGCCGTGACGGTCGTCGTAGGCAACAACGTCTGGGCCGGCGGGGACAACCGGTCCAACTTCAGCATCAACCCCGAGATCGCCGACGCGACGCTGGAGGTGGACGGCACCGCACTGGTGAAGGACGGCAGGCTGGTCGAGTCGAGCGCGGTGGCCAACCGCTAGGCCTGCACTCGCTCCAGAGCCTGAAGCAGCTCCGCGGCGCTGGGCCAGCGGTCGTCCGGCCGTCTGGTCAGCGCCCGGAGGATCACCACCGACAACGACTCCGGCACGTCGGGATTGAGGACGTGCGGGCTGGGCGCGGTATCCTCCAGATGCCGCGCGAGCAGCGCGACCAGGCTCGGCGCCTCGAACACCGGCCGGCCGGTCACACATTCGAACAGCACCGCGCCGGTCGAGTACAGATCCGCGCGGCCGTCGACCGCTTCCCCGAACAACTGCTCGGGCGCCATGTACTGCGGCGTGCCCACCACCACCCCGGCGGCGGTGAGCCCGGCGCCCGGCTCGGACTTGTGCTGGGCCAGGCGGGCGATGCCGAAGTCCATCACCTTCAGGAAGCCGCTGGGGTCCACCAGCAGGTTCTGCGGCTTCACGTCCCGATGGATGATGCCTTCCTCGTGGGCCACCTCGAGCGCCCGGCAGACCTGCTTTCCGATCGCGAGCGTGGCGGGCACGTCCAGCCGGCCGGCCTCCCGGATCAGCGTGGCCACGGTGGTCCCCCGGACCAGCTCCATGGTGATGTAGTAGATCCCGTCCACTTCGCCGAGATCGTAGGTCCGCACCACGTTCCGGTGGGTGATCCGCCGGGCCAGCCTCAGCTCCTGCCGGAACCGTTCCAGCAGTGTGGGATCGAAGCCTCCCAGATCCGGGCGCAGCGTCTTGATAGCCACCGCCTCCCCCACCTCCCGGTCGAACGCCCGGTACACCACCCCCATGCCACCCGACCCCAGGACTTCATGGATGTCGTAGCGCCCGGCGAACCTTTCACCCACCGCCAGCGTGCCCGGCCCCTCGCCCCTTCCGAGCTGTGTCGCCGCTTGCCCCACCGCCCCGCCGCCCCGCTGCCCTCCGGTCCTGAGATACGCCACCAGCCGGTCCTTCTCCCGCAGGTCCTCCACCATCTGGCCGAACGCCCCCGCCAGCTCGCCGATCTCGTCGCCGCTCCGCACTTCGATGCGGCCGGTATACTGCCCCTCGCTGACCTTGCGGGTGGCCCGAACCAGTTGCCGGACCGGGTCGGTGATCCGCCGCGCCATCAGCACCGAGAAACCGAGCGCGAGGAGCAGGCCCACCACGAACGACCACCCGATCGTCCGGCTGAGCTGCCGGTAGGCGACCAGCTCCTGGTCTCGCGAGTGCAGGCCGAGGAAGCCGCCGAGCGGTACGCCGTCGGCGCTACGGAGGAATCCCGAGGCGCCGAGATAGCTCTCGTCGCCGGCGCGGAGCGGAAACCGGGCGAACGTGGTGTCCTCGCCCTTGCCGATCGGGGCACGGCGCAGCTCCGCCGCCATCATCTCGCGCGGGAGCGACGCGACCGCGACCTGGGGGATCCCGAGCGTGTCGAGGGAGAAGAAGACGATCTCCGAATCGGTGTTGCGGCGGAGCTGGGCGACGAAGGCGCTGTCTACCTCGAGCGCGGCGACCACCACCCCGAAGGGCCGAGTGCTCCCGGGATCGGCCACCGGCACGCCGACCGCCTGATACAGGTCGTCTCCCCCCTCGGTGGGCTCCAGCCAGAGGCCCTGGGTGATCTGGCCCTCCAGTGCGCGGCCGATGAGCGCCCCGCGGGAGAAATCCTCTCCCGAGCTGCCCCGGTTTTCCGTCCACGCCTGGAGCACCCCGGCTCCGTCGGTGATGAGCACCCAGTGGGCGCCGGTCTGAAGCCTGAGCTCGTCAGCCTGGTCGAGCAGGTTGGCGCGGTCGCCGATGCGCAGCGACTCGCCGATGCGGGAGACGTAGGCGGGAACCTGCACCAGCGCCTGGGTGAGCCGGAGCAGAGTCACACTTCGGCTCTCGAGCGCTTCGCTGATGGACGATGCGGTGGCGCCGAGTGCCCGGGCGGACGCCTCGTCCGCCGCGGCATCGGCCCTGTGCTTGGTGACCAGCAGCGCGGAGCCGAGCACGGCCACCACCACCAGCGCGGTGCCGAGAAAGATGCGGGTACCGAGGGGAAGGATCATCGCCAACGGACCGACGCGCGCCTCAGTAGCGCCTGCCCTGCTGGGGATACGGCTGGCCGTGCTTGTTGAGGTGCGGCTCGAACTTGTAGCCGCGGGCGTCGAGCTCGATCGTGAGCTGCGCCAGGCCGTCGGGCGGAACGACGAGGGGCTGGGTGACCTCCGGCGAGCGCTCGTGCCAGGCGTGCAGCGTGTATTTCCCGGCCGGCACCGAGCCGATGGTGAAGGAGCCGTCGCTCGACGGCTGGGTGTACCACGGGGTGTCGCGGACGTGGATCAGCGCGCTCATCTGCGCGTGGACGTTGCAGTAGACCCGCACCAGCCCGGCCCGCTCGAAGCGCACCTTCCGCACCTCGCCACGGCCGTAGAGGCCCAGGTCGAACGGGTTCTCCTCCGAGAGGGAGAACACGTTGTGATTGAAGGGATCGTGGTTGGAGAAGGTGACGGTGGAACCGACCGGTACGACGAGGACGTGAGGGGAGAACTCCTTCCCGGAGTTGCCCACGTCGGTCTGCATCGGAGGCCTCGGCTGCGCGGGCGCGCCGCTGAGCCAGATGACCGCCTGGCCCACGTCGTCGCCCGGCTGATTCTCCTTGTCCAGCATGGTGACCCGGCCGCTGACCCCCGCGGACGCCCCCGCGGCGAGGGCGACCATCGTCAGCCCCACCACCCCCAACATGCGGCGGGCGGCGAGGCCGGACTGTACTTTACCAGGCATGCCGAAAGGTTACCGACCGCTCCGAAGCGCGTCAACGCGCGATGCACGCCGGCGGGCGCCGGCGGCGCTCCTCGCCCTGACGGTGGGCATCTGTGCACCGCTCGCGTCACAGCAGCCCGATATCGAGGCCAGCGTGCACGGCCTGGTGCTCATGAACGCCTTTCATACCACCGACAACGTCAACAACAGCGACGTGCCCCAGTTCGCGCTGCCGGCGGGTCTGACGCCGGAAGCCAGCACCTCGAGCGCCACGGTGCGGCAGTCACGCGTCACTGTCTTCGCCCTGGTGCCGGAGTTCGCCGGCGGCGCGATCACGGGCGAGCTGGACGTGGACTTCTTCGGTGGCCAGCAGCCGTCCACCGGCGGCCGCACCTTCCCCCTTCTGCGGATCCGCCGCGCCTTCGCCGGGCTGACCTGGAATCGGGTGGCACTGCTGGTGGGCCAGGAATCGCCGCCGATCGCGGGAGTGAGTCCGTCGTCCCTCGCCAGCATCGGATTTCCCGACTTTGCCGGTGCCGGCAACCTGTGGCTCTGGATCCCGCAGGTCCGGCTGAGCGCCGACCTCGCACCGAGCACCGCCGGCCTCCGGATCGGCGCCGAGGTGGCGGCGCTCGCTCCCACGTCCGGCGAGCCGCAGGGGACCTTCACCACCCAGCCCGACATCGCCGAGCGGAGCGGCCGGCCGTTCTTTCAGGGTCGGGTGCGGGGACGTTGGGGACAGGGCGACCTGTTGGGCGAACTGAGCGCCGGCGGACACTACGGCTGGATCCTGGACCCCGCCGGCAATCGAGTCCCCTCCAAGGCGCTGGCCATGAGCATCTGGACGCCGCTCGGCAGCCGCGTGGACTTTCGTGCGGAGGCGTTCACCGGGCAGGCCCTGGCGGGGTTGGGGGGCGGTGGCATCGGGCAGAACATGGTTCTGGACGGGGTCCCGGTCTCGGCGGTCGGGGGGTGGGCACAACTGAACCTGCGGCCGTCGGAGCAGTGGGAGATCGGAGGCGGTGCGGGAATCGACGATCCGGATGACGACGATCTGGGCGATCAGTCAAGGCTTCGAAACGTGGCCATCGAAGGGCACCTGACCTGGCGGCGCCTGCCGGCCGTCGTGGGGATCGAGGTCCGCCACCTCCGCACCCGGTACCGGGCTCCGGTGGACGACCTCGCCGCCACTCACGTCAATCTGGGTATGGGCTTCGAGTTCTGAGCGCCCCCTCGTCCACCTCGTCATCGGCATCGGGATAACCGGAGCTCAGCGCCATCGGCTCAGGCCCCGGCGCCGCGATCGGCTCGGGTTCCTCGGGGTCCAGCGGCGGCGGCGGCGGATCGGAGTACTGCGCGGTCAGCTCCTCGCCCGCCACTCGCGCCTGCACCCGCTGCCAGACCATCTGCGCGCTGCTGGACGAGAGGCTGAACTCCCGCAGGTAGTGGTCCGTCGCCTGTTCCACCGGCAGCACTCCCCGCAATAACGCGCAGAAGCCGATCGCGTTCTCCACGTGGGTCGCGACCACCGCCTCGGCGGCACGTGCGCCCACCATCCGCGCCAGCTGAAGGGTCTTTTCCTGATAGCGACGCCGATACTGCTGCTGCTCGATCAGCCGGTCGAGCCGGAACACCTGCCAGCCTCGGAGGACCGGCAGCGAGGTGAGCGGTGGGAGCGACTCGAGCTCGAGCGAGGTGAGCGTCCGGGTCCGCACCGTCTCCTGCATGGCCTCGGGCACGGCCACGACATCGAAGTACAGGTCGAGGGCACCGAGCACCGGCACGCGGGAGGCGAACTCGCAGACGAACTGGAGGGACTGGGAGGTATGCGTGCCGACCAGCGCCTCCCAGGCGTTCGCATAGGCGATGCGAACGTGGAGGTGCAAGGCGGACGGAATTCGGCGGAGGGACATCCGGCTGGGCACGCTCATCCCGGTGACCGAAAGCAATATCCAGTCCGCATATGTCCTCGGCGGAGCGGCGTGCGCCGCCCGCCGAGAGCTCTGGTGGTGGGAGACTAAGGCAGTAATGTGAAAGGAGTTACAATAGCCGTAACCGGTGTTGCTCCAACCGGCTCGCGGGCGGCGGCGGCCAGGCCGCCGCCCGGGCTCACTGCAATTTGCCGGGAGTGCCGCAGAGGTCGCTAATCAGCGCCACATACCGCGCAGAAAGTACCGGTAGCGGTGCTCCCACGAGTGGAGCGAATCGAGCGACAAGGTCTCCAGCTCGTGGGCCACGAGCCGGGCGGCCGTGGTTGCCGTCTCCATGTCCTGCCGCTGGGCCGGCGTCGGGTCCCGATCCTGGATCTCCGTCACCCCGAGCATGACGGTGAGCTGGTTGTTGACCCTGTCCTGGAGCATCAGCCGCATCTTGTCGACCAGCGCACGGCGCCGAAACCACGCGTGGCGATGCACCGCCCAGATCAGAAATCCCTGGAGCCAGACGAGGAATACATTGGCCAGCCCCCGTTCTCCCCGGGAGATATCGGCAAAGATCAACCCGGTCGCCACGAAGACACCGACTGCGGTCAGGAACAGCTCGAAGTGCTCGGTCAGAAAGGCCCGGGCACCACGGGGCACGGAGGAGAATCGCTTCACGCGTGACCTCACCCGGCTGACGAGACCTCGGCCTCGCCAACCGCATCGACAGGATTTCGAACAGGGGTTCTCCAAGTATTCATCATTGAGACTGTCTAGTCCAGTCCCATGTGACTGCAATCTTTGGCAACACGAAAATGCCCCGACCGGCGGCAGCCGGTCGGGGCATGGTTTCGGGACCCGGTCAGGTCAGGCGGCGAGCTCCCGGAGCTTGTCGCCGTGCTGCTCCCGGAGCTGCCGGAGTGCGCGGTCGCGCAGTTGACGGATACGCTCCCGGGTGACCCCCATCATCCGGCCGATCTCCTCGAGGGTGCGGCTCTTCCCGTCGTCCAGACCGAAGTAGAGGCGAAGCACCTTGGCATCGCGGGCGGGCAGCGCCGCGAGGGCGGTCTCCAGGTCGGTGGTGCGGCTATTGGCCATCGTAGCGGCGTCGGTCCCATCCTGGGTCAGGGGGACGAACCGCTCCATCCGCCCACGGTCGTCTGCTTCGCGGACCGGGTGGTCGAGCCTCAGCGCCTCGATGTGGAGGGCACCCAGCGCTCGGACCGCGTCCCGGGTAAGCCCGGTGGCCTGCACCAGCTCTTCGGTGGTCGGCGCCCGGCCCAGGCGTTCCGTCAGCAGGACGGTCGCACGGCCCAGCCGGTTGAGGTCCGCAGTCCGGTTCAGCGGGACCCGGACCGGCCGCCCGTGCCGGGCGATTGCGGCCTGGATCGCCTGCCGGATCCACCACACGGCGTAGGAAATGAACTTCACGCCGCGATCCGGATCGAACTTCCGCGCCGCGGTCATCAGGCCGAGGTTGCCCTCGCCGATGAGGTCCATGAGCGGGACGCCGCGATTCTGGAACTTCTTGGCCACCGAGACCACGAAGCGGACGTTGTGACGGGCGAGCTTTTCCTGCGCTTCGACATCGCCCTTGAACGCGCGCCGCGCCAGAGCCGTCTCCTCCTCGATCTTGAGAAGGGGGATCCGGCTGATCTCCTGGAGGTAGAAGTCCAGGCTCTCCCGACCCTCGTCGATCGCCTTGGGCAGCTGGGCCGCCCGCGTCGAACGCCGCCGCCCACCCGTCCGCTTGGTCACCGCCACGTCCTGCTCCTGTTCTCACCCGCCGGTGGGCGAACCACAGCCAAACCGGCAAGCAGTTGTCAGTTAATCACTTATATGATTGCCCCCGGGACAGCATCACCGGGAACCGGTACTCTGGCTTGATGTCCGAACCATGGCGTTCGTCGCACACTTCCACGGTTCCTCAACATCCCCCAGCCCGGGGGAGTTCCCCATCATTTCTTCCCACGAATCCGCCGGGTCGGCTCCGCCCGCAGGGGGTCGTCCGGCCAGTGGTGCCTGGGATATCTCCCCTTCAGGTCCTTACGCACATCGAAGTACGAAGTTCGCCAGAATCCTGCGAGGTCGCGCGTCACCTGGACCGGTCTCCCCGCCGGCGAGAGCAGATGCAGGGTGAGCGGGACCGCGCCCTGGCCGACACGGGGTGTTTCAGCCAGACCGAACATCTCCTGGAGCCGGACGGCCAGGACCGGCCGCTCGGGGTCCCCGTAGTCCACCGGAATCCGCGACCCGCTCGGCACCACCACATGAGTCGGGGCCAGCCGATCCAGCGCGCCGCGCCGCTCCCAGCCCACCATGTCGAGGAGCGCGCCCCCGAAATCGACTCGCGCCAGGTCGTCCCAGCGTGTCAGCCCGCTCACCCGGGGTCCCAACCACCCGTCGAGCGACGCCGTCAGGGCCTCATCGGAGACATCCGGCCACCCCGGATCGAGCGTGCGGATGAAGGTGATGCGCTCGCGGATCCGGGTTGCACTGTCCTCCCAGGGAAGCGTCCGAATCCCCTCCCTGCGGACACGGTCCATCAGGGCCCCCCTGACCAGGGCCGGGTCCGGATTCCGCAGCGCCGCGTCCCGGAGGACGATGGCCCCGAGCCGCTCCCGGCGTCTGCCGGCGACGCTCCGCGTCGCCGGGTCCCACTCCACCACGCCCTCGGCGACCACGTCGCTCGCGAACCATTCCCGGATCTCGCCCAGAGCGAGCGGGGCGGCAACCAGGATCCGGCTCTCCGGCCGCTTGCCATCCAACTCCGGGATCACGAGGTACTCCTCCCGCGAAAGCCCCTGAGGCTCGAGGAACGCCCCGAGGCCGTTCCGGAGGAGGAATCGCCCAGCCGTGCCCGGCCGGCGTTGCGCGATCCGATCAGGGTAGGCGAACGCCAGCAACACACCTGCGTCCACCTCGCCTGCGCCTGCTACCCGCCCACCTCCCCCGCCCCGGCGACACGCGGCCACCTCCGCCCTCGCCCGCCGCAACGCCTCGCGGTCTACGTCCTGCCGCGTGACCGTCCCCCGCAGGAGATCGAGACGCGTCCGAATGTCCGCGTCGGCGCCACCCTCGCTTCGACGCAGGAGATCGCGCTCCGTTAGCAATGCCGCCAGCTCACACGCCGCGTCCCTCGCGCCCAAATCGATGGCCCTCATGACCATGTGGGAGAGCCGCGGGTGGAGAGCGAGACGGCTCATCGCGGCACCGTGGCGGGTGAAGCTTCCCGATCCGTCGAGGGCGCCGAGCTGGACGAGCAGAGACCGTGCCTCGGAGAAGGCGGCCGCAGGTGGCGGGTCGAGCCAGCGGAGCTCGCCAGGATCGCGCACGCCCGCGGCCGCCAGCTCGAGGGCCAGGGGCGCGAGATCGGCCTCGAGGATCTCCGGTGCGGAACGCTCGGGCAGCGCCGCCTCTTCCTGGGAAGACCAGAGCCGATAGCAGACGCCGGGGGAAAGCCTTCCTGCGCGCCCGCGCCGCTGCTCGGCGGAGGCGCGGGATACGCGCACCGTGGCTAGCCGGGTCATGCCGGTGCGCGGGGAGTAGCGGGGCACGCGCGAGAGGCCGGCGTCCACTACGACGCGGACGCCCTCGATGGTCAGGCTGGTCTCCGCGATCGAGGTGGCGAGCACGACCTTCCGGGCGCCCGGCCGGCTGGGGAGAATGGCACGATCCTGCTGGTCCGGGGCGAGGTTTCCGTGCAGCGGGATGACGTCCGCGGCGATGCCATGCAGCAGTCCCTCCACCCGGCGGATCTCCCCGGCTCCCGGGAGAAAGACCAGCACGTCGCCGTCCTTCTCCTCGAGAGCCTGGCGGACGGCCGCCGCCACCGCCGGCTCCAGCCGCGTCCCCGAACGGCGCGGGCGGTAGAGCACCTCGACCGGATGCGCCCTGCCCTCGCTCGTCACCACGGCGGCACCGCCCAGCAGCCCGGCGACGGGGCCGCCCTCGAGCGTGGCCGACATCACGAGTACACGGAGGTCCGCGCGCAGCACCGACCGGCTGTGAAGCGTGAGGGCGAGTCCCAGATCCGCGTGGACGCTCCGCTCGTGAAACTCGTCGAAGATGACGAGACCGAATTCCTCGAGCCCCGGATCGGTCTGGAGCATGCGAGTCAGGATGCCCTCGGTGACGACCACGATGCGGGTCCTGGATCCGACGACCGACTCGTGACGTACTCGGTATCCGACGGTGTCGCCGACCCGCTGGCCCAGCATGACCGCCATCCGTCGGGCCGCGGCCCGGGCCGCCAGCCGTCGCGGCTCCAGCATCACGATGCGGCGGCCCTCGAGCCACGGTTCCTCCAGTAGCGCGAGGGGAACGCGCGTGGTCTTTCCCGCCCCCGGCGGGGCCTGGAGGACGGCACTGGTCCCGCTCCGGAGCGCGGCGCGCAACTCGGGCAGCACCTGTTCGATCGGAAGTGGGTCGATGTGATGCATGACCCAAAAGGATAGCTACTGGAACCGTGCCGTCTTTCAAGGCGTTTGCTCATGTGCGTGGCACGCGGCCTGCAAAGGAGGTCGTGGGGCAAGGCAACGAGGAAGGTGACGACAGTGCTTACGTGCGATTACAACGGCTGGAACGACGCGCCCGAAGAGGAGCGTGAGTGGTTCGACGAGCATCCGGAGGATCTGAGCGGGTCAATCCGTGACAGTGAGATCCGTCCCCTCCGAGCGACACAGCGCATACATGTGAGGAGGTCTCGAGGCGGCCTGGCCGCCTAGGCCGGGTGATCCAGCCCACGTTCCCACCGCGTGTCCGGAGCTACACTGGCAGAGGCCCGGCGGCCATATGGCATGCCGGAAATTCTCCTCGCCGGGAGTAGCCCGATGAAACTCAAACTGAAGCCATTGAGCGAGCAGATCATCGTCATCACCGGCGCCTCCAGCGGCATCGGACTCGCCACCGCGCGTCTCGCGGCGGAACGGGGCGCCCGGGTGGTGCTGATGTCACGCGATGACGAGGACCTTGCGGTTGCCGTCCGGGAGATCCAGGACCGCGGTGGCCGCGCGAGCCACTACGTGGCCGACGTAGCCGACGCCAGCGCCATGCGAGGGCTGGCCCAGCACGTCGTATCGGACCTCGGCCGGATCGACACCTGGATCAACAATGCGGGAGTCTCCGTCTACGGCCGGATCGAGGACGTGAGCCTGAAGGACGCGCGCCGCCTCTTCGACACCAATTACTGGGGCGTGGTGAATGGCTCGCTCGCGGCCCTTCCCCACCTGCGAGCCGGGGGTGGAGCGCTGATCAACATCGGCAGTGTCCTCTCTGACACCGGCTACCCGCTCCAGGGCCACTATGCGGCCAGCAAGCATGCGGTGAAGGGTTTTACCGACTCGCTTCGACTCGAGGTCGAGGAGAGCGGTGCCCCCGTTTCCATCACCCTGGTCCAGCCGGCGGCAATCGATACTCCGTACACCGGGCACGCGAAGAACTACCTCGGCGTCGAGCCGAAGCAGATGGCACCGGTCTATGCGCCCGAGGTGGTCGCGGACGCCATCCTGCACTGCGCCGAGAACCCCGAGCGCGACCTGCTGGTGGGCGGAAGCGGCAAGGTTTTTTCCTCCGCCGAGAAGCTCGCCACCCGGGCCTTTGACCGCCTCAAGGAGGCGACCGGCTTCACCGGGCAGCAGACCGACATCCCCGCCCGAGGCAACGACACCCTGTATCAGCCACTTCCCGGCGATGTGCAGGTCCGGGGGAACTATCCCGGCCGCGTCCTGGAGTCGAGCGCCTACACCGCGGCCAGGCTCAATCGTGGCAAGACCCTCCTGGGTCTCGCGGTCATCGGCGCCGGCCTGGTTGCCGCCAACCGCGGACGGCACTGACACCGATCCGCTCCCTGGCTGAGCAGAGTTCGCCAGGTATATTCCCGCCCGGTCCAAACCCAGATCCATACCGCGCCCCCTGTCGGGGCGCGGCCCTTGCCCCGGAGGCTGTCCGTATGACGTCGTGTGTCCGCCCGGTCCTCATGCTCACCCTGCTCGGCGCGCTGGCCGCCGCGCCCGCCTCGGCTCAGTTCAAGCCCAAGCTGCCCAAGATCGGGGGCGTCGGGGGAAAGTCACCGACTTTCAACGACCGCGTTGTCGAAATCACCGACCAGCGTCTCGACGGCCTCCTCGCGGGATATCGCGCCGAGCTCGCGGCGCTCGATGACGCCGATAAGCAGCAGGGGTCGGTCCGAGCGGCCTACGAGGAGGAGAACCGGAAGCATCCGGCGCGGCTCAAGGAGTACGAAGCGAGGCACCAGGCCTGGGAGCAGTGCCAGGCGACCCACGTCAAGCCCGCGGAAGCGAAGGCGAAGAAGGAGCTCGATGCCGCCCAGGCCCAGGTGACCGGCGGCGACGAGAAGGACTTCGAGCGCCGGATGAACGCGGTGGCCGAGCGGATCAAGGCGGCCCAGGCCAACGGCGACATGGCGGAGGTCATGCGCCTCTCCGACTCGATCAGCCGGGCCGTGGGAGCGCCGAGCGCCGCGTCGGCGAACCAGGCGTCGAGCGACATGCAGGCGGCGGCGGCCAAGTGCGGGCCCGAGCCGATGCGCCCAGACCCCCCCACGCCACCCAACTACCCCGACCTGAAGCTCGACGAGGCGGGCGCGGCCGCGGCGAAGATGACGCCCGAGCAGTACGCCATCATGAAGGAGCGGGTACGGTACGCGGTCCGCGAGGGAGGCGAGGTGGCCGTGACGTCGTCGATGTGGGCGTTCTCGGGTGACGAGATCGAGGCCATGGAGAAGCGCGGGCCCGAGCTGTTCGAGGCGGGCGAGGCGCTTCAGGAGCGGGGTCACTGACCGGCGGGTCCGTGTTCCGAGCGGCCCTGCTGTACTGCGCCGCCCTCGGCCCGCTGATAGGGGTCGGGGGCGCGCTGCATTCGGCGCCCGCCGTGCTGTCGGTACGGGGACCGGAGGGATGGCGTGAGTGGTGGCGTGCCGATCGCGCGCCGGTGAGGTGGGACGGGCCGTTGCCCGCCCTGGCCGGTGCGGTGGAGTGGCGGAACATCGCCCCGGGGGTGCGCTGGGGCGAGCTGCAGCTTTCCGGTGAGGGAGAAGCGTGGCGGGTTCGAGCAGTTCTGGTGGAGCTGGAGCCGAGCAAGGTCCGGATGGAAACGCGCATGCTCCAGCGCCGGGACGGTGGCCCGCTGCGCTGGACCGTGGACTCGGCTCCGCCGGAGGCGCTCGTGGCGCTCAACGCGGGACAGTTCACCTCCTCGGGGCCGTGGGGCTGGCTGGTGAGGGCCGGCGAGGAGACGCGACCGCCCGGCAGCGGTCCACTCGCACCCGCGCTCGTGGTGGACACCGCGGGAATCGCGCGCCTGGTGCCGCCCGACAGTATTCCGGCGTGGAGGAGAGATCGAGCGGTTCGCGAGGCGTTTCAATCGTACCCCACGCTGCTCGCGGGGGACGGTGAGATTCCCCGGCCGCTGCGCGAGCCAGGGCTCGGGGTGGACCTCGACCACCGCGATGCTCGATTGGCCCTCGGGCTCGACCGGGGAGACCGCCTGCTGATCGCGATCACCCGGTTCGAGGGACTCGGCGGAGCGCTGTCCAACCTGCCATTCGGCCTCACCACGCCGGAGATGGCCGCGTTGATGGGCGCGCTCGGCTGCCGCCGCGCGATGCTGCTCGATGGCGGAATCTCCAGCCAGCTTCGTCTCCGACTGCCCGACGGCGAGACCCGGGTCTGGCGCGGGATCAGGCGGGTGCCGCTGGGCCTGGTCGTCCTCCCGGTGGGGACCGAAGGTTAGTTTTCTTCGACAACCCATGAACGCGCGGAACCAGGATCTCGCCAGCGGCCTGAGCGGCCGCTACGCCGTCGAGCGGGAGCTCGGGCATGGCGGGATGGCGACCGTCTGGCTCGCGCGGGACCTGCGCTACGACCGCCTGGTCGCGCTCAAGGTGCTGCGACCGGAGCTGGCCAGCACGCTCGGCCCCGAACGATTCCTCCGCGAGATCATGCTCGCCGCCCGCCTGCAGCACCCCCACATCGTCCCGGTCTACGACTCGGGGGAGATCCAGACGGCTCGCGACGAAGATCCGATCCTCTGGTTCACCATGCCGTACATCGAGGGGGAGTCCCTGCGCGACCGGCTCCAGCGGAAACGGCCGCTGGATCGGGAGGAGGCGCTGCGGATCGCGCGCGAGGCCGCACGCGGGCTGCACTACGCGCACGAGCACGGCGTGATCCACCGCGACGTGAAACCGGAGAACATCCTGCTGACCCGGGATGGCAGCACGCTGGTGGCCGACTTCGGCATCGCCCGGCCGGCCGTGGGAGGCTCCGCGGCCAATTTGACCGGCACCGGGATCGTGGTGGGGACGCCGGCATACATGAGCCCGGAGCAGGCCACCGGCCTTTCCGATCTCGACGCCCGGACCGATGTGTACTCGCTGGGGTGCGTGCTCTACGAGATGCTGACCGGCGAACCGCCGTTCCACGGCGCGACGGCGCACGTCGTCGTCGTGAAGCATCTCACCGAGCCGCCGCCGCTGGTGAGCGGGTCCGGCGCAGCGATCCCGCCGGCGATCCGGGCGGTGCTGTCGCGCGCCCTCGCCAAGTCGCCATCGGATCGGCAGACGAGCATGGCCGAGCTCGCGGACGCCCTCGGCGGATCCGAGAGGGTGGCCCCGCCGGCGAGGTTACCCCGCGTGGCTTGGGTGGCCGCCGGCGTCGCGGTCGTCGCGGCGCTGGCGGGGTTCCTCGCACTCCGGGGAGGGCGCTTCGATCCTACGGCGCGCGCCGCGACCGCCGGATCGACGGGGGGAACGGTCGCATCGGGATTCCCGCGGAAGCTCGCGCAGCTCAGCTTCGGGGAAGGGGTGGAGGAATGGCCGGCGTGGTCGCCCGACGGGAAGCTGCTGGCCTACGCCGCGGAAGTGGGTGGATTCCGTCAGATCCTGGTGCGGCCGATGGCGGGCGGGGCCGAGCGGCAGCTCACGGAGGCGCGGCGCGACCACATCCAGCCGGCCTGGTCTCCGGACGGAAGCCGGATCGCGTTCGTGCGGGGGGCGACCGCGACCGGCAAGCTGGAGCCATCCGAAGTGGACGGGTACTACTTCGAGGGCGCGGAGCTGTGGACCCGGGAGCTCGAGTCCGGACGGGAAACGAAGCTCCTGGACAACGGGTTCAATCCCTCGTTCTCGCCGGACGGCCGGCGCCTCGCCTTCGACGCGCTGCTCGCGGGCGGGCAGCGGGTCTGGGTCTCGGATCCCCGGGGACGCAACCCGCGGCAGGTGACGTCCGACTCGAGCGAGGCCGTGGTACACACCCAGCCCCGCTGGTCGCCGGATGGGTCACGGCTGGTCTTTCGCCGGATCGAGAAGACCAAGTCCGACATCGCCATCGCCGATTTCGCCACCCAAAGGGTCACACCGGTGACCGACGACTACGTCTTCGACACCGACCCGACGTGGTCCCCGGACGGCCGGGCGATCTACTTCTCCTCCTACCGGGGAGGCGGCCTCAACCTGTGGCGCGTGCCGGTCGAGGCGTCAGGCGCTCCGGCCGGCCCGGCGGTGCAGCTCACCACGGGCGCCGGCGAGGACGTCCAGGCCAGCCTCGCCCCGGATGGCCGCCATCTGGTGTTCGCGGTGCAAGGCATCAACTCGGACCTCTGGCGGTTGCCGGTCTCACCGGAGAGCGGGCGCAGCGCCGGCCCGGCGGAGCCGGTGCTCGCGACCACCCGGGTGGAGAGCCGCGGCACGTGGTCGCCCGACGGCCGACGGATCGCGTTCAACTCGGATCGCGCCGGGGAGATGAACATCTGGCTGGGCGACTCCGCCGGCGTCGCCCGACAGATCACCTCCGGCCCGGGCGGCGACTACCAACCGGCGTGGTCGCCGGACGGGAGCGCATTGGTGTTCTTCTCCGCGCGGGGCGGCAATACCGACATCTGGCGAGTCGGGCTCGGGGACAGCGCGCTCGCCAGGCTCACCGACGACCCGGCGCTCGACACCAATCCGTTCTACTCGCCGGACGGGGAGCACATCGCGTTCGTCTCCGACCGAACCGGCCGCTCCGAGGTCTGGGTGATGAACGCAGACGGCTCGAACCAGCGACAGCTGGCGTCGGTGGGATGCTGGGGACACTTCCTGCTGTGGAGCGGCGACAGCCGGGCCGTGGTGTTCCGCGGCGAGCGCGACCGGCAGATGCAGATCTTTCGGGTGGATATCGCGAGCGGCGAGCTGGACACGCTGCCTCCGGTCATGAGCGGAGGGCACATGTCGTTCTCGCCCAGCCGGTCACTGGTCATGGACGTGCGCGGCCACAAGGTGCTCTGGGCGCACCCGGTGAACGGAAGGGCGCCCTATCCAGTCCATCAATTCGCCGATCCGGACGTACGGATCGACTACCCGGTGTGGTCGCCCGACGGCCGCTGGATTCTGTTCGACCGGGCGGAGCCGAGGGGCGGCGATCTGTGGACCCTGGAGAGCTTCTAGGCGAGTCACGGGCGCGGGGGCTGCGCGGGCCCTGTCTTCCTGATCGGCGGGGAGCGGCGGGGGGAGCGGGTCCGGGGCCGCGTTAGAACGCGCAGGCGAGGAGACCGGGCGCAGTTTGCCCGGGCTCCGACCCGGAGCGTTCGGTAGCGGCCTCGGACCCGCTCCCCCCGCCGCTCCCCGCCGATCAGGTGGCCGCCGGACCCCGCCCCCGGATCACGCCCGGCCGCCGCGCGCCGCGAAGCCGGTCGTCGACCGACCGGCGGCGGAGCGCGTCCTCCATGCTGACGCCATGGGTCCGAAGGATCGAGAGCGCCTCGTTTCCTTCCAGCGTCTCCTGCTCGAGCAGCGCCTCGGCCAATGCCTCGAGCGCGTTCCGGTGCAGCTCGATCGCCTCGCGAACCCGGGTGTAGAGCAGCTCCACGATCAGGCGGACGTCGCGGTCCATCGCCGCGTGCAGCTCGGCACTCACCGCCCCACCGCTTTCCCGCTCGTCGAAGGCGACCAGTCCCGTGGTGGGCCCCATGCCCAGCTTGTACACCATCTCCCGCGCCACCCGGGTGGTGTGCTGCAGGTCCGCCTTCGCGCCGCTGGTCACGGCGTCGTGGCCGAAGACGATCTCCTCCGCCGCGCGGCCACCCAGTCCCTTGCAGATCTGCCCCTCCAGATACCGCCGGGTGTGCAGCACCAGCTCGCCGGGCGAGAAATGGGCGACCCCCATCGCCTGCCCCCGCGGCTGGATGGTCACCTTGTGCAGACCGTCTTCGGCGTGGAACAGGATGCCGGCGAGCGCGTGTCCCGCCTCGTGCACCGCTACCGCGCGCCATTCGTCGTCGGTGGCGCGGAACCCGGTGCGCTCCTTCCCCAGCAGCAGGCGGTCGCGCGCCTGCTCGAAGTGGCGCCAGGCCACCACGCTCACTCGCTCCCGCGCCGCCGCGATGGCCGCCTCGTTCACCAGGTTGGCCAGGTCCGCGCCACTGTTCTGCGGCATCAGCCGCGCGAGCCGGGCGAGATCGACCTCGGGATCCAGCGGTACGCCTCGCTGCCGTACGTGCAGGCGCAGGATCGCCTCGCGCTCGGACGCCGTGGGAAGACCGACCGCGATGGCGCGATCGAACCGGCCGGGCCGGAGGAGTGCCGGATCGAGATCCTCCTGCCGGTTGGTGGCACCGATCACCAGCACGTGCTGACGGGGGGAGAAGCCATCCATCTCGACCAGCAGCTGGTTGAGGGTACGGTCGTCCTCGTTGTGGCTCTGATTCCGGCCCCGGCGCCCGCCGATGGCGTCGAGCTCGTCGATGAAGATCACGCCGCCTCGCTTGCGCGCCTGACGGAACAGCTTCTTGATCCTGGCCACGCCGAGACCGATGAGGAACCCGGTGACTTCGCTGCCGCTGATGACGAAGAACGGCACGCCGGCCTCGCCGGCGACCGCCCGCGCCATCAGCGTCTTCCCGGTTCCCGGCGGGCCGAACATCAGGACGCCCTTCGGCGTCCGCGCCCCGACCGCCTGGAACGCATCGGGATCCTTCAGGAACTCGACCAGCTCGCGCAGCTCAGCGACGCTGCCCTCGTGCCCGCCGACGTCGGCGAACGTCGTACGGCTGCGCCGGGCGGCCCCGATGCCGCCCATCTCCGATCCGCCGACCTGGCGCCGGAGCACGAACCCGATCACCAGCAGCGCCGCCGCCACCAGGGCCGCCTCCCGCCAGAACTCGGCGTTGAACCCGCTTTGGCGCTGGAGGGTGACCGGCGTCCCGGCCCGCTCCGCACGGTCCAGAACCGGAGTCACTTCGAAGGTCGGATAGTCCACCCGAAAGCCGCCGCCGGCCGCCCCGCCGGCCACGGCCCGAGACCAGACACCTCGAAGCTCGGACCCCGGGATGACGGTGATCGAGCGGACGGCTCCCTCATCCA
The DNA here is from genome assembly GCA_963826065.1 of uncultured Gemmatimonadales bacterium. Taxonomy (GTDB): domain Bacteria; phylum Gemmatimonadota; class Gemmatimonadetes; order Gemmatimonadales; family GWC2-71-9; genus CAVVWJ01. Next base: position 1,149,115 of record CAWGVP010000002.1, read on the forward strand.
GCCGGGTGAGAAAGGTGGAGTAGGTGATGAGCGAGGGTGTGACGGGCTGCGCCCGCCACCAGCGGAGGGCGAGCGCGGCGGCGGCGATCACGGTGACAACGGCGAGCGGCCCGATCCAGGCGGCCGGCGTGGTGCGCCAGCGCGAAAGCCGGCGGCGGACGTCTTTGATCATACGGGTTCCTGTGGCCTCGAGGGCAAGCTAGCCCCCTCCATCCGCTCGCGCACGAGCCGGAGGATCGTCTCGGGGCCGAACGGCTTCTGCACGAACGCCGCACCGGGATCGAGCAGCCCGCGGCGCACGATGTCGCCGTCGGTGTATCCCGAGGTGAAGAGGACCGGCGTTCCCGGCAGCAGCTCGGCGATTCGGTCGGCCAGCTCGCGCCCGCTCATGCCGGGCATCACCACGTCGGTGAGCACCAGGCCGATCCTGTGGTCGGCGCCGCTCAGCAGGGCGAGAGCGTCGGCCCCATTCGCCGCCTGGAGGACGCGGTAGCCGCCCTCCTCCAGCGCGCGCCGCGCCACCTCCCGGACACCCTCGTCGTCCTCCACCAGCAACACCCACTCCCCCTTGCCGGCCCGGACCGGAATCGACGCGGGCGCGCGGGTGATCGCCTCCTCCGGCCCCGCGACCGGGAGATAGACCTTGAACGTGCTTCCCCGCCCCGGCTCGCTGTAGGCCCAGACGTACCCGTCGGACTGCTTGACGATGCCGTAGACGGTGGAGAGTCCGAGTCCGGTCCCCTCCCCCACGCTCTTGGTGGTGAAGAAGGGCTCGAACACGTGGCTGAGCGTCTCCCGATCCATCCCGTGGCCGGTGTCGGTCACCGCCAGCACCGCGTAGGCCCCCGGCCGGACCATGACACCCGGCCGGGCTCGAGCGTAGTCCTCCGAGAGTTCAGTGACGAAGGTCTCGACGGTGAGCGTCCCACCCTTCGGCATCGCGTCACGGGCGTTGAGGATCAGGTTGAGCAGCACCTGCTCCAGCCGGCCGGCGTCGGCACGGATGGGGGGCACCCGATCGCCCGGGCGGAGGATCACGGTGCAATCCTCCCCCATCGTTCGCCGAAGCACCGTCTCCCAGTTGATCACCAGCGCGCTCAGGTCGATGACGGTCGGCCGGAGGATCTGGCGGCGGCTGAATGCAAGCAGCTGCGCCGTCACGGCGGACGTGCGCTCCGCGGCCTTCCGGATGTGCTCGACGTCGTCCCGAACCGCCTGGGGCAGATCGGACCGGCGCAGAATGAACGACGCGGCGCCGAGGACGACGCTCATCTGGTTGTTGGATTCGTGTGCCACGCCGCCGGCGAGGCGGCCGACCGACTCCATGCGGTGGGACTGCCGGAGACGATCCTCCGACGCGTGGCGCTCGGTCACGTCGAGGCAGACGCCCGTGAGATAGCTCGGCTTTCCATCGAGGTCCCGGCCCACCCGGCCCAAATCCGCGATCCACCGGACCCCTCCGTCGGGCAGCAGGATCCGGAACTCGTAGTCGAGCGACTCCCCGGTCTCGAGCGCGTGCTGGACCGAGCGGGACACGAACTCCCGGTCCTCGGGATGCACCCGCGCGATGAACTGCTCGTAGCTGGTCACCGCGTCTCCCGGCCCGAGACCGTAGAGGCGACCGAGGTTCTCGTCCCAGGTGAGCGTGTTGTGTTCCACCGACCAGTACCAGGTGCCCATCCTGGCGGAGTCGAGCGCGAGGTGCAGCCGCTCCTCGCTCTGGTGCAGCGCGTGGGTGGCACGGTCGCGTTCCGACCAGACCGCGGAGGCGACGGCGAGCCCGGTCACGGCCAGGACCAGGAGGTAGCAGGCGACGACGAGCAGTGTGCCGCTGACCGAGTCCAGAAGAAACGGCCCTCCGCCCCTGGCCGTGTGCCACACCGCCACGGCCGCCACGACGAGCGTGACGAGCGACGCGCCGCGGGGTCCGAATCGCACGGCCGCCCAGACCACGAATGGGAACAGGAGGTAGGTGTACTCCAGCGTCCCCAGGGGCAGGTACTCGAAACGCTGGAGGAGGCCAAGGTCGGCCGCTGCGGCGGTCCCGATCACGAGCGCGATGACCTCGAGCAGCCGGCGGGTGTCGCGAATCCGGGGGCGGGCGATCCAGCTGAAGAGCACCGGTGCCACCACCAGCATGCCGAGGACATCGCCTGCCCACCAGATCGGGAGCGCCTGCGCGGCCGCCCGCGGTTCGAGCGCACCGGTGACGACGAGCGTACCCACGCCGATGAGACCCGCGAGGAGGCCGCCGGCCGGCACGGCAACGAGGATGAGGTGGCGGGTCTGACGGGGGTCTTCGAGCTGCGGCCTCGATCCGGCAACCCGGCGGAGAAGGGCGGCGGCCAGCAGGGCCTCGACGGTGTTCCCGAGGGCGATGCCCGCCGCGCCCAGGAGCGGGACGGGCGTGGCGGCGTTCACCAGGAAGGCGCCGATCGCGACGCTGGGCCAGAAACGAAGTCCCAGCAGGACGAGCGCGGCGAATGCGATGCCCGCGGGCGGCCACACCAGCGAGACGCTGTAGCCGATCGTGACGTACCGGAGGCCGAGCCAGGCCGCTGCCCCGTACACCGCGGCGAGCAGGACGACCAGACCGACATACCGCAGCAGGGGTCGGACGGCGAAGGTCAGGCCTGCATCCTCCTCGCTCAGGCCACCCGATCCAGCAGTCGGAGCGTGCCGTCGGTGACGGTCCCGAAGGTGAGGTGGCCGACCAGGCCTCGCGCGTGGGTCTGCCAGGGGAACGCGGTCGGTCCGGGCGTGAGACCGAGCGCCGGGACGAGTCCTTCATCCAGAAACGCCCAGAAGGCGGTGCCGAACGCGGTGCCGGCCGTGGTGCCGAGCCCCTGGAAGCGGCGGCGCAGGACGGCGTAGGCCGCGCCCGCGCCAATGCCCAGGGCCCAGTGGGTCGCGGACCCCACTTCGCCGGCCGCGGCCCCGTACGAGGCCCTGCCGCCCCGAGCCTCGTCTTCCTCCCGACGCGCGTCGCGGTCCTCGTGCTCGTACATGTAGCCGGTCACCTTCCCCATGACGAAGGTCGCCACCGCCCCGGCGATGGCCCCCTTCAGAAGGTCTCTGCCGATCCCGCGGCTCCGGGTGCGCACCCGTACAGCCATGTCGCCTCCTTGATGATCGGGTCATCCATGAATTGTCATCCTGAGCGGAGCGAAGGAGCCGAAGTCCGAGCATGGCCTCCTTCGCTCCGCTCAGGATGACAATTTCTCGGACAATAATCGCATGACGTACATTCCCTCACTCGATCCGCCGCCGGCTCTCCCGATCGAAGAAGTGCAGCCGCCCGCGGTCGAGGCGCAGCCCCACGACCTGATCGGGGGCGACCTCGAGGTCGGGAGGGGTGATGACCCTGATCTCCGGGCCGTCGCCGCCCGCGCCGAGGCGGATGTACAGCAGCAGCTCGCTTCCCCTGGGCTCGACCACGTCCACCACCCCGTCGGTGTCACCGGCGCCACGCGGCACCACGGTCAGGTCGTGCGGTCTCACCCCGAGTGTGGCATCGGAAGGCCGCGAGGCGGCCACGGACGGCAGCAGATCTGCGGGGAGCAGGTTCATTGCGGGCGAGCCGACGAAGGTCGCGACGAAGACGGTGGCCGGCCGGCGATAGACTTCGAGCGGCGGCCCGACCTGCTCGACCCGGCCCTCGCTCATCACCGCCACCCGGCTCCCCAGTGTCAGCGCCTCCTCCTGGTCGTGGGTGACATAGACCATCGTGGCGGCGAGCCGGCGGTGCAGCCGCGCCAGCTCCGCACGGGTCTCCAGCCGCAGCTTGGCGTCGAGATTGGAAAGCGGCTCGTCGAAGAGAAACACCAGCGGCTCCCGCACGATGGCCCGGCCGAGCGCCACGCGCTGGCGCTGGCCTCCGGAGAGCTGGCCGGGCTTGCGATCGAGCACGGCATCGAGACCCAGCGCCTTCGCCGCGCTCTCCACCCGGGCCGTGATGGCTGCGGGCGCAACCCCGCGCATCCGAAGCCCGAAGCCCAGGTTCTCCCGAACCGTCATGTGGGGGTAGAGCGCATAGCTCTGGAACACCATCGCGATGTCGCGATCCTGGGGGGGCAGCTCGGTCACGTCGCGGTCGCCGATCACGACCCTTCCCTCGCTGGGCGTCTCCAGCCCGGCGATCATCCGGAGCGCGGTGCTCTTGCCGCACCCGGAGGGACCCACCAGCACCATGAACTCGCCGTCGGCGATGGCGAGATTCACCCCGCGGGCGGCCACGTGGCCGTTGGGGTACTTCTTCCAGACCTGCTCCATCCGGATGGACGCCATGCTCAGCCCTTCACCGCGCCGGCCGTGAGTCCCTGCACGATCCGGCGCTGGAAGGCGAGCACCAGCACCGCGACCGGCGCGGTCGCCACGATGGCGGCGGCCAGGACCTGCCCCCAGGGCACCTGATACTGGCCCCGGAAGAGGGCGATCGCCACCGGCACCGTCTGGCGCTCGGGGCCGAGCGTGAATGAAAGCGCGAAGAGGAACTCGTTCCAGCTGTACACGAAGGTGAGGATGGCGGTCGCGGCCAGCCCGGGCAAGGCGAGCGGCACGATCACCTCGCGAAAGGCGCGGAGCCGGCTCGCCCCGTCCACCATCGCTGCCTCCTCCAGCTCCCCCGGCAGCTGCCGGAAATACCCCACCAGGAGCCACACGGTGAGCGGCATCGCGAAGGTGAGGTACGGCAGGATCAACCCGGGATAGGTGTCGATCAGGCGAACGCTCCGGAGCAGGAGGAAGAGCGGGGACACGATCGCGATCTGGGGAAACATGCTGACCGCCAGGATCACGCCCAGGAGCAGCGTCTTGCCCCGGAACCGGAGCCGGGCGAGCGCGTAGGCGCAGAGCGAGCCGATCGCCACGCAGAAGACCGTGGTGGCCCCGGCGACCACGAGGGAGTTGCGGATCGGCAGCCAGAACGCGCGCTCCGTGAACAACGCCCGGTAATGGTAGAGCACGGCAGGGTTGGGCCACAGCGGCGCGCCCTCGAAGAGCTGCGCCTCGGGCGTGAGCGAGCCGGCGATCGCGCGATAGAAGGGGAACGCCGACCCCAGCACCAGCGCCGCGATCACGAAAGTGGCCCAGCGGCTCTGCTGCTCTTTCACGAGCGCGTCTCCGTCAGGCCGCTGCCGAGCAGGCGGATGTAGCCCAGGGCCAGCGCGAAAGTGACCAGGAAGACCAGCACCGACAGCGTGGATCCGTAGCCGAACCGGAGATTGTGCATCAGCGAGTTGAAGGTGTAGAGCGCGATCGGCTCGGTGGCGGTGCCGGGGCCGCCGCCGGTGAGCACGTAGATCAGGTCGAACACCCGGAAGGCGTTCATCGTACGGAAGATCAGCGCCACGAGGATGGCCGGCATCAGCAGCGGCAAGGTCACGAAGCGGAACTGGCGCCAGGCCGAAGCGCCGTCGATCCTGGCCGCCTCGTAGAGGGTGGGGTCGATTCCCTGAAGCCCGGCGAGCAGCAGCAGCGCCACGAAAGGCGTCTCCTTCCAGGTGTCGGCGAGGATGACCGGCACCCACGCCAGCTTGTCGTGGGTGAGCCAGTTCTCGAGACCCTCGAACATGAACCGCCAGACCAGCGCGCCCACTACGGTGGGGATCGCCCACGGAATCAGGATGGACGCCCGCACCAGCGCCCGGCCGCGGAAGGTTCGGTTCATCGCCAGCGCGAGCACGCACCCCAGCACCAGCTCGAGACTGACGCTCGCGGCGGCGAACCAGAGCGTGTGTCCCATCGCGCCCCAGAACCGCCGGTCGCGGAGCACCTCGCCGTAGTTCTCGAGGCCCACGAACGGCTGGCCCAGCCACGGCATACGGAGATCGTGCAGGTGGAACGACTCCCAGATGGTCCAGCCCAGCGGGAAGAGGGCCACCAGGAGGATGGTCGCCACGGCGGGCGCCACCATCCCGTACGCGAGCCGGGCCTCGCTCCGCTCGACCCCCCGAGGCTCAGCGGCCGGCAACCGCGCCTCCTCCGAGACCAGCCTTGTCGAGCAGCGCCTGCATCTCGGAGGCGGCGCGGTCGAGTGCCGCGGCCGGCTCCGCCTGCCCGCTGAGGGCCCGGTGCAGCTGGATCTGGAGAATCTCCGAGAGCTGGGTGTAGACCGGCGTCACCGGCCGGGGCACGGCGGCCTCGACGATCTCGCGCGCCTGGACGGGCGAGATCGCCAGCGCCTCGGCGAGTGCCGGGTCGTCGTAGACGCCGGTGCGGGTCGGAAACTGTCCCACGATCTCCGCCCGCTCGAGCATCTGCTCAGCCCGCGTGAGATACTCGATGACCCGCCAGGCCGCCTCCGCCTCGGGACTGAAGGCGTTGATGGCGAGCTGCGCGCCGCCGAACGCCGCGGTGTGCCGTCCGCCGGGACCGGCCGGCATCGGTGCCACGGCGAAGCGCCCCGCGACCCGGGAGCTCGCACTGTCCTGCATCGGGGCCACCGCGTAGGGCCAGTTCCGCATCAGCGCGGCCTCGCCGTTCTGGAACGCGAAGCGCGGCTCCTCCTCGTGCCAGGTCAGCACCCGGGCGGGGACCACGCCACGGCCGATCTGATCGCGCATCGTGCTGAGCGCCCGTACGCCGGGAGGCTCGCTCACGGTGACGCGGCCGCCGTCGAGGATCTTCCCGCCGAACCCGCCGAGATACTCGACAAAGACCGTCACCAATCCCTCGTACCGGGCGCCCTGCCAGACCAACCCGTAACGCGGGGAGCCGTCTGCGGTCACCCGCCGGACCTCACGCTCGAGCTGGTCCCAGGTGGCGGGCGGCTCGTCGAACAGGTCGGTGCGCCAGTACAGCATGCCCACGTCCACGAACCACGGCAGGGCGAACAGCTCTCCCTGCCAGCGGTTGGCTTCGATGGTCACGGGAAAGAACGCGGCGGTGTCGGGAGCGAAGGGGTCGAGCGGGAGAATCCAGCCGGCGGCGGCGAACTCGGGTGTCCAGATCGCGTCCACCTGGAGGATGTCCGGATCGGTGGCCCTGGCGTTGAGCCACTGGACGTAGAGCTGGTGCCGAAGATCCGCGGCGTCCGGTGTGGGTCGCATCTCGACGCGCACATCGGGGGTCTCGCGGTCGAACCGCTCCAGCTGGCGCCGAAGGATCCGGCCTTCCGCCCCGAGCACGCTGCCGGAGACGGTAACGGTCGTGGGCCCACCGACCGCTTCCGACCCGCAACCCAGGAGGCACAACAGGGCCAGGCAGGATCTCCTCATTGAAAGCCACGCTAACCAAACCGGGGAACCCGCGCCAGCGCGCTCGAGGCCGGCGCGGGCGACGTGACCCATCGCACGGCCCGGCTACCAGCCTGGCGACAGCGTGTCCCATGTCCTCCCGTGCCGGGCCGCCCCGGATCTTTCTGCTGTCCCCGGCCCACTGCGGCGGGAAGCGGGCCGCGGTGCTGCTCCGAGAGGAAGCGGCATTCCCACTGGCCGAGCGGCTGCGCGGACCCGAAGGAGTGGCCCTGGGTGAGGCTTTCAGCTTTCTCAGCGGCCTCTACTTCCGCGGCAAGCTGGCCTATGCGTCGCGATTTGCGCGGCCGCCCCGGGGGCTCGCGGGGGCGCAGGTGATCACGGCCAATCGCGGGCTCGTGGCCGCGGAGACGAGGGTGGGAGTCGAGGAGCTCCGGGCGTTCGGATCGGTGGACATCGATGCGGACGATCCCCGCTACCGGACCCCGTTGGTGCGGGATGTGGCCAGGCTCGCCGGGCATCGCGACGCCGAGTTCGTCCTGCTCGGCAGCGTGGCGACGGGAAAGTACGTGGACGTGCTGCTCGAGGTGGTGGGGGAGCGGCTCCTCTTTCCGACCGCCTTCATCGGCCGTGGGGATATGAGCCGCGGCGCGCTCCTGCTCCGTGCGGCCCGCGACGGGCGTGAGCTGGCTTACGAAGCCGCGGCATTGGCACTGAGGCGCTCGGGCCCAGGACCGAGAGGAGCGACGAATGGTCACAAGGAGCGCCGCAAAGCCGGCGCGGATCCCGAAGCGGGCCGCTGAGTCCGACTTTCGCGCGGGCCGGCGGACGGTGCGGCTCACCAGCCTCGACAAGGTGTACTTCCCCCGGACGGGGCTGACCAAGCGCGACCTGCTCCAGTACTACGCGGACGTCTCGCCGCTGCTGCTGCCGCATCTTCACGACCGGGCGATGGTGATGAAGCGCTATCCCAACGGCATCCGGGGCAAGTGGTTCTTCATGAAGCACGCGCCGTCGCCTCGCCCGGAGTGGATCGAGACCTGCGAGATCATGCACAAGGCGAACAACCTGGTCGCGTTCCCCATGGTGCAGGACCTGGCCTCGCTGCTCTGGGTGGTGAACCTCGGTTGCATCGACCTGAATCCGTGGTACGGCAGGTGCAAGGATCCCAACCGTCCCGACTTCCTCAACTTCGACCTCGACCCCGCCGCCGGCGCCGGCTTCGATCGGGTGCTGGAGACGGCGCTGGTGCTCCGCGACGCGCTGGAGGCACTGGGCATGCGGCCGCTCGTCAAGACCAGCGGCTCGGAGGGCCTCCACCTGTACGTGGCCATCGTGACGGGGCCCGCCCAGAAGGACGTCTGGCGCTTCGCCGAGCGACTCGCGAAGGAGCTGGAGCAGCGGCACCCAAAGCTCATCACCACCGTGTTCCGGGTAGCCGACCGTCCGCGCGGCAGGGTGCTGGTGGACTACAACCAGAATGCGTGGGGGCGCACCCTGGCGTCGGTGTACTCGGTGCGCCCCCGGGAATGGGCCGGGGTCTCGACACCGGTCACCTGGGAAGAAGTGGAGCGGGGATTCGACCTCGAGGACTTCCGGATCGACAACGTGCTCCCGCGCCTGCGCCGGCGCGGCGACCTCTGGAAGCCGCTGCTCTCGTCTCGAGGCCGCTTTCGGATCGAGGAAATCTTGTGAGCGAAGTGGTGACGAGGATCACGAAACCTGCCAGGACGGGGGGTTAGGATACCGGTGTGCAGGGCCATTCGATCCAATCGCACGGAGGAAGACATGGCGTTCGACAACACCTGGGATCAAGAGGATGCGTGGTGGCGCGAGAACTACGGGGGTCGCCCCTATGCCACCGGCCGCAACTATGAAGAGTTCCGCCCGGCCTACAAGTACGGCTTCGAGTCGGGCCGTCATCATATGGGCCGGACCTGGACCGATGTGGAGTCCGACCTGCGGACCGGCTGGGACCGCTACGAGGAGCGTGGCAGTGCGGAGACTACCTGGGACAAAGTGAAGGACGCGGTGCGCGATGCATGGCACCGGGTGACGGGTCAGACGGATCTCGACGCCGGCAGGATGAGCGAGAGCGAAGTGGATAGGCTGTCGAAGGGCGGTCGGCCGCGCGGGTAATCATCCTGAACGAAGCGAAGGGACCATGCGTTTGGTCATGGCTCCTTCGCTTTCGCTCAGGATGACAACGTGCTGCTCGATGACCACACCGCTACTCGATGTGCTCGAGGTAGACCGCCCCCCCTCCCGCCCCACCGACCACCAGGTCGAGGTCTCCGTCGCCATCGAAGTCCCCCGCGGCAGGCGCGGCGAGCGCCGGAACGGGCACGCTGAACGTCGAGTCGCGCACCAGGCGCGCGGCGGCGGGGCTGCCCTCGTTCCGGAACAGCGCCAGTCCGTCGCTCTCCGAGCCCACCAGCAGGTCCAGGTCGCCGTCCCCATCGAGGTCCGAGAGCAGCGGGGCGCTGCGGCGGCCGATCCTGATGCCTTCGAACTCGTCGCTGATCAGCGTGAATGCCGGGCGCCCCGACCCGCCGTCGTTGCGGTAGAAATTGAGCCACCCCGACGATTCCCCGATGAGCAGGTCCAGGTCCCCGTCTCCGTCGAGATCGCCGAGCGTGGGGACGGTATTGCTGCCGCGGGTGATGGTCACGAGGGCGCTGTCCACCGGCTCGAATCCCCCGGCGGTTCCCGAGTACCATGCCAACCTCGGCCCCCACTGTCCGAGCAGCAGATCCAGCCGGCCGTCGGCGTCGAGATCGCCGAACGCCGGAGCGACGTGGAACCGCCGGTCCAGCACGATCGGCGCCCTCAGCCTGAGCTCCGGGCGGCCGCGGGATCCGACGTTCTCCAGCCGATGGATGAACGAGGTCCGCAGATCCGAGGGATCGAGCTTGTTCGCGAGCAGCATGTCGAGGTCGCCGTCGCCATCGAGATCGACGATCGATGGGATCGCCTCGCTTCCGACGTCGAGCACCGGAAGCAGCCGGCGGCTCCGGGTCTGCCACGTCTCGCCGTCGCCGCGAGACAGATAATAGAGGTTGTCGGCTGAGGTCAGGAGCGGGTTGTAGGCCCCGCCGAGCACGCCCACCACCAGATCGGCTTTCCCGTCGCCGCTCAGATCCCCGAAGGCCGGCGCGTTGTACCCCGACGTCAACAACGGCCGGCCGATGGGAAACTGAACCGGCGTGCCGCGGAAGGACGGCGAGGGGCAGGTGCCGCCGTTGGGGATGAGGAGCAGCCCGGGCTCGAAGAAGTCGCCCCAGAAGAGGTCGAGGTCGCCGTCACCATCGTGGTCGGCCAGCGCCATGGTATTGGCGCCGTGCATGCTGGGTCCCGGCATGAGCGGCAACGGCGGGCCGATCTGTTGCCCCAGGATGCGAATGCCCTCGAACTCCTGTGCCACCAGCCTGAACCGGGGAACGGCGCCGGCCCCCGACGACTCCGCCTCGTAGCGTCCGACCGTGCCGTCGAGCCGCCCGATCAACAGATCGGAGCGTCCGTTGCAGTCCAGGTCGCCCAGCTGGGGAATGTTCTGCCGGTCGGAGAAGATCGGGGTGCCGCCGGTATCCTTCAGCGTATCCGCGGCGAGCACGAACTTGTACGCCCCCCGCTCGCCGTCGTTCCGATAGTACTTGATGTAGCTGAAGGGCTGCTCCGCCAGGAGATCGAGATCACCGTCGGCGTCCACGTCGGCGAAGCGGAACCACTCGCCCACGTCGATACCGCCGTACTTCGGGGCGCGGTAGACGAATCTCGGCAGGCCGCCCTCCTCGCCATCGTGCTGGTACAGCGCCACGCTGCCGGTCACCTCCTGCACGAAGAGATCCAGATCGCCGTCCCCGTCCGCGTCCACCAGCTGCGGGCGGGGGGCCGTGAACCCGCCCACGAACGGCAGGCTCAACGCGCGGCCGGCGGTGTCCGCCACCGGAAAGGGCGAGATCACCGGGCGGAAGCGCGGTGCTCGGGCGGCTGGGACGGTGTCGTGGCCCGGCGGGGTCCCGCCGGCGCACGCCGCGACGAGACCGACCAGGAGAAGCGAGGCGAAGCGGACTATCAGCGGCAGGGCCTGGAGGCGGAGGTCGTGCCGGGCCGCGCGGGCGTCATCCCGAGCCCGGCGGCGTAATGCCCGACGCTCAATACGGTCTCCACCTGGCGGCTCTCGATGCAGACCGCGACGACGGTGCCGGTGCCGGTGGGCTTTCCGCCGGCGTGATCGTGCACCCCGCCGAGCTGGTGCCGGTTGCCGATGAACATCCGGGAGCCGTCGGGCGAGAGCGCGATGCCGTGCGGCTGGCCGAAGCCCGCGTGCTCGGGAAGGACGCGCACCGACCAGTCTTGCGTATCGACCACGGCGACGCGGTTCGCGTTCAGCGCCGTGACGAAGATCTGGCCGCCGTCCGCGGTGAAAGCGGGCTCGAACGGGCCGTCGGGCATCGCCAGCCCCCGGACGAGCCTGGGGGCGGTAGGATCGGCCAGATCGAAGACGAGGAGCGAATCGGAGAGCTCGGCGGTGACCGCGAGCAGGCTCCCATCGGGCGAGACCGCGGCCTGAACGAAGCCGTGCGCCATCCCCGGCACGTCGAGCAGGCGCACCTCGCCCTGCTCCACGCCGACGCTCGCGATCTGGTTGGTTCCCAGGCTCGCGACGTACACCACGTCGCCGGCGGGATGGACCACGATCCCATGGGGGCGGGGAAAGAGCAGGTCCACCTCATCGACCATCTTCATGTCCGAGCGGCGGATCACCGCCATCCTCGGCGGCGGATTCACCGCACTCATCGAACGGCCGACGAACATCAGGTCTTTCGACGGGTGCAGCGCGATCAGGCCGGGTACTTCCATGTCCGCGCTGCCGAGCACCCGGCCCTTCGGATCCAGCTTGAGTACTTTCCCCGCTCCGATGAGCGTGACGTACCACGCGCTGCCGTCCGGCTCGACCTGCACGTGGTGCGGCTTGGCGTTGTCTCCAAAGCCGTAGCGGCGGAGATCCAGGGTTCGGATCACCCGCCGGGTCGCGGGATCGATGATGGACACCGTGGCGTCATCCTGGTTGGGCACGTAGAGCTGCGCCCGCAACGGGGGCGAGCCCAGGGCCAGCAGCGCGACGAGCGCCGCGCCCACGCGGCCGGCCGTCACGGCACGACCGTCCTGGGCTGATAGCGGATCAGGAACAGCCCTTCGCGCATGCTGGTGGCCGCCACGACGCCGCTCTTGAAGTAGGGGTAGTTGCTCCACGAGCCGGCGAATCCCGGCAGGTTCTCGCCGAACGGCACGGTATCGAAGTGGCCGACCTCGACCGGATTGGCGGGGTCGTTCACATCCACCACCCGAAGTCCGGCCACGTAGTTGGACTGGTACATGTACCGGCCGTTCACGTACAGGTTGTGATCCGAGGCCGCCGTATTGCCGTAGAACTCCTTGGCCACGACCGGATCCTCGAGATCGGTCAGGTCGAACACCACGGTGCGGGTCTTGGGAGCGGTGCCGGCAAGCTCGTCGCCCTCGTCGTCGAGAAAGAAGTGGCGGTGGTCCTCGCTCAGCCATCCCTGGTGGGCGTACGCCACGTTGGGATAGGCGGCGGTGCTCAGAGTCTTGGGGTGTCCCTTGTCGGTCACGTCGGCGATGCCGAGCGCGGTCTCCGAGGACGTCAGGCAGATCTCGCGGCCCTGGTAGCGCGCGTCCGGGCCGTGGTAGATGACGCACTGGGCGTCGTGGGTGTACCCGGTGCGCTGCCGCCCGACGGTCGTGTCGGCGTAGCACCCCGCGAAGGCGGGCTTCGACGGCTCGCGAACGTCCACCATATGGAGCGCGCCGCCGCAGGTGGTGCCGCCCATGCTGTTCCCCACCGGATAGGCGAACCCGGTGCTGGGGTTGATCACGATGTTGTGGGCGCTGGCGATCTTGTCGTAGTGCGCCGTCTCCTGGAACGTCTGGGGCGTGCTGACGTTGCGGAGCTGGGTGAGGTCGAACACCTGCATCCCGTGGGGGCCCGCGCCATCGGCCACGATGAACGCGTGGTTCTTGTAGACCTTCATGTCGCGCCAGATGTTGGACCGCGCCCCCTGGTGCATCGGCAAGTCGCCGAGATACTTCGGGTTCGCCGGGTCGGTCACCTCCACGAACGACGTTCCGTCGGTCCGGCCGACTATGGCGAACTCACGCCCGGTCGTCGAGTCGGTCCACCCCCACATGTCGTTCAGCAGGGTGCCCCGCTTGGCGCCGATCGCGCTCTTGGGCAGGAAGGCGACGAGGTCGGCGTCCTTGCAGTCGAACGCCTTGGCCTTGCCGCCCTCGCACTTCACTTCACCGCCGGTGACGGTCGGCAGCACGCTGGAGATGGTATCGCTCACCGCCGCGGACTGGCGCCACGCTCCGCCGGAGCCGGCGCGCCGATACAGCAGTCCGGTCCCCTCGAAGAAATAGGCCAGCGGCGCTCCCGCCACCGCGAGACCGTTGGCGGCCGCAAGCGAGGCCCCGAGCCGGTTGGCGAACCCGGCCGGCGGAGTGCTCAGGATCTGAACCTCCTTCCACTCCGATGGCCCCCCTCGGCGCAGCACGTGCACCCGGCCGAGGCTCTGGTCGGCCATCGGAGCGCCCACCAGCAGGTCGCTGCCGTCGCGAGCCAACGCCGCGCCAAAGCCGGCCGGCCCGCTCACCGTATCGGGCGTGAGCCGGCCCGCCGTCGTCCAGGCGGCGCCGTCGCGACGATACCGGAGGACGGCGCCGGTCAGGCTGTCCGCGAGAGGCGCGCCGACCAGTGCTTCCGCGCCATCGAACAGGACTGCTACCCCGACGGCGGCGATCCCGTCTTCCGCGGCGGGGCCGAGGCGGCCCTCCTCGGCCCAGGTGCCCCCGGAGCCTGCCCGGAACACGAAGGCCTGGCCCGGCTTCCGCTTGCTGGAATCGGAAGTCCACGCACCGGGCGCCCCGATCAGCGCGCGCGGCCCATCGAGGGCGAGGGATGCGCCGAACCAGTCGTTCGCCGCGATGCCGGTTCCCTGAAGCACCGTCCGAACCTTCCACTCAGCCGCGCTCTTGCCCCGGCTGAAGACCACCACCGCTCCCTTCTCGCTTTCTCGGCCCGGAGCCCCCGCCAGCAGCACGCCGCCCTTGAGTGCCACGGCGGCCCCGAACTGGTCTCCCTCCGCGCCGCCGGAGGCGGTGAGCCGGGTCCGCTCGGTCCACCGCCCGCCCGATCCCCGCTCGAACAGGTACACGGCCCCACCGCCGGCGGCACCCGGGGCGCCGATGGCGAGCAGGGCGCCGTCCACCGCGAGCGAGGTGCCGAAGCCGTCGCCCAGGGCTCCGTCCTTCGCGCTCAGCATCCCGGACTCGGCCCAGCGGTCGCCGTCCCGTCGAAAGACGTGTACCGCGCCGGCGTGGGTCGCGGGGATGGGAAAGCCGATCAGCGTGCCGGGCCGGCCGATCAGCACTTGGTCTCCCGCGATCGCGGCGGCGCCGCCGAAACCGATGGAGCCCGAGGGCTCGGTCCGGAAGGTCTGGGCCGAGGCCTGGAAGGTGACGAGGGCGAAGCTGACGAGCGCGGCGGCGAGGCTGAAGCACAACGGGACACGACGCATGGCTGTTGGTCCTGGGTTGAGGCGTGCGGAGAGTCTACACCCTGAGAACGGACTTGGGAACATGACGGAGCGCTTAACGCGGAGATTCAACCCGCGTCCATCCCCCGGACACTCAACGAGAGGTATGACGATGCAGCGACAGTATTTTCTGGCCATGGCCGTGACCGCCGGCCTGCTGGGGTACCATGCACCCGCGGCCGCCCAGAGCGACGACCGTCCCACACCAGGGGTAGCCGATTCCGGACGCAGGATGCTCGACCCGGTGGGTCGCCTCCTGGAGCACCGCAACGAATTGAAGCTCACCGACGAGCAGGCAAGTCGGCTGGAAGCGATCCGGGCCGAGTACCTGGACAAGCACCGCGGACGGATGGAGCAGCTCCGCCGCGACCGCGAAGCGCGCGCGGCCCTGCGGGCCAGCATGGACAGCACCCGCACTCAGGTCATGGCGGTCCTGACGCCCGAGCAGCAGAAGCAGGTGGAGGTGATGCGGGAGAAGGCGCGGAAGGAGTGGCGGGACGGGCGACATGGTCGCCGGCATCACGGTGGACACGGGCACGGGCATGGCGAGGATGATGACAAGGACCACAAGGACGACAGCTGACGGCCATCAGTCACCCTGAACTGGGAGAGGGGAGCATGCCGACATGCTCCCCTCACTGCACTCGACCAGGGCGATCAGAACGGCAGGAGGTCGACCCAACCCTGCTCGTTGGCGACGATGGCCCTCTCTTCCGTGACGCCGATGCGCCGGGCGATTCCACCGACCCAGTACGTCTTCGTCACACTCAGGGAGGCACGGTCCAGCTCCACGACGACACTACCGACGCTGGTCAGCAGCCGGGACCCATCGGCGCTCTGCACGAGGTCAAAGGGGCCCGCGTTGGGCACCGAGCGCAGGGGGAGGGAATCGATCAGCGTCGGCCCGGCCAGATCCCACCTCTCGACCTGTCGCTTCCCTTCCATGGACACATACAGCTCCGCTCCACCCGGAAGCACGATAGCCTGGGGGCCGCCCGGGATAGTCAGGGAGCGGACAAGCTCATTGGACTGCGTACTGATCTCGAATACCTGACCCTCGCCCGGGACGGAGGCGTAGACGCGCTGATTCGTCGGGTGCAACGCCAACCCGTTCACCGGTGATGATGTCGGCACATGGTTGATGAGTGTGCCGGACCCGCTGTTCACCGCGAGTACACCGCCCGAACAGCCCAGGAACGTGACCGCCCCGCCCGGTCGCTCCCGGGCGGCGTGGAGATCCCCGCAGACCCCGGACTGATCGGTGAGAATCGGGTGGAGCTCGGTCTCCGTCGCCAGATCGAATACGGTATTGGCGAAGAAGGCACGCGCTCCATCGTCACCGAACGCGACATAACTGGATCCGAAGTCATAGGTGGCGAGTACCGCACCCGTGGTCGCGTCGAGCCGGAGGACGTGGAAATCGAGCGTGGTGACCAGCCCGGTTCCGGCATGGGCAGCCGCGCCGAACGCCCCACCGGGCACCGGGGTCCGGGGCCAGGTCAGGACCTCTACCGTCAGCCTCGCCGAGGCGCCCCCGCTTCGGGCTGTCAGGATCGTGGTCCCCGGCTCCAACGCGGTGATCACGTAGTCCGCGCTGACGGTCGCCACCGCCGCGTTGGTGCCCGAGAAATGCACCGGCTCGCCGGGCATGAAATCGCCGTTGTTGTCCACGACGACAACCGTCAACGGCACCAGATCGCCCGACCGAACCGTTATCGCAGTCCCGGGGAGGATGGTGATGGTCTCCGGGTCGGGATCGAGGTCGAACGAGGCCCGCTCGACGCACGCGCCGAACAGCGCGAGAGCCGGCAGGATGACCAACCAACGGTGAACCTGCCTCATCATGGGCCCGCCGATGGGAAAGGTGACTGCGACGCTGAGCCGCCCGACCGTCCTCGTTACCCGGAACGAAGTGAAGGGAGCCACGCCCGCATGGCCCCCTTCGCTCCGCTCAGGGTGACACCGTCTTGCGTTACTCCGTCTCGCGCGACTCCTCCTCGATATCATCCAGCGCTTCCACCGCCGCCTTCAGATCCGCGGCCAGCGAGCGCTCCCGGCGCAGCGACGCGATCAGCGCCTCGGCCTGCTTCATCTGGAGACCCAGCGCGCCGGCCGACTCCATCGCGTGATCCACGACCGTCTTCTGCGCCTGCAGCCCCTCGACCGTGGTGCGGATGCCGAGGGCCAGCGCCTCCGCCCGGGCAAGCCGCTGCTCGGCCCGATCGAGGGCCCGCTTCCGGGCCTCGAAGTCGCGCAGCGACTGCTCGGTGACCTGGAACCGGCTCTGGGTGTCCTCCAGCAGGGCGCGGGTCTCGTCGATTTCCCGGCGTGAGGAGCCGATGGTCTGGACATTGTCCACCGCGCGCTGGGCGAGCTCGAACACGTTCTTGACCTCGGACTCCAGCGCTTCGACCGCGCCCTGCCGGGCCAGGGTCTGCTCCAGGCCCTTGGCCGCCTCGGACTGGGCCGACTCCCACCGGCCGAGCAGCTCCTCGAACTGGGCGAGCTGCCGCTCGACCGGCTTGAGGGCGGCGGCCCGGCTCTCGAGATCGCTCGAGATGCTCTTCAGGGAGCCGGAGCGCTCCTCCGCCTTCGTCAGCATCGAGCCGACGGTGCGGGACACTTCCTCCAGCCGCTGGGCCGTCTCCGCCGCTTCCTGCCGCAGGGCGGAGGCGCGGGTGAGATGCTCCGTGGCCTTGTCCAGCGCACCCTGGCGCTGGTCGAGCTCCTGGCCCAGGAGACGAATCCGGTCCTGCAGCTCGTCGAGCTGCTGGGTGCGGCCCTCCAGCGCGCGCACCGACTCGTCCACCGTGGACGTCCGCTTCTCGGCCTCGGACACGGACTCGGTGACCGCAGCCATGGTGTCGGCGACCAGCTGCGCCTCTTCGGCCTGTCTGGCCAGCTGTCCGAACCGCGACTCGGCCGACTCCATCCGGCCGCGCAACGAGTCGGCCCGTTCCTTCAGTTCCGCGCTAGTGGCGGTGAGGTCGCCGAGACGCCGCTGCACGTCGTCCAGCGCCTCGCGCCGGGCGTCGATCTCGCCCATGGCGGCCTTCACCTGCTCGACCTCGTCGCGAATCCGCTCTACCGCGGGCTCCATCCCGCTCAACTCCTTCACCTGCCCCTGCACCTTCTTGGTCCAGGTGTCGGTGTTGGCGAGCCAGGTCTCCACCTCGCCGTGGCTCTCGCGGAGTCGGGTCATCTCCTCGTAGGCGACCCGCATCTGCTCCAGCCCGTCGGCCATCAGCTCGCGGGTGCCCTTGAGGGAGCCGAGGTCCTTCACCGCGGCCTCGATGCCGGGGCGCAGCTCCTCGATCCGCTGCATCCGGCCCGCGACCTCACCCGCCACACCGTCGAGGCGGCCGACCTCCTGCCGCAGCGACGAGATCCGCTTCTCCTCCTCCAGCAGACGCGCCAGCTCGGCCGACAGTTCGGCGGCCTCCTCTCCGGCACTCCGCACCTGGGCCTGCACCGCCGCGGTGCCCTGGCTCGCGGCGTCCAGCACCGCGAAGCGGCTCTCGCATTCCTTCACCGCGTTGCGGAGATCGGCGACCCGCTCGCTGACCGCGTGCAGCCCCCGGTTCTCCAGCTCGAAGCTCTCGCTGCTCTTCCGCATCTGCTCCCGGAGATCGTTGAGCGCCTGGCGGGCCGACTGCTGCGCCTCCTCGGTCTGCGTCGCCATGGACTGCAGCTCTTCGGAGCGCGACATCACCTTGGCCTGCACCGCGGCGACTTCGGCGATCTTGGCCTCGATCGCGCCGAAGCGGCGGATCTGCTCCTCCTGGCGGCGGAGCCACGCGTCCAGCTCGCGGTCGAGCCGGGTGAGCTGGGAGATCTGGGTGGCGGCGCGGTCCACGGCCTCGCGCTGCTGCTCCAGCGCCGCCGACTTCTGCCCCACCTGGTCCGCGAGCGCCTTGAGCACGGCGAGCCGGTGCTGCACGTCGGGCACGGCGGAGACGGCCTGACCGACCGGCTCCAGCGCGCGTTCCACCGCCTGGACCCGGCGCGCGACTTCGTCCAGCCGGCTGGTGGCGGCCTGCGCCTCCTGATCGAACGCCTCGAGCCGGGAGGTGCTGTGCCGGTGGGCGCGGAGGGCGTCGTCGGCCTGGGTGCGCATCCGGGTGACGTCCTCGCCCATCTCGTCGAGCTGCTTGCGCAGGCTCTCCGCGTCGCCGCGAACGGCTCCGATCGGCCCCTCGAGACTCAAGAACCCCTCGATCTGCTGCCGCAGCTTCAGCGCGGCGTCGATCTTGTCGCCGAATTCGCCCATGCGCTCCTTCAGGAGGTCGAGCTCGGTGGTGGTCTGGGCCACCCGCTCGAGCTGTGCCTCCGCGCCCGCCAGCTTGGTGGTCGTGCCTTCCATGTCGGCCACCTGCCGCTCGACCTCTTCACACCGCATGCGCAGCGTGTTCAGGTCCTCGGACCGTTCCAGCACCGGCGTCAGCGCCCGAAGCTGCTCGACGACGCTTTCGGCTCTGGCGACGAGGGTCTCGAGCGCGAGCGTGATGTTCGCTCCGCTCGAATCGACGGCGACGACGGCGTCGTCCGTTTTGCGGCGGCCTTTGAGGAAGGAGACCATGGTTGTTGCTCCGAGGGGTGCACTGTGGCGATGGACGCGATACGAGCGAGGGGACCGTGCAGGTATGTGCAACGGATATGCCTGCGAACCGGATCGCTCGGGCGACCTGAGAGTCTCGATGATGCGGGAGGGCGCAAATCGCTGCCGCGGAGCGAGATCGCCTGCCTCGGCTCGACGGGGAGATGGGCGGCGGGCGCGGCGCCGTTAGAGGCGGGGTGGCGACCTGCCCATGACTTTGGCAGGTCGCCACGATCGGCGCTGCTTTCGTGGGCCGGCCGGGCACCACTTGAAATCCGCTTGACCAGGGTCGGGTAGTGTGCTCTCGAACGCCGCACTGTGGCGGCGCCGGTTCCCATGAGCGAGCTGGATTCAAATGCGATCACGCACCCTGTTCTCACCTGCCCTGCCCCGGATGGCGTCGACACGCCACCTGCTGGGTGGTTTCGTCCTCCTGGTGAGTCTCGGCTGCTCGGACGATCGATCGACCGCCGGCCCTCGGGTGGATGACCCTCTGCCTGCCGACGTCGAAGTCGGTGCGGACGCTCCCGTCGATCTCTCCTACGTCTGTGGGAATCGCTTCCTGGTATCGAACGCCCACAGCGTGCCGATCCGGGTGACGTACCGGGTGGCAGGGAGCAGCGAGGACGGGACGGTGGAGGTGCCCGCCGCACCCTCAGAGGATCCGGCGGTCAGCGAGCAGATGATCGAAACCCGCACCAAGGGGACGGTACAGATCCTCCTCGATGGAAAGCCGCTCGTCGCCCGGGCGAACGGTGGGGTGCCGTGCACGCCGGCGCCGCCGCCATCCGCGCTCCTCATGGCTGCCGGGACGGATGCCGGCCAGTGGTCCGCGCCGTTCAACTGGCCGATCGTGGCCGTGCACATGATGCTCCTCCCCGGCGGGCGGGTCCTCTCCATCGGGCGCACGGGGGCGCCGCGGGTCTGGAACCCCACCACGGGTGCCTTCGCGTCGGTGCCCAGCCCCGCCCTGCTCTTCTGCGCCGGGCACGCGCTGCTCTCCGACGGGCGGGTGCTCCTCGCCGGCGGGCACATCAGCGCGGACCACGGACTCCCCAACATCACGTTCTTTTCGGGCACCAGCGGCTGGACCTCCGGCACGCCGATGGCGCGCGGCCGCTGGTATCCGACGGCCACGACGATGGGCACCGGCGAGGTCGTGATCACGGCCGGCCGGGACGAGGCCGGCGTCGTGGTCACTGTCCCGGAGGTATGGCGCAACGGATCGCTTCGGCGACTGACCGGGGCGGCGCAGGCGCTCCCGTACTACCCGCGCGCCTTCCTGACCCCCAATGGCTCGCTCTACGTGACTGGGCCGACCCGGAACACCAGGTTCCTTTCAACTTCGGGCTCGGGGTCGTGGAAGAAAGGCCCGGCGCGGCTGTTCGGGAGCCGCGAGTCCGGATCGGCGGTGATGTATGACGACGGCAAGATCCTGTATGCGGGCGGCGGCCGGACGACCAACACCGCCGAGGTGATCGATCTGAACCGGTCGGCCCCGGTGTGGCGCTGGACGGGCTCGATGGCATTTGCGCGCCGGCACCTGAACCTCACGGCGCTCCCCACCGGCGAGGTGGTAGCGACCGGCGGGGTGGCCGGCACGGGAGCCAACGATCTGAGTACCGCGGTTCACGCGGCGGAGATTTGGAGCCCCACGACCGGACAGTGGACCACCCTGGCGAGTAACGCCATCCCGCGGGGCTATCACTCCACCTCCCTGCTCCTGCCCGACGGCAGGGTGCTGCACGCCGGCAGCGGCGGCGCGGCCGGCGCGGTGAACCAGTTGAATGCGGAGCTCTTCTCGCCGCCCTACCTCTTTCGGGGGCCGCGGCCGGTGATCACGAGCGCGCCTTCGGCGGTGCGGTACGGCAGTCAGTTCCGGATTCTGACACCGCAGGCGTCGGCCATCACCCGGGTGAGCCTCATCAGGCTCGGAGCGGTAACGCACGCCTTCGACGAGAACCAGCGCTTCAGGTGGCTGTCGTTCACCAGGAACGCGACCGGACTCACCGTGACGGCGCCGAACTCGAGGAACCGGACACCGCCCGGTCACTACATGATGTTCATCCTGAACGGGACCGACGTGCCGTCGGTCGCCAAGATCGTGAGGATCTACTGAAGGGTTCCTATGCGTCCGCTCGCATAGCGATCATGGGATCAACGCCTGTGGCGCGGCGCGCCGCAAGATACGTAGCCAAGAACGCCACGCTCGCCAGGACCGCCGAGACGGCGACATAGGACAGCTGGTCCACGGGCGCGACCCCGAACAGCAGCGCGGACATGACGCGGGTGAGCACGAGTGCCGCACCGATCCCGAGTGCGATGCCGGTGGCGGTCAGCTGGAGCCCGTGACGCAGGAACATGTTCCGCACGTCCGCGATCTGCGCACCCAGGGCCATACGGAGGCCGATCTCGCGGGTCCGCTGGGTCGCCGTATAGGCGATCGCCCCGTAGACCCCCACGATGCCGAGCAACAGAGCGACGCTCGCGGCGATGGCCAACATCACCATGGCGAAGGAGGTCTGGGCCATGGAGCGCGCCTGGATCTCGTCGAGCGTCTCTGCCCCCGCGAGCGGCACGGCGGGATTGACCGACCAGACGGCCTGCCGGAGCTCCGGGAGGAATCCCGGTGCTCCCACCCGATCCGATCGCACGGCGTAGGCCATCGTCCGCCTCTCGTAGCTGTCGTTCAGCATCGGCCAGTACACGATCGCGGTGGGTGGGTGATTCAGCCCGTCGTCCCGCTCTTCGCCCGCCACGCCCACGATCTCATACCATTGATCACCCCCCGGGCCACGCACCCGCTTGCCCAATGCCCTCCCGGGATCGTTCCAGTACTCCCGCGCGAGGACCTCGGACACGACCACGACGGGCCGGCGCTCGTGGATCTCGGTCCACGTGATGGAACGACCCGCAACCACAGGGTTGCCCATCGCCTCGAAGTACCCTGGCGCCAGGCTCTTGAAGCGCCGGAGCGGTGGGACGGCGCCCTCCGCCACGGGGAAGTCCTCCACGTGGAGAGGATTGCCGTTGTCTTCCCCGTCCATCGTGATGGACGAGGAGATCCCTACGGATACGACCCCCGGCACCTGGGCCAGCCGCTCCGCGATATTCTCGTACGTGCGAGCCGTCTGCTCGCGACCGGAGACGAGAGTCTCCGATATCGCGAGCCGGAACGTCTGCACTTGCTCCGGGCGGACGAAGCCAGGGTGGACCCGACGCATGGCGAGGAAGGTCCGGATCATCAACGCGGAGGCGATCATCAGCATCAGCGCCAGTGCGACCTGTGACACGACCAGGGCGTTGCGCGTGCGGTGCCGCCCTGGGGCGGCGCTCGCCGAGCGGCCTCCTTCCTTGAGTGCGGTGACGCTCGGGCTCCCGAATCTCAGAACGGCGAACAGACCGAAAAGAGCGCCGCTCAGCACCGAGATGGACAGCGCGAAGAGCAACACGGTCGGATCGACCCCGATCTCCTCGACCCGCGGGAGATCCGCAGGAGCGATCCATCGCAGCACGCCGAGGGCCCCGTGTGCCAGCACCAGCCCGAGTGCGCCGCCCCCGATGGCCAGCAAGACGCTCTCGGACAGGAGGACACGCGCGATCCGGCCGCGACTCGCCCCCAGAGCGGTACGCATCGCGAGTTCCTGCTGGCGCGCTTCCACCCGGATGAGGAAAAGGTTCGCCACGTTGCCGCAGGCGATCAGCAGCACGACGCCGACGGCAGCCAGGAGAATCCACAGCACGCGCCCGATGTCCCCCGTCACGTCGTCGGCCAGCGGTCGCACGTATGGTTGCAGCTGCAGGACCTCGAACACCGGTGGGAGCAGCGAGATCATGCGTGCCACGTCGCTGTTCGCCTGGGGGAGGGTGACGCCCGGCTTCAAGCGCGCCAGCACCTGAAAGTCGAACTCGACATCGTTCGCTTCGGCACGATTCAGCCCCATGGGGAGCAACACGGCGGGATCGCTGTCGAGGAACCGGAACGACGAGGGCAACACGCCGATGATCTCGGCGCCCACGCCATCCACCTCGAGTGCTTGCCCCACGACATCCTCGGCGCCCCCGAACCGGCTGAGCCAGTAGTCATTGGTCAGGACTACCCGCGGCGGACCGCCGGGCGCGTCCTCCTGCGCACTGAAGAGCCGGCCTAACACAGGCTGCACCCGCAGGAGCGGCAGGGTGGTATGGCTCACGGTGAGCACCTCGACCTGCTCCGGATCACCTCGCCCCGTGATCGAGGCCTCGTCCAGCTCCCAGGCACCGATCGCGTCGAACGCCCGCTGGTTATCGAGATACGTGAAGTAGGTCGCGGGGCCCTGGTTCACCTCGTCGAGGTTGACCGCAGGCGCGCGGTGCAGCAGGCTCACCAGCCGCTCGGGCTCCGCGAACGGAAGGGGCTTCAACAAGACGCCGTAGACCACACTGAAGACCGCCGTGCTGGCGCCGATGCCGAGCCCAAGCGTCAAGACGGTGGCGGCCGCGAAGCCGGTGTGCTTGAGGCACATGCGCGCCGCGAAGCGAAGATCGGCCAGCAGTTCCTCCAGCATTCGCACGCCTCTCGCATCACGCCCCTCTTCCCGCACGCGCTCCATGCCTCCGAAGGCGAGCATCGCTTGGCGTCGCGCCTCTTGCGGGGAGAGTCCGCGAGTACGGGCCAGCTCCTCGGCCTCCATCTCGATGTGGAAGCGCAACTCCTCGTCCATTTCTCGATCCAGCTCCCCCTTGCGCAGGAGAGCGCTGAGACGGCGCCGCAGACGGTTGAGCCAGGCCATCGGCTTCCCTCGTTCAGGTGGCTTGAAGGACCTGCTCGACGGCCCCCGAGAAGAGCTTCCAGTTCGCTCGCTCCTCGGCGAACTGGCGGCGTCCCTTGGGCGTCAGGGTGTAGAACTTGGCCCGTCTCCCTTCGGGGCTGGTGCCCCACTCGGCCCTGATCCAGCCCCGGTCCTCGAGCCGGTACAGTGCCGGATAGAGAGAGCCCTGGCCGATCTCGAGGACGTCCTTCGACAGCTGACGGATCCGCTTCGAGATGCCCCACCCGTGGAGAGGCTGGAGCAGGAGGGTCTTCAGGATGAGGAGATCGAGCGAGCCCTGCAGGAGATCGGCCTTGTCGCCCATGATGTCACCGCCGGAGACTGGAATACCTTGACATTCGACAACAGTATGACGGCACTGTTGTCGGATGTCAAGGTATGTACAGTCCAGGCCCTAGAAGGTGGCCCCGATGGCGAAGTGGAGCTGGAACCGCCGCCGGGATTCGGTGGGCACACTGCCGAGGGAGCGACCCTCCTCCAACGCCTGAAGCACTTCATCGGGATCGCGCTGGTCGAGGGCGGATGGGTTCAGCTTGTACCCCAGCGACACCTGCACCGCGCCCACCACGGTCTCGTAGCCGATGCCCACTCCGGTCCCCAGGAAGTACCGGTCCTGATCCAGCTCCCCCGCGTCCAGCGAGAACCGGTCGTCCGGGGCCCAGACCCGGGCGCCGTCGAGAAATAGGAAGCTCTGCCACTTCGCGTCGAAGCCCGGGAGGGGTAGCTGGAGCTCCACGCTCGTCTGGATCCGGGCAAGCCCGCCGATCGGTGAGTAGCGCTCGGCGAACGGGGTGGTGACTCCGTCCTCCTCGCGGAAGCGGACCTCCGGGAGCTTGGGCCCGACCAGCTGGCTGCCCCAGCCGCGGACGTCACGGGTTCCGCCGGCGCTGAACGACACGTCCCGGAGACGGAGCAGCGAGACGAAGGGGGACTCGCTGCCGGTCGCGCGTATGCTCCGGCCGAAGGGGAAGATTCGGCCCGCCGTTCCGCGCGCGGCGAACCCGATGCGGTCGGTGACCGGAAGGAAGGCGGTCGCGCCCAGATCGAGCAGCACGTACTCGCTGGTGTTGAATCCCGGCAGGGTGACCGACACTCGGGGACGCAGCACATACCCCTTGCGCGGATTGGCGAACTGGTCGAGCACACCCCAGCTTCCGTCGAGCGTCAGCGCGCTCCGGTTGACGATGGTCCCGAGCGAACCGACGTTCGCGGAGTCCTCCAGGCCAAGGAGGGGCAGGTATTCGATGGGCTGGAGATCGTCGCCGAAGCCGAAATCGAGGATCTCCCGATGGGAGAGCGTGTAACCCAGTGAGATCGAGCGGAGCGGGCTGGTGGCGTAGACCAGCGTGCCCTCGAATCCCACCGCCTGGGACCGGTCCCGCAGGTCGTCGCGGTACTCCACGAAAGGACCGCCGGCCGCCGAGAGATGCCGCGTGCCCACGTACGGCTGGAACACCGACACCGCCAGGCGGTAGCGCCGCTCGGCCGGTGTCTCCAGCGCCACCAGGCCGGTCTGGGCGGTGGTGGAGACTGTGAAGGTGCGCGCGCCGCCGAGGAAACTCCGGTGGCTCCACTCCACCTGGCTGGTGAGCCCGCCACTGGAGGCGAGACCCGCCTCGCCGCGAATCAGCCGGGGCGGGTTTTCCGCCACGCCCACACGGACGACTACGCTGGAGTCGTCCGCGCTTTCGCGCGCGACGTCGATCAGCGCCAGGCGGACGATGGCGAGCTGGGTCAGCTCCACCCGACCCTGCTCCAACTCGGCCGCGTTGTACCAGTCCCCCGGCTCCAGTGGGAGCTGACGGGTGAAGTCACTCGCCGGCACGGTCTCGTTGCCGCGCACCGCGAACTCACGGATGCGTGCGCGGAGACCGGGCTTCACCCGCACCATCACGTCCGCCCGGAAGGCCGCGGTGTCCACCAGTACGTCCGCCTCCGCCGCCCCGAACGGGTAGCCGCGGTCCCGGAGCCAGCGTGAAGTGCGGTCCGCCAGGCCGCGTCGCTCGCCCTCGCCGAAGCGACCTTGGTTTTCCTGCTCCAGGCGCACGAACTCCTGCCATTCGTCCCCCAGCTCGGGCGCGACCGTCGGAGGGCCGCTGTCGGCACCCACGAATCGAACCGTGCGGAGCTGGAGCGGCGGCCCCTCCTCGATCACGAAGGTGACGTCCACCAAGTCGTCCTCGGCGTCGTACCGAACGTCGTAGTCGATGTCCGCGTCGAGGTAACCGAAACGGATATAGATGTTCCGGAGCCGGGCCACGTCCCGCTGGAGCTCGATCGGTCGGAAGGGATGCCGGCCCACCTCGGGGATGAACGGCACGAAGCTGAGGGCCCGGCGGATACCGACCATTCCGCCCCGCGCGGTGAGCGCGATGCGGGAGCGAAGCTCCTTCTCCTGGAGTACGTGCTCGCCGGTGAACCGGAACTCGATCTTGCGGACTTCGGTGGCGGGTCCCACCCCGCTCAAGGCGTCCTGCGCCGCCAGGGGCACCGAGAGCACGAGCCCGAAAAATGCCGCGGCCCGGAGCGGCTCAGAACGCATGGCGCCCCCGCAGCAGCATGCCGGCGGGGAGACTTCCCCCCCGCAGCGTGGCACGGAGCCAACGCTCCAGGGTGTACTCCAGCTCGAATCCAGGGCCGGTGGAGCCGCCGACCTGCTGCTCGGCGGTCGCTCCGATTCGAAGCGGCTGCTGGAGACTGACGAACACCTTCGAGGCGAGATAGCGGCCCGCGGTCAGGGTGAGGCCTCGCGCGGGCTCCTGCCGGATCTGAAAGACGTCGAAGCCCAGCTCTTCCCCCGCCGCGCCGCCTATGTTCTCGGCCAGCTGATTGATGGCGAGTTGCGAGGCATCCACTGCGCCGCCGCCCTGCTGGTCCACCAGCGGATTGTCCGATGCCGGACGCCCGGTGACGATGTAGGAGATGATGTCCTCCTCCGGCATCGACGGCTCCGCGGTGAAGTCGAGATCGAGGCTGTCGGGACGGCCCTTGGCCTCGACGTTGATCAGCACCTCTTCGTCGTCCGGGTCACCCTGGGTCGGGACCTGGTACTGGGCCGTGACGTCCAGATTCGTCGCCTCGGCGGGTCCCCGGAGCGCGATCGTGCCCTCCACCAGCCGGAAGGACCTGCCGTAGAGATTCATCTCACCCCGGCCGGGAATCGGCTCGACCTGACCGAAGAACTCCATCTTTTCGCCAGGCTGCTGGCGCAAGTTGATGCGCCCGGCGAGCTCGATGTCGATGCTGGGACTTTGGCTCTTCCGGAACCACACCTGCCGGGCAAACCCGATGTCGAGATCGATCCGGAACCGCTCGACGAACCCCGGCCCCTGATCCGCCGTGGCCGCCGCGGGTCCGAATCGCTGGGCGAGCTGCTGGAGATCCGCCGGGGTGAGCTCCACCTCTTCTACCGTCGCGCCGGCGGCCCCACCCGCGAAGATCTCGGTCCGGCCCAACCGCAGCTTTCCGGTGAGCGACGGCTTCGACGCGGTCCCCCGCAGCCGAAGCTCACCGGTAGCCACCGAGCGGAGGACGTCGGAGTCGGAGATGCGGAACTCGGTCAACCGCGCGTTGATGTCGAGCGACGGGTCGGTGAGCGGCCGGAGCAGGACCTTTCCGCTGGCCAGCAGCTCTTCCTCATCGTCGGTCCTGAGCCGGAGCGAATCGATGTCGAAGGTCTCGCCCTCGAGCCGGCCCGCGAGCAGGCCCTCGGAATAGGTAACGCCGAGGGTGGGAAGGGTGACGCTCAGGCCCCGAAGGTCCACCGAGCCGCTCGCGCGCGGCTGGTCCGGCGTCCCGCTGATCCGGGTGTCAACCGCGAGGCCGCCGGTCAGCTCCTGCGCCGTCTCCTCGGGCAGGAAGGGCTGAAAGAACGCCAGGTCGAAGCTGTCGGCGCGGACCGTGAGTGCCATGGTGTCCGCCGCCTCCCTGGCGAAGCCGACGGCGGCCGCGGTGTCCTCGGGAATGAGGGTGAGACGCCAGGGCAGCAGGCCCGCGATGGTGAGCCCTTCGCCCTCGAGCGGCGTCGCCTCCGCCTTGATGCGGAGCCCGGTGCGGGTCCACGCAAGCTCGGACTCGACCCTGCCAACGTCCTCGCCGCCGCGCCGCCGAACGCCGAGGGCGATCTTTCCCTCGATCGACGGAGCCGCAGCCGGCCCCGAGAGCCGGACCGTCCCGTCGAGCCGGCCGGCCAACGGCACGACTCGCGCCTCTGCCAACGCGTCCAGATCGAGGCCGTCGAAGCGGAGCGTCATGTCGCTGGAGTCGCGCCGGTCGAAGACACCGTCCACCGCGATCCGCCGGTCCCCCGCGCTCAAGTCGAACCCGTTCACCTGGACGGCGTTGGGTCGCACGGCGATGTGCGCCGGCCGCCCCAGACGCCAGGTGCGCCCGCCCTCGACGAGGTCGAGGCGCCGCAGTGCCGCCGCGGTCGTGTCACCCCGCGCACGACCCTCCAGCCCCACCGCGAGCCGGACGTCGTCATCGACCACGACTGTGCCCTGGAGCGAGACCAGGCTGTCATAACGGCCGGTCAGATCCACCTCGCGCAGCGAGAGTTTGCCGGCCGCGGCACCCTGAATGCGCAGGTTGCCGGCGAGGGCACCGACGCCGGAGCTGTCCATGATTCCCGACCCACGAACCGTGATCCGCTCAGCGAGGTTGCCGGCGTAGAGAAGGCTGAAGGCGTCGGCGTAGCCTTCGACCCGGCGCCGCTCCGCCGGGCCGGTGACCGTGAGGCTCAGGAGCGTGGAGTCGAGCGCGACGGAGTCCGCGCCGGCGAGAAGGGCGAGCGGCGTGAGATCGCCGGCGCGGCCGGTGACCCGAAGGGTGTCGCCGCCGGGCGCGGAGCCCGATCCGCGCAGAGCCAGCCGGCCGCCGCCGTCGAGCGCCGCGACGTTGGAGCGCAAGACCAGAGTGTCCACCCGTACGGCACCGGGCACCGGCCGAAGCGCGACGTGGAGCTGCTGGATCCGCACGTCTCCCACCCCGCCCGCGGCCGTCACCGTTCCGCCGAGCGATGCGAGTCCCGCGCTGTCCGCAACCGCGTCCAGCCCGAAGCGACCCTCGAGGCGGCCGTCGGCGCGGCCGTTCCCCGTCCAGCGGGCAAGCCGCTCCACGCGGAGGTCTCCTTCGGCGTGGACCCGCGACGTGTCGGTTCCGACCAGCCCTTTCAGGGAAGCCTCGACCGCGGCATCCTCGCCCTGGAGCCGGAGGGATCCGGCGAGCGCGCCACGGTCGAGGCCGACCTCCAGGCGCCCGGGCCCAAGCTGAGCCTGATTGACCCGCGACGGCAGCAGCTCGAGGTCCATCCTGGCCAGCATCGAGTCGAGCCCGGAGCCACTGAGCGAGCCGGTGAAGCGGGCCGAGAGGTCCGTGCTGAGGCTATCGCGGCCAAGCAGGGTACCGAGATCGAGAGAGTCCGCCCGGCCGGAGCGCACCGCATAGGAGGGGATCTGGGCCATCGGCCGGCCTTCGCCCGCCAGGGCGAGGGACCCGCCGTTCGTGCGGATCGCCGCGTCGTAGGTGAGCCGCTCGCCGGCCAGCGCGGCGTTGACGATGCCGTGGGTGACCTCGATATGGCCGAGCCGGGAGGGCGCCACGGTGATCCGCCCTTTCGCGGTTTTGGCGCCCTCGTCCCAGCGGCCCCCTCCCACCGCCGCGGCGGTCACAGGACCCGCCAGATCGGGTCGGCCCAGCAAGGTGCCGAGATCCACACTGTCGATCGCGGCGCGTCGAATGGTGAATGTGGTCAGCGAATCGAATGGGCGGGCGGTCGCGTCCACGGTGAGCCGCCCGCCTTGGAGCCGGCCCCGCACGTCGAGCTCGGCGCGGCCGCCTGCCAGCCTGGCCTCGGCGATCACCCGCTCCATCCGGCGGGCCGCATAGCGAAGCTCATCCAGCTCGAGCCGGCCCGTGACGGCGGCCTCCGCGGGCGCCAAGCCACGGCCGCGCAGCGTGAAGCGGCCGCTGAGCGGTGCGGCGACAGTGTCGCCCATCAGCCGGCCGAGATCCACCCGGTCGACCGTGCCGCGGCGGACCTGGTAGGTGATCGTGTCGTCGAGACGCGCGGTGGCGAGGCCAGTGAGACGGCCACCGGCTACCAGCAGCTCCGGACGCAGCTCGAGCCGGCCCTCGGCGAGGGAGAGGTCGGTGTGGCCAAGAGCCTCACGGACGCCATCGCTCCGCACCGCCGCGAGGTCGATCCTGCCGTCCAGATCGGTCTCGCGCGGGGCGACTCCCTTCCCGCGGATCCGGAACCGCAGGTCCAGTCTCGGATCGCCCGACTCCCCGGCGAGGGTCCGGGCCATGACCTCGGTGCCCTCGAGGCCGAGCGCGCCGCCGACCAGGCTATAGGAGGGAATCGAGTCGAACGGACGGGCCCAGCCGTCGGCCCGCACGGAGCCGCCGAGCATCCGGCCGCGCAGGGCCAGGTCGGCGCGTCCCCGCTTCACCTCCGCGCGAAGGTCGAGATCACGCAGGTCGGTCTCGCCGAAGCGTGATCCGCGGAGCCGGAGGGACGCACTGCCATCGGCGAGAGGTAGGGTCTCGCCCCGAAGGTCGGCCTCGATCTCGCCATTGACGAGACCGATCGGCGCGGAGCGATGCAGCCGGGAGGGATCCAGCTCGCGGATCTCACCGTGGACCCGGTACACGGCAGGGGCGCCGCGTCCCACCACCGTCGCGCCTTCCAGCCGGATCACCCCGGGATCGAGCCTGGCCGCGAGCCGGGCGGTGACCAGCCGCCCGGCCGCGGACGCGGTAGCCTCCAGCCGAATGTCGCCTTCGGGTGGCACGCCGGGATAGACGCTCGCCAGATCGGCCAGCGACAGCGGAAGCGCGCTCAGCCTGACATCGAGCCGCTCGGCAATGCGCGGATCGTCGAAGCTTCGGGGCAGAACTACCCTCCCGGCGATCTCGCTGCGATGGCTGCTGATGCGAAGAGGCTCGAGGCGAATCTCCTCCGCCGTGGCGGCGCCGGCGGCGGCGAGCTCGAACCAGAGCGGGGGCTCGCCGGGCGGGGACAGGGAGGCGTGGATGGTGTCCACGGTGAGCAGGACCGGATCTCCGACGACAAGTCCCCGTCCGTCGACCGTCAGGTCCTTGATCCTGGCCGTCGAGTCCGGGGCGAGTCTGGCGGCGACATCCACGCCGCGGACGGTCAAGCGATCGATGAGGAAATCGCCGCCGGTCGAGCTGGTGTCGCCCGAGGTCCGGATGGCGTTCGCGATGTCCCAGCCGTTTCGGTCCCGGGTGGCGACCACGTTGCCGCCTTCGACGGACAGCTCCCGCAGGCGGCGGTCGGGCCCCCGCAGATTCCGCGGGTCGTAGGCGACGCGGAGGTGCTCGATCAGTGCAAGGTCCCGAGACCCGCGGCGCAGCCGGAGCCACTCCAGGTGGAGCCCGGTCACCCAGTTGCCGCCGACCCGGCCGACGGCGAGCGCGTAGCCCGGATTGAGCGGGACGAGCCCCACGAGCCGGTTCGCGGCCCAAGTCGCGACCGCGGGGACCTGCAGCAGGGCAACGATCACAACCACCAGGGTCAGGACCGCAATCCCGGTGACGGCCGCAATTTTGCCCGCCCGGCGGGCAATGGAGGACCACATTGACCAATACTGGACGTATAACGGGCGGGGCGGCCATGACTTGCGTCACGGCCGTCGGAAGGCTGGGCTGCTGAGCGAGGGCCGGCGGGCCGAGGCCTAGCCGGTCATCTCCATTCGGCTCCGCAGGGACACTGATGGCGTCCGGCGTGGCCGGTGTCGCGGTAGCAGACGCAGGAGTGGCCGCTGTCGTGGGTGCCGTAGAGGCATACCCGCTCGTCCGCGTTGCCACTCTCGATCCGCTCGATGTTGCGGGCGATCTCACGCAACACTGTGCCGCCCCGCGAGACCTCGGTCCCGTTCACTCCATGATCTCCTGGAACAGGTGTCGGCCGTGGAAGGGCCACAAGCTATGGGCTTCGATTCCACATCGCCAGTCGTTCTTATCAACGTTGACGACGTTGATTTGTAGACAAGGAGTGGAAGGTGGGATGCTGGGGATAGTTGGCGCACGTCATGTCATCCTGAGCGAAGCGAAGGAGCCATGCATCGAGTCATGGCTCCTTCGCTTCGCTCAGGATGACAGGAGATGCTTCATGCCCAGCAGTTTTTTCCCTCTTGACACTCGACGATCGAATTCGTACTGTAGCTTCCCTCGAAGCCGCGAGGCCTCGAGGTGAGTCGTTCACCAAGCGGTGTATTGATGAACGACCGACAGGCGGCAGGACGCTGCGCAGCCTGTCACTCACAGGGTGATCAGCCCTCGTGAGGCAATCGCGAGCTCGCCGGCCGCGATTGAAGTCCCGGGCCTGACTCGGGCACCTCGGACGTCACCGCACGCGCCGAGGAAGGGAAATCGATTCGGTCGCCACACGTGGTGACACTGATCCTAGAATCGACACCCGCCGGCGACAGAACCCCCCGATCCGCGACGTGTCGCGCCTCGGGGGGTTTCTGTTTTCCGCCGCGGCTGAACGTCCTACCACGTGAGCGAGTAGCGTCCCCCCATGGTGAACAGCACCTCCGAGGCCCGCAGGTCGCCGGAGGGCTGGTCCCCGGGCCAGGCGATCCGGTGGCTGCTGACGCCGACGTTGACGGCGAATCCCTCGACCAGGTGCACCGAGGCGGCCAACGTCTCCAGGGCGTCCCGGCGCCGCGACACGATCGGTCCGTGGCCGAACGCCAGCGTCTTCTCGGCGGTGATGCTGACTGGAATGCGGACCGACGTGAGTCGGCCATTCGCGGAGATTCGGGTGCCGATGATCTGGAGTGTCTCCCGGCCGCTGGCGTAGATCCCGAACTGGGAGCTCGCCGTCACTCCGCGCAGCATGACGCTCGGCCCGATGCTGGCCCGATAGGCGGTGCGGTCCGTGAGCGCCGGCCGGGTGCCGTCCGGCAGCCACTCGTCGCGGGTCGTGCCCAGGTGCATCGCGATGCCGTAGCTCACCTCGTCGCCCTGCTTGATCACCCGGCTCAGGTCAACCGAGGCGCCGTGCCCGTCGGCTCCGTAGAATGCCTGTGCCTTGGCGCTCCATGCCTTCGACGCCAACTCGCCTTCGAGCGAGAAGACCCCGCTGCTCAGCGCCTCCCGGAACAGCGCGGTTCGATTGCGGCCGGTGATGGTCCGGTGGGCGAACATGGTGTTCCACCCGGCGGCGATGGCCACCGTCCGCCGGTTCCGCTCCGGCAAGCGCACCTCGAACTCGTGATAGAACTCCCGGCAGCGCCCCAGCTTGCACACCGAGATCGTGGCGGGCTTCCTGAGCCGGTCGAGCAACACCCCGTCCCGTCGCTCGGCGTACGGGCGAACCGGCCTCGGATCGCCGAAGTCGCCGCTCAGCCGGGCGTCGAGCCGCGGCCCGGTGCTCCAGTACCGATCCACCCCGTTGGCGGACGCGATGGCAATGCTGTCCGCCGTCGGGCTCCGCACCACCACCATGGCCTCCTGTCCGCTGCGCAGCACCGCCGGCTCCATGCGGACAACCACCGGGTCCGGACCCGCCGCCAGCCTGGTGGATTGCGAAGGAACTCCGCAACCGAGCAGGGTAAAGCCGCCGAAGAGGGCCGGGAGAGGGACGGGAACGGGAGGGAGCGAGAATAGGTTCCGCACGGCGGACTCGGAAATGCGGATGGAAGCGACGGTCGAGTTGTCGGGATTGGAGGATCGAAACCATCATACCGCGCGGATCGGCAGGGTGCCAGGGGCGAAGGACGACTTGCGGGTGCGACGACCGGGTGTCATCCTGAGCGAAGCGAAGGAGGCCATGCCCGGAGATGGTCTCCTTCGCTTCGCTCAGGATGACACATCGCTCAGGATGGCACCTTTCGCCGAGGTCCCGTGACCGAGCCACAGCCCCTCCCCCCCGAGCCCTCGCCCGCCGAGACCTCGGGCCTGCGCGGCGCGCGGCTGGCGGCCCGGGTCCGGCAGGCGCTTTATAGCCTGTCGGCCGGGGAGCTTGCGACCGTCCACGAGGGGATGCGGCAGGCGGCCACCGCTCGGCACATGGAGTACTTCCACGACGGCCGGATAGAGCCGATTCGCGTGCTCCCCTGCCCCATCACCCTGCTCCCCGAGCAGCTGCTCTACCTGCACTCCGTCACTCGAACGCTGCACCACGCGCTGCTCCGGCTCCCCGAGCTCTACTTCGGCGACCCCGCCGTGCGCTCGCTGATCCCGCTCGACCCCGCGGAAGACGAATGGCTCCGGGCCTGCTGGACACCCGCGGTCCAGGCCAGGAATCCTGTATTCGACCGGCTGGACTGCATGGTGGACTACGCCAGCCCGGTGTGGAAGGACACGCTACGGTTCGTAGAGCCCAACCTCACCGGTGTCGGAGGCCTGTACCTCGTACCGGCGGTCGAGGAGGTCGTGGACGGCGTGGTGGCGCCGATTCTCGTCGAGCGGGACCCCGGCATCCGCCTCACCCGGCTGACCGACGCCCGCACGCTGCTGCTCCGCGAGCTGGTGGAGCACCTGGAGCAGATCGGCCGTCCGGGGGGCACCATCTGCCTGGTGGAGCCGAAGTACGAGCTGGAGGGCATCGACGAGCAGCGCCGGCTGGTGGAATACTTCGCCGACCGGCACGGCATCCGGGTCCTCCATGCCGACCCGAGCGAGCTCCGGATGCATCGCGACGAGGTGTACTGCGGCGAGCAGCGGGTGGACCTGGTCTACCGGGACTACGCCGTCCTCGACCTGGTGGAACTGGCGGCGGAAGGCATGGACCCGGAGCCGATGCGGCGGCTGTTTCGGGAGAACCGGGTGGTCTCCTCCATCACGGCGGAGCTGGACTGCAAGAGCTGCTTCGAGATCCTGACCGACCCGGCGCTGAGCGAGAAGTACTTCAGCGAAGAGGAGCGCCAGGTCTTTCGGCACCACGTCCTGTGGACCCGCGTGATCCGCGAGCGCAGGACCTCGTTGCCGGGCGGCGAGACGGGCGATCTGCTGGAGTTCGCCCGCCGGGAGCGGGAGTGGCTGGTGCTGAAGCCGTCGCGGGGCTATGGCGGCGACGGTGTGCTCCTGGGCCAGACTGTGAGCGACGGCGATTGGTGCCGTGCGCTCGACGCCGCGCTGGCCGACGAGGAGCTGTGGGTGCTCCAGCAGCTGGCGCAGATCCCGGTGGTCGAGGTACCGACCACCATGCCCGACGGCTCGCTCCATCCGGAGACGTTCTACAACGTGATGGGGTTCGCGTCGAGCGACGAGGCGATCGCGATTCTCGCCCGCGCGTCGCAGCGCCAGGTGGTGAACGTGGCGCAGCATGGGGGCATGGCGGCGGTGATGCTGGTGGAGGAGCGCTAGCCGGCCACCACATACGCCTCCATCGCGAAGTATTCGGCCAGGCCGAGCTTGTCCAGCTCCGAGGCGGTTCCCTTGTTCCGGGCCTCCACCCGCTGCCAGAACTCCCGCTCGTCCGGCCCCGGGAACGGCGCGGTGTCCTTCTGTGACTGGTGCTTGAAGATCGCCTGGATCTTGAGCCGCAGCTCCTCCTGGGAGAGCGGCACCAGCCAGGTGGCCTCGGTCACCCCCCACTCCTGCCACGCCCCGCGGTAGAGCCACACCTCGGGCCGGGGCATCCCGGCCGCGACGCTCTGCTCCAGCGCGAGGTCGATCGCCTCCTTGCACATCCGGTGGGTGCCGTGCGGGTCCGACAGGTCACCGGCGACGAAGATGAGCACCGGCCGCAGCCCCTCGAGCAGGTCGCGCACGATGGCCACGTCCGCCGGACCGATGGGATCCTTCCGCACCTTGCCCGTCTGGTAGAACGGCAGGTCGAGAAACCGGGCAGCGCCTTCTCCGAGGCCCAGCGTCCGCAGGCCCGCGACCGCCTCGGACTCCCGGATCATCCGCTTGATGTCGCGTACCTCCTCGATGTCCACGTCGCCCGGGCGCTTGGCGGCGAGGAACTCCTCGACCCGGCCGACCAGGTGGGTGACGGCGCGCTCCGCGATGCCCTGCTCGCCGGCCACCCGTCCCAGAAAATCCAGGTGGCGGCGGACGTCGTGATCGAACACCGCGATGTTGCCGCTGGTCATGTAGGCGACGGTGATCGCATTCTCGTTCTCGACCAGCTTCCGGAGAATCCCGCCCATCGAGATCACGTCGTCGTCGGGATGCGGGGAGAAACAGATGATCCGCTGGCCGCGCGGCAGCTTCGAGCGTCCCCGGATCTTGGCGCCGA
This sequence comes from uncultured Gemmatimonadales bacterium, assembly GCA_963826065.1. Lineage (GTDB taxonomy): Bacteria > Gemmatimonadota > Gemmatimonadetes > Gemmatimonadales > GWC2-71-9 > CAVVWJ01. Next base: position 1,185,558 of record CAWGVP010000002.1, read on the forward strand.
GGGCGTTGAAGACCAGCCCGTTCAGGGCGCCCGGGGTGCCGTAGGCCGCCACCAGGGAGGAGAGCCGGTGCTCGGAGTAGTCCCGCTGGGTGAGCTTGAGGATCGCCTTCTGGGTCTGCCGTGAGAGCCAGGTGACGGCGCTGACCGCGAGCGGTGTGGTCCACTGCACCGCGCCCAGGAGCCATGGCGTCGCCACCCGGGTCAGATACGCACCGGCGGCGCCGTCCACGTAGAACGTGGTGGTTGGGTGCCGCTGGAGGAACGTGGCGGCCACCTCGTGATCCACCTCGCCTTCGACCGCGCGCCGGACGATGTACGCCTTGTGCTCGCCGGTCGCGAGAATCAGGGTCTCGCGCGCCTCGAGGATGGTCGCGACCCCCATGGTGATCGCCTCGCGCGGGACGTTCTCCTCACCGAAGAAGTCGGCCGCGCCGTCCTTGCGAGTGACGAGGTCGAGGGTGATGAGGCGGGTGCGGCTCTCCAGCCCGGAGCCGGGCTCGTTGAACCCGATGTGCCCGGTGCGCCCGATGCCGAGGAGCTGGAGATCGATGCCGCCGGCGGCCCGGATCGCGTCCTCGTAGCGGCGGCATTCGTCGTCCACCCGGTCGCGGGGGACGTCGCCGCGGGGGATGTGGATGTTCTCCCGACGGATGTCGAGCTGGGCGAAGAGATTCTCCCACATGAACCGATGGTAGGAGTGGATGCTCCCCGGCTCCATCGGGTAGTACTCGTCCAGGTTGAAGGTGACGACGTGGCGGAAGCTCAGCCCTTCCTGGCGGTGCATCCGCACCAGCTCCCGGTAGACCCCGACCGGCGTGGAGCCGGTGGCGAGCCCCAGCACGGCCGGCTTTCCCTGGGCCGCCCGCTCGCGCACCAGGCGGGCGATCCGCGCCGCGACCAGCCGGCCGAGCTCGTCGTGGTCGGTGACGATGACGGTGGGAATGCGCTCGAGGGAGGTGGCGTTGGAGGTCATCTCTTCGTGCGAAAGTAGGAGACGCGGGGCGGGGAGACAACTGCCGCCTACATCGGCTCCACCTGAATCGTCGCCGAGGTCCGCCCGGTCCGAGTGACCAACTTGAGGTGACTTGGCTCACCACGGCCCGGAGGCGGTGCTCCGCATCTTCGGTGGACCTCATTTTCGGCAGGGACCAGCACCGTGGGTATCGCGAGACCCGAGCACCGAGTGGCCGGGAGCACCATCCCCGTCTACGTGAATCCCGCCGCCGGCAGCGCGAAGGCCGCGCTCGCGGCGCTGGACGAGCATTCCGGCTTCGACGTGCGGCTCACGCCACCCGAGCGGCTCGCGGTGGCGCTTCGCCAGGCGGTCAGCGCGGGGGAGCCCAGGGTGCTGGTCGCGGGGGGCGATGGCACCATCGCCTCCGCGGCGGCCATCCTGACGGGCTCGGACACCGCGCTCGCGGTGCTCCCCGGCGGCACGCTGAATCACTTCGCCCGGAGTTATGGCATCCCCACCGACCTCGAGGACGCGCTGAAGGTGGCGACCGGGGGCCGGGAGACCCGGGTGGACGTCGGCTACGTCAACGAGCGGCTCTTCTTGAACACCAGCTCGGTCGGGGCCTACGTGCGATTCGTGGAGACCCGTGACCGGCTGGAACGCCATCTCGGCTACTGGGCGGCCAGCCTCGTCGCGGGGCTGCGGATGATCGGCAGCGTACGATCCAGCCGGGTGACGGTGGAGGTCGAGGGCGAGAGGCGGGATTACATCGCGCCTCTCGCCTTCATCGCGGTCGGCGAGCGAATCCTGGTGCCCCCGAAGCTCGGACAGCCGGTCGGCAAGCCGGGCGGGGCGCTGCACGTGGTGATCCCGCGCGGCAGGCGGCAGGCGCGTCGGTTCGCTCGCGCGTACTCGAGGATGGACCGGGGGATGTCCGCGGAGAAGCAGGCGCTCGGCCTCGACAGCGCGCTGGTGGACCGGCTGCGGCTCGACCTTTCACGGCCTACCGTGAAGGTCGCGGTGGACGGGGAGATCGTCCGCCAGCGAACGCCGTTGGAGTATCGGCTGGAACGCGGCGCGCTGAGCCTGGTGGTGCCGCGGGAGGAGGGCGAGGGAATGGGTAGCGCTGGGGAGTGAGGGAAGCGTTCATGCCCTACCCCGCTCGACCTTCCTCCACTTTACTCCTCCGCATCCAGATCCAGTGTACCAGACCCGCCAGCAGCGTCCCGGCCAGCACGGCGACCTCCCGCTGGCTCATCCTCAGCGCCAGCACGGCCGAGAAGGACAGGCCGAGCGCCGCGACCGCCGGGCCCGCGGGGATCCGGAACCAGGCGGGCTCGACGCCGGCGCGCCCCGCACTCTCCTGGCGCCTCAGCACCACCAAGGCGACGGATACCGCCCCGTACGTCAGGAGCCTCGACACCGCGGAGAGCGTCAGGTTCTGGATGAAGGTCCCCGCCGCGGCAAGGGCCCAAACCGCCGCGGCGAAGAGCATCACCGACACATGCGGGGTACGAAACCTCGGATGCACCGCACCCAGCTTCGGCGGCAGATCGCCCTCCGCCGCCATGGCGTAGGTGAGCCGCGGCACGTTGACCATGGAGGCGGCCAGGTAGCCGTAGACCGAGACCAGGGCTCCCGCAGCCATCAGCCCGGCTCCGAGCGGGCCGAGGAGCACCTGCGCAGCCGCGGCGAGGGGCCGGTCGCTGGCCGCGGGATCGGCGAGCACCGCGATCACGACCACCTGGACCAGGGTATAGAGTAGCGCGCAGAGTCCCAGCGCCGTGAAGAGCGCCAGTGGCGCGTCTCGCCGGGGGTTCTTGGCCTCCCCCAAGGGCAGAAGGGCCGACTCGAAGCCGCCGTAGGCGAACACCAGGAGCAGGATGGCCTCCAGCCAGGCGGCGGCATCCGGCCGCTCCACCGGAGGCGACACCTGCACCTCGCCGCCCGTTCCGATCACGGCCAGCCCGGCGACGACAAACAGCACCAGCGGTACCAGCTTCGCGGCCGCGAACGCGCTGCTGGTGGTCACCCCACCGCGTATGCCTCGATAGTTGGCGGCGGCGAGCGGCAGGAGCACCGCGGCGAGCAATACCCGCGACTCCAGCGGGCCGGTTGCCCGAGGCCAGAACTCCGCCAGATAGATGATGAAGAGGTTCGCGTTGGTGGCCGCCGCCGTGAGCCGGACGAGATAGGTGAGCCAGGCCATCTCGATCCCGGCCAGCCGTCCGAACGCGACCCGGGCGTAGAGATAGGTCCCTCCCGCCCGGCTGAAGCGGCTCGCCACCTCGGCGAACGCGGCCACCACCAGGGTCATGCCGAGCGCGGCGACGATCCACGCCCAGGGACTCGCGCCGCCGAGCCGCCCGCCGATGACGGAGGGAAGGCCAAAGACACTGCTCCCGATGACGGAATTGAGGACCAGCCCCGTGAGCGCGAGCCGGCCGATGGCCTTCGGAAGCGTCGAACCGGTGTCGCTCAGCGGCTCAACAGTCCAGCGTCGAGGATCAGCGGGGCGCCGGTCATGTACCGGGCACGGTCAGAGGCGAGGTAGAGCACGGCGGCGGCCACGTCTTCCGGCTCGATCCAGGGCACCGGAAGAAGATTCCCGGCGGAGCGCTCGGCGATCTCCCGCGGGCTCAGGCCCTCCAGCTCCGCCAGCCCGTCGTTCATCGGCGTGTTCACCCCCGTGGGGTGGATGGAGTTCACCCGGATGCCGTGCGGGGCCAGCTCGATCGCCCACGATTTGGTGAGCCCGGTGAGACCCCATTTGGAGGCGGCGTAGTGGCTGAGTCGTCCCATCCCCCGGAGCCCGGCGACCGACGAGTTGTTGATGATGACGCCGGACCGCTGGCGGATCATCGCCGGGATGACCCGACGCCCGACCAGCCAGGGTCCCTTGAGATTGATGTCGAGCATCGCGTCCCACGCGTCCTCCGTCAGCTCGTGGGACAGACCGTAGGCGCAGATCCCCGCGTTGTTGAACAGGATGTCGATCCGGCCGAACCGCTCGATCGTCCGTTCCACCGCCACCGTGACGTCGGCGTCGTTCCGCACGTCGCCCGCGAAGGTGAGACACTCACTGCCCGCCTCTCCACAGGCCGCGGCGAGCGACTCCAGATCGTCGCGCGATCCCATCCCGTAGCCGGGATATTCGAGCGGCCTGGCGACATCGAACGCCGCGATCCTGGCGCCCTCTCGGGCCAGCGCGATCGCCGTGGCCCGACCCTGCCCGTGGGCGGCGCCGGTGATGAAGGCCACCTTCCCGGCGAACTCACCCGCCATGGCTGCTCTCCGCCGGCTCCCGACGATAGGGGTGCAGGTACTCGTCGAGGTCCACCTCGAGCGCGTTGTTGAAGACGTTGGTCGCCACCATGATCGCCCCGAAGGCGGTGAGGGCCGTCATCTGCCCGGCGTCGAAGTGCCCGGCCACCCGGTCGTACACCTCCGGCGGAACCCGGAACGGCGACTGCGCCAGCCGGCGGCCGTATTCGACGACCGCGGCCTCGCGGTCGTCCAGCGTCAGCCGATCCGGGTCCTGGCCTTCCTCGATCAGGATCCGCCGAAAGAACGTGGAGCAGATGAGGCAATCGGTCTCGGCGGAGATCACATGGGCGAAGAGTACGGTGAGCCGGGGCCCGAGAAACGGCTGGACGGTGTCGCGGAGGGGATACCACTCCATCAGCGCGTGGAATGCCGGAAGCGAGTTGAGCAGGGTGCGCTTCATGTTGGTGATGCGCGCATGGCGCCGGATGTGGTCGTCGTGCGCCGCGCGGACTTCCGGCGCGGCGGTCTCGTAGTCGATCTGGGGGACTCTCGGCACGTGGGCGCTCCACTGGGTGTGACCCTGCAATCTACTCCGGACCCGAGTATGGCCACCGTGCCGGCGCCTCGGAAGCTTGACAGTCGCCCGGTGAGGCGGTAATTCGGGCCAGTGGTTCCTGATCGCGCCGTTCCCCTCATCGTCGGAGGTGGTACATGGACGCGCTTGTGGCCTTGGCTCTCAGCATCGGGGTGCTCATCGCCGGTTGGACCTATCTCGCGCTCGGCGTCGCGGCTTTGCCGGTCTGGGCCGGCATCGTCGCGTGGGGCTGCTTTTTCGCGGCGGGAGGCAAGACCACTGGCCTGGCGAAGACGATCGCCTCGAACCTCTCGGGAGTCCTCTGGGCCTTCCTCGCGCTCTATCTGTGGAACCGCTTCGGCGGCGGCGTGCCCATGCTCTCGCTCCTCGTCGGCATCGCCGCGTTCATCATGGTGATCCAGGCCAAGATCCCGGCGCTGTCGTTCATCCCGGGGGCGTTCCTCGGCGCCGCGACGGCGGTGAGCGTTGTAGTGGGGGCCAATGGGACCTACACCAACACCATCATCGCGCTGGTAGCGGGCGCCCTGTTCGGCTACCTCTCCGAGATGCTCGCGGGAGCCCTGGGTCCGAAGAGCGCGACGGCGTAGAGACCTCGTCACACCGATCGTACCGGTGTCACTCTGAGGGAAGCGAAGAGGGCCATGCTGAAGATGGTCCCCTTCGCTGCGCTCAGGGTGACACCCATTCACTCCGGTCGAGGCCGCTGCTCCGCGCCTCGTCGCACTCCGCGCATCCGGCGCCGGGCGAATGGAGGAACACCAGCGGGTCGCGGCTCAGATGCTCCAGAGCGACCCGAACGACATCCCGCGCCCGCGCCAGACGCGCCTGCGCATGTCCCACCGATCCCTGCGACTGCAGGCCCTGCTCGCTCAACCATCCGTCCACCAGCGCGAACCGGGCACAACAGTGGTCGTTCTCCCGGTACTCGACCCGCACCGGCCGGCCTACACGCATCACGATGCAGTGGCGCGGGAGGCGGTAGGGTACGCCCGCGAGGATCTCCGCCAGGTGGATGGTGGTGTCGGCATCGTGACCGACACCCAGAAGGAGCACCTGGCCGTCCAGCTCGTGCACCCGCCCTACCGGGCTCTCGGGGATGTGAGGCGGGAGCGGGAGCGGGTCGGCGGTGATCAGATCCGCCTGAGGCCCGGCCGCGGCGAAGGCGAAGGGATGGGAGCTGCGAGCCACCCCGGGCAGCCGCCAGAACGTCTCGGGCACGATGCCGAGATCGGGGGCCGCGAGAGTGGACGTCGGGTCGAACGGCTCGTCATCGCTCCCGGACCACGACGGCATCACCAGCGTGCCTCGTGGACCGAGAGCATCTTGGAGCGCCTGGATGAGACCCATCGGCCCGCCCTCGACAGGGCGCACCGCGCGGAAGGACGAGTGCACCAGCAGGACACCGCCCGGCTGCACGCCGAGTTTCCGGAGCTGGTGGGTCACCTCGGCCGCGCCGAGGGGAGTCTGCACCCGGGTCAGCCACCGTCCGCGAGCGTCGAAGGGCTCGGCGCGAGCACGGGATCGGGCTTCCGCTCGCGCCAGGCCGCCCGCAGCATCATGATCGCGGCATAGAGCACGACGAGGGTGACCAGGGCGCGGAGGGCCGTGAGCGGCAGCGACTTCACGATGAAGGCCGCCAGGAGAACGGCGGGCACCCCGCCGATCGCCAGACCGAGAGCCGGCCGGAGGCTGTAGGCGCCGCTCCGGATGAACCGCATGCTCGCGATCGGCATCAGGAAGGCGCACGAGCCCATCATGATGGGAAACGCCGCCCGGGGATCCATCCCCAGCAGGCTGATCATGATGAGGCAGGGCGCGTAGAGGCCGATGCCGAGCGTCATCAGCGCGCCCAACATGAAGTTTCCGATCAGGCCGAGCGCCATCCGAGGGCCCCGCAGCGCCAGGGCCTCTCCGCCGCCGGGCATCATCTGGAGGTTGGCCAGGGTGAAGAGAACGGCCGCCGCGAGCAGCGCCAGACCCATGCCGATCTGGATCTTGCGGCGCGACCACCTGCACACCACTCCCGCCCCCAGCCAGGCCCCCAGGATCGACATGATGATCAGCGAGATCAGGGTGAGAAAGTCCACTTCTACGATGACGATGAAGATCAGGGCCTGGGCGAAGGTGGGCAGCGCATGCCCGACATTGAGGGTCCCGGGGATCCGCTCGTCGGGCACCAGCCGCCAGAGTCGGAAGACCGAGGTGGTCGGGGCGAACGAGCCGATCCCCAGCGTATCGAAGAAGTTGGTGACGAAACCGGTGACGGTCTCGCGCCAGGAGGGCGCCCCCCGGTCGGGTGCGCGGCGGGCGGCGGTGGCCCACACGTAGATGTAGGCTACACTCACCGCGGCGAGCGCCAGGAGCAGCCAGGTCTTTGGCGAAGGCATGGATCGGCCGATGGTTGAGGGAGTCTGCCCACTAATATGACACGGGAGCCCTGGAGCCGGTCAGTCCCGCCTCGGACCGCTCAGCGCAATCCCGCCAGGATCCCGGCGATCCTCCGCCGCTGCTCCGGATCCGGAGTCATGCTCTGGGCCTTGGTGTACATCTCGACCGCCCGGCGCTTGTCGCCCTTCGTGGCGTAGGCCTCTCCCAAGCTGTCGTACACGTTCCAGCTCTTGGGATAGTCCTTGACGTTCTTTCGGAAGACGACGATCGCCGAGTCCACCTTGCCCTCACCCATGAGCTGGTAGCCGTAGTTGTTCATGTTCGCCTCTGTCGCGATCGCGAACGCCCGGCGCTGGAGATCCGCGGCCTCCGCACGGTCCCCCTTCTTGTCCATCAGGGTCGCCTTGAGCTGCAGATTGGCGAAGTTCTCGTTGATGTCGATGGAGCGCTGGGCCCACTCGGCCGCCTCGTCCAGATTCACGTCGTTCGCGACGCACCAGTTGGCCGCCTGCACCCACGGCTGCCAGAAGAACCGGCCCAGCCCGCGGAGCTGCTGTCGCAGGCTGTCCACCACGACCGCCTTGTGGTCCACCTCGATGGTGAACGGCACCGCCAGTTTCTCCCACCGCAGCGTCGCAACCGCCGATCCCGGCTGCGGATCGTCCAGGGTATAGACCAGCGACTCCTGGAACGGCGCCGCCACCGGTGTCGCCTGGAGCCGGACCACGTCCTCGTCCGGATCGTAGCTGAAGCTGCCCCAGGCGTCCGCCTGGCGGCTCAGGATCACGGTCCAATCGCCGGTCCTGGGAATCATGTGGACACCATAGCGGCCGGCGGCCAGCTGCTGCCCCCCGACCCGGACCGGCGAGCTGAAGGCGATGACCGTGTTCTCGTTGGCCCCGGCCCGCCACACCGAGTCGTAGGGCACCAGCTTCCCCCACACCTCCCGGCCTTTCACCTGCGGGCGGTCGTAGGTGATGCCGATCTCGGTGAGGCCGACCGTCTGGCTGACGGTGGCGCGCTGACTGGCCTTGGGAAGCACGAGGTTGGGGACCTGAGCCCGCAGGGGGGCGGCAAGTCCCAGAGTGGTACAAGCGAGGATACTGGCGCCGACGACGATTCGGTGCATGGAGCACTCCAATGAGATGGGAATTCCGTCCCTACGGAGCGAGCGGAGAGGAGGTTACGGCCGGCCGCGGGGTCTGCTCGATAGCGGGGAGATCCGGCAGGTCGTCCCGCGTGACGCCAAGCTCCTTGAAGCGCCGTGCCGAGACGAGCACCCGCGTCTCCAGCGACCCGACCGCCCGATTGTAGCCCTCCACCGCCCGCTCCAGGCCCCGGCGCAGCTCCTCGAAGTGGCCCGCGAGGGTGCCCAGCCGCTCGTGGAGCTCGCGGCCGAGGTCGCTGATCTCCCGGGCGTTGCGGGCGATCTGCTCCTGCCGCCACCCGTAGGCGATGGCCCGTAGCAGCGAGATGAGCGTCGTGGGGCTGGCGGGAATCACCTGCTGCCCGACGCCGAACTCGATCAGCGAAGGATCCTGCTGGCAGGCGGCGCTGAAGAAGGTCTCGCCGGGGAGGAACATCACCACGAAGTCCGGCGCCGGCTGGAACTGATTCCAGTAGGCCTTGCTGCCGAGCGAGATCATGTGCTCGCGCACCTGGCGGGCATGATCCCGCAGGAGCCCTTCCCGCACCCCGTCCTCCACCGCGCCGTCCATGGCGTCGAGGTAGGCCGACATCGGCGCCTTGGCGTCCACCACGACGGTCTTGCCGCCGGGAAGCCGCACCACCAGGTCGGGCCGGAGCCAGCCGCTCTCGGTGGCGACGGTAGTCTGCTCCTCGAAATCGCAGTACTCGAGCATGCCCGCCATCTCGACCACCCGGCGCAGCTGGATCTCGCCCCAGCGGCCCCGCACGTGAGGAGCGCGGAGCGCCTTCACCAGATTCCCGGTCTCGGCGTGAAGCGCCTGCTGGGTGCGAGTCATCGCACTCACCTGCTCGATCAGGCCGGCGTAGGATGCCACCCGTTCCTTCTCCACCTCGTGCAGCTTGCCGTCCACCCGCGCCAGCGCCTCCTGGATCGGCCGGATCAGGTCGTCCACGGCCCGGCGACGCAGCTCCAGGTCGCTGGACGCAGACTGCTGAAGCTCGCCCAGTTTGGTCTGGGCCAGCTCGAGGAAGGACTGGTTGTTCTGCCGCAGGGCCTCGGCCGAGAGCGAGGAGAACGCCTCCCGCAACCGGCTCTCGGCCCGCCCCAGCAGGGCGAGCTTCTCCGCCGACCCCTGCCGCTCGGCCTCGAGGCGGGCGAGTATGCGGGCGATGGCAATCCGCCCTGCGAGCCAAGCGATCAGGGCGCCGGCCGCGGCGCCGAGCGCGATACCGAACAGGAATGAACCGATGTCCATGCGGGCCTCAGTCTGGAATGCGATACGAGGGTGCTGCATCGCCACCACCCTGCTGGGCGGGTGCGCGAGGGCCCGGGAGACGCCGCCTGAGGCGGATCCGGGGCGCGCGACGGTCGTGCTGGTGTCGCTCGACGGCTTTCGGTGGGACTATCTCGATCGCGGGCTCACGCCCAATCTGTCACGCCTGGCGCGCGAGGGGGTGCGTGCGGAGGCGATGGTGCCGGTGTTTCCCACCAAGACCTTTCCCAACCACTACACCATAGTGACCGGCCGCTTCCCGGCGAAGCACGGCATCCTGGGCAACGTGTTCACCGCGCCCGACGTCGCCGGCCGGTTCTCACTCCGGGACCGAGACGCAGCGGGCGACGGCCGCTATTTCCTGGCCGAACCCATCTGGGTGACCGCGGAGAAACAGGGGCGGCCGACGGCTCCCATGTTCTGGCCGGGGAGCGAAGCGCCGATCGGCGGCGTGCGTCCCACCTACGCGGTTCCCTTCGACGGCACCATGCCGGACACGCTCCGGGTCCGCCGGCTGCTCGACTGGCTCGACCTGCCGAGCGCCCGGAGGCCGACGCTCCTGACCCTTTACTCCAGCGCGGTGGACAACGCGGGACACGATCACGGGCCCGACGCCGAGCCGACCCGCCGCGCGATCGCCCAGGTGGACAGCCTGATCGGCTTTCTGCTCGCCGGTCTGGCGCGCCGCGAAACGGCGCACCAGGTGAATCTAGTGATCGTCTCCGACCACGGCATGGCTTCCACCGGACCCGATCGGGTAGTGTGGCTCGACGACTACGTGTCGGGAGACGCGATGCGGGTGGATGAGATGTCGGCCCTCCTCGCCGCCTGGCCGGCAGAGGGGTTGGAGGACTCGGTCTATCGGGCGCTGGGACGCGCGCCTCACCTGGCGGTCTATCGCAAGGCGGCGCTGCCGGCCCGATTTCATTTAGAGGGAAGTCCTCGGGTGGCACCGATCGTGGCGATCGCGGATGAGGGGTGGACCATCGCCCAGCGCACCGCCGCCGATCCCCGTCCCACCGTGCTGCGGGGGAATCACGGCTACGACGACACGCTCTCTTCCATGCGGGCCATCTTCATCGCGCACGGGCCGGCTTTTCGGCGCGCCGTGACCGTGCCTCCGTTCCGGAACATCCACGTGTATCCGTTGCTCGCCGCGGTGCTGGGTCTCGACCCGGCGCCGACCGACGGCTCCCTCGATTCGGTCCGGGCTATGCTGCGGAATCAACCGTGACCGATGCTCACGGCCGCGGCAGCCGGGAAAGCACGAACTGGACGGCGAGGTTCGTTCCGTTCCACAACTGGATGTCGGAGCTGGTACCATAGCGGGTCGGCCGCAGCTTCCCCTCCTCGATCCGGTAGCTCCAGAGCTCGTTGTGCTCGAGCCCGGAGGCGTGCACCGCGGCGAGCGATCGCCTCAAGGCGTCGTCGAGGGCGCGAAGGTAGGGCTGGAGCGCAGGATCCCTGACCCGGCCGCCGGCATCGAATCCGCCGGCGATCTGACTCGCGAGACCGAGGAACAGCAGGTTGACCTCGCGACCCCATACCACGCGGGGCCCATGGTAGGGGTCCTTCCGAAAGCGCTCCCAGATCTCGACCGGTGCGTAAGCGTCGTTGACCACCAGCGGACCGAGCCCGTCGGCGAACAGCGCCACGGGGTGGGTGCGGACGAATGGCTCGATGTCGCGCAAGACGTCGGCCGCTTTCAACCGTCCGTCCACCACGCGCGCGGTGAGGTCCTCGAGGAAGAGTCCGGTCGCGGGGTCGGTATTGACCACCGGGATCGGCCGGCCGTTCTCGTCGAGTGAGAGGGACAGGAAGACGAGCGAGTCCCGAGGCTCGCCGGCGGAGGCCAGCACCTTCTCCCAGTAGCGCCGTTCCTCCTCGGGGAGCCAGGTCAGCTTCGCCTGAAGCCGCTCGCGAATCTCGCGGGGTCCGACCGTCACCTCGAAGTGGCGGCGGGCGCCACGCCAGGTCTCGATGGCGCGCCGGAGCGACCCGGGGTCGCGGAAGTAGCCGGCCAACGGCGTGCCGGCGAGGTCGGGTGCGATCGAATCGAGCCGGCCGCGGCCCAGGCCGAGCGAGTCGAGCGCGTCCAGGATCGTTCCCATGGCCTCCAGCGCCTGGGGTGCCCAGATGGCGTTCACGTCCATCGCGAACCGGCCGCCGGCGTATCCGGCGTCGCTGTCACGCCAGCTCGCCGAACGCCGGTGGACCGAGTCGCGCAGGGGAAAGCCGATCAGGTTGAGCGCCCGAGGATCCTCCGCGTAGGCGCGGGTCTGCGCCGCCACCAGGGCCAGCTCCCGCAGCATCCGTGCGATCCGCGGCTCGCCGCCCTGGGTGGTGTCGAGCAGGAAGGCGCGCTTCCGCTCCGCCGCCAGCGCCCCGTCGGCCAGGTACCGGGCGGTGAGGATCGGAAGCTGGAGCTCGTCGTCGATCATGTGATAGTTCTCGCGGGTGGCCTGGAGGCTCCCCAGCACCGCGCGGGCGCCGAGACGGAGGCTGTCCGCCGCGCCGCGGCGCTCCGTCCGCACGGCGTCGAGATAGGCGGTGACGAGTGAATCGTAGACCACCGCGTTTTCCCGGATGGCCTGACCGCCCAAGGCCTCCTCGTGGCTCACCGACCCGTCGGGACCGAGCTTCCGCACCACGCTGGCGATCACATGCTCCGACATTTCGGGCGACCAGACCGGGCGCATCATGAGCGCGGTCATCATCATGTCGCGGCCGAAATAGGTCGCGAAGTTGGGCAGGCCGGCCATCAGCTTCTCTCGGGTGCTCAGCAGCTCGACCGCGCGGACCTGGCGCTCCAGCCGCCGGTAGCGAACGATGGCGGCGCTGTCGCGCGCGCCGGCCGCCCGGGAGAGGAACTCCTGAAAGTCGCGGTTGAAGATTTCGTCCCGGCCCAACGGCGTGAGCGCCGCCGCGTCGGTGAGGATGCGAACGGTAAGCGATACCGGACCGCCGGACCGGGACCGGATTGCAATGGTGCGCTGCGTGGGCCGGAGGACGGCATCTCCGGGATCGGTTCGCAGCTCGACGGCGAGCCGATTGCGTCCGTCGAGCGAGGGCCGCTCCACGCGCAGGCGCCAGCCATCGCCCACCCGCGTGACCGCGATGGTCGGCTGGAGCCTGGCACTCAACTGTTCCAGCGTGCGTGCCCCGACCAAGGCCAGGTGCCGCCTCCGCTCTTCCGCCGGAAGCCGCGCGACCGCCGCGACCAGCAGCGATTCCTCGGCGACGCGGAAGGGCGGACCGCGGAACGGCAGCAGGTGTCGTCCACCGTACTGGAAGTCGCGCTCCACCCGCATGGACCCGAGCAGAAACCACCCCAGCTCGATCTTCGGCGAGACGGTGGTGATGCGGTACTCCAGGCTGCGCGACGCGCCCGAATCGGCGACCCGCGCCGGCCCCTCGCCCCAGGTCACCCGTGCCGCTCTGGCGGCGCCGTCGCGCAGGGTGAAGCCGATGCTCTCGTTGGCCGCGTCGGCCCAGACGTGCACCACCCGTCCCGCGCGCGGCTCCAGGTAGATCTGGACCGCGTTTCGTTTCGAGTCCCGGTAGAACCGGGTCTGATAGCCCCGGTACGCAGCCGAATCGTCCAGCCCGGGCTCGGGAAAGGCCAGGACCGGCTCGACCGGGCCCGATTGCAGCAGCAGCGCGATCGCGAGGACGCCGATCATCGCGCGTCACCGTCCGGGTGCGGCAGCATGCGCCGGCCGCTCGAATCCACCACGATGTCGTAGCGCTTGCCCCGGTTGAACACATTCCGCAGCGTGAGCCGGGTGATGCGGGACGGCAGGAGTGGCTGAAAGGCGGGCTCCAGACCGCTCTCACCCCACCTGAGCCCGGTGTACCCGTAGATGACCTGCTGAAGGAATCCGCCGGCCCCGGTCACGAAGTTCACGGCGTCGTTCGAGGGCGTCTCCGAGAGCATGAGGAACGGACCGCGCAGGTGCCCCTGGTAGCTGTGGGGGAGGAGCGAGTCCAGCAGGGGGCGATCGCCCAGCTCGGCCGCGTCCACCGAGAGCAGCGTCGAGCCCATCATCGCCCCGGGTCCCTCCGCCAGGAGACGGCGGACCGCCTGCCGGAGCTGGGTCCGTTTGGCCCGCTCGCTCATCGGTACGCCGAGGGGATAGCTGAGGAGCGGCGTGACGGCGCCAAGCGTGGAGTCGGGCGCGCCCTCGTACGTCCGATAGTACTCGCTCGCGGAGTCGTACGGCATGTGGAGCCCGGCGCCGACCTCGGTCCATCGCGGGTCGGGGGCCTCACCGATCCGCGAGCTCGCCGCCACCGCGATCTCCAGATTCTTGCGCGCGACCGCATTGGTGTAGGCGTCGTCGCTCACGCCGATGAGCCCCTCGTGCACCGAGACCACGCTGTCGATGTGGTAGCGACCTCCCGCGGAGTCGCGTCGGGCACGGCTCACCCAGAAGTTCGCCGTCTCGCGGATGACGGGATAGCCGTCGCGAGCCAGCCACGCGGAGTCGCCGGTGGCCAGATAGTATTGCCACTGCGCCAGGGCCACGTCGCCGTTGACGTGGATCTCCATCTTGGCGTTCTGCACCGCGAAGTGCGGCGTGGTCTCGACGCCGCGCTCGTCCGCCTCCCAGGGATACATCGCGCCCTGGAAGCCGTTGGCCCGGGCGTTCGCCCGCGCCGCATCGAGTGTGCGGCGCCGAAAGGCGACCAGCGACCGGGCCACGTCCGGATGGGTGGCCAGGAGCGAGGGGAACATCCAGGTATCGGAGTCCCAGAAGACGTGCCCATAGTACCCCCCGCTGGAGAGTCCCATCGGGGGGATCCCCATGGCGGTCCCCTCGGCGCCGCTGGCGAGGAGATAGAAGAGCATGGACCGGACCACCCGCTGGAGGGCGGAGTCGCCTTCGATCTCGATGTCGGTTTCCCATCGCCGTTGCCAGGCGAGGGCGTTGTCGGCGGCGAGCGCGTCCCAGCCGCGGGCGCTCGCGGCCTCCGCTTCGCGGCTGGCGCGCGCCGGTGCCCCCGGATCCGTGCCTGAGGTATCGAAGCCGACGACGTGGGTCAGGTGATAGGTCCGGCCGGCCGCGGCGTCGAAGGCGAGCTCGACCGCGGCGGTATCGCCCGACGCGCGAGGGCGGGCCTCGGGGCGGACGAGGTCGGCGGGCCACGCGACGACGGCCGCCTCGGCGAGGACGGTCGTGCGCCCCTCGGGCGTGGCGGTGAGGGAAAGGCGCGCGCCATGTCGTACTCCCGCCGCGGCACGGGAACGGACCACCGAATGGCCCGGATACCAGACGTCCACCGGACCCCACTTGGGATCGGCGCGTGGTGCCGTCGCGAGCGGAAGGCGGCGTGGCGGCGGCCGGCCGACGATCGCGAACCGGACACGCAGCCGTCCCGCGAAATGGGGGGTGAGGGTCAGCCGGGTCGCGGCCAGGTGGGAGTCGGCCCGGGAGACGAAGGTCTCCACGCGTACCGTGGTGCGCCGGGTGCCGCTCACCCAGTCGTAGCTGGTACGTGCGGTGCCGGCCCGCATGTCGATCACCTGGCGGTAGTCCTGGATGGCGTCCGGGACCGCCGCACTGTCGAGCCACCGGTCGCCGTCCGAGACGGCGAGCGCGTTCCAGGCCGGCAGGCCCACGATGCGCGGCACGTCGCCGGGGGCGTGCTCATACAAGCCGGCCATGAACGAGTTGCTCGCCCCGATCCCGAGCGCGGGAATCACGATGCCGATCCGGCCATTGCCGATGAAAGGCGACGGTGCGCGGGCGGGGTCGTCGGTGGCGAGATGGAAGGCGGAGTCCTGCGCGCCCGCCGAAGAGGGCAGCGCCCCGAGCACGAAGAGGAGCTTCCTGATCGGCCGGCGGACGAAGGGAGGGTTGGTCATGAGAAGATTGTCACCCTGAGCGCAGCGAAGGGGACCTATCGAGCATGGCCGCCTGCGCTCCGCTCAGGATGACATGGAGCGGCCGTCTACAGCCCAGGCTCTGCTTCCACCGTGGTCCCGCTGCCCGCTCCGAAGTCGTAGCTGACGCCCACCAGGAGCCGGCGGGGCAGCAGCGGGCGGGCGAGGAAGAACGGCGTGCCGCCGACGCCAACCAGGCGCGGGTTGCCTTCCTCCAGTCCCTTGCTCTGGAAGGCGTTCAGCAAGTCCGCGTTGAGACGGACTCCAGCGCCCGGAATGGCGAGGCTCGCGCCGAAGTTGAAGTAGTTGTAGAACGGGAGCTCGGTGTCGTCCACCCGGGTCAGCGGGCTCTCGGTGAGCCGGGCGCCCACCCAGTGCCAGTCGGCCCGGAGCTGCAGGTTGGAGAAGGCGGGCGGCGAGAACGTCGCCGCGAGGTTCCCGAGGTGTTTCGGGACGACTGCGAGGCGCGCGCCCTTGAACTGGGCCAGGCTGTCCACCCCGCCGCCCAGCTCGGCCTGCAGGAACGTGGCGCTGCCCTGCAGCTGCAGCCCCGGAGTCGGCGACAGGATCGCCTCGAGTTCGGCGCCAAACGAGCGGTTGTCCGGAGATTCTCGGATTACCCAGACGGTGCGTCCCTCCGAATCCAGCTCCGCCCCCTGGCCGATCACGTTCTTGAGGTCGGTGAAGAACCCGTTCACCGTGAACGCCACCCGGCCGAGTTGCGTCTTCACGCCACCCTCGATCGACCGCACCTCCCGGGCATCGAAGAGATCGACCTGGGCCTGGCTCTGAGCCTCGAGCAGCTCGTCGAGCGCCGGCATCTTGTAGCCGCGAGACCCTGCCGCGAACACCGCGAGGTTGTCGTTCACGACGTAGTTGAGCCCGAGCGAGCCGGCCCAGTCGGTGATGTCGTGGGTGAAGTGTCGGAAGGTATTGTTGCCGAACTCGATATTGTTGAACGTTGTGGTGGGATCGCCGTCCAGGTCCGTCACGGCGGTGTTTTCCGAGGCCTGGACGTAGTTGTTGTACTCCACCCGCACGCCCAGATCGGCGCGGAGCTGCTCGGTAAGCTGGATCTCGCCCCCGACCACGCCGGAGACCACGTTGGTCTCACCCGTGCCGTTCACGTAGTTCGAGAGGAAGTTCCTGAACCCGTTGCTGGTCAGCGTGTCCAGGGCGCCCCCGGTATTGGTGACTACATCGAGGAAGCGGGGATTGTCCCGCACGTCGGTCAGGATGTCAGTGAAGTTCCACTGGTTCTCCTGGGTATAGTGCGCCAGGTACGCTCCCACCGCGAAGCTGTGTGGGCCGAACTGGCGGCGCAGCTGAATCTGATCGTGAATGGCCGAGATCGGCTTCCGAACGTGCCATTCGCCGGCCAGAGCCACGAATCCATTCGGGGTGTCATACGGGAGCCGGTCGCCGAACTCGTCGAAGTGGTTGGTGAAGAAGAGCTGCGCGGTGGTGCCGACCGGTAAACCGAGGCTGGTGATGTACTCGGACGCAGGCACCATGTTGTTGGGCAGCAGCGCGTTCCACTCCTGGTCATTCTGCATGGCCTGTGCGGTGTTCTGGATCCGCCAGTTGTCGCCGATGTCGAGGGCCGCGTCCACCGTGAACCACGTGGCCTCGGTCCGGAGCCCATTGTCGAGCGGCAGCCGTAGCCGACCCTCGGGCGTCGGAACCTCGAGGTTGAGCCCTTCGGGCGTGCTCATCGCCCCGTAGTTGCTGAAGCCTTCCACGTAATCCGGATCCTCCGGATTGGCGAACGGGAGCGGCAGGATGAACTGGTTGCGGTCGTTGATGTGCTTCACCGAGGCCCGGAGATAGCCGTTGTCGAGCCGCCGGGTGACGTTGGCCTTGAGCTGCCCGCCCCGGATCCCGGTGAAGCCCGGGTCCCGTACGCCATGGTCGTACCGGTAGAAGCCGCCGACGTTGAAGTTCCAGTCCTCGCCCAACGGGCCGTTGGCGTTGAGGTCGTAGCGGGCGTATTCCTGAGTGCCGCCGGTAAGCCGCGTCGTGCCGCCGAACCGGTCGCCGCCCGTCTTGTTGATGAAGTTGATGATGGCGCCCGGGGTGTTGGATCCGAAGAGCGCGGAGGCGCCGCCGCGGACCACTTCCATCCGCTCGATGTTGGTATCGAAGCGGAAGAGGTTGTCGGCGTTCATGAAGAAGGTGTGCATGGTGGGGAACACCGGCATCCCGTCTTCCATGAACATCACGTACTCCACGCCGAGAATGCCGCGCATCTGGATGTTCTGATTGACCTCGCCCCCGGAGCTCTCGATCCGGGTGAAGCCCGGCACGTAGCGCAGCATCTCGGTGGTGCTCCGCGGCGCGGCCTGCTCCACCTCCTGGGCGCTGAGCGTGGTGACCGCGACGCTGGCCGCGAGGTTCTGCCGGGGCGTCTGGGTGCCGGTGACGACCATCTCCTGCAGCTGCAGCGGGTCCCGGCTGAGGCTGAAGTCCTGACTCACCGTGCCCCCCGCGTCCACCGTCACGCTGGCGGAGTCGGGGCGGAATCCGAGCATGCGCACCCCCACCGAGTGGGTGCCGGCCGGTATTCCCGTCAGTCGGTAGTTTCCGTCGGAGCCGGTCTGGGTACCGATCGCGGGCCGCACCAGGAACACTTGCGCGCCCGAGATGCCCGCGCCACGCTCGTCCGTCACCCGGCCGGTCACCGTGCCGGCATCCTGGGCGGCGGCCGCGGGGGCGAGCGCCAGGAGGAGTCCCAGCGTCATGAGAAGAAACATCCGATGAGGTCGTGCTGCCGCACCTGATCTCTTGACCATAGCGATATCCTCCCTCTTCGCCGCGCTCGCGCACCACCCGCAGGGGTGGATCAGTTCGGAGTCGGATGCGCCGAGCGGCGTGAGGCGTGTGAGACTGGTCGGACTGAACGGGATGGGAAACAGCCGGCGGAGCGTCGAGACGGGGCAACAGGCAGGGGGGCGCGCCGCGGAAGAGGGACGGCGCTGGGGTGATTTCGGTCGATGGGAGTCAGCGCCCCGGACGGGCTGCGCGC
The DNA here is from genome assembly GCA_963826065.1 of uncultured Gemmatimonadales bacterium. Classification (GTDB taxonomy): domain Bacteria; phylum Gemmatimonadota; class Gemmatimonadetes; order Gemmatimonadales; family GWC2-71-9; genus CAVVWJ01. The sequence goes on from CAWGVP010000002.1 coordinate 1,204,098, forward strand.
CTGGCTGTGCTGGATCACTGCCTGCTCGATTCCGACTGAGAAGAACTCTCCTGCCGGCACCAGCGGCCAACGGGCTCTACTTAAAACCCGCCGGTCCGGCGCGCAAGTGCGGATGACTCGGGAGAGGCAAAAACAACGCCGCCTCGCCCGGAGGCGAGGCGGCGCATGTCTACGGTACGGCTTGTCTTAACGCAGCGACCAGCGCAGACCCACGGTCAGCGGGATCATGTAGGCGGTGGCCTCTTCCCCCGTCTGGCTGTCGATGCTGCCGTTGAGGATCGCGTGGAAGCGACCTTCGGCGTACAGCGAGGCGGAGCCGAGCTTCAGATCGAACCCGGCACCCGCGTTGGCGCCGAACTTGGTATCGGAGCCCGACACGTCGCCGCCTGCCTTCATGTTGTACACACCCAGACCGCCGATCAGGTACGGACGGGCCACCGCGGCGCTCGGGAAAGCGAACACGGCGTTCGCCGTGCCGGCGAGAGTCGAGATGTGGCCGTCGATCAGATCGCTATCGAGGCCCATACGGCTGTAGGACGCGTCCACCTGGAAGCCGAGCGGGCTGACGGCGGGCTTCACCCGAAGCGAGGCCTGCCCGGTCCAGCCGGTGGAGTTGAAGTCGGCCATGCTGCCGGTCGGGATGACCGCACCCGCGCCGAGACCGAGGCTCAGGCCGGCCTGCGCCTGCGCCACCTGGGCACCGAGGGCCAGGGCAAGGCCAACCGCGGCACCACGCATCAGCGTCTTCATCGTGTCTCCCTCATGAGGATGGCTGTGACGACGTATCAATGGTTGAAGGACGGAGTACGTCCGGCCGCCGTGGAGTGGCAAACGACCTGCCACCAGACGTTCCATCGCCGCAACGCCGACACGGATACTCCAGTGGTTGTTGGAGTTAGCCGATGACTGGCGGCCACGATAAGCACCGGCATGGAGGCCGCCCGGCCCCCGGCTGTCACCGGCTGCACCGCGCGATGCAAGACCGGGATGGGAAGCGCAACGGCTTACCTTTCTCCCCCATGGGCCGCGCAACCGGTTTCACCCCCTCCGCCCCATGAAGCTCGCCGTGGTGGCCCGGACCTCCCGCCGCCTCGCGGAGACTCCCCGGCGGGGGGAGAAGATCGAGCTCCTCGCCGCGGTCCTGGCCGACGCGCGGCCCGAGGAGATCGAGATCGCGACCGCCTATCTCTCCGGCACCGTGCGCCAGGACAAGCTCGGCCTCGGCTGGGCCACGATCCGGAAGGCGATGCCGGAGACGGCGGCCGAGTCGCCAACGGTGGAGCTGGCCGAAGTCCACGCGGCGCTCGACGAGATCGCCCGCACCGCCGGCAAGGGATCCGCGCAGGCCAGGCAGCGGCTGCTGCACCACCTCCTCTCCCGGCTCACCGCCGACGAGCAGCAATTCCTCGCCGGTCTCCTCCTGGGCGAGCTGCGTCAGGGCGCGCTCGAGGGATTGGTGATCGAGGCGGTGGCCCGTGCCTCCGGCAGGCCGGGGGCCGAGGTGCGCCGGGCGCTCATGATGGCAGGGGACCTGCCCTCGGTCGCCCGCGCCGCGCTGGGCGGGGACGTCTCGGGATCGGGATTGTCGGCCTTCACGGTCCGGCTCTTCCAGCCGGTGCTGCCCATGCTCGCCGGCAGCGCCGAGGACGTGGACCAGGCGCTCGCCGAGCTCGGCGAGGCCGCGGTGGAATACAAGCTCGACGGCGCCCGGGTCCAGATTCATCGCAGCGGCGACGAGGTCCGGGTGTACTCCCGCCGGCTCAACGAGGTGACCGCGGCAGTGCCGGAGCTCGTGGAAGCGGCGCGCGGGTTCGCCGGGCGGGAAATCATCGTCGAGGGAGAGGCGATCGCGCTCCGCCCGGACGGCACCCCCCTGCCCTTCCAGACGACCATGCGGCGCTTGGGGCGGCGGCTCGAGGTGGAGCAGGTGCGTGCCGAGCTGCCGGTGACGCTCTTCCTCTTCGACATCCTCTATCTCGACGGCGAATCGCTGCTCGACGAGCCGCTGGCCCGCCGGGTGGAGCGGCTGTCCGACTCGGTGCCGCCCTCGCTTGTGGTACCTCGGATCGTCACGTCCTCCGCCGAAGAGGCGGGTGACTTCCATCGCGCCGCGATGGCGCGCGGGCACGAGGGAGTGATGGTGAAAGCGCTCGGCGCGCCCTACGAGGCCGGCCGCCGGGGCCGCCGCTGGCTGAAGGTGAAGACGGTGCGGACGCTGGACCTGGTCGTGCTGGCCGCCGAGTGGGGACACGGCCGGCGGCACGGATGGCTGAGCAACCTTCACTTGGGCGCGCGCGACCCCGCGAACGGCGGGTTCGTCATGCTGGGCAAGACCTTCAAGGGAATGACCGACGAGATGCTGCGGTGGCAGACCATGCGACTCGGCGAGCTCGAGGTGCGGCGCGAGGGACGCACGGTGCACGTGCGGCCCGAGCTCGTGGTCGAGGTGGCGTTCAACGACCTCCAGGCGAGTCCCCAATACCCCGGGGGGCTCGCGCTTCGGTTCGCGCGAGTGAAGGGCTACCGGCCGGACAAGTCCGCGTCGGATGCGGATACCATCGACACACTGAGGGAGATTTACCGCAAGCAGAGCGCGGAGTGACCCTGCAGAATGACGCTGCGGCTACCGTCGCGCCGGATCCTTCTGCGCGTCGAGGATCTGGCGGACCTTCTTCGCCACCGTCTCCGGCTCCAACGGCTTCTGCATGAAATCCGTCCCCTCGTCCAGCAGACCCCGCCGCACCGCATCCAATCCGCTGTAGCCGGAGGTGAACAGGAGCGGGACGCTGGGCCAGCGCTCCTGCAGCTCGGCGGCCAGCCGCTTGCCGCCCATGCCCGGCATCACGATGTCGGTGATCACCAGAGCGGGCGGCGCGGCGGCCGCCTCCGCCAACTCCACCGCGTGGAGCCCGTCGCGAGCCTCGAGAACGGTGTAACCGTACGAGCGCAGCGAACGTGCGATGATGGCCCGCACCGCCGGCTCATCCTCCGCCACTAGAATGGATTCGGTGCCACCGCCCAAGGGACTCGGCGCGACCGCCGGTCCGCTCTCCAGCCTGGTGCCCGACAGGGGCAGGTAGATCCGGAACGACGACCCATGGCCCGGCTCGCTGTAGGCCGACACGAAGCCGCCGCTCTGCTTCACAATGCCGTACACCGTGGCGAGTCCGAGGCCGGTGCCCTCGCCCACTGCCTTGGTGGTGAAGAAGGGCTCGAAGATGTGCTCCAGGGTCTCACGGTCCATCCCGGTCCCGGTGTCGCTCACCATCAGGGCCGCGTACATGCCGGGCGCCACCGGCTCCACTGCCCTCCCCGAGGCGTAGCCTTCGTCCACCACCACGTTTGTCGTCTCGATGGTGAGCGTGCCGCCGGCCGGCATGGCATCGCGGGCGTTGAGCGTCAGGTTGAGCAGGATTTGGTCAAGCTGGCCGGGATCGGCCTTGACCGCGCCGAGGTCGTCGGCGAGCCGCAGCTTGACCTGGGAGATCTCGCCCAGGGCCCGCTGGAGGATCGGCTCCAGCGTCGTCACTACGGCGTTGAGATCCACCAGCTCCGGCTGGAGCACCTGCCTGCGGCTGAAGGCGAGCAGCTGCTGGGTGATCGTGGCGGTCCGGCGGGCCGCGCGGCGAATGTGGTCCACGTCCGTGCGGGCGGATTCGTCGCGAAGCCCCCGGGCCAGAAACTCCGCGGCACCCAGGATCACCGTCATCTGATTGTTGGCTTCGTGCGCGATGCCGCCCGCCAGCCGCCCGACCGACTCCATCCGGTCCGCATGACGGAGCCGTTCCTCCGCGCGCCAGCGGTCCTCGGCGTCGGTCACCGTCCCGATCCATTCGCGCACCGTGCCGTCGGCACCGAGCACCGGTGCGGCGCGAGCAACGCAGCGGCGGTAAGCCTGGTGCGACTGCGACCAGAGCCGGACCCGGCCCTCCCACGTCGTGCCGCGCTCCCGCGCCATCTGCCACGATGCCACGGCGGTCGGTCGATCCTCGGCGTGGATCGCGCTCATCCACCCCAACCCCTCCTGCTCCTGCCAGGACTGCCCGGTGAAGCCTTCCCATGACGTCTGAGGATGGTCGAAGCGGCCGGCGGGATCCGCGGTCCACACGACCGAGGTGGTCGCCGTCACCAGCGCCGAGTACCGCTTCTCTCGCCGGGCGAGCTCCTCCTCCGCTAGCTTCCGCTCGCTGATGTCGCGCTTGATGGAAGAGGCACCCACGATCTTGCCCGATGAGTCCCAGATCGGGGAGACCGTCAGCGCGATGTAGATCCGGGTGCCGTCCTTCCGAATCCTTTCCGCCTCCGCGAAATCCACTCGCTCGCCGCGACGGATGCGGTCCAGCAGATCTCGCTCCTCCTGGTGGAGGTGCTCGGGGATGAGCCGGTAGATGGACTGCCCCACCATCTCGCGCTCAGCATACCCGAAAATCTGCTCCGCAGCGGCGTTCCAGCTGGTCACCACGCCCTCGAGCGACTTTCCGATGATCGCGTCCGTCGAGGACGCCACGATCGCCGCAAGGCGGGTGGTCGCCCGTTCGACTTCCCGCCGAGTCGTGAGATCCCGCATCGCACCCACGACCCTGAGCGCCCGGCCGGCACTGTCGCGGGCGATGATGGCACGCTCCAGGATCGGGGCGTAGCTGTCGTCCGCCCGGCGGAAGCGATACTCGTGTTCCCAGGACTCGGCGCCACCCTCGATCGCCGCCCGGGCGGCCCGCTCGGTCGCCTGGAGATCTTCGGGATGGACCCGGTCCGCCCAGGTTTGATACGGATCCCCGTTGGCTGAGATGACCGCCTCGGGAGGCTGGCCGAAATAGGGCCGGGTGGCCCCGGCCCAGACCAACTCTCCACGGGCGAGATCCCAGTCCCAGAGGAGGTCCTGGGTGGCCTTGGCGGCGAGCTCGAAGCGCTCCCGGACCCCGGAATCGGCGGCGTCCCGGGCCCCGCTGGATCGCTTCATGGCCTTGGAAGGAGTCGGCAAGCCCGGTTCGCCCTCGGAAATAGAGGCTGGAGATGTCGCGCGGGAGATGGCATCTGAGTACTATGCAACGGAGTCAAGGCCGGCAAGGTGATGTGGCTCACGGCCTTCCGCAAGCCGCGATGCTCTCTGCAGATTGCCTACGTACACTTTTCAGGAGCGAATGAATGTCGTCGTGGAACCAGCTCCTGACCGAAGCGTCACCGGGGGGACATGTCGTCCAGCTCTACGACAAGGATGACCGGTCTCTCGCCAAGAACGTCGGCCGCTTCCTGGCGGAAGGCGTGCGGCAACTCGATGGGCTCGTCGTCATCGCCACCCCCGCGCATACGCAAGCTATCTCTCGCCACCTCGCCGAGGAAGGGGCCAGTGCCGCGCTCGCTGCCGAGCGCGAGGGCCGGCTCGTTTTTCTGGATGCCCGGGAGACACTGGATCGCCTCCTGGTCGAGGGTCAGCCGGACAAGCACCGGTTCGAGTCCGTGGTGGGCGGCGTCCTCTCCGAGGTGCTCGCCTGCTCCGGCAGCGGGAAGGTTCGCGCCTTCGGCGAGATGGTCAGCCTGCTCTGGGCCGACGGGCACCAGGAGGAGGCCAGAATCCTCGAGGGCCTCTGGAACGAGCTGCTCGCCGGAAGCCGTTGCAGCCTGTACTGTGCCTATGCGATCGATCTCTTCGGGGATGGGGTGGACACGGCCGGCCTGAGCGCGATCGTCGCCGCCCACAGCCATCTCCTGGCCGGGCATAACACCCTCCTCTCCAGCGTCTCCGCCGGAAGCCAGTAGCGACGGTCCTCGCAGGGCGGCCAGGCCGCGGCGACCGGCCCTCCGCGAACGGTGAAGCCTGTGTAGATTAGAACGTCTCTCCCTGGGTAATCCACCGCCGTCGAGTAGTCATGGCCCACCGGTACATCCCTAGTGTGCCTTCAGCGGCCGAGCCGCCCGACGCAGCCACGGTGGCGCGGTGGGTAGGCAAGTTGCCCCTGGTCGCGGGCGCCGGTACGGCGCTCCTGGGTGTCCTGGCGATCGAGGCGTACATCTTCGGTGCCGGCCCTCCCCGCTCAATCAGCATTTTCATGCCGCCGACGCCGCCACTCGCGGCGCTCATGTTCGTGCTCACCGGCGCCGGCCTGCTCGCCTTGAAGGCCAATCTCGTCAAGCAGCAGCTCCTCGCGGCGAGCCTGGCGGTCCTGATCGCGTTTCTCATCCTCGCCGAGTACCTGCTGTGGCTCGACCTGGGAATCGACACCCTGCTGTTCCCCGACGAGGTTCACCTGGTGCCATCGGCCTTCCCCGGAAGGCCCGGGCCGACCGGTACGGCCTGCTTCCTCCTCCTCGGTCTCGCGCTTCTGCTCACCAAGGACGGCTGGCACGTCGAGCATCGGCGGCTGCATCTGTCGGGCCTGATGGTGGCCGCGGTGCTGCCGCTGGTCGCCATCGTGGGCCACATCTTCGCGGTGTCGGAGCTGTATGCCCTCGCTCCGGGCGTCGGCACTTCGTTCGCGGCGGCGGTGCTGCTGCTGCTGCTCGCCATCGGCGTCGCAGCGGCCACTCACGAGCAGACGCTGGTCGAGCTGCTCTCGGGTCGGGACCCGGGCACCATCCTGCTACGGCGCTTGCTGCCGGTGGCCGTCTCCATCCCGCTGCTGTTCGCCGCCGGCAGTCTGGTGGCCCTCCGGGTCGGGTTCTATCAGAAACACGTCGTCCTGGTGCTCTTCGTGGCCGGCTTCACCGCCCTCTCTCTGGCCGCCGCGTTCCGGATGGCCGCGGTGGTTCGCCGAGCCGATATCGAGCGCCGAGCCGCGGAGTGGGCCGAAGCCGACATGGCGCTGAGCGAGCGCCTGCTCCAGGCCGAGCAGGCGACCGGGGCGGCGCTGCGCGAGAGCGTGCGGCAGACCCGGGAGCTGCTCGAGATCCTCAGTCACGCGCCGGTCATGGCCCGCGGGCTCGACGGGCGCATCCAGTTCTGGAGCGCGGGGGCGGAGCGGCTCTATGGCTGGACGGAGCAGGAGGCCATCGGCACCGACGCGCGGAAGCTGCTGCACACCGAGTACCCCGTGCCGCCGGAGGAGGCGGCCGCGGCCCTGCTCGCCAAGGGCGAGTGGCACGCCGAGCTGTCGCGGCGGTCGCGCACCGGGGCCCGGGTGCAGGTGGCGAGCCACTGGATCCTGCACCGGGACGAGGATGGACGTCCGGGCTCGGTGATCGAAGTGGACAACGACGTCACCGAGCTGAAGCACGCGGAGGAGGCGCTCAGACGGGGCGAGGCCCGTTACCGGGCGCTGGTCGCGGCGGCGGCGCAGATCGTGTGGACCGCGTCGGCCGACGGGCGGCGCCCGCTGGATACCAGCCAATGGGAAGCGTTCACCGGGCAGACCAGCTCGGAGGCCACCTGGGGCGGATGGTTCGAGGCGATCCATCCCGACGACCGGGCCCAGGCGGTCCGGGCATGGGGCGAGGCGGTGGCGGGCCGCCGCCCGCTGGCGGCGGAGCACCGGCTGCGCCGGCGGGACGGGGAGTACCGCAGCATGGAGGTGCGGGCGGTGCCGGTGCTGGACGACCAGGGACGGATCCGCGAATGGGTCGGGGCGCACACCGATATCACCGATCGGGTGCAGGCCGAAGAGCAGCTGGGCCAGGCGCAACGGCTTCAGGCGGTCGGCACGCTGGCCGGCGGTGTCGCGCACGAGGTCAACAACCAACTCATGGCGGTACTGGGCTTCGGCGAGTTCGTGCTCGACGCGCTGGGTCAGGACCACCCGCAGTCGGCCGACGTGCGCGAGATGGTGAGCGCCGCCACTCGCGCGGCCCGGGTCGCTCAGCAGCTGCTCACCTTCAGCCGGCGGCAGGTGAAGCAGACCCAGCTGCTCGACCCCCACGCGGCGATCACCGCGCTGGTCCCGGTGCTGGAGCGGCTGCTCGGCGCCGACAAGACCCTGATCGTGGCGCCCGCCCGCACCCGCCGCCGCGTGATCGCCGATCCGACCCAGATCGACCAGGTGCTGATCAATCTCGCGGCCAACGCCCGGGACGCCATGCGCACCGGCGGACGGCTCATCATCGGCACCGATGAGGTCGTGCTCAACGAGCGGTATGCCGAGGCCCACCGCGTGGGCCACCTGGCGGCCGGACCCTACGTGCGCATCACCGTTTCCGACACCGGGACCGGGATGAGCAAGGAGACCCTCGCCAAGATCTTCGAGCCGTTCTACACGACCAAGCCGGTCGGGGCCGGGACCGGTCTCGGGCTCTCCACCGTATACGGCATCGTGAAGCAGCACGAGGGCTTTATCTGGGCGTACAGCGAGTTGGGCATCGGGACCTCGATGAAGATCTACCTGCCGGCCGCACCGGAGGGCACGAGCATACCCCTCGCCCTGGAGGTGCAGCCGACGGCCAAGCTCCATCTGGAGACCGAGCCTGCGCTGGTCCTCGTGGTGGAGGACGAGCCGGCCATCCGCGAGCTGGTTCGGCGCACGCTCGAGGGCGCGGGACTGGTGGTGATCGAGGCGGAGAACGGCCGGCAGGCGCTCGACATCTTCGCGCTGGGAGGCGATCCGCCCAGGCTGGTGCTCACCGACGTGATCATGCCCGAGGTCAACGGAAGGGAGCTGAGCGACGCACTGGCCGACCTGCACCCCAACCTGCCGGTCCTGTTCATGTCAGGGTACACCGGAGACGACGTGCTCGCGCGGAGCCTCCTGCCTGAGACGGCTCTCTTCATTCAAAAGCCGTTCGCGCCGGAAGAGCTGGTCTCACGGGTCCGGGCCATGCTGGCGGGCGCGCCCACTTCGGAGGTACGTTAGCCGCCGATTCCCCCCAAACCGGAAGGTCCCATGTCGATGCTCCCCGCGCTCTGGCTTCCCGTCTTGCTGTCGGCCGTGTTCGTCTTCATTCTCAGCGCCATCATCCACATGGTGCTCAAGTATCACAACAGCGACTACAAGCGGCTGCCCAACGAGGACGCGGTCCGTGCTGCGATCCGGAGCGGCAACCCGGAGCCCAGGCAGTACATCTTTCCCTACGCGGCCGAGATGAAGGAAATGGAGTCGCCGGAGATGAAGCAGAAGTACGCGGAGGGACCGATCGGGGTGATGTACCTCAGACGGCCCGGGCCCATCACCATGGGACCGGCGCTCGTTCAGTGGTTCCTCTATACCCTCGTGGTCTCACTGTTCATCGCTTACGTGGCGGCGCATGCGATTCCCGCCGGCGCCGACTATCTCCACGTCTTCCGCGTCGTCGGAGCCATCGGCTTTCTCACCTATGGTTTGTCGCAGATCCCGGCGTCGGTCTGGATGGGCAAGCCGTGGCCGGTCGCGACGAAGGAAGTGTTCGACGGACTGCTGTACGGGCTGGTGACGGCGGGGACGTTCGGGTGGCTGTGGCCGAGGTAAGCGGGGCAGCCCCGCTCACCTGGGAAACGCCTCCGGCAACCCGCCGTCCACGGTGATGATGTCCCCCGTCGTGAACCGGAACTTGTCGCTGGCCAGGAGCACGGCCAGATCGGCCACGGCCTCGGCGGGGATGAGCTCGGTGCCCATCAGATTTCGGCGCCGATAGGTTTCCAGCTGCTCCTCCACCGTCACACCACGGCTCGCCGCCCGCTCGCTGAGGAACTTGCGGAACAGCCGGGTGTCCACCTGGTCGGCGTTGATGGCGTTGACCCGGATGCGGTCCGGACCCAGCTCGACCGCGGCGACGCGCAGCGCCTGGAGTAGCGCCGCCTTGCTCCCGGCATAGGCCACCGCTTCCTTGCCCGGCACCAGCGCCGCCTTCGATACCGACGCCACGATCGACCCACCGAGGCCCTGGCGCCGCATCACCACCGCCGCCCCGCCGATTGCCGCGACCGCACCGAGATAGTGCACCTCGAGCTGGCGCTGGAGGTCCTCCCGCCGGATCGCCGTGATCGGGGCGAACCGTGGCGGGGCGCCGGCGGTGTAGAACAGCGAATCCATTCCGCCGAACTGGAGCACGGCGAGCCGAAACAGGGCCTCGAGGCTGGCGTCGTCGCAGACGTCCACGGCGGTGGCGACGACGCGGCCTGGGAAGCGAGCCGAGGCCTCGGACGCGACCGCCTCCGCCGATGCGGCATCGAGGTCCGCCACCACGACGTGCGCGCCTTCCTCCAGGAATTTGAGCGCCGCGCTGCGGCCGATGCCGCTGCCGCCGCCGATCACGACGGCCACATGCCGCGGCAGCAACCGGGTCGCACGATCCCTGGCGATCTGCTCGTCCACCTTCCGGCGTTCCAGCGGCCAGTGCTCGAACTCGAACACGTCCGCCTCGGCAATGAACTCGAACCGCTCCACCGCTTCCGCGTTCTCGATCGCCTCCAGCGCCGCCCGGTAGCAGACGTTGGCGGTCACCGCGCCGCGCTTGTCGCCGAAGGCGGTGACGATGCCGAGTCCGGGCGCCAGCACGACCTTGGCCCAGTCCTCGAGCGGCCGCTCCCCCTGCGCCGCGTGGCGGCGATGATATTCCTCGTACTCCGTGCGCGCCGCGGCGAGGCCGTCGCGCACCTGCCCTACCAGTCGCTCCTCGGTGGCGGTGAGATCGAGATCGAGCCAGACCGGGAGCCTCCCGGCTCGAAGCAGATGTTCGGGCGTCGTCATGCCCCGGCGGGCCAGCTCGGCGGTGCGCTCGCCAGCCAGGGTGCTGAGCACGTCGTCGTCATCGTCGAAATGGAGCACCACCCGGTCGGTCTTCCCCAGCGCGCCCCGCACCACCGGTAGCACCACTTCCGCCAGGCGACGGCGCTCCTCCGCCGGCGGAGCGACGACCCGGGTACGGCCGAGGAGCCGGCGTCCGCGGCGGGCAGTGGCCAGATACCCGTCCATGCGGCCGACCACCCGGGTGAGCCGCTCGTGACACTCCGTGGCATCGTCGCCCCAGACCACCAGGCCGTGGTGTGCGAGAGTGAGGCCGATCGCCTCCCGGGGGATCCGGTCCGCCATCTCGCTCACCGATCGCGCGAGCGGGAACCCCGGGCGGATGTACGGCACGTACACGATCCCGCCCTCGAACAGCTCGGTGACCAACCGTTCCGCCGTCCCGTCGGGAACGTTGGTCAGGCTCATGGTAGCGACGTCGTGCGTGTGTGCGATCACCCGGTGCGGCAGGATCGAATGGAGCGGCGTCTCGACGCTGGGCGCGGGTCCGTCGGCCAGCATGCAGCTCGCCATGAAGCGCATCATCTCCGCGTCGCTCATCTCCCCCACCTCACGCAGGCCGCCGAGCCGCGGCAGGGAGAGGCGGGTGAATCCCGCCCGGTCGATGGTGCGGAGGTCGGTGCCGCTTCCCTTGACCAGGAGCGTGTCGCCCACCTTGACCGACGTGTTGCCGCCACCCGGCTGAACCAGGCGCGGATCCCGGCCGAGGAGATGGGAGAGGTGGATCAGGGCATCGAGCGGATCGGCGGGGGTGGGCTGGGGCATCGGGGGAAGATGCCCGGCGGTGGCATCGGGCGGGAGGCCGACGGCCCGTTTCGCATAAACCCGATTGCGAAAATCCCGATTCTCACTTATGCTGGCACGCACGTTGAAATCGAATTGATAACCATTCTCATTATCCCGAGCCGCCCGATGATCCGCCTCCCGCTGCTCCCCTCCACTGCCGTTTTCGTCCTGGCGATGCTCGCCGGCGCGTCGGTCGCCGCCACTCCCGCCTCGGCGCAGGACCACGGCGCCGCCGCGATCGCGATCGCCCGCGCGGAGAGCGACACCCTCACCAGGCGTGCCTTCCGAATCCCCGCCCAGCCGCTTCCCGCCGCGCTGGAGGCCTTCACGCGGCAGTCGGGCATCCGGATCATCGCCCGCGCCGGGATTCCCGACACGCTCTCCGCGGCTGTGGTCGGCCGGTTCACGCCGCCCGACGCGCTCCGGCGGCTGGTCGCCGGCACCGGGCTCGCCGCCCGGACGGTGGACGACGAGACGATGGCAGTGGTCGAGGACGAGAGCCGCGCGTACATGCTCGATCCGGTCGAGGTCGTGGCCAGGCGGCCGGCACCGGCAGCGGTCACCTCGTCGGCCACCAAGACCCCGACGCCGCTGCGCGACGTTCCGCAGGCCGTGACGGTGGTGAGCCGGGAGCTGATCGAGGACCAGGGAATGCAGGGCATGGCCGATGTCGCCCGATACATGCCCGGCGTCACCATGGGCCAGGGTGAGGGCAACCGCGACCAGATCACCATTCGCGGCAACAACTCGACCTCGACCTTCTTCGTGAACGGCGTCCGGGACGACGTACAGTATTTTCGCGACCTGTACAACGTGGAGCGGGTGGAGGCGTTGAAGGGGCCCAACGCGCTGATCTTCGGGCGCGGCACCGGCGGCGGCGTCATCAACCGGGTCACCAAGGAGGCGCAGTGGGCACCGACCCGGGAGCTGACGCTCCAGGGCGGCTCCTACGGCACCCGGCGGGGCGAGCTGGACGTCGGCCAGGGCGTGTCCGACAAGGTGGCACTGCGGCTCAACGGGATGTACGAGAACTCGGACCGGTTCCGTCACGACGTCAACGTCGAGCGCTACGGGATCAACCCGTCGGCCACGCTCGCGGTCGGCCCCCGGACCAGGATCACCGCGAACTTCGAGCACTTCTACGACTACCGCACCGCCGATCGCGGGATCCCGTCCTTCCAGGGCCAGCCGGCGGAGGCCGACGCCCGGACGTTCTTCGGCGATCCGTCGCAGAGCTGGGCCGACGCGCGCATCGACGTGGGCACCGCCCTGATCGAGCACGACCTGGGCCCCGACCTCCAGCTTCGGAATCGCACCCTGGTCGGCGATTACGACAAGATGTATCAGAACGTGTTCCCGGGATCGGTGGATCCGACCGGCGCCCTGGTGAGCATCTCCGCCTACAACAACCGGAACGACCGGAACAACCTGTTCAACCAGACCGAGCTGACCTACCGGGTTGCGACCGGCTCGGTGAGCCATACCCTGCTCGGCGGCATCGAGGTCGGCCGGCAGGTGAGCCGCAATCTCCGGATGACGGGCTTCTTCGACGGCACCGAGACCACGGTGACGGCGCCGCTGGACCACCCGACGATCTCACGGCCGATCACCTTCCGTCCGGGTGAGACGGATGCCCACAATCGTACCCGGGTGAACACCGCGGGAGTGTACCTCCAGGATCAGGCCGCCCTCACCCCTTACCTTCAGCTCATCGCCGGAGCGCGGCTGGAGCGGTTCGACCTCACGTTCCACAATTTCCGGAACGGCGAGGACATCGACCGGCAGGACGATCTCGTCTCGCCCCGCGCCGGTGTGGTGATCAAGCCGGCGGAGCCGCTCTCCCTCTACGGCAGCTACGGCGTGTCCTACCTGCCGAGCGCCGGCGATCAGTTCTCCTCACTGACGGCGACCAGCGAGACGCTGGAGCCCGAGAAGTTCGAGAACTACGAGCTGGGGGCCAAGCTGGAGGTGGTGACGGGGCTGTCGCTCGATGCCGCGGTGTATCAGCTCGACCGGAGCAATACCAGCGCCCCCGACCCGGTGAACCCCGCGCTCACGATCCAGACCGGCAGCCAGCGCACCAAGGGCTTCGAGCTGGGCGCGACGGGCAACCTGACCTCGCGGTGGCAGGTGGCCGGGGCCTACGCCAACCTGGACGCGTACATCACCAGCCAGACCTCCCAGGCCCCGGAAGGCGCCAAGGTCCCGCTGGTGCCGCGCAACACCTTCTCGCTGTGGAACCGGTACCAGCTGCACCAGCGCTGGGGCGTCGGCCTCGGCGTCATCTACCAGGACCAGATGTTCGCCGCCGTCGACAACGCGGTGACGCTGCCCAGCTTCACCCGCGTCGATGCGGCGGCCTACTTCACCCTGAGCCGCGAGCTGCGTGCCCAGGTGAACGTGGAGAACGTCTTCGACAAGCGATACTTCATCACCTCGCACAGCAACAACAACATCAGCCCGGGCTCGCCGCGGGCGGTGCGGGTGGGGGTGACGGCGGGACTGTAGGCGGCGGGGCGGCGGGGCGGCGAGGCGCCACGGCCCCGCCGCCCCGCTTACTTTCTCCCCCATGGATCTCACCAGCGGCGTTCCCTTCTGGCTCGTGAAAGGCGGGCTGCCGGCCACCTACCCGAAACTCGATCAGGACCGGCGCTGCGATCTCGCCATCATTGGCGGCGGGATCACCGGCGCATTGCTCAGCCACCGCTTCGCGATGGCGGGCATTCATACGGTCTTGCTCGAGGGGCGGGAAATGGGGTACGGCAGTACCGGGGCGTCCACCGCCTTGCTCCAGTACGAGCTCGACTCCCACCTCGGCGACCTGAGTGAGCGCATCGGGACGCCGGCAGCCCAGCGATGCTACCGGCTTTGCCGCGAGGCAGTCACGGGAATCGAGCGGCTGGCGGGTGAGGTCGGCGGGGACGCGGAGTTTCGCCGTAAGTCCAGCCTGTACCTCGCCTCGCACCGGCGGGACGTGGTCACCCTCGAGCGTGAGCACCGTGCCCTCGGGGAGATCGGAATCGACGTCGACCTGCTCTCGCCGGGCGACATCCGCGATCGGTTCTCCTTCGAGCGCCCGGCCGCCCTGCTCTCCCGGGCCGCCGGCGAGATCGACCCGCTCCGCTTTACCCACGCCCTCCTGGCCGCGGCCGTCCGCGAGGGCCTCGAGGCCTACGACCGGACCGGGGTCGCCCGCTACCAGTCGGACCGCAAGGGCGTCCTGCTCGAGACGGCGGACGGATGGCGGGTCAGGGCGCGGAAGGCGATCTTCGCGACCGGCTGCAACATCCCGCCCTTCGTGCCGCGCCGGCCCTTCCGGTTAACCAGCACCTTTGCCTTCGCCACGTCTCCGCTCGATTCGTTCGACGGCTGGGGCGAGGATCGCTGTCTGATCTGGGAGACGGCGCGACCCTACGTCTACGCGCGGACCACTCGCGACGGCCGCGCCATCATGGGCGGGGCCGATCAGCCGTTCAAGGGCTCGCGCAAGGTGGAGCGGAGCCGCGACAAGCAGACCGGCCGGCTGGCGACGCAGTTCGCCGACATGTTCCCCGGCATTCGCTTCGACGTGGACTGGAGCTGGTCGGGTACCTTCGCGGAGACCGCCGACGGCCTCCCCTACATCGGGGCCGCGCCGGACTTCCCCAATGGATACGTCGCGCTCGGCTACGGGGCGAACGGGATCACTTTCGCCCACGTGGCGGCGGACCTCCTCCTCGATCTGTTCCTGGGTCGGGGGAACCCGGACGCGGAGTTGTTCCGGATCGGCCGGTGACGGGCCGGTCGATCGGCCCACTCGACGCCGGCCTCTGGCCGTTTCCCGGCGCGCGACCCAGATTGATCTGATCGCCCCGGCGAACTAGAGGCACCCATGCCAGCCCGCGAAACGATGGCGCCGCCCGGCGCCCGCGATCGAAAGCCCACCGACGACGAGATCGACGTCTACGGCCTGACCCACACCGGAAAGGTCCGTCGCGAGAACCAGGACCACTTCCTGATCGGCGCCCTGAACAAGTCGATGGTGATCCACCAGACCAGCCTGCCCGCCCTCGATCGCCTGGTGGCCGGTCCCGAGCGGCTCGCCTTCCTCGCGATGGTGGCGGACGGTGTCGGCGGAGGGGCCCGGGGAGAGGAGGCGAGCCGGATGGCGCTGGAGGCCGTGACCCAGTACGTGATCGGAACCATGCGCTGCTACTACGCCGTGTCCTCCATCGACGATACCGAGTTCACCAAGGCCCTGCAGGAGGGCGCGCTCCACTGCCACGCGGATCTGCGGCGCCGGGGCGACGAGGATCCCGACTCCGTCGGGATGGCCACCACGCTCACGCTCTTCCTCGGCGTCTGGCCCAAGGCGTATCTCCTCCAGGTGGGCGACAGCCGCTGCTACATCTATCGCAACGGCGAGCTGCGGCAGCTCACCCGGGACCAGACGATGGCACAGGAGCTGATCGATCTCGGCGTGTTCACCGGGCCCGAGGCGGCGCCGACCCGGCTGGCCCACACCCTGTCGAGCTCGCTCGGCGGCCGTCAATCCGCGCCCGTCGTCACCCGGCTCGACATGACCTGGGGCACCGTCGTGCTGCTCTGCAGCGACGGCCTAACGACCCACGTGCCGGACGACCGCATCCGGGAGCGGCTTCGCACGATGACTAGCGCCAAACAGGTGTCCGAGGATCTGCTGCAAGACGCGCTCGAGGGAGGAGGAAGCGACAACATCACGATCATCGTCGGGCGGGCGCTGCCTCGGGAAGGCTGACGCCCGGCCGGTTTTCCTCCCACCACAGCCTGGCGCGGGCCGCGGTCCACTCCTCCCCCACGTCCACCGCGCCCAGCCGGTCCGCCAGCTCGTCGGCGGTCTGGGGCCGGTCCGCCGGACTCTTGGCGAGACAGGCGAGCACGATCTCCTCCAGCTCCGTCGGAATCGGCCGCGAGGTGCGCCGCGACGGCGGGTCGGGCGCTCGATGCACGTGCATCACGATCGTCTCCATCGACGTGGTGCCCTGGAAGACCAGCGTGCCGGTGAGCAGCCAGTACGCGACGCAGCCCAGCGCGTAGATGTCGGTGCGCGCGTCCACCTCGTCACCGCCGAGTGCTTGCTCGGGCGACATGTAGGCCGGGGTCCCGCCCGGGCTTCGGTCGGCGCCGGTGAGCTTGTCGGCATCCGCTTCCGACTCCCCACCCTGCTTCACCAGCCCGAAGTCGAGCACCTTGATGAAGTCCACCTCCCGGCCGTACCGGCAGGCATACAGGTTCGCGGGCTTCACGTCGCGATGAATCAGCCCGGCCTCATGGGCTTCCGCGAGCGAGGCGCAGGTCTGCCGCAGAAAGTGCACCGCCCGCTCCGGCGGGACCGGACCGAACCGGGTCACCAGGGCGTCGAGATCGAACCCCTCCAGCAGCTCCATCACGTAGTAGAACGTCCCGTCGTCCGCCACGCCGAAGTCGTAGAGCTCCATGGTGTGCGCCGACCGCATGAGCGCGGTGGCCTGGGCCTCGCGCTCGAAGCGGCGGAGCAGCAGCTCCCGCGCGGCATGATCCTTCGCGCCCATCATCTCCGCCCGGATGAGCTTGATCGCGGCGGGACGGGCGAGCATCCGGTGCTTCGCCCGCCACACCTCGCCCATGCCGCCCTTGCCCAGCCGCTCGACCAGCCGGTAGCTCCCCAGCTCCCGCGCCTTGCTCACCGCAGCCCCGAGCCCGTACACCACTCGGGAGCCGACGTATGCCATGATGAGCACTACGAAATAGGGGAAGACGAGAGCGAAGAAGAACCTGGCCGGACCGAGGGCGAGGTTGTCCCCCAGGGCGAACATGACCGGGACGGCCGAGACCGACAGGGCGCCGGTGAAGAGGGCCAGCCGCGGTCGAGCGGGAACCATGACCGTGAACAGCATGACCCAGACAGCCACCCAGGACAGACCGAAGTCCCCGGTGCCCATCCGGTACATGATGGGGGCGGTGACGTCGTGGTACTCGGACGCCGCGATTCCGTAGCTGCCGAGGATTTCGAAGGCTAGCCCCGCGTGAAGCTTGAGCCGGGTGGAGATACCAGGCACCGAGACCAGCCACGCCACCAGAACTCCGCCCAGGATGGAAAGCATCGGTGGGAGCCAGAAGATCGGCTGGCTGAAAAACAGACCCCGGCCTTCGGGGTTGATCAGCATGATCATCGGGCCGGCCAGGAAGTACGCCAGCGCGTACACCAGCGCGACCGCCCGCAGTCGCCTCACCGCCTCGTCCTGGAGGTCGGGCGGCAGGGTCCAGGCGCTGGTCTGGCGACTCGCCTGCCCGGCGGACGAGTCGGGCCGCAGCAGGGTGGCTGTCAGGTGCCCGTCCTACCGAAACATCGCAGGGCTGATCTCCAGGGTGACTTCCGCGATCCGGTCCACCGGCAAGCCGGCCCGCCGCGCGTGCTCCCGGATCGACTCCGGATCGGGGGCGTCGTACTCGCAGTAGATCTTGCCGTCCGTGTCCGAGACGTAGCTGCGGATCCAGGTGACGCCCGGCATCTCGTCGAGCACGGTGACCGACCGGCGTCCGGCGGCTTCGAGCTCCTCGGGGGTCAAGGCCGGAACGGTACGCTCGATGATGTATCGCGGCATGGGTTCTCCTCGATCGAGTCAACGCCCGAGGGCGTGGGGCAGCTCCCGGCACGCCGCCGCGAGCTCGGCATCGTCGGCCTCGGCCGCGATGCGTGTCGCGCCGGCCACGCACTCGCCAGCCGCCGCCGCCGCGCCCGCGGCGGCGTGCGCCAGCGCCAGGCGCTGGAGCATCCACCCTTCCCCGGTCCGGTCCCCGGTCTGCCGCCGGAGCTCCAGTGAGGCCTCGAAGCAGTCGCTGGCGCGATCGGCGTCGCCCAGACGGCGCAACACGTCGCCCAGAGCGCCGAGGGAGCGGGCCTCCGCCCAGCGGTCACCGGCGGAGCGATGCAGCGCGCACGCCTCCTCCAGACATCCGCGAGCCTCGACCCACCGCCCCATCGCGCTCAGGGTGACGCCGAGACTGGCGAGCATGACCGCGGCATGGGCCGTGTCGCCCAGGTCCCGGAAGAGCCTGAGGCCCGCCTCGTACTGGACTCGTGCCTCGTCGTACCGGCCCCGCTCCCATTCGACGATGCCCATCGCGTTCCGGAGCCGCCCCTGGGCCGCGTGGTCACCCAGCCGATCCGCGAGGGCGAGTGCCTCCGAGTAGTAGCCGAGAGCCAGCGAAGGCTCCGGCAGGAGCCGCCGGACCACGCGGGCGAGTCCCTCGAGCACCTCGAGCTCCCGGGGCCCGTCGCGAGCCTGGGCGTGAAGGCCGCGGGCCCTGCTCCACGCCGCCAGCGCGGCGTCGAGATCGCCGCGCCGCTCGCGCAGCCTGGCGATCACGGTCCAGATCGATCCCTCGGTCGTGGGGTCGCGGAGCTGGGCGAACAGTCCCGCCGCCTCGACCAGAGGCGCCAGCGCTTCCTCGTCGCGGCCGAAGCCGAACAGAACCTCGCCCAGAAAGCGGAGGGCCTGCGCGAGTCCGGGTGCGAATTGCGCCTTGCGCGTCAGCTCGACGGCGTCGCGGTAGAGCTGCAGGCACTCCTCGATCTTGCCCTGCTGGAGATAGATGTGGGCAGTGGAGGTGAAATGATAGGAGAGCTGAATGGGAAGACGCTTTTCGGAAGTGAGCGTACGGGCCTGGTGCAGATACTCCAGCGCTTTCTCGTCGTCGCCCAGCTCGCGGTGGACGTTGGCCAGGATATGGAGGATGTAGGCCCGCTTGTACGAGAGATCGGTCTGCGGAGCGCCCTGGCGGCCGCGCCCCGACTCCTGGCTCAGGAACAGGGCCTGTTCCAGGATGCCCCGCGCCTGTGCGGAGCGGCCCATGCCCTTGAGCACGTTGCCCAGATTGGCCATGTCGCCCACCTGGGCCTCGTCGTCCCCTCGCTCGCGGTCCATCGCGATGACGGCCTCGATGCAGCGCAGCGCGTCCTCGTTCCTCCCCTGGTGCCAGCGGAGCAGCCCGAGGCTGCGGAGCACGTTGCGCTCGCCGACGCCGTCGCCCAGCTCGCGTCGCAGCCGGAGCGAGCGGTCGAGCGCGGCCTCCGCCTCGCCGTAGCGCCGGAGCAGCGTGAACAGATCGCCTTGGCGCAGACACGCCTCCGCCAGCCGTGACGGATCGCCCGCGGGCTCGAGCAGGCCCACCAGCTCGTCGATGATCCGCTGCTGCCGGGCCCGAAGTCCCAGGGTCTCGCACAGGCGCTCCTGCTGGAAGAGCATGTCCACCAGGATGTCGCGCCGCTCGCGGTCGTCGGGCAGGCGCACCAGCCATCCCTGCGCCCGCTCCAGGATCTCCAGCGATTCCGCGAACTGGCTCAAGGCGCCGGCCCGGGCCGCCGCGCGCCGCGCATAGTGCACCGCCCGGGACCACCGCTCGGCCCGGCTGAAGTGCTCGACCAGCCGGCTCAGGTGCTCGTCGATCTCGTCGCCATAGAGCGATTCGATGGCCTCGCCGACCCTACCGTGCAGCGCCTTCCGCTGCTGGTCCAGCAGACTGGCGGCCGCCGTTTCCTGGGTGAGCACATGCTTGAAGCGATATACCGGCTCGGGGACGACCCGCACCTGCTGGATCACGCCGGCCGTCTTGAGAGTCTGGAGCGCGTGAGGCAGGCGGCCGCCGTCCAGGGCGCGCTCGAGCACGCCGCGCGTGAACTCCTGTCCGATCACTGAGGCCAGTCGCAGGACCTCACGGGTCCCGCGGTCCAGGCGGTCGAGGCGGGCACGGATCACCGCCTGCACCGTGTCCGGGAGCTGAAGTCGGTCCAGCGCACCGGTCGCGGTGACCGTGCCGTCCGAGAGTCCGAGTACCCCCTCCTCCAGCAGGGCCTGAGTGATCTCCTCGAGAAAGAACGGATTGCCGCCGGTGCGCCCGCGGATGAGAGTGACCAGCTCGCCGGGCACCCGGGCGGCGCCCAGGATGGATCGCAGCATCGAGCCCGAGGCCTCTTCGTCCATCGGTTCCAGTGAAAGGACCTGGTGGTGACTCGGGTGTCCCCAGTCGCGGGCGTCGGGACGGGAAGTGATGACGACCATCAGGGGGAAGCCCGTGACCAGCTCGGCCACCTGCTGGATCACCCCGTGCGAGGCCTGGTCGGCCCACTGCCAGTCCTCCAGCAGGACGACGGCCGGCCGGGTCCTCGCCGCCAGCGTGATGAATGCCGTGAGCGCCTCCTGCATTACCAGGCGATAGTTCTCGCCGTGCAGGTGCCGCGGCACGGGATAGTCGGGACTCGGAAGGACCAGGAGATGGAGGTAGAGCGGGAGAAACTCCTCCAGCTCCGGACCCAGCTCCCGCAAACGGGCCACCACATCGGGGACCGCGAGGTTGACGCGCTCCCCTCGGGCCTCGCCGAGCCAGTCGCGGAGCATCCCGACGAATGGCAGATAGGTCGTTCCGCTGTCGGTGGAGTCGCAGCGGCCCTGAAGCAGGGCGACAGGGGTGGACTCGAGACGCCGCTTCAGCTCCAGCAGGAGCCGGCTCTTCCCCATGCCCGCCTCGCCCACGATCGTCAGGAGTCGCCCCTCGCCACCGACGGCGTCGGCCAGCGCGCGCTCCAGTACCGCCAGCTCACGCTCGCGACCCGTGAACGCGGTCAGGCCGAGCCGCTGCGCCGCTTCGAGCCGCGTGCGGGGCTCCGACTCTCGCAGCACCCGGAAGACCGTCAGGGGATGCTGCCCCTCGACGGGGATCGGGGTCAGCTCGTCGGTGTCGAACAGGCCGGCGAGGGCGCGGCGACACTCCTCCGTGACCCGGATCTCGCCCGGCGGCGCGCGCTCCGCGAGCCGCGCGGCGCGGGGGACGGCGAGGTCCTCGAGCCGATACGTCCGGCCGGGATCATCGGAGGGGCGCACGGCGAAGGACCCGCTGTGAATGCCCGACCGCGGACGATCGAGCCGTCGGTGGAGCTCGAGCGCCGCGCGCACCGCGCGGGCCGGATCGTCTTCGTGGGTGGCCGGCGCGCCGAAGAGCGCCTCGACCGAATCCCCGTCGAACGCGTTGACGACACCGCCATGCCGACGCACCACCTCGCTCACGGTGGAGCGGAACCGCTCGCCGCCCGCCATGGCGGTCACCAGAATGGTGAGCCGGCGCCGCTCGCCTTCGGGGAGCACCTCCGCCGGGCCCTGGTCGGCCGGCATGGATCGCACCAGCTGCTCGAGATCGTGGACCAGGTCCGCGGCGGAGTAGCGGTCGCCGGGATGCTTCGCGAGCATCCGGGCGAGCACCCGGTCCAGCTCCTCGGGAACGGCGGGGTGGGTCGCTCGCACGGGCTGGGGCTCGTAGTCGAGGATCGATCGCAGCAGCGCCACCTGATCGGGCCCCTCGAAGCGGTGCTCGCCGGTCAGCACCTCGTGCAGCACCACACCGAGGGACCAGACGTCGGTGCGGCCGTCGAGCGGCTCGCCCCGCACCTGCTCCGGACTCATGTAGGCCATGGTGCCGGGCCGCTGTCCCGGCGGGGTCAGCTCGGTCCCCGGAAGCTTGGCGATGCCGAAGTCCAGGATCTTGAGTACGCCGTCGGCGGTGATCATGAGGTTCGCCGGCTTGATGTCCCGGTGGACCACTCCCCGCTCGTGTGCCTTGGCCAGCCCGCGAGCCGCCTGCAGAACGAGAGCGACGACCTCGGTCGAGGGCAGCGGTCCTCGCTCCAGACGCCGCGCCAGGGTCTCCCCCTGGTAGTACGGCATCGCGATGAAGAGCTGGCCGTCCTCCGCCTCCCCGATCTCGTGGATGGTACAGATGTTGAGATGGTCCAGCGCGGCCGCGGCCTGCGCCTCGGTGCGGAGCCGCTCCTTCGCGGCGTCCTCGGAGCTCAAATGCGCCGCCAGGAACTTGAGCGCGAGGGTGCGCTCGAGCCGCTGGTCCCACGCCTTGTACACCACCCCCATGCCCCCGCGGCCGAGGAATTCGAGAATGCGATAGTGGGCGACGGTGTCGGCCGGGGCGCGCGCGGGTTCCGCGGGAGGGGGCTCCAGCAGCGCGGTCGCGGGGGCGTCGAGCACGCTGGCGTGACCGTGGGCGGTGATCAGCTCCGCCAGCTCCCGCCGCAGTTCCGGCCGGCCGGCGCAGGCCAGATCGAGGAAGGCGTTCCGTTCGCCCGACGGGCGGTCGAGGGCCTCGGCGAGCAGCTCCTCCAGCTGCCGCCAGCGACTGCCGGTCATGCGCCCAGCTCCCGGTTGAGCCAGGCGCGCGCGAGGGTCCATTCCCGCTTCACCGTCGCAGGGGAGATCTCCAGCACCTCCGCGGTCTCCTCGATCGACATCCCGCCGAAGAAGCGCCACTCCACGATCCGCGCCGCCCGCTCGCTTTCCGCCGCGAGCCGCCGGAGCGCGTCGTCCAGCGCCAGCAGCTCTTGGGCGTTGTCGTCCGTCAGCACGATCACGTCTTCGAGCGGCACGCGTTGGCGTACCCCGCCCCGCTTCCGGGTCTTCCGTGCTACGGCGTAGTCCACCAGGATCCGGCGCATGGCGCCGGCGGCGGCGGCGAGGAAGTGGCTCCGGTCGCGCCATTCGATCCGGTCCAGGCTGCTGAGCTTGAGGTAGGCCTCGTGCACCAAGGCGCCGGTATCGAGCGTGTGGTCGCTCCGCTCGCCGCGGAGCTGGCGGTGAGCGATCCGACGCAGGTCCTCGTACACCAGCGGCACCAGCCGGTCGAGCTCGCCGCTCTCCCCCCGAATCTTCGCCATTCAGGCTCCTGGATCGTGGGTACTCTACCGGTTCGGCGCACGGGCTGCAAACTGTAGTACGGGGATGAGCCGTTTGCACGGCGATTCCGGCCTTCTCCTTTCGTGGGGTCGTCCCACCGGGGCCTCCCCGAAGAGAATGCATCCACCCGAGGAGATCGCCCATGTCCACCCAGATCGAAGCGCCGCAGGTGTTTGGCAGCCAGCCGATGGTTGCCGCACCCGCCCCGCGCCGCCCGCCGTTGACCGACGAGATGCTGCTCCGTTTCCAGGAGCGGGCGCCGCGCTACGACGCGGAGAACCGGTTCTTCTCCGAGGACTTCGAGGAGCTGCGAGAGGCCGGATACCTGTCGATGGCGGTGCCGAGCGAGCTGGGCGGCCTGGGGATGACGTTGGCGGAGGTCTGCCGGGAGCAGCGGCGGCTGGGTTATTACGCGCCGGCGGACGCACTGGCGGTGAACATGCACATCTACTGGACCGGTCTGGTCGCCGATCTCTGGCGCGCGGGCGACCGGTCGATCGAGTGGCTGCTGCGGGCCGCGGCCACCGGCGCCGTCTTCGCGGCCGGACACGCCGAAAGCGGCAATGACATTCCGGTGCTCCTCTCCACCACGCGGGCCGAGCGGGTCAAGGGCGGGTACCGGTTCTACGGCCGAAAGCACTTCGGCAGTCTGACGCCGGTCTGGACCTATCTCGGCGTCCACGGGATGGACGCGAGCGACCCGGCCCAGCCGATGATCGTGCACGGTTTCCTCCCCCGCGATGCCGAAGGGTACAGGGTCGTGGAGAACTGGGACGTGCTCGGGATGCGCGCCACCCGGAGCGACGACACCGTGCTCGACGGCGCCTTCGTCCCCGACCGATTCATCACCCGCCGGGTGCCGGCCGGCGCCGCGGGGGTGGATCCGTTCGTGCTCGGCATCTTCGCCTGGGCCCTGCTCGGTTTCGGCAACATCTATTACGGCCTGGCCCGGAAGGCGCTCGACCTCACGGTGGCGGGCGTGAAGCAGAAGACCTCGATCGGTCTCAGCCGGCCGATGGCGTACCACGCCGAAGTGCAGCACGGGGTCGCGGAGATGGTGCTCGAGCTCGAGGCGATCGAGGCGCATCTCGACCGGGCGGCGGACGACTGGTCTTCCGGTGTGAACCACGGCGGGATGTGGCCGGTGAAGATCGTCGCGGCGAAGTACCACGCGGTGGAGGGTGCGTGGCGGGTGGTGGACCGCGCGCTCGATCTCGCCGGCGGGTTCGGGATCTTCCGGCAGGGACCGTTCGAGCGCCTGTTCCGCGACGCCCGGCTGGGCCGGATGCATCCCTCGAACTCGCTCCTCACCCACGAGCTGGCGGCCAAGCTGACGCTGGGGATCAGTCCGGACGAGCAGCCGCGATGGGGGTGATGGTGCGCTAGCGATCGTCGTGCGGAGGGGGCCATGCCTCGCAGGGCGCGTCAGTGCACGCCACGACCTCACCTCTCGTAGCAGGCCCGCGCATGCGTGGCGGGCACTGTGGCGCCCGGAGAGGCATGGCCCCCTCCGCACGACGATCGCATGCCACTATCGCGCCCCCTACCAGGTCACCGTGTACTGACCTCCCAGAACCACACGGGTCTCCGACGCCCGCAGATCCTCCGACGGGTCGTCTTCCGGCCAGGCGCTCCGGTGGCTGCTGAGCCCCACGTTCAGCGCGAAGTCGTCGAACACCCGGACTGCCGCGGTGAGCCGCTCGAGCGCATCGCGCCGCCGGGCGACGATTGCGCCGCCGCCGAATGCGAAGGTCTTTTCGGCCGTGATCGTCACCGGGTGGCGCACCGAGGTCAGATTGCCGTTCACCGAGAGACGGGTGCTCGCGATCTGGAGGGTCTCGATCCCGTCGGTGTAGATCCCGAACTGTGAGCTCGCGGTGATCCCCTTTACCATTACGCTGGGACCGATGCCGGCACGGTAGACGGTGCGGCTGTCGATCCGCCCGCTCGGCCCGGCGTCAAGCCAATCACTGTGGGTGACGCCGGCGTGCATGGCCAATCCGTAGCTGAGCCCGTCGCCGCCCTTGAGCACCCGTGACAGGTCGAGCCAGGCGCCCTGGTCGTCGGCGCCCATGAAGCCCTGCACCCGCCCGTTCCACTTGCCCGCCGACCACTCTCCCTGGAGCGACCATACGCCGCTGTTGAGCGCGTCCTCGAAGAGCACGGTCTGATTGCCACCCCGGATCGAGCGCCGGGCGAAGACCGAGCTCCAGCCGGCGGTGACTGCCACCACCCGCTCGTTCCGGACCGGCAGCTTGATCGCGACTTCCTGGTGGAAATCCCGGCACCGGCCCAGCCGGCAGACGGCGATGCGTGCCGGCCGCTTGAGGTAGGGAAGCACCTGCCCGTTGTGGCTGGGCGCATAGTCTGCGACCGGAGCGTTCTGCCCGAAGTCGGCGGTCAGCCAGACGGTGAGCACCGTGTCGGCGCTCCAGTAGCGGTCCAACCCATTCTCCGACTCGAACACGATGCTGTCGGCACCCGGGCTCCGAACCACCACCTGGGTGCGCTGGCCGGCATAGATCACCGTCGGTGTCATCCGCAGCTCGACCGGGTCCGGCGAGGCCGCGAGATGGGTGGACCGGCTCTGGGCGGCACAGCCGGCCAGGCTGGCGATGACGACGAGGGCGACCGGCAGATGCGAGAAGCATCTCCGGCTTTTGAACGGAATAGACGACAGTGATGCAAGCATCCGCGCTGACCCTCTCCGGGTGCCGGCCGGAATTGACGGCGATTGCTGGATTGGATTCGTGCTGCGAGAGGCAGCGGACCAAAGCGCAAGTCACGCGCCCTTGGGGGATAGCCCGTAACTCGTTCGCGGATCTACATGTACCTTGGAGGTACAAGGGGGCTTCTCGGCGCCCGCTGTGACGACGCCACACCACCTTCACCGAGAGTTTTCGTGGTGTTCGGCGCCACCGGGGCGCTCGCGGCGGCGCCGAGTGTCGAGCAAGCGATCAGCCCGGACCAGCCTGCGCATCCTTCGGCAGCTCGACCGGCAGCGGAACGCATGCTGAGCCTGCCGTGCCGCCGGCGGGGGCGAGGTGAGAAGGATTTTCCGGTTGCTCCGTCTCACGGGCAGCCGGTGTGATCCGGTCTCACCTTACCCCCGAACTGGAGGAGACATGCAGTCGAAGCTCCTGGCCGTCCTGGCCCTCACCGCACTTGCATGCACCGACCCGAAGGGCCCGCTCGATCCGGGAGGCTCGAATCCCAGCACCCTGCGCCGGGACGGAGCGCCGGTCGAGGTGGGCAACGGCAGGGCCCGGACCTACGTGGTAGTGGACAGGAAGAGCGGCAACCCGGTGGAGGTCGGTGTCGCGCTCGACGAAGCCGCGCTGGAGGGGTTGCCGACCACCGGGAATCACGGCGGCAACGGGCACGAGCACTACAACTCGTACATCCTGGGCCTCCCCGCCGGGCACGGGACGCCGTACCGCTTCGTGGAGCTGAACTGGAACCCGAACGGCCACGGCGGTCCCTACACCGCGCAGCACTTCGATTTCCACTTCTACCGGATCTCGTTGGCCGAGCACGATGCGATCGATCCGGCCGCGGCCGACTACGCGGCCCAAGCGGCCAGGTTTCCCGCGGCCGAGGAGATGCCGGCCGGTTACGTTTCGTCCCACCGGCTCATGAACCTGACGCCCGCCCAGGCGGCGGTACCGAAGATGGGTCTCCACTGGCTGGACCTGGCCTCCCCTGAGCTCCCGCCGCGGAATCAGCCGTTCACCGCCACCTTCATCATCGGGTCGTGGGACGGGAAAGTGATCTTCGACGAGCCGATGATCACCCGGGAGTTCATCCTGGCGCAGCGCGAGGCGCCGAGCGGCACCGGGCTCATCCCGGTCCCTGCCTCCCGGCGCTACGTCCCGGCCGGCTTCTATATGGAAGGGTACAGCGTGCGGTACGACCCGGCGGCGAAGGAGTATCGGATCGCGCTGACCGGGCTGCAGCGGCGAGATTGAGCCGGAAGTGTCACGAGCGCAGCGAAGGAGCCACGCCCCGGGGCATGGCTTCTTCGCTCTCGCCTTGCTCCCTCGCCCCTCCTATACTGCGTCGAACATCCTTCCAGGGTCCACGCCATCACTCAGCTCAAGACACCCCGGTTCGTCTCCCGCTTCATCCCTCGACGTCCCGACGCCAGCGAAGACCTGCTCGCGGGGCCGATCCGTGGCGAGCTGCTGGGCGCCGAGCATCTGGCCGAGCGGGCCCAGACCCTGGCTTCCGGGCAGCGGCTGGACCGGCGGAAGCGGCTGCGCCGGCGCACTCCCCTTCTCGACCGCCTCGACGGCACGCGCCGGATCCTGGAGACCGCGCATGCCCGGCTCGCCGGCGCGGCCGACGAGGGCATCGACATCGGCCCCGCCGGAGAATGGCTCCTCGACAACTACCACGTGGTCCAGGACCACATCGGAGAGGTCCGGGAGAGCCTGCCGCGGGGGTACTACCGCGAGCTGCCTTTGCTGCGGGCAGGACCCCTGGCCGGATATCCGCGGGTTTACGAGCTGGCGATTACCCTGATCTCGCACACCGAAGGGCGGATCGACCTCCACAACGTCAGTGGGTTCGTCGGCGCCTTCCAGCAGGTTGCCACGCTCACCATCGGCGAGCTCTGGGCCGTGCCGGCGATGCTTCGCCTGGGCCTGATCGAGAACGTCCGGCGGATGACCCTCCGCACGGTCCAGCGGCTGGAGGAGAGCGAAGCGGCGGACCGGACGGCCGCCCGTTTCGCACGAGCCGGCGAGGACGGGGTGGCCGCGCTGGATGCCGAGCTGGACCGGTTCCTCAACAGTCCGCCCCCGCTCACCCCGATCTTCGTGGCGCGGTTCCTTCAGCAGCTCCGGACCACGGGCTCGCTCGCCGCGGTCCAGCACCTGGAGGAGTGGATCGCCGACCAGGCGTTCACCGCGGAGGAGGCCACCTCCCGTTCCACCCGCCGACGGGCGCTCACTCAGGTCGGGATGGCCAACAGCATCACCAGTCTGCGCGCCATCGCCCGGATGGACTGGAAGGTCTTCGTCGAGGGTCAGAGCCGCCTCGATGCGGCGCTCCGCGAGGACCCCTCCGGCTTCTACTCCCGGATGACATTCGCCACCCGCGACTGGTACCGGCACGTGGTGGAGCGGATCGCCAAGCGGACGAAGCGGTCCGAAGATTCGGTGGCCAGGCTCGCCGTGGAGTGCGCCCGCGCCGCGCTGGCGGCGGACCCCGCGATCACCCGTCGCGCGCACGTAGGCTATTACCTGATCGACGAAGGCCTCTCCGAGCTGGAGCGCCTCACCGGATATCGCCCCGCGGGCGGCGAGGCCGTGTACCGCTGGGTCCGCCGGCATCCCAACACGGTGTTCGTCGGAAGCGTGGTCTCGGCCACCGCCGCCGCGCTCGCCGCGTTGTTCCTGCTGGGTGGCGAACCCGCGAAAGCGGCCTGGATCCCGCTGCTGCTGCTCGGCCTCATCCCGGCGAACGACATCGCCGTCAGCGTGGTGAACCAGCTCGTCACCGCGTTCCTCCCGCCGCGCACCCTGCCCCGGCTCGACCTCCACGAGCACGGCGTCCCCGCCGAGTTTCGCACCGCGGTCGTCATCCCGACCCTGTTCGGGAGCGTGGAGGCGGTGGGTGAGGCGCTGGAGCATCTCGAGGTCCAGTTTCTCGCGAACCGTGAAGCGCATCTACACTTCGCCGTCCTGAGCGACTTCACCGATTCTCCCAGCGAGCACCGCGACGAGGATGCCGCGATCGTGGAGGCGGCGGTCGAGGGCGTACGCGCGCTCAACGCCCGCTACGCCGAAGGCCGCGAGGACGCCTTCTACCTCTTCCACCGGGCCCGCCGCTGGAACCCACGGGAAGGCGTCTGGATGGGATGGGAGCGCAAGCGCGGCAAGCTCTCCCAGTTCAACCAGTTCGTGCTGGGACGGGGCGAGGGCGCCTTCGCCGTGGTGGTGGGCGACGTGGAGCCCATCCGCGGGGTGCGCTATGTCATCACGCTCGACGACGACACCGTGCTGCCGCCCGACGCCGCGCCCGACCTGGTCGGCGCGCTCGCGCATCCACTCAACCGCGCGGAGTATGGATCGGCGCTGGGCCGCGTGGTGCGAGGCTACGGGATCCTCCAGCCCAGGGTGGGCATCTCCCTTCCCAGCGCGAACCGTTCGCACTTCGCTGCCATCCATTCGGGGCGGCCGGGGGTGGATCCGTACACCACCGCGGTCTCCGACGTCTACCAGGATCTCTACGGCGAGGGAAGCTTCACCGGGAAAGGCGTGTACGACGTCGATGCGTTCGAGCGCGCGACGCGAGGGCGCTTCCCGGAAAACGCGCTGCTCTCCCACGACCTCATCGAGGGCAGTTACGCCCGGGCCGGCCTCGCGACCGATGTGGTGGTGTACGACGACTACCCCAGTCATTACCTCACCTTCACCCGGCGGAAGCACCGCTGGATCCGCGGGGACTGGCAGCTGCTCCCCTGGCTGACCGGGCGGGTTCCCGGCCCCGACGGGCCGGAGCCGAACCGGCTCTCCCTGCTCTCCCGCTGGAAGATCCTCGACAATCTCCGCCGCAGCATGGTGGAGATCGCCCAGCTCGCCTTTCTGGTGGCGGGGTGGACGCTGCTGCCCGGCGTTCCGCTCCGGTGGACGCTGCTGGGTCTGGGCGCGATCGCGGCACCGTGGATCGTCTCGCTGCTCCTCGCGCTGCTGCGGCCACCGCTGGACAAGTCGTGGCGCGCCTACTACTCGGCGGTGGGCCGCGATGCGGGCAACAGCGCCCGCCAGCTGGCGCTCGCGATCGTCTTCCTCCCCCACCAGGCCTGGGTATCGGCCGACGCGATCGCGCGGACCCTGTGGCGGCTGTACGTGACCCGGCGGCACCTGCTCGAATGGCGAAGCGCGTCCCAGACCGAGCGCGGCATGACCGGTACGCTCCGCCTGGTCTGGCGCGGAATGTGGCCGGCGGTCGCCATCACGGCGGTCATCCTGGCCGCCGTCGTCTGGCGGGAGGCCGCGAGGCCCCTCGCCTTTCCCCTGTGGCAACTCGCCGTCACGGTGTTGCCGATCGCCGTGATCTGGCTGGCGTCGCCGGTGGTGGCGTACGTGCTCGGCGCGCCGGCGACGCCCCGCGAGCACCGGTTGCCAACGGCCGCACGGCGTCAGGTGCTCCGCTACGCGCTGCTTCACTGGCGCTTCTTCGAGCGCTTCGTCACCGCGGAAACCAACTGGCTGGCGCCC
This sequence comes from uncultured Gemmatimonadales bacterium, assembly GCA_963826065.1. Classification (GTDB taxonomy): domain Bacteria; phylum Gemmatimonadota; class Gemmatimonadetes; order Gemmatimonadales; family GWC2-71-9; genus CAVVWJ01. The sequence goes on from CAWGVP010000002.1 coordinate 1,234,488, forward strand.
GACAACTTCCAGGAGGAGCCCACGCCCGTGGTGGCGATGCGCACCTCGCCGACCAACATCGGCCTTCAGCTCCTGGCCACGGTCAGCGCCCGGGACCTGGGCTTCATCACTCTCGACGATCTCGTCAGGCGGCTGGAGCTGGTTCTGCGGACGTTGGAGCACATGCGCCGCTTCCGGGGGCACTTCTACAACTGGTACGACCTGCGCGACTTGAGCGTGCTGGAGCCGGGATACATCTCCACTGTGGACAGCGGGAATCTGGCGGGGCATCTGGTGGCGCTCCGGCAGGCGTGTCTGGCGATGGTCGACGAACCGGTGCTGGACCTGCGGATCTGGCCCGCGCTGGAGACGGCGGTGGGCCTGGCGACCGAGCGAATCCGGTCCCTCGCCGGGCCGGCGACCGCGCTGGACCATCTCCGCGCCGCGCAGTCGGCGATCACGGCATCGCGGCGAGAGCCGATCTCGGCCGCGAGCCTGGAGCGGGTGGCGAAGTTGCTGCGGCGCGCGGAGTCCTCGCTCGAGGAGGGAGCCGAGTGGATCGGATGGTGCCTCGGTCTCATCGCTTCGCACGCCTCGTGGGCCAATGACAACCCCGGCAACCCGCTCGCCACGCCGCGTGATCTCGTCGCTGGGTCGTCCGAGGCAGCCCGCCTGGTAGCCCGGCTGGAAGCGATCGCCGAGCGGGCTTACGCCTATGCGATGGAGATGGACTTCCGGTTCCTGATGGACCAGGACCGGAAGCTGTTTGCCATCGGGTTCCAGCATGCCACCCATGCGCTGGATGCCTCGTACTACGATCTGCTGGCCTCGGAGGCCCGGCTCGCGAGCTTCATCGCGGTGGCGAAGAACGATGTGCCGGCGGAGCATTGGTTCCACCTCGGGCGCACCCTGACCTACGCGGCCGGCGCGCCCGCGCTGGTCTCATGGAGCGGGAGCATGTTCGAGTACCTCATGCCGATGCTGGTCATGCGCTCGTTCCCCCACACCGTGCTGTCCCAGACGTACGAAGGCGCGGTGAGTCGCCAGCGGACCTACGGCGCAGAGCGACGGGTGCCGTGGGGCGTGAGCGAGAGCGCCTACAACGTCCGCGACCGGAATCAGACGTACCAGTACCGTGCGTTCGGCGTCCCCGATCTCGCGCTGAAGCGAGGCCTGGGACGGGACCTGGTGGTGGCGCCCTACGCCTCCGCGCTCGCCGCCATGGTGGCGCCCGACGCGGCATTGGCGAACCTCACCCAGCTCGAGCTGCTCGGCGGGCTCGGGCCCTACGGCTTCCGCGACGCCATCGACTACACCCGGCCCGATCCCGACCAGCGGTTCGCCGTGATTCACACCTACATGGCGCACCACCTCGGCATGGGCCTGGCCGCGCTCACCAACGTCCTGCGCGCGGGCATCTGGCAGCGCCGGTTCCACACCGATCCACTGGTGCGCTCGGCCGAGCTGCTCCTGCATGAGCGCATACCCCGCCGACTCGCGGTGCGCGAGCCGCAGCGGGCGCGCCCCGACGAGGCCATGCCGGAGGCGGAGCTGGAGCAACCGGCGGTCCGGCGAGTGGACGATCCCGATACGCCGCAGCCCCACGTGGCGCTGCTGGGGGAGCCCCCCTACACCGTCATGGTGAGCCACTGCGGCGCCGGGTACAGCCGCTACGAGTCGCTCGCCGTCACGCGCTGGCGGGCCGACGGGTGCCGGGACGCGACCGGCCTGTTCCAGTACGTGAAGGACCTCGCCACCGGCCGGCTCTGGTCCGCGGGGCACCAGCCGGTGTGCGCGCCGGCGGACTGGTATCACGCGGAGCACGCCACCGATCGGGTCGTGTTCCGGCGCGCCGACGGCACGGTCGAGACGACCACCGAGATCTGCGTGGTGCCGGAGGACTCCGCCGAGGTCCGCCGGATCACCGTGACCAACAACAGCGACAAGCCGCGCGAGGTCGAGCTGACCAGCTACGGCGAGATCGTGCTCGCCCCGCCGGAGACCGAGCGAGCCCATCCCGCCTTCGCCAACCTGTTCGTCGAGACCGAGTGGCACGAGTGGTGTTCCGCGGTGACCGCCACCCGCCGCCCGCGCTCCGCCACCGAGCGGCCGCTCTGGTGCGTGCACGTGGCGGCCACGGCGAGGGATCGCGTCGGGCCCGTGACCTGCGAGACCGACCGGGCGCGCTTCATCGGCCGGGGGCGGTCCACGCGCGACCCGGTGGCGCTGGAGATGGACGGCGCCCTGTCCGGTACCACCGGCGCGGTCCTGGACCCGATCTTCGCCTTGCGCGCGAGGGTGGCCCTCGGCCCGGGACAGGCGGCCACCGTGGCCTTCACCACCCTCGTCGCGACCAGCCGGGAGCAGGCCTTCGAGCTGGCCGACCGATACCGCGATCCCCACGCGGCACAGCGGGCTCTCGACCTGGCCTGGACCTCGAGCCAGATCGAGCTGCGGGAGCTCAACCTCAGTCCGGCCGATGCCGCAATTGCCCAGGACCTGGCGGGCCACCTCTTCTACGGGCACCCGGCGCTCCGCGCGCCCCAGGCCGAGTTGCGTCGCAACGCCGGCTCGCAGCCGCTGCTCTGGAAGAACGGCGTCTCGGGCGATTGGCCGATCCTGCTCGCGACCATCGAGTCCGCGGACGGCCTGCCGACGCTGCGGCAGCTCCTCGCGGCGCACCGGTACTGGCGGCGGCACGGGATGACCGTGGACCTGGTCGTCATCAACGCGCATCCGCCCGACTACCAGCAGGATCTGGCCGACCGGATCACCGCCGCGGTCTTCACGGTGGGCGACTCGACCTTCTTCGACCGGGCCGGCGGCGTGTTTCTCCGCCGCAAAGACCTGCTGAGCTCCGAGGAGCTCCTCATGCTGCGGGCCACGGCCCGGGCGCACATCCCCTGCGACGGACGATCACTCGGCCGGATCCTCGCGACCGCCGTGGTGGAGGAGCCGCCGGGCGCCGAGATCGGGGAGCTCGAGAAGGAGGCCCCCGAGCCCGAGCCCAGCGACTCGCGCGTCGTCCGGGTGGTGAAGCAGATTGGCGCGCGCATCCCGGAGCTCCTGGCGCCGATCACCGAGGCGCTCACAGGCCACGAGCGGCCCGAGCCTCCGGTCACGCCGCCCGAGCCGGAGAACGGATTCGGCACCCCGACGCCCGAAGGCCAATACGAGATCCGGAGCAGCGGTAACCGGCTCCCGCCGGCGCCGTGGTCCAACGTGGTCGCCAATGCGCATGGCGGCTTCGTCGTGACCGAGCGCGGCGGTGGGTTCACCTGGGCGGGTAACAGCTACTTCTTCCGGCTCACACCCTGGCACAACGATCCGGTGAGCGATCCGGTGAGCGAAGCCGTCTATCTGCAGGACGCGGAGACCGGCGCACTCTGGTGCGCCACGCCGGGCCCGGTTCGCGACGGAACTACCTACACCGTGCGGCACGGCCAGGGCGCGTCCTACTTCGAGCACCACCGCGGCGGCATCACCAGCCACCTCACGCTCGGCATCGCCGACGACGCGCCGGTCAAGCTTTCGCTGCTCCGGATCACCAACACCGACAGCCGCCCGCGCCGGCTCACGATGACGACGTATGTGGAGTGGACCCTGGGGGTCCTTCGCGAGCATACCCAGCACCAGGTGCGCACCGCGTTCGATGAGGAGCACAACGCGATCCTGGCATCCAATACCTGGGATCCTCAGTTCGCCTCCTGGACCGCCTTTCATGCGATTAGCGAGCCCGTCGCCGGCCACACCGCGAGCCGGCATGAATTCCTGGGCCGAAACGGCGCCCCCGAGGCGCCTGCCGCGCTCAGGGCGAACGACCGACTCGGCGGCGTGACCGGCGCGGGGATCGATCCCTGCGCGGCGCTCCAGTGCACCCTCGCGCTCGCTCCCGGCGAGACCCGCGAGGTGGCGATCGTGCTGGGGGCGGCCGCTGACCCGGCCGGCGCGAGGGCCGCCCTGGCGGAATACCGCGACGTCGGCCGTGCCCGGGCGGCCGTGGATCGTACCGTCGCCGAGTGGACCCGCCGGTTGGGCGTGATCGCGGTGCGCACGCCCGAGCCCACCTTCGACCTCATGCTCAACCACTGGACACTCTACCAGACGCTTGCCTGCCGGGTCTGGGGCCGCTCGGCGCTGTACCAGAGCAGCGGCGCCTACGGGTTCCGCGACCAGCTCCAGGACGTGATGGCCCTGGTCTACGCCGAGCCGGGGCTGGCGCGCGAGCACATCCTGCGATCGGCGGCTCGCCAGTTCAGCGAGGGCGACGTCCAACACTGGTGGCACCCCCACAGCGGCCGCGGGGTGCGGACCCGGTTCTCCGATGACCTCGCATGGCTGCCGTACGTGGTGGACCACTACGTCCGAGCCACCGGCGACGACTCCGTGCTCGACGAGCAGGTGCCGTTCCTCGCCATGCGTCCGCTGGAGCCCGAGGAGCATGAGGTCTACGACCTGCCGGAGGTCACCGAGGAGCGTGCGAGCGTCTACCAGCACTGCCTCCGCGCGCTCCGGCGCGCCTGCACCGCCGGCGAGCACGGTCTTCCCCTGATCGGCACCGGAGACTGGAACGACGGCATGAACCGCGTGGGCATGGAGGGCCGGGGCGAGAGCGTCTGGCTGGCGTGGTTCCTGGTGACGGTGCTGCGGGGTTTCTCCGAGCGCGCCGAGGCCCGCGGTGATGCCGTGGGGACGGAGTTGCGCCGCCGGGCGGACGACTACGTTGCCGCGGTCGCGGCCCACGGATGGGACGGTGAGTGGTATCGCCGGGCCTACTTCGACGACGGCACGCCGCTCGGCTCTCGGGAGAGCGACGAGTGCCGGATCGACTCGATCGCCCAGAGCTGGAGCGTGATCTCGGGCGCAGGCGACCCGCGCCGGCAGGAGCAGGCGATGCGCTCGCTGGAGCGCTGGCTGGTGCGCGACGACGCGCGCCTGCTGATGCTGCTGACCCCGCCGTTCGACGTCACACCCAAGGACCCGGGCTACATCAAGGGCTACCTGCCGGGCGTCCGGGAGAATGGGGCGCAGTACACCCACGCCGCGCTGTGGGCGGTCCTCGCGACCGCCCTCCGGGGCGACGGCGACCGCGCCTTCGAGCTCTACCAGATGATCAATCCGCTGACCCACTCTCGTACGCGGGACGACGTGGCCACCTACCAGGTGGAGCCCTACGTCGTCGCCGCGGACGTCTACACCGCCGAAGGCCACCTCGGCCGCGGGGGCTGGACCTGGTACACCGGGTCGGCGAGCTGGATGTACCGGGTCGGTCTGGAGGCGATCCTGGGCTTCGCGAAACGGGGAGACAAGTTGTTCATGGAGCCCCGCGTGCCCGCCGCGTGGACGGAGTTCACCATCACGTACCGCTACGGATCGAGTCTCTACACCATTCAGGTGCAGCGGGCGAAGCCGGGAGAGCCGGAGCGGGGACTCATCCTCGACGGCGTGGCGCTGAGCGACGATGGGATTCCACTGGTTGACGACGGGTCCGAGCACATGGTGGGGGTCGTGATCCCCTTCAGCGCTCTCCCTCGGCACCGCGGGTGAGCCGGGTCAGCCCGCTGCCGTCCGCGCCCACCGCGTAGACGTCCATCACGCCGGCAGCCGCAGCAGAGACCAGGAGCCGGCGGCCGTCGGGCGACCAGCTGGGCTGCGACCAGACGTCGAGGTCGCGGGTGAGACGAACGACGCCCGTGCCGTCGGCGTCCATTCGATAGAGGTCGCGCGGGCCGTCGCGGGTGGATACGAAGGCGACGGTGCGGCCGTCCGGCGAAACCGAGGGCGCGGTGTCTTCGGTCGGCCCGGCATGCAGCAGGCTCGACCGGCCGGACGCGATGTCGAGTGTGTAGAGATGATCCTCCCCGCCGGGATCTGCGTAATGAAGTATTCGGCGGCCATCCCGGGTCCAGGTCGGAACCTGGCTGCTCCATCGCTCGTTGGTGAGGCGCCGCTCCCGCCGGCCTGCCGAGTCCACCAGGTGCAGATCCCAGTGGTACCCGCCGGTCGAGTCACGGATGCCTCGCTGGAATGCGATCCAGGTTCCGTCGGGTGATGGGACCGGCACGCCGTCGAAGCTCGCGGCCACCAGCAGGCGGCGCTGGTTCCCGCCGTCGGCGTCCATGACGTACAGGTTCACCCGGCCTTCCTCGCGATGATCGCGGGGCGACTGGAATACGATGCGGCCGTCCGGCAGGAAAGCCGGATGGGCGTCCCGGCCGGGGCTGGCCGTGAGCCGTCGGGGTTGGGCCCCGTCCGGGTCCATACGGTAGATCTCCCAATCCCCGTCGCGGGTAGAGCTGAACACGATCCTGCGCCCGTCGGGCGACCATGCCGGAAAGGCGTTGTCGTACGACCCATTGGTGAGCTGTCGCGGTTTCCCTCCGGCCGCGGGCATCAGATAGATCTCGAAGCGACCGGTCCGATCGGAGTAGAACGCGATCTGGCGTCCGTCGGGTGACCACGAGTGCTCGTAGATCGTGTCGGGGTGGCGCGAGAGGTTGCGCGGGTTGGACCCGTCGGAATCCATCGCGTAGAGCTCCCCGTTGCCGTCGCGCTCGGTGTAGAAGGTGATGGTCCGTCCGTCGGGCGAGAGGCGCGCCGCACCGTCGTGCGCCTGGTGTCGGGTGAGCCGCCGTTGCTCCCTCCCGTCGGCCCGCATGATCCAGACGTCCCGATTGCCGTCACGGTCGGCGGTGAAGAGAATCGACCCGCCGTCCGGGGTGAAGGCCGGGTGGCCGGCCTCCCCCGGAGCATCGGTCAGCCGGACCGGGGCGCTGCCGTCCGCGCGCATGAGGTAGATCTCCCCATCACCATCGCGATCGGAGTCGAATACGATGCGCCCACCGTCTGGCGACCACTGCGGATGGCGGGCGAATTCCGCGGCACGACTGGCACCGGGAAACGTCAACCGCCGCTCGCCGGTCCCGTCGGGCCGGATCAGGTACAGGCTCCAGACGCCGTCGCGGTTGGAGTCGAACACGATCCAGTGACCGTCGGGGGACCAGGCGGGATGGGTATCGTCGGCGCCGCTGCGGGTGAGCCGCCGCTCCCCCGTGCCGTCGGCCCCGATCACGAAGAGTTGCGCCGCCCCGTGGCGGCGGCTCTCGAACACGAGCCAGCGCCCGTCCGGAGACCACGACGGGTTGATGTCGAGAAAGGGAGCGTCCTGTGCGGATGCGGCGGTGGCATACAGCAGAGCGGCCGCCGGCCCGAGCGATCGTGCGATCATGCCGGAGTCGCGTTCGAGTGGACTCTCGCTCTACGCGACCCCGGCGGGCGCGGTTTCCGACTCAGTCGATCCCTACCCGTCCGTCGATCGAAGCGATGAGCCTGGCCGGGTCGTAGCCCACGCCGTCCTTGAACACCACGGTCGGGTTCCGGATGACGTGCGGATCGGCGGTGAGATCGCCCTTCAACACCACGAGGTCGGCCAGTTTGCCGGTCTCCACCGTTCCCAGACGCTTGTCCACCCCGAGGATCTTCGCGCCGTTGGCGGTCATGATCTTGACCGCCTGCGAGGGCGTGAAGCCGGCCTCGATGAAGAGCTCGTAGTTCCGCTGGTCGCCGTATCCTGCCAGCGCTCCCCCGATGCCGGTGGGGTCCACGCCCGAGGCGAGCAGCCCGCCGGCCTCGACGAACGCCTTCTCGAAGGCCATCGCGCTCTTCAGCGCCGTCTCCGGCACCGGTCCGGTACCGCTCGAGTCGATCTGATAGCGAATTCGGAGATAGGTCTCCCGCAGCTCCGGCGCCATGGCGCGCAGGGTGCGGGGATCCCGGGTCGGCCGGTTGGCGACGAACGGCTCGTACACCGCGAGGGTGGAGGTCATGGATACGCCGCGCTTCACCATCGTGGCGATGACCTCCTTCGCCATCGCTCCCGCGGGGTCCGCCTCCCCCATCTCGCCCACCTGCTCGATGGGGCAGACGTCGGCCTGCTTCGACCCGGCGAAGTCCGAGGCCGTGAGCATCCCGTGCTCCAGGTTATCGATGCCAAGCGCCACCGCCTCGCGGAAGCTGACCGAGCAGAGATGCCCGGTGACTTTCACTCCCCGCTTGTGCGCCTCCTTGATCGCGGCCCCCAGCTCGGCGCGGCGGATATCGGTGTACGCCTTGATCCACGTCGCCCCTTCCGACGCCCAGTAGGCCACGAAGCGGCGTGCCGCCTCGGGCGAGTTCACCACCGCCATGCTGCCGCCGCCCTCGGCGCCCGTGAGGTAGGGCGCGGTCAGGTGAATGCGGGGGCCGGGCGTCAGGCCCTCCGTGATGCTCTCCCGGATGTTGATCTCGGCGTAGGGCGACCGGCCTCCCGTGGTGCGGATGGTGGTCACGCCCGATCCGAGATAGAGCCGCGGTCCGGTGTACGACATCTGCACCGCCCGGCCGCCCGCGGCAGTGTAGAACATGTGATCGTGCATCCCCACGATGCCGGGGATGACCGTATGCCCACCGAGGTCCATCGTGTGGGCGCCCGACGGCACCTGCACTGCCGTGGCGGGGCCCGCCTGGGCGATCCGCCCGCCGCGGATGATCACCGTCTGGCCGGTTTGCGGCTCGGCGCCGGTCCCGTCCACCAGCAGCACGTTGGTCAGGGCGACGACGGCGGTGTCCACCGTGACGTACTTGCGAACCTCCTCGGCGAGGGAGTCGGGGCGCTGCGCAAGCAGCGCCTGGGGCAAGGCGGCGAGGCCGAGCAGAACGGGCAGGAAGCGCATGGCTCTCTCTGGTTGTCGGTGACCGGGCTATTCCACCTCGAAGGCCATCATCATGCCCGCCGAGAGATGTTCGGCGATATGGCAGTGCAGCATCCAGGTCCCGGGATTGGAGGGGTCGAGGAGAATATCCACCGCCGTGCCGGCGGGCAGCAACACGGTGTCCTTCCAGACCGGATTTTCGTTCGCCACCCCGTTCACCGAGAGCACCAGGAAGCGCTGGCCGTGGAGGTGGATGGGGTGCTGCATCGCGTGGAAGCTCCGGCGCTGGTTCACCAGGCGAATCCTTACGGGCTCGCCTCGCCGGAAGTGCCAGTCCACGTCCATGTTTTCCCGCCCCGAGGCCGGGTCGCGGACGATCCAGCGAACCTGCCGTCCGGTCGACGCCCAATTCATCATCGGCATCGTTCCGCTCCACTCCATGGGCGAGAAGTAGATCGAGTCGAGCTGCATCAGGCGCTGGGTCACGGTCGGAAGACCTCGGGTCTCGAGCGTGAGGATCAGCGCCTTGTCGGGCGCGGCGGCGGCGGCGGCGCGGTAGCGGTCCATCTCCGGGGCCGAGGCCGTATCGCGGCGGAGTGCGGTGAACGCGGCCGACAGATCGGGCCGGACCCGCGACCGACGGACGTCCACGATTCCGAGCGTATCCACCTCGGCGAAGAACTTTCCGTACAGGTGATCGAGGCCACGCACCCGGTTGACCAGAGGAAATGCTCCGGCCCGGTCGAAGCGCACGTGGACGACGTAGCGCTCCGCCGGACCGATCACCACGCTCTCCACCCACTCCTCCCGGGCGTAGGTGCCGACATCGGAGGCGACCACCTTCATCCTCGCGCCGGGAAAGGAGAGGTTGAACGTCCGGGTGCTCGCGGCATTGGTCAGGTAGAACCGGACGACCTCCCCGCGCCCGACGGCCAGCCGGTAGTCGGGCTCGCCGTTCACCAGAAAGGTGTTGCCGAAGCGGCCCATCAGGGCATGGGTGGGCGATTCCAGGCCCAGCGGAACCAGCCCGTCGTCGCCGATGAGAATGTCGTCCAGCAGCAGCACGGCTTCCCGGTTGGCCGGCCCGTACACCTCACCGGCCCCAGACCGGATCAGCAGGTTTCCGTACAGTCCCAGCTCCTGCTGGACGTCCTCGCGGACGTGCGGGTGATACCAGTACACCCCGGCATCGGGAAAACGGAGACGATAAGTGAATGTGCCGCCGGGAGGGACCGGCGCCTGGGAGAGATCGGGCACCCCGTCGTTGCGGTGGTCGAGTCTGATGCCGTGCCAGTGCACCGTGGTGGGCTGGGACAGCCGGTTGGTGAACTGGACGGTGACCTCCGACCCTCGCGCCACTTCGATCAGGGGGCCCGGGTACTGCCCGTTGAAGGCGTACATGGTGTAGCTCTTGCCCTTGAGTGTCCGCCGCACCGGGCCGGCCTCGAGCCGGAGCGTATCGCCGTGGTGCAGCCGGACGGTCTCGCGCGGACGGGCAGGTGGGGCGGGATCCGAAGGCAGGAAGGCAGCCACCTCCGGACGCAGCGCCATCTCCGCCGGGAGCATCGTCAGACCCGGTGGCATCGGCACGGTGGTCCAGCCCGTGGCGCTCGAATCGGATGGCTGCCCGCGGTGCGCGTGCGACCGATTGCCGCCGCCGGCCGACAGCCCCATCCTTCCGATCGAGAACTCGAGCAGGTCGGGCGGAAACAGCCGGGTGCTGGGCGACTGCCCCCGCAGCACGACGCGGCCGGCGGGCTCCGTCACCCGCGCGCTCGGTTCCGCGGTTACGAGGACGATGAACTTCTCGAGGTCCACGATCCCGAGGTCCGCGCGCCCGTTGCCGATTTCTCCCAGCCGCCGCACCGGGTGCATCGAGATCGGCGCCACCCAGGCGACATAGGTCCGGTAGGGGCCAAGAGAGTCTGGCGATGGAAGTCCGTCCGCGGAGAGCACGAGCCGGTGACGGGGCAATCCCTCTGCGGTGACTGCGACAGTGAACGGTCCCGGCACATGGGCCAGCTCGACCGTGCCCCTGGCGCCTTTGATGCCGGGAGCCGCGATCAGCTCGATGCAGTAGAGGTCTCCGCTCGGCCCGAGCGGGCTCGGGGGGTCGCAGGGCCGGTCCTGGGCAAGCGACGGGCCGGCGGCAGCGAGGGCTGAGATCAGGCCAGCGACCGGTATCCGACGGAAAAACCGTGTCACCCTGAGCGGAGCGAAGGGGCTGGAGCCCGATGCATGCCCCGCTATGCCGGCCGCGCGATGTGCGCGTGCGCGAAGCTCACCGCCATCGCACCCTCGCCCACCGCCGATGCACACCGCTTCACCGAGGCGCTCCGCACGTCACCGGCGGCGAAGACGCCGGGGAAGCTCGTCTCGAGCAGGAAGGGAGCCCGCCCGACCGAGCGCCAGCATTCGGAGTCCGCCGTGCCGGGAGGCAGGTCGTTGCCGGTCAGCACGAATCCCTTGCCGTCGAGCTTCACACAGTCGTCGAGCCACCCGGTGTTGGGATCAGCGCCGATCAGCAGGAACAGCGAGCTGGTCTCCAGCCTGCTGACCCCGCTCGTGCCGTTGGTGACCTGCACTGCGCCGAGCTGCCCGTTGCCCTCCAGGCCGGTGACCCTGGTATTGCAGTGCACTGCGACGTTCCGCAGGGTATTGACCTGGTCCACCAGATAGCGCGACATGTTGGCGCCCAGCTCGGGCTTGCGGACGAGCAGGTGGACCCGGCGGGCGTACTTGGCGAGGTTCACGACCGCCTGTCCGGCGGAGTTGCCGCCTCCGATGACGACGACGTCCTCCCCCCGGCACAGTTGTGCCTCCCGATCGGTCGCGGCGTAGTAGATGCCTGCGCCCTCGAACTCGTCGAACCGGGGAACGTCGAGCCGGCGATAGGAAACCCCGGTCGAGATCAGGACGCACCGGGCCCTGAGTTTGGTGCCATCGGTGAGAGTCACGACGCGTTCCCCGTCTTCGATGCCGAGCGACTGCGCCGTACAGGGCACGGTGATGCGCGCGCCGAACTTCTGTGCCTGGATCAGCGCGCGGTCGGTGAGCTCCCGGCCGCTGATGCTCTCGGGAAACCCGAGGTAGTTCTCGATTCTCGTACTGGTCCCCGCCTGCCCGCCGGGTGCCAGCGACTCGGTTGCGAGGACGTCGAGCCCTTCCGACGCGCCGTACACCGACGCCGCGAGGCCGGCTGGCCCTGCCCCGACGACGAGCAGGTCGTAGATGCGTCCCTCCTCCATCCGCGACACCATGCCCATGCAGGCCCCGATGTCGCCCAGCGAGGGATTGCTGTGCCACTTCCCTTCCCGGTCCATCACGATCGGAGTGGCGGAAGGCGGGACGTTGAACTGCCGGAGCAGCGCTTCCGCCTCCGCGTCGGTCTCGAGGTCCAGCCACCGGTAGGGGATGGCGTTGCGGTTGGCGAAGTCGCGAAGGCGATGCGCCGCCGGGGAAAAGCGCGAACCGATGATCCGAACGCCCTCGAACCCTTCGTCCAGCAGCAGTCGCCGGCGCATGAGAAACGCGCTGACGATGGTGGCGCCCAGGGCGGGCAGCTCGTCCACCGCCCGGCGCAGCGCGTCGGTGCTGAGCTCGAGCACGCGGCCGTCCCGCGCCGCCCTGCCCTGAACCAGGGCCCGGCGACCCGAGAGCATGTCCACATCGCCGGTGAACTCGCCCGGCTGGTGAATCACGACGGTATGGGGTGAGCCGCGGGAGTGCTCCACGATCTCGATTGCACCGTCGAGCACCACGAAGAAGGGAAACTCCCTGCTGCCCTCGGCGAAGAGGGTCTCGCCGGTCCGCATCTCGCGCTCACTGCCTCGCTTGGCCAGCTCCTCGATATCGGAGCGCTCCAGGACGGGAAAGGCGATGTCTTTGTCGGTAGCCATACTGGCAATCTAGAGGGGTCGGACCCACTCGGTGATGGCGAGGGCCAGCTCATCCATCACTTCGGCATCGGTCCTGCCGGAGCGCTTGAGCACCCCGAACGAGTGATCGGCCCCCTCGACCACGTGCAGGGTCGCCCGCTCGCCGAGTCCGGCACAAACCGACGTGATCAGGCCGAGATCGGCGAGGTCGTCCCGGGTCCCCTGGAGAAAGAGCATCGGCGCCTCCACCCGGCCGAGGTGGTCGGCTCGAGCCACGCCGGGCTGCCTGGCCGGATGGAGCGGAAAGCCGAGAAAGACCAGGCCCCGCGCACCCTCCAGCGGCCCGCGCGCCATCGCGTTGGATGTCATCCGTCCCCCGAGCGACTTGCCGCCGGCCACGATCGGCAGCTCCGGCGCCCTCTCCCGGGCCGTCGACACCGCCGCGCGAACTGTTGCCTCGAGCACGCCGGGCGGGTCGGGACGCCGGCTGCCCGCTTCGAAATAGGGAAACTGATACCGCAGGGTGGCGATGCCGCGTTGGGCCAGCGCCGCAGCGATGCTTTCCATGAACCGATGCCGCATGCCGGCTCCGGCCCCGTGCGCGAGCACGTAGAGCGCCCAGGCGTCCGCGGGACGGAGCAGCAGACCCGAGACGCTGCCGACCGTATCGCCCACGTGGATGCTGAGCTCGGTCATCCGGCCCTCAGCTCCTCCATCAGCCGCTCGAGGGCCGCGCCCAGATCCGGCGACAGCTCCAACACCTCCGCCAGCGGATCGATCTTCAGCTTTCGCATGCGCTCCGGCACCGTCCTGATCGTGTGCCGCCGGATGTCGAGCTTGCGAGTGACCTCCCGCCACGCGAGCGGCACCGAGACCGGAGCGCCCGGCAGCGCGCGGACGCTGAACGGCGCCACGATCAGCTTCCCCGATCCATTCTGGAGATAATCCACGTACACCTTGCCGTCCCGGCGGGTCACCTGCCGCGCGATGGTCGCGATCTCCGGAAGCTGGTCCACCAGGCAGCGCGCCAGCAGCTCCCCCAGCGACCGCGATTGCTCGTGGGTGCACTGCCGGTCCAGCGGGATCATCAGGTGCAGTCCCGACGAGCCGGTGCTCTTCACCATGACGGGCAGGCCGATCCGGTCGCACAGTGCCTTTGCCGCGCGGGCCAGCTCCACGACGTGCTCGAAGGGCGCGCCCTTGGGGTCGAGATCGAGCACGCACCAGTCCGGCCGCTCGAGGGTGGGCGCGCGGCTGGCCCAGAGGTGCAGCGGGATGGTGCCCAGGTTGACGACGTAGAGCAGCGACTCCTCGTCGTCGCACACGAAGTAGTCGATCTCCCGCTGGGTGTCCTCGCTCCACATCCGCTCGGTCCGGATCCAGTCCGGCCGGAAGCCGGGGGCGTCCTTCTGGAAGAAGGACTTTCCTCCGATCCCGTCGGGATAGCGGGTCATGACCACCGGACGGTTGCGCAGGTAGGTGAGCAGCCAGGGCGACACCGCGCGATAGTACTCGATCAGGTCGCCCTTGGTGTAGCCGTCCTCCGGCCAGAAGATCTTCTTGAGGTTGGTGTACTCGACGCGGGGCAGCGGGGCAGCGGGGCGGCGGGGCGGCGGCTCGGTCCCCTCGTCCACCTCCTCATCCGAGGCGGGACCTGCCCCGCTGCCCCGCTGCCCCGCGGCCCCGCTCTCCCTCACACACTCCTCCGGCGCCTTGTCGTCCCGGAATCTGAGAAACACCGGCTGTCGCAGCAGGCCTTCCTCGGTCACCTCGCTGTACTCCACCTCCGCCACCATGGTCGGCTCGACCCAGGTCGTGTCCTTCTCCACCTGCAGCAGCCCGGTACAGGGACAGTCGGAGCGCTTCTGCGACTCGAGCGCGCGCCGCACGTCCGCGAGCTGTTTGTCGCTGAACCCGGTGCCGGCACGCCCCGCGTACGTCAGGGTGCCGTCCACGTACTCCGCCAGCTGCAGCGCGCCGAACCCGCCGCGCGCCCCCTTCGGCGCGGTGAAGCCCACCACGACGAAGTCGCCGGTCTTCCGCGAGCGGATCTTGAGCCACATCGGCGAGCGTCCCGCCTTGTATGGCGAGCCCGCCTTCTTGGCGACCATGCCCTCGAGGCCCAGACGCTCCACCTCCTGGTAGAGCGCCTCCCCTTCCTCCTCCACATGCTCCAGGAAGCGCAATGCGCCCACGGGCGGGATCACCCGGCGGAGCGCCGCCTTCCGCTCCGTCAGAGGCAGCGATCGGAGGTCGAAGTCCTCGAAGCCGAGCAGATCGAAGGCGTAGTAGGTCACCGGATTGGAGACGGTCGCGTGCCGGATGTCGATCGGCCGGCTGAGCCGGGCCCGGGTTTGCAGGCGTTGAAAGCTCGGCCGGCCCTTGTCGTTGAGCGCCACCACCTCGCCATCCAGCACCAGCCGGTCGAACGGCAGCGCCGCCACGGCGCGGGCGATCTCGGGAAAGCTGCTCGCGCAGTCGTTGCCGTTGCGGCTCAGCAGCCGCGGGTCGCTTCCCGCTCTCGCCGCGAGGACCCGATAGCCGTCGAGCTTGGGCTCGAACAGCCAGTCCTTGCGGGAGAACGCCGCCTCGGCCGTCTCCGCCAGCATCAGCTTCACCGTCTTCCCGTCGACCGCGCGCCGGGGCGCGCCGAGCCGGACGAGCTCACGCCGAAGCGCCTCACCCGGGTCGCTGCCGCCACCGAGCTCCTCGACGGTGAGCCCTGACAGCACGGATTCGGGAGCGAGCTCCTCCGGCTCCTTCGTGGCCCAGGCATCGCGCTCCTTGATGAGGAGCCAGTCCTTCTCCGATTTCTTGATCTTCACCAAGGTCCAGGTGCCGCGCAGCTTGTAGCCGCGGAGCTCGAAGAGGAGCTTCCCCTTGGCGAGCCCGTCCAGCGGGTCACCGATGGGCAGCCACTCGCCGCGGTCCCAGACGATCACCGCGCCGGCGCCGTAGTTCCCGGCGGGGATGATCCCCTCGAAGTCACCGTACTCGAGCGGGTGATCCTCCACATGGACCGCCAGCCGCTTGTCCGCTGTGTCGTACGACGGCCCCTTCGGCACCGCCCACGAGCGGAGCACGCCTTCCATCTCGAGTCGCAGATCGAAGTGAAGCCGCCGGGCGGCGTGTTGGTGGACCACGAAGAGGCCCCCGCCACCGTCGGGCGTGAGGGTGCCGGCGGGCTCGGGCGTGCGCTCCAGCGAGCGCTTGGCGCGGTAGGCGTCCAGGTGCCCGGAGTCGGGCGAGCGCTTGGGGGACATGGCTCGGGGAGGGGGGTGAATTCGGGTTCCGGACTCTTGACGGGAACCACGGCGTTCGGTACTGTGGTTACCAATAGTAAGTTCGGCCGACCGCCGGGAGAATGAGAGTTCTCCCGGCTTCTCTTGGCCCCACAAGTTCGATGGTTGTCTAACTGTCGTAATTGCTCAGGGTTACACCTTATCCGGTGAGGCGTCGTGTCCCAAGGTCGGCCGTTCCTACGCAACTACACCCGGGAGACATCCCAGCGGATCCCCGCTCCCGCACCGTCACACGGGGGCTCACGTCTGACGCCAGAGAGTCGCTCAACATGAGTTACGCCATCAAGCACACCCGCGGGTCCATCACGTCGATTGCGCTGCTCGGGACCATCCTCGCGACCGGCGCCGGCCTCGCCGCCTGGAAGTACACCGACCTGGCCGCCTCCGCGGCGGCATCGGCCAACCAGCCCGAGCCGATGGAAACCATCACTGCCGCCCAGGCCACGGAGCGGGAGCACCGCCGGACCACCACGTCCATCGGGACGGTACTGGCGCTCCAGTCCATCACGCTGCGCAACGAGATAGCCGGCACCGTGGAGCGGGTGGGGCTCACGCCGGGCAAGGTCGTGGAGACCGGAGCGGTGCTCGTCGCGCTCGACGCCTCGGTCGAGGCCGCGGAGCTGGAGGCGCAGCAGGCTCAGGCGGCGCTGGCCAAGACTACGCTGGATCGGCTGCAGAGTCTCCGGACCCACAACGCCACCTCGCAGGAGGAAGTGGATCAGGCCCGCGCCGAGTACGAAGTGGCCCTGGCGCAGATGTCGCGTACCCGCGCGCTGATCGCCAAGAAGGTCATCCGGGCACCGTTTCGGGCCCGGGTCGGCATCGCCGACGTGCATCGGGGGCAATACCTGAACGAGGGCGCCACGCTCACCACGCTGCAGGGCGTGGCCGACGCGGCGCACGTGGACTTCACGGTCGCGCAGCGGATCGCGGCGGGGCTCGAGGTAGGCGATAGCGTCGTCGTCTACGGGGCGAACGAGGCCAACCCGCTGAAGGCGCGCATCGTCGCGGTGGACGCGCGAGTGGACCCCGACACCCGGAACGCCACGGTCCGGGCCCGGGTGACGGGAAGCGCCGCGCCGGCGCCCGGCGCCTCGGTGCGAGTGCTGGTCCCGGTGGGCGCGCTCGACACCGTGGTCAGCGTCCCGGTCAGCTCGCTCCGCAAGGGACCGCAGGGTGACCACGTCTTCGTGATCGAGCCCGACTCGGCCGGCAAGCCGCGGGCACACGTTCGCCCGGTGCAGAGCGGCCCGGTGCTGGGCGAGGAAGTCCTGATCTACAGCGGGGTCGAGGCGGGCGAGCAGGTCGCCACCTCGGGCTCGTTCAAGCTGCGCGAAGCCGCGCTGGTCTCCATCGCCGACACGGCCCGGAAGCCCGCCGGCGCGGAAGGAGCGAAGTGATCCCATGAAGTCGATCACCGACATCTTCATCCGGCACCCCGTCCTGGCGGTGGTGGTCAACCTCGTCCTCGTCCTGGTGGGCTGGCGCGCGTTGACGAGTCTGCCGGTGCAGCAATATCCGCAGATCGAGAGCTCCTCGGTCGTCATCACCACGGTCTACTACGGCGCCAGCGCCGAGACCGTGCGCGGGTTTCTCACGACCCCGATCGAGCGGGCGGTATCCGCCATCGGCGGGGTGGACTACGTCGAGTCCACCAACCGGGCCGGCGTCAGCACCGTCACCGTGCGGCTCAAGCTGAACCACAACAGCACCCAGGCGCTGGCCGAGGTCACCGCGCGGCTCCAGCAGGTCCGTTCGGAGCTGCCGCAGGAGGCGGAGCCTCCGGTGATCGAGGTGCAGCGGGCCGACCGCCCCTACGCCACGTTCTACCTGAGCTTCACCTCGCCGGAGCGGACGGTCCCCCAGATCACCGACTGGCTCTCGCGCACCATTCAGCCGCAGCTCGCCACCATCCAGGGCGTGCAGCGGGTGACCAACAGCGAGGGTGGCCAGCCCATCGCGATGCGGGTGTGGATCGATCCCGACAAGCTGGCCGCCCTCAATCTGGCGCCCGGGGACGTCCAGGCCGCGCTCCAGCGCAACAACTACCTGGCGGCCGTGGGCCAGACCAAGGGCGACCAGGTGCAGATCAACCTCCTCGCCAATACCGATCTCCGCTCGGTGGAGGAGTTCTCCAACCTGATCGTCGCGGATCGCGAGGGCGCCATCGTCCGCCTCAGCGACGTGGCCCGGGTGGAGCTCGGCGCCGAAGAGGCCACGCTGGTCGCCAAGTACAACGACCAGGAAAGCGTCTACCTCGGTGTGTGGCCGCTGGTGGGGGCCAACGAGATCGACGTCCAGCAGCGCCTGGTGGCGGAGATGGACCGCCTTCGGCCCACACTGCCCAAGGACATCGAGATGCGTCTCGTGTGGGACGGCACCCGATTCATGCGGGACGCGCTGGAGGAGATCTCCAAGACCCTGGTGGAGACCATGCTGATCGTGGGCCTCGCGGTCTTCCTGTTCATGGGCTCGCTGCGGACGGCACTGGTGCCGCTGGTGGCCATGCCGGTGTCCCTGATCGGCGCCGCGATCGTCATGTACGCCTTCGGCTTCAGCCTCAACCTGCTGACGATCCTCGCGATCGTGCTGTCGGTCGGCCTGGTGGTGGACGACGCCATCGTCGTGGTGGAGAACATCGAGCGCCACGTGCGCGAGGGGAAATCCCGCCGGCAGGCGGCGCTGATCGGCGCGCGCGAGCTGGTCGGGCCGATCCTGGCGATGACGGTGACCCTGGCCGCGGTGTACACGCCGATCGGCTTCCAGGGCGGCCTCACGGGCTCGCTCTTCCTGGAGTTCGCCATCACGCTCGCGGCCGCGGTGGTCGTGTCCGGCATCGTGGCGGTCACCCTGTCGCCGGTGATGAGCATGAAGTTCGTGCACCCGCACGGCGAAGAGGGCCGGCTCACCCGGATCGTCAACCGGGCCTTCGACTGGGTGCGCGACCGCTACGCGCGGCTGCTCGACGGCGCGCTCCAGATCCGCTGGACCATCGTCGCGGCCGCGCTGCTCATCATGGCCGCGGCCTGGCCGCTCTACCAGTTCAGCCGGCGGGAGCTGGCACCGGTCGAGGACCAGACCCACATCAGCCTGTTCCTCGACGCGCCTCCCGACGCGTCGCTGGCCGCCACCAACCGCGCGTCGCTCGAGGTGGTGAAGGCGATCCGCTCCTTCCCCGAGACCGAGTTCATGTGGTCGCTGACGGCGAACTGGGGCGGTTTCGGGGGATTGGTCGCCAAGGATTGGCGCGAGCGGGAGCGCTCCACCGAGGAGATGTACGGCCAGGTGTTCGGCGCCGTCTCCCAGATCCCGGGGCTCCGGGTGTTCCCCCGGCTCGATCCGCCGCTGCCCACGCCGGGACAGTACGACGTGGAGCTGGTGCTTCAGAGCGACCTGCCGCCGGAGCAGATGCTGGAGACCGTGGGCCAGGTCGTGGGAGCCGGCTGGGCCAGCGGCAAGTTCCTGTACGTCGACACCGACCTCAAGATCGACCTGCCGGAGGCCCGGGTGGTCATCGATCGCGAGCAGGTGGCCGACCTGGGTCTCGACCTCGCCAGCGTGGGCCAGGAGCTGGGCACCCTGCTGGGCGGCGGATACGTGAACCGGTTCAACTATTTCGACCGGAGCTACAAGGTCATTCCCCAGATCGGCGAGAAGGACCGGGCCACGGTGGCCCCGCTGCTCGACCTCAAGATCAAGACGCCGACCGGCGAGCTGGTGCCGGTGTCGACCTTCACCCGGATCGAGTCCAGCACCGCGCCGCGCACGCTCAACCGGTTCCAGCAGCGGAACGCGGTGCGGGTGTTCGGCGGCGTACAGCCCGGGGTCACCAAGGAAGAGGGGCTGCGGGTGCTGGAGCAGGCCGCGGTCGCGGCGGGCGGCCCCGGCGTGGTGCTCGACTACGCGGGTGAATCGCGGCAGATCCGCCATGAGGGCGGCGCGCTCGTGGTCACGCTGGGCTTCGCGGTGATCCTGATCTACCTGGTGCTCGCGGCCCAGTTCCGCAGCTTCCGCGACCCGCTGATCGTGCTGCTGGGCTCGGTGCCGCTGGCCATTTCCGGCGCGCTGGTATTCAGCTTCCTCGATCTGACGACGATCAACATCTACTCCCAGGTCGGCCTGATCACGCTGGTGGGCCTGATCGCGAAGAACGGCATCCTCATCGTCCAGTTCGCCAACACGCTCCAGGAGCAGGGCATGGAGAAGATGGCGGCGCTGCGCGAGGCCTCGCTCACCCGGCTCCGGCCGGTGCTGATGACCTCGGCCGCGACGGTGTTCGGGCACTTCCCCCTGGTGCTGGTCACCGGCCCGGGCTCCGAGGCGCGGAACAGCATCGGGACCGTACTGGTCACCGGCATGATCGTCGGCACCATCTTCACCCTGTTCGTGGTGCCGGTGTTCTACTCTCTCATCGCGGCGCAGCACAAGCCGGTGACGGTGACCGGCGAGTATCCGGTGGCGACGGGACTGGTGAACGCGTAGCCAACCGAGGACGAATCCTTTTCACCGGCGGGCCCGTCAACGATGTTGGCGGGTTCCGCCAAGCCTCCTGCAAGACACCGTACGCGTGAAGGTCCACGGAGCCGTTCCCGGGCGCGGACAGGAGCACGCAAGTTCAGCCAGGGCATTGCGCTAGCTCTCCACAGGCACTCCCCCTCTAGCGAGGTCCGATCCATGCCTGTATATCCAATCCCCACATGACTGCCAGATCCATAGGTTCCGCGACGATCTCCTTCGGGCTGGTCTCAGTCCCGGTCAATCTCTTTTCCTCCAGCGAGTCCTCCGCCGCGATCGGCTTCAACATGCTGCACGCCAAGTGCGGCTCCCGGCTGAAGCAGCAGTACATCTGCGCCAACGAGGGCATGGTGGTGGAAAAGGACGAGGTGACCAAGGGCTACGAGTTCGCCAAGGGGCAGTACGTCCGCTTCACGCCGGAAGAGATCAAGGCGCTCGACGAGAAGGCGACGAACGCGATCGACATCGCCGAGTTCGTGCCCCTCGCGGCGGTGGACCGGATTTACCTGGAAAAGGTCTACTACCTGGGTGCCGGCAAGGGCGGCGAGCGCGCCTACCGCCTCCTCACCGCCGCGCTGGCCGACACCGGTCGTGCGGCGTTGGGCCAGTACTCGGCGCGCGGCAAGCAGTACCTGGTGCTGCTGCGCCCGATGGGCGAGCTCCTGGTGATGGAGCAGCTGCACTACCACGGTGAGATCAAGAGCGTGGACGAAGTGCCCAAGCCGGACGTGCCGGTCAAGGACGCGGAGCTGGCGCTGGCGCGGCAGCTGATCGAGCAGGGCGCGGTGGACGAGTTCCGGCCGGAAAACTACCGCGACACGGTGCGGGATCGCGTGCTGGAGGCGATCCAGCAGAAGGTGGACGGACAGGAGATCACCGCCGAGCCCGACGCCGCGCCGCAAACCAAGATCATCGACCTGATGGATGCCCTCAAGGCGAGTCTCGCGAAGCGGGGCGGCACCACGGCGGAGAAGAAGCCCGACATCCGCGTGGCGGCGGCCGAATCGGCGGAGGAGGTGCCGCCCGCGAAACCGAGGAGAAAGGCGAGCGGCGCGCGGTAGCCCCCCGGACCTGACGTCCCCCCCTCTCGGATCATGCGTATCCTCGTCGGCACCAGCGGCTGGTCATACAAGGCGTGGAAGGGCTCCTTCTACCCTTCCGACCTGCACGCCGACGACATGTTGCGCCACTACGCCGGCCGATTGCCCGCGGTGGAGATCAACAACTCCTTCTACCGGATCCCCAAGGAGAAGGTGCTGCTGGAGTGGGCCGAGCAGGTCCCACCGGCGTTCCGGTTCGTGCTCAAGGCCTCCCGCAGGATCACCCACATCAACCGGCTCTCGGACGCGGACGACTCGCTCGCCTATTTCCTCCGGACCGTCAATTGCCTAGGGGACCGGCTGGGGCCCACCCTCTTCCAGTGCCCGCCGTCGCTCCGCAAGAACATCGAGCTGCTGCGCGACTTCCTCGGCCGCGTCCCGCGCACCTGGCGGGCCGCGATGGAGTTCCGGCACGACTCGTGGTTCGACGACGAGGTGTACGATGCGCTCCGGGCCCATGATATCGCTCTGGTGGGGGTGGACGAGGACGAGCAGTCCACCCCGCTGGTGCCCACCGCGTCGTGGGGGTACTTGCGGCTCCGCAAGACGGAGTACCCCGCAGAGGAGCTGAAGAGCTGGGCTCCGCATCCGCGCGGCACGGCGCCCGTGCCGGGAAGCGGCGTCGTGACGCCCAACGGCTCGGAAGCCGCCGCCGCGGCGGTGGTGGCCGTTCCGACGTCGACGGCCGATGCGCTGGCAGCGGCCGAGGCTCTCGTGCTGCGCTGGGGCTGTGGAGCCGTCGCCATCACGTTGGGGGAGCGGGGCGTGGTCGTCGTCCGGCGCGACGGCACCCACTTCCGGGCGGACGCCCCGGCCGTCTCCGGCGGAGATCCGTGCGGGGCGGGCGACGCCTTCGCCGGGCGGCTGGCGGCCCGGCTCGCCCACGGCCGATCAGTCACCGACGGCGTGCGGGATGCGGTGCGGACCGCGTCGGCGTTCGTCGCGTCAGGCGGGGCCGGGGGCTTCGCCGCCCGGATCGCCACGGGTCAACGACATGCCGCCGTGTCAGCGGTCGGAGAGGTGATCGCGGCGACTTCATGACGGGCCAGCAGCGCAGACGCCACCGCCAGGACATCGGCGGCGCCCACGCCGAGCAGGGCCGGATCGGGATCGTCGGCGAATGGCTCGCCGCGTCGTGCTGAAGCGTCGGTCAGCACCACATGCGGGCCGCCTTCGGCCGGGCCCCATTGCTCGGGTCCGACCGGCCCGAACAGCACGATCGAGGGCGTCCTCAACGCGGTGGCCAGATGCGCTACGCCGGTGTCACCGCACACCACGAGGGCGGCCCCGGCCACCAGGTCCGCGAGTTGCGCCAGGTCGGTGGCGCCCGCGAGTACGCGGTCGGGTGGCAGCCCGGCGAGCTGTGCCACCCGCCGGGCGAGCGGCCGTTCGTCGGCCGAGCCGGTGACCAGCACGCGATGCTCCTCGTCGTCGATCTTCCTCGCCAGGTCGGCGAACCGGTCGGCAGGCCAGCGCTTGGCCCCGAAGGCAGCGCCGGGATGGATGACGACGACGCCCGATGGCGTGGGACGCCGGATCTCGATGGCGAAGTCCGACGGATCGGCAGGCACGCCGAACGCCTCGACGACCGCGCACCAGCGCTGCCGCTCATGCGGGTGCTTCCGCGCGATGTCGGCCCATTCCGGGCCGACCCATCCCGGCGCCCGGAGCCCGATGCGCTGCACCGGCCGTGTGGTGTCCAGGGCCTCGTGGCTCTGCGGGCCACGGCCGTGCAGGTTTACCGCGATGTCCGGGGAATGGGTGTGCGGCCACGCCAAGGCGCTCGGTGCGGCGGTCAGGGAGGACCTCGTCGACGGCCCCGGTGCTAAGGCGCGAGCCCGGTGAGCGACGGAGGCGCGGCCAGGACGAGGTGATGGTCCGGGTAGCGCTCGCGCAGCCCACGCAGGGCGGGCACCGCCACCAGGAGATCACCGAGGCCGAGCGCGCGCAAGACGAGCAGACGTCGCATGCGGGCCGCGTACCCAGCGTGCACCGGGGTTACGCCATCGACGCCGCCGATCAGGCGTTGCCGCCGAGCAGGTGGTCGACGGCGTCGAGCAGGGTCCGCCGCACGATCGGGGCGTCGCGGATCTCCTCGGGGAGCGTGACGCAGGTCGGTACGAGAACCGGGAGGACACCCGCGGCCAGCGCCGCCTTGACGTCGGCGCCGATGTCGCCGACGAAGGCGAGCCGCCGCGGCGGCAGGCTCAGCTCGGCCGCCGCGTCGAGCGGCATTGCCCGGGCGCGGCTTACGGCAGGCGCACCCGGCGTCGGGGGCGTGAGGACGCATCCGCCAGACGTCGAACGGCCCGAGCAGCCGTTCGACCTCGGCGTTCACGGTCTCGGCGGCGGCGCGGGTGATGATGCCCCGCCCGATGCCGGACTGATTGGTTATCACTCCCGTGCGAACTCCCACGGCGCGCAGCCGACCAAGTGCACGAAGCGCCGTGGGCATCGGACGCACCAGGCGGCGGTCGCCGCAGTAGGGCACGTCGACGACCAGGGTGCCGTCGCGGTCGAACAGGACGGCCGCGGGCAGGGCAGGCGCGCTTATCTCTCGGCCGCTCACGAAGAGGGTCCGCATGAGCAGGGCGTAGTCCTGTGGGCCAGAGAACCTTCTGCAAGGCAGCGGCGAGCACCGCGGCGCGGCGGCGTCTCGACGCCGTGGCGTCGGATCCCGGACAGGTCGACGTCCTCCTTCGGGTGCAGGGTCCCACGTCCGGACGCTTCGTCGAAGCCGCTCGCCGCGGCGAGGAACTGCAGCTGCGCAGGCGGGACCGGGCTCCGGTGGGCGGGATCGAGGTGGAAGTTGCACGCCCCCATGACGAGGTTTCGACGGGTTCGGAGTCTCCGCAATGAGCAGGCCGCCGGGACGCAGCACGCGACAGGCCTGGCGCCGACCACCGCGTAAGGCGGCACGTCCGCGCGCACGACGCTTCCCGCCGCGACCACAGCGTGCTCGCCGATCCGGCACGGCTCGAGCACCAGCGCGTCCGTCGAGACCCATGCCCCGCGCCCGATGACGACGTCGCGACCGCTCTTCGGTACCGCTACCTGCCGCTCCCGGCCGAAGGTGGTGATGTCGTGGGTGCCGGTGAGGACCGCGACGCGGTGGCCGAAGAACGCGTGCTCCCTCACGATGATCTCCCCGGAGGGGAGGTTGAACAGGGCGTCGTTCCCCACGGCCGTGGGGTGCACGTGCAGCTTCCGCTCGTCGCCGCAGATCCGCGGACCCAGCGCGCCCGCTCGACGGACTCGGCGACGAGCAGCACGATCCGCGCCTGCATCTCGGCCTCCACCCGCTGGCGCACCTCGTGCTCGACAAGGAGGAGAATCTCCTTCCGCAGTTGGGGGTCCACCTCAGTCAGATACCCGGCGATGCGGGTGCTCAGACCCTCGATGCCAATCGAAGGGCCGCCTTCACGACGTCCTCGGGTACCACGTC
This sequence comes from uncultured Gemmatimonadales bacterium, assembly GCA_963826065.1. Classification (GTDB taxonomy): domain Bacteria; phylum Gemmatimonadota; class Gemmatimonadetes; order Gemmatimonadales; family GWC2-71-9; genus CAVVWJ01. The sequence continues at coordinate 1,259,397 of CAWGVP010000002.1, forward strand.
GAGGCACTCCTGGGCGAACGGGCATCGGAACTGCCGGCACGGGCTGCACCATGTGGGCACGCGTAGCAGCGCGGCGGGGACAGACCGCGGCCGGAACTGGTCCTCGTCCTCGGTCCCTGCGAAGAGTGCGACGACCGGTGTGCGGACAGCGTCGGCGAGGTGCATGCCACCGCTGTTGTTCGTCACGGCCACCGACGCGCCACTCAGCAGCCCGGCTAGGCCGGGCACGTCGAGCGCACCGGCGAGCGCTGTCACTCCCGCCACGTTGGAGGTGACGACGTCCACGAGGTTCCGCTCGGCGGTCGACCCGCTCACGACGACCGAAAGCCCATTTTCGGCGAGCAGCGCGGCGGCCGTGCAGAACCGGTCGACAGGCCAGCGGCGTGCGGGACACGAGGCGCCCGGCAGCACGACCGCGTAGGGCTCGTCGGGGTTGAGGCCGCGCCGCTGTCAGCGCCGCGCGGGCGTCCGCCCGGGCCGCCGTAGCGACGCGGGCATGCAGCCGATGGCGCGCCGGAGGCCACGCCGAGCCGCGCGAGGAGATGCAACGCGCGGTCGACCTGATGGAGCCCGTCGTCCGGCGCGGGCACCCAATGGGTGAGCGCCGTCCCACCGAACTCCTTGGACGTCCCCGCGCGCACGGGAACCGCGGCCTGCTGCAGCGCGTACCCCGCGGGCCACGGCGACTGCGAGAACGATGTCAGTACGACGGCGGCGTCGTAATGGCGCTCGGCGAGTCGGGCGACCAGATCGGTGTCCGGGGGCTCGGCGGTGGTCTCGATCTGCTGCCATGACACGCGCGCGACGATCACCCCGTCGACCTCCGGCAGCAGCGCCGCCGCTGGCGCCCCCGCAGGCGAGGCGAGCAGCTCCAGACGGGCGCGGGGCGCGGCCGCTCGCAGCGCAGCGATCGCGGGACCGGCCAGGAGCACATCACCGAGGTTGTCCGGGCGGACCACGAGCAGGCGCTCAAGCGCATCCCAGCGGATCGCGGGTCCTGACAGTGCCGCGGGATGCTCGAAGCCGGTCACAGTGCGGGCATTCGCCCGTTGGGCGCCGCGAACCCCGCGTGACGCGTGTTTGACGCGCACAGACCCGGGAAGGAATCGGTTGTGAGGATCGCCATGGTGCACGGCCGGGCTGCTCAAGGGACCGACGGCGTCGCCGACTACACGGCCCACCTCGTCAACGCGCTGCGCGCGGCAGGCACGGACGTGGAGTCGGTGCCGGTGGACGCAGGCCCACGCGAAGCGGCGCGGGCCTTGCGCCGGGTGCGGGCGTTGCAACCCGGGCTGGTACACGTCCAGTTCGCCCCCTCGGCCTTCGGGTTCTCGCCATGGGTGGGGCTACTGCCCGACGTCATCGGTGCGCCCGTAGTCACGACTCTGCACGAGTACGGCTGGTGGTCGGCTCCCGCGTGGATGCCTCCGAGTGCCTGGGCGGCGCTCGAACGGCGCGCATGGGTCGACCGGGAGACCTGGCGGCTCGCGCCTGCTTCGGCCACCGTCGTCACCACGAATGCCGGGCACGCGGCCGGGGTGACTGGCAGGCTCAGGCGCGGCACCGTGACCATCCCGCTGGCCCCGAACGTGCCCGACTTCGGGTCGGGCGGTCCGCGAACCGCAATCCGCGAGCGGCTGGGGGTGCCGGTCGACGCCCAGGTCGTCGCCTTCTTCGGGTTCGTCCACCCCGTGAAGGGACTGCGCTATTTGATCGAGGCGGTGTCCCGGCTACAAGCGCGACACAACCGGCTGCACCTGCTGCTGCTCGGTGGATTCACGTCGCTCGCCCTACCCGCCGACGAAGCGCGCGCCTTTCGGGCGGACCTGACCGCGTGGGTGGGGCAGTGTGGAGTCGCTGACCGCGTGACGATCACCGGGCATCTGCAGGCCGAGCAGGTCTCGGCCGCCCTGCACGCCTCCGACGTCGCGGCCTTTCCGTTCACGGCCGGGGCCACCCTGAAGAGCGGCGCCCTGCTCGCGGCCCTCGCCCACCGCCTCCCCACCCTCATCACGGCGGCTGACCCGCCCGACCCGCACCTGGTCAACGGCGAGAGCGTCGTCGTCGCGACCCGCGTGCGCGACTCCAATGTGCTGGCCGAAGCCCTCGACACGCTGCTCGAGGACCCCGCGTTGCGTGCCCGCGTCGCATCCGGCGGCTTCGCGTTGACCGTCGACCGGACATGGTCGCGGATCGCGGCAGCACACCAAGAGGTTTACGAAGCGGTGAGAAGGGCGCCACAGCGTGTCGCCCGCTGAGTCCGAGCGGTCCGCACCCGACCCGCACCATCCGGCCGGCGCGACCGACCCGAGCGCGACCGACCCTAGCGTGGCCGACGTCCTCGTGATCGACCTACTCGGCGGTATCGGCGACCTGGTGATGCTGCTGCCCTCATTGCACGCACTGGCCCGCCGCCATCCGCAGGCCGCGGTGCGGGTGCTCACCCACGCACCAGGTGCGGTACTGCTCGACGCCGATCCGGCCGTCGTCGAGGTCCGCATGGCGCCGAAGGGCCGCGAGCGCGCAGCCGTCGTCGCGGAGTTGGAGCGCCGCCTCCCCGATCTCGTGGTCAGCACCACCCGCTACGACGGCATCGCCGACGAGATCGAGCGCCGAGTGTGGCGCAGCGTCACCGACCTGTGGCGCCGTCCGCCCCCAGATGAGTTGGTGAGCAGGCGCTACTTGCGCATTCTGGCCGAAGAAGGGCTCGTCGACCGCTCGTACGAGCCCCCGCGGATCAACCTCACCGACGCCGAGCGGACAGCAGGCGTGCGGCTGTTGGCCAAGCTGGTGCCCGAGAGCGTGGCACCCGTCGTTCTGGTGCCGGACGCGGGCATGGCCGTCAAGATGTGGCCGCACCGGCGGCGCTTCGTCGCGGACCTGACCCGCCGCGCCGTGCCCGTTCTCGTGCTCGGCGAGGACGTAGCGCCGCTGCCGCTGCGTGGGCTCGCGGCGTTCTGCGCGGCAGTCGGCCACCGAGGCGGAGTCGTCGTCGGGCCGGACACGGGGCCCGTGCGTGTAGCCGCCGCCGCGGGCGCCCGCACCGTGGGGCTCTTCGGGCCGACGGCCGCTGCCCGCTACGGCCTCGACCCGCCATCGATCGACCTGCAGGGCCTCCCGGGCTGCCCCCACCGCCGTCCGACCGCCATCACCGAACAGGTGTGCTGGTGGGATGCCGCCTGCCCACTCGCATGAGCGCGCCAAGGATTCTGAACGTGGTGGTCACGGGCGGCAGCGGCCCCTCCGGGATCGCCGCCGCCCGCGCCCTGCACGACGCCGGGCACACCGTTTTCACGGTCGGCTCCGACGCGCCGCGGATCGAGGCAGCCGCGGCCAAGGCGGGCAGCGGCGTCACGCCGCTGGTCTGCGACCTGGCCAGCCTCACCGAGGTCCGGTCGCTGCACGCCGAAATCACCGCCAAGGCGGGAAAGGTCGACGGCGTGATCCACCTCGTCGGCGGGTGGCGCGGCGCCAAGGGCATCGCGGACCAGAGCGACGAGGACTGGGACTTCCTGGAGCGCAGCGCCATCACCACGGTCCGGAACGTCACCCGGGTCTTCTACGGGGATCTCGCGGCCTCGGACACGGGCCGCTTCGCCATGGTGTCCTCCACCGCCGTCGGAAGCCCGACGGCGGCTACAGCCAGCTATGTTGCCTCCAAGGCCGCAGCCGAGGCGTGGACCCTCGCGGTAGCCGACGGCTTCCGCCGCGACCAGGCGGCCACGGCGCCACGGCAACGCGGAGGCCGGCGGACCGGCGGAGCAGCGCAGTGCCGCGGTCATCTTCGTGGTCAAGGCACTCGTCGACGCCGGAATGCGGGCGAAGTCCCCCGAGCGTAGCTTCCCCGGATTCACGGATGTCGAAGACCTGGCCGCCGCCGCCGTCGGGCTCTTCACCACCCCCGCCGCCGAGCTGAACGGCCGGCGGCTGCCGCTGGGCCGCTGAACTTAGCGTTCCGGCCCCACGTCCTTAGACTGAAAGTGTGAGCAAACCGATGACAAGCACCATTGAAACCGCCCCCGCCAGCACCGCGGCACGGCTCCATGACACCGCCGTCCGCGGCTTCGCCTCCGACAACTACTCGGGCGTGCACCCCGAGGTGCTCGCCGCGATCGCCGCCGCCAACGGCGGCCACCAGGTCGCCTACGGCGAGGACGTCTACACCGAGCGGCTGCAGCAGGCTGTCGCAGCAGCACTTCGGCGAGGGCGTCGAGGTGTTCCCGGTGTTCAACGGCACCGGCGCCAACGTCACTGTCGCTGCAGTCGATGCTGCCCCGCTGGGGCGCGGTCATCTGCGCGTCCACCGCGCACATCAACATCCGACGAGGGCGGCGCGCCCGAGCGGGTCGGCGGCATCAAGCTGCTCACGGTCCGACGCCCGACGGCAAGCTCACCCCCGAGCTCATCGACCAGCGAGGCCTGGGGCTGGGGCGACGAGCACCGCGCGCAGCCGCTGGTCGTGTCGATCACGCAGACCACCGAGCTCGGCACGCTGCTACACGCCGACGAGATCCGCGCGATCGCCGACCACGTGCACGCAGCGCGGCATGAAGCTGCACATGGACGGCGCGCGGCTCTCGAACGCCGCCGCCGCCCTCGGCGTGCCGCTGCGCGCCTTCACCCGCGACGCCGGCGTCGACGTGCTGTCGCTTCGGCGGCACCAAGAACGGCGCGCTGTTCGGCGAGGCGATCGTGGTGCTGAACCCCGAGGCATCCGACGGCCTGAAGTACCTGCGCAAGCTCAACATGCAGCTCGCCTCGAAGATGCGGTTCGTGTCGGCGCAGCTCATCGCGCTGCTCGAGGGCGACCTGTGGCTGCGGCAGCGCCTCGCACGCCAACGCCATGGCGCGCGCGGCTGCGCGCCGGCGTCGACGCCGGCATCGCCCGGGCGTGCCGGGCTCGACGCCAGGAGACGCAGTCGAACGGCGTCTTCGCGATGCTGCCGGCCGGCGTCGCCGACCGGCTGCGCGAGCGCGCTTCCGCTTCTACGACTGGGATGCCGCAGGGCGAGGTGCGCTGGATGTGCTCGTTCGACACCACCGAGGACGACATCGACGCGTTCATCGCCGCCATCAAGCGCGAGCTCGCCGGCCGCGCCTCTGACCCGGCCCCCGGCGGCGAGCCTGCCGGGCTTCCCGCCCCGCGTTGCATAATCTTCCATTGTGAACGCACTCGACCAGGTTCCGGCAGATTTCCTTTTTGCCCTGGGGACCCTTCGACAAGCACGGTGCCGCAGTGAACTGCGCCTCGAGGAGATTCCGGCGCCGTCCAGGCTGGCACCCTTCGCCGTGGCCCTCGGCGCCGAGGTGCTCGTCCCCGGAAGACCCGGAGGGGCCGTCCATGGTCCGGCGGCCGCCGCCCTCGCACCCGCCGCAGGCAGCGACGACGTCGAACTGGCCACCGGCCGCTTCATCCTGCTGCACGATCCCGACGGTTCCGCCGTCTGGGACGGGGAATTCAGGATCGTCACCTATATCCGTGCCCAGCTGGAGCCCGAGATGGGCAATGATGAAATGCTCGGCTCGGTTGCCTGGACCTGGCTCGTGGAAGCCCTGGACAACCATGCCGCGCCCTACCGTTCGGCGGGCGGGACGGCGACGCGGGTCCTGTCGGAAAGCTTCGGCACGCTCTCTGACCGGCCGAATTCGATCGACATCGAACTGCGCGCCTCCTGGACCCCGGCCAGCGCGGACATCACCTCGCATCTGGAAGCGTGGTCGGACATGGTGTGCACTTTCGCTGGGCTTCCGCCGCTGCCCGAGGGCGTCTCCCCGCTTCCCCGCCGCCGGCGCGATCAGCCGTGAGCCTGGGCCGGATCGGCCCTGTTTTTCCCGATGCTAAGTCCCCCGCGCCGGGATGTCGGTAAACTGGAGTCATCATGACCCCTCAAATACCGGAAATCACCACGGCCGGCGCCCTTCAAAATACGACAGAGGCCGCTGAAACCCCAGCCCATATCACCGTGGACGGCTTCGACAGCCTGATCCCCGAGGTAATCGACCTCGATGCACCCCGCGACGGCGTGCCGCTGGTGATCGAAAGCCAGTCCGGCCTGGAACGTTGCGCCGCAGCCCTTGCCGCAGGCCACGGCCCCGCCGGAGTGGATGCCGAACGGGCTTCCGGCTTCCGTTACGGCCAGCGCGCCTTCCTGGTCCAGATCCGCCGTGAGGGGTCCGGTACCTGGCTGATCGATCCCGAAGCTTTCGGCGACCTCCGGATCGTCAACGAGGCCCTGAGCGGCGTGGAATGGATCCTGCACGCGGCCAGCCAGGACCTGCCCTGCCTGTCCGAGCTCGGCATGTGGCCGGACAAACTCTTCGACACCGAGCTCGCGGCCCGGCTGGCCGGCCTGCCGCGGGTGGGCCTCGCCGCCGTCATCGAACAGCTCCTCGGCTTTGGCCTGGCGAAGGAACACTCTGCCGCCGACTGGTCCACGCGACCGCTCCCGGAACCCTGGCTGCGCTACGCCGCCCTCGACGTCGAGGTCCTCACCGAGCTGCGCGAGGAACTCATAGAGCTCCTCGTGGCGGACGGCAAGCTCGATTTCGCCGAACAGGAATTCGCCGCCATTCTCGAGGCCGGCCAGGCCCCGCCCCGCGTCGACCCGTGGCGCAAGACGTCGGGTCTCCACCAGATCCGCGACCGGCGCCAGCTCGCCGCCGTCCGGGAACTCTGGCTGGAACGCGACTCACTGGCCCAGAAGCGCGACGTCGCGCCCGGCCGGCTGATTCCGGACTCGGCCCTCGTGTCCGCAGCCAAGGCCATGCCCAGCACCGTCCCGCAGCTGCTGGGCACCAAGGGCTTCCACGGCCGCGCCGCCCAGCGGGAGGCGCCGCGCTGGTTGCGCTGCATCAGCACCGCCCGGACCCTTGAGGAGCTCCCGCCGCTTCATCTGCCCACCAACGCCCCGCCGCCGCCGCGGGTCTGGGCGGACCGGGATCCGGAGGCCGCAGCGCGGCTTGCCACGGCCCGGCCCAAGCTGCAGGCCAAGGCCGAGGAACTCAACCTTCCGGTGGAAAACCTGCTCACCCCCGACTACCTGCGACGGGTGGCCTGGCGTCCGCCGGCGGAACTCAGCGAGGACGGCGTGGCCGAGGAACTGCAGAACCTGGGCGCGCGGCAGTGGCAGATTGAACTCACCGCCCCGCTGATCACTGAAGCCTTCCTCAGCCCCGGACCGCTGCCGGAAAAGGCCCCCAAGGCCGCGGCGGCTGCCCCGGCAGCCGGGGGCCCGGCCTTGGCCGAGTCCACACGCCGAGTCCACCCGGTAGCGCCCACCGTCCGGCCGGCATTCGTGCCGGCCCAAGGTTTCTCCACCCTCCCCTGCCTAGCCTCGACTGTGTCTAGGCGGTCAGGACCCCTGGGAGGGAGGAACAGGTGGATCTTCGCGGCTCACTGCGCCTCGTCCGGGCGGTCCTCGTCACGGGCGCGGCCACGTCCCTGGCCGCCGCGGGCCACGTCCTCGCCGGCGGGGCACTTCCCGAACCGCAGCTCCTCGCCGTCGTGGCGGCGCTCCTGCTGGGCCCGGTAGCCTGGCTGACCCGCCGGCAGTTGTCCTTCCTGACCCTGCTGGGGGTCCTCGCCGCAGGCCAGCTGATCCTGCACGAAGCCTTTCTGTTCCTGTCCGCCCCGGCCTCGTGCCCGGCGTCAATCGGGGACCCCATGGCGCACCACGGTCCGGTCCAGGGCGCAGGCTGCTCCGTCCCGGACGCCATGACCGTCCATGCCGGCGCCGGCGCCGATTCACCGGCCATGCTGGCCGCCCACCTGCTTGCGCTCCTGGCCACGGCCTGGCTGCTGCGCGGAGGCGAGGTGGCCCTGGGGCAACTCCTTGCCTGGCTTCGCCCGCTGGTGCACCTGCCCCGGACCGCGTGGATGGTTCCCGTCCGCTACCGGGCCGCCGCGGCGGGCTTTGTCCTGGTGCCGGTCCCCCGGCGGAACCTGCCCCCTGACAACGGCCGCGGGCCGCCCGCAGCGGCAACCCGGTTCGCCATGGCCTGAACCTTCCAGGTACGGAGACGGGCGCCCGGGACGCTGATTACCTTCCACCGTCGTCACTCTGCCGTCGGCACTGATCGGCAGCACCGGAAAGGCCCTGTCATGCACGCTTCAACCCCCCGCGCCCTGAAAACCCTCACTGTCCTCGCCACCGCGGCCGGCCTTATGGCCCTCGGCGTCGGCGCCGCGTCTGCCCATGTGCGGGTGGACCCTGCCTCGACGTCCGCCGGCGGCTTCTCCCAGTTGACCTTCAGGGTTCCCAATGAGTCCGCAACGGCCAAGACCACCGGACTCACGGTCACCCTGCCCACGGGTACGCCGTTCACCTCGGTCTCGGTCAAGCCAATGGACGGCTGGACGGCAACGATTACGGAAGCAAACCTTCCCGCGCCGGTCACCGTCGAAGGGGCCACAATCACCAAGGCTGCGGCCTCCGTTACCTGGACCGCGGACGCCGCCCACCAGCTCGGGCAGCATGAATACCAGACCTTCTCGATCTCGGTCGGCCGGCTCCCGGCCGCCGGCACCACCGTGTCGCTGCCCGCAGCACAGACCTACTCCGACGGCAACGTTGTGAATTGGAGCGACCCCGTCACCGCGGGCCAGCCCGAACCCGGCCATCCCGTTCCATCGTTCGTCACCACCGCAGCCGCGGACGAACACGCCCACGCGGCGCCGGCTGCCGACACCACCCCGGCGTCCTCGACCACGCCCGCTACGGCAGCTCCGGACAACACCCTCGGCGGCCTCGGGCTCGGCGCGGGAGTACTGGGCCTGGCCGCCGGGTCCGCGGCCCTGGTCCGGACCCGCGCCCCCCGCAGGAGCTGACCCACCCGATCCGCGGCTGGCCGGGTGCTTGCTAGCTAAGTACAAGGTTTTCAGAGCACGCTTCGACCACGATGAGCGAAATCCTCGAAGGAATCGGGGCGTCATGCATTCTCGGACCGGCCAGGCGACAAACAGGGTGCGGCCATGAACACCCTGGAGGTCCATATCAATGATGGCTACGTGCCCATGGTGGACGGCTCCCTCGTGTATCACAGGGGCTTCGGCGCGCGCCGCACTACGGTCTCGGACGTGTCGCCGTCGCTGGTGCTAAGCCCCAAGGTCTTCACGGCCGCCGGACAGGTCGTGGCCAGCAGGACATCCCCTGACCGCCGCCGTGCCGCCGCACGGCAGGCCGGCACCGTTGCGGCGGACCCGGCGCATCCCCGGGAGTATCTGGCGAGGGCGGCAAGGTCTGGCCAGCTACTTTCCGGACCGCTCCCTCATCGCCGAGACCGGCAGCACCATCAGGGTGATGGTGCGCAACCACCTCTCGCAGCCGCACGAACTCCGGTTCCATCGCGCCGGCCCGACCGGCGGCGACGTCGGCACCGGCCCGATAGCTCCGGGAGGAACACGACTGCTGGAGTTCGCGGCCCCGCCGCCGGGAACCTACCTGTTCTCGACCCGGGCAACGATCCCGTGGAACGGACCCTCGGCCTTTATGGCGGGCTGGTGGTGATCGATCCCCGCGAAGCCTGGCGGCTG
>CAWGVP010000003.1:0-353808 GCA_963826065.1 uncultured Gemmatimonadales bacterium
GACGTATTCGGTCATTTGCCGGCGGCGTCGCGCTCGCCGCCGGCGACGCGCAGCCGCCCCATCGGAAGGCGCCCCCGCCGCGCCGGCGCCAGCCGCTCCCGCTGCCGCGGCAGTCCGCTCGAAGCGCACGGGCCGCCGAAAAGGGGAGCCTCAAGGTTCCTTATGCGGACGATGCGAGCGTCGCCGAGGAAGGACATAAGAAGTACATGGCCGCCGGCTGCAACGGGTGTCACGGCGGCACTGGCGGCGGCGGCATGGGCCCTCCTCTCACCAACGAGGTTTGGATTACGGCAAGGACGACGACACCTTGTTCCGGTTGAGCGCGCTCGGGTCCGACGAGCTGCAGAAGCAGGGCTATACGCGCAAAGGCTCCGAGAACGTGGTCGGCCCGATGCCGCCTTTGCGGGATTCGTCAAATCCGACGACGACATGTGGAAGATCATCGCCTGGATGAGGTCTGTGAACCCATCCTCGGCCGAGGGTCGTCAGCCTCTGCGAGCCGAATCAACCGGTGCACCTCTTGATCGGCGCTTGGACCGAGGCGTCCAATGCGCCATGCAAGGCCGCATCCAGATCGTCGAGGGCGACATCACCACGCTCGACGTCGACGCCATCGTCAACGCCGCCAACAAGAGCCTGCTGGGCGGCGGCGGCGTCGACGGCGCCATCCATCGCGCCGCGGGCCCGAACTGAACGAGGCGTGCGCGGCGCTCGGCGGCTGCGAGACGGGCGAGGCCAAGATCACGCCCGGCTTCCGCCTCAAGGCCCGCCACGTGATCCACACGGTCGGCCCTGTCTGGGGCGGCGGCGAGCGCGGCGAGGACGGGCTGCTCGCAAGCTGCTACCGCAACAGCCTCTGCCTCGCCTGCGATCACGGCCTCGCCTCGATCGCCTATCCCGCCATCTCGACCGGCGCTTACGGCTTTCCGCCAGAGCGCGCCGCTCTCATCGCGGTCCGCACTGTGGCCGCTGCGCTTGCCGACAAGACCTTCGATCGACCGCGTCGTCTTCTGCTGCTTCGGCGCGCCTCGCGCCGGCATCACGAAGCAGCGCTGGCCGCGGCGCAAAGCGATTGACACGCAAGAGGATCGGCCGAGCGATTGGTCTGAGAGCCCCATCATCGTCTGGTTTCGCCTCGATCTCAGAGTTTTCGGACCACGCGGCGCTGAGCGAGCGGCCAAGACCGGCGCGCCGGTTCTCCCGGTCTATATTCTCGATGACGAGACCCAGGGCGTTTGCGCATGGGCGGCGCCGCGCGCGGTGGCTCCATGGCAGTCTGACGCGCTCGTCCGTGAATTGGCGGGGCTCGGCGGGTGACTTTGCCTCCGGCGTGGCGCCGCACCGAACGTGCTCGCCGACATCTGCTCGACGCGACCGGCGCGAAAGCCGATCCATGCCACGCGCGGCGACGAGCCCTGGGAGCGGGAACTGAACAACCCGTCAAACACATCTGCCAGAACCGAAACGCCGAGTTCCGCCTGTTCCGCGGCCGGCTGCTGTTCGAGCCAGACGGCATCGTCACTGGCAGTGGCAATCCCTTTCGCGTGTTCACGCCGTTCTGGAAGGCGTGCCTCGCCGCGCCGCCGCCGCGCGCGCCCTTGCCGGCACCGAAACTCACTCGCTTCGCCACTGTCGAGAGCGACGGCCTGGAGAGTCCTCTAGCTGCTGCCAACCAAGCCCGACTGGGCGGGGGGCTTGCGCGCGATCGAGCCGGGCGAGCCGGCGGCGACGAAAAGCTCGATCATTTCATCGCGCAACCGGCGTTGCCGGCTATGCCGACGACCGCAACAATATCGATCACGGCCTCGACGTCGCGCCTCTCGCCGCGTCTGCATTTCGGCGAGATTCAGCCCAAATCAAGTGCTGGCACGCGGTGGCCCACGCCGCCGCAAGCGCAGGCGGCAGAAAGATCGCGGCGCCGAATCCTTCCTGCGCGAGATCGGCTGGCGCGAGTTCTCCTACCATTTGCTCTGTCATTTCCGGCGATCGTGTCGGAGCCGCTCCGCCCCGAGTTCGCACGTTTCCCCTGGCGCGACGATGCGCGCGCGCTGCACGGCCTGGCAGGGGGGCGAGACCGGCTACCCATCGTCGACGCCGCCATGCGCGAGCTATGGCACACGGGCTTCATGCCCAATCGCGCGCGCATGATCGTCGCCTCGTTTCTGGTGAAGCATCTGCTCATCCCGTGGCAGGCCGGAGCTGACTGGTTCCTCGGACACGCTCGTCGATGCCGACCTCGCCAACAATTCGGCGAGCCGGCAGTGGGTGGCGGGCTCGGGCGCCGACGCCGCGCCCTATTTCCGCATCTTCAATCCGGTGCTGCAGGGCCTGAAGTTCGATCGACGGCGACTATGTGCGGACATGGGTGCCGGAACTGAAGCGGTTGCCCGCACCCGAAATTCAGCGCCATGGGAGGCGCCGGCGCTGACGCTCGCCGAGGCCGGCGTCACGTTTGGGCCGCACCTACCCCGAACCCATCGTCGAGCACGCTCGACGCCGCGCCCGCGCGCTCGCCGCCTTCAAACATTCCGCGCCGATCTGATCGGCGCGGCCGATGATCTGGGCAGAACGCCTTCTATGCCTCGCGGCTGAACGGCGTTACTCTCGCCCCGACGCAACAGTTGCACCCTAGCGGCCGCTAACGCCAAGAACGGTTCGAAGGATGCCAGAGCTCGATCCGCTGTTGCTGTCGCGATCCAGTTCGCCTTCACCATCTCGTTCCACATCATCTTCTCCCTCCTTCACCATCGGTCTCGCCGCCTGGCTCGTCGTGCTCGAAGCGCTGTGGCTCAACACCGGGCGCGCGATCTATCACGAGATCGCGCTGCATTGGACCAAGATCTTCGCCATTCGTTCGGCATGGGCGTGGTTTCGGGCGTCGTGCCGTCCGACGCTTCGGCACCAATTGGAGCGAGCTGTCGCGCCGCGGCGGCAATGTCATCGGCCCGCTGATGTCGTATGAGGTGCTGACTGCTTTCTTCCTCGAAGCTGGCTTTCTCGGCATCATGCTGTCCGGCTGCGACCGTGCTGCCCGAAATGGGTGATTTCTTCGCGACCTGCATGGTCGCGCTCTGGGCACTCTGGTTCGGCCTTCTGGATCTGGCGGCCAGTAGCTGGATGCAGACACCGTGGCTACCGTGTCGCCGAGGACGGCGTGCTGCACGTGACCGATCGGCGGGCAGGTATCTTCAATCTGTTCTTCCCGTACCGTCTTCACACCGTATGGTCGCTGCGGCCTATCTGACCACCGCCTTCATCGTCGCCGGCATCGGCGCCTGGTACATCCTGCGCGAGCGGAGCGTCCCGCATGGCCGCGTCATGCTCGGCATGGGCTTGAGCATGCTCGGAGTCCGAGTGCAAGGCCTATGACGGTCATCGTCATTCCCTGTCGCACGACGAGTCGCAGCACATCAGACCGCTTCGCTCCGAGCGCCATCCGAATGCCGATCTCTGCGTTCGCCAGCTCACCGAATAACTCATCACCCGTACAGTCCAACTGCTGCCAGCACAAGCGCGACGCCCGCGAAGATGCCGAGCAGCATCATGTTGAACCTGCGTGGGCGACTGACGTGCCCAACAACTCCTCGAGCGTTTGCGCTCGCCAGATGATCTGGTTCGCGTCGAAGGCCTTCACTTCCGCGCGCGCGGCAGGCGTCAGTTGCGACGCATCGTCTGCTTCAGTTCGCATGACGAGATTCATTCGTCGCTCGGGATATCTGAATGTGCGAAACGTACATCTCCGGTTGCAGGTCAACGTCGAGTCCATTGCGTCTAACATCGGCGACAACGCCGACGATCTCGCGCGGCATCTTGTCGGGGCCGTCGAAGATGATTCGTTTGCCGATCGCGTCTTCGTTCGGAAAGTAATACTTCGCGAAAGCATTGCTGACGACCATCACCTGAGGCGTATTCGCGGTATCGTGATCGGTAAAAACACGTCCACGCAGAAGGGCGATATTCATCGTGCGAAAGTAGTCGTTGCCCGCGACGGTGTAATCCGCGGTAGCTTCCTCGCCCGGTTTGTATGGCGCGCGGCCTTCGATTTGGAAACTCAATTCATAATCGAAATCAGTCAATGGAACATTGCTGACGACCGAAGCATCGCGAACGCCCGGAAGCGCTTTCATTCGCGCGATCAGTTGTTGGAACGCTGCTGAGCGCTGCTCGGGTTTTGTGTACGTCCTTCTGTCGAGCGGAATGTCGAGTGCCAGCACGCCCTTCGGATCGAAACCGGCATCAGTTTTCAGCAAACGCCAAAAACTATTGATCAACAGCCCCGCGCCGACGAGCAGCATCAACGACAATGCGACTTCCGAAACAATCAACGCGCTGCGCATGCGATTGCGTCCGCCGTGCGACACACCACGCCCGGTTTCTTTCAGCATGTTGCCCGGATCGGGTTTAGAAGCGTGCAGCGCCGGAGCGAGACCGAACAAAATACCGGTCAACGTCGAGACACTGAGCGTGAAGAACAGCACATAACGATCGAGACTGACGTCACGCAGCCGCGGCACGTCGGCTGGTCCATAAGCGACGAGCAGATTCATGCCCCAACTCGCAAGCATCAAACCAACAACTCCACCTGCTAACGACAACAGAACGCTTTCAGTCATCAGTTGCATGCGATACGGCGACGACTCGCGCCGAGCGCCATGCGAATCGCGACCTCTTTCTGTCGCGCAGCAGCACGCGCGAGAAGTAGATTGGCAACGTTTGCACATGCGATCAGCAACACCAAACCGACCGCGCCGAGCATCACCAGCAGTGCAGGGCGATAGTCGCGCGTGATGTCTTCGTGCATCGACACTGCGTTGAAGATCACGTTTGTGTTTGATTCCGGGTATTGCTGTTCGATCTGTCGTGAAAGAAGATCGAGCTCTGCTCTTGCTTGCTCGATTGTCGCGCCTGGCTTCAGCCGGCCGACTACGTCCATAGACCGGTTCGCACGTTCTTCGCGTCTCTCCTTCGTCATGAACGCGGCGGAGAACAGCGGCTCCCAAAAATCCTGAGGATCGTCACTGATGGGAAACTCGAAACCCGCAGGCATGATGCCAATCACGGTAGTCTTTCCGCCGATGTTTACCTCGCGGCCGATAATGTTTGGATCGCCGCCGAAACGACGTTGCCACAGACTGTGACTCAGAACAATCACTTCCGGCGCATCTGGTTTGTCTTCGTCGCGCGTGAAGACGCGGCCGAGCACCGGCTTCACGCCAAAGAGCGGAAAGTAGTCTGCATTCACTGCCGCGCCGATCAAACGTTCGGGATCGCCACCTTCCGTCACGATTGTGCCGGTGCGCTGAGCCGTCGAAACGTATTCAATCGTCGTCGATCTCTGTTGCACGTCGAGCCAATCGGGCACAGAGAAAGTGCCACGACCATCGAGCGCCTGGTTGCGCGCCTCACTCGAGAGCATCAACAGTCGTTCAGGCTGTGCGTAAGGAAGCGGTTGAAGCAGAACCGTGTTGACGACGGAAAAGATCGCGGTGTTCGCGCCGATGCCTAATCCGATCGCGATGATCGCAATCGCCGTCAGGCTCGGTCTCTTCAACAACATTCGAACGGAATAGACGAGATTCTTCCAAAGAATGTCCATGGAGTGATTCCTTTGCCCGGGATTGTCGACGTCGACGGCATCAAAGCTCGTGCCATCAAGCTTTCGTGCTTTTTGTGCCTTTTTGTGGCTACCTTCATCTCGTAATTGAGACTGCACGATCCCATTTTCGATATACTGCCTTCATGCCTGCCCACGAGATTGACCTCGCAATTCTCATGAGGTCCCTCGATGACGAAACTTTCATTGCCGAGGCTCTGCTCTACCCAGAGGTATCGCGCCTCGGAACAAATGCGAAATCACTGGAAAGATCTGTCGTCAACAATGCTCTCCAAATTCTGGAGAAAGAAAGCCTCGCTCATGTCTGGTCGCGCTTAACTCCGGCAGAAATTGAAACGTTCGAACTAAACCTCCGACTCGAGCCGCCGCAAAAAAATTCAATTGGCGCGAAGCGATTGACCTGAGGCTTGACGTCGTTCGCTGGAGTTTGAGTGAGTCGAGTCCATATCGCTTTCATCCCCGCACTCGGTATCGAAGTCATTAGTAGAAAACTCAGTGATTTAAAGCCCAACAATTCAGAGACTCGTTGCTTGAGCGACACGCACGTGCCGAGTTACAGCGGCAGAGGAGTTTTGGTCGACTTCAGAGGTCTCTTACTGCTTCAGCGTACACGCGCGCTAACGCTATCCAGAGTGCCTGCCACGGCCGTCATTCGAACGCCAAAGCAGGTGATGGCGACTTCAGGCCAAACCGATAAGAAAAAATCTGCGCTTGAAGAAAACGCGCTCGATCTCGTGATGCAGCGACTCAGCCCGGCGTTCGAAGTAGATGAAAAGCTGACGGAGCTTGCCGATGCGCTCAAAGGCAAGGGCGCGCGGAGTGTCCTGTTGGTGGAAAAGCCGGCGTCGGAAAAACCGCACTTGTTCACGAGCTGGTGCGAAGGCGATCAGATTTCGGTTTCGCTTCGACTCCTTTCTGGGCCACGAGTGGCGCTCGACTTGTCGCGGGCATGACTGGTTACGGGATGTGGCAGGAACGTTGTGATGCGTTTTGGCAGGAAGCAGAAAAAACCGGCGCGATTGTGCATTTCGGAAATCTCGTCGAGTTAATGGACACGGGCAAGAGCGAGCACAACGCGCAAGGTGTGGCCAGTTTCTTTCGTCAGCGATTTGCCCGCGGCCAGGCTCTCGCGATTCTCGAGTGCACACCTGAACAACTGCCATTGATCGAACGCGAGGATCCCGCGATTCTGACGGTCCTGCGTCAGTTGACGGTTGAGGAACCTTCTCCCGAAGCGAGTCGAAAAATACTGCGCGAGTTCGCGAAGCGCAGCCGCTCACGATCTCGCTGCCGCTGGGGAAAATCGTCGTCGATTAGCACGGCGCTTGGTACGAGAGCCGATGACACGCGTCAGATCTCTGAAGCAGCATTGGAAAGGCTCGATCGTCTGCACCGTCGATACGCGGGGTATTCAGCGTATCCCGCACGGCCGCTTCGTTTTTTGCGCGGGCTGCTTCAGAAGCGTCTTCATTTTGACGGAGCATCACCACTAATCAGTGTCGCCGATGTGACGGCTGCATTCGCGAAGGAAACGGGCTTGCCGTCGTTCCTGCTTGACGACGAAGTCAGCTTCGACGTCGACCGCACAACCAGATGGTTTGAAGAGCGAGTGATCGGGCAAAGCGCTGCCGTGAAGTTGATCGTCGAACTTCTGGCTACAACCAAAGCGGGATTGACACGGCCGCGCAGGCCAATCGCTTCACTCCTCTTCACTGGACCAACCGGCACCGGTAAAACGGAGATGGCTAAATCTCTGGCGCGATTCTTTTTCGGTGACGAGCGACGAATGGCGCGCTTCGACATGAGTGAATACGCAGACGCCACCGCCGTAACGCGCCTCGTGGGAGGTCTAACCGGCGGCGAAGGAACGTTGACTGCGCGCATACGCGAGCAGCCATTTTCCGTACTGCTCTTCGATGAGTTTGAAAAGGCCGACTCATCGTTCTTCGATCTCTTGTTGCAGATGCTCGGCGATGGACGACTGACGGACGGTCGTGGCCGTCTCGCGGATTTCACGAATTCGATCGTCGTGATGACTTCGAATCTCGGCGCCCAACTCTTCCGTCGTTCCAGAGCGGGATTCGAGACTGAAGGGCGTGACGAAGCGTTCGACATCGGCAAGTCGAAAGGCTCAACGAGACTTCACCCATGCGGTGCAGGAGTTTTTGCGTCCCGAGATTTTTAATCGAATCGATCACATCGTGCCGTTTGTTCCGCTCGATCCAGTCACAGTCGAACTCATCACAAACGCGAAATCAAGTTGATTGAGGATCGCAACGGATTGCGTTTGCGCGGTGTGAGCTTAGACGTTTCTCCGGAAGTAATTGCGGATCTGGCGAGACGTGGATACGACAACCGTTATGGCGCCCGTACACTCAAGCGACTCATCGAGCGTGAGATCTGTCGCCACTCGCGATTCAGTTAAATCGAAAGATCCATCCTAAACAGACCAAGCCATTGAAGGCCGATGTCTTCATCGATGGTGGTGGGTTGTGCGTCAACGTTACCGAGCAAGCGGACCCGGCAGTTCGCTCGAGTGACAAAGAGGCGGCGATTGCGTTTCGGGCACAGCGTCTTGGAGATTTGCGTCGACGACTTGTCCGGTTGGATCGAAGCTCAGCAGTGCTCGAATTGCGCAACACAATCTGGCGATTGATGGAGATCGAACGCCGTATTGCAAAGGCAGCGCGACGTGCGAAGTTAACCAAGAAGTTGGTCAAAGCGCGGTACGTGTTGCAGCAGCCGTGGGAGGCGGCAGTGCTCGCGCGGCTACCCGAATACAGTGATCGGGCGGCAAGGCTCACCGCTTTACTCGAGGAGACAGCAAAAGCAGAGGATCAAACTTTGCTGATGCTTTATCAGCGCGACGCTTCAACCACTGAGGCTGAAGGCAGCAAGACGATCGATCAACTCGAAGCTGAGTTGAATGTTCTACTGCGTCAACTACTCGACCTTCGTTACCTGAAACCAGATCGCATCACATTGGCACTTTACAGTGAGAACAATCGGGCGCTTTTTGAATTAGCCCGTGCTTATTATCTGGCGGCAAAAGCTTCAGGCATGAACATTACCGTTTGGCACTACACCGCGAACATCCCTCCCGAAGTGCTTGAGGAAGAGGAGAGAGCAGCCGCTGCACGGGCACGCAAGAAGAAAAAGACAGACGCCGAGGAGGAGGAAGAGGAACGAAGGAAACGAAAAGTCGAAAATCATCGACATGTTTGATCGAAAAGTTACTCGTCTCGAAGTAATGAAGCCGTCCGAGTTTCTGTCCGATGCACCTGGTTCGACAACCGCTGTGATCCTCGGTATCTCAGGCAAGAGCGCTTTTCCTATCTTCGAAGCGGAACACGGTCTACACGCGTTTATCCAGGGAAAAGCGACCGACAGGCTTCTCGTTCATACCAGCGACATTGAGCCGAAAGAATATCGAGCGCCTCCAACGCTTGCACGGCGCGGCTCGATCACTCCGGTCAATTACGGAGAGTGTCGTCGGACCTACCATCGCACTGATAGCTTCATTGAAGACCATCAAATCCCACAGCGACGCGACTGGCGTAACGATCTAATAGAAGCGCTTCAGTCATTTACCGAGCAGTCACATCAACGCGCTGCTGAAAAACTGATCGACGAATGAATATCAACGTTCCGGTCTATATCCAGGAAGAGCATCCACGTCACACTGATTTCGGAAAATCGCGACGTCTCATTATCCGGCCGCTTTTCTTTGGCGCACCGGTTGAACAGGACGAAAGCCTCCAACGTGCGACGGCCAGGCTCGGACGCGAACTGCGACGCGAGTTTCGCCGGCTGGCAAACAACGCGCGCCACGAGCAACTCGCTGCCTATGGTTTCTATCCGGAGATCGAAGAAAAGCTTTTGGAATTTCCGTTAGAGCTGGGCAAGCGTCGCTTTAATCGTGCGACACCTTTTCATCATCGTTCCGGCGTTTGGCCGGCGCTTCGCGTGGGCTCCGACGTACCGGAAGTTTGGATCGAGATTGCACGAGGCGAGACGTTGCGAGACCGGGCACAGGAAGCATTCACGCGAACACTACAAGGCGCTCGAACGTCGTTTTGGCGTCGAAAACGTACAGCCCGAAACTCAGTCACTTCCGGTAAGGCGTGGCTCTCGACGGTGGAAGTTACGATCGACATCCCGAAACTTTATACGCCACCAATCAAACGTTTTTTGCTCTGCTCGGATCGTCCGAAGTGTGAGGGAGCGGAAGAACTCGAACGTGTCGGGTCGTTCGTTGCATGCCTTGTACCCCGACGATCTGGCCCATGCGATTCATCGCGAGGAAGAAGTTGCCGAACTTACAGAACTCTCGGGCGCTAGGTGATCTGCGGCCAGTGCTGGTCGTCGGTAAACGCTTAGTCGGAAAGACGGCAGTGATCCACGAATTTGTGCGTCGCCGTCTCGATCGACGCCGCTCATCCGAAAAAACTATGCATGTTGGCAGGGCGGAAGTACTGCCGATCTTGCCGGAGAAGTCTGGTTGATTTCGCCTCAGCGGTTGATTTCCGGGATGTCTTACGTGGGCCAATGGGAAGGCCGTCTGCTCGCCATTCTGAAAGAAGCAAAGCGCAAACGTCATACACTCTATTTCGACGATCTCGTTGGCTTGTTTTTCTCAGGTCGCACCAGCAACTCGCAACTGAGCGTTGCGCACGTGCTCAAGCCTTACATCGAACGTCGTGACGTACGCGTGCTGGCCGAGGTGACGCCTGAGTAGCTGCGCGTGTTGCAGGAGCTCGACCGCAGCTTTGTGGATCTCTTCGAAATACTGCGCATCGATGAACCCAATGAAGACCAGACGACTACGTACGCTCCTAGGTTATCGTCGCTCACTGGAGAGGCAACATCGCAGCCGTTTCCATGCGGAAGTGTTGCCAACGGTCGTAGATCTAACGCGGCGTTATGTTTCTGACGCCGCCTTTCCGGGAAAGCCGGCCGCGCTGCTGCAGACCCTGGCCGCAAAACATAAAGACGCCGAGATCGGGCGTGAGGATGCGTTACAGGAGTTTTCAGCGCGTAGTGGATTGAGCGTTCATTTCCTCGACGATCGTGCGCAACTGGACCATGCGGATGTAGTTGAAGCTCTCTAGCGTGAAGTGATCGGCCAAAAGGCGGCAGTCGCGGCCTGCGCGGATGCGGTGACAATCGCCAAGGCAAGATTAAATGATACCGATCGTCCAATCGCGTCGTTTCTGTTCCTTGGACCAACCGGCGTTGGCAAGACTCAGTGTGCAAGGTCTCTTGCGAACTATTTGTTTGGCAATCACGAAAAGATCCTGCGGTTTGATATGAACGAGTATGCAAGCTACTACTCGGTTGCCCGACTCACCGGTACCTTCAACGAGCCGGAAGGACTGTTGACAAGTGCCGTGCGTCGAGAGCCCTTTGCAGTAGTCTTGTTTGATGAGATCGAGAAAGCACATCCCGCGGTTTTCGATCTGTTGCTTGGTGTAATGGGTGATGCTCGTCTCACCGATGCTCGTGGTCAACTGGTGGACTTCTCAAACACCATCATCATCCTGACTTCCAACCTCGGCGCCCGTGAAGCGGCCGGTGAATCTTGGTTTTCGCCAAACGAATCAGAGCGACGCTTCTGTTTACCGGCAAGCCGCGGAGCGCTTCTTCAAACCGAGTTTTTCAACCGTCTTACGAGAGTCGTGCCGTTTGAACGCTTGCGACGCGAAGAGGTGCAGAGTATTGCGCGCAAGTTAATCGAAAATGTTTTCCGTCGCGACGGGTTGGTGAATCGCGGTGTGAAATTGATTGTTGAAGAGAGTGCGCTCGACCTGCTCGTCGAAGCTGGGTATCACCCGCAACTCGGTGCGCGTGCCTTGAAGCGCGTGCTTGAACGTCAGGTGACTGTTCCGATAGCTGCACAACTCTCGGGGACGACGCCTGACCAGCCCCTGGTGATTTTCCTTCGCGGTGCGGGAGGTAAGATCGCGGTTGACGTTAGAGTGCTGACGGTTGTGGCGATAACGCAGCGCCTCTGATCAATCTTCAACTTTCAAATAGCGCAAGGATACTGGACCATGTTGAAGACGCGCTGAATAGGATCGAGCAGGACACAGAGGCTTCGGCGCATCGGGCGAGATTCTGATTGGAGACAGTCGATCAGACGTGTGGTTACAGCTTCGAAATTTCCAGCTTCGAGACCAGATGCGGCGTGTTGTGCGCATGTTGGACCGAGCGGACCAACGTCGCGAACGCCAATCAACCAGCGACGGCGGACCGGCGCCGGTTCATCGCCGGCCGCCCGGCGTCAACTTGCAAAGATTCAGTTCGCAGCATTCGATGACAAAATACTCGGCCAGAATCTACACGCTTTGCTCAACGAACTGAAGGTTGGCAGCGTTCCTTTTGGTGGCGAGTTCGAAGACTATCTTCAGGATTTGATCCGAGAAACATCGTTGCTCGAGCTAATGGCCGCGAGTTTGAAATCAGAAGAAGGTAGCAGTCAAACGCTTCTGACGATCTCCAGCTTTGACGATCGAGGAAGTGAGCGTGCAAGCGTTTACGAGGGCTTTATCAGGCGCTTTTTGAGCGAGAGTTCGGATGTCAACCGATCAAACATAAGCAAGGTAAAGCTCAAACGCTTTTACTTGAGGGCTCTTTAGCAGCTCGAATTGCTCTGCTCGAGGCGGGCACGCATCTGTTTGTTTCGGGCAGTGAAGGCCATATTCCGATCGTTGTGAGTGCGTGTGAGGTGAGTGGTCCAGATGTGATGCCTGATTCCAACAAGCTCGAGCTGCTTCCAGTCATTCGCATCTATTCTGAGTTCGAGTCAGCGCTTGATCTGCGCTCGCGCTTACTGGCTAAAGGTAAAGTTGGCAGCGCAGAACTTCGGGCCTTTGTTCTATCAGCACTTTCATTGCCTGCCGAATTTGTAGCGTAGTTGTAGGGGCGTCCCTCCGTCGGCGCCCCTTCCGGCAACTTTGGGGCGCCCACAGAGGGACGCCCCTACAAATTAGTTCGACGGATTTCGTTTTTAGCAGTCTCAAGCGATGCATCGATTTCCAGTATTAGTTTGGGAGAATTGGACGGGAAGTTTTTCCGCGCGACTCATCGACGATGAGGATAACCTCGTCTCGCCCCTCGCGGGCTTTGGTCCAACTGCGCGCGAAGCATTGTCGCAACTCAAAGAGTATCTCGTCTGGTCGTTCGAACGTGAACCATGGCGCTCTGCCGCTGACTTTCACGATCCACGCATAATGGAGTTTCGCGTCGAAGTACGTCCCGAGTACCAGGTGAAAGGCCGCGTCTATCCGTGTGATGAATCAATTCCGATGCGCGTGGCGGCTGTGCATGGTCGGCAGGAAAGCGGAATGCTCGTGTGCGCGTTGCCGATGCTTGGTCTTCAGTTTTACTACTACGAATCAAATGCGCTGCGTGGTTTAGTCACGACCTATGTTCAGGAGGCGTTGAAAGGAAACACGCCTCAGCAATTATCGCGCTACCTGTTTCCGAAGCGCGTCTGGTTAGAAGAGATCGCGGTTTCGGGAGGAAAAGGTCTCGCAGTGATGAAGGGACTTTTTGACCTTCCGGGATTAAAGCTTGTCGCGGATCCGCTCAACTCTGAACAAATGCGTCGCAGTTTTTCGCGCGCTTACGGTCGCGAGCGACAAGTCACTCAATTGGCCCAAATGTTGATTCGCGAGCGGGCAAACGTGCTGCTGGTGGGAGAGGTTGGAGTAGGAAAGACTTCGATACTCGTGGACGCGGTGCGCGAAGTTGAACGCGAAACCCGATTGCGCGACAAAGAAGCAGGGAAACCGGTTGCGAGCCGCATCGCGCGATTTTGGGCGTCGAGTGCGGCCAGGCTAATCGCTGGCATGAAGTATTTAGGCCAATGGGAAGAACGATGCGAACGAGTGATCGAAGATCTGCGCACATCGATGGTGTGATCGCATTCGAAGATTTGTTGGAGCTGGTGCGTACCGGTGGGTCGTCGAGCAACACGAGCATCGCGGCGTTTCTGTTGCCTTTCATCGAACGAGGCGAATTGCGCGTTGTCAGCGAAACGACGCCTGAAGGTTTGGATGCGTGCCGTCGTCTCTTGCCGGGTTTCGCGGATGCATTTCGCATTGTTCAAATTCCGTCGTTTACACAGCCTGAGGCGCTCGCGACACTGCAAGCGTATTGCGCCGCCATCGAACGAAACAATCCCGCACGTATCGATAATGATGGACGACGGTTGATCTATCGTCTGTTCCAACGATTCCTTCCTTACGAAGCGTTTCCGGAAAAGACGGCGATGTTCACTTCGCGTCTTTATGAACACGCGAAAACGACGAAGCTTTCCGAGATCACTAACAACGTAATAATCAATTGCGTTTGTGAATTTCGCAGGCTCCCTGAACTTTTTCTCCGCGATGAAGTGCCGCTTCAGGAGGACGATGTTCTTGGTTTTTTCCAGAGTGAAGTAATCGGCCAGGAGGAAGCATGCCAGGCGGCGACGGGCACAGTTTTGACTTTCAAGGCTGGATTAAACGATCCGGCGCGGCCGTTGATGTGTTGTTCTTCACTGGTCCAACCGGTGTTGGCAAGACTGAATTGGCGCGATCGTTGGCGCGTTTTCTTTTTGGAGCGGTGGAAGACTCAGCGATTCGTGCGCTTGGATATGAGTGAATACTCTTCGCCGGGAAGTGCCGAACGTTTGGTGTCGGGTTCGTCCGGCGAGACGAGCGAGTTCATCAATCGCATGCGACGGCAGCCTTTTGCGGTTGTTTTGCTGGACAAAGTAGAAAAAACTCACGAAGGAGTGTTTGATGTTTTGTTGAGTGTGTTCGACGAGGGCGGCTCACCGATCGCTTTGGACATACGACTTATCTTCCAGCGCCGTCATTGTCATGACTTCAAACCTGGGTGCAACGAGTTCCGATCCTCCTGGTTTCAGTTTACAGCCCGGACCCGCTGCTTCGACTTACGACCGTGCGTCGAACCTTTCTTCGTCCCGAGTTTTACAACCGGATCGATCGCGTCGTTAGTTTTCGTACGCTTGGTCGCGACAGCACGCGGCGCATCGTCGTCAAAGAGCTCCAATCGTCAATGCTCGCGAAGGGCTTGAGAAACGAAAAGTGAAGTTGCCATTAACAGATCGTCTCGTGGATCACCTTGTGAAGTTGGTTTCAGCAGTCGCTTTGCGCGCGACCGCTGCAACGAGCGATCGAACAAGAGATCGTGACGAAGTTGGCGTTCTATCTGAATCGAAAGTCTCAGTTGCGGAGCGCGAACTAACCGTCGATTTCGATATTGAGCTGAAGATCACGATTTCAGAAGGTGGGACCAATGCTAAACTTTAGATCCAGATGCGCCAGCCCATAGAAGGCCGAAATCTTTGTTACCATGCTTTGTGTTTGGTATCTGGCACTCCCCCCAGGCTGTCACATAGCTGACTCCGAGTCCCGTGAGCGAAATCTCCCCTAACACCACGATCTCGCATTACCGCATCATTTCCAAGCTCGGCTCGGGTGGAATGGGGGAAGTGTATCTGGCCCAGGACACAAAACTCGATCGCAAGGTAGCGGTGAAAATTCTCCCCTCAGCTCTCGCCGCCAATCAGGATCGCATGCGTCGTTTTGTGCAGGAGGCAAAATGTGCCGCCGCACTTAACCATCCCAACATCGCACACATCTACGAGATCGGAGAGGCCGAGAACCGGAGATTAGCCAGACTGTCGAGGATCAGCCCGTACACTTCATCGCGATGGAGTTCATCGACGGTCACACGTTGCGCGAGGAGATCCATCATGAACGCACCCCACTCTCAAAGCTGCTGAAGTATCTAAATCAAGTCACAGACGGCCTCGCAAAAGCGCATGCGGCCGGTATCATCCATCGCGATCTGAAGCCCGACAACATCATGATCTCCCGTGATGGTCACGCGAAGATTCTTGACTTCGGCCTGGCAAAACTGGTCGAAACGACAGAGTTGGGCCTTGATCGTGAGGAAATGGACAGTCAAGTCCCAACCGCTGCACTGCCGCAACGCACCTCACCTGGTGCAATCATGGGGACCGTTGGTTACATGTCCCCGGAACAAGTAAAAGCAAAGACCCTTGATCAGCGTTCAGACATCTTTTCCTTTGGCTGCGTCCTCTACGAAGCAGTTACAGGTCGGAAGCCATTTGCGGGCGACACAGTGGTCGATACTTTGCACAAGATCATTCACGACCCGGCGCCGGCCATTGCTGACAGCAACCCAAACGCACCTCCGGAACTGCAGCGCATCATTCGCCGATGCCTCACAAAAGAACCAGAGAAGAGATATCAGACGATTCGCGATACGGCGAATGATCTGGAAGAAGTAATCGAGAGTTGAAGGGCGTCACTGACACTGAACGGTCCGTGGTGCCTTCGACCGCAGTGAGCTCAGGTCATGGCACTGCAGATGTCGCTACCGCACAGAGCACTCACTCGGTTAGCCAGCCTGCATCGAGTGCGGAGTATGTGGTTAGAGGGATCAGGAATCACAAGCTTGGCGCTGCGTTCGTCGTTGCTGCTGCTTGCCTTGATTGGAGGTGGCTATTGGTATTGGTCCACGCGAGGCGCAGGCGGAAATCAGATCGATTCTATCGCCGTGTTGCCCTTTGTTAACGAAAGCGGGAATCCTGATGTCGAATATCTGTCGGATGGCATGACAGAATCACTCATAAACAGTTTGTCGAATTTGCCGAACTTATCGGTAAAGGCGAGAAATTCCGTCTTCCGCTATAAGGGCGCAAACATCGATGAAAAGCGAATCAGCCAGGAGCTGTCAGTCGATGCGTTGCTGCTTGGACGTGTTCTTCAGCGTGGCGACAACGTCACACTCTATCTTTCGCTGGTCGATGCTCGAACCGGCGCCTCACTTTGGGGAGAACAGTACGACCGAAAGATGCAGGATATCGCCGTTCTGCAAAAGGATATAGCGAGCGATGTTTCGCGAAAACTGCGCGCGCGGCTCTCCAACGCAGAAGCGAAACATTTGACCAGGAACTATACGGACAACTCAGAGGCCTATCAGCTTTATTTGAAAGGGCGGTTCTTCTGGAACAAGCGAACTCCCGATTCGATCAGAAAGGCGATTGAGTACTTTGAGCAGGCAATCCAAAAAGATCCCGGATTTGCGCTGGCTTATACCGGCCTTTCTGATAGCTACGTTGTGCCCGCCAGTCGAATTGAGCCGCACGTTGCGATGCCGAAGGCGAAAACGGCCGCCTTGCAGGCTCTGGCGATAGACGAGACGCTCGCCGAGGCCCATACGTCGCTAGCCCGCGTACTGCAGGTTTACGAGTGGAACTGGACGGATGCTGAAAAGGAATTCAAACGAGCCATCGAATTGAATCCACGTTATGCGGTCGCACATCAGTGGTATGGCGGATATCTGGAGAGAACAGGTCGCGTTAACGAAGCGATTTCTGAAAGAAAGCTGGCTCTCGAACTCGATCCGTTGTCCACGATCACTATTTTTGAGCTCGGGCAGAATTTCCTATTTGCCCGCAACTACGATCAGGCTATTGCACAATTTCAAAGATCTCTGGAACTGGATTCGGATTTTCCAGCTGCGCATCAGTATCTGCCCCTCGCCTACGTCCAAAAGGGAATGTACGAAGAAGCTCTCGCGAAGATACGAGAAGCCCCCGAAGGTGCAGCAATAAACATGACTGGGATGCCTGGATATGTTTATGCAGTTTCCGGTCGCGTTTCTGATGCGAAGAAAGAGTTGGAAGAACTTAAAAGGCTCCGAAAAACCGAATACATAAGTGCGGTAAGTCTCGCCTATATATGCGCTGGTTTGGGAGAAAGGGACGAGGCTCTGTCCTGGCTTGAAAAGGGGTTCGAAGAGCGAGCATTTCAAATGCAGTTGTTGCAAGTCGATCCGAGGTTGGAAAACCTCCGCGACGATCCACGTTTTAAGGAGCTAGTGAGGAAGGTGGGTTTTCCAAATTAAATAAATGCCGTTTAAGGGGGACTGGGTTTGCGACTTCACCGGCCCTTCCACAACCCTTGAGCGACGAGCGGCACGTAAGTATCAAGTCCGTCAGGTCGAAACTGGATCGTGCGCTCCTGCTCTGCGCTCATGTAAGCAGTCATCAGCAGTTCCGTTACTTCCAGACCGTCGTAGAAACTTTCCGCCGGCTGATCGCCATCGAGAAAGCATTGCACAAAATAGCGATTCTGCGATTCGTAACCGTACTCTGCAGCTTCGTTTCCCAACACTGGCATCAATCCTTGTTCGGCATTCTGTTTTTCAACGAGATCTTCGCCCACATCGCCTTTTACCTTGCGGCTCAGAAACAACTTCAGTCCACTGTCGAGTGAGTTCATGGCAAGCGAGTACTCCGGACCAAGCACCTCAAGACTCAGACGTAGGCCTGCGCCGACATAGCTCCAGGACGTTGTGACTTCAACGATCAGTGGGTTGTTATCTTCATCTAGATAATTAATCGTGGCCCGTGCAAAATCCTCGGCTGGCTTGTATTTGTAATCGACGTGCGCGCCCATGTTCTTCTTGAGAACTTCCACATACTCGGGCAGCGACCATTTCAAACTGGCAATCTGCGCTGACACTTTCACTGGCCGAATACTCGAGCGAGGCGACCCGGGCTTGGTCAGCATAAAACGCGCGACTTCAATGCTGTGACACATCATGTCGTTGAGAACACCACCACCCTGTAATTCGCCTTGCCAAAACCAGGGTGAATGTGGACCACTGTGCTCTTCAGCTGCGCGCGCCAGGTAAGGACGACCAGTTAAAGCCGCCGCTCGGCTCCACATGATCTGTTTCCCGCGAGTCACACTCGGCGCGAAATCTGGTCTTCAAGATAGCCGTGAAGCAATCCGGATTGTTCAACTAGCTGGACCATTCGTCGTGCTTCTTCTACGTTACGGGCCAATGGCTTCTCGCAAGCAATTCCGACCAGTTTGCTTTTTCCAGATCTAATCGCGTCACAGATAGCTTGCATATTCTGCACGCGCATATGGTTTGGTCCACACAACCACACGCAATCGATCTCGGGCGCGGCAATCATCTCTTCAATCGAATTAAAGGCGCGCGCATTGCCGACGCGAAGATCGCGCGCCAAGGCCGGCAGTCGCCGCGGCATGCTCAGCGTTAGGACTGTACACCCCGAGCACATCTGCATCACGAACGCCACGCCATGCTTGAAGATGAAACTTGGTGACGAATCCGCTGCCGATGAATCCTATTCCAAGCTTGCTTCCTGTCATCGCTTAATAATCTATCAGGTTGTCAACGGTTACGAAGGGTTAAGGGTGAGAAAAATGCACGTTGACTATTTGACGATGTCCCTAAATGTTGAGGTATTGGTGGAGCCGAGGGGGATCGAACCCCTGACCTCATGACTGCCAGTCATGCGCTCTCCCAGCTGAGCTACGGCCCCATACGAGCGTGTGAGGGATGGTAAACAACTGATGCAGACTAGCGTAGCGTTTCGGATTCAGTCAAGCTAAACACGACACAAAAATCTCTCCGCTCTTACTCAAATAAAACACATTGCAATTTCTATTATGATTGACAAGTTAAGCTCGTCAGTGTAGTGTCCGCGCTGCTTTAATCGTATCGGTACGAGCGCGGTGGCGATTGTCGCCGGAGATCAGTTCTCTTCCCGCTGTTCATCTCCTTCTGCAGACATACTTACTCGCCCATTCCTGCCGTACCGAGTAATCAGTACAACTGTCCTAAACATACAGCGCCTTATGAGTAATATTCTGCTGGTGCCTGTCCATCTGGACGCCCTTATCCTCGACCACGATGAACTAGTCGTTGACTCGACGGCCGATTTTAGTCGTCTACCATATTCCACCGAGGAACGGGATCTAAATCCCGATGTACCGAACATCAGCGAAGAGATAGTCTCGACGCCATTTCAAAACCATCTCCTTCTGGAGGCGGGCATTCATTTGCACTGGTCACTGCCCGATGCCCTCACGAGAACGCGTCACAGGCCGGGCAGCCCGGAGCCACAAGAGTTTCCACTAGTGCCGAACCGTTGGCTGGTGACGCGTTGCAATTCCGACGGATGTCGTCCAGAAGGAATGGCTCGTCGAGAGCGACTTCCTTAATCCGCCATCGAACGCGAGTCGACTCGACAGCGGCGTGGCGATTCCATACCACCAAGGCAAGGGCGAACCCTTTCGCTACATGGGGCGAATCGTGGAGCTCTCCAGGAAGTCCACTGAAGATGGCGTTTACTATCCGCGGCTAACGGCAGTCGGCTATGGTGAGCCTACGTTCGCTGCTTTTTATCCAAACTGCTATAGCGTGTTCGGATTCTTCGAGGAGTTCTCCGGGAACATCACCGGGCGCCGGTATTACTTAACCGGATGGTACAGTAATGCGCAGGATGACGTGCTGATGACACACATCCGCAACTCCCTGCCTCCGAGCGATCGCACCGATTCAGCCAAACTCCAGGAGGTCCTCAAAGAAGACTTCAAGTGGACACTCACTCTTCCCGAAAATCTCGAGTTCCCCACAAGAATGATCTGCTATGCGAGACTGATCATCGGGGCTAAAAATGACAACGAGCCCGCAGAAGTCCGCACCGTCGCCGTCGGCAACACCGGCACGGAGGCCTTTTCCGCCTGCATGGCGAAGATAATTGGCGCTAATGATGGCAACGATCTGAAAGCCGTCCGCGAGGATCATTTTGAGGCCATGCACCTCGTCTCAGGACTCGAACACCGGCAACTGGATGTCGTCCCGAAATTCTTCGAAGCGCGGCATGAGAAGGGGTTCACGGCGGTCCCGGGCGGCACCCTCTGGACCGTTCGCACGGAGTCGACATCCGACTCGTCAGCCCAGATCGATGACGCCTCAGCAGGCATCACGCTGCCGGAAGAGTTGGGCCACCTGCTCAACGTCGTCAACAAACGGCAGGCGGACTATGAACGCGCGTGGCAGGAGATAGAGTCGCTGCGCGTACAGCTTTTCTCCGACTGGTACAAATACATGCTGTGCGCGTACCCGCCGGACGAAGCGCGCGACTCGTACCCGGATATCGATGAGGTCGAGTTGTACATCGAGGGGAACATCGATTCTCTGAAAGAGAAGATTAAGTGGGCCGGTACTGTGACGCTGACAGAGGCGGGCGGAAAGATCCGCGCTGAAGCCACTGCTTCTTCGACGTTCGCCGCCGCGTTGGCCAAAGCCATCAACAAACTGCAAGCGTTGGCCGACTCGGATAATCGGGCTGGATCTGCCTACAGACTCAAACAGGTTTCCGGCCCGCGATACTGGCAACCAACTGAGCCGGCGATATTGCTCGAGGGCTCGAAGGACTCAGTCGCAAAGCCATCCGATAGGCACGGCCAGGACGGGCGGAAGGGCGACGGGTTGCTGGAGACACAATTGCTGAGGGACGTAGAAACGGCCGATCCATCCGAGAAGAATTTGCGTGACAGACTCAGGAACTCGATCTCAGATCTCGCAGCCAGCAAAAACTTTGCCTTCACGACATGGAAGCGACAGCCCTGGAATCCCCTCATGCTGGAATGGCAGGTGGAAGTCTTCCCAATTGAGCACAACTCCAACATCGATCCGACGACCGGTCGCTATCACGAAGACTTCATCGTCGCCAATTATGAGCTCGCTGAGAACGCAGGTGGAGCTGAAACTAAAACCGGATAAGGGCGCGACACGACGGCGGCGAACATCTACACCGGGCGCAGTATCCTCACGCCGCATGCGCAAGCCCTACTCACCCAGCAAGTCGACACCTACATTCTTAAAGAGGTGTTTCCCCTGTACTATAAGGCGAATGGGTTGAAGGCGAAGAGCATATCCAGGCTCAGGCGGGAAAGAGAACTCTCGAGCAGCAAATGGAAGACGTTGAGAAATGGTATCTGAGAGATGAGAAATCTCCACTCCGCAGTGCTCAAAAGCGGGAAGAGGACACGGGCGTGACTGCCTTCCGTGGCAGAGCGGCGTTGCAAGGATACGAAATCCCTTTCACAATCGCTTAGCGGTTTCAACGACGCTTTGCTCATGCACAAGCAGACGCTTCAGTTACTCGTTGCCGATCCGCTTGGCTTTAGCGACTATCAGCCGTTTGCAAACCGCGTCGAGTGACTCTGTCAGCCATTCGATCTACAGCGCGCCCGAACCACTGAACGACTTCAACCCGATCCGCTCCGGCATGATGAAGATTCACCGACTGCGACTGGTGGACACGTTCGGGCGGAGCAGAAGATCTGGACGTAACGAAACTTATCATCAGCGAGTCGCTGGCTGAAGGAGCGCCGAATACGCTCATCAACCTTCCGCCGCGATTGTCGCAGCCCGCACGCGTTAACTTCCGCTGGCTCGCGGCCGATGGAACGAGCAGGAGATGAACGATCATCCCGCGACGACACCGATCTGCGGTTGGGTCCTCGCCAACCATCTCGACAACAGCCTGATGATTTATGACAGCCGCGGGAAGGCGCTGGGGTCGTTGATAAAGAAGGAGTGAGGAGACCGAGTCACATGGGGGCCGCGCCGGGCGGAGCGCGGCTGAGTAGCATCGGCGAATGCCAATCCCCATCTGAAGAAGATGGTCAAAACTATTAAGAGGTGGGGCGCCGGACTTCCTCGACGAATTCATCACGGCCATCGACAGCGCCGTGGAGAACATCGAGCCCGAAAACTTTGTGCACCATGAAGATCTGGCTTTGCTCATGGGCCGCCCGCTCGCGCTCGTACGCGCGTCAGTGAATCTCGAAGTGAAAGGGCTCCCGGCCTCACACCAGGGGTGGAACGAGTTCCGCCAGGACATGGAGCGCGAGACACGCGACGATAACGGCTTTAGCAGCGTCAAGTTTCCCATTCGCATCGGCGAATACAGACAGTTCAACGACGGAACTGTCGGTTACTGGAAAGAGAAGAAGGATGGCACTTACGAGGACAACGCGTTCTTCGCTCCGCAAAGCGATGCGAACGTGAAGTTCAAGGGCGATCACCTGAAGACTCATAAGACCAACCCGGAAGCGATGGTTTTCTACCAGACGGTTCAGGCTATCCGCAGGTTCTGAGTCTGCTTATCGACCCGCGCGGTTCGGTCCATGCGACGAGCGGTATTGTGCCCGTCAAGGCAATCAACATCCCTCCGGACCAATACGCCGCCGCGTTGCAGGCAATCGAGATCACTTTCCTCAGTACTCCGATCATTACCGACGCGGGCAAGATTCACCTGCCGCTTCCCGAGGAAGCGGGATACCAGTGGTCCTGGTTGCAGGACAGGCGTGGCAAAGTGGTCCGAAGTTTCGTCGCACGGCGTTGTCCGCAAAGAGACGTTTGCTGTTATTCGAAAGCAAAGCGGACGACGTCTGGAACGAGCTGCTCGACATGGCTGGATTGCGCTGATCGATGAAAGACGATTTGACGCGGGCCATCGTCACAGCGAAAGATAAGCGGAAGAGCCAGTCGCTGAACAGATTTCAAAGACAAGACGAACGAGATCGAAGACATCCTCGACCGCGCACACATCGGACCTGTGAACCTGGCAGCGAAGTTTTCCGGGCCCGCAGGAGATTCGCGAAGGCTGGCTCAAGTTGAGCACGGCCGGCCAAGCGTCTCAAAAACCCCAAGCCCTAACAGTTAACCAAGGAGAGATTTTATGGCCGCGATCAGCGAGCCACGCACGCGATTAGCTTCCAACTGCTTAACCCGGATGGCCAACCAGTGCTCGGCATCTTCGACGGCCAGGGACAGACGTCGACACTTGAGACTCATCAATAGCTCGCGGCGCAATTGGCAATTGAAGACACGTCAATTCCGAACGGCTCGGCGAAGAACCACCACTTCGAGTTGAAATTCAGGCCCGGCACTCTGAATGTAAGCAAAACGAATTTGATTACAGTGGACGCAGGTGACGCAGGCTGGAAGATCAGCGAGCCGACGCCAACAAACGATGGTGTCTCCCTCTACTTGCTGAGTTCCAAACCCGTCACCGTTGAGAAGGACAAAACTACCGTTCTGATGTTGCGCAACCTCAATGCTGACGGCAGCGACGGGACTCGGGGCACGAGGGTCGAACTCAAGTGGGCGACGGCGCTGGAGTATGCGGGCAGCTCCGAGGTGCCTGCTGGTTACCGCGTGCAGCACCTGAGCATCGTCAATATGCGTGGCGAGGCGCAGATTCCTCTGCTCTTCAGCATTGTCGGTACTGACAAGATCTTCAACGAAACGGAGTAACCAATAACAAGCTGAAGCTGCACATCACCAACCGGCTGAAGCAAGGGATCATAAACCTGTATCGCAACTCAAAATTCACTTTCTCTTTCGACTACTCGGACAAAGCATGGGCGCTGGCTCCCGCGAAAAGGCGAAGACATCGATATTGCCGCCGGGACAAACTTCCTCCCGGGAAAGAGGCCGAGAGCGCGTCGCCTTCGTGGTGGATTACCCCCTCGAAGGACGTAGTATCACTCGGGCCAAACGAGTTCATCGAGGTGGAGCTTTCGAATATCGTCACTCCGAACCCTATGGGAAGACTAATGTCTACATCCACTACCAGAACATCCCTGGCTACCAGGACGGAGACTTCGTTTCCGTCATAGAAAAATCTGCGGTGGTCTACAAGGAGCAAAATGTTGGCGTGGGAGCGAGCAACCCGGACAAACGCCTTCACCTGAAAGGCGCCGGCGACCAGGAAATCATGATCGAGAGCGCGGATCCGAACGGTGTTAAGTGGTCGTTGCAATCGTCATCCGGCGCCTCTGAACGGACGCTTCGAGATTGTCAACCGCAACATCCCCATGGCTACCTCAGCCATCCTCAAGGACGGCAAGATCGGCATCGGGACAACCGATCCAGCAACACACCTGCACGTTCAAGGCGACGGCGACCAGCAGGTTATGATCGAGAGCAAGAACGGGGGCAAGTGGTCGTTACAAGTCCTGCGGCGAATCCAGCGGACGCTTCGATATTTACAGCCGGACGACCAACAGGAATCATTTAACCATCCTCAAGGAACGGCAACGTCGGCATCGGGACAACCGAACCGAAAACACACCTGCACGTGCGAGGCGCCAGTGACCAGGAGGTTACGATCGAGAGCACCGACACAAATGGGGGGTGCAAGTGGTCATTACAATCCTCATCCGGCGACAGGAGCGGCCGCTTTGAAATTATTAACCGCACCACCAGCGAAAATCGTTTCACGATCCTCAAGGACGGGAAAGTCGGCATCGGTACGATCACGCCACAGGAGAAACTCCAGGTCGAAGGCAAAGTGCGGATCAAAGAGGAAATATTCTTCGAAGACAACGGCCAAATCAAAAGCGCCGACAACAACCACCGCATTCTCTTTCGCCGTGACGAGAATAAGTTGGAACTGAGAGAGTTTGGCGGCATCATCTTTTCGCCGGGCTCATTTTTGGAACAGGAGAAACCGCCAAGGCCGTGATGTTAGGCAGACGGTAAGTCGGCATTGGGACGACCACCCCGACCAGACACCTGCACGTGCAAGGCGCCGGCGACCAGGAGATCATGATCGAGAGTACTGATACGGGCGGGGTCAAATGGTCGTTACAGTCCTCAGCCGGCGGCTCGAGGAACGGACGCTTCGAGATTATCAACCGCACCAACGACAGGAATCACTTTCACCATCCTCAAGGGCGGCAACGTCGGCATCGGGACGATCAACCCAACAAACGGGATACTCCACGTTTCCGGATCGGCTGTAACTACGGTCAGAGGCTTCGGATATTTAAATAGAGAGGCGACTGGTTTTCCAGGTAGCACTCAGAATTGTCCTTATTCTATCTGGGCAGACGACCGCATCGGCGCGCTCGAATTTAACGCCCACTCTGACGAGCGCATGAAGAACATTCAGGGCCGCTCAGACAGCGCTACAGATCTGCTTACGTTGCTCGGCATCGAGATCACTGACTACTCCTTCAAGGATGTGATAGGCAAAGGCAACCGCGCCTGCAAGAAGGTGATCGGCCAGCAGATCGAGAAAGTCTTCCCGCAAGCTGTCAGCAAGCAGACGGACGCGGTGCCCGACATCTACCAGCAGGCGTCTATCCGCGACGGCTGGGTCTCACTGGGGACTGACCTGAAAAAAGGCGAGCGCGTGAAATTGATTACGGAGAAGGGCGAAACCGTCCATGAAGTGCTCGAGGTAACGCCAGACAAGTTCCGTATCGACTTCAAGGACGAAGAGGACACGGTCTTTGTGTTTGGCCGCGAAGTGGATGACTTCCTCACCGTGGACTACGACGCGATCGCCATGCTCAACGTCTCGGCCACTCAACAGCTTAAAAAAGAGTTGGACCAGGAAGTAAAAGCACTCCGTGCCGAGAACGCCGAATTGAGAGCTGCCAACGACACACTCGCAAAGCGGCTGCTACTTCTGGAAAGCAGGCTTGAAGCGACTGTGAGCGTGGTGCACGCTCCCAACGGATCGAATGGGAACGGCCGAGGTTGAAACTACACTTCGTGGAGACGACTCATGCCCATCGGGACTGACAGGAACTCGACTTACGGCGGCACTCTCGTTACCAACAAATATAGTCCGCTGCGTAGCATCGTGTTCCATAGTAGCGATAACGACATCTACAACGGCCTGATGCTCAATCGCTGGAGGCTCCTTAACTCCACGGGGCTACTGCCGCAGCCGTTGAATCTGGCTGTGTCTGACTGGACGGCGACAATCGAAAGCGAAGCCGGAAAAAGACCGCCGCTCGTTGTGATATCAAGTAATCGTTCGGAGTGGATTAAAGCCGGCATCACGGCGGCTCGGACTCAACGAGCTTACGACTAACGCCAGCGACCTCAAGGCGCTGACCTTTGATAACTCATACCTGGCCTCACCGCCGATCTATTGCCCAACGAGAATTGGGGATGCCGGCGCTCGGAACGTTTATATCGTCGTCCATCAATTCGAGTACGAGACTTACCAAAAAAATCTAGCGGGTCTGGGCGTCAACATCGTTGGGTGGTCGTTCCGTGTCCCGCGGGGGGGCGCCGCACGACTGGTCGGTTTTGGGGCGAGCCGCTTCGCCGCCATCGAATTCTGCAAAGAGTTAAGGAGAGGAGCGACTGTTGGCGAGCGCGCGCCATGGAACTATGCCTGGCTCTTTGACGATAACGTGGTTGCGCTCAGCCAGTTTGCCGGTTATGTGGCGGTGGAGACTGCCATGACGGCCGGCCACGTCTGCGCTGGCTTCCTGGGAGGCACGAAAGTAGACACGTTTCAGGACAATCATGATTGGGCAGAGGACGAAATAAAGGCCGGGCGCGGAGAACAGGCTACCGAGCTGCCAAAGTCAGAACCTCCCGGCATCCTCCAGCAGGCAGCGCTGTGGAACATTGACTATTTGACGAAGCAACGACTGAATTTCGGGCCAACCTACGTCACGTCGGGCGAGGACGTGAGCCTTGGGAACTATTTGAATAAGCTCAAACTCCCCTACCTCTACTACAAAAACATCTACGTCATAAAAGAAGAGCCCCGCGCCGATAACAGTGCGGGCAGCCAATGGGTACGACGCTCGCGTGAGGAACTTACGGCCTGGTTCACCGAATTGGAAAGCAGCGAACCGGATCCGGCGCCGACTCCACCGCCCCCGATTAAAGTTCAACCTATAAGCACCAAGGACGGTGGCGTGCAGACGCTCGCTAATTTCGTAGTCAAGAAGGTGCTACCTGGCTGCGGGATGCTCCCGGAGGATCGCACGGTCCCGGTCGAAAACACCGCCAAGTGTCAAGCCGTGGAACAGATCATGTGCGGGTCCATCAATGCAACAGGCGTGACCGTGAGCCCCGATGCCTTGGAAAAGACCTTCAAATTCAACGGCACTGGGACCACTGCCGCTCAAGCAATCGTGCGAGTCAACAAGCCGGCAAGAACATAAAGGACAGCCCCGATGGATCTGAATACACTGGCGACCGATCTGCGGAAGCAAGCCGACGAGACCTCGTCTATTGTGCTCGACAAGAGGGTGTTTGCAGATTCCACGCTCGACTCCATCAGGGCCGCGTTCGCGTTGGATGACGGCACGAACCTGAAAATAGCGGGCGTGGAATCTTCCGAGATCCCCAATCCGACAGCGGACGGCAAGCTGCGGATCAAAGCCAAAGCCGGTACGACGTCGGTGCTCAAACAGAGCAGTGTCCCCGTGGAGCTCACCTTCACTATGCTCAACGGCGCGCTACAGGTGGCCATCATCACCGACATGCCTGGCTCCTGGACATTTAACGACAGCTTCCCCGGTCTCAACGCCTTTCCCTTCACTCTGTTCATGATCTCGCACGCGCACTTCGTCTACACAACTGTCGAGCACACGGCCTACCCATGGCCGGAAAAATCGTCCGAGACGATTCCACTCAAGACCGGCCTCAATTTTCTATCGGGAGTCACGTTCGAACCTTTCGGACACTCTCGAGAAAGTGATTGGCTCCCTGATCGGATTGACAAATTCTACGGCGCGCTCGACAACAAGGCGGAACAGCCATTCCCGGTCGGGACGCTTCGTGCGCCGCTCGGCGTGGGCCCGATCAAAGTCGGCGTCGCCCCGCTCGAGTTGACCCTGGACAATCCGGCTGTCGCAGTCCGAATCAGCGCTGCCACCGAAGAAAACCCGCTCCAACAGCTTGATCTGCTGGTTGAAAGTACCTTCGACAAGTTGCTTCAAGTCGCCGTTGGAATTCCCGTCATTGGAGGTGCACTCGAGATCAGTACCGCGCCGCTGCTGCATAGCGATTCGATTGGCAAGTTAATAGAGAAGCTGCCCGGTGGACAGGACTTCAAAGGATACATCCCCGCCGAACTCTCCACGATCTTCGACAACATCGGCCTGAATAACTTTTCGATGATCGTCGCGCCCGAGCCGAAGGTCACTTACCTTGCTCTGTCGATCAGCACGAGCACGTCGTGGTCGATTATTCCGAAAAGGTGCTCGAGCTGGAAAAGTTGAGCCTGGAAATTGAGACCATCGACCCGAGGGGCCTTAACTGGGCACGCGCCTACATCGACGCGACGGCCAAATTCCTGCCGAAAATTTTCGAACACGGTGACTTTGCTTTTACTGTCGCGTTGGAAAAACGGGGTTCGTGGCAAGTGAGCACCGTCAGCGGCACGTACTACGGCGCGGTCAGCCTCGACAAGATCGTGGAGCATCTACTCCCCAACATCTCGGCGCCGAATGCGCTACGCAACATACAGTTTTCAGACTTCGCGGTCAGTGCGAATAGAGAAACTCCAGCCTCGCCCAGCTACAGTTTCTCCGGCAGGGCCGAAACCGCTTTCACGATCCTCGACCGCCAGTTGACCTCGTCACTCAACCTCTCCGTCAACCAAATCACGAATACCTATACGATCCATCTCGGCGGCTCCCTCAACATCGGCGCGCAAGTCTTCACGCTCGCGCTCGATCTACATGACCCAAAGTCGAAATTGACTTTCACCTGGCAGAACGACGGGACGCCTTTGGGCTTTAGCGATATTGCGAGCACGTTCGGTTGGGACTCGATGCCGCCCTTGCCTGAGGGACTTGACCTCGGGCTGAAGGACGCCGAATTCCACTACGACTCCGAAAACAAGAAGGTCGTCGTTGAGTGCGAATTCGGTCAACTACGGCCAGATTGTTTTCGCCTCGATGGTCGCGTCTTCCGGTCCCAACAAGGACAAGCGTGTCTACCTTTTCTCACTTGATGTGCCGCTCAATCTCAAGTTCTCCAAGCTGCCGGTAGTCGGCGACAGTCTACCGACGGACGTCGGTGTCGAGAAGCTACAGATCATCGCCACCTCGGCGACGCTTGAGGAGGCAGATCTGACGGAGCTCAACGACCTCATCGAGCCGGACGGCAAACGGTTCATCCCGGAGACGCTCCGTAAGGGACTCACGCTCGCCACGAGGCTCAAGATTGGAGACGGAGCCCCGAAGCAGATCGTCGTGCCGCTCAGTAGCGCCGACAAGAGCCTCGAGACCGAA
The DNA here is from genome assembly GCA_963826065.1 of uncultured Gemmatimonadales bacterium. Taxonomy (GTDB): domain Bacteria; phylum Gemmatimonadota; class Gemmatimonadetes; order Gemmatimonadales; family GWC2-71-9; genus CAVVWJ01. Next base: position 29,560 of record CAWGVP010000003.1, read on the forward strand.
CTGCTCCCGCCATCACAAGGGATTGCGACAGGCATGCGCGCGTCCGCTTACCGAGCAGACCCGAAGTGGTTCACACTGAACAAAACTTTAGGTCCGGTCCACCTCGACAAGGTGGGAGTGCAATATCAGGACTCGGCGCTTCGTTTCTTAATCAACGCCGCGGTGTCCGCTGTCGGCCTCACGCTTTCTGTCGACGGCCTGAGCATCGGCTCTCCGCTCACCCAGTTCCACCCAGCCCCGAACTGCGCGGCTTGGGCATAAATTACAAGAACGATGCCGTCGAGATCGGCGGCGCATTTCTGCATACCGACAACGACAGTTATGACGGAGCGGCCGTCATCAAGACGAAGCAGTTTGCGATCTCCGCTATCGGCTCGTACACGAAACTCAACGAGCGGGACCCTTCGCTTTTCATCTACGCAATGCTGGATTACCCGCTCGGCGGCCCTGCATTCTTCTTCGTCAACGGCCTTGCTGCGGGCTTCGGCTACAACCGCAGGCTGATCGCTCCTTCAATCGAACAACGTGGCCGAGTTCCCTTTGGTGAAACAAGCAGTCGGCAAAAGGGAGGACGCTCCGAAAGATGTTTCGGCGGCGCTCGGCTAAACTGCGAGAAAGCATTCCTCCCAGCGTCGGAGACATCTTCCTGGCCATCGGCGTCAAGTTCAACTCCTTCAGGCTGGTTAATTCGTTCGCTCTACTGACATTCGAATTCGGCAGTCACTTCGTGGTGAACCTCCTCGGTGTGTCGACGGCGGTCGTTCCTACTGCCGAGAGACGGGGAAAAGCGTCACGCCGCTGGCGCAGGTTCAGATCGCCTGGAAGGCTTCCTTCGACCCCGCCGGCGGTTGTCTCGCCATTGACGCGCGGCTAACTCCTAACTCCTACATTCTGTCGAAAGACTGTCACCTGTCCGGTGGCTACGCATTTTACAGTTGGTTCTCCGGCGACCACGCCGGCGACTTCGTACAGACTTTGGGAGGCTATCAACCCGGACTTTGAAAAGATACCTGCCGGAGCATTATCCGAAAGTGCCCCGCCTGGCTTTCGACTGGCGAGTCAGCAATTCACTTACGATTCAAGGCGACGCCTACTATGCGTTGACCGGCTCGGCGCTGATGGCCGGCGGGCATCTCGAGGTACTTTTCCGAGAGGGTGAACTCCGAGCCTGGCTCAAGCTGGGAGCAGACTTCCTCATCGCCTGGAAGCCATACCACTACACGCCCGGCTCTACGTCAACGTCGGGGCATCTTATACTTTCGATATCAATGTGCTGGTCGGACGCATCAGGGCCACCATTTCAGTGGACGTGGGCGCAGACTTGCACCTGTGGGGACCGGACTTCTCGGGCACGGCGTACATCGACATCTCAGTCATCTCCTTCACGATATCGTTCGGCGCGGGGGCGTCGCAGAAGCTGGAGAAGATTAAAGAATGGTCCATGTTCCAAGAATCCTTCCTCCCGAAGACGAACGTGTGCAGCATCTCCGTGCAGGACGGCCTGGTTAGAAAGATGGAAGCGGATCGAGAGCCGGATCGAAAAGATCGTTGGATCATCAACCCGAAGCATTTGTTGCTGTCGTTCAATTCCGCGATCCCATTCAAGTCCGGCCGTTCTCGCAAAGGGCAGCACGACGGAGATGTTTCCGGTTGAAGGGAATAAAGAGTTCGGCGTGCGCCCGATGGCGAAGAAAGCGAAGGATTTCGAGTCAGCATTGACCATCGCCTCACAAAGGCAGGAACGGATGTTCACAGCCGAATTCAATTGCAAGGTTATTCAAAAAACAGTTCCAAAAGGGCTTTGGGAATCCCTTTTAGACGATGAGCTGGAGCCCGATGTTGACGAGGAAACTTCCTCAAGAACGTCCCCTCGGCCATTGAAATCAAGCCGCGTGGAAAGACTCGATCCGGGAAAAAGCGCCACTATTGATCTCGAAGTCTTTCAGTACTCTGAGACTTCTTACCACCAGGGCGAGACCGCTCAAAAGATTACGCATACTTCTGGGATCCCGCCGGCGGGTTCAAGCCTCCAACCAAGACAGGATGACCCGAAGGCCAGAAGAAAATTGATCGAAGACACCGTCGGGAGTAATCCGGCCAGGGATGCCTGGATCAGAAAACTCGGCGTTCCCGTCGACGTCAACATCAAGGGAACAGTCATCGCCGGCGATTTAATGAGCGCGCCTCAGATCGGAAAACTTTAAAACTTCTGACCATGCCAGGACCAGGAAAGTCGAACACTGCTATGTCAAACGAAGAAGAGTCGGAAGCCGGTTCGGTTCAGCTCCTGCAATACCACCGGCCCGCGATTAACAGCCGGCGACTATCACATTCGTGTCGAACAGGTGGTGACGATCACCGACCACGGTACGGCTATCGCTCCATTCAAGGCAGAGATGAATTTCACCGTAGCCGGCGAACGCTTCAAGCTGAAGCCTACGGATGTGCACAGCGTCTTCCCGCCGGACGGCAACCTCGGCGACCACTCCAACGTTTTCCCCCACATCATCCTCAATCGCAGCACACTACCCTGGGAGCGAGTGGTCGAGACAGCAGGCGACCAGTGTCCCATGGTTGGCGCTCCTGCTCTTCGACGAGGATGAAAAGCCGAAGTCTCAAAAATTTCACCTTAGAGGAGCTCAAGAAGGGAGGTGTGGAAAAGTTCCCGTCACTGGAATTGGAGAGTGGCCAGCGTGACGCAGACCAAGTCACTGTAATCGATGTGCCGGCGAGACGTTTGAAAGCGATCATGCCGACCGCCGACGAGTTAGAGCTGTTGGCCCACGTTCGTTTCGGAATAAATCCTCGAACCTACACTCAAATCAAGAGGAGTTGGCGATTATCATCTCAAACCGGTTGCCTCGGCCGCGGGAAGACCAGCTTCGCTTATCTCGTTTCGGTGGAGAAACGTTTCAAGAGAGTTGGTGGCAAGTATGAGTTCGATTACCAGGGTGCGGTGCGGTAATGACTTGATTAGACTGGTGAGCCTCAAGAGTTGGAGCTTCGCGTGCGAGAGCGAAAAGAAAGATTTTCAGCAACTACTACTCGCTGTGAACAAGACTTCAGACAAACCCTGGGACTTCGGCGACGCTGAGTCTGCCGCACGGCACTTCCGATGACGATGCATTGCTCTCGAGAGGTTACGTTCTCCTCCCACATTATTTCCGCCACGGCGATCAAACGGCTTCATGGTTTCACGGCCCTTTGATACCCGGCGAGAACACGTATCGCGAGATCGATTTGCCCGCCCGTGCCGCCGACGAATTACTCCGTTACGACCTTACACTCTCGATGTTCGACGTCTCCTACGCAGCCGCCTGGCAACTGGGTCGGTTACTCGCGTTGCAGGACAAATCCATCTCCACTAGCCTCTATCAGTGGAAGCGCCAGCGTGCGCAGAGCCTTGCGCAGGCGAAACAGTGGGTGCCTCGGAATGCCCTTCCAGAAGACAACGCACCTCACCGATCTCCCGCAACCCGTCTCGTCCTGGTTCGAAAGCTTGAGAAAGTTGGAGGGAGTTCCTTTCAATTACCTGGTGCCGGACGAGCGCATGCTGCCAGCTGAATCAATCCGCTTCTTCCGGGTGGACCAGTCGTGGCTGAACTGTCTGGCCGACGGCGCCCTAAGCATCGGCCGAGTGGCGACTTCGGATCACGCAGCGGACAAGTTACACGCGAAGAAGAGTCCGGCAACAGGACTCGGAGAGTCTCTTACGGGACTCTTGCTTCGCTAGGAAGTGGTGTCGGGCTGGCCCGGACTGAAGGTCGATGGCTATACCGAGCGGAACAAGCGTGCAGATGAGAAACCTCTCGAGAGTTGTACGCATGGAACGCCTCGAGGGCGGAGTGTTGATTTGTCTGTTCAAGGGCGAGATCGGAAGAGTGGAAATTTACCTGAAGGCAGAGACGCTGCACTTCGGACTACAAAAGGGAAGGTTCAACGTACTACAAAAGTCTGCGTAATCCTGAGTCCGGTAAACCGCTGGAACCAGAAGAAAAAGTAGACTGGAATCGGGCCACTGGCGATCGGAGTCACTAAGAACCGTCAACGTCACCGTACTGGCCCAATCTCTGAAAACGAGACCTCCTCCAATTCGCCCTGCAAATGGTGGAAGGCGCAGAGAAAGTCATCTTTCGTTCCCGCTGACACTGGTTCTTTGTGTTTCTGTGTCAAGCAACGGGGTGATTCTGCGTCATCGATTTACTCCGCTCGCAATGCGGTTATCGGATCGACTGATGCAGCGCGTCGCGCCGGAAGGAAACTCGCCAATAATGCAGAGACTGCTAAAAGAGCAATGACACCAACAAACGTTAAGACATCCAATGGCTGCGTGCCGAAGAGCAACTTGCGCATCAGCGAGGCGGCCACAATCGCACATCCGACACCGATTACGATTCCTGCCAGTACCAGCGCACCCGCCTCCCTTAGAATGAGTCGATAAACAGCACTCCGTTGCGCCCCCAGTGCAATACGGACTCCAATCTCGCGCGTGCGTTGACTCACCGAGTAAGCGATCACTCCGTAAAGTCCGACAAGTCCCAGGAGCAACGCCACTGCCGCAAATCCCCCAACAAGCCACGTCGAGGAGCGACGCAGGTAAACTGTCGGCGCGTTGTTAGTCCTCTGCGTCATGGTGGTCTCGTTTGAAATGCTGAGCCTCGAATCGAACGCCGTATTGCAGCGCTAACGGTTGGTATGAGCGACTGCTCTGGCTGGACAGTTCGGACCAGGAGTGAAAAACCTGTCACAGGACCTTGATTGAAAGGGTAATAATAGGCGGGCCAAAGTTCTTCATCCAGCGGTCCTTCTCTGATGTCGTCGACGATTCCGATAATCTCCACTATCCATTTTGGATCCAGCTTGGAGTTACCAAATCGTTGGCCGATCGGATCCTCTCCGGGAAAAAATTTCTTCGCAAAGGTTTGATTGATGACAGCGACCTTAGGCTTACTGGAATCTTCCGAATCTGTGAATGTGCGACCTCGTAAAAGTTTCGCATCGAGGGTTGCGAAATAATCTGAGCTGACTGCTTCGTTCAAGTACCTCGATAGGTTCGTTGTAAGAGCGGCCGACAAACCTGATGCCGGCTGTATTGAGATTGAAGGTCAAAGGCAGTGTATCGACCATGGCAACAGATTTGACGCCTGGCAGACTCTGTACCTCGTTCACCAATCTTCGTCCGAGAGTAACTGCTGCTTGCTCATCTTCACCGTAGGCTGAATATGGCGCTGCAATTGTCATTGTGATCAGATGCTTCGTTTCAAAACCGGTAGCTACTTGCAGCAAGCGATAGAAACTCCTGGTGAGAAGTCCTGCTCCAACTAACAACACCATCGCTGTTGTTAATTCCAGAATCACAAGCTTCGATCCGATTCGTGTCCAGACTTTCCGGCACTGCCGCGAGCACCCTCCGCCAATCCTTCTCTGACGTCTAAGGTCGACAGACGAAATGCCGGAGTGAGTGAAAAAAGTGCGGCAGCAAATCCAGCAACGGCGAGTGCAAATATGAGCACACGAAAATTTAGTCCAGATCGTTAAGGTATGGCATGCCCGCCAGCATGTTGGTCGGGATGAGGCCTTTTAAGATCTGCATGGCCCAGTGAGAACTAAGCAGACCGGCGACACTCCCCACAATGACGATTACCAGCCCTTCAATCACGAACTGACGAACCAGGCGCGCTCTGGTTGCACCGAGGGCACGTCGAACTGACCACTCGCGTCTACGAGTTTCCGAGCGCACGAGCAAGAGACTCGCCACATTGATGCACGCGATTAGAAGCAACAATCCGGCGCCGCTTAGCAGGACGAGCAGAACCGGCTTAACGTCTCCGACAATTACTTCGGATAAGGAGTGAACGGTGACGCCCTGGTTTCGATTTGTGTCTGGGTATTGAGACTCCAAATCTTTGGCAATGCGTGTGACATCAGCGAGCGCAGCGTCTTGCGACACGCCGTCTTTAAGACGCGTGACACCCCTAAAAACGTGACAAGTCCGTGGTTTATAGCAGCCCCAAGCAGGATTAAGCGTGGTCCAAAACTCGCCATGTTCGATCGGTGCGAAATGAAAGTTCTGAGGAAGCACACCTACTACGAGATGTGGCTCTTCATCGATGGTTATAGGTTGACCGATGATATCTTGCTTGCCGCCAAAACGTTTTTGCCAGGCAGCATAGCTGAGAATCACGGTGCGAGGTGCTTCGGGCAGATCTTCACCTGTATAAAAATCTCGACCGAGTACCGGTCCAATTGAAAGAGTACGGAAGAAGCCGGCACTCACACGCGCACCTTCAACCAGTTCCATTCCCGTGGACGTGCTCAACAAATACCCCGTTTGCCAATAGACTTCCATCGAGTCGAAAACTCTGTTGTGGTTCTTCATGTCGAGATAATCAAGATATGAAATCGCGCCGTTTGGAATCTCCGGCGTCGTTCCCGTGATATAGAGGAGACGCGAAGGATTTTGATATGGCAATGGTTTTATAAGCGCTGCATCGACGAAAGCAAAAATGGCCACGCTTGCGCCGATGCCGAGTGCAACCATCGCGGTACTAGTGATGGCAAAGGTCGGGTTCTTGCGGAGCTGTCTGAGCGTGAACCGCAGATCCTGCACCATGCTTTCAAGGAAGGGAATTGTGGCTCGATCGCGATAAGCCTCTATTGTTTGATCAACGCCTCCGAGCCTCATTACTGCAACTCGCCTGGCTTCCTCCGGTGACATGCCGGCGCGAATGTTGTCGTCGATATGCATTTGCAGATGGCTCTCGATTTCGTCGGCGAGTTCGCGTTCGCGAGCCTTCTTCAAGAACAGTCCTTTAAATCTCGACAGCCAGGCGCGTAGTTTTCTCATGACTGCTCCTCCACTGGTTCGAAAAACCGCGCGACGATTGCGGTAGTCTGATTCCACTCGTTGGCTTCCCTTGCGAGTTGTTTGCGACCAGAGCGTGTGAGCTTGTAGTACTTGGCTTTGCGATTGTTTTCCAACATGCCCCGCTCAGAAGTGATCCAGCCCTCCTGTTCCAATTTCAGCAGCGATGGATAAAGGGTTCCGTAATTCAGAGAGAGCTGGTCTCCACTAACTTGCTCAATACGACGCGCGATTCCGTAACCATGACGTGGACCGAGAGTGTCGAGTGTTTTTCAGGATCATCAGGGCAAGTGTCCCTTGCCAGATTTCAGTTTTTGACATCAGAGGCTCTCCTATGGCGTGGCCATACGAGAATACACCAGCTCCTATTGGAAAACAAGATGAGGAACAGGGGTGGTGATTGTATTAAGGCAGCAACCTTCTGGCCGGAGAAACCTCTTGAACAATCACAGCAATTTGTCCACACTCACTATCACGATTTTCTGAATCGAGTTATTAAGCACTGAGATGCCTTCGATTAGCGTTGTCATCACCACCTTTAACCGTGCGCAGCTTTTGCCACGCGCGATCCAAAGTGCGCGAACAGCGGGATCAATATTCAGATCATCGTGGTAGACGACTGTTCGACGGACAACACCCCACAGGTTTGTGCGGATATTTCCGGTATCCAAACTGTCCGCTTGAACGTTAACAGTGGCCTCGCGCACGCTCGGAACGTTGGAATTTCCCAGAGTTCGGCTGACTTCATATCGTTTCTCGACGATGATGACTTGCGCTTGCCGGGTTCACTGGACAAACAGTTACAAGCACTGAACGCAAATCCGGACGCCGCCTTTTGTTACGGCCAGGCTTTTATCGGCGACGCTCAACGCCAACTGCCGACCGGTGAGATTTATCCCGTCGCGTGTCCACAAGGCGACATCTTTTGGCCATTGCTCGAAGACAACTTCATACCGATGCCCTCTGTCTCGCGCGCAAATCAGCTCTTGCCGAAAATAGTTTCAATACGGCGCTTCATCTGATTGAAGACTGGGATATGTGGCTCCGACTGAGCGAGCGCTTTCCTGTGACTGCGATACCGGAACCCGTCGCCATTCATAGAAAAGCCGTAGCCAAATCTGATCAAATGTGTTCCAATCTCGCCGAACTCTGCAAACAGGCCTTTCGCGTTCAGCAGATGGCCCTAACTCGCCCCCGAGCCAGAGCAGCTTCTTTAACAAAACGTCGTTACGTGCGCCGTCAGTTTCGAGATCGCGCGTATCGGATATTGATGACGGAGGCAACAAGGTCGATCCACGAAGGCGACTTCAAATCAGCACGAGCGAACCTCTCCGATGCGTTCCGCTTTCGCCCCTTGCGGACACTGGCGAGCGGTCGCTTGCCGTGGTTGTTCATAGCCTCACGCTTATAATCGACTCGCTAAGTAGATGATTTTCGAAGGGGGCTTATGAAGATCGCTCTTTGTAAGAGCCATTCTTTGGACCAGTGAGTGGCGCTGATGAAATTCTCGTCACTTATGCGATCAGCTTGCATCGTGCCGGGTATGAAGTCGACGTCGTGTTGTTTTATAAACCCGCGGAGAACGATCGCTTTAATCAGCGTCTGCGTCAGGCAGGTGTTCCGGTGGTCCACATTATCGAACGTTCGATTGCGTTCCTCATTTTGCGCGGTCTGCGAAACCTCGTGTCCAGTTTTTTATTATTGTTCCTCTTAGTGCCACGCTCAGAAACGGCTTTGCGCAAGATCTGGCAGGTGCTAATCGATTTCATTTCGCGCATTCATTTTCGAAAAGCCCGCGCTTATTTCGCCCGTTCAAATTACGACGTGTTGCACGTGTTCACTCCTGACACGGGCGCCACACTCATGATTCGCGCAGGCAATGAAGTGGGCATACCGGTTCTGTATCACGAGATGGGAACACCGCATTATTTGCCCGCGCTCGATCGTTACTACCGCCGGCTCGAAAAGGTGTTGCCGCTGTGCTCGGAAGTCGCGGCGTTATCGCCAACGCTGGCAAAGCAGTGGATTGAACGCTTTACTTTTTTACCATCAATTTCCGTATTGCCGTTGATCGCCGAGCATTCAGAAACATTCAACGTCTCAGCGAAGCTCCCGTCGAATGGCGTCAATGAAACGATCTTCGGCTATGCGGCACGAGTTGAAGCCGGCAAGGGACCGACGCTGCTTGCCGAAGCGCTGGCGCAGCTACGGCAACGGCGAGACGATGTGGTGGTCCGTCTGGCCGGCACCGGTCCCGCACTGCACGAGTTGAAACAACGCGTGCGGGAATTACAACTTAACGGTTCGTGGGAGTTTGTCGGATCGTATGAAGGCCTCGTGGGCTGCAGCGCGTTTATGCGAACGCTTGACGTGTTTGTCTTGCCTTCCTTTGCCGAAGGCACCTCGAAAAGCGTGATCGAAGCAATGGCTCACGGGCTGCCGATAATTACCACAAACGTTGGTGGATCGCCGGATTTCATTACGCCTGACGTGGGAATCCTGGTACCGCCTGGCGACACCACCGCGCTAGCAGACGCGATGCGACGGCTTGCGTCGGATCCCTCACTACGTAAACGCATGGGCCAAACTGCTCGTGACCGTTACCTCGAACTATTCGCTCCCGACGCCGTACTCTCGATGCTCGTACGCACCTACTCGCGCGTGATTAGTGGCCATGGTTATGACCTTCCAGCCAATTCGACGAATGTAAAACATCCCTGGGCCGCTGAAAATGACCAGCTAGCAATGGCATGTCACCAGAGAAGCTAAGGATCGCGTTCGCTACTCCCGAGTTCGTCACCGAACACCACTTCGATGGTGGACTGGCCAATTACATAAATCGAGTTTCAAGAATACTGGCCGCGGGCGGTCATGATGTTCACGTCATGCGACTTCATGGTCCAATCAGCAATGGCGGTTGATAGTGAAGTAAAGTTCATTACGACGACTTTGGTCCGTGTCCTTCGTGTTCGGTCGCTGCCGCAAGTTTATTCATGCACTTGTAGTCTACATTCCAACCAGCATAAATCGCCGCGAGTCCCATGATTCCTCCTTCACCTGTAAAGAGGCCTCGTTCCTGAAGGAATTCCGCGCCGCGTGTCCAGGCCTCAATGAATCGCGATTCGTTTCCGTCTTTCGTGACTGCAAACAGCGACTCGTCACACCAACGCGCCGTCTTAAGCACGTTGATATCGCCGATCAGGTGTAGTGCAAGTTGTTCAAACGCCGGCAGTCGGTGCGTTCCGTACCGAGTCAGATGATCTGCGATGCTGGTCCGCAATGCTTTCACAGCGCCGATGCCGGGGCGAAAAGCCGGTAGTTTGGGAAGTGAAGTGATGCGTGAGTCGGCATCCACAAAAATGGCCGTGTCAAACTCCTCGAGGGCTGCTTGCAACACAAACCGCTTATCGTGATAAGCAGGACGACCGCGTCCGTTTCCGGTTGGCGGCAGCTATCCTGACACAAAATCCCTTGCCATTGGACCAGTGGGCGCGTGATGAACAGCGCGCACCGGCAGGTCGACAAAATCATTCGGCTCGTCGGTAAAAACGATCCAAGGCACCGCCGGAACATCAGTAACAAGGAGTCGTGCTCTTTCGCGGTACGGCCTGTGTATCGCGAGCGTGCAGAAGCATGCGTTCACCGGCTCGTGACGCCTCAGGTTTTTCAGAAATCCGAGCATCGCAGTGTTTGATCAAGATCGAACGCGATACAGATTGGCCCGCCCACGCTTGCCTATCAACTCGATCATTCTTCCTTCAATGAAGCGATTCTATCCCGTTGAACTACTTCCTGATAACCTTTTCGACGTCGAACGCGTGTGCAATTGCCCGGAGGTCAACACGAGCAGCCTTTTGCCGTCTAAACTGAATCGCACAAACGCGGCGCTGTTTTTGAAACGAAGGCGCGCTTGTGTGTCGCCCGTGGCCAGGTCGTAGAGCGTGAGTTCGCCGGGATAGTTCTCGACGATCACTTGATTCCGGGTCGGGTTCATCGCTGCGTTTGCACCAAAGAATCGATGCCTCAACTCACCGTCGTTGATCGAATAGATCAGCACGCGGTTATTGTCGTCGTGCGCAACCAACCAGTTACCTTCCGAGAAGCCTGACTCGATATCAAACGAGCCATTACCGGTTTCCAGCAGCAGAGCGCCAACTGACTTGCCGGCGAACGCGTCGAAGACTTCAACAAGATAATCGTCGTTCTTGTTTCCCATTTGACGCGCGCGTTCTACCAACGCGGGATCCTCCTTCAAGCGCGCCTTGCCTTCGTCGCTGCCCAGTCTCCAGTAAAAGATCAAGCGTCCCGAGTAGTCGTCAAAGAAGAACTGTGGCGCACCCTTCTTAAACTCCTGGACCACACAGGCTTATCGTTGACGACGTCGTGTAATTCGAATTGGACCTCTCGATTCAACGAAGCTTCTTCCGACCGTCCTAGAGCGACGACTTTCGGCTTGTCGCCTTCGTTCTCTTTCTTCTCACTTTCTACTTTCGCCTCTTTGATGGGACGACGAACGATGACGAAGCGTCCATACTGTCGAGCTCCCTTATCAGGGATCTCCCGCAACTTCAAAGCGGCCATCAGGCGTAAAAGTTGCGGGCCGTGCATCAGTTGTAGGTATTTGAAAAAGGATCTTCAGCGGATCGCGTTGGGACCACAGTGATCGCAAAGTCGTCTTGCGCCAGAAAGTGTGTTCCGTCGTGACTTACCCGAGAAGTGAGAGATGTCGCTCCGCAGCTGTGGCGTGAGTTCCTTTTTCCAGAGCAGATCCGGCAGTTCTTCCGCAGCCTCGCTTTGTCTAAACGAAACTACGCCCGCCTGCCAATTCAAATAACGTTCGGAAGCATACGCCCTGCTCTCACGACACGCAGGCGGCAACTGTTCGGTCGCCTTAATCATTTCGCGCAACCGTTGTTTCGCGGGATTTCGAGCGGCCAAAAATATCGTGAACCAGTTTCCCGCTGTGGCCTTTTCTTCAACCAGCCGTGAGAAGAATTCTGAAAATGCGTTGGGATCGTGACCTGCAGGCAACCATTGCGAATAGTCCGATTCGATCTGCCTCCAACTGCTGGTCGTTCTCGTGGCTCGCGCTTTGTCGCACACGCTTCGTGCGTTCTCTCTCGATGAGCAGGTTGTACTTTTCGGTTATGTATTTTGCGATCGCCGAGCGTCGTGACGTTGAGTATCTTTTTGAAAACTTCCGACATGTCGGCCGCGCCATGACGAACCGTTGCGTGCCCGAGTTCATGGGCCATTACGCCGGCCAACTCGTCTTCGGTCAGGCCCAGAATGATCAAGGTGGCCCCGAACGACGCCCATCCGGGTGCGGCAGCGGCAGCAGATCCGATCGCAGCCACTCGACCACGAGGGCGCCGAGGATACGAGGCCCCCGATCACCAGGCCGCCCCCAGCAGCAGCCCGCCCTCGAGCTTGAAGCTTCGGTAGAAGCCGGTGAGCAGCCGGTTGTCGCGATCGAACCGGCGGCTCCAGGAATAGGTCTTGGCGTGGAGGCCGAGGCTCACGATCTGGAATCCCACGACGCTCAGGATCGTCGCGAAGACGGCGGTCACGCCCGCGGCCGGACGCCCGCCGAATCGACCAGCCCAGCAGGACGGCGACGTGGAGCATCAGGCCCAGCGCCAGCAGGAAAGTGCCCGGCACGAAGAAGAGCTTGTTGGGCGAGTAGAGCAGCATCATCCGCAGGCTCCGCCAGCCGTCGCGGAAGGTGCGCAGCTTGGATTCGCCCTTGCGCGGGGCCAGGACGATCGGGATCTCCCTGGTCTTGAGGCGGGCCAGGCCGGCGTTGATCGCCAGCTCGAGGTTGAACTCCATGCCGGGACTCACCGGGCGGATGCGCTCGTACGCCTCCCGGGAGAAGGCGCGGAAGCCGCAGTACACGTCGGTGTACCGGGTGCCGAAGAGGGTGTTCAGCGTGCGGGTGAGCGCCGGATTCCCGAACCAGCGATGCAGGGCCGTGATGTGGCGGTCGCCGCCGCCGAGGTAGCGGCTGCCGGTCACGAAGTCGCAGCCCTCGTCGCGCAGCGCGGCGAGGAACTGGGGAATCATGGTGAAGTCGTAGGTGTCGTCGGCGTCGCCCATCACCAGGTAGCGCCCGCGCGCGCTGGCGAAGCCCTTGAGGTAGGCGTTGCCGTATCCGCGGGCCGGCTGGTGAACTACCCGCGCGCCCAGCTCCTCGGCGATCGCCACGGAGCGGTCGGTGGACCCGTTGTCGCACACCACGACCTCGCCGCTCAGCCCGGCAGCGGCGAAGGTCCGCTGGATCTTCTCGATGCAGGCGCCGATGGCCTCCTCCTCGTCGAGGCACGGCATCACGACCGAGACCAGCGGCTCCGGCCCGCCGACGTCACTCATGGTCTTCTCTCTCGATGGGGTAGTCGGCGGCCACTCGCGCGGCGGCCCGTTGCGAGGCGCGATAGCGGCCGAGGCCGGTGATGCAGCCCCGGAGCTCCGCCAGCCCGAGCGAGCGCAGCGCGCTCGCGGGTGCGGCCTTCGGCAGGAGAACGCGGAACGCCGTCTTGGCGTACCACCAGCCGGCCAGCCGGACCAGCGCCAGCCGCTCCTCGGGATAGGCCAGGCCGCTGCGGACGAGATACGCCGAGAAGCTGATCCCGTGATCGGCGATCTGGCGGCGGAGCTCGGCCCAGCTGCGCCGGTGCCGGTGGCGGACGATCGCGGCCGGCTCATAGACCAGCGCATGCCCCTCTTTGAGCAGCCGGAAGAACATCTCCAGGTCGCCGCCGCCCCGAGCCGGGGTGCCGACGTCGAGCGCCGGATCGAACGGCCCGATGCGCTCGAAGACCTCTCGACGGAACGCCATGTTGGCGCCGGTGCCGTAGTCGCCGGCCAGTCCGTACCTGGCGGCCAGCGGCCACTCGTCCCGCCGTGGGGCGACCCGCCGCCGCTGAAAGCCTCGGCCGAAGCCGCGGTATCGCTCGAACAGGACCTGGGCATCGGTGTCCAGCTCCGCCGGGAGGACGAGCCCGGTGACGGCGGCGACCGACGGGTCGGCGCGGAAGACAGCGGCGATGGCGTGGACCCAGCAGGGATCCACCACCACGTCGTCGTCGGTGAACGCCACGATGTCGCCGGTGGCCTCCGCGATCGCGCGGTTGCGGGCCCAGTCGAGTCCCGGCCGGGGCTCCCGGACGTAGCGGACGGTGCCTCCGCGCCGCTCGACCAGAATCCGGGTGTCATCGGTGGCGGGGGCGTTGTCCACCACCAGCACCTCATGAGCCTGGTGCTCGAGACCGGCCAGCGAGTCGAGACAGCGGCTCAAGTCCTCGCTGCGATCGCGGGTGCAGACCGCGACCGTCACCGATGGCCAGGGAGCGTGGGGCGCCGGCGCGACCGCCGCGGCCGCGGGGTCGTCGCGAAACCGTGCCAGCGCCGCGCCGATCGCTTGCACGGAACAGGTGCCGTCAACCACCGGCAATCGCACCCAGCCGACCGGAGCTCCACGCCGCCGTACCAGTGCCTCGACCGCGACGAAGCCGGCCAGCCCGCCGAGCTCCGGCGGCTCGCGGTCCGCCTCCAGCTCGAGCAGCCGCACTGGAGCCAGCGCAGCGGCCTCAGCGCTTCTCGCCACGATATCCCGCCAGCACGGCGTCGATGGGACCGTCCATCACCACGCGGCCCTCGGCCAGCCAGATGCCCCGGCTGCAGAGCTCGCGCAACTGCTCCAGCTCGTGGGAGACCAGGATGAGCGTTCCGCCCCGCTCGTGATAGGTCCGAAGCCGCTCGAGGCAGCGCTCGCGGAACGCCTGATCGCCCACGGCGAGCACCTCGTCGAGCAGCAGGATGTCCGGCTGGAGGCACACCGCCACCGAAAAGGCGAGCCGCGCCTCCATGCCGGAGGAGTAGTACTTGAGGGGCGTGTCTGGCAGGTCCGGGATCGCGGCGAACTCGACGATCTCGTCATAGCGGGCGGCGAGCTCCCGCCGGGTGAGGCCGAGCACCGCGGCGTACAGCGCGATGTTCTCGGCCCCGGTCAGCTCCGGGTGGAAGCCGGCGCCGAGCTCGATGACGGCCGTGATCCGCCCGTTGGTCTCGACCGTGCCGGTCGAGGGCTGGTAGATCCCGGCGATCAGCCGGAGCGCCGTGCTCTTGCCCGAGCCGTTCCGGCCCAGCAGCGCCACCGCCTCGCCCCGTTCGACCACCAGGTTCATCTCCCGCAGGGTGAATTCGGCCCGCCGGACGTGCAGCGGCCGCCGCAGCACCCGGCGGATGAACCACTCCCGCAGCGAGCTGGTGCGATGCTCGTAGAAGTAGAACCGCTTCGAGACGCCCCGAAGCGCGACGGCGGGCGCGGCCGCCATCTCAGACGATCTCGGGGAAGACCGCGGCGTAGCGGCGGAAGACGGCATAACCCAGCAGGTAGAAGGCGAACGCGGCGGCGAGCATGCCGCCCAGCAGGTAGAGCGACGGCATCCGGCCCCAATAGAGCACGTCGTGGTACAGCGTCAGCAGTCCGGCGATGGGATTGAGGAAGTAGATCGCGCGGGCCGCCTCGGGCACCATCTCGGCCGGATAGAACACCGGTGAAAGGTAGAACAGGGTGGTGAGCGCGATCGGCAGCGCGTGATAGACGTCGTAGTAGAAGACCGACAGGGTCGCGATCGGGAGGGCCAGCCCGATCACCAGCAGGAGCTGGATCAGGACGAGGACCGGCAACAGCACGAAGCTCTCCGGCACCCGGCCGTGGTGCAGCAGCACCAGCGCGACCAGGACCAGCGCCAGCTCGGCGACGAACTCGATCAGCCGCGAGCCGGCGGCGCCGAACACCAGGATCTCGCTGGGGAACGCGACGCTGCGGGTGAGTCTGGAGTGCTCGGCGAAGATGTAGGTGCCGGTGTTGAGGGTCTGGAGCACGAAGTTCCACACGAAGTAGCCGGAGAGCAGGAATGCCCAGTAATGGGGCAGCGGAATGCGGACCACGTGGCTGAACACCACGACCAGGATGGCGACCGTCAGCAACGGATTCACCAGCGTCCACACGAAGCCGAGCAGCGAGCGCTGGTACTTCACCTTGAGGTTGCGCACCACGAGGCTGTGGAGCAGCT
Source organism: uncultured Gemmatimonadales bacterium (assembly GCA_963826065.1). Lineage (GTDB taxonomy): Bacteria > Gemmatimonadota > Gemmatimonadetes > Gemmatimonadales > GWC2-71-9 > CAVVWJ01. Next base: position 45,505 of record CAWGVP010000003.1, read on the forward strand.
CGCGGTACCGCCACACCCGGCGGAGGCGGCCCCCAGGGCGGTTCATCGGACGGCCTCCCGCCGCTGCCGCGCCAGCCGCCGTGCCCGCGGGTACACCAGCAACCCGATCCAGCAGTTCCACCACATGCGGAGGAGCACGCTTGCGGGCAGCGGATCGCGCCGCACGACGCGCCGCAGCAGCCGGACCCCCGGCTTCGCCAGCCGCCACCCGGTGTAGCCGAGCAGCGCGAGTCGCGACCGCGAGTCGGAACTCACCAGGTGCTTGCCGAGGAAGGCCAGCACGGCGCGCTGGTGGCCGACGATCTGATCGTGGACCGCTTCCACCTGGCGGCGGTGCTCGTGCCAGGCGAGCGCCGAGGGCTCGTACACCACCGCATGGCCGGCTACCAGCGCCCGCCAGAGCAGGTCGTGGTCGCCGCCGCCCGGGAGCGCGGGCCCCAGGTCCAGCGCCTCGTCGAACCCCCCCAAGGCTCGCGCGGCACGCCGGCGGACGGCGTAGCTGCAGCCGCTGCCCACGCTGATCGCCCAGGCGATGAGCGGCGCCCGGTGCCCGTGCAGCGGGCGGCTCGCGTCGTCCGGAAGCCGGATCCGGTCGGTGCCGCGGGAGAAGCCGCCGTTGGCCTCGAACAGTCGCTGCGCGGGGGTCTCCAGGCTGAGCGGCTCGACCCTTCCAGTGCAGACCGCCACTTCGGCGTCGATCTCGAAGACCCGACGCAGCGAATCGGCCCATCCCGGCGCGGCGACCGCATCGTCATCGAGGAAGGCCACGACGTCTCTGGTCGCGGTCTCGAGCGCGCGATTGCGGGCGAAGTCGAGCCCGGGCACCGGTTCCGCCACGTACCGGACCGATGGAAAGCGGGTGGCCACGAGCGCGCGGGTCGCGTCGCCCGCGGGTGCGTTGTCCACCACCAGGATCTCGGAGACTTCCGGGGTCTGGGTGACGAGCGACTCGAGCGCCCGGGCAAGGAGCGCCGGCCGGTCGCGGGTGCAGATCGCGGCCGAGAGTCCGCACACGGCTCCAGTCATTCCCAGCGGGGCCGAGCTGCCTCGACGGCTTCGCCGTGCCGCATCCACCGGATTCCGCCCGCCACCAGTCCCGCGGAGTAGGCGAAGCGCGCGGCGAGTACGGCGGGGAGCATGAGCAGGGGCTCCAATACCCTGGCTTGCAGCCAGCACCAGAGGATGTAGGCGGTGCTGCCGAGCGCCAGCGGAACGCTCCCCGCCACCAGCAGTCCGGGGTAGCGGTAGACCCAGGCCTGCCGGACAGCTCCGGACTGCGCCTTGCTCTCGATCGCGCTGTAGCCCCAGCGATAGTTGCGCCGGAGCAGATTGCCGAAGCCGGGCCGGTTGTGATGGTAGACGGCGGCGGCCGGCTCGAAGCGGATGCTGCCCCCGGCCCGGCGCACCTCGGCCTGCCAGGCCAGCTCTTCGTGGGCGTATGCCACCGGCTGCCGCTCGGTGAATCCTCCGCTGCGTGCGAAGGTGGCGCGCCGGACGCTGAGGTTGCCCGGCGGATGGTTCGGCACTTCGCCCGGCGGGCGGCGGGAGTGCACGTGGTACCAGCCGCAGTAGTAGTCGCAGCGCGCCATCGCGGGGAGGCCGGGGGGGAGATCGAGAGAGCCACCGACCACGTCCGCGCCGGCCTCGTGGGCGCCGAGCAACCGGTCGAGCCACCCGGGCCGGGGCATGCAGTCGGCGTCGAGGAACACGATCGGGTCGCCCCCTGCGATCGCCGCTCCCCGGTTCCGCGCCAGCGCCGGATTGCCGGTGTGGGACCCGGCGCCGAGCTCCAACACCCTGGCGCCGGCCGCCCGGGCCACGGCCACGGTCGCGTCGCTCGAGGCGTCGTCCACCACCACCACCTCCAGCTCCGCCCCGGCCGGCCGCTGGGCCAGAACGGACCGCGCCAGCTCGCCGATGACGCGGGCTTCATTCCGTGCCGGGATCACCACCGATATCAGGCTCCAGGGCCCGGCCGTGCCGGCCTCAGGCCGGGACATTGCGGTGGACTTCTTGGTAGAGCTCGGCCACCGACCGCAGAAACTGTCCCCAGCCCAGATGCTCGACCGCGTACTCCCGCGCCGCGCCCGCGAGCGCCGCCGCTTTCGCGCCGTCGCACAGCACCGACACGATGCCGTCGGCGAGGCCTTCGGGGGTGGGCTCCACCAGTACGGCGCGATCGCTGTTCAGCACCGTGCGGTGGGTTTCGATATCGGTGGCGACGATCGGCCGGCCCGCGGCCAGATAGTCGAAGATCTTGAGAGGAAGATTCCCCCCGAAAGCACGGGGCGAGACCAGGACGTCGGCCAGCGCCAGATAGGACGGAATCATCCATCGGGGCTGACGGTCCACCACGGTCAGGACTCCGTCGTGCACCAGATCGGCGGCAGCATCCTCGACCTCGATCCGCCCGGCCTTGTCCGCTCCCACGAACACGAACCTGGCCGATGGCACCCGCTGGAGAATCCGCGGCGCGGCGACGATCAGATGCTCCAGTCCCTGGTAGGCCTCGAAGGTGCCGCTGTACAGCACCACCGGCGCGTCGTCCGGCAACCCCAGCCGGTGTCGCAGTCCCTCCGCGTCCGCGGCGTGGTCGCCGACGATCGCGCTGGGAAACCGCCACTCCCGTACCGGCGTCGCGGGGGCGAGCCGCCGGACACGATCGCCCAGGCCGACGCTCGCGACCACCAGGTCGGCCCGCGCGAACAGCCAGCGCTCGGCGGCCGCGAGGCCGGCGGGAACCGGGGGTATCCTCGCGACCGAATGCTCGAGGAGCTGCTCCGGCAGACTGGATTGCATGTCGTACAGGGTCGGTATCCCGTGACGCCGGCCCAGAACCACGGCCGGAAAAGCCGCTTCCTCGACGGCGTGCAGACAGGTGTAGGTGGTCCGGGTGAGCTGGGTCTTCAGCGCTGCCGTGAGCGAGGCGTCGAGCGCCACCTTTCCGAGCGAGAACCCGATCGGCACGCTTCGGATCCCGAGCGGATTGCCGGCGCGGATTATCCGCAGCCCCGGGAGCGAGATGTCCTCTCCGAGTGGGAAGGTGAGGAGATCGACCCCGTAATCGAGCTGGCTGAGGGCTTCGAGCACCTGGCGGAGCGCGATCGGCGTGCCCCGATCCTGATAAAAGGGCTGGGGTGCGACGACGAGAATACGCCTGCCGGCAAGGCGGGCCACCTTGGGGACGCCGTGGCCGGCAGGGCGGTCGCCGATCGGGCGAGGGCCTGCGCTCCCCAGCTCCATAAGCTCCTTAAGCTCAAGTTCTCCAGCGTTTTGCACGCGCGGTTCTGCTCCAGGAGTGAGGGCGGGAGTCGGTGTCGGCAGGCCCACCGCTGGCAAGAAATCTGCCGACCCTCCTCGGCCCGAGCCACACCCTGGAGTAACGGGAATGACCTGACAGTACCTGAGTCTCGCAGTCCTGGGGAGTTCCCGCGGAGAAAGGTGGGGGACGGCAGGCAAGACAAGGGCCGGAAGCGGACGCTTCCGGCCCTCGATGCTCGCGGCTCCAGCGCTTCAGCTCAGGGAGCTACGAACGTGGTGTACTCCGCCGTGAAGAGATCGTGGAACTGGTCCGAGGTGAGGATGTGCCCCTGCTTCTGGGCCTGATCCGCCACGTCGAAGCCGAACTGTGCCGCCCGCATCCGCTGGATCGGCGTGCCGTGGTGCCCGCTGCTGGTGAACTGGCAATCGCCGATCTGGAAGAAGACCTGGAGGAACTGCTCGACCCGCTTCCGGTTCATCGATGCCCCACGGCTGTGGGTGAGGTAGTAGGCTGCGAGGGCATCGGCCATCAGCTCGGTGTACCGGGTCAGCTCCGCCTGATTGACCGTGGTCGGATCGGCGCCCGGAGGGAGCTCGTCGAAATAGTTCTGCTCGTACTGGATGTGGTGCGCGAACTCATGCGCGAAGATGGCGGGGAGAGCGACGTCGTCGAACCCGACCGCCTTGAAGCCGTCCAGGATCCCATCGCCCATGACGATCTTGTCGGGGATGCCGAGCTCCGGCGCCGAAATGGCGAACGCGTTGAAGGTGAACAGCGGATGGTTGCCCCCGTTCACTGTCGGCTCCGTGAGCATCACGGTCCGGACTTCCGATGCCCAGGTCTGGGCCGTTGCCGGGGGCAGACCGAGGAAGATGGGGGACGTGTAGGTGGGGACGGTGCGGCTCGGGTCCGCCAACACGGTGCCATGCATGGCGAGAACCTGAATGTCATCCGACTCGATGTCCCAAAACTGTTTCACGTCCTTTTCGGTCTTCGCCATTCGCCGGGTGTATTCGCCGTTGTAACCGAAGTACTGGGGTGTGGCCACCGTCTGGAAGATCAGCGCTTCGTAGGTGGGGACCAGGTCGGTCCAGCGGTTGATCAGCAGAGTGAGCGTCGGAAGCGGGATCTGAAACGCCCGCTCGAGGAAGTAGTTGAAGACCGGCGTATCGTCGTCGCAGGCGGTGGGCACGACGGCGCGGGACGGATCGCGCAGGTCGCTCACCCGGACCGACGCCGGCAGCTTGAGCAGGCTGGGGTCTCGTGTGAAGTCGGACTGCTGGAGCTCGGCCGTCCCCAGGGTTGGGGACGTCATGTCGTTCTGCGGTTCCCGGTCCTGACAGGCGGTCGTGCCGAGGGCAACGACGAGGCATGCCGCGAGTAGAACGTTCCTTCTCATGGGCGGGTCTCCTGCTGGGGAGCGTTTGAAGAGAGGTATCGATGCAGCGATGTAAGAGCGATGTAGGAGTGCCGGAGAGAGAGCACAGCCTCGGCAACGGCGCTCTAGTGTAGACCCGAAGAGTGCGGGGTGCAAGTACGCGCCGGGTCAGTTTCCGCATCTAAATTCGCGAGGAATTAGTGTGCAGAATCTTGCATACTTATTCGTACAGGCCCGCACGATGTGAGAATGCAAACGGCCACCCTGCTGGGTGGCCGTTTCCTCTTTCAGAGCTCCGGATGTCTCAACTCACCGCCGGTTTCCGGTACAGCGCCGGGAACGCCTTCCGCAAATGCTCCAGCTTCGGCGCGTCGTTGATCACGATGTAAGGCTGGTTCGGGTGCCGGACCAGGTAGTCCTGATGGTAGGTCTCCGCCTCATGGAATCCATTCAGCGAGGCCACCTGTGTCACGATCGGCGCGCGGTATGCCTTGGCCTCCTTCAGCTTCGCGATGTACCGCTCGGTCGCCTCGCGCTCGGCGTCGTTGCGGTAGAACACTGCGGAACGATACTGCGTCCCCACGTCCGGACCCTGGCGATTCAGCTGCGTCGGATCGTGGGCCACGGTGAAGAAGATCTGAAGCAACTGGTCGTACGAGATCTGCCCTGGGTCATACACGACCAGCACGGCCTCCGCGTGCCCGGTCCTGCCCGAGCTCACCGCCTCGTAGGTGGGCGACGGGTCCGAGCCGCCGGCATAGCCCGAGGTGGCTGACGAGACCCCCTTCAGGTGCTCGAACACCGCCTCCACCCCCCAGAAGCAGCCCCCGGCGAAGAAGGCGGTGTCCACCGAAGCGGCGACGCCGACGGGCACGGGCTCCGGGGCCAATGCGGCTGCTTCGGGCGGTGCTCCGCGCGATACAGCGAGGCGGGGCAACGACATGAGCGTCGCCGGTATCAGGACGACCGCGGCGAGGAGGGGGGCAGCCAGGCGACTTACGACGAGCGGCATGAGGGGGATCCGGTGAGGGTTCACCATCATAACGCCTCCGGCCCCCGAACGGTTCTCCCTCACTCCCTCGTTTCAGGGAGAATCGGTGATTACGTTCGGCTATGACACATCTCCGCGCCGCTCCGGCCATGCTCGTCCTGTCCCTCCTGGCCACTGCCTGCCGCTCAGCCGGGGAATCCGACGACACCGAGCCCTCGCCCATCCGAGGCTCCGCCACGCTCGAAGTCGAGAACCAGGGCTTCCCCGACATGACGGTCTACGTGCTCGACGGCGCCCAGCGCCAGCGTCTCGGCATCGCCCGAGGCCACTCGACCACGACGTTCGCCATTCCCGACCGGCTGGTCCGCGGCGGCTCCGCCTCGCTCCGCTTCCTCTGCGATCCCATCGGCGGGCAGGGTCTGCCGGTCAGCGAGACCATCGTGGTGGAGCCGGGAGACGTGGTGGAACTGGTCATTCCCTCGAGCTGACCGACCGTTCAGGCGGAAGCGTTGCACGTCTTCGAGACCGTCATCGTCCTCCTGCTCATCGGCGCCGCGCTTGCCGCGCTCGCACGGCGGATCGGCGCGCCTTACCCGGCGCTCCTCGCGCTGGCCGGAGCGGCCATAGCCTTGATGCCGGGCGTGGCGCCGGTGACGCTGGATCCCGAGCTGGCGCTCGCCCTCTTCGTGGCGCCCGTGCTGCTCGACGCGGCGTTCGACGCCTCCCCCCGCGACCTGCGGCACAACTGGCGCCCGGTGGCCGGCCTCGCCCTGGTCACCGTGGCCGTCACGGTGGCGGCGGTGGCGGTGACCGCCCGGTGGCTGGTGCCGGAGCTGCCGTGGGCCGCCGCCGTCGCGCTCGGCGCGATCGTCGCGCCCCCCGACGCCGCCGCGGCGACGGCGGTGCTCCGTCCGCTGCGACCGCCCCACCGGCTCCTCGTCATCCTCGAGGGTGAGAGTCTCTTCAACGACGCGAGCGCGCTCCTCATCTACCGCCTCGCGGTCGCGGCCGCCGCCGGCGCGATCTCCGGCTGGTCTGTCGTGCCGACGCTCCTCCTCGTCACCGTCGGCAGCGTGGTGCTCGGGTTGGTGCTCGCCCGGGTGACGATCCGGCTCACCAGCCGGATCGAGGACGTCCCGACCGCCGTCATCGTGCAGTTCGTCGGCACCTTCGGGGTCTGGATCGCCGCCGAACGGCTCTATCTCTCGGGCATCCTCACGATGGTGGTGTACGCCATGTCGGTCGCGCGCACCGCACCCGACGTGATCCCGGCGAGGATCCGGATCCCGTCGTACGCGGTATGGGAAGTGGCCGTGTTCCTGCTCAACGCGCTGGCGTTCATCCTGGTCGGCCTCCAGCTCAAGCCGATCGTCCGGGAGCTGGAGCGCGCCGCGCTCGTGGAGTACATCGGCATCGCGCTGGTCGTGTGCGCGGCGGTCATCCTGGTGCGCATCGCGTGGGTGCTGGGCACCCATCTGGTGCGCGGCCCACGCACCCCGGTGGCCCGGCGCCACGCGATCGTCATGGCCTGGGCCGGGATGCGCGGAACGGTGACGCTGGCGGCGGCGCTGGCCCTGCCGGCCGGCTTCCCGCACCGCGACCTCATTCTGTTCACCGCATTCTCCGTGGTGCTCGGGACCCTGGTGGCCCAGGGGCTGACGCTCAAGCCGATCATGGCGTGGCTCGGCCTCGAGCACGATGACTCGGTCGAGCGCGAGGTCCGGCTCGCCCGGGTGGAAGCGCTGCGGGCCGGCGCCGCGGCGCTGGTCGACGCCGCCGGCGAGACGGACTCCACCGATCTCCTCCGCCGGAAGTACCGGGTCCGGCTGGAGCGGGCAGAGTCACGGTTGGCGGGAACGGGCTCGGCGGGGAGGCCCGAGAACGGCGCGCGAGCCTACGCGACCGCCGCCCGCGCGGCGATGGCCGCGGAGCGGCGCCGGCTCTCCGAGCTCCGCGCGGACGGCACCATCGGTGACGATGCCTTCCACCGGATCGAGGAGGAGCTCGATCGCGCGGAGCTCGGTGCGGAGGCGATGGAGCCGGAAGACTGATGAGCTGACACGGTGACACGTGACAGCGGTGCCTCAGAACGTCGCCAGCGCCCCGAGCTCCCCCTCGATGTTCGAGATCGGACTGAAGGCGTAGAGGTTGCTTCCCCCGCTGCCCCAGAGGATCCCCAGCAGCCTCACGTTGGTGCCGGAGCCGGGCCGGAGGAACACCGGTGAGCCGCTGTCACCGCCACCCACCCGGGCGGTCACGATCGACTGGCAGAGCTGGGTGAGGTTGGTCCCCGACACGTTCACGTTGACGCAGGTGTTGGTGATCCGGCCGCGGCTCCAGCCCGTGGTTCGTCCGACCTTGTTCGCGTTCTGGCCCACCACCGGGTTGCCTTCCGCGGTGATGTTGAACTTGCCGGAGATCGTCAGCGACCCGTTGTTGGGGCCGGTGGTCTTCGCGATCTCGCCCAGCGTCGAGGCGGTTCCGCTGGCGTAGCGCGCGCGCGCCGCGTCGCTCCGGCGGCATCGCCGCCCGGCGGGACAGCCGTTCCCTTGGGTGTAGCCGGGATCGTCCACCTCGGTGGCGATCCGGGTGGGTGCCGTGGTCTGGAGGGGTTGCCAGTACGGAGTACTCTGGTTGCCGCCCTGTTCATTGGTGCAGTGGGAGTTGGTGATGAAGGACCGCTGGGTGCCACTCCTCGCGTTGAACCCGAGCGTACAGAGGAATCCCGGGAAGTTGATCTGAAGCCCACCCTGAACCGGTCGCACCCGGTCCCGGAGCGTGGCGGCGTTGGTGAAGGGCTCGACCTCCTCGATCACCGCGGCGGAGGCCGGGACCCCCATGCGGGCGAGGGCCGCCTTCACCTGGCCCGCTGGCGTGCCTCGCTCGACGCCGATCTTGACCCGGTTACGGGATTCGTCGGCATCCACGTAGACGGTTCCCCGAAGCGAGAGCGCCTCGGTGGTGGCCTGCGTCTGCCACCGCTCCAGGGACGCCCAGTCGAAATCCGCCTTCCGCACCTGGAGTGCCGAGCCCGCCGTTCCCTGCGCGGCGAGGAACGGCTGCAGGGCGCGCTCCGCGCCGGCGCGAAGCCCGACGTCCTTGAGATAGATCGTGGGCACCCCTGCTTCGTCGTAGAAGAATCCCCCGAAGCCCGGGACCTGGCGGGCCAGCGCGACCGGGTCGTCGGACTGGAGGCCGCCGGCCGGTCCCAGGTCGGCGGGCGGCTCCGTCGGCGGAGTGGGCTGGGTGGAGTCGGAGCAGGCGGTCGCGAGAATGGCTGATCCCGCGACCAGCCCCAGGAGGGGAAAGGTGTGCTGGCGCATGTTTATGCCCTCGAATAGCGGAATGATCCCTGGTTGGCGTCCCCTCAGAATGACAGGCGGTACAGGCTTGCGCCACCCCGGCCCCCTTCCGCGCCGCGGTACCCGGCGGCATCTTTGCCGCAACCCCGCTTCCCAAGGGCTCCTCCTGACAACCTCGTCCCGCCGGTGCGCCGCGCTCCTGCCGGCGCTCAGTCTCGTTTTCGCCTGTGCCGGGGAGACCACCACCCCCAGCGTGCTCGCGCCACACGACGGCCCGGCTGCGGCCGTGGTGGACGACGTGGTGGCCAAGGTCACCGTCGTTCCTGATTCCCAGATGGTGTTCGTCGGGGACCAGTTCCGGTTTACCGCCACGGCGAAAAATCGGGCCAACGAGCCGCTGGACCGCACGATCATCTGGAAGGTGAGCAACACCAGCATCGCCTCGCTTGTGGGTCCGCCACTCCCAGCGATGACCTTCAAGGCCCTCCGCACGGGAAAGACCTCGATCAAGGCCACGGCGGACGACCGGTCCCGGTTCGTCAAGGTGGTCGTTCGCACCGTCAGCGGCGCGAAAGTGGTGGTGACACCCGCGGAGGCCACGGTCGAGGCAGGTGCAACGGTGCAGTTCGTCGCCAAGGGTCTGACCAGGGACGGCGAGACGGCCGGCGTCAACGTCGGCTGGACGACCACCGGCGGCGCGATCTCGGCGGTCGGGGTTCTGACCGCCGGCAACGAGCCGGGGACCTACCTCGTGATCGCGACTTCCTCGTTCGGTGCGGCGGACACCTCGGCGGTCACCGTCGAGGGTGGCGACCCGGATCCGGACCCGGACCCGGAGCCGGCGGCAGAGCTGTTCCTGGTACCGGCGACCGCCACCGTGCCGGCCGGCGGGGACGTTCGCTTCGAGGCGTACGGCCGCACCGCCGACGGAGACAGTGTCGCGGTGGCCGTGACCTATACCGCCACCGGCGGCGCCATCGCCGCCGATGGCCAATACACGGCCGGCCCCGACGAGGGCACCTACCAGGTCGTGGCCGCGGCCGCCGGAGGTCTGGAGGACACGGCGGAGGTGGTGATCACCGCCGCACCGCTGGGCCGCTTGGTGCTGGTGCCGAAGATCGCCGCGAGCCGACCGGGCGAGACGACGCGGTTCGTGGCATCGGTCTTCGACGCGGCGGGGAACCCCCTATCCGATCCGGTGAGCTACGCGGCCAGCTGCGGCACGGTCTCCGGAGCGGGCGTCTTCAGCGCCCCGCAGGGCGAGCCGGGGCCATGCGTCGTGACCGCGACGGCCGGCGAGGTGGCGGACACGACCGAGGTGGTGATGCTGCGGAGTGAGGGCATCCCGCTCGGCATCAACGACCTGTGGTCCACCGCCACCACGACGCGCGCCACCGGCAGCGCACCGCTCACCGCGAGCCGGGAGTTCTTCCCGGCGTCCGAGATGGTAGCCCACATCCAGGCTGCACGGTCCAAGGGGATACGCCTGCTGCTGGTGATGACCGGCGGCTCGCACGACAAATACAAGACCGACGGGGTATTCGATCAGGCAAAGTGGCAGGCCGCGATGAACAAGTTCGATACCCAGGCGATTCGGGACGCCGTGGCCGCGGGGGTGGCCGACGGGACGATCATCGGCAACTCGGTGATGGACGAGCCGCAGCAGTCCGGCACCACGGTCAAGGACTGGGGGCCGCCCGGAACCATGACCAAGGCCCGGGTGGACCAGCTCTGCGCCTACGTGAAGAACATCTTTCCCACCCTGCCCGTCGGCGCGGGCCACGACGGCAACGCCTTCGAGCCCGGCAACTCGTACCAGGTCTGCGAGTTCTTCATGCCGCAGTACGCGGCACGGAAGGGGAACGTCGTCCCATGGCGTGACGCCAATCTCGCGATCGCCGACCGGGACGGACTGGAGGTCGTGTTCAGCCTAAACCTCCTCGACGGCGGCGTGCAGGACAAGACCGGCCCCCTGGACTGCGCCGGCACCGGGGGCCTCGGCACCCATGGCGTGAACTGCCGGATGACCCCCGAGAACGTCGTGGAATGGGGGAGCGTCCTCGGCCCGTCGGCGTGTGCCCTGCTGTCGTGGCGCTACGACGCGACCTTCATGGCGAAGCCCGAGAACCAGGCCGCGTTCTCCGAGCTCGCCATCGCGCTCGCGGCCCTCCCCCGGAGGCCGTGCACAGCCCGGTAGTATCTTTGCACGCATGACCGCCACAGCCGGAATCGGCTCGCTCCTCCTCACCGGAGGTGGTCCGGCTCCGACCCCCGCCCAGCTCCGTGCCATCGAGGCCCCACCCGGACCCGTCCTGGTCGTCGCGGGACCGGGCGCGGGCAAGACCTTCTGCCTGATCGGGCGGATCGCCTATCTGATCGGGACCGCTCGTCTCGACCCCCGCCGCATCTGCGCCATCACCTTCACCAACAAGGCCGCGGACGAGATCGCCGCGCGGCTCAGGCGCGAGGTCGGCGCCGGAGCCGACGAAGTCGTCCGGGGCACCCTGCACGCGCTCTGTCTCGCGCTGCTCCGGGAGCACGCCGCGGTGATGGGGCTGCGCCGCGGCTTCGGACTCGCGGACGAGGACTACCAGAAGCGGGTGCTTCGGCGGCTCCACGTCCGGCCCGAGCGCCAGCCCCAGCTGCTTCGGCTGTTCGGCCGCCATCAGCTGGAGCACTATCCGCTCACCGCCGGCGACCTGGAATATTTCACCGGCTATCGCGAGGCCCTCCGGGCGCGCGGGCTACTCGACTACAACGACCTGATCGCCCTCACCGGCGAGCTGCTCCGCGGGCACCCCGCCACCGCCGACGCCATCCGGGCCCGGTGGGACGCGGTGCTGGTGGACGAGTTCCAGGATCTCAGCCTGGCGCAGTACGAAGTCATCACGGGGCTCACCGCCGGGCACCGGCACTGCTTCGCGGTGGGCGACGACGAACAGTCCATCTACTCCTGGGCCGGCGCCGATCCCAGGATCCTGGAACGGTTCCGCGACGACTTCGCCGTCACGGAGGTAGTGCTCGACCGGAACCGGCGCTGCTCCCGGCAAATCTTCGAGGCGGCCCGCCGGGTGATCGCGCCCAATCCGGCGCTGTTCCGCAAGGAGATCGTGGCGGACCGGGAGTCCGACCACTGCGTCGTGTCGTACTCGTTCGCCGACGAGGTGGCCGAAGCCTCCTGGGTGCTCGAGGACCTCTGGCGAGACCGCGCGGACACCGGGCTCGGCTGGGGCGAGTACGCGCTGCTGTATCGTGCCCACGTCACGGGACAGTACCTGGAGATGCGCTGCATCGAGGCCGGGATCCCCTGCCGGCTGGCGCAGGGTCAGTCGGTCAGGGACGACGAGGTGATCGCCTTCGTCGTCTCCTCCCTCCGGGTGATCCGGTCACCCGAGGACCCGCTGGCGATCGAGGGTTTCGCCGAGCAGGTGCTGCCCGGGCCGATGATCGAGCAGGTGCGGGCCCGCTACCGGGACTGCGACCTGGTGTCCGCCCTCCGCGCTTTCGCCCGGGCCTCCCGGGGCGACGTGGACGCGAGAAAGGCGTGGCGCTTCATCTACCACGTGGAGAACCTGGCGGCGCTGGGGCGCACCCACGAGACGCTGGCGCCGCTGGTGGACGAGCTCCTCTCCCAGCGGATCGGGAAGTACCGGAACCCGCTGGAGGAGCGCGCCGCGGACCTGAGCGATCCGGCGGAATTCCCCGGCACCGTCGCGCTGGCGGAACGCATCGGCCGGGCCACGGCGCGGGGCAATGCGATCTGGGTCGAGCCCGATCGCGGTATCGAGATCGCGACCGTTCGTCTGCTCCAGGGCGCGCTCGGCGGCGACGTGCGGCGGCTCGCGCCCGGCGACCGGCCGCTGCCCGGCGATCTGGTGCTCCGCGCCGGCGCCTTCCGCCCGCTCGCGCTCTTCAAGGCGCTCCAGCTCCACTACTGCCGCGATGCCGAGGACCCGTTCCAGGACTACGTCGCCTTCGACCTGGAGACCACCGACAAGGAGATCGCCGACTGCGAGATCGTCGAGATCGCCGCGGTGCGGGTGCGGGGCCGCGTGGTGGTGGAGAAGCTCGAGCGGCTGGTGCGCCCCGGCCGCCCGGTCCACCCGGCGGCCACCAAGGTGCACGGCTACCGCGACGAGGATCTCTGCGACCAGCCGACCTTCGAGGAGATCTGGCCCGAGTTCCGGGCGTTCGTCGGCGACGACATCCTGGTGGCGCACAACGGCCAGCGGTTCGACATGCCGGTGCTCCGCCGGCTGGCGGCGGGCCTCCCCGGCGTCGATGACCTCGTCTTCTACGACACCCTGCCGCTGGCCCGGTCGCTGATCGACGAGAGCGCCAAGCTGGAGGACCTGGCGCACCGCTTCGGCATCGCGGCCGGCCGGTCGCACCACGCGGAGGACGACGCCGCGACCCTCGCCGGCGTGCTGCGCCACCTGGGCGCGCTCAAGCTGGCGCGGGCCCGCAAGGCGGCGCTGCCCCAGTTGCTGGGCTGGCTCGGGCTGGCACTGGCGCTGGACGAGGGCGCCGAGCCGACCGCGGAGGAGCGCCTGCTTCGCGAGGTCGCCCTGCCGGCGACGGTGGGGCGCTTCGGCGACTGTCTCCAGGTCTACGCCGAGGAGCACGAGGCGGCCGGCGCGCCGTCGGTGGAGGAGCTGACGGAGCGGTTGGGCGGCGCCCGCCTGATCGAGCGGATCAGGACGGAGCGCACCGCGGAGGAGCGGTATCCCACGTCGGCTGCGCGGCTCTCCGCGCTGGTGGCCGCGAGCGCGGCACCGACTCTCGCCGGGAGCATCGACCTGCTGCTCGAACGGATCGCGCTCTCCCGCAGCGACGGATCGGACATCGACGAGCATCGCCTCAACCTGCTCACCCTGCATTCGACCAAGGGACTCGAGTTTTCCCGGGTCTACGTCGTGGGCGCCGAAGACGCGGCGCTCCCCGGATTCCATGCGCTGAACGAGAATCGGGAGCCGGAGATCCAGGAGGCCAGGCGACTGCTGTACGTGGGGATGACGCGCGCGAAGGATCGCCTCGTGCTCACCCGGGCGGAGGTTCGTGCCGGACGTCCGACCGGAGGGGAGCTCCTGCTCCGGGAAGCGGGCCTGGGCTCGACGCGGCCGGAGGCACCGGAAACTCCCCGGTGATGTCGGCGGCCGCGAGGCGGAGCGCGTCGGCCGCGGCGGGCGGTACCGGCTCCGTGCGAGTGCCGATGGAGCGGGTGAGCGGCAGGCTCGCCAGCACCAGGACACCGGCGAGCCAGAACGGCACCCCGACTCCGAACCGGTCCATCAGCAGGCCCGCCGCAATGGGAAAGGCGACCCGCGACACCCCGCCGAAGGTGTGCTGGACTCCCATGTACAGCCCGCGCTCCGTGGCCGGTACGGCGCGGGAGAGCAGCCCGGTGACGCAGGGAAAGAGAAACGCCGTGCCGAGGGGCATGAGCGTGAAGCCCGCCGCGAGCATTGCGCTCCCGCGAGCGGCGCCCGTCGCCATCAGCCCGGCCGCCAGGATCACGATGCCCAACCGCGCGAGCCGGGCCTCGCCCAGCCGGTCCACGGCGCGTCCCAGCACCAGCGCTCGCACCACCACGCCCATCCCGCCGAGATACATCACGAAGTACCCCACGGTCGTCGCGGTGACGCCGAGCCGGTCGGAGAGGAGGAGCGGCACCGTCTGGATGGTGCCGTAGAAGGCGCCGATGCCGATGGCGTAGATCCAGATGAGCCGCGGCGCCGGCTCGTGCCAGCGGGAGAGAACGTGGGCGATGGCGGCACGCCCGGTCTTCGGGCGCGCGGCGCGTTCGGCGGCGGACGGCACAGCCTGGCTCTCGACCTCCCGCGACTCCACCAGAAACCACCAGGCGAATGCCGCGACCAGCGCCGCCAGGCCTGCGGCCCCGAGCCCCACGAACTCCTGCCCGCCGAGCGACACCATCAGCGAGCCGAATGCGGGCCCCGCGACCGCGCCGAGGCTGGTGATCGCGGAGAGCCAGCCGAGGCTCTTGGTGCGCTGCTCCGGCGGGGACACGTCGGCCACGTAGGCCTGGACCACGCCGATGGTGCCGCCGCCGATGCCCTGGACCACCCGGGCCAGCAGCAGCGCGGGCACCGAGCCGGCGAAGCCGAAGACCAGGTAGGCCGCGGAGGTGATCAGCAGTCCGGCGAGGATGGCCGGGCGGCGCCCGTAGCGGTCCGAGAGCCGCCCCCACAGCGGTGCCACGGCGAGCTGTGCGACGGAGAAGGCGGAGATAAGCAGGCCGACGGTGGCGGCGCCGGCGCCGAACTCGGTGGCGTAGTACGGCAGGAGGGGCACGATCATCGCGAGCCCCACCATGTCGACGAACGCGGTGACGAAAAGGACGAGAAGCTTCGTCAGGGGCTGCGCGCCATCTCGGCCTCGATCTCGGCGATCTCGCGGGGGGCGCGGGAGAGCCACTCGACGCCGCGCTCGGTGATGAGGTAGTCGTCCTCGATCCGGACGCCGATGTCGTGGTAGCGCTCCACGGCGGGCCGCACCTTGGCGATCATGGCGCGATTCTTCGGCGTATCCGGGAGGATGTCGAGCAGCTTCCGGCTCACGTAGATGCCCGGCTCGGTGGTGAAGACGTCGCCGGGCTGGAAGGTGCCGGAGCCGTACCAGGGATGCGGCCGGTCGTGCACTTCGAGCCCGATGCCGTGGCCCAGTCCGTGGGCCATGTAGAGAAACGCCTGGGTGCAGGCCGCCGGGTTGTCGTCGCACTGGTCGGCCCACGGCGGGTCGAACGTCGCATCCTCGCCCTCGGTGAGGCCGAGCCGCGCGACGCCGCGCGCCACCACCCGGCGCGCCGCCTCGCGCCACGACTCGAAGGTGGCGCCGGGCCGGGCCGCCTTCTCGGCGGCCGCCTGCGCGTCGCGCACGATCTGGTACACCGCACGCTGCTCGGCGCTGAAGCGGCCGGTGGCCGGCAGCGTGCGGGTCACGTCGGCGGCGTAGCCGCCGTAGCCCGCGCCGACGTCCATGACGACGACCTCGCCCTTCCCGATCCGGCGGTTGTTGGCGTTGTAGTGGTATTGGGTCGAGTTGGGCCCCGAGGCGATGATGGAGACGAACGCGGTGCCGTCACCGCCGGTGCGGCGGAACGCGGATTGCAACATGGCCTCGACCTGGTACTCCCACATCCCGGGCTTCAGGGCCCGCATCACCTCGCGAATCCCGCCCGCCGTCAGGTCGATCGCGCGCCGCAGCATCGCCACCTCCGCGGGGCTCTTGCGGGTGCGCAGGCTGTCGAGGATCGGATGCGCGTCGCGGACGGTGATCGCCGGGTGGCCCTCGGCGAACTGCCGCATGAAGTGGGCGCCGCGGGTGAGGGAATCGGTCTGAGCCGCGTCGGCGGTGGCGAAGTCGTGCAGGGTGTAGAAGGGGAGGCCGGACCCGGAGAGCGAGTCGAGATGCGCCGGGAGGCCGTCGATGGTGCGGGCCTCGATCCCGGTCTGCCGGGCGACTTCGGCCGAGTCGGGCGGGAAGCCGTCGTAGAGCGCCCGCCGCGGGTCCCGCTCGGAGGTGAACAGCGTCGCGTGGGTGGCGCCGGGCCTCACGACCATCACGAAGGCGGCGTCGGGCTCCAGGAAGCCGGTGAGGTAGCGGAAGGCGGGGAGCTGCATGAACCGCTCCGGCCCCACCGGCGTCCGGCCGCCGAACGCGACGACGATGCCGCTGTCGATCCTGGCCGCCAGGGAATCCCGGCGCACGGCGTGCTCGGCGGCGGTGATGGTCTGGGCGGCGAGCGCTGCCGGGAGCGCCAGCGCGAAGACCGTCACCGGCCCGAGGACACGCATGCGGGGGCTCAACCGGCCGCCGCTTCGATCGGAATCTTGCTGGCGTTCTGCTCGAGCCACTTGTCGAACGACTGGAGCTCCGGATTGAGCGACCGACTGAACTCCACGCTTCTCGCCCCGCGGAAATAGTCGTTGAAGTCGTGGTAGAACTGGAACATGTTGCCGAGGTCGTCCGCGGCGGGGATGTCGAAGCCGCGGAATACCTCGAAGGGCACGGCCTGATAGGTCACCTTCTCACCCAGCGCGCGGGTCATCTTCGCGGCCAGCTCCGCCCCGCTCAAGTGCTCCCCCGCGATGCCCACCGTCTTGCCGATGAACTCCTTCCCCCGTTTGAAGATGCCGTAGGCGCACTTGCCGATATCCTCCGCGGCGATGGCGGACAGCTTCCTGTCGCCCATCGGCAGCACCAGGGTCAGCTCCCCGTCGGGCCCGCGCTTCGGCCCCGAGCCGAAGTAGATGAAGTTGTCCCAGTAGAAGCTGGTGAGCAGGAAGGTGGTCGGCACGCCGGCCTTGGTGAAGAACGCGTCGGCCTCGCCCTTGGCGTCCAGGTGGGGAACCTTGTACTTCCCTTGCAGAGTCGGCATCCGATCGTCATCGAGCGGCACGAAGCGCCGGGTGTCTTCGAGGGTGGACCAGATGACATGCGCCACTCCGGTCTGCTTCGCCGCCTCGGCCATCGATGCCGCCTCCGCCAGCTCCTTCTCCGGAGAGAGGTGATTCCAGAAGAAGGTGACACAGAACGCCCCATGGGCGCCCTCGAAGGCGCGGCGGAGGGTCGCAGCGTCGTCGACGTCGGCGGCGACCACCTCGGCCCCGGCCGCAGCGAGCTCCTTGGCCTTCGGCGAATTGACGTCGCGGGTGAGCGCGCGGGCACGGAACGGGCCGTTCTTGTCGGCCAGGATGGCCCGCACCAGGCCACCCCCCTGTGCGCCGGTTGCTCCCACCACGGCGATGATCTTCTTGTCGGTCACGATGTGCCTCCTGTGGGTCGAGTATCACTCAATTATAGACCGGCCGATCTCCGGGGTTCCGGGGGCACCTTGGGCGATAGTTGACAAAAGCAAGTAATTCCGTCATCCTGAGCGGAGCGAAGGACCGGACCGGCCGATCCTTCGCTTCGCTCAGGATGACACCCGGGATGACACCATGCAGACCACGTCCGACCCCGTTGCCGCCGTTCGCCGCTTCAATCGCTTCTATACCCGCCAGGTCGGTCTGCTCGACGAAGGCCTGCTCGACAGCCCCTTCTCGCTCACCCTGGTCCGCGTGCTGTACGAGATCGCCCACCGGCCGGGCATTACGGCCACGGAGCTCCGGGAGATTCTTGCGCTCGACCCCGGTTACCTGAGCCGCATACTGAGCGGGTTGCGGAAGCAGGGGCTGGTCTCGGCGCGCGCGCCCGCCTCCGACCGGCGCCAGCGGCGGCTCTCCCTCACCGCCCGGGGCAGCCGCACATTCGGAGCACTCGACGCGCGCTCCAACGAGGAAGTCGGAGCCATGCTGGCACGCCTGAGCCGCAGGGAGCGTAGGGAGCTGATCGACGCGATGCGGGCGATCGAGGGAATCCTGGGAAAGCCGGGGGAGCATGACACCGCGGGCCCCGAAGTCGAGCTGCGCGACCCCAGGCCGGGTGACCTGGGATGGGTCGTGAAGCGGCACGGTGAGCTGTACGCCGCCGAGTACGACTGGAACACGGAGTTCGAGGGACTGGTCGCGGGAATCGTGGGCCGGTACGTGGCGGAGCGAGACCCCCGGCTCGAGCGCTGCTGGATCGCCGAGCTCGATGGGGAGCCGGCCGGCTCGGTCTTCCTCGTCCGGGACACCGCTACCGTCGCCAAGCTCCGCCTCCTGCTGGTGGAACCCTGGGCCCGAGGGCACGGGGTCGGCACCCGCCTGGTGGAGGAGTGCCTGCGCTTCGCCCGGTCGGCGGGCTACGCCAAGGTCAGGCTGTGGACCAACGACGTGCTGCACGCCGCCCGCCGCATCTACGAGCGAGCCGGCTTCCAGCTGACCGAAGAGAACCGGCACCACAGCTTCGGGCACGACCTGGTGGGACAGACCTGGGAGCTGGACTTGCGCTGAGCGCCGGCACGGCCGACTGTGTCACGGGTTACAGCCCGGCGGCCCCGCGCTGCACTCTATTGCCTCCCCGCCCCTTGCTGTAGCGCGGCCACCCCGAGGTTCCAGGGCCGCGATCCCGACACGGTGGAGCTGAAATGGGAGATGGCCAAGTGGACGCGCAGCGGCCCGCGCCGAGGCCGGTCCTGCACACGCGGGACGGGGTCATCCTGGTGGTCGGACTGGTGCTGGGCGCGGGAATCTTCCGGGCCCCGCAGCTGGTCGCCGCAGGCAGCTCGTCGGGAACGATGTTTCTCGCCCTCTGGGTGGTGGGCGGTGTCGTCTCCCTCCTCGGCGCGCTGTGCTACGCCGAGCTGGCGGCGGCGTATCCCGATGCGGGCGGGGAGTATCACTTCCTCGGCCGGGCCTTCGGCCGCCGGGCCGGGTTTCTGTGCGCCTGGTCCCGGATGACGGTGATCCAGACCGGGTCCATCGCCATTCTCTCGTTCCTGGTGGGCGATTACGTCGCCACGCTGGTGGACGGCGCCGACCCCCGCGCCGGACTCTCGGCCGTCGTCGCGGCCGGCGTGGTGGTGGCGCTCACGCTGCTGAACGTCGCCGGCCTGCGTCAGAGCGGCGGTGTGCAGTACGCGCTCACCGCGCTCGAGGTGCTCGGGCTCCTTGCCGTCATCGTGGCGGGTCTGGTCATCGCGGAGCCCGCCCCGCGGATCGCCGAGGCGGGTGCTGAGGCATCCAACGGCGGGATCGCGCTCGCGGTGGTGTTCGTCCTGCTCACCTTCGGCGGCTGGAGCGAGGCGGCCTACATCTCGGCGGAGCTCAAGGACCGGCGCCGCGGGGCGATTCGAACATTGGGCTGGGGGCTCGGCATCATCACGGTGCTCTACCTGCTGGCGAACGCCGCGTATCTCCGAGGGCTCGGCCTCCAGGGCGTGGCCGGATCATCCGCCGTGGCGGCCGATCTCATGCGCGGCGCGGTCGGCGCCTGGGGCGCGGTGGCGGTGAGCTTCGCCGTCATGGTCGCGGCGCTCTCGTCGGCCAACGCCACCATGATCACGGGCGCGAGGAGCAACTACGCGCTCGGCCGCGACGTGCCTCTCTTCGGCTTCCTGAGCGGTTGGCACGAGGACCAGCATACCCCCCGTTCCGCCTTTCTGCTCCAGGGGGCCATCGCGCTGCTGCTGGTGGGATTCGGCGCCTTCGCCCGGAGCGGCTTCGAGGCGATGGTGGCGTACACCGCGCCGGTCTTCTGGCTCATCCTCTTCGGCACCGGGGCGGCGCTGCTGGTGCTTCGCCGGCGCGAGCCGGCGGTGGACCGCCCCTTCCGGGTGCCGCTCTATCCCGTCGTTCCGCTGCTGTTCTGCGGCATCGCCGCATACATGCTGTATTCCAGCGTCGCCTATGCCGGGCGGGGCGCGCTCCTGGGAGTCGCCGTGATGCTCGCGGGACTTCCGGTGCTCGCGCTGGCCGGCCGCGGTCGCGCGGCGGCGCTTCACCCTCCGGTCGCACGAGGCACCACATGGGCACCGTAGCCCTACCCCTTCATCGAGCCTTCGCCGTGGCGCCGGCGCTGGTCGCCGGGCTGGCCCTCACCGCCCCCTCCGGGCTGAGCGGCCAGGAGAGCAAGGCCCCCGCGCGTGCTCCCGACGTGCACTTCGTCCCCACCGACACGACCAAGGTGCGCGAGATGCTCACCGCCGCGCAGGTCGGCGCCGACGATCTGGTGTACGACCTGGGATGCGGCGACGGACGGATCGTGATCACGGCGGTCAAGAAGTACGGCGCGCGCGGCGTCTGCGTGGACATCGACCCGGTGCGGATCAAGGAGAGCAAGAGCAACGCGGACACCGCGGGCGTAGCCAAACGGATCGAGTTCATCGAGGGCGACCTCTTCGAGCAGGACCTCTCCAAGGCCACGGTGGTCACCCTCTATCTGCTGCCGTCGCTGAACGAGCGGCTCCGGCCCAAGCTCTTCAAGGAGTTGCGCCCGGGCACCCGGATCGTCTCCAACGCCTTCGACATGGGCCCCTGGAAGGCCGACCGGACGCTGAACGTGAAGACGGCCTCGGGGATGCAGAGCTTCGCCTATCTGTGGATCCTGCCGGCCGACGTGTCGGGGGTATGGCAGCTGGAGCCGGGCGAAGGCGGAGGAGGGAAGGCCTACACGCTCGACATCAAGCAGAAATTTCAGGAGGTCTCGGGCACCGCGTCGTCAGCGGGGAAATCGCTGCCGCTGTCGGGTCTCGTCGTGAAGGGCGACCGGCTAACCTTCGTCATACGGGACGGCGGGGGCGAGGGCACCGGGCTCGAGTTCACCGGAAAGGTGGACGGCGACCGGGTGAGCGGCACGACCAAGGGCAAGGGTGGCGGATGGTCCTGGACGGCGACTCGCACCAAACCCGGCTCCCGGCCCGACCTGCTGCCCGCCGCGAGTGGCGGCAGCGACTAGCGGATTCACAGGAGACCAGGATGAACAAGCTGATCGCCGGAGCCATCGTGTCCACGCTCGCGCTCACCGGGGCCGCGGTTGAAGTCCCGGCACCCGCGGGCTTGGCCGATGCTCCGCAGGTGACGGAGTGGCAGGTACCGTGGGACGGTACCCGCCCGCGCGATCCGTACGTGGACCGGAAGGGCCGGGTCTGGTTCGTGGGGCAGCAGGGCAACTATATCGCCTACCTCGAGCCGAAGAGCGGCAAGTTCGAGCGCTACGAGATCGAGGAGGGGACCCATCCCCACAACCTCGTGGTCGCGCCGGACGGCATGGTCTGGTACACCGGCAACCGCAACGGGCGGCTGGTGAAGCTCGATCCGGCGACGCGGAAGCTCACCAACTACCCGATGCCCGATCCGAAGGTGGACGACCCGCACACGATGGTGCTCGACGCGGCGGGGAACGCCTGGTTCACCGCGCAGAACTCGGCGGTGGTCGGGCGGCTCGACGCGAAAAGCGGGAAGATCCGGCTGTGGGAGACCGGCTCGGGCACCCGGCCGTACGGGATCGAGACGGACGCCGAGCAGCGCCCGTGGTACGTCCTGTTCGGCACCAACCAGGTGGGCACGATCGATCCCGCCACGATGAAGGAGCGGCGGTTCGAGCTGCCCGATGGGGCGCGGCCGCGGCGGATCGCGGTCATGAAGGACGCGATCTGGTACGGCGACTACGCCCGCGGATACCTGGGGCGGCTGGATCCGGCCTCGGGGAAGGTGACCGAGTTCGCGATGCCGGCGGGGGCCGGCTCGCTGCCCTATGCGATGGCCGGTGACGACAAGGGGAAGGTCTGGCTGGCGGAGACCGGGGTCACGCCGAACCGGCTGGTTGCGTTCGATCCCGGTGCAGGACGGTTCACCGACAGCGTGGACACCGAGGGGGGCGAGGAGCCGAATACCATCCGGCACATGGTGTTCCACAAGCCGAGTCGGGAGCTTTGGTACGGGACGGACCGCAACACGGTGGGGCGGCTGCGGGTGCCCTGACAAGGAACGCTCATGGATCGGACGATGGACCGTAGGACATTTGTCGGCTTGACGCTCGCGCTGGCGGTAGGGATGCCCGCCGCACGGCCCGCCCGCCCGCGACCCGGGAGGACCAGGCTGATCCTGCTTGGCACGGCGGGAGGCCCCCGGCCGCGGAAGACCAGAGCCGCGTCGTCTCAAGTCGTGATCGTCGACGACACCGCCTACGTCGTGGACTGCGGAGACGGCGTCGCGCGACAGCTCGTGCTTGCCGACATTCCGCTCCCCACCATCCGGCACATCTTCCTCACCCATCACCACTCCGACCACAACGCCGATTACGGCAACCTGCTCCTGCTGGCGTGGACCGCGGGCCTGCGCGAGCCGGTCCGCACCTGGGGTCCACCGCCGCTCCGGGAGATGACCCGCCACTTCCTGGAGTTGAATGCCTTCGATATCGAGACCCGGACGGCGGGCGCGGGCCTGGTGCCGCTCGCTCCGCTGATCCAGGCCCACGAGCTGACCGCGGGCGGCGTGGTCATGGAGGACGAGCGGGTAAAGGTGACGGCCGCGCTGGTGCCCCACCCGCCGGTGGTACCGTCGTTCGCATACCGCTTCGACACGCCGGACCGCTCGATCGTGATCTCGGGCGACACGACACGGTCCGACAGCCTGGTCCGGCTCGCACGGGGCGCCGACATCCTGGTCCACGAGGCGCTGTTCCCGGAGGGCATGGACCGGTTGGTGGCTGGAGTGAAGAATGCCGCGAACCTGAAGCGGAGCATTCTGGCTCTCCATACCACGGTCGAGGACGTCGGCCGCGTGGCCCAGGCCGCCGGAGTGAAGACGCTGGTGCTGTCGCACCTGGTTCCGGCCGAAGATCCCGCCATCACCGATCGCATGTGGATCGATGCGGCGAGCAGGCACTTCAAGGGTCGGGTCGTGATGGGGAGAGACCTGCTGGAGATCTGATCAGCTGAAGGGCGCGGCGGGCGCAGAGCGCGATCGGGACGCCGATGAGGAGCGCGTGGACCACGACAGTGAGTCCGATCCACAGCGGATCCCTCGATCCCTGTCCCGCCGCCGAGAGCGGCACGACGATGTAGTTCATGATGACGTAGAGGAGCAGGCCGTACGCGACACCGTAGGTCACGGGCCGGCGTACCAGCGCCGGCCGGCGCAACGCGACCAGATAGAAGGCCAGCGACATCGAAGTCGCGATGAAGTAGTGGAGCCCGAGCCCGAGAGCGGCGGTCGCCGCGCCACCCCGGAAGCTGGCCTCTCCCAGCAATCCGGCGGCGACCGATTGGAAGATCCGCTGCGCCGGCACGCTCGCCTCGATCGCCCAATAGATGCAGGCAAAGGCGATGTCGAGCGTTCCGGCGATGAGGCCGCCGCTCAGGATGTAGATCCACGGTGCGACGCCACGTTGTGCCATGCCGTCTTCCTCTGCGGACTATCGGCCGGACGGCGGCGGATCGTAGAGCTGCCGTACCTCCAATTCCAGCTCGTAGGACGATCCCATCACGTCGGCGTGCACCTGGAGGAATCGCTTTCCCAGCTCGACCGCCTCTTGCCGCGACTTCGCCTGGAGAATCGCGTACCCGCCGATGATCTCCTTGGTCTCGACGAACGGTCCGTCGGTCGCGCTCACCTTGCCACGACTCAGGCGAAGGCGTGCACCCTTCGAGCTGGGCGCCAGACCTCCCATCTCGGTCATCACTCCGGTCCTGAACATCTCTTCCCCGAGCTTGCCGATGGCGGCCATCAGCTCCGGGGTGGGTGGAGCGCCGGCTTCGTAATTCTGGTCGGCCTTCACCAGCATCATGAATCGCAAGGTCGTATCTCCTCGTGGGTTGGCAGCTCCGCACCGGGGGAGCCCGTGGCCGGGTGCCCCCCGGCTCTACCCTGTGGTCGAACGAGGAGGAGCGGGATCGACACTGCGGAGAGGACTAGCCCAGCCCGGATGGATACAGCTCGCGGCTGCCGTCGAGCTCCCCGGTGTCGGCGTAGGTGAGAGGAACGGCGTCCGGCGCCAGCAACTCGCCCGCCACGACGCGGCCGGTGACGATGACGTGGTCGCCCGCCGGGGCTCGTCCGTCGAGCACGCACTCGAGGTACGCGAGCGAGCCATCCAGGATCGGCGCCCCGGTCCGGCCGGGATGCCAGGGCACGCCGGCGAGCTTGTCCGTCTCCCGCGCGGAGCGAGTGCCGAAGTGCCGGGCGAGATGGAGCTGGTCGCGGGAGAGCACGCTCACGGTAAAGCCGCCGCCACCCACCAGCAGGGGGAAGGAGGCGTGCCCGGCGTTGACACTCAACGCCAGGAGCAGAGGATCGAACGAGACCTGGGTGAGCCAGGCGGCGGTGAAGGCGTTACGCCGCTCGCCGTCCGCAACGCCGATCACGTAGACGCCGGCGGTGAGCCGCCGGAACAGGTCGGCGACGTCAGCCATGCCGGCGCAGCCGGCGGAAGAGGGCGTCGCTCGAGCGCTCCAGCTCGGTGCGCCACGCGCGGTACAGCCGGATGATGTCGCGCGCCTCGTCGGTGAGCTCGGAGCCGCCGCCCGCCGCGCCGCCGCGCGTGGTGTGGATGACCGGCGCGCCCAGCACCCGCTCCATCTGCCGGATGCGGTTGAGACAGGTGCGGTAGCTGAGGCCGATCCGGGAGCACGCCTCACGGATACTGCCCCGGCGCTCGATCTCCTCCAGCAGTCGGACGTAGCGGGGGCCCATGAGGAACTCGTCCCCCGCGACGAGCCATGCCTTGACCCTCGGCTGCAGCGGCAGTCTTCTCATCCTCCCTCGGCCACCACCTCGTCGAATCGCTCGCACCGGACCGACAGCTCGACCGGATGGCCGTGGTCGTCCTTGCCGCTGACGGTCAGCACGCCGCCCTGGCCCTCGACCCGCACGCCCGCCGTGCCGCTACCCAAGAGCTCGCCGCCCTTGACGGTGGCGATCCGGTGCGTGGTCTCGCCGCTCTGGAGCGAGAGGTTGGCCATGTCGGGCGCGCCGGAGCTGGGCCGCCATACCGTCAGGTTGAGATGCTGGATGTCGCCGCCCTCGAACGTCGCGCGCCACTGCGTGGCCGGCACGTCGTAGATGGACCCGGCGCTGCTGGCACACTCGCCGGTTCCGCTGGCCTCGAATCCGAAGCGGGCCACCTTCCCGGTGATCTTCATGGGCACGGTGCCCCGGCTGATGGACATGGACTGGCCCTCGGCCCGGGTCGCCGCCGGAGGTGAATCTCCGGCCGCCTCGGCGTCGGCGGAGGCCGGTCCGCGCATCTCTTCCCCGCCGCCGGAACAGGCCGCGGCCATGGTCCATCCCAACAGGGGCAGCAATCGGGCACGATGCTTCATGAAGACCTCGTGGCTGGGAGCCGTAGGGAACCGTCAAAGTATACTCGTCGGACGCCGCCGACCCGGAAACCGTCTCACCGGGTGAACCGTAGGGCGACCCGTCTTCCCACCCGCAGCCCGCCCCTGGAGGCTCGATGCTCGTATCCCTGTTCTGCCTGGCCGCCCTCGCGGCCGCCTCGTCGCCCGCCGGTCCCGCCGAGCCCCCGAAGGACGGGGAGGAGGTCCTCGCCCTGATGCGGGAGCGCTACCTCGGCAAGTGGTACCGTACCCTCACCTTCGTCCAGAAGACCACGTTGGCGGACGGCAAGGTCGAGACCTGGTACGAGGCGGCGGAGCTGCCGGGCAAGCTGCGCATCGACATCGCGCCGCTGGAGGGCAAGAACACCCTCCTCTTCCGCAACGACTCGCTCTACGAGTTCAAGGGAGGCAAGCTCACCGAGTCCCATCCCATGATCCATCCCCTCATGGTGCTGGGATTCGACGTCTACGCCCAGACGGTCGAGACGACCGTCCGGCAGCTCCGCTCGCTCGGATTCGACCTCGCCAAGCTGCATGAGGCCACCTGGCAGGGTCGGCCGGCCTACGTCGTGGGGGCCGCGGCCGGGGACAGCGTCACCCGCCAGTTCTGGATCGACAAGGAGCGGCTCTACTTCGTGCGGATGGTGGAGCCCGGCAAGCAGGATCCGTCGGCCCGGGTCGAGACGCTCTTCAACAAGTACATCCCGATGGGACAGGGCTGGCTGGAGACCGAGGTCCGGTTCATGGTGAACGGAGAGACCAAGATGCTGGAGGAGTACTCGGAGCCCAAGGCGGGGGTCACGCTGGATCCGGCCATCTTCGAGCCTTCCAGATGGGTGCCTCCGGGGTGGGTCGACTGAGACTGCCGGGAACCGTGTCATCCTGAGCGCTCAGGATGACACCGATGGGTGGCCTCGGGGTGAAGGCACGGTTACATTGGGCAATCCCCCCTCACCACGACCCCAATCGTCTACATGAACCTGAAATCGTATTGCGTGTTGGCTGCATCCACGCTCGCTGCCGCCGTCGTCCTGGCCTGCAGGGATGAATCCCAGGCAGCCCTCCAGCCCTCCGAAGTGATCGCCGACGCCACCGCTCCCGCCATCCTCCTTGCGGTGGGTGACATCGCCGGCTGTCCCGAGCGGTACCGGGACGAGGCGACCGCCGAGCTCGTGGCGGAGCTGCCGGGTACCATCGCCCTGCTGGGCGACCTGGTCTACCAGGACGGCACCAGATTCGAGTTCAGGAACTGCTTCGATGCGAGTTGGGGCAGGGTACTCGACCGCAGCCGGCCGTCTCCCGGCAACCACGAATACCGGACCGACCAGGCGGGGCCGTACTACGAATACTTCGGCACTCGCGCCGGGCCCAACAACAGGGGCTACTACACCTACAAGCTCGGCACCTGGCGGATCTACTCGCTCAACAGCGAGCGCAACATTCCCGAGCAGACGGCCTGGCTCGAGGCGCATCTCGCGGCCAACCCCTCGAAGTGCATTCTCGCATACTGGCACAAGCCGCTCTACACCGGTGGGCGCAACCCGAACGACTCCACCGTCCGGCCCCTGTTCGACGTGCTGAACCGGGCCGGCGCCGAAGTCGTGCTGAACGGGCACAACCATCACTACGAGCGCTTCGCGCCGCAGGACGCCTTCGGCAACTTCATGCCGAAGGGAGGCACCCGCGAGTTCGTGATTGGAACCGGCGGCTCTCAGCTGGAGGAGTTCGTGACCGTCCAGCCGAACAGCCTGGTGCGCTATGTCGAGGGATGGGGCGTGCTTCGGATGACGCTGAGTCCCGGCGGCTATGGCTGGAAGTTTCTCCCCGTGCTCGGCGCGGCCGAGGCGGATACGGGATCGGCGAACTGCTCCCCGCTCACGAAGGCCGCTCGGCGAGGGTGAAGGCCCGGTCCAGCACGTCGAGGGCGAAGTCCACGTCCTCCGCGGTGATGCACATGGGCGGCTTGATTCGGAGCACGTTGCCCGCGAGGCCGCCCTTGCCCAGCAGCAATCCCATGGAACGGGCCTCCTCCAGCACCTGAAGCGTCTCCGCGGTGGCCGGCGCCCTCGTGGCCCGGTCGGCGACCAGCTCAACACCCAGCATCAGCCCGAGGCCGCGCACGTCGCCGATCAGGCGGTGCTCTCCGGCGAGCCGCTCGAGACCGTCCCGCAGCCGGCGGCCCACCACCTTGGCGTTCTGCTGAAGCCCGTCCTCCTCGATCACCTCCATCACGGCCAGCCCCGCCGCCATCGAGACCGGGTTCCCGCCGAAGGTGTTGAAGTGCAGTCGCTGGGCCAGCACCTCGGCGATCTCCCGCCGGGTGGTGACGGCCGCCAGCGGCACGCCGTTCCCGAAGCCCTTGGCCAGGGTGACGATGTCGGGCACCACGCCGAAGTTCTGGAATCCCCAGTAGTGCTCCCCGGTGCGGCCGAATCCGGTCTGCACCTCGTCGGCGATGCAGAGCCCGCCGTGCTCCCGGGCGATCCGGTAGGCCTCCCGGAAGTAGTTGGGTGCCGCGCTGGTCACGCCGCCCACCCCCTGGATCGGCTCGGCGATGAAGGCCGCGATCCGGCCCGGCGTGGAGTAGCGGATCAGCTCGCCGATGTCGGCGGCGCTCGCCGCGGCGACCTGCTCCGGAGTTCCGCCGAGCGGGCTCCGATACGGCTCAGGGCAGAGCGCGTGGTGCACGTAGGCACCCTGGAGGGTCGGGAGCTTCCAGGTGTGGTGCGAGGTGAGTCCCATCGCCGACGGTGACCCGCCGTGGTACGCGTTCCGAAGGGCGATCACGTCGGTGTGCCCGGTGTAGAGCCGGGCCAGGGTGACGGCGAGATCGTTCGCCTCGCTCCCGCTGCTCACGAAATAGGTGACGTCGAGGCCGGGAGGCATCTTGGAAGCGAGCTTCTCCGCCAGCCGGGGCATGCCGGGGTGGAGGTAGATCGTGGTGGCGTGCTGCAGCGTCTCCGTCTGTTCCCGCACCCGGGCGACGACCTTGGGGTGGCAGTGGCCGCAGGAGACGGTGACGATCCCCGCGAACATGTCGAGGTAGCGGCGCCCGGTCTCGTCGAAGAGGTACTGCATCTTCCCCTCGACGATCATCAGCGGCTCGCGATAGAGCGTGAAGAGGGCGGGATTGGCATACCGCCTCCGAGCCGCGAGAACCTCTTCCCGGCTGGGACCGGTATAGGGCCTGGGCTGGTGATCGAAGGCCGGCATCTGTGGCGGTGCGGTCAGCGTCTGCGGCATCATGGTTTCCCGGGTTCTGAGCGAGCGGGTTCCGTCGAGGTGACGGCTCACGACATCCAGTTGGTGCCCGCCTCCCTGTTCCACTTGGTGGTGGTCTTCTTGGTCCTGGTCCAGAACTCGATGGACCCATGCCCGGTGATGTCCCCCACTCCGAACCGGGAATCGTTCCACCCGCCGAACGAGAACGGCTCACGGGGCACCGGCACTCCGACGTTGACGCCCACCATCCCGGCGCTGGCCCGCTCGGTGACGTAGCGCGCGAGTCCCCCGCTCTCGGTGAAGACGGCGGCGGCGTTGCCGTAGGGTGAGGCGTTCTCGATCGCAAGCGCCTGGTCCACGTCGCCGGCGCGCACGATGACGAGCACCGGCCCGAAGACCTCCTCCTTCGCGATCGCCATGTCGGGGCGCACGTGATCGAGCACCGTGGGCCCGACATAGAACCCGCCCTCGCGCCCCGGCACGACGGTGTTCCGGCCGTCCAGCAGCACCGTGGCCCCATCCCGTTCCGCCTCGGTAACGTAGCGCTCGATCCGCTCCCGGGCCTCCCGGGAGATGACCGGCCCGAGGTTCTGGCCCGGGACGATGGTCCGTGCATGCTCCACCAGCCGTCGCACGATGTGGTCGGTGCCGCCGACCGCGACCATGACGGACGCCGCCATGCACCGCTGTCCGGTGCAGCCCGACATGGAGGCCACCACGTTGGTGGACGTCATCTCGAGGTCGGCATCGGGGAGCACCAGCAGGTGATTCTTGGCCCCGCCGAGGGCGAGGACCCGCTTGAGCGCAGCGGTGGCTCGCCGGTACACCAGCTGCGCCACACGCGTGGAGCCCACGAAGGTGACGGCGGAGATCCCGGGGTGATCGCAGATTGCCTCGACCACATCGCGGCCGCCGTGCACCACGCCGAACACGCCCGCCGGCAGCCCCGCCTCCGCCAACAGCTCCGCGATCCGCCCCGCGCTCAGCGGCACCAGCTCGGAGGGCTTCAGGATGAGGCAGTTGCCCAGCGCGATGGCGTTGGGAATGGTCCAATGGGGAACCATGTTGGGGAAGTTGAACGGCGCGATCGACGCCACGACTCCCACCGGATGCCGGTCGGTCCGGCACTCCACGCCCCGGCTCACCTCCAGCACCTCGCCGGTCACGATCTGCGGCATCGAGCAGGCGAACTCGGTCAGCTCGATCGCCTTGGCGATCTCCGCCTCCGCCTCCGCGCGGGTCTTGCCGTGCTCCTCCGACACGAGGGCCGCCAACCCGGCGAACTCCCGCTCGAGCAATGTGCGATAGCGGTAGAAGACCTGGACCCGCTCCTTGATCGGTCGCTGGGACCAGGCCGGCAAGGCCTCCGCGGCCGCCCGGACCGCTGCGTCGAGGTCGGTGGCGGTGGACAGCGGGACCTGGGAGAGGGTGGTGCCGTCGTGCGGGTTGAGCACGTCGAGGAGCCGGCCGCCGGCCGGGACGAACTGTCCGCCGATGTAGTTGCGGACGGGGGGATACTTGGCGGCGGCGGCGGGTGGGGTGGTAGTGGCTGTCATCTGGGCCTGGAGTTGCCAAGGAGAGGGAAAGATTGTATCAAGTATACAATTCGCCTGGACTTCGTCAACTAGCGTCACCCTGAGCGAAGCGAAGGGGCCATCACCCCCATGACCACCGTCACCCGCTGGCCCCTCCCCGAAGCCCGCACCCTCTCCGAGCAGGTCTACCGCGCCGTCCGCGCCAAGATCATGGACGGCGCCCTCGCGCCCGGCGCCTTCCTCCGGGAGAAGGACCTGGAGTCCATGCGCGTGAGTCGGACGCCGATCCGCGAGGCGCTCGGCCGGCTCGCCAGCGAGGGGTTTCTCGAACGCCTGCCGCACCGGGGATTCCGCGTGCCCGAGGAATCGCTCGGGAACCTGCTCGAGCTCTATCCCATCGTGGCGTCGCTCGAGCTGCTGGCGGGACGGCTGGCACTGGAGCGGTTCACCGCGGCCGACATCGCCGAGCTGAAGGAAGTGAACCGCCGGCTGGGGGAGGCGCAGGACCGGGGCGACGTGCGCGCGATGCTGGCGCAGAACGAGCGGTTCCACCGGATCGTCTCCGAGCGGGGCGGCAATCGCCGCCTGGCGCTGCTGCTCGACGACCTCCGCTCCCAGCTCACCCGGCTGGAGCTGTGGTACTACTCCGGCCGGGACCGCACCCAGCGCTCGATCCGGGAGCACGAGGAGATCATCGCCGCGATCGAGCACGGCGACCGCGCCCGGGCCCTGTCGCTGCTCGAGCGGAACATGTCCCTCACCTACCGGAGCCTGGTGGACGAGGGAGACGCCGCCCGCTAGGACGGGTCCGGGTGGTATCCCGGGCGCAGGTGCACCGCGTCGGCCTTCTTCTTCCCCGCCCGCAGGTTCAGCATCTCCACCAGCACCGAGAACGCCATCGCGAAGTAGATGTAGCCCTTCGGAATGTGCTGGTCGAAGGATTCGGCGATGAGCGAGACGCCGATCAGCATCAGGAAGCTCAGCGCCAGCATCTTGACCGTCGGATGGCGGTCCACGAACTCGCTGATCGGGCCGGCGAAGAGCATCATGAAGGCCACCGCGAGGACCACGGCGATCACCATCACCGCCAGCTGGTCCACCATGCCGACCGCGGTGATGACCGAGTCGAGCGAGAAGACGATGTCGAGCAGCATGATCTGGATCAGCACGCTGCGGAGCGACGGCGCGGCCCTCGCCGACCCGTGGCCCTCCTCGCCCTCCAGCCGCTGGTGGATCTCGTGGGTGCTCTTTGCCAGCAGAAACAGCCCGCCGAGAAGGAGGACCAGGTCCCGGCCGGAGATCTCCTGGCCCAGCACCGTGAAGAGCGGCGCCGTGAGCCGGATGATCCAGGACAGCGAGAAGAGCAGCGCGATGCGCATGACCATCGCGAGCAGGAGGCCGATATAGCGCGCGCGCCCCTGCTGCTCACGCGGGAGCCGGCCGGCGAGGATGGAGATGAAGATGACGTTGTCGATCCCGAGGACGATCTCGAGAAACGTCAGCGTGGCCAGGCCCACCCAGGCCTGCGGGTCGGTTATCCAGTCCATTGGTATCGGGCTCGGAAGAAGGGTTCTCGGAAAGAGACCGCGGGGCGCGCCTCAGGCGATCCGGGCGCTCACTTCGTGGATGCCGTTGTTCCCATAGCCGAGCTTGTTCCACTCGGCGCGTTCCGGCTGGGTGCGGCCGGCGAGGTCGGTGGCGCGGGCGCGGAGGGTGACGTCGCCGGGCTGGTCGAAGCGCGCGATCAGCTCCCACCACTGCCAGCTGTGGCGCTTCCGCTCGCCCACCAGCCGGGCCTCGCGCCAGTCGCCGCCGTTCACGCTCACTTCCACTTTCGCGATGGGCGCCGCGCCCGACCACGCGAGACCGCGCACCACCAGCTCGCCCGGCGCGGCCTCCTGGCCCGGCGCCGGCTCGGTGATGAGCGCGCGCACCCGCTGGAGGGTGACCGGCTCCCTGACCTCGCGGCCGTCGCGCGTCCAGTAGTACACGTACTTCTCGGTCTGATAGTGCCCTTCGAAGGGCTGGTCGGTCACTTCGATCTCGCTCAGCCACTTGACCGAGGCGACGCCGTACCACCCCGGCACCACCAGCCGGAGCGGGAATCCGTGCTGGATGGGGAGCGGCTCGCCGTTCATCGTATACGCCAGGATCGCGTCCGCGTTCCGTGCCTCGTCCACCGTCAGACTCCGCTCGAAGCGAATCGGGCCCCGCCGGTTGTCCACCTCGCCGCCGTCGGCACCCCGGAAGCGGATCTCGCGGGCGCCGGAGCGCACGCCGGCCCGATCGAGGATGTCCGCCAGGGGGACCCCGCTCCACTCCGCGGTGCTCACCGCGCCGAAGTTCCACCGCTCGCCCGGCACCGGCGGGTCGAACTGGGTGCGGCCGTTGCCCGCGCATTCCAGCGTCACCACCTCCGATTGGGACCGCATGTTGTGCAGCTCGCGCAGGCTCAGCGTGAGCGGCCGGTCCACCAGGCCGGTGACTCGCAGCCGGTAGTCGGCGGCGTCGAGATTGGGAATCGGGAAGTTGTTCCGCACGTAGAATCGCGCGGTCGGCATGACCACGCCGCCGACCAGCTCGGGCAGCGGGGTCTCGCAGTTGAGCGGATGGGCCCGGTGCACCACCAGACCGGCGTCGATCGCGTCCTGGCAGATCTCTTCGGGATCGAGGGCAGGGACGACGTCGCTGACCGGCAGCGGTGCTCCGCATCCGCCGCTCGCCACCACCCGGGCGCAGGTGGAGGCGGGATAGATGTCGAGGCTGCCGGCCATCTGGAACGGCTGGAGAAACTCCCGCAGGCGAGCCTCGTCGGTCGCTTCGGCGATCAGGAACATCGTGTGCTCGCCCTGGACCACGGCCTCACCGAGAATCTCCACCCCGTGACGCCGCACATTGGGTCGGCTCAGGTGGTTCAGGAGCATCGCGCCCATGTAGGGGTCCTGCGCGGGACAGCGCTCGCCGGCGTGTGCGTGCCGGACTACGAACAACGGCATTCAAGTTCTCCAGAATCATGTGAGGCGGTCGTGCCGGCCCCGGCTGTCATCCCGAGCGACGCGAGGGACCGGCTCGGGCATGCGAGTGAGTGGGGATGGCTCCCTGCCTCACTCTCATCAGCGGGCCGATCCCTCGCTCCGCTCGGGATGACGTGCTCCGCGGGCATGACACCCGAAACGTCTCACAACTCCCCCAGTATCCGCGCCTTCACCTGCTCGTACTCCGCGTCGCTGAGCAGCCCCTGGCCGAGCATTTCCTTGGCCCGCTGGAGCCGTGCCTGGGGTGAGCGAGCCGAGTCATCGCCGCCCCCGGCCGGCATACCGGTCACGCCGCCGCCCAGATGCACGCCGCCCGACTTCGCCCGCATCTCCTCCAGCTCCCGGACCCGCCGCTTCTCCCGCCAGGCCTGCTCCTGGAACTGGCAGGCCCGGTAAACTACCTGGGCCTCGCTCTTTCGCAGGCCGGTGTAGCTGAAGACTCGCAGGGCGCCCTCGGCGCCGGCCAGATCACCGGCCGTGTCCGCCGAGACGGTGAGGGTGGCTCCGAAGATACCGACCTGGAGTTGGGCGTCGCGCAGGTCCTGCCAGCGGACGTCCTGCACGGTGAATCCGCTGATGAGACCGCGGTGGACCGCGATCAGCCGCCCGCTGGTGGCCCCGACCACGATCCGCCGGTGGGTGAGGGCGAACAGCCGCCGCTGGAATGCGTAGCTCTCCAGCTGCTCGCCGGGGATCAACAGGGACTGGATGGCCTCGAGGCCGGGGGATCGCTCGATCGGTTCGGCGGGCGTGGCACCCATCAAGGCTCCTTGGCGGTGTCGGCTGCCGAAGGATATCGCCCGGACGAGGGCCCCGCTATCGCCCGGCCGCCAGCTCCTCCGGCGTGTACATCCGCCCGCCCAGCACCACGTAACGGATCCGACGGGTGTTCGAGATATCGACGAGCGGATCGGCCTCGAGGACCACCAGGTCGGCGCGCTTGCCGACCTCGACCGTCCCGGTCTCCCCCAGGATGCCGAGCGATGCCGCGCCGTTCCGGGTGGCGAGCCGGAGCACCTCGCCGGCCCGGATTCCAGCGCTCTCCAGCAACGCCAGCTCCTGGTGGAGCGCCACGCCGGGGATCACCCAGGGACTCGCGAGATCGAGCCCGTGGTGAGCATCACGCCTCCCAGATGCATCTCACGCACCAGCGCCAGCATCCGCGGCCAGGCGGCCTGGGCGCGATCGAACTCCGGATCGCTCCAGTCCCGCGTGGGCATGCCCAGCACTTCCCAGTTGGCGAGTACCTCGGGCACCAGCGCCACGTCAGGGTCCCGCTGATAGATCGAGTCCCGCCACCAGAACTTGGTATGGTAAGCGATGAGCGTCGGGTCCACCGGCACCTGTCGCTCCTCCAGCAGGTCGATCATGGAGTCCACCGGTCCGCCTTCGATGAGCTCGAGCCACTCGAGCCAGGAAATCCGGGCTCGCATGGTTCCGCCGAGCCGCTCGTACTCGGCCCGGTGCTCGGCCAGGACGTAGGCCTCGTGCCAGTTGCCGCCGTGGGTCAGGAAATCGATGCCGGCCAGGGCCGCCTCGGTCCACGAGGTCCGCTGCAGGTGCCCGATGACTTCCTTCCGGCGCCGATGCGCCTCATCCACTGCGGCCGCCAGCTGCTCGGGGCCGATCCCGGCGTAGAGCTTGATGTAGTTCGCTCCCGCCGCCGCCTGGGTAGCGACCTCGCCCCGGATCTCCGTCTCGGTGAGCCGCGGGTTGGAGATGATCGGTCCGGCAGTGAAGATCCGGGGTCCGAGGACGCGCTGTGAGTCCACCGCGTCGCGCAGAGCGATCGCCGCTTCGAGTGGCGAGGCGCCCGGATCGCGGATGGTGGTGATTCCCCGGGAGAGCGCGATCCGCAGGAGTCGTTCGGCAAGCGCGCGGTCGTAGGTGCTGTCGAGCTTGCCCGCGGCATCGCGCCGGTATCGCATCGCTCCGGTGGTGACATGGTAGTGCATGTCGATGAACCCGGGCGTCACCACGTGGCCGGTGAGATCAAGGATTCGGGATCCCGTGGGGATCGGCGTGGACGAGGCGGGGCCGAGCTGAGCGATGCGGCCTCCCTGGATCACGATGGTGACGTCGTCCTGCACCGGGCCGCCGTTGCCGTCCAGCACCCGGACGTTGGTGAGCGCGATCCGGTTCACCGGCAGCTCGACCGGTGCGCCGCAGGCACCCAGTGCCAGGAACGCGGCCAGAAGCCGCCCGGAAACTCCCCGCCGAATCCCCCGTACTGCTGCAACGATCCGATTCCGCATGTGTCCCCAATCCAGTCCGATCATGCCACACTCGACTTGGTGGTTTCTCGCCATCCCCGCGCTGCTCGCGTCGACCCTCGGGGCCCAGAGCCAAACCGGCTCGCGCGGCGCGCTCGCCTCCGGCACGCTGGCCATCACCGACGTCAGCGTCATCCCGATGACCCGGGACACCGTGATCCGGGACGCGACCGTCCTGGTCCGCGACGGCCGGATCGCGGCGATAGGTGCAGCTCGGAACGTGCAGGTGCCCTCAGGGGCGCGACGGATAGACGGGCGCGGAAAATATCTCATTCCCGGCCTGGCGGACATGCACACCCATCTCTACTCCGACGGCGACACGCCGGACTCGGTCGCGAGGTACGAGCTGGGGGTGATGGTGGCGAACGGCGTGACGGCGACCCGCTTCATGATCGGGACCCGGGAGCACTTCGCGCTCCGGCGCGAGATCGAGGCCGGACGCATCGTCGGGCCGCAGCTCTGGCTCGCGAGTCCGCAGTTCACCGGCAAGGAGGACGTCAACAGCCGGGTGGTGACCTCGCCCGGGGAGGCCCGCAAGGCGGTGAAGGAGATGGCCGACCTGGGCTACGACTTCATCAAGCTGACGCTGTTCATCTCGCCGCCGGTGTACGACGCGATCGTCAGCGAGGCGAAGGACCAGGGCATCCGCGTCGTGGGACACGTGGACCCCCAGGTGGGCGTGGCGCGCGCGCTCGCGGCCGGGCAGCAGATCGAGCACCTCGACAACTACCTGGAGTCGGTCCTGGCCGACTCCGCGCCGATGCGGGAATCGGTCTCCGACCGCGGGCTCTTCCGGCTGGAGAACTGGAAGAGCCTCGATTACGTGGACGAAGCCAAGGTCGAGCGGATCGCGGGTGCGACCGCGCGGTCGGGCACCTTCACCTGCCCGACGCTGAGCGTATTCAAGACCGCCTTCGCGCTGGGGCAGTCGGAAGAAGAGGTCAAGGCCCGCCCGGACTGGGGGATCATGCCCCCCGACATGCGTGCGCTCTACCTCGGCGCCCGGGAGAAGTACTGGAAGAACCCCGCGAGCGAAGAGCGCCGCATGCGCTGGGTACAGGTGCGTAACCGGCTGGTGAAGGCGATCGCGGATTCGGGCGGCAGGATCATGGCCGGCTCGGACACGCCGGAGTGGTTCTTCGGCTACGGCTGGACGCTGCACCGGGAGCTGGAGAGCCTGGTCGCGGCGGGCCTGACGCCGTACCAGGCCTTGGCGGCGGCGACGCGGAACCCGGCGGAGTTTCTCCGCGGATCGAAGGAGTGGGGAACGATCGAGACCGGCAAGCGCGCCGACCTGGTGCTGGTCAGCGGAAATCCACTAAAAGACATCCGGAACACGGCGCGGATCGAGGGCGTGGCGGTGGGCGGGCGCTGGCTCGACGCGGCGGAGCGGGAGCGGATGATCCGCACGGCGACGGAGCGGCTGGGCGGATAGTGCTCCTGCCATCGGCTCAGCTGCACACGGGCGATAGGCGAGCCTCCATGCTCCAGTGAGCGAACCGAGGGTCCAGGGAGGCTGGCCAAGCCCCGCCAACCCCAGCCTCCCTGGACCCTCGGTTCGCTCACCCGGCATTGTTACTTCGCAGCCCTGCATTCAGCGGAGCCGATGATGACGCCTACTCCGCGCTCAGCCTGCTTCACCCCCTAATACGAATACCCATCCAGCGCCGCCGCCCGCCAATCCGCGGTGTACGCCACCGAAGCCAGCAGCCTCGAGCCGGCGCCGGTGGCTCGCGCGTAGCAGATGTGCGCGACGCGCTCGCCGAGCCGCTCGATCTTCCGCTCGGCGACGCGATCGCAGCCCAGTGGCTCCCATCGGCTCACGTCCGCCAGGCTCCGGCCCCATTCATCGCGCACGCTCCTCGATGCGAACGTGCGGAGTCCGGGCGCCAGCTTCGACGACGCCGAGCCGGCCGCGACCGCCGCGAGCAGGGTCGCGACCGGCTCGGGCGGGCCCTTGTCGCTCGGCGGCAAGAGGTGCGGGGGAAGCAGCTCGGGCTCCATCAGCCCCGCGATCCCGAAGGAGATCGCCTCGGGCAGGGCGACGTCGAGGTTGGCCAGGGCGATCACGGTGAGATCGAACTCCGGGTAGCGCTGGATGCTGGTCCGGAATCCCTGCCAGGCGCCGGTATGCCCGATCCGCTGCCGGCCGCGCTGATCCTCCAGCATCCACCCGAACCCATAGGGATAGGTCCCGCCTCCGCTCAGCGCGACGGGAGTCCAGCTCGACGCCAACCCCGCCCGGTCCGGCACTCGCGCGTGGTTCAGTCCGACGGCCCACCGGGCCAGGTCGAGCACCGTGAGATACAGCGAGCCGTCGGCCGTGGTGTTGAGCGTGGGCGAGACCCACTCCTGGTTCTTCGGCTCTCCCTGCTCCAGCGTGTAGCCCGCCGCGCGGTTGGGCACGATGTCGCTCTCGGAGATGACCCGCGCGGTGCGCATGCCGAGCGGCTCGAAGACCCGCCGGCGCAGAAAGTCCCCGTAGAACTCGCCGCTCACTCGGCGAACGATGAAGCCGAGCAGCGCGTAGCCGGTGTTGCTGTAGCTCCAGGTGGCGCCGGGACGGAACTGGAGCGGGAGCCGCGCCGCCAGCTCGACGAGCTGGGCCTCGGTGTAGTCCCGCCGGTAGTCCATCGTGCTGTCGGTGTAGTCCGGAATGCCCGAGGTGTGGGTCAGCAGATGGCGGACCGTGACCCGATCCCAGGCGGCCGGGCCCTCGGGAAAGAATCGCCGGATCGGATCGTCGAGCTTGAGCTTTCCCTCACGCGCGAGGAGGACGATTGCCGCGGCGGTGAACTGCTTGCCGACCGACCCCGACTGATACACTGTGCTGTCGGTCGCGGGGACCCGGTGCTCCAGGTTGGCGAAGCCGTATCCGCGGGCCAGCACGATGCTGTCACCCCTGAGCACGGCCACCGAGAGGCCGGGGATCCGCTGCCGCGCGACCTCGGCTCGCACGTAGCGGTCCACCGAGTCGAGCGTGGCCTGCGCCCCGGCGGGCACGGCGGTGAGAGTCCAACCGGCGACCAGCAGGAATCGGCTCGAAGGTCCCCTACCCATCGGTGTGGCCTCCTGGCGTCTCCGCGCCCTCAGGGATTCGCAAACGGCCCTCGACCACCAGCACCGCCTGGCCGGATACCCGTACCCCGCCGCCGCTGACCCGCACCTCGATCCGGCTCGGTCTCCCCATCGTGCGTCCCTGCTCGATGATCACCGGCCGGCGCTCCGAGGCGAGCTTGTGGGTCACCAGGTACGCGGCGAGCGGCCCGGCGGCACTGCCTGTCGCCGGATCCTCCGCGATGCCGACGTTGGGGCCGAAGAAGCGGGCCTGAGCCGGCGCGTCGGGATCGAGCGGATCGAGGCAGAAGAGGTAGCACCCCTGGGCGCCCACCGAGCGAAGATACGCTGCGAGCGTTTCGCCGTGCGGCCGCGCGCGGCTCAGCGCACCGGGATCGCGGACCGGTACCAGGAGGTGGGGGACGCCGGTCGAGACCACCTGCGCCTGGAGCCGGCCCACCGACAGCTCGGCGTCGCCCAGGTCGAGCGCCGTCGCGAGCGGAGACACGCCGCCGACCACGGCACCGAAGACCGGATCGGCGTGCGCCATGCTGACGGCGGTGACCCGGCCTTGCTCGGAGCGCACTTCGACCGGAAGTGCCCGGCCGTCGATCTCCTGAGTAAAGGTTCGGGTCGGGGCATCGAGCGTCAATTTCCCCGCGGTCGCGAGCCACCACCAGACGCCCAGTGCGTTGTGCCCCACCCCGAACACCTCGGTTCCGACCGCGGTGAACGACCGCAGCCGCCAGTCCGCTCCGGGAATCGTCGGGCCCAGCACGAACGTGGTCTCGGTCTGGTTGAACTCGCCCGCGATGCGCCGCATCAGCTCGGAGGAGAGGGCGTCCGCCCGGGGGACGATGGCGAGCGGATTGCCGGTGAACGGCTCGGTGGTGAACACGTCCATCAGGTGAAACGGAATCATGACGGGATCGCCGCTTCGAGAATCACGCTTCGAGGCTCACGCGGGAGGGGCCAGCGCGGATTCCAGCCGGTCGATCAGCTCCGCCTGCGCCGGGTTGAGCTTGGCGCGCGCGGCGCCGGGCGCGAACCAGGCGCAGCGGTCCACTTCCGGATAGGTGAGCGAGCGGCCCGATCCCCGGGGCCACTCGGTGCTGGTGGTGTTGCTCACGACCGTCGCCGGATCGGCGTCGCCTTCCCAGGCCCACGCGTGAATCACCTTGCCGGCCTTTTGCCGAATGCTGCCGAGGGGAAGGAACGGCTCCCGCGGGGTAATCCCGGTTTCCTCCTCGAACTCGCGGCGCGCCGCGTCGAGCAGCGCCTCGCCGGGTGTGACGAGGCCCTTCGGGATGGTCCACGCGCCGAGATCGCGCCCCCGCCAGAAGGGGCCGCCGGGATGGGCAAGGAACACCTCGAGCCCGCCGTTCGGCCGCCGGTAGAGCAGGAGCCCGGCGCTGAGATTGCGGTTCTCCGCCATCAGCGGACCTCGGCGGGGTTCGGCACGGCTCAGAACTCCCGGCGCTTCATCTCCTTGAACAGCCGCTTGGTCTCGGCGTCCTGCTCGGGCGAGCGCTGCCGGAGCGTGGGGTCGAAGTCCGCGGCCTGATCCTGCCGGGGTGGCTTCACTTTGGCGGCATTCTTCTTCGCGAGGGCGGCGATCCGCTGGTCGTCGCGCTTGGTCATTGATGCTCCATGAGGGGGTGGGGCTCGCCTCGGGAAGATAATCGACAGGCTGAAGTCGTCGGCCTGGACCCGCAGGCATGAACTCTGCGAATGGGGCCCCCGTTGGCCCATTCTCCCGGAGGAACCATGCGTTTCGCCCCGATTCCGGTGGCCGCCGCGGCGGTATTCGCTGCCATAGCTTGCAGGCCGGTCACCACCACTTCTGCGCCGGAGCCCCAGCCGGTCCGCCGAAGCCCCAGCACCGCCGCCTCCATGAATATCCCGCCAGGGCATCTGCCGCAGCCCGGCATGTGCCGGGTCTGGGTGCCGGGTACGCCGCCCGGCCATCAGGCGAAGGCCCGGAGCTGCTCCGGGATCGAGCGGACCGCGCCGGCCGGCAGCTGGATCGTCGAGCGCCCGGGGCGCGACAAGAAGGTGGTGCACGTCCGGGTGGTGGACGAGCGCCGGCCCGGCGTCGTGGTCCGGATGCAAGTCTATCAGATCAGGGACGGAAAGCTGATGCGCCAGGGCTGATTCGGCCACGACTCCCTCCACCCCGCGGCGTCTTGACTGCCGCGGGGCCGCCTGCTTACTCTGCGCTACCTTCACCGCTCCAATACGGGTCGTCGTCCCCCACGACGCATCCTCTCCGATACCAACGATGCGACATCGCCGCTGGCCTATCCGTGCGTGGCGCAGCCTCCTCGTGGGCATGTCCGCCGTGCTCTGGCTGTCGTGCGGCGGCGGTGGCGGCGGTGACATCATCGAGCCGACCACCGGCGCGGTCGAGGTCACCACGAGTACGACCGGCGCGGAGCCCGACCCCGACGGCTATACGCTGACGCTCGACGACGTCGAGATCCGGCCCATCGGGACTGCCGCGTCGGCCATCCTGACCGAGCTCTCTCCCGGCGAACATCGCATCGGCCTCTCCGGCCTCGCGCCCAACTGCACGGTGCAGGACGGCAATCCGCGCACGGTGACCGTCACGGCCGGCGAGACGGAAGTCGAAGACATCACGGTGCTCTGCGAGGCGGCGCCGCCCGCCACCGGCGGCCTGAACGTGAGCGCGGCCACCAGCGGCCCCTCGCCCGATCCCGATGGCTACGGCGTGACGGTCGACGGGGACGCCGGCCGGCCCATCGCCGCGAGCGGAAGCGTGGCGGTGTCGGGCCTGGCCGCGGGCAGTCACCTCGTGGGCCTCGCCGGCGTCGCGGCCAACTGCACGGTCGAGGGGGACAACCCCCGCTCTGTCGAGGTGGTCGCCGGGGGCGTGGTGCCGGTGGACTTCCTCATCGAGTGCGGGACCATCGCACCCGGTGCCGGCACGGTTACGGTGACGACCATGACCAGCGGCGCGGGTGAAGATCCGGACGGCTACGGGTTCACCATCGGTGACGCCGCGGTGCAGCCGATCGGCGCGAATGCGACGGTGAGCGTGGCGAACGTGGCCTCGGGAGCGGCGGTAGTCGAGTTGTCCGGCGTGGCGCCGAACTGCACTGTGGGCGGGCAGAACCCGCGGACGGTGACCGTGCCCGCCGGTGGATCGGTGAACGTTCCGTTCGCGATCACTTGCGCCGCCGGAACCGGGACGCTGGAGATCCGCACCGTCTCCACCGGCGGCCCGGCCGACGCATCGGGCTACACCGTGACCGTGGATGCCGGCGCTCCGGTGGCGATCGGGGTGAACGCCACCCGCACCGTCGACGGCTTGTCGCCGGGATCGCACGATGTGTCGCTCGCCGGTCTCGCCGCCAACTGCGCGGTCGAGGGAGCGAACCCCGTCAGCGTCACGATCACCGCGGGGGAGGTGACGGAGCTGGAATTCGCCGTACAGTGCTCGGCGACGACCGGAAGTCTCCGCGTCACGGTCACCGGACTGCCGGCCGGCGTGGGCGCCCTGGTGACGGTGACGGGACCCGGGAGCTTCAGCGAGGAGGTGGCGGCCACCCTCACGCTGGAGGATCTCGCTCCGGGCGAATACACGGTGAGCGCAGCCAACGTGAACAGCGGGGGAGCGACCTATTCCTCCACCCCCGCGGACCGCAGCGTCACGGTCGCCGCGGGCGCGACCGCGCAGGTGACCGTGACGTACGCCTCGACCGGCGGGCCCACGCTGAACCTCAGGGTCGGTGGCCTCAATCTCACCCAGAGCGTGCAGACGTTCGACAACGAGATTCCGCTGGTGGCGGGCCGGGACGCGTTCCTGCGCGTGCTGGCGCAGGCGAGCAGCCCCAATACGATCAACACCCCGGTCCGGGTGCGGTTCTACGATGGATCCACGCTGGTGCAGACCTTCACCATCCCGTCCCCCGCGGACAGCGTCCCGACCGGCCGCTCCGACGGCGAGCTCGGCACCACATGGAACCTCCTGGTTCCGGGATCCCTGATCCGCCCCGGTCTCGGCATCGCGGCGGACGTGGATCCGGCGAATGCCGTGGCCGAGACCGACGAGGCGGACAACGTCTTCCCCACGACGGGCCCGCGGCTCCCGGTGCAGGTGCGGCAGGTGCCGCCCCTCGCGATCACCCTGATCCCGGTGCGCCAGAGCGCCAACGGGCTCCAGGGCGATGTCACCGAGGCCAACAGCGACGAGTATCTCGGTCTTGCCCGCCGGATGTATCCGCTTCCGGGCTACGACGCTCGGGTGCACGAGGTCTACACCACGACCACCTCTGATGCGCTCGAGCCGGGCAATGAGAACGGCGCGTGGAACGCGATTCTGAACGAGCTCGCCGCGCTCCGCACGACGGAGGACAGTGATCGGCACTACTACGGCGTGGTCCGCATCGGGTACGCGTCCGGCTTGGCGGGACTGGGCTTCTTCGGACAGCCCGTCGCGGTGGGGTACGACCGCCCCGGCGACCGGGCCCGCATCACCGCGCACGAGCTGGGTCACAACTGGGACCGCCTTCACGCCCCGTGCGGGAACCCGCCCGGCCCGGACCTCGACTTCCCGCATCCCGGCGGCACCATCGGCAGGATCGGCTACGACGTCGAGGAGCAAGCGATCAAGCTGCGGAGCACGCCCGACGTCATGGGCTACTGCGGCAATCCCTGGGTCAGCGACTACACCTACGAAGGCGTGATG
Source organism: uncultured Gemmatimonadales bacterium (assembly GCA_963826065.1). Lineage (GTDB taxonomy): Bacteria > Gemmatimonadota > Gemmatimonadetes > Gemmatimonadales > GWC2-71-9 > CAVVWJ01. Next base: position 88,997 of record CAWGVP010000003.1, read on the forward strand.
GACTTCCGGCAGGCCGCCGGCAGTGGCGCCTCGGGCGGTCGGGCCCGGCCCGCGCTGCTGGTCTGGGGCCGGATCGTGGGTGGGCGGGCGGTGCTCGAGCCGGCATTCCACATCGTCACCCGCCCGGCGCTGCCGAGCCGGCCCGGCCCCTATGCGATCGTGGGCACGGCGGGCGACGGCTCCAGGGTATTCGATCTGTCGTTCGAGGCGATCGAGGTGGCGGACGACGAGCGCGGCGCCCGGCAATTCGCCTTCGCCGTGCCGCTGGACCAGTCGGCCGCCGGCCGGCTGGAGACCATCCGGCTGGCTGGTCCGGGTATCGGGTTGGCCTCCGTCGCCCGCTCGCCCGCATCGCTGCGCGCGGCATCCCCGGTGCGGCCGAGCGTTACTCGCGCGGCGAATGGAGTCGCCGTCCGCTGGGACGCCGCGGCGCACCCGATGGTGATGGTGCGTGACGCAGGGTCAGGTCAGGTGCTGTCGTTCGCCCGAGGCGGTGAGGTGGTCGTGCCGGCGGGCGCGAGCGGGGTGGACCTGGTGATGTCGGACGGGGTGGGGAGTCGCCACGAGAGGATTCGCGCGCCCCGCTGACGCCGCATCGATCAGGGCGTTTCCCACGATTGGGTCGGAACGGCGTCGGGGACCGGTAGCGACTGGAGATAGGTCACCAGCATCCAGATCGCGTCGGCCGGAAGGGCGCCCCCGTACGCCGGCATCCCCTTGGGCCGCCCGTAGTAGATCGATTGATAGATCGCCTCGTCCGCGCCGCCGTAGCGCCATCGCCCGTCGGCCAGGCTCGGGCCGACCCATCCCACCGCGCCACCCCCGTGACATCCGTCGCAATTCATCGAGGCGAACAGGCCGGCTCCGGTTTCGGCGGCCTTGTCGTCGCCCCGGTGCGGATTGCTGAGCTCCGATCCCGCGGGCGGAAGGCCGCCGGCGGAGACGTGAGCCTCATAACGAACCGACGGGGGAGCCGCCTGCCCCTGCCCCTGGCGCTGCGCGGGTCCGTCGCCCTCGCCGCACGAGACGGTGCCAAGTCCGAGCAGGGGCAGCATCGCGACCAGCCGGTATGCGTATCCGTTCATCGGTCCTCCCGCCACGGTCAGGACAGTCTTGCGAGCGCTACAGGCCGAAGATCCAGACGATCCCTCCCTGGCTGGTGTGGCGCCCGATGTCCTTCATGAAGTCCGCCGGGGGCCGGACGTCGGCCGGATCGTCGGACCGGACGTCGCCCGACAGCAGAAACCAGTCGCCGCCGATGCCGGCAAAGATCGCCACGTACTGCTTCCCGTCGGGACCACGATAGGTGATGGGGTTGCCCACCACGCCCGACCCCACCTTGAACTTCCATAGCAGCTTCCCGGTCTTCGCGTCGGTCGCCTTGAACCATCCGTCCAGCGTGCCATGGAACACCACGTCGCCGGCGGTGACCAGGGCGCCGCTCCAGGCGGGGTAGGGCTCCCTCGCTTCCCACACCCGTTTTCCGCTGGCGGGATCCCAGGCCATGAACGCGCCCAGATGGTCGCCGGCCGGCCCCGCGTGATACGGGGTGCCGGCGCCGATGAACGGCGTCCCGGCGACCCGGGCGACGGCCCCGGCCTGGAAATCCATGCACATGTTGTTGGTCGAGGCGTAGAAGAGCCTGGTGCGCGGCGAGTACGCGGCGGGCGACGCGGGGCTCTTGGCCCCCTCCAGGCTGGGGCAGATACCCTTGACGTTGCCCTTCGAGGCGCCGGTGAGCTTGGTGGAATCGACCACCGGTCGGCCAGTCGCGAGATCCACGCTCCTGGCCCAGGTGACATCCGCGTAGGCCTGGGCCTGGAGCACCTCCCCGGTCGCGCGGTCGATCGTGTACTGGAATCCGTTCTTGTTGAAGGTGACCAGCACCTTTCTCGGACGCCCTCCCAGCTGCACGTCGGTCAGGATCAGCTCCGAGGCCGCGTCGTAGTCCCAGTTGTCGTTCGGGGTGAACTGGTAGGCCCAGACCAGCGCACCGTCACCGGGCCGCCGAGCCAGCACGCTCGAGGTCCACTTGTTGTCGCCGGGGCGCTGTTCGGCGTTGTACGGCGCCGGATTGCCCACGCCGTAGTACACCAGGTCGAGCTCGGGATCGTAGGAGATCCACCCCCAGACGGGTGCCCCGCCGATCTTCCAGCCGTCCTTCGGCCAGCTCTTCAGGCCGAGTTCGGTGCCCTTGTCGTAGAAGGGCTTGAAGGTGCCCGGCTTCACCAGCATGGCGCTGTCCGGGCCCAGGTTCCGGGCGGTCCAGACGACTTTCCCGGTCTCGAGGTCGAGTCCCTTGAGCCACCCGTAGATGCCGAACTCGCCGCCGGAAGCTCCCACGAGGACGCGGTTGCCGGCGACGAACGGCGCCATGGGCGTGGTCTCGCCCTGGGAGAGATCCGCGATTTGGGTCTTCCACAGCTCGCGCCCCGTCGCGGCGTCCACCGCCACGGTATGACCGTCCAGCAGATTGTACACGATCTTGCCGTCGGCGTAGAAGGCGCCCCGGTTGATCACGTCACAGCATGAGATTCCGATGGCGTTGGGACTGACCTCCGGCCGGTATTTCCACCGGAGCGGGTAGCCCTCCTTGGTGAGATCGAAGGCGTAGAGCACGTTGGGATAGGGCGTGACCACGTACATCGTGTTCTTCACCACCAGTGGCTGTCCCTCGTGGCCGGCGAGGACGCCGGTGGAGAAAGTCCAGACCGGACGTAACGCCTTCGCGTTGGCGACAGTGATCTCCGCGAGGCCGCTGTAGCGTGTGGAGGCGTTGTTCTTTCCCGGCATGGTCCACTGACCGTCGTCGGGGGACTGTACCACGAGGCTGCCGGCGAGCAGGATGTAGAGGGACAGCGTCATAGAGACCTCCTTACCGGCTCCAACTTGGCGTTCCGAGGCATTTCGCGAAAGTGGTTACTATGAAGGCGAGGAGGGGCCCGTGCCCGCATACGACGTCATCGTCCTCGGCCTCGGTGGGATGGGGAGCGCCACGCTCTATCACCTCGCGCGCCGCGGCCTCCGGGTGCTGGGACTCGAGCGCTTCGACCTGGTCCACGAGCACGGCTCCTCTCACGGGCTCACCCGCATCATCCGGCTCGCGTACTGGGAACACCCGACCTACGTCTCGCTTCTCCGACGGGCGTACGAGCTGTGGCGCGAGCTGGAGGCGCTGGCCGGCGAGCGGCTCCTCCACATCACCGGGAGCATCGACGCGGGGCCGGCCGACGGCATGGTGTTCGGCGGCGCCCTGCGCTCGAGCGAGCTGTATGACCTGCCGCACGAGGTGATGGACGGCGCGGCGCTGCATCGACGCTTTCCCGGGTACCGGCTCCCTGAAAAGGTGCAGTGCCTCTACCAGCCCGATGGCGGGTTCCTGCTGCCGGAGCGCTGCAACGTCGCCCATGCGGTGCTGGCGCAGACCCATGGGGCCGAGGTGCGGTGCCGTGAGCCGGTGCTGGAATGGAGCGCATCGGGCGGGCGCGTCCGGGTACGCACGTCTCGCGGGCGCTACGAAGCGGGCCGGCTCGTCATCTGCGCGGGCCCCTGGGCCTCGGGGCTCGTCCCAGAGCTCGACCGGCTCGCCGTCCCCGAGCGCCAAGTGCTGGCGTGGCTTCAGCCCACCCGTCCGGAGTACTTCACGCCGGACACCTTCCCCGTCTTCAATCTCGAAGTGGAGGAAGGCCGCTACTACGGCTTTCCCAGCTTTCTCGTCCCCGGCTTCAAGCTCGGCAAATACCACCACCTGAGCGAGGTCGTGGATCCCGACGCGACGGATCTCGCACCCCGGCCCGACGACGAGGAGCTGCTCCGGTCGTTTGCCCGTCGCTACTTCCCCGAGGGCGAGGGGCCGCCCGTCATGCTCAAGGCCTGTCTCTTCACCAACAGCCCGGACCGTCATTTCATCCTCGACCGGCATCCCGCGCATCCGGAGGTGGCGATCGCCGCCGGATTCTCGGGCCACGGCTACAAGTTCTGCAGTGTCATCGGAGAGCTCATGGCGGATCTGGCGCAGCAGGGCCAGGCACGGCAGGACCTCGAGTTCTTCCGGCTCGAGCGGTTCGCCGCAGCGCCGTGATGTCCGGCTTCCACTTCGACCCGCAGCATCAGGAGCGACTCATGCCGATGCAATCACCGCTGGCCGTCTGGGCGCTGGCTCTCGTCGTCGCCGTCGCGCCGGTGTCGCTCGCCGCGCAGGAGCCCACGATCATCACCGGCCTGAAACAACCGGAGTCCATCGCCATCGGGCCCCTGGGACGGATCTACGTCAGCGAGACCGGCGAGTACGAGGTCGCGAACGACGGCTACATCAGCCTGGTCGAGGCCGGCAAGCTGCGGCGCTTCGCCACCGGGCTGGACGATCCGCACGGCATCAAGTGGTGGCGCGATCATCTCTTCGTCGCCGACAACATGGGGATGGTGTGGCGCATCGACGCGAAGGGGGACGTGGAGCGGTGGGTGGACGCCACGGACTTTCCCCGGAAGATCACCAACTTCAACGACCTCGAGATCGACTCGGCGGGCAACGTCTACATCTCGGACAGCGGCGACTGGGAGGGTGGCGGGGGCGCGATCTTCCGGATCACGCAGGAGAAGAAGATCGCGGTCGTGCTCACCGGCGAGGACGACCCTCGGCTGGTGAGCCCGAATGGCCTGCTCATGGAAGGACCGGACAAGCTTCTGGTCGTGGACTACACCACGGGCATCCTCTTCCGGATCGACCTGAAGGCCATGCTGCCCACGGCCGGCGGCGTTGCGGTTCAGCCCGCGAGCAAGACGATGGAGAAGGTGGCGGGAGGATTCGGCGCGGCGGACGGACTCGCGCGGGACCCGGGCGGCCGGCTCATCGTCACCGACTACGCGGGCCACCGCGTCTTCGTGCTGGCCGGACCGGCGCCGAAGCCCGGAGAGAAGCCGCGGCAGATCGAGGTGAGCGGCATCGAGTCCGCGGCGGATCTCGCCGTCAGCCCGGACGGGAAGAGCCTGCTGATACCGGACATGGGAGGCGGCAAGCTGGCCACGCTTCCCATGCCCCGGTAGCGCGGGGCCGCCGGATCAGAAAGCTCAGTTCGCCCGAGCCAACCGGAAGGACAGCCCGACGTAGAACACGGGGTACAGCAGCGAGAGCCACACGAGTCTCTCCTGAACACGGGGGTAGTCCGGCAGCATGGCCAGCATCGCGCCGAGCCAGACGAGCGCCCCGACGACGACGGGGATCCTCCAGGGGCGGGGTGCGAGGTTGGGATAGAGGAACCGGATCGGCAGCACGGTGGCGACGGCCAGCACCAGGACGACGGCCGCGTTCGCGCCCGGCCCGTAGAGCCGGTGCACCAAGCCGGCGTAGAAGGCCACCACGTTCCAGTAGGAGGGAAAGCCGAGAAAGAACCCGCCGCCCTCGTCCTTGGCGCCGCGATTCGCGAACCCGAGTAGCGAGGCGAGCAGCGCCGGTGCCGCCCACAGGATTCCCGGCTCCGGAAGCCAGCCCATCCGCCAGATCAGCAGCAGCGGCACGAAGGTGTACGTGAGATAGTCCACGATGTCGTCGATGGTGCGGCCGTCGATCGCCGGCAGCCACCGCTTCACGTCCCAACGTCGTGCCAGCGTGCCGTCGGTCGCGTCCACCAGCACCGCTGCGGTGAGCAGGAGGAAGACCCGGCGCGGGTCGGGGTGCGCCGCACCGACCTCGGCGGTCGCCGCGAAGGCGAGCACGGCGCCGGACGCGGTGTAGAGGTGGACCGCCGCCGCGCGGGCGCGCCGTGCGAGTGTCATGCTCTCACCCCGTGAGCTCGCGTAGCCGCCGCTCGATGAACCTGCGCTCCGGCTCCTGTCGGGTGAGATCCAGCGCACGCCGATACGAGGCTCGCGCCTCGTGCTCCCGCCCCAGCCGCCGGCAGAGGTCCGCCCGCGCCGAATGGGCCAGATGGTAGTCGGTGAGGTCTCCTCGGGCGAAAATGGCGTCCACCAGTGCGAGGCCCGCCTCGGGTCCATCGCGCATCGCCACCGCCGCCGCGCGGTTCAGCTCCACGACCGGTGACGGATCGGCCCGGAGCAGCACGTCGTACAGGCCCACGATCCGGCTCCAGTCCGTGGCCGCGGCGCTGGGAGCGCCCGCGTGGGCGGCCGCGATCGCCGCCTGGAGCGTGTAGGGCCCGAACGCGCGCGAGGATAGCGCCTCATCCAGCAGTGCCGATCCCTCCGCGATCTGGCCGCCGTTCCAGCGGGAGCGGTCCTGCTCGTCCAGCAGGACCAGGTCGCCGTCCGGCGAGGTGCGGGCCGCGCGCCGCGACTCGTGCAGCAGCATGAGCGCGAGGAGCCCCTTCACCTCCGGCTCGGGAAGGAGGCCGGCCAGCAGCCGCCCGAGACGGATCGCCTCGGCGGACAGGTCGTGCCGGATCAGCGACGCGCCGAACGACGCGGAGTAGCCCTCGTTGAACACCAGGTAGATCGCGCGGAGCACGCCGTCGAGCCGCTCCGGCAGCTCGCTCCGCGAGGGAAGCTGGTAGGGGATGCGGGCATCGCGGATCTTGGACTTGGCGCGCACGATGCGCTGCGCCACGGTCGGCGGCGCCGTCAGGAAGGCGTGCGCGATCTCCTCGGTGGTCAGCCCGCAGACCTCGCGCAGGGTGAGCGCGACCTGGGCGTCGGGAGGAAGCGCGGGGTGGCAGCAGGTGAAGATCAGCCGGAGCTGGTCGTCCTGCACGGTGTCCTCGTCCAGGTCCAGCGGCTCGGCGGCGCCCGGCTCGAGGCCGGCGGCAAGGGAGGCCTGCGCGGAGTCGAACCGCGCGCGGCGACGGAGGCCGTCGATCGCCTTGAATCGCCCGGTCGAGACCAGCCAGGCGCGGGGATTGTCCGGTACCCCGTCGCGGGGCCACCGCTCCACCGCCGCGGCGAAGGCGTCGTGCAGCGCCTCCTCGGCGAGGTCGAAGTCGCCGAGGAGGCGGATCAGGGTGGCGAGCACGCGGCGGGACTCCGAGCGGTAGATCGCCTCGACGGCACCCTGCGCCCGCTGGTCGGAATCCTCGCTCACTGGGCCTTCATGGGCCGCGCCCCCACGAGATCTATGTGCTCACGACCGCGATGATGTTGCCGTCGGGATCCTTGAACCAGGCGGCTCGCTGGTCTCCGGTGACGTGCACGTCCCCCTCGAGCTTGGTGTCGGGCATCTGGTAGTGCTCGAACCCGACGCCCTTGCCGCGCAGATCGCGCACGACGCGATCCACCTCGTCGCCGACGAGCCAGGTCACCGCCGTCGCCTGGTTTGTGCCGGCGTACTTCGACCGGTAGACCAGAAGGCTCGTCGAGCCGCACCGGTAGGAAGAAAACTCGGAATTCTCGTCGCCGCTCGAGGTCAGACCCAGGGTGTCGCCATAGAACCGCCGGGCTGCGTCCAGGTCCTTGACCGGGATGGTCGCCACCGCTTCTCGATCAGCCAGCATCGTATACCTCCCTCTCGATTGCCTCGATATCACGCCAGTCCCAATTCACGGATCGGCCGCACTTCGACGCTCCCCAGCCGCGCGGACGGGATTCTCGACGCGACCAGGATGGCTTCGTTCAGGTCGCGGGCCTCGATCAGAAGGAAGCCGCCCAGCTGCTCCTTGGTCTCCACGAAGGGGCCGTCCGTAATGGACATCCGGCCCTGCCGCACCCGCACGACCGTGCTGGCCTCGGCCGCCTGAAGCGCCTCCGCCACGATGACGCGCCCGCTCCCGCGGAACGTCTCGTCGTAGTCCAGGTGCATGTGACCGTAGGTCTCGGCATCGAGAAAGACGAGGCAGAGATACTTCATGGGCTCACTCCCGCGGTGGTGGGGTGCCGCACTCCATGAAGTAGTCGATGTGGGGGACCCGAAATCGACAGGGGCTCAGGCGGGTCGGGACAGCTCCTGGTACAGCTCCCAGGACGCCCGCTCCACCCAGCACTCCGCGAGGCGGCCGTCCCTGACGCGCCAGATGGCGATCCCGGTGAACGAGACGGGCCGTCCGTCGGCCGGCAGGCCCAGCAGGCCGTTGTTGCGCCCGGTGCAGACCCACCGCGAGACCACCCGGTCCCCGGACGAGCTGCCGAATACGTCCAGACTCGTGGTCCGCGCATCGGTGAGCCGTGTCTGGAACTCACGAACCCACGCCTTGAACGCCTCGCGGCCCCGTATCACCGTACCGCCGGTGGTGATCACGTAGTCCTCGGTCATCAGCTCGTCGATGGCGTCGAGGTCGTGCGCCGGCCCCCATACCCGCCGGAGAAACTCCAGCGCCAGGTGCTCCGCTCCGGCCGGTGATCCGCCGCCAGGGCGTTGCGCGCGGGCCTCCGTGGCCTCGTCCAGCCGCGTTCGGATGGCGGAGAGAATCGGGTGTGCCGCGGTGTAGGCCTGACCGTACGTGAGATTGAAGCGATAGTCGAAATCGGCCGGGTTGAGTCCCTGGGTGTGCTGCAGGATCGTTTCCAGCTTGTCGAGCCCCTTCGCCAGCTGGGCCTCCGGCGTGCTGGCCCCCTCGTACTCGTCCCACAGGGCGGTGAGCTCTTCCCGCAGACGCTCGGGCAGCGGTGCCAGCACCGATTGAAGGTCCTCCCGCTCGCGGGCCGCCTTGCTCGCTTCCGCCGACTGGAGCGGCGCCGGCACGTCCCCGTGCAGGGCTTCGCCGAGATCGTGAATCAGGCAGATCTTGAGGAGGCGGGCCAGGTCGATCCCCGGGAACCGGTCGGAGAGCACCGCGGCCATCAGCGAGAGGCGCCAGGTGTGCGCCGCGACGCTCTCCCGCTCGCCGGCCGTGGTCCAGCCGCTCCGCGGCGTGCTCTTGAGCCGCTCGGCGGTACGGAGGAAGGCGAGAATACCGTCGAGATCGGCGTCGGCGCTCATGGGGCGAAAGGTAGCGGCGACGTTAGACTTGGCGCAGCGGCCTCTTCGAGGAGTCACGATGCGTTGGCGGCTCGTCCTGCTGTTATGCGCCGGCCTCACCGGCTGTGTGCGGCACCCGCCCGCCGGCGGCGCGGTGCGGGTGGACTCCGCCGCCGCGGTGCCCATGCGGGACGGCGTCGTCCTCAGGGCCCACGTATGGCGCCCCGCCGCCGGCGGGCGGGTGCCGGTGCTGATCACCCGCACCCCGTACGGCCGCGGCGAGGACGCCACCGCCTCCGGCTTCATCCCTGAGGCCGTGGCCCGTGGCTATGCCGTCGTGGTACAGGACGTACGCGGCCGCTATGGGTCCGACGGGGAGTACGAGCCCTATCGCCACGAGGGCCGGGACGGTTACGACACCATCGAATGGGCCGCGCGGCAGCCGTGGTCCAACGGCGTCGTGGGGACCTTCGGCCTCTCCTATCCCGGCGCGGTGCAGTGGCTCGCCGCGGTGGAGCGACCCCCCGCGCTCCGGGCGATGGTGCCGGCGATGACCTACGCGACGGCGGAGAGCTTCTGGTATTCCGGTGGCGTCTGGGACGGCTCCTGGCTCGACTGGACCTGGTGGAACATCGCGCCCGACCTTCGCCGTCGCCTGAACCTCCCGGGCCCGAAGACCGACGCGGAGGTGGCCGCGGCATGGGACCGTGACGGCGGTCGGGCCCGGCGGCACCGCCCGATGCTCGCGCTGCCCGATTTCCAGGGCGTGGCCCCCTGGTACTTCGAGTGGATGCGTCATCCGCCGCGCGACCCCTGGTGGGCCTGGGCGACACTGGAGGGAAAATACGAACGGGTCGGGGCTGCCGTGCTCAACCTCTCGGGATGGTTCGACGAGCCGTACGGACCGACCGGCGCAGTCACCAACTTCACCGGCCTGGTGGGCGCCCGGGGGCCGGAGGACTCGAGGACACGCCTGATCCTCGGCCCATGGACTCACGGGGTGGAGGCGGTGGGGCGGGGAAAAGCGGGAGACCGCGAATTCGGAGATCACGCCGGGATCGACTACACCGCCACGGTGCTCCGCTGGATGGATCGTCATCTGAAAGGCGTTGAGGCCGGCCAGCACGAGCCCGCGGTCCAGGTGTTCGTCATGGGCGCCAATCGCTGGCGCGACGCCGAGACCTGGCCCATTCCCGGTACCGACCCCGACACCCTCTACCTCCAGCCTTCGGCCGATTCCGGGCCAGCCGGCGCGCTGCTGCCGGCGGCCCCGGCGGTGATGGGCGGCGAGAGCGTCATCCACTCCGACCCCTCGGACCCCCTCGGCGACCCGTTCAACGGGGACTACGGCGCGCACGACTATCGCTCGCTGCCGGGGCGCCCGGGATTGGTCGTGTTCGAGGGCGCGCCGTTCGCCGAGCCGTACGAGCTGATCGGGCAGGTGACCGCGGAGCTGTCGGTGAGCGCGTCGGTGCCGGACTTCGACCTCTGGCTCCAGCTCTACGACGTGGCGGCGGACGGGTCGGCATGGAACCTGGCCAGCCCCGGCACCGCGTTGATCCGGGCGAGCTACCGCGACGGCGGTCCCGAGCGGCGGCTGGTGGGGGAAGGTGAGATCGTCCGGCTACGGTACGAAGGTCCGGTGACGGCGAACCGGTTCCTCGAGGGCCACCGGCTCAGGGTCGTTCTCTCGGCGGCATTCTTTCCCCTCTTTTCCGTCAATCCCCAGACCGGCGAGCAGGAGTTCGAGAGCGTGGGGACTCGCGCGGGGGAGATCCGGATTCATCACGCGCCGGGAAAGCACTCCTGGATCGTGCTGCCCGAGGTGCCGGCCGGACCGTGAGCCTCACGCGGCATCGTGGAAGATGATCCCCACGGTGTGCCGGAGCCCTGAACGGATCCGGCTGACGCCGTGCCGGAGATTGACCCGATAGGTCCCGCGGGTGCCCTGGACCGGGCGCTCCCGCACGGTGAACACCACGGCGTCGCCCTGCCGGAGCGGCACCACCTCAACGCGCGACTGCATGCGGGGGCGCTGCTCCGTCATCACGAACTCGCCGCCGGTGAAGTCGCTGCCCGGCTCCGACAACAGCACCGCCACCTGCAACGGAAACACGTGCTCGCCGTAGACGTCCTGGTGCAGGCAGTTGTAGTCGCCCGGCTGGTACCGAAGCAGCAGCGGCGTGGGCTTCCGCTGACCGGCCTCGTGGCATCGGGCGACGAAATCCGCATGCTCCGCCGGGTAGCGGACCTCCACCCGCAGCGCCTCGTTCCAACGGTTGGCGATCGGTGCCAGCCGCGGATAGAGGGTGGTGCGAAGCCCGGCGACGAGATCGGGGAGCGGGTACCGGAAATACTGGTATTCCCCCCGGCCGAAACCGTGCCGCGCCATGACGATCCGGCTGCGGAAGAGATCGTCGCGCCCATACAGGCTCGCCAGCTCGCGGCACTCCTCCGGCGAAAGCACCCGCTCCAGCACCACGTTGCCGGCTGCGTCGAGACTACGGCCGGCATTGTCCCAGTCGAACGACTCGATCCGCTCCGCGAGGTCCTCCACCACGGCGGTCACCGCGCTCGAGGTCGTGGCGGCGGTCATCCGAGCGCCTCCCGTCGCAGGAGGGCGCGCTTCCGCTCCACGCCCCAGCGGTACCCCGACACGTCGCCGTCGTTCCGCACCACCCGGTGACACGGGATCGCCACCGCGAGCGGGTTGGCCGCGCACGCCTGGGCCACTGCCCGCGCCGATCGGGGGGCTCCGATCCGCCGGGCGATCTCGGTGTAGCTCGCTGTGGCCCCCGCCGGGATGGCCCGCAGCGCCTGCCACACTCGCTGCTGGAACGCGGTGCCCCGCACGTCGAGTGGCAGGTCGAGCCCCAGACCCGGCGCCTCCACGAATCCCACCACGCGCGCCACCAGGTGCTCGAACTCCGTATCACCCCCGACGAGCGTGGCTCGGGGGAACCGGTCCTGGAGGTTGCGAGCCAGCGCATCGGGGTCGTCGCCCAGGAGAATGGCGCAGACTCCGCGCTCGCTCATCGCCACCAGGATGGACCCCAGAGAGCACTCGCCCACGGCGAAGCGGATCTCCGCGTTCGTGCCGCCGGCGCGGTAGTCGCGCGGTGTCATGCCGAGCATCCGCTCGGTCTCGTCGTAGAACCGCCCATTCGAGTTGTACCCCGACTGGTAGATGGCGGCGGTCACGCTGGGCGATCGGCCGAGCTCGCGCCGAACCCGCTCGCCGCGATGGGCGGCGGCGTAGTCCCGGGGTGTGAGGCCGGTGACGGCCTTGAAGACCCGATGGAAGTGGAAGGTGCTCAGCCCCGCCCGCGCCGCCAGCTCCTCGAGGGTCGGCACGTGGGGCGAGGTCTCGATCAGGCGACAGGCATCGGTGACCCGCGCCGCATGCTGCTCCAGGAGCGTCGGCTGGTCCGGCTTGCACCGCTTGCAGGGCCGGAATCCGGCGGCTTCCGCGGCGTCCCGCGTATCGTGAAACCGGACGTTTTCCGGCCGCGGAACCCGGGCGGGGCACGACGGGCGGCAATACACCCCCGTCGTCCGGACCGAGTAGAAAAACCCGGCGTCGGCGTCGGTGGAGCGCGCTACCACCGAGGCCCAACGGGGGTCGCGCTCGGTGGCGGCGGCATCGGCGATCTTCTCTGACATGGCCATCGGTATCCCTCGAGACTGGAGCCCGGCACGGTATCGCTTCACGATGGAAGTCTACCGGTCACGGCTCCGCCTCGCACTCCGTTTCTTGCGATCGAATTCCCGCGGTTTCAGTCGTCGATGAGGCTCACCCGCCGTGCGTGCCGGCCGCCCTCGAACGCCGTGTCGAGCCAGGCCGTGAGGATCGGCATCAGCTCCGACTCCGCGATCAGCCGTTCACCCAGCGCCAGCATATTGGCGTCGTTGTGCTGCCGGGCCAGGCGGGCGGCCTCCACGCTCCAGCACAGGGCGCATCGCACGCCGCGCACCCGGTTGGCCACGATCGCCTCGCCCTGGCCGGAGCCTCCGAGCACGATGCCCCGCGCGAACCTCCCTCGGGCCACCGCCTCCGCCACCGGCCGGATGATCAACGGATAATCAACCGGGTCCAGGGAATCGGTTCCGAAGTCGGTGACGACGTGGCCCAGCGCCATGAGCCGGGTCTTGAGCAGCTCCTTGTAGCGGTACCCGGCGTGATCCGACCCGATAGCGAGGTTCACTCGTCATATCTCCTGGCGGGGACGCCCTACCATGCCGCGCGGGCCGGCCCCCCGCAATGGCCGACGTGAGCGGCCTCACCGCAGGAACCCACCGGAAATCGGACAATGGGGAAGTATCGGAAGGTGCTGTCTTTAGCCAGAACCCTCGTGCCGGGAGCACAGATGAGAATAGTCAACCTTGCAGTTTTGAGCCTGCTGACCGCCGCCGCCTGCCAGAGCCGGCCCGGAGGGAACGAAACCGGGCGCGCCGAGGACACCGGCGTGGATGCGGCGGATACCATCGTGACGACGGAGCAGACGCAGGACACCGCGATCGTGACCCAGGATACCACGGTCGATGTGGACACCACTCGCATGGAAGGTGACGAGACGGTCAAGCGCGACACTCTTCAGCAGTAGCCAGTCCGTGGTTGAACCGAGCGCTGGCCGCTTTGCGGCCAGCCGCTCACCACGCCGCACGTTCCGCCTTCGTATAGCTCGGTCTGATCACCGCACCTTCCGCCGCCGATCGAATGCCCGCCTCGATCACCGCCATGACCGTAGTCGCCTGCGCCGGCGACACCGGCGGCTCCTTTCGGTCTCCGATGGCGTCGCGGATCGCCGCGTAATACTCGGGGTAGCGCCCGGCAGGGGCGGGGATCTCGATCGGCGACCCCTCATCCCCGCCGCGGAGAATCATCGGGTCGGGATCGCTGCCCCAGCCGGGCGCGCCGGGGGTCATCCCCGCCACGAGTTGACTCTCCTGCCCGTCGCCCGACCGCTTGGTGAGGCTCGCCCTGGTACCGCGGACCGTGAACCGGGTTGGAGCGTCCGCGGCGAGCATGCTGGAGGCGAGAACCACGCGTGTCCGGCCGTAGCCCAGAACGGCGTGGAACCAGTCCACCGCGGCGCCCCCGGGGCGCTGGATACGAAGATCGGCCCCGACGGTCTCCGGAGGTCCGAGCAGGACCAGGGCCTGATCGATCAGGTGGGGCCCAAGATCGTACCAGATTCCGGCGCCGGCGCCGGGGCGCTCCCGCCAGCGATCGCGCACCTCGGGCCGGAACCGGCTCATCTCCGACCTGAGCTCGACGATCTCGCCGAGCCGGTCGGCCGCCATTTCCCGCCTTATTCCCAGGAAGTCGCTGTCCCAGCGCCGATTCTGGAACACCGACAGGATTCGCCCCTCGGCCGCGGCCAGCTCGGCGAGCGCCCGCGCCTCCGCCAGCGTGAGGGTGAACGGCTTGTCCACCACAACGTGCTTCCCCGCGCGCAGCGCGGTCTCCGCCAGGGCGGCATGCGTGTCGTTCGGCGTGGCGATCACCACCAGGTCGGTGTCCGGATGGCGGGCTGCGGCCACCGGATCGGCCACGATCGTCACACCCGGGTAGGCCGTCGCCACGGCGGCCCCTTGCCGCGACCCGATCACACCGAGCGCAAGCCCGGGCGTGGCCGAGATCAGCGGCGCATGAAAGTGTCGGCCGGCATAGCCGAACCCGATCAGACCGACTCCTGTGGAACCGGACATAGATTTCTCCCGTGCGTCCCGTGACGCCGCTGTACCTCAACGTAGGGCGATCGAAGGAGTGAGTCAGGTAGGGGAGGTGACCAAGTGAGTCAGCCGGAGCGGGTCCAGGCAGTCGTCATCGGGAGCGGGCAGGCCGGCCTTTCGACCGGCTATTACCTGGCACGCCACGGCATCGAGTTCGTCATTCTGGAAACCCACGAGCGGATCGGTGACACTTGGCGGAACCGGTGGGACTCGCTGCGCCTCTTCACCCCCGCGCGCTTCGACGGCCTCGTTGGAATGCCGTTCCCCGCGCCGGCTCACTCGTTCCCCACCAAGGATGCGATGGCCGACTACCTGGAGGCCTACGCGGCCCGCTTCCGCTTGCCGGTGCGCACGGGCGTGAGGGTAGATCGCATCTCGCGGTCAGGGGGCCGGTACCTGGTGGGGGCGGGTGACCGCTCCTTCGAGGCGGAGCACGTCGTCGTGGCGATGGCCACCTTTCAGCGGCCAAAGGTCCCTGCCTTCGCGGCCGACCTGGATCCCGGCATCGTCCAGCTCCATTCGGCGGAGTACCGCAATCTGGCCCAGCTCAGTCGCGGCGGCGTGCTGGTCGTGGGCGCCGGCAACTCCGGCTCGGAGATCGCGCTGGAAGCCGCCCGCGGCGGCCACCCTGTCTGGCTGTCGGGTCGTGACACCGGCCACGTGCCGTTCCGAATCGAGAAGACCCTGGGTCGCCTGCTGCTGCCTTTCGTGTTCCGGGTCGTATTTCACAGAGTGCTGACGGTGGACACGCCGATCGGCCGAAAGGCGCGCCCCAAGGTCGTGTCACAGGGTGGGCCGCTCATCCGGGTCAAGCCGGACGACCTGGCTTCCGCCGGGGTCCAGCGGGTCCCCCGCATGGCCAGTGTGCAGGCTGGAAAGCCGGTCCTGGAGGACGGGCGGGTGGTGGATGCGGCGAACGTGGTCTGGTGCACCGGTTTCCACCCCGGCTTCTCGTGGATCGACTTGCCGGTCATCGGCCCGGATGGCGAGCCGGTGCACCACCGTGGCATCGTCCCGGGCGAGCCGGGACTCTACTTCGTGGGATTGCATTTCCTGTACTCGCTGTCGTCCACCATGATCCACGGCGTCGAACGGGACGCCAGGCGGATCGCGGACACGATCGCGTCCCGATCGAAGCGTTTGAGGGTCGGTTGAGGAACTCCTCGGTCGATCCGGCCCGTCGGGCCCGGCTCGCCGATCTGCTCACCGAGCTCCGACTCGGCATCGATCTCGGCGAGATCCGGAGTCCGGCGGCCTTTCGGGCTCGCCTCGAGCGCGACGGCACCTTTGCCGGAGACGATCCCTGGGTCCGTCGTCGCTGTGCCTCCGCCGGCCTCGCGTGGTGGCTGCTGACCGCGCTCGGCTAGCTGGCCAGCGGAATCTGCCCCATCACGTCCAAGGCTCGGGGGCGAACGCTCCATCGATCTCAGCAAACGGCACACCCGCCGCGAGGCCGCTGAAGGTTCCTGAGGCCGCTATCTCGCGCGCGGCCCTCAGGAACCCGCCCCACGCCGCCCGCGCCAGCGCGCCGCCCACGCTGATGCGCCTCACGCCCATCGCCGCCAGCTCGGCCACCGTGGTGAAATCACTCCCTACCAGAACGTTTACCGCCTTCGGCGCGACCGCCTCGACCACCGCCGCGATTTCCTCCCTGCTGCGGATGCCCGGCGCGTAAAGGCAGTCCGCACCGGCTTCCGCATAGGCGGTCAGCCGGCGGACGGTTTCGTCGAGATCGGGGCGCCCGACAATGAATCCCTCGGAGCGGCCGGTGAGCACGACTCCGGTGCCGCTCCTGTCGATCGCCTCCCGGGCGGCCCGCATCCGCTCCACGGCGAGCGAGAAGTCGAACAGCGGGCGTGAGGCGTCGCCGGTCGAGTCCTCGATCGAGAGGCCGGCGAGTCCGGTGGCCGCTGCGGCCGCCACGTTGGCACCCACCTCCGCCGGATCGACGGCGAACCCGTGCTCGAAATCGCCGTTGACCGGCACCGCTACCGCCGCGGCGATCGACCGGAAGTGCGCCAGGGCCTCCGCGAGCGAAATGCCGTTGTCCGGGCGACCCAGGGACCAGGCGAAACCCGAGCTGGTGGTGGCGAGCGCGGGAAAGCCCAGACTGACGAGCAGCCGGGCGCTGCCGACGTCCCACGGATTGGGAATCACGAAGCAGCCGGCTTCGTGCATGCGGTGGAAGGTTCGGGCGGAATGAACTGTCACCGCAGGTCCCGGGGCAGGTGGGGCGCCGAGAGCAGTGCGCGAAACGCGGTCCAGCGCGCCTTCTCGTCGTCACCCCCTTGTCGCTCGACCCAGGCGCTGACGAGGTCGCGACCCAGGTTGTAGTTGATGACGTAGCTGCGGTACGTGTCGATGAAGCGCAGCGTCTTGGCCGCGGCCTCGGGCGTGACCAGCCAGTACCGCTGGATCATCGCCTGAGCGGCCGCGGCGTCAAGCTGGCCGTCGAGATATCCCCTGGCCACCTCGTTCCGAGCGTAGTTCAGGCGCTCCATCACCTGGCGCACGACCGCATTGTGCTCCGCGAGCGAGGTGTCCAGCCCGGCTAACGGGAAGAGCGAGTCGCGCTCGTAGGCCACCCGCTCGGCGGGAGGGAACGCAATGTCGATCCCGAAATTCGCGCTGCCTTCCGCGATCAGGGACTGCGGACTGAACAGGGCGTACATCGAGATCTCCACCCAGCCGCGCTTCCGCACCAGCGCCTGCTCCAGCAAGGCGTTGTAGACGTGATGCCCGGGGTATCCCTCGTGGCAGGCGAGATCCACCGCGCGGTCGATGGGGATGGGAAAATCGAGGTTGACCTGGATCAGGCTGTGGTAATCGCCCTTGTACCAGTTGTAGGCGTTCCACGAGGTGCCCTTCACGTATTCCAGGTCGAAGCGCTCACCTGGGGGAAGCGTGAGGTGGGCCTGGGTGCGAGCTCGGCAGGCGGCGATGGCCGTCTTGAACACGGTGTCCACGCGGGTTGCCGGGATCATCAGGCGATCGCGGAACCGCTGGTAGCGCGCGGCCAGCGGTCCACTGCCCGGCAGCAGGCTGTCGAGCCGGTTCAGGAGGGAGTCGAGCTGCGTTTCGGTGAACCGGGGCGGCACGACTTCGTAGAGCGCCTGCGCCTCCTCATCGAACCCGAGCCGCTCACCGCCGAGCATGCGGGCACGGGCGGCCATCGCGCCGAGCTGCACGCGGAGGTAGCGATGGCGAAGTCCGACCAAAGAATCGGCGTAGGACGGCACGCCGTCGCCGAGTATGGAGATCAAGGATTCAGCTGCCGCTCGCACCTCCGCCACGGACAGCGATTCCGCCGCGGCCGCCGCCTTCAGTGAGTCGGGCCCATAGTACGCGTCCACGAAGTTGGGATCGTGCTGGCCGAGGCCGAGCCCCAGCACCACGTAGCGCCGGGCGATCGCATCGAGTCGCCCGGCATCCGCGGGCGGAGGCTCCTGGCGGCAGGCGCCGGCGAGAACCAGTACCGTCACGATCACATGTCGCAGGCGCATGGCTCCAGCGTCCCCTCGCTCGTCATTCGCGGATAGGATCCGTCCGCGGCGAGCCAACGCCGCGCGACGAAGTTGTAGCGTGCGATGAACGACTTCCGCCGATCCCACACGTGGAAGCAGGCCCGGTGCATCGCCGCGTCCGCAAAGCGCCAGAGCGGGTCCGTCTCGTCGGCGAGGAAGTCCGGGGTGACGAAAGCGTCG
Organism: uncultured Gemmatimonadales bacterium; assembly: GCA_963826065.1. GTDB lineage: Bacteria > Gemmatimonadota > Gemmatimonadetes > Gemmatimonadales > GWC2-71-9 > CAVVWJ01. Next base: position 107,276 of record CAWGVP010000003.1, read on the forward strand.
TCGTCCGGCCGGATGACTTCTCCGCAGATCGCGCAGTACGCGCGGCCGGCGGCGATCCTGCCGGTCACGGCCGGTAGCTGACCGTCGGTCGGTAGTGGAGCAGCTCCGCGGTGACCCGCTGCACCAACGTCCCGGCCGAATGGGCGAAGGGCTCTGGCAGTGCGAGGGCCGCTTCCCAGCTCGGCGCCGCGCGCATCAGCAGGTACTGCGGCGTGTCTCCGCCGAGCTGCAGGCGGTACCAGCTGTATCGGGCATCCGCCGCGGATCGGGGCGGGGCATTCGCGCGCGCGCCGAGCAGCTTCTCGAATTCCGCCCGGCCCGGCTTGGGGGCCAACACCACGATCCGGGCGAACCGGCCCGGCGCGGTTTTCTGGGCTTGGACGGCGCCCGGGGACAGGACTGCGGATACGGCCAACCAGGCGATCACGCCGATGAGTATCAGGCGCATCCCGCATAATAGCGTGCCCTCGGCGGGGGCTACTGCCCTCTTGCGGCATAAGCACTTGCGCACCGAAGCCCGGATCGATATATTGTCGACTGCGATGGTCGTATCCTAGGGTACGATTTCACACTCCAAGGAGCTAAGGGCCCCCGGAATCGCAGGGGCCCTTTTTTCGTGGAACCCCGTCGCAGCCCGGCGTGAGGGCAACGATCACGACGAACTGGTAGTCGGTACGCGTGCGAATGCCGAGTCCCGATTACGAACACAAAAGGAATACTCAGCATGCGCACCACCGGTACCGTGAAGTGGTTCAACGACGCGAAGGGCTTCGGATTCATCACTCCGGAGAACGGCGAGAAGGACTGCTTCGTCCATCATTCGGCCATCTCGGGCCAGGGCTTCAAGAGCCTCGCCGAGGGCGAGAAGGTGGAGTTCGACGTGGTTCAGGGCGCCAAGGGCCCGGCCGCCGAGAACGTCGTCAAGCTCGGCAAGTAAGTCGAACCTGACGCACACGACATAGCCTTCGGGCCCCAGGGTTGGAGCAGCCTGGGTGATCAATTCTGCTTCGACTTGCGACCCGGCGGTGCCATAGCACCGGCCGGGCGTTTTGTTTCCTCCGGTTTCCGCAGCAGCCGATACCAGCCGACCGCCCACGCGACGATGCCCAGCAGTACCATCCCGAACACCCACAGGAACGTGCCGGTGCTCAGCCGCGGTGGGTCCGCGGCATTGGCGGCCAGGACGGTCACGTGCATCAGCAGCGCCGTGCTCGACAGGATCACACCGAGCCACCAGATGTACGCCCGCACCCGCCGGACCGCTTCGGCGCCGTGCTCCGGACGGGTCCAGTACTCCCGCTCCGGAATATTCAGCATTCCGGGCCCACTCCGGCTCACGCCGTGCACCAGGCCGACGATGCCGAGCGGCAGGAGGATGCCGATGGCCAGGGTGAGGATGACATAGGCGCAACGGCTCGACCACCCGTTCGGGTTGCCGTGCCAGTCGAAGTGCGACGCGACGATCGCCGGCAGTTGCCCTGCCGTGGCCAGCACCGCACCCGTCAGGACGACTGCGAGAGCCAGGAACACCGTCCGTCCAGCCAGCGACATGCGCCGTCCTCGGAAACCGTGGCCTTCCTGCGCTCAGCTTGGATCCACCTCGCGCCCCATGATCAGGCAGTCGTTGAACTGCCCGTCGATCAGCGTATCCCGGGTGGTCCGTCCCTCGTGGACCCAGCCCATCCGCTCGTAGAGTCGGATCGCGCCCGCATTGTCCGCCCGGACCTTGAGATTGATTTTCCGCACCACGCCGCCACGCTCGGCCCACTCGATCATGTACTCGATCAGCACCCTGCCGATGCCGAGACCGGCATACGCCTGCGCCACACTGATTCCGAACTCTCCCCCGTGCCGGAGCCGCGCCCGACCGCCGCCGTCGAAGGTGAGGCTGCCGACGATGACCTCCCCGACGGTGGCGACGATGGCCAGCGAGTTGTCCGACCCGGCGACCCGTGCCAGGTAGTCGCGCTCCTCGCTCTCGGTCAGCCCCGGGCCCTCGCTGCCGAAGGTCAGGTTGTCGGTCTCGGCCCCGACCTGACCGAGATATTGAAGTATGGCGCCGGCGTCCTCCGGAAGGGCGCGGCGGATTTTTACCGCGCGTCCGTCCGGCAGCCTCAGCACACGCTCCGTTGCGGCCCTCACCGCTCCCCTCCCGCTTCCAGGATGGCCTGAAGCTTCTTCGGCGCGATCAGCCGGTACGAGTCACGCATCAGCTCTCCCACTTCCGTCCAGTCCGGCTCCCGATCGAGCCACACACCCACCCAGCCACTCGGCCCCACGTAGGGCGGCACGAAGAACCGGTCGGGCGCCGCACGGACCATCAGCGACTGATTGCCGGGCGCCGCTTTGCACCATACCGCCGGCCGTCCTCCGCCGTGGTGGTTGTTGGGAGCGGCGTACATGGCGAACAGCTTGTTCCGCACGCGGAAGGTCGGCTCGCCCCATGCCTCGACCTCGTGCGCTTCGGGAAGTGCAAGGCAGAGCTTGCGGAGGCGGGTCAGGGGGCTGGGCGGCATGGAGAGGCGGTCGATGGAGAGCGGTCGAATGATTTCAGTCTGAGTGCGTTGCCGCGCGGAAGACACCCCAGACCAGTCCGCCGAGGAAACCCAAGGGGCCGGTGATGAAGATGCCGAGCAGAGGGCCCTGGTTTGCCTCCGGCGCGAAGATGAGGGGGCCGAAGAAGCCCGCGGCGAATCCGACTCCGCCCGCCAGGAGGGCCGGCGCCATCGCACGGCGGAACCGCCAGCGCCAACGCTCGCCGAAAGCGCCGTAGTGCATCGCCACGGCCAGGACCAGCACCACCAGCAGGATCAGGCCCATGGCGCTTCCCTGGCGATGAGGGCTACCACCGTGGCCCGCGTCAGCCCCGGGCGGCGCCGATCCCGCGGGCCATCGCGGTCGCGGCGAGCACCATCAGCAGCACCAGCGCAGCCTGGAGATAGCTGATGCTCGCGAAGCGTCCGGCGGGGCTGGTGTCGGGCACCTCCCCGCGGGCCAGCTGAACCCGCCAGCGCACCAGCGTCACCATGGGCCACACCTCCAATGCCAGAATCACGAACAGCAACGCCATCTTGCCCCAGAACACATGGTTCTGGAGATAGTAGTCCATGCCCTTCTCGAGGCCCCCGATCACGCGAACCAGGCCGGTCCCGATCCAGATCGCCGCCGCGACTCCCCACCAGCCATCGGCGTAGAAAACCCTCCGAAGCCCGACCGGATCGAGCGGACCTCGGAGCGCACGGGCGCGCGCCCAGACTGCGCCGAGGCCAATCCCTAAACCGAGCAGGTGGAGTGCCGCGAAGAGCCAACGCAGCAACATGTCGCCTCCCTGGAGTGACTCGGGTCACTTCACCCGCGACCGGGCAGGTATAGGTTGCCGGGTTGCTAGCTAGGCCCAAACAATAGAGAGGTACTATACATGATGCGGAACCTGATGGCGCTTCCTTGCCTGTTGGCCCTCGTGCTGGCCTGCGGAGAGGAGCGCAACGATGGCCAGGATACGGGCGCGGCGGCCGGGACCGGCTCCGAGACCGGCGCGTTGCCGGCCGACACCGGGTACACCGGTGCCGGAATAGACGACACCACCGCCGCCCCGTCGATCGACGCGGCCGACACCGCCGCCCCGACGAGTGACACGGCCGCCCCGAGTAACGACACGGCCGCGCCTGTTGACGAGGCGGTCGGCGGGGATTCCGCCAACCAGGATCAGTCCGGCGTGACGGACACGGAGAGCGGCCAGTCCGAGCTCGGCGGCGACGTCACCGAGACCACGCCCGACGCCGGTGAGCCCGTGACGGCAAAGGGCGACACCGTGGGTGTCGGCGACGAAGGCGCCACCAGCGACACCGCGCAGTAACCCGTTTGGTCTCAACTCCCAGTGGGGGCGGGCGAAGTCGCCCGCCCTTCGCTTTTCATCCTTCGCAGGTCCGCCAGCAGGGGCGCCGGCGTCACCGGCCCACCGAGAAACTCCTCGATCACCTCGCGAGTCGGTCGTTCGAGTCCATACCGATAGAGTCTCGACGAGACCCACGGGTACCAGGTGCTGTCGCCCGTGAGGAACGGCCCGTGCAGCTCCACCGTCCGCGCGCGAATGGCGGCTATGAGGATGGCGCCCACCGCGTAGTTCAACATGTAGCCGGGCGAATCCACCAGTTGGCCTCGCATCGCCCACCAGGACAATTCGGGGTGGGGGCGGATGCGGAGGTACTCGTGGGTCAGCCAACTCCAGACCCGGTTGGGATCGGCGGTGGGGTGGCGCAACATGTGCAGCTCGAGCAGCGACCACGCCACGTCCAGAACGATCCCACCGTATCGGGAGCGGAGCCCGTCGGCGAGCGGAACCGAGTCTCCCAGCCAGTATTGCTGCCACGCCGGCTCGCTGACGTCGAGCGCCACGAAATCCGCGATCGCCTCGGTGAAGGGATCGCTGTCGGGCCAGTCGGTGAACGCCGGCCGCGTTCGGATGGCCGCGATGTGGATCGCGTGACCGGTCTCGTGCAGCAGCTCGGCGAGGTTGTCGAGCCCGCCCTGGCGGTAGGTGGCGAAAACCGACGGCCGTCCCCGCGTCCAGCGCCCGTCGCGCAGGCGGGGCCGCGCCCCGAAGGTGCAGAACGCCACCGGCGTTTTTCCCTTCCGCGGCTCCAGATCGTAGCGCACATCGAGCGCGACTACGTCCGCACCCAGCGCCCGGTAGACCCGGCCATTGAGCTCGGGCAGGCGCGCGCGCGGGATCCGCGCGCCCAGCTCGCGCGCCGCGCGTCCGGTGCGATAGTACCAGTCCCACGGCTCGATCAGCGAATCCGGGTTCGCGTCGCGCCACGTCTCGAGAATGGTGAGGAGCCAGCGCTCGAGTGAATCGGGGGGCACTCCGGCGCCGCGAGCCTGTCCCGCCGCTCTCTCCACCGCCGGTGACTCTTTCGCGCTCAGGGCGATCATGCGGCGATACGGGCTCTCCGGCCCGTTGTCGCCGTTCACGCTCCGCCACACCGGATCGAGCGCCAGGAACATCCGACGACGCTCGGCGGGGTCGGCGGTGCGACCGAGCGCGGCGAGAAGCGAGAGCCGGTCCAAGGTGTCCGGCCCCACCACGACGCGGTGCTGAGCCCAGGCATAGCAAGCGTAGATCCGGCGTCGGAGGGAATCGAGCCCCCGCGGGGTCGCGCCGATGGCGGCGGCCTCGTAGCGACAGTCGGGAGGGGGCTCCTCCGCGCCGGAGGCGGGGGCAATGACATCGGCCGGCGGGGTCAGATCCCGGACCAGGACCCGCCGCATGGTGCCGAAGGCGCGCGCGTCGGCGGCGGAGAGCGCAGTCGAATCCACCTCGCTCAGCCGGGTGACCAGCGCTTCGCGCACCTCGACGTGTCGCCGGATAAGCGTGGCCACGGCCGTGCCGTCATCGGCCGTCGTCCGTCCGGACGACCCGGCCACATCGATTCGGTCGCGAACCTCCCGGAGATCGAGGTACAGCGACTCGGCCGCCACCAGCGGTCCGGCGGGTCGAGGATCCGCCGGCGGCGGTACGCTGCACCCGACAAGGAAGGCGAGCCATCGAAGCCACACGCTCGACGCGGGGAATCTGTTCTTCCGGGGTGCGGGATCACAGCCGGTCACGGTGTGCCCCTCATAGGCTGTGGACCGAGATTATTCCTCGAATGCGTGGAGCATGGAGGGCTTTCGGCAGCGCCGTAGCTCACCGCGCCCCTCGGCCCGGACATCGAAGGGGAGATGTTCAAGGACGTTGCGGAGCGAATGTTCGGGAAAGGCGCCACCGCCAAAGCCGGCCGCCGCCGATGATCGGCGGTCGACGACAACGCGCTAAAGGTATCGGGCGACGGCCATGGCGGTCACGGCGATGAGGAGCAGCCATGCCGTCGCCCGGCTCGCGGCGGCGGCGCGGGTGCGAAGCCGCTGTGCCTCGGCCGTCACCCGCTGCCGCTCCTCGGCAGTGGTCGACGGTCCCAGGGACTGCGCCATCGCCATCGCTTTCAGCATCGACGGACGGAGCACGATCATCCCCACCAGCCAGCCTAGAATCGCCGCCAGTCCGCCGAGCCCGTACGCCATACCCACCGGCGACCGGGCAAACTCCGCGTGCATGCCCGCGGCGGCTCGGACGTAGAGCCAGAGCCCCGAGATCAGCGTGGCGATGGCGAGGATCGGCATCAGCGTCATGACCCCGCGGCGTTGCACTCCCGCCATGACCTTGCCGCCATCCGGTCCGGCTTCAGCCACGGCCGGCATCAAGAAGAAGGCGGTGAAGACCACCATGCCTACCCACACGGCGCCCGAAACGACATGGATGAAGCGAAGGATGATGACGAGTGGATCCACGGGGGCCTCCTGTCCGCCCGACCGGGTTTCTCCTGCATTCTTCGATGCGACGGCGCGCGTCGATGCCACCGCTCGCTGACTACCCTGCAAGAGAGGGCAAGCCGGATGCGGAGGTCAAGTCCCCATCGTCCCGGCACGTCCATGCGCGTCCGACGGTGATGCGCGGAACGATGTGACGCTGGAGCTCGAGGGGGCTATGACGAGGGTGTGACGGGCGGCGCTCGCGGGGTTACTGGGGAATGGACGGTTCGGTGGGCCGGCCGACGACCGGGTGCCGGCCCTCCTGATCTGGGGCGACCGCGATGCGATCTCGCTCAGGCCTCGCGCCGGGGCAGTCCCAGCTCCTGGGTCCCGAGCCACTTGAGCAAGCCCTTTTCGACCTCGTCGTCCGGCTGATCCGGATTGTGCTCCATGACGGGCCAGCGCTTGGCGGGCCCCATCAGGTACCACATCGCGGGCATGGCCGCCTCGCCGCGGCGCTCGTTGGCGGGGTGGCCCTCGTACGACACGAAATGGAAATCGCGCCCCCGGTAGGACAGGCGGCACTGCTTGACCTTATGGCTGCTCACGGAAGACTCGCGTGTTGAACGTGGTCGGGCGGCGGCGCGGAGAGCGAGTGAGGCCACCGATGCGGCCGGAGGCCGCACTCCTGAAATGTAACCCCATCGGGTGTTTCGTGTTGTGGGCGTGAAGCCAAGCCTCGACCTACACCAGAGGCACGGTCTCCGCCTCGATCTGCTCTGGAGCCGGCCGCCCCCGTCCGGCTCCGCTCTCGATGTTGGGAAGGAAGGCCGTCAGCAGGCCGAGCGCCGGCAGGTAGGAACAGAGCCGGTACACGTACTCGATCCCGGTGCGGTCGGCCAAATCACCCAGCAGGGCGGCCCCGATCCCCGCGGTGCCGAACGCGAAGCCGAAGAAGAGTCCCGACACCATCCCGATCCTGCCGGGCACCAGTTCCTGGGCGAAGACCAGGATCGCGGAAAAGGCCGAAGCGAGGATCAGGCCGATCGCCACGCTCAGCACGCCGGTCCAGAAGAGGTCGACGTAGGGCAGGGCGAGCGTGAACGGCAGGACTCCGAGGATCGATGCCCAGATGACCCACTTTCGGCCGAGCCGGTCGCCCACCGGCCCCCCGATGATCGTTCCCGCCGCGACGGCGCCGAGGAAGACGAACAGGTAGATCTGGGCGGCCTGGATCGAGAGGCCGAACCTCTCGATGAGATAGAAGGTGTAGTAGCTGCTGATGCTCGCCAGATACACGTTCTTGGAGAAGACCAGCACCAGCAGCAGGGCCAGCGCCACCACGACCTTGGCGCGGGGCAGGTCGTGGTACGCGTGCGGCGCGGCGGGCCGCGACCTCGTGGCCTCGCGGTGCGCCCGGTACCACCGTCCCACCCGGGTCAGGATCACCATCGCCGCCAACGCCGCCGCCGAAAACCAGGCCACGCTGCGCTGGCCGCGCGGCAGCACGACAAAGGCGGCGAGCAGAGGGCCGATCGCCGAGCCGGCGTTGCCGCCGACCTGGAACAGTGACTGCGCGAAGCCGTGCCGCCCGCCCGACGCCATCCTCGCGACCCGGGAGGATTCGGGATGGAAGACGGCCGAGCCGAGTCCGACCAGGCCGGCGGAGAGCAGGAGCACCGGAAAGCTCGGCGCGATGGAGAGGGCGAGGAGACCCACCAGGCTGAACCCCATTCCCGCCACGAGCGAGTAGGGCTTGGGATGGTGATCGGTGTAGAGACCGACCGCCGGCTGGAGCAGTGACGCGGTGAGCTGAAACGTGAGGGTGATGAGGCCGATCTGTCCGAAATCCAGCCCGAAGCTGCTCTTGAGGATCGGGTACATGGCAGGCAGCAGCGCCTGCATCATGTCATTCAGCAGATGGCAGAGGCTGATCGCGAAGAGGACGGCGTAGGCGGTGCCCTGCACCGGCGAGGCGGCCGGCTAGGCGCGGTCGTCGAGACCGGCTTCCTCGGGCGCGTCGGCGGGACGCTCGTCCGCCGCTTCCTTGCGCTCGAGCTTCCGCTGCTGCTTCTCCTCCCGCTTTTTCTGCTTGTTCAGCTCCTTCTGTCGCTTCTCGAAGCCGTAGTTCCGCTTGGGCAAATGCACGCTCCCGGTGGTGAGGTCTCCGGGCGCCTCCGCGAGTCGTGCCGCCCGAACAGCGCAAGATAGTCGGCTATCCACCCTCCTGCTCCCGGTCCACGTGATCGAGCAGGTGGCTGACATCGTCCGGCGTCAGCCCGATGTCGCGCAGGATCTGCTCCCGGCTCGGCCGGGTGAAATCGATCCGGTGGGCCCTGAAGATCAGCTCCGACGCGAGGGGGGCGTCGAGCGCCTGCTCCTGGAGCAGCTCCCATCCCCCTTCCTCGATGTGCCGGCGGCGCAGCGATTCCAGCGACGCGAAGTCCGACTCGTTCCACCGTCGCTCGTAGGGATTCCAGTACCGTTCCCGGATCGTGGCCCCAGGCTCGGCTTGGTCGGCGGTCGTCAGCGAACGGGTGACCACGGTGACGAGGTGGCTCCGCCGGGGAGGAATGGACTCGGTGGGTTGCTCCGCAACCGCGGGAAGCGGGACTTCCTGTTCCAGGGGCTCTCCCGCCGGATCTTCACGCCGCATCCATCCGCTCCTCTCGCATGGTGTGGTGAAGCGCAGCTCCCGGGAACGGAATCAGGCCTTCGGGTCGTGGATCACGGCAGGCCGCCGGAGGAGAGTGTAAAGAGACTCCATGAGTCTCGACCGTCCTCCCATGATCCAGGCATCGGTTCCGGCGAGCGCCGGGGACATTCCGATCGGCCCTCCGGAATCCGACGTGGAAGACCGGCTCGACGAGGCGCTCAAGGAGACGTTCCCGGCCAGCGACCCGGTGGCCATTCAGATCGAGGATCCCGCGGACGATCACACCCGGGTCACGATCTCGGCACCTCGTGGTCGGTGAGCACCGGCAGGTACTGCCCCCACGGTCCAACTTCATCACGGTATTGCTTGGCCATCACTCGCGTGACCTGCGCGACGTGGCCGAGGTCGTGGACCACCCAGCTGGCGAGCAGCTGGCGCAGGGTGACCCGGCCGAGACTCGGATGGTTGCCGGGCAGGTCGAGCTCGGCGTCGCCGACCCGCCAGGAGCGCAGCAGCTCTAGATTGGCCGCCCGCAACCCGGCGAACTCGCGCAGCAGGGCTTCGAGCGGGCGGCTCGCGTTGCGCTCGCGGTGGCGGAAGCGGTCGTACGGCTCGAAGCGGGGGTCGGCGCCGCGTGCCAGAATGATGCGCGCGCGGGGGATCCAGTCGGTCTCCTCGCCATCGATCAGATGGCCGACCACATCGAATGGACTGAAAGTGTCGGGGCCCTCGGTTCCCCGGGCCCAGGGTTCGCCGACGGCGTCGAGCAGCAGCTGAAGCGTGGGAGGCGTGCGGCGGAGCACGTCGATGGCGGATTCCAGCTCGAATCTCATTCGGACCTGCCGTCCCTGAGAAAGTGCTTGGCCGGTCTCGGCCACTGTTGCAACAATGAACTGGCGGGCGGCGAATCGGAAGCGCAGTGCAAGTCGGAGCCGTCTGTCCGTCTTTCTGTCACGATGCGCGATCAACACCGACCCAAACAGGAGCTCTGCGACGAGGTGGCCGCCCTGCGCAAACAGGTGGCCGATCTCAAGGCGGAGATGGTGGCGCGCCGCCGGGTGGAGGACGCGCTCCGTCAATCCGAGGAGCAGGTGCGCGCGCTGGCGGACTCTGCCCCCGCGGGGCTCTGCGTCCTGCGTCCCGGCGGCACGGTGCGCGCGGCCAACATGCCGTTCGCCCGCCTGCTGGGCTACGACTCACCCGCCGAGCTGCAGCGGATCGGCGACGTGCTCGGCATCTTCGCGGGCCGCGAAGAGCTCGAGCGCGTGCTCGCCATGGCGGAGCGCGGCGACCAGCGGATGGCGGGCGTGCTGTTCCGCCGGAAAGACGGCAGCCGCCAGTCGCTCGGGGTGATCGGCACGTCGTGCGCCGGAGCCGACGCGGTCGCGATCGCCGTCCTCGAGCGGCAGCCCCAGCCCTGGCGGGCGCCGCCGCTCTACTCCTCGCCCTGAATTCCGAAGACCCCCGCCGCGGCGGCCGCGCCGAGCAGCGGTCCGACCCAGTAGAGCCATAGATCGCCCAGCGTGCCGTCGGCGAAGAGCCGGTGCACCAGGATCGGACCGAAGCCTACCGCCGGATTGAAGGCCCCGCCCGTGAGCGGTCCGCCCGCGAACGCCGCTACCACGATGGTGAATCCGATCGCCAGCCCGTAGAACGAGTTTCCCTTGGTCTTCTGGATCGTCGCCACGTTGAGCACGACGAGGGCGAGTGCGAAGGTATAGAGCGCCTCCACCAGGATGGCCGGGGCCGCGCCGACGCCCTCCGCCGGCGCCAGGGTAAAGGTCCGCCCCAGGATCGCGCGCACGGTCAGCGCGGCCACCGTCGCGCCGAGGAGCTGCGCCGCGAGATACGGCGGCACCTCCGGCCAGGGCAGCTTCTTCCGCATCGCCAGGGCGATACTGACGGCCGGATTGTAGTGCGCGCCCGAGACGTGGCCTCCCATGAACACCATCACCATCAGCGACCCGCCGATCGCCAGCGGCGCGAACGGCGTGCCGCCCAGCACCGTGAGGCCGATCGTGAGAACGAGGAAGTAGGTCCCGATGAACTCGGTGATGTACGCGCGCATGGCCGACCCTCCAGGGAAACGATTGACCGGCGGGAGCGACGTTCGGGCTGAGCGCCCAAGTTATCTTATCGGGGTTCGCAACAGGAGAGCCGCATGCCGACCTGGATCCGCCTGGGCGCGGCCGCCCTCACCGCCCTCGGCTCCGCCGCGACCGGTGGCTGTGGCGGCGCGAAGCCGGCCCCCGCGGCCGCGGTCCCGGCACCATCCGCCTCACCCACGGACACCACCGGTCTGCTCCGGGTTCGCTTCGCCCGCGGCACCACCTCGGGCATCGTCAACGACAGCCTGCAGGCCGGTGAGACCCGGGGCTACGTGATCGGCGCGGAGCAGGGACAGGTGATGATGGTGCACGCGATCACCTGGCCGGTTCGCCAGGGGTCGGCGCCGCCGGACAGTGCCACGGTCCGGGTCTATGCTGTCGCGGACGGGCGTGAGCTGCGCGTGCCCTCGGGCGCAGGCTCGCTCTGGTCGGGACGATTGCCGGCTACCGGCGACTACGTGGTCCGGATCGCCGCGGGCGGGCCCACCGCCTACACCCTCGCGGTGCAGATCCCCCGGCCGCTCTCGGTGGGCGGCGCCGATCCCACGGCGGCGATCCGGGGCACCGCTCCGTCTCGCGCGCCGGTGGACTACATCGTCGCGGGGCAGGGCGGCCAGACCCTCGCCGCGTCCGTGCGGAGCGGCGATCCCGCCACGCTCCATGTGTATGGACTGGATGACGGCGAGCAGCTGGCGCCGCTGTCCGAGCGGCGCCGGCTATGGGCCGGTACGCTTCCGGCCCCGCAGGACTACATCATCAGCGTCGTGCCGGCCGAGGAAGGGGCGAGGTACGAGCTGACCGTCACCCTCCGCTGACTCGGCTCAGCCGACGGTCTCGCCGCCGAGCACGCCCAGCACCTCGCCGGTGATGTAGCTGGAGCACGTCGGCGCCGCCAGGAACACGTAGGACGGCGCGATCTCCTCCGGCTGCGCCGGCCGCTTCATCGGCACGTCCGAGCCGAACTTCGCCACTTTCTTCGCGTCCTGGTCCGCCGGGTTGAGCGGGGTCCAGACCGGGCCCGGCGCGACGGCGTTCACCCTGATGCCCTTCTCGACCAGATTCTGCGCCAGGGACTTGGTGAAGGCGTGGATCGCACCCTTCGTGGCGGCATAGTCCAGCAGGTCTTTGCTCCCCTGGATCCCGGTGACGGAGCCGCTGTTCACGATCGCGGCCCCCTCCTTCAGGTGCGGCAGCGCCGCCCGAGCCATGTAGAAATAGCCGTAGATGTTGGTACGGAACGTCCGGTCGAGCTGCTCGTCGGTGATGTCTTCCAGGGAGGGCAGATGCTCCTGATACGCGGCGTTGTTGACCAGGATGTCCAGGCGGCCGAACTCACGGACCGTCGTCTCGACAGCCACCTCGCAGAACGCGGAATCGGTGACGTCGCCCGGAATGAGGATCGCGCGCCGTCCCTCGTCCTCCACGGCCCGCCGGGTCTCCTCTGCGTCCTCGTCCTCGCTCAGGTAGACGAGGGCGACATCCGCGCCCTCCCGGGCGAAGAGAACCGCGACAGCACGGCCGATGCCCGAGTCCCCGCCGGTGATGACGGCCACCTTGTCCTCGAGCTTGCCCGAGCCGCGGTATTCCGGTGCCAGGAAATTCGGTCTCGGCCTCAGGTCGGACTCGAGGCCGGGTTTGGCGAGGTGTTGCTTCGGCTGAGGCGGCTCCGGGTATTTCCTTTGTCCCGCCTGCGTCGCGCCCTCCGTTTTTCCGTTGGATCTCTCGGCCTTCTTCCGCTTCTGCTCCGCTTCCTGCTGCAGCTTGCGATCGGACTCGGCCTTCGCCTTCCCCGACGCCGCGTTGCCGGCCTTCTTCGCGCCGGACCAGCGGGCGCCTTTCTTCTTCACCGCCACGGTCACCTCCTGATGGTTCAAGCGAGTGGTACCCGGTTGGACGATGCCGTCGAAGACAGCGGGATGATGTGACAGCGCTCACCCGCCCGAAACACGCCATGCGGGCCGACCGTAGAGCACTGACCCCAACCGACCGGACCAGGAGACCACGACGATGACCACGCGATACGGCCTGCTCCTCGCCTTGCTCGCGCCGGCGGCCGCTCAGGCTCAGACCACCGCGGATTCCACGGCCATACGGGCCACCGCGCTCGATTACGTGGAAGGCTGGTACGAGGGCAACCCGGAGCGGATGACTCGGGCGCTGCACCCGGAGCTGGTGAAGCGGATCGTGGTGAGCGATACCACGACGAAGCGCAGCGTGCTGCAGGACATGGGCGCGACCGCGCTGGTGAACGGGACCCGGCACGGCTGGGGCAAGGAGACGCCCAAGGACCGGCAGCAGAAGGACGTGACCATCCTCGACATCTTCGGCAACGCGGCCAGCGTCAAGGCGGTCATGGCCGACTGGATCGACTACCTCCAGATCGCCAAAGTGGACGGACGCTGGGTCATCGTGAACGTGCTCTGGGAGCGCAAGCCCGAGCGCAAGGGATGAGGGACCGCCTCCCGGCAGCGGCGGCGGCCATGGCGGCACTCGCGACCGCGATGCTCTCGGCCAACGCCGACCCGGATTCCCCCGCGCCTGCCCGGAGCAGTGCGTGGCTCGCCCGCCTGCCCGACGGCGAGGCCAAGCGCAAGTTCATCCTCGACTGCACCGGCTGCCATCAGCTCGACGAGAAAATCGCGCGGCCCGGCGGCGTGCCCCGCACCGAATCGCAGTGGGTGGAGGCGGTCACCCGCATGCTGGGTTACGCCGGGGCGACCACGTCCTTCCCGGTGATCGCTGCCGATCGCGATGCCGAGTCCACGGCGGCCTGGCTGTCGCGCCACCTCACGGGCGGAGAGGTCCCCGACGTCGAGGTCCCCGCCGCGACGCCGGCGGACGTTCGGGAATACATGCTGCCCATGGCGCAGGACCTTCCGCACGACGTGGTCGTGGAGCCCGACGGCGCGGTCGTCATCACCGGAATGTTCTCCCACCGGTTGTTCCGGCTGAATCCCGAGAGCGGCGCGCTGGCCGAAATCGCCATTCCGGTGGAGGGTGCCAATCCCCGCGCCATCGATCGAGATGCGTCGGGGCGCACCTGGGTTGTGCTGGGACAGCCCAAGCGGCTGGCGATGGTTGAGGCCGACACCCGGTGGCGGAGCTGGGACGTGGGTATGTACCCCCACAGCCTCGCCGTCGCGCCCGACGGCAAGGTCTGGTTCAACGGCCACTTCACCCGCGAGCCGGAGCTGCTCGGCTATGTCGACCCGGGGCGCGACACGGTGGTCACCTACAACGTGCCGCCGCATCCGACGATGGCGAAGGGGCCGGGCGGACCGATCCCCTACGAGATCCGCGCCGCACCGGACGGGCGCATCTGGCTCAGCGAGCTCCTAGGCAACCGTCTCGTGTCGCTCGATCCCAAGTCCGGCCGGTTCCGGACCTACGCCATGCCGACTCCCCACAGCGGCCCGCGGCGGTTCGACGTGGATGCGAAGGGCGTGCTCTGGATTCCGGCCTACTCGGCGAACCTCCTGGTGCGGCTGGACGCCGCAACCGGAAAGTTCACCGAGATTCCGCTGCCCACGAAGAACGCACTGCCCTACGTTGCCCGGGCGGATCCCCGTGACGGCGCCGTCTGGCTCGGCACCGCGGCCGCGGATGTGCTGCTGCGGTATAGGCCGGCCGCGGGGCGGTTCGATGTCTATCCGCTGCCGAGCCGGGGCGCACTGGTCCGCCACCTGGCCGTGGATCCGAAATCCGGGGCCGTCTGGCTCGCGTACGGAGCCTCTCCCGGAATCCCCGCCCGCATCGCCCGCGTGCTTCCGCGTTGATAGGCCCCTGAAACGAACAGCGGGGCGCCGGTCAACTGCCCCGCCGCCCCGCTGTCCCACCGCCCGGCTTTCAATCACTCTCCCAGCTTGATCCGCTCCACCCGCCGGTTCTTCGCCTGGGTGTTGTAGACCCGAAGGCTCACGATGTCGCCCGACTTGGCGCCCTCGAGCGCCTTGCTCAGCCCGGCGATGGACCTTACCGGCTTGCCTTCGATCTCCAGGATGATATCGGGCCCGCCGCGATCTGGGTCCACCAGCTCGCCCCAGGAGGGGCCGCCCGCAGCGACGTCGGTGACGAGCAGTCCGCGCTGGGCCTCCGTCAGGTCGAACCGGGCCGCGTCCTCCCGGGTCACCGGAGCGACCGTCACCCCCAACTTGCCCATCGCGGCGCCCGAGTCTTCCCCACCGTCGTCACCGTGGCCCCGGTCGGCCACGTCGGCACCGGGCATGGCCTGAAGCTTGACCTCGTAGGTCTTGCGGACGCCGCCCTTGCGGGCAACCTCGACCTTGACGGTCTCACCCGGCTTGCGGAAGGCGATTCGCTGCTGCAGCTGGCCCACGTACTCGACCGGCTTGCCGTCCACGGTGATGATGATGTCGCCCGCCTCGATGCCGGCCTTCCTGGCGCCGGAGCTGTCGCTGCCGAAGTCCTCGACCAGCACGCCACGGATGTCGGGCAGCCCGACATAGGCCGCGTCGTTGGCCGACGCGTTCCGCACCGCGATGCCCAGCACCGAGCGGCGGACCTCGCCGTGTGAGATGATCTGATCCATCACCTGGCGAGCCAGGTTGATGGGAATCGCGAATCCATAGCCGGAGTAGAACCCGGTCCGGCTCGCGATGGCGGAGTTGACGCCCAGGACCCGTCCGCTGGTGCTGACCAGCGGCCCGCCCGAGTTGCCGGGGTTGATCGCGGCGTCGGTCTGGATGAAGTCCTGGATGCTGCGGTCGCTGACGTTGGGCAGCGCCAGGGTCCGGCCCTTCGCGCTGATGATGCCCGAAGTGACCGTGAAGGTCAGGTTCTCGCCCAGCGGATTCCCCACCGCCAGCACCCACTCGCCGACCCGGGCGGCCTCGCTGTCGCCCAGCGGAGCGGGCGTCAGGTTCTGCGCATCGATCTTGAGCACGGCGAGGTCGGTGCCGGGGTCGGTCCCGATGACCTTGGCCTTGAACTCCCGGCGATCCAGCAGCCGGACGGTCACCACGTCCGATCCGTCCACCACGTGATCGTTGGTCAGGATGTAGCCGTCCTTCGAGACTATGAACCCCGAGCCGGCGGCTTCCTGGAACTCCGGGGGCTGCATCTGCGGCAGCTGGGGGAAGAACTCCTCGAACCCCGGGGGAAGCTGGAGACGGGGCCCGCGGCGCTCGTCCCGATCGCTGCGCTTCCCCGACTTGATGAACACCACGCTCGGCTTGACCGCCTCGGCCACCGAGGCGAACGCCTCGCTCAGGTTCTGGAGGCCGGCCACTTCGGCCGGGGGTGCGGCCGGCGTGTCGGCGGCGTACCGGGTGCCCTGCTGGGCCGAGGAGGCGCCGGGCAGGTTGAGCATGCCGGCGAGCAGCAGGCCCCCAAGAAAGGCCAGGATCACGCCGACGAAGGGAAACCGGCGCAGTGAAGCTTCGGACATCGTGAGATCTCTCCATCGTGGGTGGCGCAAGGGCGGGGACCCGCCCGTCTTGGTGGTGAATGCTCCAGCGGGGCCCGCCGTCGCGCCGACGTTTCCTTTCGCATCGGTCGAAACGAGCCTTGCCTGCGGCCCGTAGTCAGGCGATCATCCGCCCCCGGCGGACCCACCCCCAGGTGGACTGCCCCTGGACACCGATTATTGGAGAAGCTGATGGATCGCATGCATTTGCCGACCCGCATCCCGCTCGTGGGGCTGGTGGCTCTTCTCGCCCTGGGCGGGTGCAGCTCGGGTCGCTCGGGGTCCGCGGGCCCGGTTCCCGCCGCCGGCCCCGGCGGCACGGCCGCACCCACCCGGGTGATGGAGGTTCCTGTCCTGGAGGCGTTCGAGCGAGCGGTGGCCAACGGCACCCGGCTCCGCTCCGGTGCCCCGGGGCCGCGCTACTGGCAGCAGTGGGCCGATTACCGGCTGGAGGCGGAGCTCAATCCCGTCTCCAAGCGTCTCACCGGCAAGGCCGCGATTCGCTACCACAATCGGTCGCCCGACACTCTCGGCATCGTCTACGTCCAGCTGCTGCACAACATCTTCGCCCCCGGCAGCCGCCATAACACCGACATCCCGTGGGCCGTCGAGGGATACGATCTCGCCAGGGTCGCCGCGCAGGGCAGCACCCTCGCCAGTGGAGGCGACGAGGGGGCCGGATATCAGGTGGATGGAACCATCATGCGGATCCGGCTCCCCAAGCCGCTCCCGCCGGGCTCGAGCGCCGATCTCGAGTTCGACTACCGCATCCGGATTCCCCCCGATGGGGCACCCCGTGGCGGGCAGGACGGCGATGTCTACTACATCAGCTACTGGTACCCCCAGATGGCGGTGTACGACGACGTCAACGGCTGGCAGACCGATCAGTACTATGGAAACGCCGAGTTCTATATGGGCTTCGGCAACTACGATGTCGCGCTCACGGTTCCGGCCGGCTGGCTGGTCAGCAGCACCGGCACGCTGACCAACGCGACGGAGGTGCTGTCCGGGCAGACCCGGGCGCGGCTCGACTCCGCGATGACCGCGGCCGAAGTGGTGCACGTGGTGTCCGCGGGTGAGCGGGGGGCGGGAAAGGCCACCGCGGCGGGCACCAGCGGCAAGCTCACCTGGAGGTTCCGGGCGGAAAACGTGCGCGATGTGGCCTGGGGTGCCTCCGCCAGCTATCTGTGGGACGCCACCCATGCCGTCGTGGGCGATGCGGACGGCGATGGCTCCGCCGATACCGCCCGGGTGGAAGCATTCTGGCGCCCCGAGATGCGGAGCAGCCACTGGGATCAGTCGGCGCGCTACGGCCGCCACTCGGTGGAATTCCTGTCCCGGTACCTCTGGCCCTACCCCTATCCCCACATGACCGCGGTGGACGGCCCGACCTCCTGCGGGGGGATGGAGTATCCGATGATGACCTGCATCGGGGGCCAATGGGACACACTCGGCATGTACGAGGTCGTGGTCCACGAGATCGCCCACATGTGGCACCCGATGCAGGTGGGCTCGGACGAGAAGCGGTTCGCCTGGATGGACGAGGGGTTCGCCCAGTTCACCCAGTCCCAGGCCATGGCGGACTTCTTCAAGGGATACGACGACGAGGCTGAGAACCGTGAGCCGTACGTCAACCTGGCCGTCGCGGGCGGCGAGGTCGAGTTGATGCACCATGGCGACCGCTACCCCAGTTACAACGCGTACGGCACGGCGAGTTACTACAAGACCGCCACCGTCCTGGTGGCGCTGCGCGGAGTGCTTGGCCGCGAGACGTTCGATCGCGCCTTCCGCGAGTACGGCCGCCGCTGGCAGTACAAGCACCCGACCCCCTACGACTTCTTCAACACGGTGGAGGACGTCGCCGGTCGCGACCTCTCCTGGTTCTGGCGCACCTGGTTCTTCGAGACCTGGAAGCTGGACCAGGCGATCGACACCGTCGCCACGGCCGGAGACTCGCTCGAGGTCGTGGTATCGAACCGCGGCCGCGCGCCCATGCCGGTCCACCTGGTCGTGACCCGGTCGGAGGGCGAGCCTCAGACCGTGGAGATCCCGGTCAGCGCCTGGTTCACCGGAGAGAAGCGCGCCACGGTCCGGATCCCCCAGACACCTGCGATCAAGACGATCGAGATCGATCCCAAGCGGGAGTTCCCGGATGTGGACCGGGGGAACGGGATGTGGCCGCGATAGGTGGGGCAGGGGGTTGGAAGCTGTTCTGGAGTAACAGTTTGTCATCCTGAGCGGAGCGAAGGAGCCATACGTCGGGTCATGGCTCCTTCGCTCCGCTCAGGATGACAGGACGCCTGCCGCCCTGCCCCGCGTCCACTACCTTTCCCCCATGTCCCGCCTGCTGATCGTCGCCAACCGCCTCCCCGTCACTGTGCGCTCGGCCCCCGACGGTGTCGAGGTGGAGCGCAGCTCGGGGGGACTCGCGACCGGATTGGCCCGGCCCCACGAGCAATCGGGCGGGCTGTGGATCGGATGGTCGGGGGCGTCGGACGAGCTGACGCCGGCGGAGGAGGCGGAGCTCGAGGGGCAGCTCGCGGCCATGCGGCTGGTGGCGGTGCCGCTCAGCAGCGAGCAGATCACCCGCTACTACGAGGGATATTCCAACGGCGTGCTCTGGCCGTTGTTCCACTACCTGCTCGACCAGGTGCCGCTCCAGGCCAGCGATTGGGACGCCTACGTCGAGGTCAACCAGCGTTTCGCCGACGTAGTGGCGAAGCAGTACCGCCCGGATGATATGGTCTGGGTGCACGACTACCAGCTCCTGCTGGTCCCCGGCCTCCTCCGCCGCCGGCTGCCCGATGCCAGGATCGGCTTCTTCCTCCATATCCCGTTCCCGTCGGAGGAGCTGTTCCGCACCCTGCCGGCCCGGCGGCAGCTTCTCGAAGGGATGCTCGGCGCCGACCTCGTCGGCTTCCACACCCCGACCTATCTCCGCCACTTCGCGACCGCGCTGACCGACATTCTGGGCCTCACTGTGGACATCGACCGGGTGCCGCTCCCCGGCCGCGAGGTCAGGCTCGGCGTCTTTCCGATGGGCATCGACGCCGCCTCGTTTCAGGCGCTGGCGAAGGACCCCGCGGTGGAGGCGGAGGCCGAGGCGCTGCGGGGCGACGGGAGCGTGCGCATCCTCGTCGGGGTGGACCGGCTGGACTACACCAAGGGCATCCCGCGCCGGCTGCTGACCTACGAGCGGATGCTCCAGACCCATCCCGAGCTGCGCGAAAAGGTCCGGCTGGTCCAGGTGGCGGTTCCCTCCCGCACGGGGGTCGAGGCGTACCAGGACTTCCGCGCGCTGGTGGACGGGCTGGTGGGTCGGATCAACGGCGCGTTCGGCACCCCGCGCTGGGTTCCGGTCCACTACATCTTCCGCGGTCTCTCCGCGCCCGACCTGGTGGCGCTGTATCGCGCCGCCGACGTGATGCTGGTGACGCCGCTCCGGGACGGAATGAACCTGGTGGCGAAGGAGTTCGTCGCCTCGCGGCCGGATGGCGACGGCGTGCTGGTGCTCAGCGAGTTCGCCGGGGCGGCGTGGGAGCTGCCGGAGGCGCTCCAGGTGAATCCCTACGATACCGACGCGACGGCGGAGGTCTTTTTCCGGGCGCTCGAGATGGATCCCGACGAGCGCCGCGCGCGGCTGGCGCCGCTGCGGCAGCGGGTGGCGACCTTCGACGTGCACAGTTGGGTCTCCGCCTTCCTCGATCAGCTCGACCGGGTGACCGGTCCCGCGGTTCGAGTCGTCTCGCCGACGGGGAACGAGGCCGCGCTCCGCGAGGAGCTGGGTCGTGCCCTCGAGCGGAACGACGAGCTGGTGCTGCTCCTCGACTACGACGGCACCCTGGTCCCGTTCACCGCGACGCCGGAGCTGGCCCGGCCCGACGCGGGCCTGGTGCGCCTCCTCCGCTCGCTGGCGAGCCGAGCGGATACCGAGGTGCACATCGTGAGCGGCCGGAGCCGTGAGGCGCTGGAGCAGTGGGTCGGGAGCCTCCCCATCTGGCTCCACGCCGAGCACGGATTCTGGTCGCGCCCGCCCGGTCATGCGGAGTGGACGCCCGCGGCGGACATTCACGGCAGCTGGCGCGAGCCGGTGCTGGCGATTCTGCGCGACATCACAGCGCGGACCCCCGGCTCGCTCATCGAGGTCAAGGCAGTCGCCATCGCGTGGCACTACCGTCTCGCCGACCTGGAGACCGGTGCCCGCCGCGCCAACGAGCTGCGGATCCACCTCAACCAGATGTTGAGCAACCAGCCGGTCGAGATCCTCGCCGGAAACCGCGTGCTCGAGATCCGGCCGTATGGCGTGCACAAGGGGAAGATCATTCCCCCGATGTCCTCCGAGCGGGAGGCACGCACGACGGTGCTCGCGATCGGCGACGATCGCACCGACGAGGACCTCTTCGCCTCGCTGCCGCCCGAGGCCATCAGCGCTCGGGTGGGTCCGGGCGCCACCAAGGCCCGGTTCCGGCTGGAGGGCACGGCAGCGGTGCGCGGCCTCCTCCAGATGCTGGCCGATACCGGCGTGCGCGTCGATCTGGCCTAGGCGATGAGCTCGCTGACCCCTCCGGTGACCGAGCGGGATCACGTGCTGGGCTCCGCCGACGCACGCGTGACCCTGGTGAAGTACGGCGACTTCGAGTGTCCCCACTGCAGGGCACTGGTTCCGCTGGTCGAGGCGGCCCGGACCGCGTTCGGCGACAACCTGCGATTCGTGTTCCGCCACTTTCCCCTGCGCTCGTCCCATCCGCATGCGCTGGCGGCGGCCAGGGCGGCGGAGGCGGCCGGGGAGCAGGGACGGTTCTGGGAGATGTACCGCAGGCTCTACGAGCGACAGACCGAGTTGGGCGACGAGGACCTGCGCCGGCACGCTCGGGAGATCGGACTGGATCTCCCCCGCTTCGAGCGCGAGCTGACCGTGCGAGCCCACGACGCGCGGATCCTCGAGGACCTTGCGAGCGCCGCCGCCAGCGGCGCGGTCGGAACGCCGTCGCTCTTCATCAACGGCGAGCTCTACACCGGCTCGCCGGCCCGCGACGAGGTGTTCGCCGCGCTGGCGCGCGCCGCGGTCGCGGCAGTGTCCTGAACCGAGGAGCGGTCATGGCTGCCCGGAACACCAGGGAGGCGGCGCGCGCCGCCGTGCGCGAGGTCGGTCGGCTGACGGTCGTCCGGCTGACCGGGTATTACCTGCTGGCCGGCGCCTTTCTGCTCTGCCTGTCCGCCTTGTTCCCGCAGGAGGCGCTGACACCGAGCGCGAACCGGCCCCCTGCCGACATGCAGGGCGCGATCGAGTGGTTCCGCGGCCAGGTTGCGGTGTTCCCCACCGGCGCGCCGCGATGGCTCGACGCGCTGCTCCAGATGATCTCGGCGTTCCTGCTGGTCCTGCCGCTCGCCTTCGTGTACGTGCGGACCCGCACCCGAATCAAGTTCGACCACTCGCTGGTGCAGACGGTGATCGTCCTGCCGATCGTGGTGACCGCCATCCTGGTCGTCGTCCGCGACAGCCTGGCCCTGGCTTTCAGTCTTGCGGGCATCGTGGCCGCGGTCCGCTTCCGGAACACGCTCAAGGAATCGGGGGACGCGGTCTACATCTTCGGCGCGATCGGCATCGGATTCGCGACCGGCATCCACGCCATCTCGGTGGCGGCGGTCTTGTCGGTGGTGTTCGTGGTCGTGGAGCTCGCGCTGTGGAAATTCGACTTCAGCGCCGAGTTCGAGAAGACGTTCGCGCGGCTCTGCCTGCCGTCGAGTGCCGATCTCGCGGACTTGCCGATGCCGAGCAGCGACCCGGAGCCGGGGCGGCTCGCGCACGACAACGGGGACGGCGACCGCTCGCGTGTCCTGCGGATCTACGTGGACCGAGTGGAGGACGCACGGCCGAAGATCGAGGCGATCCTCGACCGCGACGCCAAGCGCTGGGTGCTGGAGCAATCGGTCACCGGGGGGGACGGGCCGCCGCTGCTGACCTACCGGGTGCGTGCCAAGAAGTCGGTGGGAATGCACGGGCTGCGCGAGCATCTGCTGAAGGAGGGCGCGCCGCACGTCGTGGCGGCCGACGAGCCGCCCAGGAACTCCTGACGAGATTCTGTCATTTCGCGCATGGCTCATGCGCGAGGGCCGGTGATATCTATGGCCCATGACCCAACAACCCACTCTGCGGCCGGTCCTCGGCCCTCTCGCGCTCACCACGCTCGGCATCGGATCGGTGATCGGCACAGGCATCTTCGTGCTCACCGGTACCGCCGCGTCGTTGCACACCGGACCGGCGCTGATACTCTCCATGCTCATCGCCGCGCTCGCCTGCGCCCTGGCCGGTCTGTGCTACGCCGAGCTGGCGGCCATGATCCCGATCGCCGGCAGCGCCTACACCTACGCCCACGCGTCCTTCGGGCAGTTCGTCGCCTGGATCATCGGCTGGGACCTGGTGCTGGAGTACGCGCTCAGCGCGTCCACCGTCGCCGTGGGATGGTCGGGATACTTCACGAGCTTTCTGCGCGACATCGGCGTGCATCTGCCGCCGGCGCTCACCGCGGCCGCCGGGTCGGCGGCAACCGGCCCGTCCGGGGAGATGGTCCCCGGGATCTTCAACCTGCCGGCCACGATGATCGTGGTGCTGGTCGCGGGACTGCTGCTGGTCGGCATCAGCGAGTCGGCGCGCGCGAACACGGTGATGGTGATCATCAAGGTGGCGGTACTGCTGCTGTTCGTCGCCCTCGGCGCGTCCTACGTGCAGCGGGACAACCTGACCCCGTTCCTGCCGGCGAACACCGGGACGTTCGGCGAATTCGGCTGGAGCGGCGTGATGCGCGGCGCGGCGATCATGTTTTTCGCGTACATCGGATTCGACGCGGTCTCCACCGCCGCGCAGGAAGCCCGCAATCCGCAGCGCGACATGCCGATCGGGATCCTGGCCTCCCTCGTCATCTGTACCGTCATCTACATCGCGGTGGCGATCGTGCTGCTCGGCATCGTGCCGTATCCCTACCTGAACGTCGCGGATCCGCTCGCAGTGGGGATCGACGCGACCGGTCTCACCTGGTTCAGCCCGGTGGTGAAGATCAGCGCACTGTTCGGCCTGTTCAGCACCATGCTGGTGCAGCTGCTGGGGCAGAGCCGCATCTTCTACTCGATGAGCCGTGACGGGCTCCTGCCGGAGGCGTTCGGGAAGGTCCACCCGCGCTTCCGAACCCCGCACCTGAGCACGATGATCACGGGCTCCGTAGTCGCCCTGACGGCCGGCTTCGTTCCGCTGCGGACGTTGAGCGAGCTGGTGAGCATAGGGTCCCTGCTCGCGTTTACTCTGGTCTGCATCGGCGTCATCGTCCTGCGACGCACCCGGCCGGACCTGCCCCGGCCCTTCCGGGTTCCGGGCGTGCCCTACGTTCCTCTGGCGGGGGCGCTGATCTGTCTGGTCCAGATGGCCAGCCTTCCCTGGGCCACCTGGGAACGGCTGCTGGTGTGGCTGGGAGCCGGTTTGGCGATCTACTTTATGTACGGCCGGCGGCGGGCGAGGGTGAAGCGGGGGGAGCCGGCAACGATTGAAGGGATCCCATGAATCGCGCCTCACGCGCCCTCGTTCTCCTGCTGTCCCTCACCGTGGCCCTCGCGAGTCTCTTCGCGTACGAGGCGTGGCGCGCCACGCGCTCGCACCGGGTCACCGCGGATCGCGCACTGCGGGACTATGCCACGGTGGCCGCCCGGGAGCTCGCCACCGCGAGCGACGAGGCCCTCGAGGTCCTCCTCGCCCCCGTGCTCGACCCGGTCGTCGGCAGCCCCGCCGCGTCCCCCTACGAGACACTGCCCCCGCCTTCGATTCTGGCTGGGCCGGCAGCCGGTATCCTCCAGTGCGGCTCCGCCGACCCGGGCCGGGTCTACTTCGCGCTCGATTTCCGGAACGGTGCGCTCGCCGTGGCGGGCGCCACGCCGGACGCGGCCACCGCGGCGTGGCTTCGTGCCGCGGTGCGCCCCACAGCGGGACGCTCGGCTATCGCCTGGGGCGAGGGCGCCACCGCCCGACGCGTGGCGTTGTACGGTGTCAAGCGCCTCCGCTACAGCGGATTCGCGGCCCACGACGCGCCGCTCGCCGCCTACGGGCTGATCACCTGCCGCTCCGCGCTGCGCCCGGTCATCGCCGGGGTGTTCGACGCGCATCCGCTGCTGCCGCGCTCCGTCTCCGGGGGCATCGCCAACGCGGAGCTGGCGGGGGTCGAGGTGAGCGCGCCCGACGGGGCGCCGCTCTTCCGGGTCGGATCGGGAGAGGACGCCGGGTTCGTGGGCGATACGGCTTCCGTCGCCGCGGGCGCTCCGGTGTTCCGAGCGGCCCTGCCGGCCTCGGTCGCCGGCCGGCTGGCGGTGACGCACCCCGGATCGCGGCTACCGTTCCTGTTCGCCCTGCTCGTGGTCACCGCGGGGCTCGCGGCCGTGGCCCTCCGGCAGCTCCGGCGGGAGCAGGAGCTGGCCCGGCTCCGGGCCGATTTCACCTCCAGCGTCTCCCACGAGCTGCGCACGCCGCTCACCCAGATCCTGCTCTTCGCCGAGACCCTGGAGCAGGGCCGAGCGGGTGGAGAGGCCGATCGCCGGCAGGCGCTCGGGATCATCGTGCAGGAGGCACGGCGCCTGGCGCACCTGGTGGAGAACGTGCTCCAGTTCTCCGGCGCGGAGCGGCGCACGGTGCGGGTTCCGACCGAAGACCGGCGGCTGGCGCCGCTGCTGCGAGATACGGCGAGGCTTTTCGCTCCGCTGGCGGCCTCCGGCGTCCGGATCGAGATCACTCTGGACGAGGCGCTGGTCGCGCCGGTCCACCCGGACTCGCTCCGGCAGATCGTCATCAACCTCCTGGACAACGCGGCGAAGTACGGCGCTGGCCAGGAGCCGATCACCTTGCGGGCCACGCTGGCGAACGGACGCGCCCGGCTTGAGATGGACGACGCCGGTCCCGGCATCGCGGAGGAAGACCGCGAAAGGATCTGGCAGCCGTTCGTGCGCCTGGCGGGAGCTTCGGCGGTCGCCGGCAGCGGGATCGGCCTCGCCGTGGTGCGCGAGCTCGTGGCGGGACACGGGGGCAGGTGCTGGGTCGAGGCGGCGCCCCGGGGCGGCGCGCGTTTCGTGGTCGAGCTGCCGGGCGGGCGGCGCGACGCGTCGTCGGAGGCGGCCTGATGGCGCGCGTGCTCGTGGTCGAAGACAACCGAAACCTCGCGCTCGGCCTCCGGGCCAACCTCGAGTTCGAGGGGCACGAGGCGGAGATCGCCCGCGACGGTACCGCCGGCCTGATTCGCGCGCGCACCCGCTCGCACGATCTCATCGTCCTCGATCTGATGTTGCCGGGGATGGATGGGTTCCGGGTTCTGGAGGTGCTGCGGGGCGAGGGCCTTACCACGCCAATCCTGGTACTGACCGCCCGTGGCGACGAGGCCGACAAGGTGCGTGGACTCCGCGGCGGCGCCGACGATTACGTCACCAAGCCGTTCGCGCTCCACGAGCTCCTGGCCCGGGTGGCTGCGTTGCTCCGGCGCACCCGTTCCGCCGTGAATCCGCGCCAGCCGGCGGCTGCAGGTGCCGGGTTCGGAGACGTGGTCGTGAACCCCGCGACCCGAGTGGTGACCCGGGCCGGGCGTCCGGTCCCGTTGCGCCCGAAGGAGTACGACCTGCTCGGTGCGCTGCTCCGCCGGCAGGGCGGGGTGGTCGGCCGCACCGAGCTGCTGCGGGAGGTCTGGGGGTATCACGAGAGCGTGCTGAGCCGGACGCTGGACACCCACGTCGGCGAGTTGCGGCGGAAGCTGGAGCCGGATCCCGCGTCGCCCCGGCACATTCTCACCGTGCGGAAAACCGGGTACCGGTTGAGCCTCGACGGGGGGTAGGGGCCTTGGCCTGACGTTCGGCCCGGCGAGTGTCATCCCGAGCGGAGCGAGGGATCGGCCCGGGTATGAGAGTGAGTCGAGATACCTCCGATGCTCGTTCCATGAGCGACCCGATCCCTCGCTCCGCTCGGGATGACACTGGCCGCTGCTGGCTCTGGCACTGCTCGTCCCATATTATCCCACCACGATCGCCCCTATCCATCCGAGATCCCACCGCCCGATGCCTCCCGAGCCGCGTCCGGAAGAGACCCTCGATCCCGCCGACTGGAGCGAGCTCCGCGCGCTCGGCCACCGCATGGTGGACGACATGATGGACTATCTGGAGCGGGTGCGCGAGCGGCCGGTCTGGCAGCCGGTGCCCGCCGGAACACGCGCGGCACTGGACCAGCCCACCCCGCGCGAGCCCACCGATCCGGCGGTGGTCTACCAGCAGTTCCGCGAGCACATCCTCCCCTATCCCAACGGAAACATCCACCCCCGCTTCTGGGGCTGGGTGATGGGCACGGGCACGCCGCTCGCCATGCTGGCCGACATGCTGGCGTCGGGCATGAACGCGCACCTCGCAGGGTACGATCAGGCGCCGGCGCTGGTGGAGCGACAGGTGATCCGGTGGATGGCCGAGCTGCTCGGCTTCCCCGCGGAGTCGAGCGGGCTGCTGGTGAGCGGAGGAACCGTCGCGAACCTCGTTGGCCTCGCGGTGGCGCGGAACGCCGGGGCGGGGTTCGACATCCGGGCGGACGGGCTGCAGCGGGCGGGCACGCCGCGGCTGGTGTTCTACGGCTCCAGCGAGACCCACAGCTGGGCCAGGAAGGCGAGCGAGCTGCTGGGCATGGGGGACAGCGCGCTCCGGCGGATACCGGTGAGCATGGCATACGAGGTGGACGTGGGCGCCCTTCGGGCCGCGATCGCGGCCGACCGCGCCGCCGGGCATCGCCCCTTCTGCGTCATCGGCAACGCGGGCACGGTCAACACAGGCGCGACCGACGATCTGCCGCGCGCTGGCCGCGGTTTGCCGGGACGAGCACCTCTGGTTCCACGTGGACGGCGCCTTTGGAGCATTCGCGGCGCTCGCCCCGTCGCTGCGCGAGACCGTGGCCGGCCTCGAGCTCGCCGACTCGGTCGCGGTGGATCTGCACAAGTGGGGCTATCTGCCGTTCGAGGTGGGGCTCGCGCTGGTGCGCCATCCCGACGCGCACCGCGCCACCTTCGCCACCGCGTCCAGCTATCTCGACCCCGCGCCGCGGGGCATCGTCGCCGGCGGATTCCCCTTCGCCGACCTCGGCGTGCAGCTCACGAGGGGGTTCCGGGCGTTGAAGGTGTGGATGTCGCTCAAGGCTCACGGCGCCGATGCGTGGGGCAGGCTGGTAGAGCAGAACGTGGCGCAGGCGCGCCACCTGCGCGCGCTGATCGAGGCGGACCCCCGGCTGGAGCTGCTCGCGCCCGCGCCACTCAATATCGTCTGCTTCCGTTTCGTGGCGCCTGGCCGGAGCGCAGCAGAGCTCGACGCGATCAACCAGGAGATCCTGATCCGGGTGCAGGAGCGGGGCATCGCCGTCCCGTCGAGCACGGTGCTCGGCGGGCGCTTCGCGCTGAGGGTGGCGATCACCAACCACCGGAGCCGGCTGGCGGACTTCGATCTGCTGGTGGCGGCGGTGCTCGCGGCTGGAGCGGAAGTGACTGGAACGGCAGGCAATCGGGACGACGGGGCAGCGGGGCAGCGGGCCTGAGCCGGCCCTGGCTACTCCCCCGCCAGGGCGGACGGCTGAATGTGGCGAATGGCGCGCCGTGCGGCGGCGGCGACCTCGTCGCTCAACTCTTCCTCCATCATCTGCTTGAGCCTGGGAACGGCGGCGGCAGCCGCGGGACCGATCTCGCCCAGGGCGACGGTGACGGGAAACCGCACCACGGCGACCGGATCGTCGAGCGCTTCGATCAACGCGGGGACGGCCGGCGCCGCCGCCGGGCCCATGCTGGCGATCTCATAGGCGGCCCCATTCCGGACCACGGGCGCCGCGGCCTTGAGATCGGCGATCCACTCGCTGAGCGGACGTCCCCGGGAAACGGGTTCCTTCGCCGCGGGCGCGCTTTGTGCCGAGGCGCGTCCGGCCGTCAACGCCAGCGTGAGCGCGAGGACGCCGAAGGCACGTGCGAGCATGGGTTCCTCCTGATGGTGTCACGAAGCGGATGCCTCCGAGTAATATAGACCCCTCCGAGCACAGGTCGTTTATCCTTCTCGCCGACAACGTATCCGCCGTGCCCCCGATCCCGGACGACTTCCAGCCATGATCCAACGCCGCCTCCTCGTCCTGACCGCCGCGCTGACCGTCACGCTCACGCCTGCCGCAGCCATCGCGCAAAGCGGGGGCATCGCCGGATCCTACCGTGCCGCCGCCGACAGCCTGATTCGGGCGGCGACCGGAGACAGCGCGGCCTACGACCGCGTCGCCCGGCTGGTGGACGGGTTCGGCCATCGGCAGGCCGGCTCGCCCAGCCTCGAGGCGGCGATCGACTGGATTCTCGCCGAAATGAAGAGGGATGGTCTCCAGAACGTCCGGGGCGAGCCGGTGAAGGTGACTCATTGGGTTCGGGGCGAGGAGTCCGCCGTGCTCGTGCGACCCCGGCGCGACACGCTCAGCCTGCTGGGCCTCGGCGGCAGCGTGGCGACGCCGAAGGGCGGGATCACCGCGCCGGTGCTGGTCGTCTCCGGCTTCGACGAGCTGGAGCGACGGAAGGCGGACGCGCGGGGGAAGATCGTGCTGTTCGACGCGCCCTTCACCACCTACCTGGAGACGCGGCAGATCCGCACCAGCGGCCCGTCGGTCGCGGCCCGCGCCGGCGCGGTGGCCTGTCTCATCCGGTCGGTGGCCTCGTTCTCGATCCGGAGCCCGCACACCGGCCGGACCACCTACGACAGCACCGCGCCGAAGATCCCGGCCGCCGCGCTCGCCGTGGAGGACGCGATGATGCTGCGGCGGATGCAGGAGCGGGGCGAGACGGTAGTGTTGACTCTTCGCATGGGCGCCCGGCTGCTTCCACCCGCGCAGTCCCGCAATGTGGTCGCCGAGCTCGTGGGACGGGAGCGGCCGGACGAGGTGGTGGTGCTCGGCGGGCACATCGATTCCTGGGATGTGGGGCAGGGGGCGATGGATGACGCCGGCGGGTCGGTGGCGGCCTGGGAGGCGGTTCGCCTGATGCATGCGCTCGGCCTCCGGCCCCGGCGAACGGTCCGGGTGGTGCTCTGGACCAACGAGGAGAACGGGATCGAGGGCGGCAAGGCCTACCGCGATCGGCACCTCGCGGAGCTGGGGCGCCACGTGATGGCGATGGAATCGGACGGCGGGGTGTTCCAGCCCCAGGGCTTCTCGTTCGCCGGCTCGGACTCGGCCGCCGCGCTGGTGCGGCAGGCGGCATCGCTGCTGCAGTCGGTCGGGGCGACGAGGGTGGAGCACGTGCGCGAGAGCCCCGAGGCGGACATCGGCCCCCTGGTGGAGGAAGGCGTGCCCGGAATCGGCCTCGACGTGGACGGCTCGCGGTACTTCTGGTACCACCACAGCGACGGCGACACGCTCGACAAGCTCGATCCGGCGGAGGTGGCCCGCTGCGTCGCCGCGATGGCGGTGATGGCGTATGTGATCGCGGACCTGCCGGAGCGGATACCGAGGTAGGCGGGGCGGCGGGGTGGCGGGGCGGCAGTTGTCGGGGGAAGGCATGTGTGCCACAGGGGTCATCCCTCGCTCCGCTCGGGATGACAGCCAAGCGCGCTCCGCCACGGTCCGCCCCGCTGCCCCACCGCCCTCGCTGAGGTCCGAAACCCTCCCCGCGTCCTCCGCGTAGGCGGAAGTACCCCGACTTTACGAGCTTCGATGCTGCGCCACCTGGCGTTCGCCCTGCCGGCTCTGATCGACCCCCCGAACGTGTATCACGGCCGGTCGGGGAACCTGGACGCCAGGCCCCCGCGACTCGAGGCCGAGATCGAGGTGGACGGGCAGCTCTCCGAGGAGCCGTGGCGCAACGCCGCGGTGCTCACCGGCTTTTCCCAGTTCTCACCGGTGGACGGGGTGCCCGCGGCCGACTCGACCGAAATCCTGGTCTGGTACTCTCCCTCCGCCATCCATTTCGGGATCCGGGCCTACGAGGCCCACGGCAGTGTGCACGCCACGCTCGCCGACCGCGACCGGATCGGCGCGGACGACCACATCCAGATCCTGCTCAGCACCTTCAACGACGGCCGCCAGGCGTCGGTCTTCGCGGTGAACCCGCTCGGCGTTCAGTCGGATGGAGCACTGGTGGAAACCGGCTCCACGTCCGGCAACGGCTTCAACAACGCCGTCGTCAAGCGCGAGGTGGCGGATCTGAGCCCCGACTACATCTACCAGTCCAAGGGCCGGCTCACGGAGTATGGGTACGAGGTGGAGATCCGGATTCCGTTCAAGAGTTTGCGCTATCAGTCCTCGGCGGAGCAGAGCTGGGGCATCAACGTCACCCGGCAGGTCCAGCACTCGGGCTACGAGGATTCGTGGGCGCCGGCCCGGCGCTCGGCGGCGTCGTTTCTGGCGCAGTCGGGGCGCCTGGTCGGCCTCACCGACCTGCGGCGCGGGCTGGTCCTCGACGTGAATCCGTCCATCACCTCACGCACCACCGGGCGACGCTCCGGCTCGGGCTGGGACTACAGCGGGGGCAGCCCCGAGCTGGGGGGGACGGCGCGGTGGGGGATCACCAACAACCTGAGCATGACCGGGACGGCCAATCCCGACTTCAGCCAGATCGAATCGGACGCGGGGCAGCTGCTGTTCGATCCGAGAGACGAGCGCTTCTTCCAGGAGAAGCGGCCGTTCTTCCTCGACGGCATCGAACAGTTCACCACGCCCAACAGCCTGGTGTACAGCCGGCGGGTGGTGCAGCCGGTCGCCGCGGTCAAGCTGACCGGCAAGGCGTTCGGCACCAACCTCGCGCTGCTCTCCGCGGTGGACGACCCCGACGTCTCTCCCACCCGCGACCACCCGGTCTACAATATCCTCCGGCTCCAGCGCGACATCGCCGCGAACTCGCGGATCGGGATGGTGTACGCCGATCGGATCGAGGGCGGCGACTACAACCGGGTGCTCGGCGCCGACGCGCGGCTCCTGTTCGGGGGGATCTACACCGTGCAGCTTCAGGCTGCGGGAAGCCGCACCCGTGCCGACGGCGAAGTCACGACCGCTCCGCTCTGGCAGGCGCGGTTCACCCGCAACGGCCGCACCTTCGGATTCAGCGGCAGCATCAACGCAAGCGACGAGCAGTTCCGCGCCCGGAGCGGGTTCTTCCCCCGTCCCGGCCTGGTGCATCTCAATTTCCGGCCCCGGGTGACGGTATACCCGGGCGGCGGCTCGCTGATGGAGAGCGCCACCTTCGACGTCAATCTCAACGGGCGCTGGCGCTACGACGAGTTCATCGGCGGCGACGGGATCCTGGACGAGCAACTGCACTTCAACGTCAACACCACGCTGAAGGGTGGCTGGAACCTCACCGGATCGCTGCTGCTCGAGACTTTCGGGTATCCCCACGAGATCTACGGTGGGTATCGGGTGGAGCTGCCGAGGGCCGGCGGCGGCGCCGACACGGTCGCGTTCGTCGGCCGGCCACGAATTCCCAACCGGGACTACGTGCTCTCGTTCGAGACGCCCGAGTACAAGCATTTCTCGGGCAATGCGTTCATCCTGTGGGGCAACGACGAGAACTTCTTCGAGTGGTCGCCGGGGCGGATCATCATCCACAACTTCGGGGTGACCTGGCGGCCGACCGGCAAGCTGCGGCTCGACGGAACCTATGCTCTTCAGCAGGTCCGCCGGGTCAGCGACGGGAGCCTGGTGAACGTGGCGCACCTGCCCAGGCTCAAGATGGAGTACCAGCTCTCCCGGCCCATCTTCCTGCGACTCGTCGGTGAGTACGGCCACGAGAAACAGGACTCGCTTCGGGATGACACCCGGACCGAGGCCCCGATCCTGGTGTTCGATCCCGGCTCGGGCGACTTCGTCCGGACCCGGGCCTTCACTCGCAGCTCGTTCCGTGGCGACGTGCTCTTCTCCTACCAGCCCAATCCCGGTACGGTGGTCTTCTTCGGCTACGGCAGCACGCTGCTCGATCCGGTGGATCCAGCGGCGCCGAATGCGGGCGGACTCCGGCGAGTGGAGGACGGGTTCTTCCTCAAGATGAGCTATCTGTTTCATATGTAGCTGCGGCATTGGCCGACACCACCTTCATGTAGCCCCCCCGCAACAAGACCGTCGCCCGCGCCCCCCCGACGCAACCGCCTGCATGGTTCCCTCGCGTCAGTTCAAGCGCAACCACGGCGCGGATTTGCCGCCTGATTGCATGGCACCGGCCACGCCTCTCCGGACCGCCCGAAAATGGCTTGCCTCTTGCCCCTCCGGGTGGTCCCCATGCGTGCCCTTCTCCTGAACTACGAGTACCCGCCGATCGGCGGCGGCGCCGGGATCACTACCCAGGCGCTGGCCCGTGGGCTGGCGGCCCGCGGCGTGACGGTGGACGTAGTCACGGCGGGGCGCCGCGACGACTGCGTGTCCGAGGTTCTCTGGGACGGCCACGCGGCGGAGGAAGGGCTGCTCACCGTCTACCGGGTACGCAGCAGCCGAACCGGCGTCCACGAGGCCGGGATGAGCGGCGTCTTCAGCTATCTGCGCGGCGCGCTTCCGCTGGTGCGCGCGCGGATCGCGGAAGCGCACTACGACATCGTGCACGTATTCTTCTCCCTGCCCACCGGTGCCATGCTGCCCTTCATGGGTCTGGGCGACACGCCGGTGATCCTCTCGCTCCGCGGCTCCGACGTCCCCGGGTTCGATCCGACTCACCGCGGCCTCAGCCGGGCCCACACGCTGCTGCTCCCGCTCACTCGCCGGATCTGGCGGCGTGCCAGCCGGGTCGTGGTCCCGTGCGAGAACCTGGGCCGCCTCGCGCTCCGCTCCGATCCCAGACTCCGCTACGCGGTCATCCCGAACGGCGTGGACCTCACCCGCTTCCGGCCCTCCGTGCGAGCACGCCCCCGTCCTGCGGGGAGGATCCGCTGCCTCGCAGTCTCGCGCCTGGTCGAGCGGAAGGGGCTGGCCGACCTGATTCTCGCCGTGGCCTCGCTGGAGCGGGGCCGCTACGAGCTGGAGATCGTGGGGTCCGGTCCGGACGAGCAGCGGCTCAAGGACCTGGTGCAGCATCTCGGTCTGGCTCAAGAGGTGATCTTCTCCGGGACGGTGGACCGTGCGGCGATTGCCGGCCGCTATCGCAACGCCGACATCTTCACGCTGGTGCCCCGGGAGGAAGGGTTCGGCAACGCGTTCGCCGAGGCGCTCGCGTCGGGCCTGCCGGTGGTCGGCAGCGCGGTCGGCGGCATTCCCGAGCTGGTGGAGCACGGCAAGAACGGATTTCTGGTTCCGCCCGGAGAGCCGATGGCGATCGCCGCCGGCATCCGCCACCTCGCCGACCATGCCGATTTCCGCAAGGACATCGGCCGCTGGAACCGGGCCCAGGCGGAGGCCAATCTCTCCTGGGCACGTGTCACCACCCGGTATCTCTCGGTCTATCGCGGTGTCCTGCGCCGGGCCCCCCGGCGGGCACCGTATGCCGAGCTGCCGTCGAGCACCTGGTGACCGACCGCAGCCGCCCCGAGATCGGGCCCGCGCTGGCCGCCGCATGGCGGCACTCCCACGCGGCGCGGGCCGACCTCCGCGCCTGGCAGGACGCGCGACTCCGGCGGCTGATGCTGCACGCCTACGAAGCAGTCCCTTATTACCGCCGGCTCTTCGACAAGCATCGCCTCCATCCCCGACACATCCGCGGGACCGTCGATCTCGAGCTGATTCCGTTCACCGACAAGGCCCAGATGCTGCGCCAGGGGCCGCTCGGCGTGTTGGCGCGAGGGCACGATCCGGCGAGGCTCCACGCCGTGCCCGGGCGAGGCCCGTCGGGCGAGCCGTTCATCGTCCGCCGCACCTGGCTGGAAGACAAGCTCCATCATCTCCTCCGGCTGCGGTCCTTCCGCGCCTTCGGGGTGAGACCGCTCGACCGGATCGTCGCCGTGGGCGCCGCCGAATCGTTCCGCGCCTTCGGCTTCCAGCCGAAGCACTCGATCGACGGGCTGCTGGATCCCGTCGAGGTCGCCCGACGGCTCCGCGAAGCCCAGCCCGAGATCCTGGTCGGCCGTCCCGGGGTGCTCGACCGGCTGGCCGCACCCGAGTTGGCGGACGAGATGCACGCGATCCGCCCGCGGGTGGTGATCATCGGTGGAGAGGCCGCGACACCGGCCATGCGACTCCGGATCCGGGAGACCTTCGGCGCCCGGCTCTTCGAGACCTACGTCAGTCACGAATGTCCCGTCATGGCGTGGGAGTGCCGCCACTCGGGCGACCTCCACACCTGCGACGACGGCGTGCTGATCGAGGTGATGGTGGACGGCCGGCCGGCGGAGCCGGGTGAGCGGGGCGAGGTGGTGGTGACCAACCTCCACGCCTACGCGATGCCGTTCATCCGCTATCGTATCGGCGACGTCGCCACTCGCGAGGCGCCGTGTGGCTGCGGTGCCCCGTTCGCCGCCATCGGCGAGATCAGGTCATCATCCGGCCTTCCGCTCGATCGCATCCAACCGGCGGCCGATCCCGGCCGCCGGATGCTCGGCGCCTGAGCGCACCCATCGGCGGGACCGCCACCGGGCGGCTGTTTCTCCATTGCGTGGGCTCACTGCGCTCGCTTCAGGGCCTCACCGAAATCATCCCCGGCCTCGACCGGTATCCCGAGCGCGCCCTGTTGCTCGCCGGGGAAAGCGACGCGGTCTGCGTTCCCCACCCGGTGGACCCGGCGTACCTCGGCTTTCTTGCGGGACTCGGGTTGGGTCCCCGCCCCGAGCACGTCATCGTCGCCGGCGGAAACGGGCGCGCCGAGGGGCGCCCCCTCGTCGAGCGGCTGATGGGCGAGCCGGCCACTCTGGTCCGCGCCGCCCGGATGCTCGGCGGCGAGTCGGTCACCATCGAGCCGTACGCCGCCACCACCGACCTGATGGCGCTCGCCGAGGTGATGGAGCGGGAATCCGGCATTCCGGTCAGGGTGGACGGCTCACCTCGGATCGCCCGGCACGTCGCCCAGAAACATCATATGCGGGCCAAGGCGCAGGAGCTGGGAATTCCGGTGGCGGAGGGTGAAGTGGCGGAGCTGGCCTACGCCGGGGGGCGCCGTCGCCGCGATCTCGAGCCGGTGCGCGTCGCGATCGAGCGCCAGCTCCGGCGGTCCGCCCGGGTAATCGTGCGCGGCACGTCCGGGGCAGCGGGCACCTCTACATTCGTGGTGGGCCACGGTGGGGAGGACACCGCGGGCGTGCTGCGTAGGCTGGCGTCGCGGGCCGACAACCGGATATACCTGATCGAGGCGATGGTGGAGGCGGCTGTCTCACCCAACGTGCAGATCCACATCCCTTCGGACGACGGCCCCCTGATCTGCGGCGGCATCACCGACCAGCGCTGGGGGCGGGGACTCACCCATGTGGGCGACCAGCTGCCGTCGTCCGCCCGCAGACTCGACGCGATGGAGGCTTGGGCCAGAATCCTGGCGAACTGGATGCGAAGCCAGGGATACACCGGCCTGGTCGGCTTCGACTTCGTGGAGTACCGCGATCCGGTCACCGGTGGGCTCCGCGCCATCCTGGCGGAGGTCACCCCGCGGGTCAACGGCGGCACCTACCCGCTCGCGGTGCGCGCCCGGCTCAACGCGGCCGCCGTCCGCAGCGGACGGCCCCAGGTCCCGGCCTTCGTATCCGGTACCGTGGAGACCCGGGCGGCGAGCTTCGGCCGGCTCAAGTCGGCGATCGGGCACCTGTTGTTCGATCCCGACCGCGGCACCGGCGTGTTGCCCTATGCCACCGGGTGCCTGGAGCACGGGAGCTGCTCGCTGGTGGCCCTGGGCGGCTCGCGCCTGCGTGCCGCGGAGCTCTACGGCGCCGCCCGGGCGCGGCTGGAAGCGGCCTGACCGGGAGCCGGTCCGCACTGCGCGGTTGACAGTCCGCCGAAGTCGGCCGTAAGTTCTCTGACTAACCCTCGAACCGAGCAGATTGGCGATGCCGCAGACCGGCAGGGAGATACTTGCCCGCGTGATGTGTTGTCGCCGCGCCTGTCCAGGCCGCGGCCGGCGGGCAGCACCGCTGCCCTAGGCGTCGGGGGTACCAGGTCCCGGCCGGCCGCTCTCCCGCTTCCGGGGGCGCGGCCGGTCTTCGTTTCGGGCGTGCTGTAGCTCGAAGCCAAACGAAGCAGTGCAAGGAGGCAGACATGGCAACCGCCCAAGTGGCGCCGATCACACCGATCGAGAAGCGGGGCTACGCGCACCCCGAGAAGCTCGTTTCCACCGATTGGGTGGCGCAGCACCTCAAGGACCCGAAGGTCCGCCTGGTGGAGTCGAACGAGGACATCCTGCTCTACGACACCGGGCACATCCCCGGCGCGGTGAAGGTGGATTGGACCACCGATCTGAACGATGCGCTCACCCGCGACTACATCGACCGTGAGCGGCTCCAGAAGCTGCTGCGCGCCAAGGGTATCAACGACGATACCACCATCGTCTTCTACGGCGACAAGAACAACTGGTGGGCCACGTACGCGCTCTGGGTGCTCGAGCTGTTCGGCATCAAGAACGCGAAGGTGATGGATGGCGGGCGGCTGCGCTGGGTGGACGAGGGCCGGCCACTCTCGACCGACGTGCCGTCCTATCCCGCCGGCAACATCACCGTCGGCGAGCGCGATGACACGAAGATCCGCGCCTTCCGCGACGAGGTGCTCGAGCACCAGAGGCAGAAGAAGCAGCTGGTGGACGTGCGGAGCCCCGAGGAGTACAGCGGCGCCAAGACCCACATGCCCGAGTACCCGCAGGAAGGCTGCCTCCGGGGCGGGCACATCCCCGGCGCCAAGAGCATTCCGTGGGCCAAGGCGGTGGATCCGGAGACCCACGCCTTCAAGTCGGCGGACGAGCTGCGCAAGCTCTACGAGGGCGACAACGGGCTGAAGAGGGACCAGGAGACGATCGCCTACTGCCGCATCGGCGAGCGCTCCTCGCACACCTGGTTCGCGCTCACCTACCTGCTCGGCTTCGACAAGGTGCGGAACTACGACGGATCGTGGACCGAGTGGGGGAACGCGGTGAGGCTGCCGGTCGAGCGGTAATCGGTCGACCTGTCACCATGTCACCCTGAGCACAGCGAAGGGGGCCATGCTCGAGATGGCCCCCTTCGCTGCGCCCGCCCGATGTTGTTCTCAGGCCACAGGTATCGCAGCATCTTGTCGCGTGGGGCTCCTGCTTCCCGACTGCGACGAGGACGGCCTGGTCCCCCATGGGCCAGCCTGCCGGTGGCTCTAAATCCTTAGCCGACTGAGACTAAGGACGATACCCCCGAATGCATGGCCAATACCCGGATGGCCCCATGTGGTGGGGTCTTCCCTGGGCCTGCGGTGGCCCGTCCGGCACCGTCCGCAGGCCAAGTTCTTGCTCCTTACCCCTCCGCTTGCCGCTGGGTCAAATGGAATCAAAACCGGCTCCAGGAACGCGCTCGGCCCGTGGCTGTGCCACTGCCCGCTCGGTCGATGTATGCCTGTCGATCGAACTCGTCCAGCGACACGCCCGCGCAGGGTGCAGGAGCCCGGCGTGGGCGGGCCGTGCCTTCGCCCTGCGCAAATCGAGTGATCGAAGGAGTGCCGACGCATGCCGAACGTGGCTCTTCAATCTGGAGGTGCAGCATGAGAAGGGTGTGCACTATGGTCGCGGCGGCGGCACTGATGGTTGCCTGCAGCGACAGTCCGACCGGCTTACCGGATGATTCATCGCAACTCGGCGAGCTGATCATCACCGCAGGGATACCCGCTCCCGCCTTTCGACCCAGCCCGGGCCGCCTGGCGAACTCCAACTTCAACCCCGCTACGAGCTCCAACCTGGGTGGCTCGGCGCTCACTCCGGTGAGCCTGACGCCTCAGACCTGCAGCGAAGGCTCGTCGCAGAACGTGACCATAACGTTCTCGGTGAGAGGCAACCAGCCCAACCCGGCGAGCTTCAAGGTCAACACGAAGTGGTCCTACAACGGTACCTCCTTCGTGGGCTCGGTTCCGACGACGGTGAGCGTGCCGGCGCAAAGTGGGGGATCGACCACCACGACCTATCCGGTGGCGATCACCGTGGAGAACGCAAGCGGGGCGAACTCGGGCACGACCAGCTTCCTGATCCAGCCCTTCGACTTAAGCACGAGCGGCTCGCCGGCGCTGGTCTACAATGCGGCAAGCGCCGACGTCACCATTCATGTCGAGCTGGTTGCCTGTGGAGACGTCGAGAACACGGCACCGGTGCTCACTCTGCCGAGCGACATCACCGCGGAGGCCACCAGCGGAGCGGGTGCCGTGGTCGACTTCACCGTGATGGCCAGCGACGCGGAGGACGGCGACCTGAGTGGCTCGGTGACCTGCAGCCACGCCAGTGGCAGCACCTTCCCACTGGGCGAGACCACGGTGACCTGCTCCGTGACCGACTCTGGCGACGAGACGGCCCAGGGCAACTTCAAGGTCATTGTGCAGGACACTACGGCGCCCGTATTCACCGCCTTCCCGGGCAATCAGACTCTGATCGCCGCGAACATCAACGGGGCGACGCTAGATCTCGGGTCGCTGACGATCGAGGCGAAGGACTATGGTCCGGACGGTCCGGACGATGAAGTCTCTCCGCCGGTCGAAATCGACTGCGAGATCGGTGGCACCGATGCCGATGGCCAGCTCATTGCCATCGGCCAGACGGTGATCGTGGAGTGCACGGCAACCGACAACTCGCAGCATCCGACTCCCAACAGCAGTGTCTCGACCTTCGAAGTGTCCGTCACGCTGGACCTGTCCTGTGTGGCGAACGGCTTCGAGCCCCCGCTGCGCATGTCGGACCCTTTCAGCTCACACAAGCGGGGCTCCACCATTCCGCACAAGTTCTCACCGCCTTGCTATGCCGGCGGCACTCCGGCAGTCGATCTGACTGGCGGGCTGCGCCTGGTCCTGAAGCTGCAGAACGGCGGCTTGGGCGATGAGGAGATCGAGGCCAACGACTATTCTGCCGGCTCCACCGTGTGGCGGTACGACGGCGAGGATGGTCACTACATCTTCAACACGAAGACCAGCAACACCTGGTCCGTGGGAACATGGCTGACGACGGTGAGCTACGCGGGCATCGAGCTGACCGCAACCACCTTCTATATGAAGAAGTAGCAGATCGACATATCGTCGCAGCACGGAGCGCCCGGGTGACCATGTGGTCACTCGGGCGCTGTCGTTACGTCCGTTTCACTCTTCCCGCGCCTCCACAATCCCCTGGGGCGAGTTGGTCACGATCCCGGCCACTCCGGCGTGCCACAACCGCCGCGCCGCCGCGGGCGGGTCCACCGTCCAGACATGCACCGGACACCCGAGGGCACGCGCCGCCTCCACGAAGCGCCGGGTCGGCACGGTGAGCCCCCTATACCGCCTGGGGACCGACAACAGGCGGTAACGCACGGGCCGCGGGCGTTGCCGGACCAGCGCCGCCCAATAGAGCGCCGAGATCTCTGCCCCCGAAGCGCCGCGCGCGAACGGCGGCTCGTCGAAGAGCCGGAGCGCCGCCTGCACCTCCGACGCCAGCACGCATCGCTCGGCCGCGTCTTCCTGGACCAGCACCTTCCGCACCGCTTCCTGCGCCTCCGGCTCCTTGATCTCCAACAACACCGGCATCTTCGGGAACGCCCAGAGCACCTCTCCCAGGCTCGGGATCCGGGCCTCGCCGCCACGATAGGGGAAGCTCCTGCCCTGGTCGGGGGTGAACTTCGCGCCCGCGTCCACCGACCGCAGCTCGGCGAGGGTGTGCGCGCGCACCAACCCCTTGTGGTCCGTGGTCCGGTCGAGCGTATCGTCGTGGATGACTACCGGCGCGCCGTCCGCGGTAAGGCGCACGTCGAGCTCGAAGGCGTCCGCTCCTCGCTGCACCGCGGCCTCGAAGGCAGGGAGGGTGTTCTCCGGAGCCTCGGCCGAAGCGCCGCGATGGGCGATGACCGGCCGGGCATCGAGGTCGAGCAGCGGGTTCACCCTTGCGCGCCCGGGCTCACGGCTGGGAGTGGCCCTCGAAGAAGTCGAGCATCGTCCGAGTGGCGTCCACGTCGCGGGAGACGCGACCCACGCGGCGGCCCACCGGCGGCCCACCGGGCCAGGTGTGGCCGCCGCCATCGATGGTATAGAGCACCACTTCCCGCCCGCCGTTGCAGCCGGAGTACACCGCGCGGCGGACCCGGGTTCCGTCCCGGACGGTGTCGGGCTCGATGCCGATCGTGGGCGACGGCGTGCAGCCGCCGACCCGCGCGAACAACGCCGCGCTCTGCTCCGCGCCCAGCACCCGGCCCCGCCCCGACGCCACGTCGCCCCCACCGTACGGCATCAGCGGATCGCGGGTGCCTTGGAAGGAGATCACCGAGATCGGCCGGGTGGCGGTGCAGCGCTCCTGCAGGACCGCCGCCGGGGCGCCCGCGACCGGCGCGATCGCCGCGAAGGTGCCTGGCAGCTCGCAGGCAAGCCGGTACGCGAGACCGGCTCCGTTGCTGATGCCGGTGGCGTAGATACGTCCCGAGTCCACCGGCAGCTCGCGGCCGAGCGAGTCGAGCAGCAGGCGAATGAAGCCGACATCGTCCTGCGGGCTGCTGCCGCGGCCGTCGTTCCACCGGCGGGCGACGCCGTTCGGGTAGACCACGGCGTAGCCGCGCCGGGTTGCCACCTCGGTGAGTCCGGTATGCTCGGCCATCCCCGAGCCTTGACCTCCTGCACCGTGGAGCACCAGGAGCAGCGGAACCGGCTGGCCGGGCTGGTGTGACGGTGGAAGATGGACCAGGTAGGAGCGCTCCATCCCGCCCGCCTGGATCGTGCGCGGCGCGGGGCCGGACCGGGACTGTGCGAGGAGGCTGCCTCCGGCACAGAGGAGGGACGCGCAGGCCAGGACGACGCGGCCGAGGTGGATCGGGGTCACCTCTGGAGTAAAGCCCGCTTACCCCCCTGGCCACAACGGCGCGGTGGGCGCGATGTTTCCTCGATGACGCCGCCCGTGTCTGTCGCCGACCTGCGCCGGGAATACGTGCTCGCCCGCCTGGACGAAAAGGACGTGAGCCCGGATCCTGTCGCCCAGTTCTCGCGATGGTTCTCCGAGGCACTGGCCGCCGAAGTGGAGGAGCCGAACGCCATGGTCCTCGCGACCGCGACCCCGGACGGCGCGCCGTCCGCCAGAGTCGTGCTGCTCAAGGGATTCGACGAGCGTGGGTTCGTCTTCTTCACCGACTACCGGAGCCTGAAGGGCAGCGAGCTCGAGGCGAATCCCCGGGCCGCGCTGGTGTTCCGCTGGAGCGA
Organism: uncultured Gemmatimonadales bacterium; assembly: GCA_963826065.1. Classification (GTDB taxonomy): domain Bacteria; phylum Gemmatimonadota; class Gemmatimonadetes; order Gemmatimonadales; family GWC2-71-9; genus CAVVWJ01. Next base: position 149,014 of record CAWGVP010000003.1, read on the forward strand.
GCTGGAGCGGCAGGTGCGGATCACCGGCGGGTCGGCGCGCACCAGCGAGGAGGAATCGGAGGAGTATTACCGCTCGCGCCCGCCGGGCAGCCGGCTGGGGGCGTGGGTGTCGCACCAGAGCCGGCCGATCCCGTCGCGTGCCGTGCTCGAGCGCGGGCTGGCGGAGGCGGAGCGGCGGTTCGCCGACGGCGAGATCCCCCTGCCGCCGCACTGGGGCGGATACCGGGTGAGGGCCGAGGCGATCGAGTTCTGGCAGGGGCGGCCGAACCGGCTGCACGACCGGATTCGGTATCTCAGGGAAGGGACGGGCTGGAAGATCGAAAGGCTGGCGCCGTAGGCGGTCGTCATCATGACACGGTCCTGTCCCTCTGTCCCGCCGTCCCGCTGCCGTCATTCCCACTCCACCCGATACCGGCACACCGACCCACCCTTCGCTCGACACTCCTCCTCGGTGATCCGGGCGCGGTGCACGCCACACATCTCCAGCGCCTTGCGGTACCATCCCACCACCGTCAAGCAATCCGGCGCGCTGAAGGTCTCGGCGTCGTAGGTGGTGAGCACGCCCTCCTTCGGTCCCGTCTGCCGATACTCCCGCCGGCCGGATTCGTAATAGAGGCCGTAGATGGATGGCGACTTGGCCAGGAACCCGTGGGCATCGCCCTTGGTGAGATAGCTGGCATGGACGGTGGCGAGGTTGGTTTCCGCGGAGGCCTCGCCCAGACGCTCGAAGAACTCGGGGCGCCCCCCACCCACGACCTGTACGATCGCGTCGTCGAGCGCCTTGCCGATTCCGAACGGATACCAGTTCGAGGTGAACAGCATGCGCAGCGTGCGCTGGGTGTCGGGCGGCAGCGTTGCGAGCACCCGTTCCACCGCGGGCTTGCCCGAGTGACGCTCGACGAACGCCAGCCTCGACTTGAGCACGGCTCCCTTCACCTGCTGCATCGGTTTCGCCTCCGGGGAATTCGCCGGGACCAATATACCTTTCCCGCACCCGTTCCCCGAGGCACGGCATGGTGGTTTCCGCGATCCCGGGCGAGTTCCGCTCCGGTCCCCTGGTCCTGCGGGACGCGGCGCTCTTCACCGATCTCTACCAGCTGACGATGGCCGCGGCCTTCTTCCGCGAGGGCATGCGGGAGCCGGCCACCTTCAGCCTCTTCGCGCGGCGGCTGCCCGCCACCCGCGCGTTCATGGTCGCCGCCGGGCTGGAGGACGCGCTGGAGTACGCGCGCGCCCTTCACTTCACGCCCGACGCACTGGCCTGGCTCCGGTCCCTCGGCCGCTTCGAGCCGGCCTTCCTGGAGTATCTCGGCGGCCTGCGCTTCACCGGCGAGATCCGCGCGGTGGCCGAGGGGACCGTCGTCTTTCCGGATGAGCCGCTGCTCGAGGTCACCGCGCCGCTGATCGAGGCGCAGCTGCTGGAGACCGCGCTGCTCAACATCTGCCACCTTCAAAGCGTGCTGGCCAGCAAGGCGGCGCGGGTGGTGGTGGCGGCGCGGGGCCGCTCGGTGGCGGAGTTCGGTCTCCGGCGCAGCCACGGCACCGATGCCGGCCTCAAGGCCGCACGCTGCGCCTGGATGGCGGGCTTCGATTCCACCAGCGACGTGCTCGCGGGGCGAACTTGGGGCATTCCGGTCTCCGGGACGATGGCCCATTCCTTCGTCACCTCGTTCGGCGACGAGCTCGACGCCTTCCGATCCTATGCCCGCGCCTTTCCCGATGCCGTCACACTGCTGATCGACAGCTACGACACGATCGAAGGGGCCCGGAAGGCCGCGCTGGTGGCGAAGGAGCTCGCCGCAGTCGGCAAGTCGCTGGCGGGGGTCCGGCTCGACAGCGGCGACCTGGCGGCGCTGAGCGGGCAGGTGCGGCGGATTCTCGACCAGGCGGGCTTCCCCCACATCCGCATCGTGGTGAGCGGGGGTCTGGACGAGCACGATATCGAGGGGTTCCTCGCGGCCGGCGCGCCGATCGACGTCTTCGGCGTCGGCACACGATACAATGTCTCCGCCGACGCGCCCTCGCTCGACCTGGTATACAAGCTGGTCGCCTACGGTGATCGCGACGTGCTCAAGCTCAGCGAAGGGAAGGAGACGTGGGTGGGGCGGAAGGCGATTTACCGGCTCAGGGATGACGAGGGCAAGCTCGCAGGTGACATCCTCGCGCTGGCCGAAGAATCACCGCCTGAAGGTGCCGGCGGGTCGCTGCTCGCACCGGTCATGCGCGGCGGCGACCTGCTCCGCACCCATCCGCCGCTGGCCGACGTGCGCCGACACTGTCTGGCGGAGATCGTCGGGCTGCCGGAGGGCCTCCGCCGGCTTCGGGGGCACACCGAGTATCCGATGCGGATCAGTGCTGCGTTGCAGGCCCGCCAGGAGGCGGCGGTGGCGCGGGTGGAATCGGGGTGACACTACCGCCCCGCTGCCCCGCCTCCTAAAAGTTCGCCGTCACCCCCCCGATGACCCGCCGCCCGATCACCGACCCGCCGAACAGCTGGAACCGGTTCTGATCGAGGAGATTCGTCGCGGTGGCGTGGATCCGCACGTAGTTGTTGATGCGGTACCCCGCGCTCACATTGAGCATCTCGTTGGCCGGCACGTATCCCTGGAAGATGCCGGCCGCCCAGGGATGGCCGTCCACCATCCGCAGCGTGACGTTGCCGTCGAGGCCCTGCTGCCCCGCATAGCTCAGGGAGAACGTCGCCTTCTTGCTGGGGGTGTTGGGCACCAGCTGATCGCCCGCCGCCTGCTCCTCCTCGTCCACGTCGAAGCTGAAGCCGGTGAACGAGACGTCGCCCCGGACCTCGGGGGTGAACTGGTAGCCCACGCCGAGCTCGATGCCGCGCTCGGTCACCTTACCCGCGTTGGTGTAGGAGAGCACGATGGCACGGCTTCCGTCGGGCAGGGTAGCCAGCGCGTTGCCGCCCTGGATGGTGGTGCCGGCCTGGAGCAGACCGTACCCGCCAAGGAGGAGCGGGATCGGCGCGCGCAGCGGATGGTCGGCCGGGAGGAACGCCGAGAGGCGCTGGTCGATCGCCGTGAGCTCCGCGGGCACGTTGACACCGTCCGCGAGACCGAATGTCGGGAATCTCGGATTCACCCCCGGCAGCAGGTCGGTGACGAAGTTGCGCAGCTGGTTGATGTACGCATCGGCCGTGATGTACACCCTGTCGCCCAGCGTGCCCTTGTAGCCGATCTCCCAGCCGGTCACCGTCTCGACGTCGAGGTCGGCGTTGCCCAGGGCCAGCGCCTGGGTCTGGGGAGAGAACTCCCACGGCAGGTTGCTGGTGATGGTGAGGCCGTCGAGCGCCCCCGGGGGGAGCGGCGCTCCCTGAAGCGCGGCGTAGTAGCCCTCGATCGACGACTCCAGCGTTCGCGGACTCGCCGTCGGTGCCGCCACCGGCACCTGGAGAAAGAACTCCGAGAGGTTCGGGGTCTGGAACGCGCGATTCACCGACGCGCGGAACGAGTGGTTGTCGTTGGGGCTGAAGACGATGGCCCCCTTGGGTGAGAACTGGCCCTCGATCAGGTCGCCGTCATCGAAGCGGGCCGCGCCCACCAGCCGGACCTGCGGCGTGATCCGGTATTCCACCTGCCCGTACACCGAGTAGAGGTCGTCGCTCCGGTCGTCGTCCGCCAGGTTCATGAGAGTGCCGGAGGTGTTGACCTTGGAGTTGCGGTAGGATGCGCCGTACACCACCCGGCCGCGGTCGCTCTGAAAGTTCCAGTTGTTCTGGCCTTCGAAATGGAGGACGTCGGACCGCTCCTCGAGCGCCAGGCCCGAGGTGAGCGAGAACTGCGGCTCCAGTGAGGTCCGGCTGTTCCAGTATCCGAAGAAGTTGTAGCGCTCACCGGCGAGCGCGGCGCGGGCGTACGGCTTGATCGCCTCGTGCACCTGCACCCGGCCGATGCCGGTCACGAAGATCTCGTTCTCCACTCTCGCGGCCCCGCCGTCCACCGACAGCACCGAGCCGTTGTCGAGGTAGTAGTCCACCCGGCCGCTGCCGTAGATGTTGCGGAGCGGCTCGCGGTCGCCCGAGACCTCGCCGGTGACGGGATCGGCGGTCTGGCCGTTGAGCGGGCGCGCCTCCACCGTCGGGGAAACCGGCTCATCGGTGGCGTCCTCGTACTCCTCCTGGAGCGACGTGCCATTCCTCAGCGTTCGCGACCGGGAGTAGGTGTCGCTCCGGTTGTAGCCGCCGTTGAGCCGGAACCCGATCCGCCCGTCCGCCGCCAGCCCGGCGTGGCGCCCGTCCACCCGGAAAGTCTCCAGCTCGCCGCCCGCCAGCGTCAGCTTGCTGCCCAGCACCTCGCGGGCCTCGGGCGTCGTGATGTTCACCACACCGCTGAACGCATTGGCGCCGTAGAGCGCCGAGCCCGGCCCGCGGACCATCTCGACGCGGCCCAGATCGTCCATCGACTGGGTCATGCCGTTCCACTCCTGCGAGCCGAGAAAGGCGATGGCCAGGTCCCGGCCGTCCTGCAGGGTCAGTACCCGCCGGTTGAGCGAGGAGTTGAACCCGCGCGCATTGACGTTGAAGTCGTTGACGCCGCTCTGCACGATGTCCACGCCCGGAACGCTCTGGAGCGCCAGCGGAGCCTGGCCGGTGGCCGCCACGCTCTGCAGGACCTCCTGGGGCACCACCGAGATGGCCGCGGGGGCCTCGACGATGCGCTCGGGCCCGCGGGACGCGCCTTCCACCACGATCTCGCCTAGCGACACGACGACCGCCTCGAGCGCCGCGTCGGCCGTGACCGTGGCGTTCGGCTCGACCACGACCTGGACCTCCGTGGGCCGGTAGCCCAGCCAGCGGAAGACCACCGTCTGGGGCCCGGCGGGAACACGGCGCAGCGTGTACTTGCCGTCGGTGCCGGTGATGGTGCTGACACCGGTCGCCGGGATCGACACCGACACGCTGCTCAACTGGCCGCCGTCGGCCGCCCGGGTCACTGTGCCGGCGACGGTGCCGGTCTCCTGCGCCAGGGCCAGGGTCGGGACCGCGAAGAGGGCGAGAGCGGCGAGGGATGTGACAAGGGCGCACGAATTACGTCGCATACCTGGCATCCTTCTTTGTCGGGCGAGTGGGACGCGGCGCCGCCGATCGGCGGGCCGCAGCTTCAGGGGCTACGAGAACGTGGGGGAGGTACAAGAGTATATGTAATCGGGGGGGCCGCCAAGAGCGTGCCCCCCCGACGGGCCAGACTCAGGCCGTAGCGGGTTTTACGATCAATGCGGTCACCATTCCGAACATCCCGTGCTCCGACTCCGCATGCGGAAGGATGTGGCAATGAAACGCCCAGGTGCCCGGGTTGGTGGCCTTGACCAGGACATCCCAGCGCTCTCCCGGCGCGATGTTGAGCGTGTCGCACTTCCACGGCATCGGCTGGTCCCATCCGTCCTTGGCGATGACGGTCATGTGCATGCCGTGGAGATGCATGGGGTGGATCATCATGCCTTCGTTCATGAAGCGGATCCGGACCGTCTGGCCCATGCTGCATACCAGCGGCTCGGTGGCGGGGAAGCCCTTCCCGTTGAGGGTGTAGCCGTGATACCCGTCGTTCAGCACCATGACGTAGTCGACGTCGGCCTTGTGCGCCCGGACCGGCCGCCGGGGCTCCACGACGAAGGCGCCGAGCAGGCCGAGCCCCACCTGGATCGCGGCGTTGTGGTGCGAGTGGTACATGTGAGAACCGGCGTTCGGCACGGTGAACTCGTAGGTGAAGCTCTCGCCGGGCTTGACCGGCGGCTGGGTGATGAACGGCACCCCGTCCTGGTCGTTGGGGAGCTCGAGGCCATGGAAGTGGATCGAGGTAGACTCGGGGAGGCGGTTGGTCAGGTTCACCCGGACCCGATCGCCCTCGCGCACCCGGATCTGCGGTCCGGGCACCTGGCGGTTGTAACTCCACGCTTTCACCTTGCGGCCGACCTCGACCTCCCACTGGATCTCTTCCGCGGTGATGTCGTACACCTTCACCCCGTTCTCGATCCTGGGCTCCATCGGCTGGTTGCCCTGCCCCTCGGTCTTCGCCGGGAACGCCTTGATGCCCTTCTCGTGCATGGCGTCCATCTGATCGGCCTTCTGCTTCGGCGAGGGCGGGGGTGGGGGCGCCGCCTGCTGGTCCCCCTTCGGCTCCCTCGAGGCAGCCTTGGTCTCTCCGCAGGCGCCGAGAGTCGACACCACCGCCGGCAATGCGACAGCGGCAACGGCACCACGGCGGATGAACGAGCGGCGGGTAGCGGGATTGGGTAGCGGGGTGTCGTCGGACACGCGGACCTCTCGGCGGTGGTGGCGGTTCATCGGGTCGCGCGGAGTCTAGTGTCCGGGCTCTGAAGCAGGGGTGGAAAGTCCATGAACAACTCTTCACGATCGCCCTGGCACGCGCTGGCCCCGGAGGAAGTGCTCCGGCGGCTCGAGTCCGGTCGCCTTGGCCTGGACGACGACGAGGCGGCGCGGCGGCTGGCGCGGTTCGGCCCCAATCTGTTCCAGCGGGCAATGCCGGTGTCGCCCTGGCGGATTCTGGTGGCGCAGCTGCGCAACGTGGTCGTCGCGCTGCTGGTCGTGGCGGCGGTGCTCGCATTTCTCACCGGCGATCCGCTGGACGCCGCGGCGGTCGTCGCGGTCCTGGTGCTCAATGTGCTCATCGGGTTCAGCACCGAGCTCCGGGCGCATCGCGCCATGGAGGCGCTGATCGCGCTGGAGGTGACGCACGCCCGGGTGCTGCGGGGGGGACAGTGGCGAGAGGTGGACGCCCGCGACCTGGTGCCCGGTGACGTGATTCATCTGGAGGCGGGCCAGTCGGTGCCCGCGGACGCCCGGCTGGCCGAGGCCGCGGAGCTGCGGGTGGAGGAGGCCTCGCTGACCGGCGAGCCCCTCCCGGCGGCAAAGGACGCGGCGGCGGACCTGTCGGCCGATCTGCCGCTGGCCGAGCGGGCGACGATGGTCTACAAGGCCACCACGGTGGCCAGGGGGCGCGGACAGGCTGTCGTCGTGGCGACCGGAATGGCCACCGAGGTCGGCCGGATCGGCGCGCTGGCCGGTGCGGTGGAGGATCGTACCACCCCCCTCGAGCGCCGGCTCGACTCGCTTGGCCGGAGATTGGCCGTGGTCGCGATCGGCGTCGCGGGGCTGGTGGCGGCGATCGGCTATCTGAAAGGGGTCGCCTTCGCCGACCTGGTCCAGACCGCTCTCGCGCTGGCAGTGGCCGCCGTGCCCGAGGGCCTCCCGGTGGTCGGCACCATCGCGATGGCGATGGGAGTTCGCCGCATGGCCCGGCGGCGGGTTCTGGTGCGCCGGCTCCCCGTGGTCGAGACGCTCGGCTCGGCGACGGTGATCTGCACCGACAAGACAGGTACGCTCACCGCGGGCCGCATGCGAGCCACCGTGCTTCGGCTGCCCGACCGCGAGATCCGGCTGGACGACTTCGCCGCCACCGAGCCGAGGCTGGAGACCGCACTCCGCATCGGGGTGCTCGCCAACGAGGCATCGCTCACCCGCGCCGGCGACGGGTGGCAGGCCCACGGCGACCCCACCGACGCGGCCCTGCTCCTCACCGCGGCCGACCACGGGCTGCGCCGCGAGCGGCTGCTCGAGGCATGGCCCCGGCGCGCCGAGCTGCCGTTCTCCAGCGAGCGGCTGCTGGCGGCGAGCTGGCACGGCGGTGGTGATTCGACCAGGCTCTTGGTGAAGGGAGCCCCGGGCAGGATCCTGGAGCTGTGCGATCGAATCCTGGGGCCCGACGAAACGGCCGCGCTCGACGCTGAGCAGCGCGCCGCGCTGCTGGACGGCAACCGCGAGCTGGCGGCTCGCGGCCTTCGGGTGCTCGCGCTGGCGATGAAGGAAGGTGCGTCGGGCGGCGAGGCGGATCTGGTGGGCCTCACCTGGGTCGGGCTCGTGGGCCTGAGCGATCCTCCCGCCCCCGGGGTGCGTGAGACCATCGGGCTCTTCAACACCGCGGGTATCCGCACCGTCATGATCACGGGCGATCAGCGGCGCACCGCCGAGGCCATCGCCGGCGAGCTCGCACTGCTGCGTCCCGGCGACCGGGTGATCGACGGCCGCGAGCTGGACCGGATGTCGGACCAGGCATTGCGCGCGGCCGTGAACCAGGTCGCCGCCTTCAGCCGGGCGAGCCCCGAGGCCAAGCTCCGCATCATCGCCGCGCACCAGAGCCGCGGCGCGGTGGTCGCGATGCTGGGTGACGGGGTGAACGACTCGGCGGCGCTCCGCCAGGCCGATATCGGCGTAGCGATGGGCCTCCGCGGCACCGACATGGCGAAGGAGGCGGCGGATCTCATCCTCGAGGACGACCGGTTCTCCACCATCGGAGCCGCGATCGAGGAAGGGCGGGTCATCTTCGACAACGTCCGCAAGTTCGTGTTCTATCTCTTCAGCTGCAATCTGGCCGAGATCCTCGTGCTGCTGGGCGTCGGGGTAGTGAGCTCCGCCGCGCCCCTCTATCCGCTTCAGATCCTCTGGCTCAACCTCATCACCGACACCTTCCCCGCGCTGGCGCTGGCGGTGGAGCCCGGCGAGGAGGGCGTGATGCGCCAGCCGCCGAGGGATCCCGACGAGGCCATTCTCTCGCGGGCGATGCTCGGCTCGATCGTGGCGCACGCCGCCCTCATCGCCGCCGTCACCGTCGTCGCCTTCGCCTCGATGGGAACGACCGCGGCATTCATGACCCTCGCGCTGGCCCAGATCCTCCACCTGGGCAACGCGCGGAGCCGGAGGCCGGTGCTGTCACCCCAGGTGGCGCTGGCGAACCCCACGGCACTCGCCGCGGTCGCGGTGGCGGTTGGGCTTCAGGCGCTTGCGGCTTTTCTCGAGCCGCTCGCCCGCGTATTGCGGATCACCCCGCTGACCGGGAGGGAGTGGGCGCTCGTGGTGATGCTCGGCGCCGTGCCGGCGGTCGTGGGTCAGCTGGTCAAGCTGGCGAGGTCCCCGCGCCAGTGACCGCAGGGCTCAGCGAATCGGCGGCCGCGCGCCGGAGCGCGGCGACGAACCCGGAGAGATGGTCGGGCCCCGGTGGTCCCGACCCGAGAAACGGGTCCATGACGGTGGAGCGGAGCACCACCAGCCCCTCGTCGCCGCTCGCGCGCCACTGCTGCGGGGTGCAGACGCCGAGCGCGGCGAGCACCGGATCGACCGCGCCGTCGTACATGGGGCTCCGCAGGCGCGTACGGGTGATGATGTACTCGGGGTCCGCGCCCGGGCGGCCGAGACTCATGCGCTCATGGATTCGCTCGTTGAAGGCGTTCAGGGCCTCGAGCGTGCGCAGGGAGGGATGCGCGACCACGTAGCAGACGATGTTGATGTCCGGCTCGGGCAGCAGCACCGCGTGAAAAGGCGCGAGATCACCGCGCCCCAGCGCCCGGTGCAGCTTGCGCGCTCCCACCATGGTTCGCTCGATCAGGTAGCCGTAGCCGCGCTCGTCGAGCGGCAGTGCCTTATGGCTGAGCCAGACCGCGGCCGCCGCCGCTCCGGGCTTCGAGCCCTCGAGGATGTATCGCCCCAGAAAGCGCTCGAGACCGAGCTCCCCCTCGCCGGCCGGGGCGAGGTACGGCGGATCGGTGGCGACGAGCTGCCGCGCTCGGCCGTCGCGCACCAGGACGGCGCCTGCCGAATAGGGCACATAGCCCAGCTTGTGGGGATCCACGCTGATGGAGTCGGCTCCGCCGAGTGCCTCGACGGCACGTACCCACTCGTCGTCGGGCCACGCCTCGCCGGTGGTCCGCCGGATGTCCTCTGCTGTCCGCCGGCCGCCATCGGCGGCCCGGGTGACGGCCGCGGCATAGCCTCCGTAGCACGCGTCCGAATGCAGGTGGAACGTGACTCCCAACTCCCGCTCCGCCCGCGCCCGCACGTCCAGCACCTGGTCGAGCCGGTCCACGGCGCTCTCCTCGGTGGTGCCGCAGACGCTCACGCAGGCGATGATCGGCTGCCGCCGGCCCGCGAGCGTCCGCACCCGGTCCCACAGCGCCCCGGGATCCATGCGAAACCGTGAGTCCACCGGGACGTGCACCAGCTGGTTGGAGCCGATGCCGAGGGCGCGCACGATCTTCTCCCAGGAGTAGTGCGCGGTGGCCGCGACGAGGACGACTCCGGCCGGCAGCGGATCGCCGTACTCGAAGGCCAGCCGGCGGGAGTATTCCTGGTAGCCGATGTTGGCGAGGGAGTGGTTGGCGAGTGCCCGGGTCACGTCGGCCCGGGGTGCGGTGGCCCACAGTGCGTCCCACAGGTCCAGTGTCGCGCGGTTCGGAATGTTGAGGAGCTGCCAGAGCGAGAGCCGGGAGAGCTCGCCGGGGCTGCCGTCGGCGAGCTGGACGGGAATCGTGAGCCCCAGCTCCGCCGCCGCCCCCGCGGCGGCGACCGGCAGGTAGCGGACGCCCCGGGCCAGCCAGAAGGCTTCGAAGTTGGCGATGGTGCCGCCCGAGGTCAGGTGGCCCCAGCTGGTGGCCGGATCGTAGCCGATCATCGCGGCGAGCTGTGATGCCACCTCCTCCTCGAGGCGGGTGGTCACCGGCGAGATGTCCACCGCGATGTTGTTCGGGTTGTACAGCATGGTCGCGAACCAGCCGATCTGCGCGGCGATCGTCTGCTCCGCGATCATGTGCCCCTTGTACCGCCCGCTGAAGACCGGTACGTCACGCTTGAGCCGGGCCAGCAGCCCGAGCAGCTCCTGGGTCAGCGTGGCGACCGCGTCCTCGTAGCCCCGCCGCCGCTTGTCCGTCTCCCGGATGGTGAAACCGTCCTCCGGGTGGTAGTTCCGCCGCCAGAAGACGTGATCCCGCAGCGCTTCGAGGACCAATCGCTCGAGCAGCTCGGCATTCTCCGCCCGAGGCCCGAGAAACCAGGCTCGGAGCGCGTCGGCCCGGTCCGACAGGGTCAGAGCTTCCCGTTCGCGACCGCCCGAACGATATCCGTGGTCGAGATGACGCCCACCACCCGCTCGCCGTCCGTCACGAACAGCCGGTGCACGTCGGCGTACAGCATCTGGCGCGCGGCGTCGCGGATGTCGTCGTCCGGCGACACGGTGAACGACTGTGGGGTCATGATGTCACGCACCGCGGTGTTCTCCAGCAGCTCCCGACGGGCGTCCGCATCGTCGGCCTCGGCCTCGGCGGTCAGAACGTCACTGCTGGACACGACGCCGATCACCCGGCCGCCGGCATCCACCACCGGCACCCCTGAGACGTGGGCGTCCGCCAGGGTCACCACCACCTCCTGGACGCTGGCATCGCTGCCGACCGTCTTGACCTCGCGTTGCATCAGCTCGGCTACTGTCATGGCATTCCTCACGATGATGAGTCGGAGGGAGTATGGCGGCTGGCGGATGAACCCACCGTGAAGGATGGCTGAAGAGTTTTCCCGGCGCTTTCATCCTTTCTTCATGGCTCGGGCTATAGGCTGCTCGGCAACAGGAGGAGCCTCGTGAGTCTTCGTCATATCGTGGTGGCCACCGACGAATCCGATGCCGGTCGCCAGGCCGTGCGCACCGGGCTCGATCTCGCCGGGAGAGCCGGCGCCAAACTGACCGTCATGCGGGTGGTCTCGCTGCCCGCTAGTCCACTGATCGGCGCCATGGCCGGGGGCGTCGAGAACGCCGAGCTCGATGCGGCAGGGACCGCGCTCGAGCGGTTGCAGCGCTGGCTCTCCGCCGACGTGCTGCCGCCTGGAAGTGACCTGTCGGTCGCCCTCGGGATCGCCTTCGGCGTGCCGGGCATCGAGATCTGCCGTTTCGCGGAGCAGCGGGACGCCGACCTGCTGGTACTGGGCCGGAAGCAGCGCTCGCCGCTGGCCCGGCTGCTGTTGGGAGACACCGCCGATGCCGTCATCCGGCGGAGCCGTGTGCCCTGTCTCTTCGTACAGCCCGGCAGCCGGCCGATTCGCGAGATCCTGGTGGCGCTGGACGGGTCGGAGCGCGGCATGCGCGTACTGGCCGGCGCGCGCACCGTGGCGGACTCGGTGCGGGCACGCTTCCGGGTGGTGACCGTCGAGGAGGAAGAGCCGACCGAAGCGTTCGCGCCGGCGCCCCCCCGGGCCCGCAGTCTCGCGCTCGAGCGGAAGGTCGAGGGCTCCGCCATCGGAATCCGGCGCGGAGCCATCGTCAAGGAGATCCTGACGGAGGTCGCGGAGCGCGCGCCCGACGTGCTGGCGATCGGCTATCACCGTGGCGGGCCCCCCGGGATCATCGAGGGCAGCAGCACCGCGCGCCAGCTGACCCATACGGCACCGGTGAGCGTGCTGGCCATTCCCTTGTGACGACTCGAGGAGGAGCGTCATGACCACGATCGCGCCGTCGAGCACCCGAGCCCGGCAAGGTATCAGGACGCCGATGCTGGCGTTTCTGGAGGGCACCCACGACCGGTGGCTGGAGGAGGTTCGAGGCGCGCTCGATCCAGCCTGCCAGGACGGCGCGGGCATCTGGCTCCGGTGGCGTGCCATCGAATATCTCGAGACCGGATTCAAGCGCCGGTTCGAGCGCGAGCGGCAGGCGGTGTCCAGCCTCCACCAGCACCTGACCGCGGAGCAGGTACGGCATCTGTGGACCGGCGGGGAGCTTCTGATCCAGATGCTCGACGGTCTCCGCCTTCGCGTCGGCCTGTGCCAACGCACGTCCCTGTTCTCGGCAGTCGCCGCCACGGTGGTGACCGCGCTCGAGTACTGGTGCCGGGAGGTGGAGGGGTCGCTGGGACGGGTGCGGTGGGGTGAGGTGCCGCCCGAATCACGGCGGTTGTTCGAGCTGATCACCTACGACCCGCCGACCCAGGGAGGTTGACCGGGGACTCGGAGGGAGAAGATGGGCATGCGACGGATCGCGCTCGGCGCCTCGGCCGCGCTGCTGGCGGGCGCGGGGTACATGGCGACCACCTGGATCCGCTATGGCCGGCCGCGCGCCGCAGCCGATGGAAATGAGCTGCTGGACCGGTTCATGCCCGTCTGCGAAGTGCGTGAGCGGCACCAGACCAGGGTCCGGGCACCGGTCGAGGCGACGTTCGCCGCGGCTCGCGCGCTGGAGCTGAACCGGTCGCCGCTCGTCCGCGCCATCTTCCGCGGGCGCGAGCTGCTCATGGGATCGAGCGCCCGAGAAGCTCGACCGCCGCGGCCGTTCCTCGACGAGGTTCTGTCACTGGGATGGCGGGTGCTGGCGGAAGTGCCGGGCCGCGAGATCGTCCTCGGCGCCGTCACGCAGCCGTGGCAGGCCGACGTCGTATTCCGTGGAGTCGCTCCGGAGGAGTTCGCGGCGTTCGACGAGCCCGACCACGTCAAGATCGCCTGGACGCTCGCCGTCACTCCTCTCGGTCCCGACGAATCGGTCTTTCGAACCGAGACCAGAGTCGCAAGCACCGACCTCTCGGCCCGGCGCAAGTTCCGCCGCTACTGGGCGGTCGTCTCGCCCGGTATCCTGCTGATCCGACGGGAGACGCTGCGGCTGGTGAAGCAGGCGGCGGAAGCCCGTTCGAGGAGTCAGGCCCGGGTGCTCTCGGGGCGGGCCACCAGCGACATCAGCAGCTTCCCCCAGGACCGCAGCTGACCGAAGACCAGGAAATGCTCGTGGACCCGGCGCTGGGCCGAATAGCCCCAGCGCTCGAGCCGCACCGGGTCCCCGAGCATGTCGCCCAGGGCACGGGAGAGCTCGTCCCGGTCCTCGGGATCAGCCACCATCCGGCCGTCCAGTTCGTCGCGGACCTGCTGCCGCGGGCCGCACGCGCGCGAGTTGCTGAGCACCGGGACCCGCTTCCACATCGCCTCGGCGATCGTCAGGCCGAATCCCTCGCGCAGCGAGTTCTGCACCACGATGGTCGAGGCCCGCTGCAGGGCATTCACCATCAGCGCGTTCTCTTCCAGCGAGTGCATCGGCAGCAGCAGGATCGCCACATCCGGCTGCAGCCACGGCGGCAGCGCGCGGTATGCGGCCCGCAGCTCGTCGAGGACCTCGCGGGCCTCGGGATCGTCCTGGATGGCCGAGGGGTCGGGCCCGGCCAGCACCAGCTGGACCAGATCCAGCTCGCGGCGATGTGCCCCGTCGGCCGGAGCCTCGCCCTGGTGCACCGCCCGCTTGAGCAGGGCGAAGGCGTCCAGGAGCGGACCGAAGCCCTTGAGCCGGTCCCAGCGCGAGACCTGGGTCACGATCGGACGGGTCAGGAGGCCGATGGTGTCGGCGACGCTCGCCGGGGCGAAGGTTCCATCCGCCAACACCCGCTGCGCCAGGCCGAGGTAGCGGTCCCCGACCGTGGGCCCCGGGCAGGGAATGATCCCGCCGTTACACATGATCTCGACGGTCCGGCGCAACGAGAGCTCCCGGTTCTTCGGCGCCAGCGGGTCGATACCCGGATAGAGGACGGTCGACCGTCGCGCGAGCCGTTCGGGGATGTACTCCGGCGCCGAGAAGATGGCCGCATCGTAGGCGTCGAGGTACGGCGCCAGGAACTCCCAGGCGGACCGGGTCGCCGCGTTCTCCTCGTCCAGGCCGATGTGGCAGCGCCACACCGTCAGCACGCCGCCGATGTCGCGCAGCTGGAGCGCGATCGGCAGCGGCTGCGGGTCGTGGATCAGCATGATGTCGCCCGGCCGCACCAGCGCCCGGAGGGCCTCGGCGTTCTCCCGGTTCACCCGCTCGTACAGCATCCGCTCCGGCTCGCCGAGATCGGGGGCCCCGACGCCGTGAATGAGATTGTGGATGCGCTTGGTCAGCTCGAAGAACGCCGGTTCCGACGCGCCGATCACCAGCCATTCCACCCGAATGCCGAGGTCGCGCAGCAGGGAGACGATCGTCGGGAGCATCTCGGCGACCCCGCCCCCCTTCGCCGTGGAGCTGACCATCCAGACCGTCCGTCCCGCCAGGCGCTCGGCGACACCCTTCGCCTCCAGCTTCAGCTCGTGCACCGCCGAGGCGAGGTGGGCGACCTCGGCGTAATCCTCGATGCTGCTCGTTCGTTCCACCTCGACCCGCCGAAGCGGGTGTCGCGGCTCAATCATCATGCTGGATTCTATCAGTGTCGCCGCTGCGGGCGGCATGATATCTTCGCGGGAGGTCCTCGCCAACCCGCATATACGGAGGCCACATGGCCAGCATCGTGAAGGTCCTGGAAGTGATCGCGCAATCCGACAAGAGCTTCGATGATGCGGCCCAGCAGGCCGTGCGGGAGGCGTCCAAGTCCGTCCGGGGCATCAAGAGCATCTGGATCGACAATTTCTCGGGCGTGGTCGAAGGAGAGCGGATCGTCGAGTACCGAGTGAACGCGAAGCTCTCCTTCGTGGTGGAGAGTCACAAATAAGGGGAGGGGAAGCGGCGCCGGCGTCGACCCGAGCCTCTTATCGTCGATGATAGGCCCGGAGGGCCACCAGGCTCAACAGAACGCCGGCCACTCCCACCACCAGCAGCGGCAGCAGTCGCCGCTCGACGAAACTCACGCCGAGGTAAACCGCACCGAGGGCGTAGGGCACCTCCGCAACCGCCAGCGCCACCACGAACGGCAGGAAGGGACAGCGGATCATCCCGAAGACATACCCCGCGAGATCCGATGGCACCGCGAGCTGCAGCAGCAGGATGCCGGCGAGGGATCCGCGAGCGCGAGCCCAGCGCTCCTGTCGCTCCAGCGCGGCGCGCGGGATCAGGCGCCGCACGATCGGTCGGCCAAGCCCGCGGCCGATACCATAGGCGGCCAGTCCCCCCAGAAACCATCCGGCCCACAACAGGGCGACGCAGCGCCATGGGCCCCAGACGTAGATCGCGACGGGGATCAGCACCGAGCTGGTGACGAACGCGATCATGGCCGAGACGGCCGCGAGGAGCACGAAGGCGACCATGCTCCAGGCCTGTCGCTCGCGGATCGCGACCTCGGCGAGCGCGAAGAGGGAGAGCAGCCATTGGTGGATCGGTCGGGCGAGCAGGAGGAGCGAGGCCAGCAGCAGCACGACGGCGGTGATCGTCGCCCGCCGACTGGCCCGGAAGTAGCCAGGCGCCGCAGGAGCCTCAGCGTTCGGCGAGGTGGAACTCGGTGTAAGAGGTCACGAGTCCCAGGTTAGGGCGGCGTAGGTCACGGCGCAACCATGACGCACACCACCCGGAGGTCGGCGGATGTACGTGCTGGTGGTCAATTGCGGCAGCACGACCGTGAAGTTGAAGTTGTTCGAGGCACTTCCGGGGGCCCTCACCGTGGTTGCGGCCGAAACGGTCGAGGTCAACGGACCCTATCGGCCGATCCTGGACCGGGCGCTCGCGGCGCTTCCCGCGCGCCCCGAGGTGATCGCGCATCGCGTCGTGCATGGTGGCGGTCGGTTGCCGGATCTGGTTCGAATCGACGGCCGCGTGCTGACCCTCCTGCGGGAGCTGAGCCCGATTGCCCCGCTGCACAACGGCCCTGCGCTCCAGGGGATCGAGGCGACGTTGGGTTCGGGAGTTCTCCTCATCGCTGCGCTGGACACCGCCTTTCACCACACTCTGCCGCCTCGCGCATGGCGGTACCCCATCCCCGACGTTCCCGGGGTCCGGCGCTATGGATTCCACGGGTGGTCGCACCGATGCGTCATGGAGCGCTACACCGAGCTGAGCGGGTCCGCTGAGCCGACCATCATTTCGCTCCACCTCGGCGGCGGGTGCTCCGCAGCGGCCATCCAACGGGGACAGTCGGTGGACACGTCCATGGGGTACACGCCGCTCGAAGGCCTGGTCATGGGCACCCGGGCCGGCGATCTGGATCCCGGCATCCTCACCCACCTCCTCCGGCAAGGGTGGAGCCTCAACGACCTCGAGCGCATGCTCAACCGAGAGTCCGGGCTGATGGCGCTCGCCGGCACGGGGGACATGCGGGAGCTGCTGCGCCGCACCGACGAGGCGGCCGAGCTGGCGCTGGACCTCTTCTGCTACCGGCTGCGCAAGTGCGTGGGTGCATACCTCGCGGCCCTGGAGGGTGCCGAGGCGGTGATCTTCACCGGAGGAATCGGAGAGAAGGCCGCCGAAGTGCGTCGTCGGGTCTGCGAGCCGCTCGGATGGGCCGGACTGCAACTCGATCCTGGGCGGAACGCGCGCCACGAGCTCCGGATCTCGTCCGACGATTCGTCGCTGGCCGCCTGGACCATTCCGACCGACGAGGCCGCCACGATCGCTCGCGAGGTCGTGTCGCTGCTTGGCTCCTGACCGCAGGCGCATCGCGCGAGGCAAGAAGTCTTCACCATGGCTTCATGCCGGGTTGCACCTCCGGGAGTCAGATTGCGGCAGGACTCTGACCCGGTGGAGGCACCATGAGCCAGACGATCCCCGGCGCTCCCGCGACTCGTACCCTGGGAGCGATGCTGGCACAGGTGCACGAACCCTGGGCCGCGCAGGTGAGACTGGTCCTCGGCCCGGCCACCGACCCCAAGGCCAGCTTCTGGACCCGCTGGGGGGCCGCGAGGTTTCTCGGCGACCAGTTCGCCCGCCGCTTCCGCGCCGAGTGCGCCCTCGTGGACGAGCTGGACGGACTGATCCCTTCCCCGGCAGCCGCTCGGCTCGATGCCGCACGAGCCGAGATCGATCGCGCCGCCGCGGAGCTGCGAAACGTCGGCCGGCGACGGGGCGTCGCCGAGATCATGGCCGAACTCACCCTCCACTTCGTCGATGCGCTCGTCCACTGGTGGACCGAGCTCGAGTCCGCCACGGCGAGCCTGGATCAGGCCGACCTGCCGCCGAGCGCAAGACGCCGGCTGACGCGGCTCCTGGCCGTGGACTCGGCCGCCTCGTGAGCGCGCGCGCGGGGCTGCTGGCCGCGCTCCTGACCGCGAGCGCCTGTGGCGGAGGGAAGCCCTCGGAGCCGGAAGGCCCGGTGCCGGTCGAGGGCGGGATCAGCGATCTCCGCCTCCTGGTCGGCGATTGGGAAGGGGAGTTCGTCAGCGCCCGCGACTCCCGGCGGGGCAAGATCGCCTTCAGCCTCCGCGCGGGGCGCGATACCGCCTATGGACGCGTCAGCATGCGCGGTCCGACGCCGCCACCGGGCTGCACCGACGTCGTCTCCCGCGCCACCGAGTCCAGGCCGACCGGGGAGATCGTGCTGGCGCTCGGGCGGGTCAACGTGGGCGCGCCGAGCGTCGGCGGCTGGCTCCGTCCGTATCGGGATCCCGAGCTGGGGTGCTGGATGGACACCTGGTTCGAGGGGATGATCCGCGGCGACACGCTCGAAGGGATGTACTTCTC
Source organism: uncultured Gemmatimonadales bacterium (assembly GCA_963826065.1). GTDB lineage: Bacteria > Gemmatimonadota > Gemmatimonadetes > Gemmatimonadales > GWC2-71-9 > CAVVWJ01. The sequence goes on from CAWGVP010000003.1 coordinate 167,187, forward strand.
CCATCCGTCCGATACCGCGCAGTCCGTACGCCTCGGCACCTGGTGGGCCGCGCGCCGACGCTAGGATTCAGCGCGCGGCGGCCGGAGGGAAGCTGGCGCGCAGCCCGTTGAGGATGACCGCCACGTCGATCGCCTCCTGCGCCAGTGCGCCGACGATGGGGGGCAGATAGCCGAAGGCGGCGGCAACCATGCCGATGCCGCTCAGCCCCAACCCCACCCAGATGCTCTGGCGCGCGATGCGGATGGTCCGGCGGCTGATGGCGATCGCGGTCGCTACCTTGGATGGGTCGTCCGCCAGGATGACCGCGTCCGCCGCCTCCGCGGTGATCCCGCCGCCGCCCGATGCGAGCGCGATGCCGACCGTGGCGCTGGTCAGCGCGGGCGCATCGTTGGTTCCGTCTCCCACCATGAGCACCTTCTCGCCCGCCGACGCCAGGCGCTCGACGTGCGCCACCTTGTCCCCGGGCAGCAGGTCGCCGTGCGCCTCCTGGATGCCCATCGCGCGGGCGATCTCGTCGGTGTTCGCCTGGTCGTCGCCGGAGATGAGTGCCACCCGGTGGAGGCCCAGCGCCTTCAGCCGGTCCATGAATCCATGGAGCTCGGGCCGCAGCTCGTCGGCGAACTCGATGATCCCGCCCGCGCGTCCGTCCACGGCCACGTAGGCGCGCAGCTCCGCCCGGTCGTCGTCGGCGAGGAGCCGCCGGAGCCCGGCATCGATGCCCGAGAATCGGCCGGTGAGGAATCCCCAGCCGCCCACCGCGACCCGCCGGCCGTTCACCGCGCCGACCACACCCTGGCCCGGGGACTCCACGATCTCGCGCGCCTGGGCCGGCTCGATGCCGCGCGTCTTCGCCTCGTCCACGATGGTCCGCGCGAGCAGGTGCCCCGACCCGTGCTCGACGCTCGCGGCGAGCGAGAGAAGCTCCGACTCGCTCAGGGGAGACGAAGCGAGCACCCGGGCCACCTGGGGCCGGCCCAACGTCACCGTGCCGGTCTTGTCGAAGAGGCCGACCGTGACCTGCCCCAGCTGCTCCAGCGCGGTGCCGTTGCGGAAGACGATGCCATGGCGCGCGGCGCGGTTGATCCCGCCGATGATGGAGACGGGCGTGGCGAGGATGAGGGGACAGGGCGTGGCGACGACCAGGACCGCGAGCACCCGCACCGGATCGCCCGAGAGCACGTAGGCCAGCGCGCAGACCGCCAGGGTCACCGGCGTGAACCAGACCGCGTACCGGTCCGCCATCCGCTGGATCGGCGACTTGCTCGCCTGCGCGGTCCGCACCAGGTCGACGATCCTGGCGTACTGACTTTCGCCGGCGCGCGCCGTCGCGCGGATTCTGAGGGGACTGTCCTGGTTGAGGCTGCCGCTGAGAAACCTGGCGCCGGGCCGGGCCGGTACCGGGAGTGGCTCGCCGGTGAGGCGCGAGGTATCGACGCTGGAGGCGCCTTCGACCACGACCCCGTCGCAGGGGATCAGCTCGCCCGGCCGCACCAGCAGCTCATCGCCCGCGGCGACCTCGTCTACATCGACGTCCTCGACGTCGCCGCCCACGAACCGGTGCGCGATCCTCGGCGCAGCCTCCTCCAGCTCGCGGACCGCGTCGGAGGCACGCCCCTCGGCGTAGCGCTCCAGCGCCTCGCCGCCGGTCTGCATCAGCACCACGATGAGGCCGGCCACCGGCTCGCCCAGCAACAGGGCGGCGACGATGGCGAGCATCGCCACCACGTCGGCGGCGAGCCGGCCGGCGAGGACGCCCCGCAGGGTGTTCCAGACCACGGGTGCGCCGGTGAGGGCAAGGCCGATGATCCAAACGAGCGCGGCCGGGCGGGGCCCGGCCGTGAATCTGGTGACGACGCCGGCGAGGATGAACAGGAGGGCGCCGGCCGGAAGCAGAACGGCGCCGCGGATCATCCCGTGGATTCGGCCTCGACCTCGGCCCGGCCCCCGTGGCGCAGGCTGAAGCCCACGCCCCGCACCGTGGTCAGCAGCTGCTCACCCGCGGCCTGGCTCAGCTTCCGCCGCAGGTTGCCGACGTGGACGTCCACCACGTTGCTCTCGGGATCGAAGTGCATGTCCCACACCTTCTCCAGCAGCGTGGTCCGCCGCACCACCTCTTCCGGATGGAGGAGGAAATACTCCAGCAGCTGGAACTCCTTCGGGGTCAGGTCGAGCTTGTCGTCGTTGACCAGCGCCTGGTGCCGCAGACGGTCCAGCGTGATGGGTCCGTAGCGCAACACCTCCAGGCGCTCGGCGCCGCCCCGGCGAACCAGCGCCCGCACCCGGGCGAGCAGCTCGTCGAACTGAAACGGCTTGGCGAGATAGTCGTCCGCGCCGGCATCGAGGCCCCGGACCACGTCCTCCACCGCGTCCCGCGACGTGAGCATCATGATCGGGGTATTGCGGCCCTCGCGCCGGAGCTCGGTGGCCACCTGGAAGCCGTTCTTCTTGGGCAGCACGATGTCGAGGAGAATCACGTCGTACTCGTATACGTGGGCGAGCATGACGGCCTCGTCGCCGTCCGGTGCGACGTCCACCACGTATCCCTCTTCCCGCAGGCCCTGCTCGATGAACCCGGCGACCTTCCGGTCGTCCTCCACCACGAGAATTTTCATGGAGTCGAATCTGGTGCGCCGCCGCTGAACCGTTGGGGAAGGCAGTGTGAAGAAGTGTTCATGATTCCTCGGTCGCGGGGAGCCGGAGCACGAACTCGCCCCCCTCGCCGGGGCGGGGTAAAGCGTCGAGGTCGCCGCCGAGGAGCCGGGCCAGCCGCCGTGAGAGCGGGAGCCCGAGACCGGTCCCCCGCAGGTCGCCTTCCTTGTTCGTGGCGTATACGTCGAAGATGCGCTCGACCTCCGTCGCGGGAATCCCGGGACCCTCGTCTCTCACGGTATAGGTGATGCTTCCGTTCCTCACCGCCAGCTCGACCCGGACGGTGCTGTCCTTCGGGGTGTGCTGGATCGCATTCCCCAGGAGGTTCACCAGGATCTGCTCCACCCGGCTCGCATCCGTCTCGCAGGTCGGGAGCCCGGCGCCGGCCTGGACCTCGATGCCCACTCCGCGGGCGTTGGCGGCGGGGGTCACCCGGCCGATGGCGCGCCTGGCGACTTTCTCCGGATCCACCGCCCGGATCACCGGCTTGAGCCGGTCCTCGTCCAGCCGGCTCAGGTCGAGCAGATCGTTGATGAGTCCCACCGCCTGCTGCGCCGAGTCCATCACCTCGAACGCGGCCCGGGGCACCGTCGCGGGATCCTTCTTGCGCACCAGCATCTCCGACCATCCGAACACGGCCGCCAGGGCGTTCCTCAGCTCGTGGTTCACCATGGCGAAGAACCGTTCGCGGGTGCGCTGGAGCTGCTGGACTTCCTCCAGCAGCCGGGCGCTCTCCTCGTGCAGCCGCGCATTCTCGACCGCCGCCGCGGTGCTGCTGGCCAGCAGCACCGCGATGTGCTCGTCCTCTTCGGTGAAGGCGGCCTCCCCGAGCTTCTCGGTCAGATAGAGATTGCCGAAGGCGCCTCGACGGCCGACGATCGGCACGCCCAGAAACGAATGCATCGAGGGGTGATGGGGCGGGAAGCCGTAGGATTCGGGGTGCCGCGTGAGGTCCGGCAGTCGAATGGGGCGAGCTTCGCGAATCACCAGCCCCAGGATCCCGTGTCCCCGAGGCGGAGGGCCGATTCGCGCGCGCTCCTCGGGGCTGATACCATGGGTAGTAAAGCTCTCCAGCAGCCGGCCGTCGGGCGCAAGGACCCCGATCGCCGCGAAGCGGGCGCCGATGAGCCCGGCCGCGGTTTCGACCACCTGCTGGAGCACGCCTTCGATCGACACCTCCGCAATCAGGGTGGAGGTGGTGATGACGAGCTGCTCGAGGCGGTTCTGAGTGGCCGGCATCGCAGTCGTGGTGGAGGGGTTCCAGCGGGTAATCTGCACGGTCCGCGGTTGGCTGGGTATCCCTGACGGCGATTCCGGTCGGCTTCATCCTTCTTTCACATCGGGCCGGGTATTCTGTGGCAGACCCCCACGGGAGTGATGGCATGAGCACCAACATCGGCGTCCCTGACCGCATATTCCGCCTGGTCGTCGGCATCCTGATCCTGGGACTCTACGGCGCGCTCCCGGAGCCCTGGCGGTACCTCACGCTCATCGGATTGATCCCGCTGGGCTCGGCCCTGACGGGGTTCTGCCCGGTGCGCGCGGCCCTGGGACGGGGCCGGCCATGAGACGGCGCGCGGCGGCATCGCCGCCGATCCGGATCCGGACCGTGCTGGTGCCGCTCGACGGATCGCCGTTCGCCGAACAGGCGCTGCCTTGGGCCGCGGCCATCGCCGGGGCCGCGCGGGCCAGACTCCGCCTGGTGCTGGTGCACCAGTCTCCTTCGCCACCGCCGGCCGACGCCGCCACCCGCCGGCTCTACACCCGCATCGAGCTGTCGCTACGGAAGGTGCAGCGGGACTACCTGGCGAAAGTCGCGGACCGCGTGCGGCGCGAGCACGGCGTGCAGGTCGCCAAGGCGACGCTGCAGGGCACCCCCGCGCCGGCGCTGGCCCGCTACGTCCAGGAGATGGACCCGGAAATCGTGGTGATGACCACTCACGGCGAAGGCGGGATCCGGCGGGCCTGGCTGGGCAGCGTCGCGGACCAGTTGGTGCGAAGCCTGGAGACCCCGATGCTGATCGTCCGTCCCCGGGAGGATGACGAGGCCGCGGCCGGGGTCGCGGCCCTGCAGGAGATCCTGGTGGCGCTCGATGGATCCGCGCGTGCCGAAGCCGCGCTCCCCCCGGCCACGACGCTCGCGCTGCTTCTGAAGGCCAAGCTGGCGCTGGTCAGTGTGGTGCAGCCGGTGATCCCGTTCACGGATCCGGTGCGGCCGTTTCCCCTGGGATTCGACGAGGAGCTCACCCGGCTGGGCCGCGCGCAGGCGCAGGACTACCTGGACGACGTGTCGGAGCGGCTGAACGCGGCCGGCGCCGCGGCCTCGGGTGCCGCCGTGGTCGGAAGCAGAGTGTTCGAGGCGATCCAGGACGCCGCGCGGGCCCCCGGCACCGGCATGATCGCGCTCGCGACCCGCGGCCGCGGCGGACTGCCTCGCCTGGTGCTGGGGAGTGTGGCCGACAAGCTGGTGCGGGGTGGCGAGCTGCCGGTGCTGGTCACCCGGCCGAAAGGGAGATAGGCGGCAGATCGGCCACCGGCAGGAGGTCCTCACCGGCGAGGCTCGCCACCGCGCCGATGATCGTCACCACCGGCGCCTCCAGCCCGTCGCGCTCCGCGGCCCCGGCGATGGTGGCCAGCGTCGCCCGCGTGACCCGCTGCGCGGGGGTCGTGGCCGACTGGATGCACGCCGCCGGGGTCCCCGGGTCGCGGCCGGCGGCGATGAGCCGGGCGGTGAAGGCGGGCAGACTCGCACGGCCCATCAGCACCACGATGGTATCCACTCCGGCGAGCGGCGCGACGTCGTGCTCGCCCCGCTCGCCGGCCTGGTGCGCGGTCACCACCGCGAACGACCGGGCGATGCCCCGCGCGGTGACCGGAATGCCGGCGGCCGCCGGCCCCGCGATGGCGCTGGTGACGCCGGGCACCACCTCGCACCGCACCCCCGCCGCGCGGCATGCCGCCAGCTCCTCGCTGCCCCTGCCGAAGACGAACGGATCACCACCCTTGAGCCGGACGACCTCACGGCCCGAGCGGGCTCGGTCCACCAGCAGGTCGTTGATCTCCTCCTGCGAGAGCGGGGACAGACCCGCGCCCTTGCCCACGTCCACCAGCTCCGCTCCGGCCCACGCCTCGTGCAGCAGCTCCGGCCCGATCAGGCGGTCGTGCACCACGACGTCCGCGCGGCGCAGCAGCTCGAGCCCGCGCGCGGTAATCAGCCCGGGATCTCCCGGCCCGCCGCCCACCAGATGCACCGTGCCGGACGTGTTGTGGGCCGGCCGGCCGCCCCGGCGGGTGAGACGGGGCCGTGGCGGCGGATGCCGGCGGGCGAGATCCACGATGAGGTCCGCGATGCCGGGAAGCCTGCCGATCGCGTCGTCGACGACGACCACGCGACCTTCCACCCGGCCGGCGAGCGGAGTCGGCCCCGGCTGGAGTCCGATCGCCGGCGGAATGTCGTCCGACGCGTGGGAGCCTCCACCGATGAGGAAGGGGAGCACCAGCACCGGGCCGGGCGGAGCCGACGCGAGCGCCTCGGCGAGCCCGGGCTCATCGTCGAGGAATCCGGCAATTACGTCGGCCGCCACGCCGCGGCGGTACAGCGTCTCGGCAAGCCGGAGCGTCGTGTCCCGGCTCGCCGCGTGGCGGCGGGTGCCGTGGCCGGCGAGGAGCAGTGATGTCTCCCCGCGCGAGAGCCCGTGCTCCCGGAGCAGCTTGCTCACCCGCCGCGCGGCCAGCGGCGCGATGCCGGAATGGGCGCCGACCGGCGGAGTCAGCCGCAGCCGGATGTCGGCGTAGCGCCGGTTGCGGGCCAGCCCCGCGGGCAACACCTCATCGGCGTAGTGACCCGCGCTCGTCATCACCGGCACCACGGTGACGGCCTCCGACGCGAGCTCATCGAGCACGGCATCGAACCCGGGCTCTCCCTGGTGAAAGGCCACCGCCACCTCGTCGAAGAGCCGCCGCTCGCGCACCGCTTGCGCCAGCCGTCGAACCAGCGCGTTGGCCGCCGGATCGCGGCGCGACCCGTGGGCCGCGAGCACCAGCGCGCCGCTCACGATGCCACCGCCAGGGCCACCAGATCGGCGGTGGATTCCTCGCGACCGGTGATCGAGGTGCGACGGTCGGTCCGGCCCACCAGCCGCTGATAGAAGTCGCTCAGGCTTTCGCCCGCCCGTCGCTCGGAGGCCCACCGTCCCAGCAGCGGCCGTATCGTCTCGAGGAGGTCGTCCAGCCTGACGTCGGCCCGGTAGAGGTCCACCACCCGGTCGCCGCCCAGCCCGCCGCCGACGTACACGTTGTAGAGACCGAGCGAGCGCCCGACGAAAGCGATGTCCGCGGTGTAGGGACGGGCACAGCCGTTGGGGCAGCCGGTCATCCGGATGGTCAGCGGCTCGTCGCGCAGCCCGAGCGCGGTGAGCTCCGCCTCGAACCGGTCGAGGAGCTCGGGCATCGCCCGCTCGGATTCGGCGACCGCCAGGCCGCAGGTCGGCAGCGCGGGGCAGGCCATGGAGAAGCGCCGGGCCGCGGACAGCTCCTGCGGCGGCGTCACGCCGTGCGCGCGCAGAATGCTCTCCACCGCCTTGACGCCCGCGTCGTCGAGGTCGGTGAGCAGGACGTTCTGTTGTCCGGTGAGCCGGACGCCCGGGGCGAAGCGGGTTACGATCTCGTGCAGCGCGGTCTTGAGGCGGTGGCCCTCGGTGTCGGTGATCCGGCCGCTCTGCACGAAGACACCGTAGAACCACCGGCCGTCGGGCTGGCGGTGGCGACCCAAGTGATCGTGATAGGGCAGGGCCGGAAGCTCGACCGGGTGGGCGAGCGGGAAGCCGGCACGGCGCTCGAACTCGGCGCGGAACTTATCCAGTCCCCATTCGGCGACCAGATACTTGAGCCGGGCGTGCCGCCGGTCGGCACGGTTGCCGTGGTCGCGGAAGATGGCGGCCACGATGCGCACCGCCTCCACCGCGTGCTCCGAGGACACGAACCCGAGCGGTTCCGCGAGGCGCGCGCTGGTGTCGGCCTTGTGGTGGGTCATGCCCAGACCGCCGCCGACCAGCAGGTTGAACCCGCGGACGCTTCGGCCCTCCACGATCGCGATCAGTCCCACGTCCTGTGACCAGACGTCCACGCAGTTGTCGCTCGCGAGGGCCACACCGGTCTTGAACTTCCGCGGCAAGTACACGTCGCGGTAGAACGGCTCTTCCTCCTCGGTAGAGATTTGCCGCTCGCCATCGAGCCAGATCTCGTGATACGCCTTCGAGGCGGGCCGCAGCCGCTCGGCGATGCCCCGAGCCGCCGCGCGGACCGCGGCGTGCGCCTCGTCGTCCACCGGGGCGGGGCAGCCCATCACGTTGCGGGAGACGTCGCCGCAGGCCGCCAGGGTGGTCATGAGGCGGCGGTTCACTTTCGCGATGGTTTCCTTGAGGCCGCTCTTGAGCACGCCGTGAAACTGGAATCCCTGCCGCGTGGTCACCCGGAGCGTCCCGTTGGCGTGGCGGTCCGCGATCTCCTCCAGCGCGAGATACTGCCCGGCGTCGAGCACGCCCCCCGGCAGCGCCACCCGCACCATGAACGACCAGGCCTTGTCCGCGCCTTCGTCCCGTCGGCGGCGCGCGTCGCGGTCGTCCTGCTGGTAAGTGCCGTGGAACTTGAGCAGTGTGACGTCGTCGCCGGCGAACTGCCCGGCATCCGAGCGCAGCGTCTCCGCAATGGTGCCGCGAAGATGCCGCCCGTCACGCTTGGCCTGCTCGACTTTGGATTCCTTGGACATCGGTGTCATCCCGTGGGAGTCTGTCATATGTGCATCCCGAGGGGGCGCGTCATCCCGAGCGGAGCGAGGGATCGGCCCGGACATGCGAGTGAGTCGAGATGCCTCCGATGCTCACACTCATGAGCCGGCCGACCCCTCGCTCCGGTCGGGATGACACCGCTCGGGATGCACCCCTCGCGGTGTCACTTACGACGCCCGCCCGACGATCTGATGCAGCCCGCATTCATTCTTTTCCAGCCCCCGCCACCGGCCCTCCCTGGTGTATTCGCCGGTCACGTTGCCGGCGACCGGCAGCGTGCAGTGGGTGCATCCCAGCGTCGGGTACCCCCGATCGTGCAGCTCGTTGTAGGGCACGCCGTGCTGCTGGACGTACTCCCACACGCGAGCCCGGTCCCAGCCCGCCAGGGGATGCACCTTGAGGAGCTGGTACTTCCAGTCCCACTCCACCACCCGGAGCCCCGCCCTCGCCGGCGACTGGCTCCGCATCAGGCCGGTCACCCACACGTCCACGTCCGCCAGCGCCTCACGCATCGGCTCGACCTTGCGGATGTTGCAGCAGGCGTCGGGATCCCGCGCCCACAATTCGGGGCCGTACACCGCCTCCTGCGACTCCGGTGTGAGCGAGGTCCCCCGGTTCTCGAAACTCAGATGGGGATAGCGTGCCGCCAGCCGGTCGCGGAGCCGGAGCGTCTCGGGGAAGAGAAACCCGGTGTCGAGATAGAGCACCGGCATCGATCCGCCATGGCGTCCGATCATGTCGATCAGGGCGCAACCTTCCATGCCGAAGGCCGTGGTCAGCGACAGGCGCCGCCCGGCGAAGCGATCCAGCATCCAGGCGACGATCCGCTCCGGTGGCGAGTCTTCGCCGATCTCGGTGTCCATCTCGCGTACGATCCGCATCCGCGCTCCAGAAATCCCTGAGTCTCCGACCGCCAAAAACAAAAAGGCCCGCAGGACATGCCTGCGGGCCGGGTACTACTGTACGTCTGAGGCGCGCTAGGTCGTCCCGTCGGGGTGAGTACCGGCCATACAACAACACGCCACCGCCATCATCTGCGAGACGGGGGTGTGCAGCCGGGAGTGACGGGCGACGCGATCGCTCATGAGTCTAGGCTAGCGCGCGACAAGGTGGCTGTCAACCTGGATCGCTTACTGCGCGGCCGCGCTGTCGCTCGGCCAGGTGCTGGCGCTGTCGGCCGGCACGGTGTCGTCCATCGGCTCGTCCATCGGCGCATCGGCCGCGGGCTCTTCGGCCGGAACGGTGGCGTCGGCGGCCGGCTCTTCGGCCGGAACCTCGGCCTCGACCGGGGCGGTGGTGTCTTCGATGGCGGCGGCGGTGGTGTCGGCCGGGGCAGCCGCGGCGTCGTCGGTCGCTTCAACCGTCTCGGGCGCCGGCGCGGCGCCGGTATCAGCCTGCTTGCTGCAGGCCGCCAGTGCGAACACGGCGATGAGGGGAAGCAGGAGAGAACGGGGCATTGGCGAGCTCCTAGTCGAGTGGATAGAACCTACATACTGGCTGCTGAGCGGAGCCAATGTACCTCGCATTTATCGATTCCATAAGGGTGGGCCTGAGGGCAGAACGGAACGTTCTCGTCAGGTCCTTAAGTGGCAACGACTTAGGCGGGATGAGGGGAGGGGGTTCCGGCTCGGGAGCGGCGCGGCGATGGGCAGGAAAGGCCAGTGGCTATTGCCGGACGATCGCCGGGGGCTCCCCTGATCGCCAGCGGACCGCGAGCACCGAGCCCTCCTCCACCGCGACCAGCCCCTCGCTGCTCGCCCCGCCGCTGGGGTTGAGCTGGAGCATGGCGTCGAAGGCGAAGAGCTCGACCGAGACGCGATAGCGATGGGTCCCGGCCGGGAAGCCGGTCACCTCGATGCTGCCCGGCTGCCGGATGCTGGAGACGGTGCCGACTGCGGTGTCGTCGATCCAGACGCGGGCCTCCACCGCGTACTCGCCCGAGCTCGCGGCGGGCGAGGTGAGCCTGAAGCGCACCGCGCTCCCGTCCGCCGCGTGCGCCGGCTCCGACACGGGCTCGACGGAGGCTTCGGCCGGGGGGAGACAGGAGAGGATACGGGCCGCGCGCTGCGACCCCGTCGGGTGGTAGGCGTCGTAGTGATACGGGCCCATGCGCTGGAAGAACCGGATGGCGGTCTCCACCGACTCGCGCTGATAGTCCGCCAGCACCAGGGCCGCGTAGCAGTCGGCCTCCAGCTCCTGGCGCTGGCGCAGAAGATTCACTTCACCTTCCTCGTGCGAGAGCGCGCCGCCCGCGTGGCCGTACCGGATGTGGCCGTACTCGTGGGCGAAGAAGAACTCCGCCATGCGGGGGCCGAAGCCCTGGAGCAGGGCGGGATTGTAGTAGATGATGGGCCGGCCTCGGACGAAGGTGGCCACGGCGACGTCGCGGAGGGTGTCGGTGGCGATCTGGCGTACGTCGATCAGACGCTGGAGCGCCTGCGCGCCCTGGGGGCTCGCGGGAACCAGGAGTACGGCGGCGGTGGTGGCGGTCCAGATGGTGCGCAACATCCCCTCCTGCGCGACGCCTCACGGGCGTACCTCGGTCGTCGACTCGTCGCGGACCTGGGGGAAGGCACGCGATGCGGCGCGATGTTCGACAAGGATTTCCTTTGGAGATGCGTGGGTCAGACCGGTCCCGGGGATGGTGGCCGGTGTCGGCCTCGAGACCTGGAATCAGGCATATCGCGTGCCCGCTCCCTCGGCCGGGGCGAGACAAAGCCTTCCGGGACTCGCTTCTTCAGGTGGAATCGCCACTTAGGAGTCCGTTCCGGCCCGCCGCCACGCTCCCACCAGGGAGCTGCCCCGGCGGATCCGCCTTGTGATCCGCGCCACGGGTGCGCGACCTCGGCCGGTCGTATGCTGTTTCCGGATCGCTGTCCCGACTGTCACGCTTGCCTGAGGAGGGTCCAGTGAGAGGTCTCGCCGCGCTCGGCGTGGGGCTCATCGTCCTGTGGGTGGTCGCATTCGTCGTATTCAAGGTCGCCGGATTTCTGATCCATCTGGTCCTCATCGTCGGCGCCATCATGCTGATCATGGGACTCATCCGCCGGGCGCGCGGGGGCGTTTCCACCGGGGCGTGACCGCGATACACTTCAGCTTGCCGCCAGGGGCATCAGGCAGTCGCACCGCCTGATTGAGATCGTACCCTTGGAACCTGATCCGGCTGATACCGGCGAAGGGAGCGCGGCGCGGGCGACGGCATCGTCGCCCTCCCTCGCTCCCTGCGCTTTTCCGTAGAGGGAGCCCCAAATGACCGCCACCCTGCCCGCACGCCCGGCCGCCGAGTCGTACGGCGAGTCGTTTCCCAGGTCCACCAAGGTCTACACCGAAGGCTCGCGCGGGATCCGCGTGCCGATGCGCGAGATCTCGCTGTCGGGAGGGGAGCCGCCGCTCCGGGTGTACGACAGCAGCGGGCCTCAGGGCCGCGATCCACGGGATGGACTGCCGGCCGTGCGGGAGGCCTGGATCGGGGAGCGTGACGTGGAGCGCTGTCATCCTGAGCGAAGTCGAAGGGGGCATGCCCCGAGCCATGCCCCCTTCGCTCCGCTCAGGGTGACATCACGGCCCCTGCGCGGCCGCTCCTGCGTCACCCAGCTGCGCTACGCCCGGCTGGGGCAGGTCACGCCGGAGATGGAATTTGCCGCGATCCGGGAAGGGGTAGACCCCGAGCTCGTCCGGAGCGAGGTGGCGCGCGGGCGCGCGATCATCCCCGCCAACATCAACCATCCCGAGCTGGAGCCGATGGTCATCGGACGGCGGTTCCATGTGAAGATCAACGCCAACATCGGCAACTCGGCGGTGACGTCGTCCATCGAAGAGGAGGTCGAAAAGCTCCGGTGGGCGACTCTCTGGGGTGCCGACACGGTCATGGACCTGTCCACCGGCCGGCAGATCCACGAGACCCGGGAATGGATCATCCGGAACGCCGCCGTCCCGATCGGGACGGTGCCGATCTACCAGGCGCTGGAGAAGGTGGGCGGTGTGGCGGAGGATCTGACCTGGGAGGTCTATCGCGACACCCTGATCGAGCAGGCGGAGCAGGGCGTGGACTACTTCACGGTGCATGCCGGCGTACTGCTGCGCTACGTGCCGCTCACCGCCAACCGGGTCACCGGCATCGTCTCCCGCGGCGGGTCCATCATGGCCAAATGGTGCCTGGCCCACCATCAGGAAAGCTTTCTCTACACCAGATTCCGCGAAATCTGCGAGATCATGGCGGCCTACGACGTGTCCTTCTCCCTGGGCGACGGGCTCCGGCCGGGGAGCATCGCCGACGCGAACGACGAGGCGCAGTTCGCCGAGCTGCGCACTCAGGGGGAGCTGAACGAGGTCGCGTGGGAGCACGGGGTGCAGGTGATGAACGAGGGACCGGGGCACATCCCCATGCACCTGATCAGGGAGAACATGGACAAGCAGCTCGAGTGGTGCCGGGAGGCGCCGTTCTACACCCTGGGGCCGCTGACCACCGACATCGCGCCGGGCTACGACCACATCACCAGCGCGATCGGCGCCGCGATGATCGGCTGGTACGGCACCGCGATGCTCTGCTATGTGACGCCCAAGGAGCACCTCGGCCTGCCCAACCGCGACGACGTGAAGGTCGGAGTGATCGCCTACAAGATCGCGGCGCATGCGGCGGATCTCGCCAAGGGCCACCCGCGGGCGCGCGCCTGGGACGACGCGCTCAGCAAGGCGCGCTTCGAGTTCCGCTGGGAGGACCAGTTCAACCTGAGCCTCGATCCGGTCACCGCACGGGCCTTCCACGACGAGACGCTCCCGGCTCACGGAGCCAAGGTCGCCCATTTCTGCTCCATGTGCGGGCCGAAGTTCTGCTCGATGCAGATCACCCACGACGTGCGCGAGTACGCCGCCGAGATGCAGCGCAAGGCCGCCGAGTTCAAGCAGCGTGGCGGCGAGATTTATGTGGAGGGAGTGGAACGATCGCCACGCTGAGGGCAGCGAAGAGGCGGAGACTCGCCTGGCTCCTCGTGGCGTTGACGCTCCCCGACGGGGCCGGCGCCCAGGCCGACGCCGCCGGCTGGCGTGACGCCCGCGAGCGGCTCGTCACCGACCATCTGATCCCGCAGGGCATCGGCGATTCCGCTACCCTCGCCGCCATGCGATCGGTCCCGCGCCACGAGTTCGTTCCGCCCGATCAGCGCCCGTACGCCTACCTCGACACTCCGCTCCCCATCGGCCACGACCAGACCATCTCCCAGCCGGTCGTGGTCGCGTACATGACCCAGCTGGTGCGCCCGCGTCCGGGCATGCGGGTGCTCGAGGTGGGCACCGGCTCGGGATACCAGGCCGCGGTGCTCGCCCGGACCGGTGCGAAGGTGTGGAGTATCGAGATCTTCGGTGCGCTTGCGGAGGAGGCGAGGGCTCGGCTGACGCGATTGGGATTCGACGGCGTCACCGTGCGCCATGGTGACGGGTACGCCGGCTGGGCGGAGCAGGCACCGTTCGACGCGATCGTGGTGACGGCCGGCGCCGACTCGATCCCGCCGGCGCTGATCGAGCAGCTGGCGCCGGGGGGACGGCTGGTGATGCCCGTGGGTGATCCGAATGTCGATCAGCAGCTGGTGCTGCTGGAGAAGGACGCGACCGGGCGGGTCGGGTCCACACGGCTGTTGCCGGTGCGTTTTGTGCCGCTGCTGCGCGGTGTGCGCTGAGGCGCCGGCCCGCGCTCGCTAGCGGGCCTTCTTCCGCTTCCGCACGAGCGCGGCGCCGATGGCCGCCGCCGCGACGCCCGCCATCGCGGCCGCGACCTTCTTCTTCTTCGAGGTCCGGCGCTTCGACAGCTTGCGGGTGACCTTCTTCGCCATGGACTTCGCTTTTCCTCCGGCACGGCGCGCCGACTTGCTGGCGCGCTTGGCAGACTTGCCGATCCCGGCCATTGGTTGCCTCCCATGATGGAGTGAAGCCTCCAAGATACTCCCCGCGGCTTGCCAGACAAGCATAAGTATGTAATTATATAAGCCATGACCTATCATGACGCCCTGGTCGCCCTGGCCGATCCCACTCGCCGCCAGATGTACGAGCGGCTGCGGCGCCGGTCGCACACCGTGGGCGAGCTCGCCCGCCTCGCCCGGGTCAGCCAGCCGGCCGTCTCCCAGCATCTGCGGGTGCTGCGGGAGGCCCGGCTGGTGGCCGACCGCCGCGAGGGCACCCGCCGGCACTACCGCGCCAGCGCCGAGGGACTCGCCGAGCTGCGGCGCTACCTGGAATCGCTGTGGGACGACGTGCTGGCCGCCTACGCCGCCGCCGATCCGGCGCCACCCAAGAGAGGATCCCGATGACCGAGCCCGCGCTGCCGCCGATCGTCCGTTCGGTGCTGGTCTCCTGGAACCAGGCCGACGCCTTCCGCCGCTTCACCGACGAGTTCGCGTCATGGTGGCCATGGCGCACTCACTCCATCGGTGGCGAGCGGGTGCGGCGCGTCGCGTTCGAGACCCGCGTCGGTGGCCGGATCTTCGAGGAACACGCGGACGGGCGGCGGTTCCAGTGGGGCACGGTGCTCGAATGGGATCCACCAGCCCGGGTCAAGTTCACCTTTCATCCTTCGCGGGAGCCCGCCAGCGCGCAGGACGTGGAGGTGCGCTTCCTTCCGGAGGGTGGGGGCACCAGACTCGAGCTCACGGCGACCAAGTGGGAGAACTGGGGCGAGGGCGCCGTCCGCGCGCGGAAGGGCTATCACCTCGGGTGGGGCTACGTGCTCAACGTCTGGGCCGGCCGCCGAACCACCGCGATGCGGATGATGGACATGATGGCCGCCGCGATGCGCGTGGTGGAAAAGGTGCGCGGCGGCACCGCCGCGTCGATCGCCCGCGCCGGTGGAGAGATTCCCCACGCCTGACCGGCGTCATCCCTCGCTCCGCTCGGGAGACACGCGAGCGCTCGGGATGACGCCGCCGATGACGCCGATGACAGCCGGCCCGCCCCGGCCTACCTTGTCGGGATGACGACGGATCTCCGCACCCTCCTCCTCGCGCTCGCCGCCGCGGGCTGCGCCGGCACGGCCCGGTCGCCGGATCCTTCGCGCGTCGCCGCGCCCACGCTCACTCCACAGCGCAGCGGCACCACGCAGCGGCTCCAGGCGATCAGCCCCGTGAGCGAGCGCATCGTTTGGGTCAGCGGCGTCGGCGGCACCTGGGCGCTCACCACCGACGGAGGCGAGACCTGGCGGGCCGGCGTCGTCCCGGGCGCCGACAGCCTCGAGTTTCGCGACGTCGAAGGTGTCAGCGAGACGGTGGCATACCTCCTCGCGGCCGGCCCCGGCGACCGGTCGCGGATCTACCGGACCAACGACGCGGGCCGGTCGTGGTCCCTGCAGTTCGTCAACCGCGATACCACCGCCTTCTACGACTGCTTCGCGTTCTGGGATCCGACCCGCGGATTCACCATGAGCGATGCGGTGGCGGGCCGCTTTCCCGTCGTGTGGACCACCGACGGCGCGACCTGGAGCGACGTCGGCGACCGGCTGCCACCGGCACAGCAGGGAGAAGGCGCCTTCGCCGCCAGCGGCACCTGCACCGCCGTGTTCGGCACCCGGCACGGCTGGATCACCACCGGTGCCGCGGCACGCGCGAGAGTCCTGACGACGGCGGACGGCGGGGAGACCTGGCGAGCCCACGAGACCCCGATCGCCCAGGGCACCGCGACCTCCGGCGGTGCGAGCGTGGAGTTTCGCGATACGCTCCACGGCATGCTCGGCGGCGGCGACATCGCCGCCCCCGATTCCTTCGCGGACAACGTGGCCCGCTCGAGCGACGGCGGCCGCACCTGGCGGCTCGCGGCACGAACGCCGTTTCCCGGCGCGATCTACGGACTCGCCTACGTGGGGACCGGGAGCCGGGTGGTGGTCGCCACCGGGCCGTCCGGTGCGGCCTGGTCCGCCCACGAGGGCGACGACTGGACGTTGCTGGAAGGCGTGAAGGACTACTGGGCCGTCGCGTTCGGGAGCCCGAGGGCGGGGTGGCTGGTCGGAACCGAAGGACGAATCCTCAAGATCGACTTCTGATCGAGATGCAATCGGCGGCAGTGTCCCCACGGCCCGGCTGGCATGGGAGTCGCATTTCCTCCTCGCGACATGGCGAGTTCGCACTCGCCGACGCCACCTCCCGCGCCACTCCGCGATCGCTCGCGCCATCCGGCATAGCTGAAGCATGCCGACGCACTTGCGAACACGGGCTCATCTCGACAGGGGCCGTTGATGACGAGCAGGACCCTCGCCGGCACACTCGCTGTTTCCGCCGCCTTGTGGCTCGCGGCCTGTAGCGACAACACTACGGCTCCCTCGACCGAGACGCTCGCCCCGGCCGCCGAGACCGCGTCCGCGACGCCCGAGGTCGCCGCATTGGCCGCGGAGGTGCGGCAGCTCGCCGCCGCCCAGGGCATCATCGCCCTTCAGCGACCGGCTCCGGTCCGAAGGGAGCTGTCGCTGCTGGGCCAGGCACTCGCCTTCGACAAGGTCCTGAGCGGCAACCGGGACATCTCGTGCATGACCTGCCATCTGTCCAGGACCGCGACCGTGGACGGCCGGAGCGTGGCCATCGGCCAGGGCGCGACCGGCCTCGGTACCGCGCGGGTGCATCCCCAGGGGCGCTTCGTTCACCGGAATGCGCCGCCGCTGTTCAACCTCCATGTGATGGGTCCGCTCACCTGGGACGGTCGGGTCTTCACTGACGCGGGAGGGACGGTCCGCACGCCGGGCGCCCCGCTCCGCGCCAGTCAACGCGCCGTGCTGGAGTTCGGCACCCTCTCGGCCCTCCCGATGTTTCCGGTCCTCTCCCGCGCGGAGATGCGCGGAGAGAGCGGCAACGAGCTGGCGGCCAACCCCGACGACAAGCACCAGCGCACCTGGCAGTTTCTGATGCAGCGCCTCGGCCAGATTCCCGAATACCGCGCCATGTTCGAGAGCGCCTATCCCGGGCAGAGCTTCGACAACATGGATTTCGCGCACGCCGGGAACGCGATGGGCGGGTGGATCGCCGCGGTGTTCGCCTTCACCAACTCGCCCTGGGACCAGTTCCTGGCAGGGAACGACGACGCGATGACGGAGGTCCAGCTGCGCGGGGCCCGGTCCTTCATGACCACCGCCAAATGCGCCCAGTGTCATACCGGCTCCCTGTTCAGCGACCGCAAGTTCCACAACGTGGCGGTGCCGCAGGTGGGACCGGGCTTCGGCGACGGGCCCGACGGCCGGGACGACTTCGGGCGCATGCGGAAGACCCAGAATCTGAAGCACCGGTACCAATTCCGGACTCCGCCGCTGCGGAACGTGGAGCTGACCGCGCCCTATGGGCACGATGGCGCGATCGTGAGCTTGCGCGATTGGGTGGACCATTACAGCCAGTCGGACCTGAAGCTCAGGAATTACGATCCCACCCAACTCGAGCCGCTGCTGCAGGGCACCGTGCTGCCCACGACGGACGCGATTCTCGCGACCCGTGACAACAAGTTGACGAAGTTGGTCCTCACTCCTCAGACCGTGGACGAGATCACTGAGTTCCTCAAGGCGCTCACCGATCCCGCCGCGCGCAACCTGAATCAGGTCGTGCCGACGCGGGTCCCCAGCGGACTGCCGATCGACAACCTGCCGTAGTGGGCATGGCCGGGAACCCGGCGCCGAAGACGGCGCTGTGGTCCTCCCGCTACGGATTCAAGAACCGGTCAGCACTCGTGCTCGGCCCTCCTCGTGCATTCGACTGCACTGATGGCCCGCGGCATCCCATCCCCTCGCCGGAGAACCTGCTTCCAGACCCTGTGCTGGCTTCGGCGGAGGGATTCGCCCCGGCCCGCAAGCAAGGTCTTGCAGCGACTCGTGGCGCCATGGCCGCGCCGCGCGTGGGACTCACATTTGCAATGACTCCATGGCGTCCGCCGGCCGACCCGGGCCGCCAGGACCACTCGATGCAATGGAGCCAGGAGATGGGCGTCCCGATCCTCCCCGCCGGCGGTCCGGTCGCCGCGGTGGGCACCCTGCTGCAGTCGTCGATGCGGCTGGAGCGCGAACAATGGCTTCCGGCCGCGGAGCTGGCGGCCCGGCGACTGACGCGTCTCCGCCAGACGCTTCAGCGCGCCGGCGCCACCAGGTACTACGGGGCCGCCCTCCGCGACGCCGGCCTGGACCCCCGGACGATGCAGCTGGCCGATCTCGAGCGAATGCCGCTGCTGGACCGGCAGGTGATCGCTCGACACGGCATCGACGCCTTCCTGTCGGTGCCCGCCCAGGGACTGGTGAATGTGTTCACCTCCGGATCCACCGGCACGCCGGGGCGCTTCCTTCGCTCGAAGATCGAGGAGGCCGATTACTCGGCGCGCTGGTGGCGGGTCTACGCCGCCTACGGGTGCAGCGTGTGGGATGCGCAGGTCAACGTCGCGATCGTCGACAAGCCGGATCGCCCGGGGGCGATCACCATGCTGCGCAGGATGGGGGTGTTGCCCCGTGTGGAGCGGATCGCGTCGGATGCCCCGCCGGACCGGGTGCTGGAGCGGGTTCGGGCAACCCACCCGCCGATCCTGACCGGCTACGCCGGCGCCATCGAGGCGCTGGCCGATCACGTCATTGCGACCGGCGCGCAGATCGAGCCGCCGCGCGCGGTCTTCTGCACCGCCATGGAGGTGACCGACCGCTGTCTCCAGTTGGCGGAGCAGGCCTTTCGTGCCCCGGCGGTGGATGTCTACGTCACCAACGAGTTCGGGGTGCTGGCCTGGTCCTGCCCGGTGCGTCGCGACCTGCTGCACGTCAACGACGACGCGTTCGTGGTCGAAATCCTCGGGCCGGATGGCCGGCCGGTTCCTCCCGGCACGCTCGGCGAGCTGGTGATCACCAGCCTCGGCCTCACCTCGATGCCCCTGATCCGCTACCGGATGGGTGACATGGCCGCCGGCGTCGAAGAGCGCTGCGCGTGCGGGCGAGGTTTGAGTCTGCTCTCCCGGGTGCACGGCAGGACCGCGCACGCGATTCGTCGGACCAGCGGGGCACTGATCACCACCCCGTTCGTGACCAGCCTCTTCGGTCGTGCCCACGCGCACGAGTGGGTTCGTGGCTTTCAGGTACGAGAGGAGCCCGGCCGGCGACTGCGCTTCCTGCTCAACGTCAGGCGGCCGCCTTCCGAGGACCAGCGCAGCGCGCTGACCGTGTCGGTCGAATCGGCCGTGGGGCAGGATTTCGAGATCGCCTTCGAGGTGGTGGACCGGATCCCGGCCGCGCCGAGCGGGAAGCTCCAGTTCCTGGTTCCGCTCGCCAGCTAGGCGGGCCGGCTCGGGGGGGTAGGGGGAACCAGGAACCTTCTCCAGGTATCAGGTGTTATAACATATAACGTGATAACACTCAAACTCCTGGAGACCACCATGTCCTCTCTCGCTATCGATCTCGCCTCCCTGAGCGGGGGCCTTCTAGTGGCCCGGCTGGCCCTGGGCCTGCTGATGGCCGGCCACGGGGCGCAGAAGCTCTTCGGCTGGTTCGGCGGCCATGGCCTCGACGGCACCGCCGGGTTCTTCGAGTCGCTCGGCTTCCGGCCGGGCCGGGCCTTCGCCACGGCCGCCGGACTGGCCGAGGTCGGCGGGGGACTCCTCCTGGCGCTGGGCCTGCTCGGGCCGGTGGGTTCCGCGCTCATCATCTCGGTGATGATCGTGGCCGCGCTTACCGTCCACCGGAACAAGGGCGTGTTCGCGACCTCCGGCGGCTTCGAGGTGCCCCTGCTCTACTCGGCCGGCGCGCTCGCCCTCGCGCTGACGGGCCACGGCGCCTATTCCCTCGACGCCCTGCTGGGCCTCCAGCCGCTGTTCACCGCGTCGGTGGCGTGGGTCGCGATCGGGATCGGGGTCCTCGGCGGCATCGCGAACCTGAGCGTGCGCCGGGCGCCGGCCACGGCGTAGCCCTCAGGCGGCGGCTCTGCCCGCGCGAGCGAGCAGGGCCGCCGCCATGCGGCCGGCCGCCTCGGGCGTGAGGAAGAGGTCGGGCTCGATCAGCTCCAGCTCCATCAGTACCGGGCCGCGGCCGGTCTCCACCAGGTCCACCCGGGCATAGAGCCAGGGGCGCGTCACCGCCGACAGAACCGCGTCGCCGAAGTCCAGCACATGGCTCGGCGGCGTCACCCGCTCCAGTCTCCCGCCGAACCGCTCCTGCACCCGGAAGTCGCCCTCCGCCGGCCATTTGCGCACCGCGTGACTGAACCCGCCGTCGAGGTAGACCAGGGAGACCTCTCCCCGCGTTCCGACCTCCGGGACGAACTCCTGCAACAGGCTCCCCGACGCCTCGAGCGGCTGCCACTCCTCCTCGCTCGGCACCTGGGCGCCGCCCAGCAGGTACGTGCCGACGGCGGAGGCGGAGATGCGCGGCTTCAGCACCGCGCGCGTGAGGTTCCACTCGCGCAGCACCCTCGCCCCATCGGGCCGCTCGCCGGGCTCGTACCAGCGGGTCCGCGGCAGCGCGACGCCTGCCGCTTCCAGGTCCCGCAGATACCGCTTGTCGGCATTCCAGACCACCGTCTCCAGCGGGTTCCACAGGCTGCCCTGCCGGCCGTCGAAGCCGCCGAGCCAGCGGTGGAATTCGTCCCAGCGCTGGTGGTAGTCCCAGGTGGACCGGAGACACACGCTGCCGGCCACGCTCGCCGGGTCGACCGCTTCCCACGGCACCGCCACGACTGTGGCGTCCGAGCGCTCCAGCGCCGTGGCCAGCAGGCTGTCGCTGGGTGTGAGGGCCGGCTTGGTCCGGCAGGTCGCGAGCACGATGCGCACCTGGACTACCTCCATCGGTTCGATCGGGGAACGACGGCCTGGCCGCGGACATCCGCGCTCGGAAATCGGTGGCGGCGGCGACGAGCGCAACCTTAACTTTGCCGCCATGCACACGGGCACGAGTCTCCCCGACGAGTCCACCATGTACGACGCGCTGCTGCGGCGCGACCCCTCCTACGAGGGGGTGTTCTGGGCCGCGGTGCGCACCACCGGTATCGTCTGCCGCCCGACTTGTCCGGCGCGGAAGCCGCAGGCCCGGAACGTGGAGTTCTTCGCCCGGCTGGCGGACGCGCTCGCGGCGGGGTACCGGCCCTGCGCCCGCTGCCGCCCGCAGCGTCCATCGGGCCATCCGCCCGAGTGGCTCGGCCGGCTGGAGGCGCGCCTCGCCGCACATCCGACCGGGCGGATCCGTGACGCCGAGCTGCGCGAGCTGGGCTTCGATCCGGGCCGGGTGCGCCGGTGGTTCCAGCGCGCCCACGGGATCACCTTCCAGGCCTATCAGCGCTCCCTGCGGCTCGGCGGTGCGCTCGCCCGGCTTCGGCGCGGGCAGGCGGTGACGGCGGCGGCGTTCGACAGCGGGTACGAGTCGCCCGCCGGCTTTCACGACGCCTTCGAGCGACTCTTCGGGGCGCCGCCTGGCAGCGCGCGGGAGCGGGCCGCGGCCCTCGTCGCCACCCGGATCACCACGCCGCTGGGGCCGATGGTCGCGGTGGCCGCGGCCGACGGCCTGTGCCTGCTGGAGTTCGCCGACCGGCCGATGCTGGCCGCCCAGCTCCGGCGGCTTCGCCGGGTATTGGGCGCACCGATCGTCGCCGGCCGGAGCCCGCACCTGGAGCAGGTCGAGCGCGAGCTGCGACGATACTTCGCCGGATCACTGCGGCAGTTCACCACTCCCCTCGTGCTTCCGGGAACCCCCTTCCAGACCGCGCACTGGGCGCGACTCCGCGCCCTCCCATACGGCGCCACGACGAGCTACGAGTCGCAGGCCCGCGCGCTGGGACGACCGGGGGCCCAGCGCGCCGTGGGCCGCGCCAACGGGGACAATCCCATCGCGATCGTAGTGCCCTGTCACCGGGTGTTGCGGGCCGACGGGTCGCTCTGCGGATACGGCGGTGGGCTCTGGCGCAAGCGGCGCCTGCTGGAGCACGAACAGGCGACGGTGAAGGACGTCAGCGCAGCCAGTTGACGAAGAACGTGATGATGATGGCGTTGGCGAAGTCGATGAAGAACGCTCCCACCAGCGGCACCACCAGGAAAGCCCGCGGCGCCGGCCCGTACTTGGTCACCAGCGCCCGCATGTTGACCACCGCGTTGGCCGTGGTGCCGAGTGCGAAACCGATGAACCCGCTGGCCATCACCGCGGAGTCGTAGTCCCGTCCCATCAGCCGGAAGGAGACGGTGACGGCGAAGATGGCGATGACGACGACCTGCGCCGCCAGGATGACGAAGAGCGGGAGCGCCTGCCCCGCGAGCTGCCAGAGCTTCAGGTCCATCAGCGCGACGACGAGGAAGATGTTGAGCGCGAACCCGCCCACGAAATCCATCGCCGCGGGGTCGATCCTGAGCCAGCCGGTGGCGTCGTCGATGTTGCGCAGCACCGACGCCACGACCATGGCCCCGATGTAGGCCGGGAGGGTCAGCCCCAGGTCGGTGAACCAGCGGCTCAGGATGCTGCCGATCCCCATCGCCACCGCCAGCACGATCATGTTCATGATGAGCGGCGAGTCCTCACGGTCCGGCTCGACCACGAGAGTCACGGGCTTGGCCGGCTCCTCGCCGCTCCCGCTTCCCGGCGGGGCCGAGGGCGTCAGCTTGAACCGGCGGATGAGCCAGGTGCCGATCGGCGTGCCGGTCAGGCCGCCGAAGACGATGCCGAACGTCGCCGACGTGAGCGCCAGGGTGCCTGCTCCTACCAGGCCGGCCTCCTCCAGCAGCGGCGCGAAGGCGAGGCCCGTGGCGGGACCGCCGACCAGGGTGACCGAGCCCGCCATGACACCGAGCAGCGGATTCTGGCCGAATCCTTCGGCGATGGCCATGCCAAGAAAATTCTGCACGAAGCAGAAGAGCGTCGCGAAGATGAGGAAGATGACGACCTGAAGCCCGCCCGCCCGGAGCAGCGCGAGACTCGCGCCCATCCCGATGGTGCAGAAGAAGGCGACGCTCAGGAGCGGCTGCGCCGCCGTGTCCAGCTGCACGCTGAGAAACCGGTCGCGGCCCGCCAGCACCAGCAGCGCGAAGATCAGCCCGCCCACCACCGCGGCCGGAATGTTGAGCCGGTCGAGCCATCCGATTCGCTTGCGCAGCTCGAGCCCGATGAAGTAGAGCACCGCGGAGAGGGTCAGCGTCTGGAGGAGATCCAGCTTCAAAGAGAGCATCTGATGAAGCCTTCGCCGGGGAGGCTGGCGCCGTTGGGGTGATCTCGTGGAGCGCTCACGAGGGCGGGCCCGCGAGAGGCCCGGCGGTTCCCGTCCATTGGGAGAAGCGGATTTTTGCCCGGTCAGCGGTCTTCGCGTGGATCCGCGACACTCGGCTGGGTGTCAGGCCGGTACGCTCGAGCGCCGTCGCCGGTCGGCGAAGGCGGCGACATCGCGAAGGGTCACCGCCCACTGGGAGATGCGAAGGCCCTCGTCCGAGATCTCGCGGCGTGGACCGAGATGGGTCTCCGGCCGCTCGAGATCGAAGGGACCGCCGAGCTGCTCCGCGAGGAAGAGGCGCTCCTGCACCAGAACCCGGTCGCCCTCGGTCCACGCCGGCCAACCCATGTGATAGGCGGCCGCCGGATGGGCCATGTGGGTCAGGAAGACGACCGTCGGCGCACCCGCGACGAGGCGGTCCGCCGCGTCGAGCCACTGGGCCACGTAATCGCCGGGCGCCCAGTCATAGAGCGGCACCTGGAACTCGTCCTGGAAATCTCCCAGCCTGATGCGTCCCCAGATGTACAGCCGCTCGCCCTCGCCCTCCGGGCGGCCCAGCAATTCGAGATCGAACATCATCCGCCCCGTCGTCTGTGCGTAGTCCACGCCCCCGCGGCCCGCGGACAATCTCACCCCGCGACCGACGATGTCCAAGACCGTGCCGCACTATCTCCTGAACTCTCCCGGTTGGGAAGTGGCCCCCGGGAACCGGGTTTCCCCGCTGCCCGAATCGGGTTTATGTACCAGTCAGGAATCCGCTCGTCCCACGACGGAGGTGCGGGATGGCCGAAGCGAAGACGGCGAAGAAGCCGCGCTCCAGAAGGAAGGCGCAGGCGGCCCCCGCGTCGCGCGGCGTGGCGGCCGACGCCCTCGGCTCGGGCTCGCCGCCGGCCGCGGTCGCCCGGCTCGCGGAAGGGATCGAGGCCGACGGCGGCGCGGTGCTGGCCCAATACCGGGATCCGCTGGGCGGGAGCTGGCAACTCCTGGCCGGCCTGCCGATCGACCGGGTCGAGCCCACGCCCTACCAGCGGGACCTCTCCGAGGCCCACGTCACCAAGCTCCGCGCCGCCATCGATAAGCTGGGCCGGTACCTCGATCCGATCATCGCGGTGCGCACCGAGGACGGCCGCTACTGGACGCCGAACGGCCACCACCGCCTGGCCGCGCTCCGCGCGCTCGGCGCCCGGTCGGTGACGGCCATCGTGGTGCCCGAGATCGAGGTGGCCCACCGGATCCTGCTGCTCAACACGGAGAAGGCGCACAATCTTCGGGAGCGAGCCCTCGAGGTCATCCGCCTGGCCCAGAATCTCGCCGAGCTGGACGATCGTCCGGAAAAGGAGTTCGAGAGCGAGTTCGAGGAGCCGGCGCTCCTTACCATCGGGCTCTGCTACCAGGAGAACGGACGGTTCGCCGGCGGCGCCTACCATCCTGTGCTCAAGCGAGTCGAGAAGTTCCTCGGTGCCGCGCTGCCCAAGGCCCTGGAGACGCGGCGGGAGCGCGCCGCTCGGGTGCTGGAGCTGGACGAGGCGGTGAGCGCGGCAGTGGCCGAGCTCAAGGCCAAGGGTTTCGACAGCCCGTACCTTCGGGCGTTCGTGATCGCCCGGATCAACCCGCTCCGCTTCAAGCGGGGCGCGAAGGCGGAGTTCGACGAGACCATCGACAAGATGCTCGCCGGCGCCCGGAAATTCGATTCCAGCCGCATCCGCGCGGATCAGGTGGCGCGGACCGGGGGCGCGCCGGAAGAGTAGACCTCAACTCTGGAAGGCGGTGGTATGAGACAACGGTCCGCAGGACGGGTGCTCGTGCCGGCCGCCCTGGCGATGCTAGCCGGGTGCGGCGGCGGTGATACCGGGGAGACCGCGGCGAGGGCGGACAGCGCGGCGGCGGACAGCGCGGCGGCGAGCGCGCCGGTGACCGCGGCCATCGCGTTCACGCTGGACAGCCTGCAGGCGCCCGAGGCCGCGCGCTTCGATCCCGAGCTCGGGGTGTACTTCGTGGCCAACATCAACGGTGAGCCGTCGGCGAAAGACGGCAACGGGTATATCAGCCGGGTGACCCGCGAGGGGAAGATGGACTCGCTCAAGTTCATCGCGGGCGGACGGGGCGGGGTCAAGCTCAACGGCCCCAAGGGACTCGCCATCAAGGGCGACACCCTCTGGGTGGCGGACATCGACGCGGCGCGGGCCTTCGACAAGCGGAGCGGCAAACCGGTCGCGACGGTGGACCTCGCCGGCAAGGCGAAGTTCCTCAACGATGCGGCCGTGGGACCGGACGGAGCGATCTACTTCACTGACTCCTACGCCAATCTCGTGTATCGGGTCGCCGACGGCAAAGCGACC
The DNA here is from genome assembly GCA_963826065.1 of uncultured Gemmatimonadales bacterium. Taxonomy (GTDB): domain Bacteria; phylum Gemmatimonadota; class Gemmatimonadetes; order Gemmatimonadales; family GWC2-71-9; genus CAVVWJ01. The sequence goes on from CAWGVP010000003.1 coordinate 193,120, forward strand.
GTGGCCGTGGAATTCAAGGACAAGCCCGCCCCCAACGGCATCATGTGGGATGCCGCCGGATCCCGGTTCCTGGTCGTGTCGTTCGGCGGCACGTCGATCTACAGCTGGGCACCGGGGGATTCGGCGCCGGCGGTCATCGCGGAAGGCCCCGGCAAGATGGACGGGATCGAAGCGCTGGGTGACGACCGCTTCGTGGTCTCCACCTGGGCCGACTCGAGTCTTTTCATCCTCCAGGGTGACAGCATCACCCCGCTGCTCGGTGGGCTTCCCTCGGCCGCGGACATCGCGCTCGATGCGGAGCGCGGCCGGATCGCCGTGCCGCTCCTGATGGAGAACCGGGTGGAATTCGTGGACCTGAACCGATGAGACCGCTCGCCTATCTGGCGGTCGCCGCCGGCGCGATGCTCATCGGCGCCGCCGGCGCGACAGCCGGCCGCCGCGCCGACCCCGCGGCCGTCACCACCCACGGTGAGTGGGTCCACATCAAAAGGGGGCCGGACTCGATCCGCGCGTATGTGGCCTACCCCGAACGGAAGGACAAGGCCGCCGGGGTGATCGTGATCCACGAGATCTTCGGACTCACCGACTGGGAGCCGACCGTGGCGGACCGCCTCGCGAAGGAGGGCTTCGTGGCGGTGGTGCCGGACTTGTTGTCGTCCAAGCACGGCAAGACGCCCAAGGACGAGAACGAGGGCCGGAAGCTGATCGGAGAGCTCGAGCCGGAGCGGATCACCGCCGATCTCGACGCGACCTACGCCTATCTCAACGGGCTCCCGTCGGTGCGAAAGGGCGACATCGGCACGATCGGGTTCTGTTGGGGCGGCGGCCAGAGTTTCCGCTACGCGACCACCAATCCCAACCTGAAGGCCGCCGTGGTGTGCTACGGCCCGGCGCCGGACACGGCCGCCCTCCGCCGGATCAAGGCGCCGGTGCTCGGGATCTACGGGGAGAACGATGCCCGGATCAACGCCGCGCTGCCCGACGTGAACGCCGCGATGGAGAAGTACGGCAAGACGTTCACTCAGGAAGTCTTTCCCGGCACCGGCCATGGTTTCCTCAAGCCCGGCCGGGAAGGGAACGACGGCCCGCAGCCGGAGCGGGCGTGGGCCCGGATTCTGGAGTTCTACCGGGCGAGGCTGGGGAAGTAGGGCGGGCCAGCAGTGTCATCCTGAGCGCAGCGAAGAAGTCATGACCCGACGCATGGCTCCTTCGCTGCGCTCAGGATGACAATTTCCCGTCATCCCGTTCGTTCCCCTCTTATCTTCCCGCCCATGCTCCCCCTTCTCCTCGCGCTCCAGCTCGCCACGCCGCAGCACGACGCGCTGCGGTACGACATCACCCTCGTCCCTGCCGACACCGGCTCCCACCTCCTCGGCGAGGCGGAGACCGCCTGGCGGCTCACGTCGGCCGATCCGGTGGGCGTGCGGCTCGATTCCGCGATGCGGGTGGTACGGGTGCTGGTGGACGGGAAGCCCAACACCCGGCTCTCCCGCACCATGTACGGGCGCTCGTCGGAAGACGTCGTGGTGCCGCATCAGAAGCGGGCAGGCGACTCGATCACCACCCGGATCCGCTATCACGGACTGGCCCGGGCCGGGGCCAACGTCGGCGCCAACCGGGCCGGAAAGCGGATCTTCTTCGCCCTGGCGCGGGGAGACAGCGCCCGGTACTGGCTGCCCGTCACGGAGGCCACTGCGTTCGACCGGGCCGCGGCAGCGGTCCGCATCCAGGCACCGCTCGCGGGCCGCGCGATCGCCCCGGGCGTCCTCGAGAAGATCGACACGCTGCCCTACGGGCACGCCGTGTGGCAGTACCGGATGGATACGCCGGCGCCGGTCGCCTCGCTCGCCGTGGCAAGCGGGTCGTACCGGGTGCAGGCGCTGCCTCGTGGCGAGTGCGGCGCAGACTGTCCGCCGATTGAGGTCTGGAGCTACGACGGTGCGGTAACCCCTGCCGCCGGCGAGAGTCTCGCCGCGCTGGTGGCCCGCTACGCCGGACGCGCGGGCCGATATCCCTACGACCGCCTGACTTATGTCGAGGCGCCGGTCGCCTCTCCGGTGGCGGCGGCGGGCATCGTGTTCGTGCCCGAGGGGCGTCTCGCCGGTGAGACCGCCGTGGACTCGGCGCTCGCCATGGAGACCGCGCGTCAATGGTTCGGCCTCGCGGTCTCCCCCGCGGGCGACGACGATCGCTGGATCACCGACGGTCTCGCGGGCTACCTCGTCGGAGAGCGCCGCGGCCCCATCCACCGCCTGCGCGGCCTCCTGGGCGACTCGCTGTTTTCCGTCGGCCTCGTCCGATTCACCGAAGATCACCGGCATCGGCCGGTGACCCGGGCCGATTTTCTGAGCGCGATGTCGGCGGCGGCCGGGCGTGACCTGAGCCGCGACCTCGACCGGGCGCTCGATCGTGGGCGCTGAGCGGCTCCCGATCCTCGCCGCCGCGCTGCTGCTGTCCGCCGCCTGCCGGAGCTCCTTCCTGCCGCTCCGCGGGAAGATCGAGGTCGGCCGCGATCCGATGGTGGTCTTCGCGGGCGGGCAGGAGCCATCGAGCGGAGACCTCTACGCCCTCCCGACCGCCGGCGGGCGCGCCATCCCCATCACGTTCAGCGCGGTGGCCGAGATGCGGCCGGCGCTTTCGGAGGACGGCGTGATGGTGGCCTTTCTCCGTGCCGGCACGCTCACCGACTCGATGCCGACGGGCGTATGGGTGCTGAATCTCCTGAACGGGGCGGAGCGACGCATCGAGCTGCCGGCGGAGGCCGGTCCGCCGGAGCAGGTGGGGTGGGCCGACCGGGGCACGCTGGTGGTGCGAGCGGGTGGCCGGCTTTACCGCGTCGCGGCACCGCCGGCCGCCGGCGCGGCCACGCCCGTGGAGACCGAGGATCGTGCGGCCGCGGAGTCGGTGCTGGCCGTGCTGCTGGGATCACCGCCGTTCGGGCAAGCCGTGCCCTGCGCCAACCAGGACGATCTCTGCGTGGTGGGAGACACCGGCGCACCCACGGTCTTCGCGCGCGGGGCCCGCGAGCCGGCCCGCTGGGGCGAGGACTCGATCGCCTACCTGGAGGGAGACCGGTTGCTGGTGCGGCCGCTGAGCGCGGGGCGCGCGAGGACGGTCGAGTGGAGCGGCGTGCCTCCGCGCCGGGGCCAGCTCTCGATGTTTCCCGGCGCTAGCGACGAGCCGCGATAGCGTCCCAGGCGGCGTCCAGCGTGAGCCCGATCTGGGGGCTCTCGGACTCCCACTCACGCGCGCCCACCCGCTCCGCCGCGAATGCCACCAGCGCGAGCCACACGTCGGTCCACAGCGCGGGCGGTCCTTCGCGCACCAGTCCCTCCGACTCGCCTCCGGCCACCACCTGCCGCAGCGCTTCCCGGAATTCCCGCGACGCCTCGCGGCTCCGCTCGTCCAGGTGCTGCTCGTCCCGGCTGCGGAGCAGCATCCGGGTGAGCGAGGGATCGCGCGCGGCCGCGTCCAGCAGCCGCCGGCCGATGCCGCCGAGCCGATCGGGCGTCGAGTGGTGGCCGTTCGGCTCGGCCTCCTTCACCAGACCCGCCCCCCACCGCTGGGCGTTTCGGTAGACCTCGTTGAGCAGGTGTTCCTTGCCGCTGAAATGCCGGTAGATGGTCCCTTCGGCTACGCCGGCCCGGGCCGCGATAGCTGGTGTGGTGGTGGCCCGGAATCCGATGGTGGTATAGAGATCGAGAGCGGCACGGAGCAGACGCTGGCGGGTGGCCTCACCGTCGCGTCGGGTAGGCGTTGGATTCGACATGAAGGCAAAGTAAGGGTGAGTCGATCCCGTTGAAGGTGACCGGTGGCCCGGCTATTTTTCGGGGCTGTTTCCGGTCCCTTTTCCCTGGGGTTTTCCATGAAGATGATGGTTCTCGGTGCCGGGCTTCAGGGTTGCGCCTGTGCATACGATCTCCTGCAGAGCCCGGCCGTGAGTCAGGTGACGCTGGCCGACCTCCGTCCGGACCAGTTGCCGCAGTTCCTCGCGGGCGATTGGGGCGGGCGGCTCCGGCCGCTCCGACTCGACGTCACCGATGTGGCCGCGGTCAAGCAGGCGCTCCAGGGTCACGCCGCGGTCATGAGCGCCATTCCGTATTACTATAACGCGCCGATGGCCCGCGCGGCGGTGGAAGTCGGCTGCCATTTTTGCGATCTAGGTGGAAACACCGAGATCGTGCTCGAGCAGAAGAAGCTCGAGGCGCAGGCGGTGGCGAAGGGCGTGTCGGTGGTCCCCGACTGCGGCCTCGCGCCGGGGATGGTCAACATTCTCGCGGCGGAGGGCATTCGGCGGCTGGATCGCGCCGAGCGGGTGAAGGTGTACGTGGGCGGACTTCCCCAGAGCCCCGAGCCGCCGCTGAACTATCAGATCGTGTACTCGCTCGAGGGCGCGCTCGACTATTACACCACGCCCTCCTGGATCCTGCGGGGCGGGCGCCCGGTGCAGGTGGAGGCGCTGAGCGAGCTGGAGCCGGTCGAGTTCCCGTCGCCCGTCGGCACCCTCGAGGCGTTTCACACCGGTGGCGGCATCAGCACCCTGCCGTTCGCCTACGAGGGCAAGGTGGATGTGATGGAGTACAAGACCCTGCGCTATCCAGGACACGCCGCCATCATGCGCCCGATCCGGGATCTGGGTCTGCTCGACCTGAAGCCGGTGGAGGTCAAGGGCCAGACCGTGGTGCCCCGGGACGTGTTCATCGCGTCGGTCTCTCCTCGCCTCCATAAGCCGCAGGGCCGCGACCTCGTCGCACTCCAGGTGCTGGTGGCGGGAGTCAAGGACGGGAAGCCGCGGCAGGTCTGCTTCCGCCTCATCGACTATTACGACGCCGAGCACGGGATCAGCGCGATGATGCGGACGACCGGCTACTCCCTCTCGGTGACCGGCCAGATGCAGGCCGACGGTCGGGTCACTCTCAAGGGGGTGCACACGCCCGACGACGCGATCCCCTTCCGGTCCTACGTGGACGAGCTCCGCAAGCGGGGCGTGTGCATCGAGGAGCTGTAGTGGGTGGCTTCGAGGCCCTGTGGAATGAGGCGCAGTCGTACGAGGAATTCGTGGCGGCCAGCGAGCAGCACAAGGGGTTGTGGGAGGGGATCTACCGGATCATGCGGGTGCCCGACTGGGCCTTCCAGGCGGTCCCGCCCGGTACCAGACGCCGGCTGCTGGTGATCGCTGAGGACTGGTGCGGCGATGCCTCGAGCACGGTCCCCATCCTCGCGCGGTTCGCCGACACCGTCCCCGGGATGCAGCTTCGCGTGGTGCGGCGCGACGAGCACCTGGAGCTGATGGATCGCTATCTCACCAACGGCTCCCGCTCGATTCCCATCGTCATCGTGCTGGACGAGAACTTTCGCGAGCTGGGCCACTGGGGGCCACGGCCGTCCCTGCTTCAGGCATGGGTCCTGGAGAACCGGCCCCTGGTGCCGAAGGCTGAGTTGTATCCCCGGATCCGGAAGTGGTACGCGAGGGACCGGGGAGAGACGACACTGCGGGAGGTGCTCGCGGCGGCGGGACTGGGGAAGGCGGCGTAGGAGGCGGACCCGCTGCCCCGCTGGCCCGCTGCTAGAACATCCACCCATTCCCCACCGAGAAGTTGAACCCGTCGGGCCCGCCCGCAAAGTTGAACGTGAAGATCGTGGACCGCAGGATTCGGAGCGCCACGCCGCCGCCGCCCCCGACGTGCAGGTCCTTCGTGGTGAGCCGGAAGGACTCCTCCTCGAACACGCGCCCGGCGTCGAGGAATGCCAGCAGCGTGATCGCCCCGAGGTCGCCGAAGGGGAGCAGGTCGTGGCGCACCTCGAGATTCCCGAACAGCGTCCCCTTGCCCGCGAAGCGGCCGGTGTCGAACGAGCGGTGGGAGTATTCGCCGCCGAGCACCGGCACCTGGTCGTTCCAGGTGGGGAGATCGTAGCGCGCGTAGAGCGTGGGCGTGCCGCCCATGCCCGAGCCCACCAGTCTCGCCGCCACCACCGTGCCCTCACGCACCGGCACGTAGCCCCGCACCACGCCGTAGAGCCGGGTGTACCCGTCGCCGCCGCTTCCGACCTGGGCGCCGGCCTCGGCGACGACGCCGCGAAGCGTATTGAACTCGTTGTCGCGGGTGTCGTAGATCAGGGCCAGACGTCCCGAGACGTCGTCCTGTTCCAATCCGTCGCCGAAATCGTCCACGAAGTTCGAAGGCCCGGGCAGGGTGGTGAAGCGGGCCTGCCCGATGTCGGTTCTGAACGCCACGTGGAACGGGCCCCGGATCCGTCGGGTCAGCTCCGCTCGCCCCTCGTACCGGATGCGCCGGACGCGAAAGATGAACGGCGAGGCCTCATCGACCCGATCCTTGTCGTATTCGGTGTCGTTCCCCAGGCCGAAGTACCCGAAGCGCGCCAGCCGCTCCGCGACCAGCGTGGCGTCGAGCCGCCAGTCCTTCCAGAGACCGGGCGCGCGGAACCGTACCGCCGCGTAGCGGGTTCCCCGGAAGCTGGCACCGGCGGCGGCATCGAGGGCGGCGGTATAGGTGGTGCGTGCCTCGTACGGTGCCGGCTGCCAGTAGCGGATGCGGGCGGAGATCACCGGCCCGTCGTTCGCCATCCCGCTGAAGTAGGGGAAGTAACTGGTGCGCCAGGGGGAGGCCGGCTCGCGCTCCTCGTCCTCCTGCGCCACCAGCGCGGGCACCGCGAGGAGCAGCGGTGCGAGCAGCGCAGGCAGCCGGAGCACGCGGGCAATCCGCCGTCGGGTCGAGCGAGCCTGCATGGTGGCGCCTCCAGAGGGGTGCGAAAACGAACCCGGGATTTAGGAAGGACCCTCGAGGAAGTCAATCGGCGATTGCTTGATGGGCGCCCGCCCGCCCTCTACCTTGCGGACTTGCGCCTGCCCTTCCTGCTTCAGCGCGCGCTCGATCGGGCCAGCGGGCCGAGTGACGAGCCGCTTCGCTTCGTGCGGATCGTCGCCGGGCTCCTGTTGCTGTTCGGGACGCTGGTGGCGGTCGGTCTCGCCCTCTCGGGCATCGCGCCCCGTGCCCTGCTGCTCGTCGGGCTCTTCTGGGCGATCTACGGCTTCATCGTGGGCCTGACCAGCGGTGTGCTGGAGCCGGCTGTCGACGGACTCTTCCATCTCCTGGCCAACGTCGGACTGGTCCGCTCGGGCGGGGGGTACTCGGCGATCGAGACGCTGGCGGTGAGAGGCGAGACCGCCGCCGCCGCCGAAGCCTACCGGGAGCGGGCCCGACGTCCGGGGGAACGGGTGGAGGCCACGCTGCGGCGTGCGGCGCTCCTGGCGGGCCCGCTGGGACAGCCGGAGACCGCGCTGGTCGAGCTCGAAGGGCTCCAGCGGTCGGGTCTCTCCGCGGCCGAGGATCTCCGCGTAGGGGCGGCGCTGGTGGACCTGTACGACCGCCGACTCGGCGATCCCGGCCGCGCGATGGCGCAGCTCAGGAGGCTGATCGACCGGCACCCGGAGGATCGCTCGATCCGCCGGTTGCGACAGGCGCTGGCGGCGCTCAAGGCCGAACACGAGGAGTCGAGATGACCCGATTGATATTCTGGGACGTGGACACGCTCCACGATTTCATGAAAAGCGACGGCAAGCTGTACGTCGCCGGTGCGGAGGAGATCATCCCCGTCGTCGGCGCGCTGACGGCGTTCGCCCGCGCCCGCCACATTCCCATCGTCGCCTCCGCGGACAATCACGATCCGACCGACGCCGAGATCAGCGATGCGCCGGACTGGAAGACCACCTTTCCACCGCACTGCATGCGCGGCACGCCGGGCCAGCTCAAGATCGCGGAGACCGCCCTCACGGATCCGCTGGTGATCGAGCCGGATCCGCAGGACCCGGGAGCGCTCGCGCAGCGGATCCTGAGCCATCGCGGCGACTTCCAGTTGCACAAACACACGGTGGACGTGTTCAGCAACGCCAACACGGTGACGCTGCTCCGAGCATTGGAGCCGGAGGCGGTGGTGATGTACGGCGTGGCCACCGATTTCTGCAATCGCTACGCGGTCGAGGGACTGCTGCGCCACGCCCCACGTACGACGCTGCATCTGGTGACCGACGCGATGCGCGCGATCTATCCCGAGGAGGGTGAGCGCCTGATCGAGGGATGGGGCGACCGCGGCGTCCGGATGGTACAGGCCGCCGATGTCATGCACGGGGACGTCCTCCTGCCGTACCTGCCCGCTGGGGCGGTGTGATCCACCGCACAGCGGGGGGTCCTTCGGCGTCTATCTTGCCTCACAATGGGAGTACGGTAAAGCGGCGTTTTGCGAGACGTCCGAACCAGCCCTGAGCCCCCTGCTCTGCGGCCGGACGAGCCGTTGACCCTCTGCCCTCATTGTTGATCCTCTCAAAAATCCCCTTCTTAACATCCATCTCGCCGGGAACGGGCCTCGCGCCCGTTCCACCCACCTTTTCCGCTCCGGGGTGTGACGCGTCGCACCGCACCTCGTCGATGCTCCCACGAGCGTGCAGGCAACTCATTCGCGGAGCATCGCATGCCCCGGGGCGACAAGTCATCCTACACGGCGAAGCAGAAGCGGCGGGCACGACACATCGAGGAGGGCTACGAGAAGCGAGGCGTCTCGCGGAAGGAAGCGGCAAGACGGGCCTGGGCGACGGTGAACGAGGAGACCGGCGGAGGAAAGAAGAGCGGCTCCGGACGGGGCAAGAAGGAGACCCGGGGACCTTCGAAGAAGGGTGGGAAGAAGGGCGGCCGGGCCGCAGCTCGGCGTCCCAAGGCCGCGCGTTCCGCCTCCGCGCGCAAGGCCGCGGCGACGCGGAAGCGTCGCGCGGCGTCGGGTGCCCGGAAGCGCAAGGCCGCATCGAGCGGTCGGAAGCGTACGCGGTAGCGGCGCTCCACCTGGGAGTCGGCCGGTCAAGTCCATGTCACACCGACTGGTACGGGCTCCCGGTGGCCCCCCTCACATCTCCCGCGACACCCGCTTCACAGCGGCGATTTCACGGGGACGTATCGTGGGTATACCGGGCTGGCGTCCGGTGCCGTTCCGCCTGTCGGCGGGGCGGGCTCGCACTTCTCCGGAGATATTATGTCGATTCTGAAGCTACGTGGGATGCTGCCGGCGCTCGCCGCCGTTGCGGGGCTGGCGACCGCGATGCCCGGCACGGCGCAGGCTCAAGGCGGTGTGAGTCTGGTTCCTTGGGCGGGTGCCTATATCCCCACTCGGAATTCGTTCGAGGATCTGGACGAAGCGGCGTTCGACCGCGACATCAGCGTGATGGGCGGGGCCCGGCTCACCTTCTGGGGCACCGGCATTCTCGGCTTCGAGGCGACCGGCGGGTATTCGCCGGCCCGGGTCGGCGGGGAAACCATCAACGAGCGGAACACCAACCTCTTCGCGGCGAGCGGACGGCTGCTGCTCGCACTCAGCCCGGTGACGAACCCGGTGGGGTTCTACATCGGCGCCGGCCCGGCGCTGCTCACCCGGGGCCGCAGCGTGTTCAACGAGGACCGTAGCCGCACCGATTTCGGCGGCACCGCCGGACTGGGCTTCAGGTTCGCGTTGGGCGAGAGCGGGAGATCCGCTATCCGCCTGGACATCGAGGACTACTTCTACAACGGCGATTTCGGCGGCGGGGACGAGTTCCAGAACGATATCGTGACCTCGCTCGGCTTTGAGATCGCGCTCGGTGGGCGGGCGGACTCGAACGAGCCATAACAGGGCGCGGGCACAGAGCAGAACGGGAGGCGCGCGGCCGGGGGCCGCGCGCCTCCCGTTCGTTCCGGCTCAGGGCGGCTCACTGCCGGCCCTTTGATTGCCACGATACGCTCCGCCCCAGCCAGCCCGGTGGCGAACAGGGGTCACCGGGCGAGGAGAACCTAGGCCGCCGGTGCATATGTGTCAAGGCGAGCTTGCACATTATGCACCTTCCCAAGGCATGACAGCCTACTCGGCTGCCCAATTATGCATTATTGTAGTTGGGAATGTGTATTGTCTGCGGAAATCAGGTAACACTTATATTCGCATCAACCCTCGCGCTTCACCTCCCGGGCGGTCTTGTCGTCCCGAAGCCCGAGAAAGCGCGGATGACGCAGCAGCCCCGCCTCGGTCCACTCACTGAACCCGATCTGCGCCACCAGCTTCGGCGTGACCCATCGCACGTCGCCTGCCGGCACCGGACCAGGCGCAAAGGGGGAGGTCCGGCGGTGGAGCGGGGCCAGCTTCCTGTTCAGCATTTCCAGCGTGAAGTGGTCGTAGCCGGTGCCCACCTTGCCGGCGTAGCGCAGCTTGTCGCCCTCGTAGTATCCCACCAGCAAGGCCCCGAGATGCTCGCGAGCGCCTTGCGGGGCGGTGTATCCACCGATCACGAATTCCTGCTGCCGGACGCACTTGACCTTGAGCCAGTCGGATGACCGCCCGCTCGTGTACCGCGAGTCCGCCCGTTTGGCGATGATGCCCTCGGCGCCCTTCGCGCACGCCTCCCGGTACATCGCGCCGGAGCCGGTGGTGCGGTAGGGAGTGAAGTGGATCGGACCGTCATACCACACCACGTCGCGCAGCACCTTCTTGCGGTCGAGCAGCGGTAGCCCGGTGAGATCGATGCCCTCGTAGAACAGGCAGTCGAAGAGGTAGAGCTCCACCGACACTCCGGTGCGCGCGGCCCGCTGCACGTCGCGCAGGTGCATGCGCTGCTGAAGCCGTGCGAAGGAGGAGAGTCCGGTGGACGGATCCGGCGCCACGATCTCGCCGTCCAGCACGGCGTCGCCCCGCACCGCGAGGGAGAGCGCCTCCACCAGCTCGGGGTACCCGCCCTCGACCTGCTTCCGGTTGCGGGAGTACAGGCGTACCGAGCCACCGGTCACATAGGCCAGCACCCGGACGCCGTCCAGTTTGGGCTCGTAGACCCACCCGCCGCCCGTGGGGGCCTGGTCGCTGAGGGTGGCCAGCATCGGGGGGATCCAGCCCGGCTGGGCGCGATAGCGGAGCCGCCCTCGATCCTTGACCGACAACGCCTCGCGTGACCGGGTCACGCCGCGCCTCCGACGCCGAGCAGGGCGCCGAGATCGTGCTTCGCCTTCAGAATGCCGTCCCACGGGTCACCACTCACCTCCAGCCGGTCGGGTACCGTGCGCAGGGTGAAGTCGGTGGGGTAGACCGTCTCCAGCTCTTCCCACCGAACCGGCGTCGACACGGTGCCGGCGGCGTGGCGACGAGGCGAGTAGGGTACGGCGAGCGATTTGCCGCGGCTGTTCTGGTTGTAGTCGAAGAAGATCTTGCCCCGGCGCCGCGCCACCGCCCAGTCGATCGTCACCTCCGACGGGTGCGCTTGCAGTGCGTGCCGGGCGATCGTGGCGGCCACCTCGCGGGCCGCGTCGAAGTCGAGATCGCGCACGATGGGCAGGTAGAGATGGAGCCCGGTGCGTCCCGAGGTCTTCACCCAGGTCGTGAGGTTCAGCTCCTCGAGTTGCTCCCGGACCTGGAGTGCGAGCTTCCGGGTGCGATTGAACGCGCGGCGGTGCAGCTCGGGCTCAGCTCCGCGGGCCTCGCGGCCGGAGTAGTCGTAGGGGTCCAGGTCGAAGACCACGAAGTCGGGATAGTTGAGGACCGACTTCTCCAGCGCGGCCTCGGACCCGGTGAAGCGCCGGCCGCGGTCCAGCGCGTCGGGTGCGGGCTCGGTGCGGGAGTACCAGGCGTGCAGCTCGAGGCTTCCCATCTGCCCCAGCCACAGCAGGGTCGGCAGATTCTCGCAGATGAGGTAGGCGCCGTCGGCGTCGCCATGGCTGGAGTAGATCGAGACGGTGCGGGTGTACGGCGGCGGATCGTCCCAGTGCTTCTGATAGAAGCTCTTCCCTTCGATACCGTTGGGGTACCGGGTTACGAACAGCGGCCGGTCGGAGAGGTGCGGCAGCATCCAACGCGCCACCCGGGTGCAATAGCGCAGCAGCATCCGCTTGCTGACGGCCTTCCGCTGCCCTGCCGCGGGCCAGAGCGGCTTGTCCAGGTTGGATACCGGGATGTCGTGCCCTTCCACGTGCAACACGGCGCGGTCCCTGGCGGCATCGAGCTGCGTCAGGACCGCCCGAACCGTGGCGACCGATGGCTTGCTCGTCGGCATCGACCCGACGCGCTCAGCTGACCTTGCGGGTGGCGCGCCGAGCCGCCGGGCGGGTGCGCGGCCGAGCCGCCCGCTTCGGCTTGCTCTTCTTCGCGGCCTCCACGCTCTGACGAAGGGCGTCGGCGAGATCGATGACCTTCGCCTCCCGTGCCGCGGGCGAGGTCACCACCTCGCGGCCCTCGAGCTTCGCCTCGATCAGCTGACTCAACGCCTCGCGGTAGTGATCCTTGTACTCCTCGGGCTCGAACGGCTTCCGCAGCAGGTCGATGAGCGTGAACGCCATCTCCAGCTCGCGCTCGGTGATCTTGGTCTTGTCGAGATCCATCTCGGGACGATCGCGGATCTCGTCGGGGTAGTAGAGCGTCTCCAGCATCAGCACGCCGTCCCGGGGACGGAGCGAGCAGAGCTGCTCCTTCTTCCGGATGGTGATGGTGGCGATGGCCGTGAGGCCCTTCTTCTCCAGGGTCTTGATCAGCAAGGCGTAGGGCTTCTCCCCCCGCTCGTCGGGGGCGAGGTGATAGCTCTTCTCGTAGTACACCGGATCGATCTCGTCCTCCTTCACGAAGGCGTTGATGTCGATGGTGTGCTTGCTGGGGAGCGGAAGCCTCTCGAAGTCCTCGTCGGTCAGCGTGACGTACTGGTCCTTGGCGTACTCGTAGCCCCGCATCGTCTCGTTCCACGGCACCTCGATCTCGTCGGTCGGACACCAGCGGACCTGCTTGACCCGGGTTCCGCAGGTCGAATGAAGCAGGTTGAACGAGATGTCCTTGCTCTCGGTCGCGCCGAACAGCTTGACCGGGATGCTCACCATCCCGAAGCCGATCGAGCCGCTCCAGATAGCCCTCGCCATCGCGCCTCCCCATGCCGGAGTCACCGCGGAGGTTTTCCACACCGCGGAGGGATTATCCACAGGTTTATCAACATAACTTGTTGATAAACAACGACTTACGGCACTGGATATTGCCAGAGGGAGGAGACGTACGCTGTGGGATGAGTCACACGCGGTCTATCGCGCCGGGGAAGCCTCCGAAGCGTTGTCGCCGTTGATGGCGCGAAGAATTTTCTTCATCGCGAGCGTGTCAACGGTACGCTTGGTGCCCACGACGGACTCGGGCGGCAGATCGGGGACGGCCAGGTTGCCGGCTACCGGCGCCGGGGCGATGGAAGGCAGAGCCTCCTCGGCCACGTCCGCCGGTTGCGGCGCGGTGAGCGTCGCGGCGGCCTTCGCGGCGGAGGTGGCCGTCATCGAGTCCGCGCCCTGCCGCGCCGGCACCGACCCCGCAAATGCGGGACCGGGGGTCATCGCCGCGCGCGCGGGCGCCGTCGTCACTCGCGGTGGCTCCCTGCGGCTCGTGTTCCGCGCCGAGTTGGCGCGCGTGTCGGCAGGCCGCTCCACAGTCGCCGGCGCGACTTCGGGCGACGACTCGATCGGCTCGGTCGCGTCGGCCGGCGCCGTTGATGCCACCGGATCGGCCGACGCCATGGGAGTGGCCGTGAGCGCGAAGTGCGTTCCGACCACCAGCGCAACCGCGACGCCGAACAGCATGACGGGGCGACCTCCCATGCGCCGCGCACGTCGCGCGGTGGGGCGGGGAAGCAGCGCATCGTCGGCGTGGATGTCGACGTGCTCGGTGTGAGAATGGTGCGCAGGGTGATGTGCGACTGGACGAGGCGGCGAGTGATGTGCCGTCGCCGTCGGGTGCTGCGTCGCCGGCCGATGAGCCACCGGCCGATAAGCCGCCGGCTCGTGAGCCACCGGCTGATGATCCACCGGAGGGGCCGCCACCGGTTGGTGCGGCGCGGGATGCCGCGCCGGCGGATCGTGTGCCTCCGGCCGCGGCGCGACCCATGGCTGTCCGAACGGATGCGGCGCGAGCGGCGTCGGGTGCGAGCTCGACGGCTCGGGCTCCCGGGCTCGCGGCGCGGGCATCTGCCACGGGAGCGGCGTCGGCTGTGGCGCAGGCTGTGGCGAAGGCTCCGGAATCAGCAGCACGGGAAGGTCGCGTAGGACCTCCCGCTGCATGGCGACGATGGGCGATGGTTTCGGGGCAGGAATCGTGTCAGGAACGGGGTGCTTCGGCGCAACCTTCGACTCGGTGGCCATGGGCGAGGACGACGGCACCGGCGTCGGTTCCGGCGACCGGGCGGGCGAGTGCCCCCGGGGCGACGGCGGAGTCGGCGGTGGGGACTTCTGACGCGACGGCAGCGGCGTCGTGGTCGTCACCGGTGCGGGGCTCGCGCTCGCGGCCGGCATCTCCAGCGCCTTCTTGTAGTGCGGGTGCAATCCGATCGGCAGCCACTTCTGGGATGCCTGATGGAAGATCCGCGCACGCGGCGTGACGACGCCGTTTCGGATGCCGATCGCCAGCTCTTCGATCGTCCGGAAGACCGTTTCCTCGCCGGGGATGACCTCGATCCGATACATGAACGCGTCCTCTGAGCGAGCCGGTGGAGACGGCGATGCACGCCAAATTCATGCTCGGGCTCGATGCATCTTTCTGCACTCGAAGCGATGCACCGTGACCCGACACTCACAGCCGGGAGCCCTCCTCTGAAGCGCCATCGCACGATGGGTTTAAGGACTCTCCGAGCGCGGCGCCGCGAGGGCCCGGCCGGCCGGTGCCGGGCGAAGGCCGAAAGGCGCGGACCAACTGCCGGCATCCCGGACAGGTTCGGCTCTCGTAGATTGCACGAGATGAGCGGATCGGCGGGTGCCTGGATCGCCCTGGCGCAGGGCGCGTTGTACGTCGCCACGGGGGTCTGGGCCCCGGTGGGTCTCGACAGCTTCAAGGTGGCAAGGCGACGCGTGTGACGGCGCTGCTCGCCGAGCGGGTCTCCAAACGCTACGGGGACATCGTCGCGCTCGATGAGGTCTCGCTCGAGGTGCGCCGGGGCGAATGCCTCGCGCTGATCGGCGAGAGCGGCTCGGGCAAGACCACGCTGCTTCGCTGCTTCAACCGTCTTACCGAGCCGGACAGCGGCCACGTCGTGGTGGACGGACGGGACGCCGCCGCACTGGATCCGTACGAGTTGCGCCGCAGCACCGGCTACGTCCCCCAGGACGGCGGGCTGCTTCCGCATTGGCGAGTCCGTCGCAACGTCGCGCTGGTGCCGTGGCTGCGCCGGGAGAGTGACGCCACGGAGGCGGCCGACCGCGCGCTCCGGCTGGTCGGCCTGGAGCCCGATCGCTTCGGCGCGAGCTGGCCCCGGGAGCTTTCCGGCGGCCAGCGGCAGCGGGTCGCGGTGGCCCGGGCACTCGCCGCCCGGCCGGTCGTGGTCCTGCTGGACGAGCCCTTCGGTGCGCTCGACGCCATCACCCGCGCCGACCTCCAGACCACCTTCCTCACCCTCCGCCGCGAGCTGGCCCTCACCGCCATGCTCGTGACCCACGATCTCGCGGAAGCCTTTCTCCTGGCGGACCGCATCGGCGTGCTGCGGGCGGGGCGGCTGGAGCAGGTCGCCGCCCCGGCGGAGCTCCGCGCCGCGCCGGCGACGCCGTACGTGGAAGAGCTGCTGGTGCGCGCCAGAGTCGGCCGGTGAGCGCGACCGCGCTCTTCCTGCTCCTGGCGTTGCAGGCCTCCGACGTGCGTCCGGTGGTGGTGGCGTCCAAGCCGTTCGGCGAGTCGTACGTGCTCGCGGAGATGTTCGCCCAGATACTCGAGGCGCGGGGCATCGCGGTGGATCGCCGCCCCGGGCTCGGCGCTACCGAGATCGCCTTTCGCGCCATCCGGACCGGCGCCGCCGACGTCTACCCCGAGTACACCGGGACCGGGCTACTCGCCATCCTCGGCGAGGAGCCGCCCCGCGAGCCGGCCAAGGTGTTCGACCGGGTGAGCCGGGAGTTCCGCCGGCGGTGGGACGCCCGCTGGCTCCCGCCGCTCGGGTTCGAGAACACCTACGCGATCGCGGTGCGGCGGGAAACCGCGGACCGGCACCGGCTCGCCACGCTCAGCGATCTCGCCCGAGCCGCACCCTCCCTCCGGGCGGGGCTCACGCCCGACTTCATCGGCCGGCCCGACGGGCTCCCCGGTCTGGCGCGCGCCTACGGCGTGCGATTCGCCCAGGTCCGTGCGCTGCTGCCGGCGGTGAAGTATCAGGCGCTGGCCGCCGGAGAGGTGGACGTCATCGACGGCTATTCCACGGACGGCCTGATCGCACGCTACGACCTCGTGGTGCTGGAGGACGACCGCCGGTTCTTCCCGCCGTACGAGGCGGCTGCGCTGGTGAGCGGCCGGCTGGCCTCGGGCCGGCCCGACGCCGTGGCCGCGCTGACCGAGCTGAGTGGCCGGCTCGATGAGGCGACGATGCGGAGGCTCAACCGGCGACTGGAGGTCGATCGCGAGCCGGTCGGCCGGGTCGCCGGCGACGCGCTGGCGGAGCTGGGACTCACCGGCCCGACGGGGGTCGCGCCGGTGGCCGCCGAGGCGCCCGGAGAGGAGAGCCTGCCGCGCTATCTCTGGGATCGCCGCGCCGAGCTGCTCGGGATGGTGCGCCGGCATCTGCTGCTGGTGGGGCTGTCGCTCGCGGCGGCGGTCGCCGTCGCGCTGCCGCTCGGTCTTGGCCTGGAGCGGCTCTCGTGGGGAGCCGAGCCGGTGGTACGGGCCGCGGGAGTCCTGCAGACCCTTCCGGGGATCGCGCTGCTGGCGTTCATGATCCCGCTGCTGGGGATCGGGGTCCTGCCCGCCGTCGTCGCGCTCTTCCTCTATTCGCTGTATCCCATTCTGCGGAACACGTACACCGGGGTTCGCGATGCCGCTCCAGACGCCGTGGCGGCAGGTCGGGCGCTCGGCATGACACCGCGGCAGATCCTGGGTCACATCCGGCTGCCGCTCGCGGCGCCGGTGATCATGGCCGGCGTCCGAACCGCGGCGGTCATCAACGTCGGGACGGCGACTCTTGCGGCCTTCATCGGGGCCGGCGGCCTCGGCGATCCCATCGCGGCAGGGCTGGCGCTGTCGGACACCCGCATGATCCTGTCCGGCGCGATTCCGGCGGCGCTGCTCGCGCTGGGAGTGGACGGCGTGCTCGGCGCGGTGGAGCGCGTGGTGCGGCCGGGTGGACGATGAACAGCGGCCCCGCGGCCCCACTGTCTTGACGCCCCCTCGCGATCCCGCGTAGGATAGGGCCCCCATGCGCGTCAACCCATTCCGGGCCGTCCGCCCGCGCCCCGATCTCGCCGCCCAGGTGGCCGCGGTTCCCTACGATGTGGTGAACCGCGCCGAAGCGGCGGAGCTGGCCCGGGGAAATCCGCACAGCTTCCTCCACGTAGGCCGGTCGGACATCGACCTGCCGGAGGACGTGGATCCCTACGACCCCAGGATCTACCAGCACGCGCGGGAAGAGCTGGATCGGCTGGTGGCAGCCGGAACGCTGCTCCGGGACTCGAAGGCGGGACTCTTTCTCTATCGCCAGATCATGGACGGCCGACCCCAGGTCGGCCTGGTCGGCTGCGTGCACGTGGACGACTACGAGCGTGATCTCATCCGCAAGCACGAGAAGACCCGTCCGGACAAGGAGGACGATCGTACCCGCCACGTCCTCACGCTCAGCGCCAATGCCGAACCGGTCTTCCTGACCTATCGCGGCCGGGCCGAGATCGATGGACTGGTGAGTCGAATCATTGCCACCTCGACGCCGCTCTACGACTTCACCGCCCCCGACGGCGTTCGCCACACCGTCTGGACCGTGCCCGAGCCCGCCGCCCTGGCGCGCGCCTTCGGTGCGGTCCCGCACGCGTACGTGGCCGACGGGCACCACCGCTCCGCCAGCGCCTGGCGGGCCGGAAAGGAGCTGCGGGCCGGGAACCCGGCGCACCGCGGGGACGAGGAGTACAACTGGTTTCTCGCCGTCCTGTTCCCTGCCGATCAGCTGCGGATCCTTCCCTATAACCGGGTGGTCCGTGACCTCGACGGACTGGCGCCTGCGGACGTGCTTCGGCGCCTCGGCGACCTCGGGACGCTGACCCCGGCGGCGAACGCCACGCCCGACCGAAGCGGCGTCTTCTGCGTGTATCTCGAGGGCGCGTGGCATCGGCTGGAGCTCGATCCGGCGGGAATCGACCGCTCGGACCCGATCGCATCCCTCGACGTGTCGCTGCTCCAGGACCGGGTGCTGGCGCCCATTCTGGGCATCGGCGACCCGCGCACCGACAAGCGGATCGATTTCGTGGGCGGGATCCGGGGCACGGCCGAGCTGGAGCGGCGGGTCCAATCGGGCGAGATGGCGATCGCGTTCTCGCTGTATCCCACCACGCTCGAGCAGCTGATGGCCGTATCGGATGCCGGCCAGGTGATGCCGCCCAAGAGCACCTGGTTCGAGCCCAAGCTGCGCAGCGGGCTGTTCGTGCACGAGCTGGCGTAGCGGATGGCCCCGAGTCTCTCAGGATTGGAGTACCGATGAAGGTCCTCATCGCCGACAAGTTCGAGAAGGTCGGCATCGACGGTCTGCACGAGCTCGGCTGCGCCGTAGTAGCCCGGCCCGAGCTCACGGCGGATGCGTTGCCCGCGGCGATCAAGGAGGTCGATCCCAACATCCTGATCGTCCGGAGCACCAAGGTGACCGCCGCGGCCCTCAACGCCGGCACCTCGCTCACGCTGGTGATCCGCGCGGGCGCCGGCATCGATACCATCGACGTCGCCACCGCCTCCGGCCGGGGGATCTTCGTCTCCAACTGCCCGGGAAAGAACTCGATAGCGGTCGCCGAGCTGGTGATGGGACTGCTCCTCGCCTGCGACCGGCGGATCCCCGACCAGGTGGCGGACCTTCGGCAGGGGAAGTGGAACAAGTCGGAGTACTCCAAGGCCCGCGGCCTGTACGGGCGGCGGCTCGGCATCGTGGGACTGGGGCAGATCGGGAAAGAGGTGGCGATTCGTGCGCGGGCCTTCGGGATGCGGGTGCTCGGCTGGTCGCGCACCCTGACGCACGAGGAGGCGGAGCGGCTCGGGATCGTGTACGCGCAGAGCCCGCTGGAGATCGCGCGAATCTGCGATGTCGTCACCATCAACGTCGCCGCCAACGCGGACACCAGGCATCTGGTGAACGCGGAGTTCCTCGCGGCGATGCGACCCGGCGCCTATCTCATCAATACCTCCCGAGGCTCGGTGGTGGACGAGACCGCGCTGCGGCAGGCGGTGGTGGAGAAGAAGCTTCGGGCGGGACTCGACGTCTTCCAGAACGAGCCCGCCGGCGGCACCGGCGAGTTCGCGGCCGCCATCCTGGAGGAGGCCGGAGTCTACGGCACCCACCACGTCGGTGCCTCCACCGACCAGGCGCAGGTGGCCATCGCGCACGAAGTGATCCGGATCGTCCAGGCCTTCCAGGCGACCGGTGAGGTGCCCAACGTGGTGAACCGTCTGGCCCGAAGCTCGGCGAGCCACGTGCTCGTCATCCGGCACCGGAACCGGCCGGGGGTGCTGGCCCACGTCTTCGCGGTGCTGGCGGGCGCCGAGATCAACGTCGAGGAGGTGGAGAACATCATCTACCACGGCGCCCAGGCCACACTGGCGAGGATCCACCTCGACGGCGAACCCGGCAACGGGGCCTTGGAGCGGATCAAGTCGGGCAATACGGATATAATCAGTGTCGAGCTGAGCAAGATCGACGGAAAGCCGTAGTTACTCGGCGGCAGACCCCAACCGGTGACACGCATGAGCAAGCGAATCTTCAATTTCTCCGCCGGCCCCGCGGTCCTGCCCGAGCCGGTGCTCAAGAAGGCCCAGGAGGCCATCTGGGACGCAGCCGGCAGCGGTATCGGGATCATGGAGCACAGCCACCGGGGCAAGGTGTTCGATCGCATCCGGGACGAGGCCGAGCAGGCATGCCGGGACCTGGCCGGGATTCCGGATGACTACCGAGTGCTGTTTCTCCAGGGCGGCGCGTCGCTCCAGTTCTCCATGGTGCCGATGAACCTGTTGCCGGCCGACCGCACCGCGGACTATCTCCTCACCGGGGTGTGGGCCCAGAAGGCGGTGAAGGAGGCCAAGATTCTGGGTGCCAAGGTGCACATCGCCGCCACCGGCGAGACCGGGAACTTCGACCGGATTCCGGCGGCGGCCGACATCAAGTATTCCGAGCGTCCGGCCTACGTGCACCTCACCACCAACAACACCATCTACGGCACCCAATGGCGCTCGGAGCCCGCCGTGCCCGCCGGTGTGCCGCTGGTGGCGGACACGTCGAGCGACATGTACAGCCGGCCCATCGACGTGGGCCGCTACGGCCTGATCTACGCCGGGGCGCAGAAGAACCTCGGGCCATCGGGGGTGGTGCTGGTCATCATCCGCGACGACCTGGTGGAAGCCGGACCGAAGACGCTGCCCACCATGCTGCAATACCGGACCCACGCCGCGGAGAAATCGCTCTACAACACTCCGCCGACCTTCGGGATCTACGTGATGGGCGAGGTGTTCAAGTGGATCCAGGGCCAGGGTGGACTGAAGGCGATGGCCGAGCAGAATGAGTCGAAGGCCCAGCTGCTCTACGACTTCATCGATCAGAGCGATTTCTTCCGCGGCACCGCGCGGCCCGACAGCCGGTCGCTCATGAACGTCTGTTTCCGGGCTCCCACCGAGGAGCTGGAGGGCAAGTTCATCGCGGAGGCGACCAAGCGGGGGCTCGACGGGCTCAAGGGGCACCGCAACGCGGGCGGCATGCGGGCCAGCATCTACAACGCCTGCCCCCGGGCGGCGGTCGAGGCCCTGGTGGCGTTCATGAAGGAATTCGAGCAGGCCAACCGGGCCGCGGCCAGAGTGTGAGTCAGGCGTGAAACGGAGGGTCGCCCGGCCCCGTACGGCTCGGGCGACCCTTCTCGTATTCAGGAGTCTCCATGCTGCGGCTCGTCTTCGCCTGTGTGGCCACCTCGCTCACCGGGCCCCTAGACCCTCCCGCCGGCCAGTCCGATTCCGTCATCGCGTTCGTGGACGTCACGGTGATCCCGATGGACCGCGAGCGAAAGCTCCCGGGGCAGACCGTGCTGGTCCGCGGGAGCCGGATCGTCGAGATCGGGCCTTCGGCGCGGGTGCGGGTGCCGGCCGGCGGCGTGCGGGTGGACGGCAAGGGCAAGTTCCTCATCCCGGGCCTCGCCGAGATGCACGCGCACATTCCGGGCGGCCAGGCCTCGGACACCGTGGTGGAGCGGACGCTCTTCATGTATGTCGCCGGCGGAATCACCACCGTGCGCGGCATGCTCGGTCACCCGCGGCACCTCGAGTTTCGCGCCCGCGCCGCGCGAGGAGACCTGTTGAGCCCGACGATCTACACCTCGGGGCCGTCGCTCAACGGCAACTCCATTCCCGATGCGGCGTCGGCGGCCAAGGCCGTGACGGAGCAGAAGGCGGCGGGCTACGACCTGCTCAAGATCCATCCTGGGGTCGGCCGCGAGGCGTTCGACACTCTCGCCGCCACGGCCAAGCGGCTGGGCATGCCGTTCGCCGGGCACGTGCCGGAGGACGTGGGAATCGCCCGGGCCCTCGAGGCGGGGTACGCCACCATCGATCACCTCGACGGCTACATCGAGGGCATGATCCGCGACGGCGCCCCGCTCAGCGCCGAGCAGTCGGCCTTCTTCGGTCTCAACCTCGGCGAGCATCTCGACGAGGCGAAGATGGCGGGACTGGTGCGGGACACGAAGCGGGCCGGGGTGTGGAACGTGCCGACCGAAGTGCTGATGGAGAATCTCACCGTCGCGGGCAGCAGCAAGGAGCTCGCGCAGCGTCCGGAGATGCGCTACGTCCCGGCGGAAACCCGGGCGCAATGGGCCGAGATGAAGGACGGGATGCTCTCGGAGACCGGCTCGAGCGCCGAGTCCGCTCGACGCGCGATCGAGATGCGCCGGCGGCTCATCAAGGCCCTCCATGCCGCCGGCGCCGGCCTGCTGCTCGGCTCCGACGCACCGCAGGTGTACAACGTGCCGGGGTTCTCGACCCATCGGGAGCTGGCGTCGCTGGTGGCCGCGGGCCTGACGCCGTACCAGGCGCTGGAGACGGGCACCCGGAACGTGGCCACCTACTTCAAGACGTCGAAGGAGACCGGCACGGTCGAGATCGGCAAGCGGGCGGACCTGATCCTGGTCGACGGGGATCCACTGGTGGACATCGGGAATACGATGCGGCGGTCGGGCGTGATGGTGCGGGGGCGCTGGCTGCCGCAGGCCGAGATCGAGCGGCGGCTGGCGGAGATCGCGAAAGGGATGGGGAACTGACGCTCGTCTACGACCCGTTCAGGTTCTTCACCAGCTCCGCGTTGGTCGGATATCGCTTCAGATCCACCAGCAGGTCGTTCATCGCGTTGATCGGCGTCATCCCCGCGATCCGATGGCGCAGGGCTCGAGAGGCGGCGAGGGTCGGCTCGTCGAGCAGCAGCTCCTCGCGCCGCGTGGCGCTGGCCACCAGATCGATCGCCGGGAATATCCGTCGCTCCGCCAGCTCGCGGCTCAGCACCAGCTCGCTGTTGCCGGTCCCCTTGAACTCCTCGAAGATCACCTGGTCCATCTTGCTTCCCGTATCCACCAGCGCCGTGGCGATGATGGTGAGCGAGCCGCCGCCCTTGGCCGGGTCCACCCGCCGGGCGCTGCCGAGGAACCGCTTGGGCTTCTCCAGCGATTGCGCGTCGAGCCCGCCGGACAGGGTGCGGCCGGTGCCCTTCTCCACGGTGTTGTAGGCCCGCGCGAGCCGGGTGAGCGAATCCACGATCAGCACCACGTCCTCGCCCAGCTCGACCCGCCGCCTGGCCCGCTCCAAAGTCAGCTCCGCCACCGCCACGTGCTGAGAGGCCGGGTTGTCGAAGCTGGAGGCGATCACCTCGCCCACACCCGCCGCCTCCATCTCGAACACCTCCTCGGGCCGCTCGTCCACCAGGAGGATGAGGAGGTCGGCCTGGGGGTAGTTGGCGTTGACGCCTTCCGCGATGGCCTGCAGCACCATGGTTTTCCCCGCCTTGGCGGGGGCCACGATCAGGGCCCGCTGCCCCTTGCCCAGCGGGGAGAGCAGGTCGATCACCCGGTTGGTGTGGTCCGGCTGTCCCGACCGCAGCAGGCGCGTCTCCAGCCGGATGAGCTCGTTGGGGTGGACCGCGGAGAGTCGGGTGAACTCGGGTCGGGTGCGGATCTGATCGGGGGGATGCTGGTGGATGGAGGTGACGCGCTCGAGGGTGGGCCCTCGTCCCTTCCCGCCGGGACGGGTCTGGCCCTCGATTTCGTCGCCGACGCGCAGGCCGTATTGCCGGATGATCCGCTCGCCGACATGCACATCGCCGTTGACCGGGAGGTATCCCGCCTCGCGGCGCCGGAGGAACCCAGAGCCCCGCCCGGCGAGCTCGAGGACGCCGAGCATCAGGCGCCGGCCACGGAGCGCTTGATGCGATGCAGGATGGCGGTGAGCCCCTGGGTCCTGGTCATGCCCAGGGTCTCGCTCAGGCCGAGCTGGTCGAGGAGATCGTCCGGCACCCTGGCCACCTCCTCTGGCGGCGCGCCCTCCAGCGAGCGGGCGAGCAGCGAGACGAACCCCCGAACCGTGGGCGACTCTCGGGGCACGTCGGCGTGGATGTGCACTCGGCCATCCTCCACCTCGACCCAGAGAAACACCGGCGTCTGGCACTCGTGGACCCGGTGGCTGCCCTGGGCCTTCTCCAGCTCGAGCCGGTCGGGCAGCGGCGGCAGCTTGCGCGAGTAGTCCAGCAGCGTCTCCAGCCGGGTGGTCCGGTCGGCGGCCTTGAAGCGGGGGATGATGGTGTCGATGCCGGGCATG
Source organism: uncultured Gemmatimonadales bacterium (assembly GCA_963826065.1). Classification (GTDB taxonomy): domain Bacteria; phylum Gemmatimonadota; class Gemmatimonadetes; order Gemmatimonadales; family GWC2-71-9; genus CAVVWJ01. The sequence goes on from CAWGVP010000003.1 coordinate 216,928, forward strand.
GGGGAAAGGTAGTCTTCGACGGGGCGGGGGGGCAGGCGGCGGGTTGGGGGCAGGAGGGGGGCCATGGGGTGTCATCCCTCGCTCCGCTCGGGATGACACCCGCGCTGCTTGACTCCCCGCCGTCCCGCCATGTATAGATATGCATGACCCCGAATCACCCGCGCCCCTGCCTCGCGCTCATTCCGCTCCGACGCTCTCCGGGAGGCGGCGCGCGAGCTTGCGGGTAGCGGGATCACCCGATTTCAGCAGCGACACGCGGCCTCTCGATTCCGAGAGGCCGCTTTCCTTTTCAGGACACCGCATGCCCGTACCCGACCCACGACCCACGGTCCGGCTCTACGACACCACCCTGCGCGACGGGACCCAGCGCGAGGGGCTCTCGTTATCCGTGGAGGACAAGGTGAAGATCGCCCGGGCGCTCGATCGGCTGGGCGTCCACTACATCGAGGGCGGGTGGCCGGGCTCCAACCCCAAAGACGCCGAGTTCTTCCGGCGGATGCACGAGGCCCCTCCGGCCCGCGCCCGGATGGCGGCGTTCGGCAGCACCCGGCGGGCGGGAATCGCCTGTCAGGACGATCCCAGCATTCGCGCGCTGGAGGCGGCCTCCACGCCCGTGGTGACGCTGGTGGGCAAGACCTCGACGCTCCACGTGGACCGGGTGCTGGAGACGACGCGGGAGGAGAACCTCCGCATGGTGGCGGAGAGCGTCGCGTGGTTCAAGCAGCGGGGCCGCGAGGTCATCTACGACGCCGAGCACTTCTTCGACGGCTGGCGGCTGGACCCCGGGTACGCGCTGGCCACGCTCGAGGCCGCCGCGGACGGCGGGGCCGATGTGCTGGTGCTGTGCGATACCAACGGAGGCGAGCTGCCCGACGTCGTCGCGGAGCGAGTGCTGGAGCTGCGCGGCCGTGTCGCCACGCCGCTCGGTATCCATCCGCACGACGATGCCGGTCTCGCCGTGGCCAACGCGCTCGGCGCGGTCCGTGCCGGGTGCGAGCAGGTCCAGGGCACCATCAACGGCTACGGCGAGCGCTGCGGCAACCTCGACCTGGTGCCGCTCGTCGCCACGCTGCAGCTCAAGCTCGGCTATCGGGTCCTCACCGGCGACGCGCTGCGGCGGCTTACCGAGGTCTCCCACTACGTGGCCGACGTCGCCAACCAGCATCCCGACCCCCATGCGCCGTACGTCGGCCGCAGCGCCTTCGCGCACAAGGGCGGCATCCACGTCGCCGCCGTCGCCAAGGTACCCGAGAGTTACCAGCACGTGGATCCCGATCTGGTCGGCAACGTCTGCCGGGTGGTGGTGAGTGAGATGGCGGGCCGGCGCAACGTGAGGCTTCGGGCCCGGGAGCTGGGGCTGGCCACCGGTGACGAGGAAACCGCGGTGCTCCAGCGGATCAAGGAGCTGGAGCACCGCGGTTTCCAGTTCGAAGCCGCGGAGGGCTCGTTCGAGATGCTGCTGAGACGGAAGGACCCCGCCTACCGGGCGCCGTTCATCGTGGACGAGTTCACCGTCATCGTCGAAAAGCGCGGCGGTGAGGGAATCCGGGCCCAGGCCACGGTCAAGCTCCGCGTCGGCGACCAGGTCATGCACACGGCCGCCGAGGGTGACGGACCGGTGAACGCCCTGGATCAGGCGGTCCGGAAGGCCCTGCTTCCGCACTACCCGGCGCTCGACCACGTGCATCTGGTGGACTACAAGGTCCGCATCGTGGACCAGCACCTCGGCACGGCCGCGCGACCGCGCGTCATCATCGAATCGGCCCGCGGCGCCGAGCGGTGGAGCACGGTCGGCTGCTCGGAGAACATCATCGAAGCGAGCTGGCTCGCGCTCTGCGATGCGCTGGAGCTGGCGCTGCTCCGGCCACCCGCCGACGACTGAGGTCCGTCAGCGCGAGGCTTGCGGCCGGCTCGCCCCTGCCCTGACCTCCGCCAGCTCCGGCACGTCGGGGTCGGCGGCCTTCCAGTTCCACGCCAGCAGCCCGTACCACCGTGCGGCGCCTTCGGCGTCGCCGGCCCTGGTCGCCGCGCGTGCTCGACCCAGCAACGCGGGGGAGCGACGCGGGGTGCGCTGCAGCGTCGAGTCGTAGGCCGCGACCGCTTCGGTCACCCGGCCCAGATCCAGCAGCAGATCGCCCAGGAGCTCCCGCGCCGGAGGATCCTCGGGCGGGCCCACCACGGACATACCCTCCTCCAGCATGGCGGCCTCGGTGAGTGCAGCCACGGCTTCCTCGTTCCGGCCGTTCACCCTGGCGTCCATCGCTGTGAGCTTGAGCAGGAACGCGCGGACCCCCGGCGGCATCACGCCGTCATGGTGTTGCTTGATGGTGTCGGCTCTCAGGCGGTACCCGGCCAGGCCGGCGGCGACAGTCTCGCGATCGCGCCGGGGCCTCGCCACCGCCGCCGCCTGGAGGACGAGTTCCCAGGGCTCGGGCTCCAGTAGCGGCGGGGAATCCCAGCGCCGCGTCTCCACGACGTTCTGCGCGTCCACCATGCCGAGGTATATGCGCACGTGATGCGTCGCGCTGTCACGAGCGGCCGGCGGAAACAGCGCGCCGAGCGAATCGGTCAGGGCACGGGCCCGCGCGTAGCGCCCCTGCTGGAGGTAGCCGTAGTGCAGCCAGGCGGCCGCGTGCAGATCCAGCTCGTCGTTGGTCCGCCCCTTGCGCTTCACCCATGTCTTGGATGCGGTCCACGCGTCCTCGTTCGAGCGGACTACGTCGTCCCACAGTCCCAGATGCACGAAGATGTGCGACGGCATGTGAAGCGCGTGCTCCGCCCGGGGAGCGATCCGGGCGTACCGGCGCGCCACCGCAAGCCCGAGCGGCGCCAGGAGCGGGTCGTCGTAGGCATGGATCAGATAGTGCGTGGCGCCGGGATGGGTCGGGTTGCGCCGGAGGACGTCCTCCACGATCGCCGCGGCCCGCACCGACGAACGCAGATCCGCCGTCCCGCGGGAGCGAAGGCTCAGAAGCGCGAGCGCGTGAAAGCTGGCCGCCTCGAGGTCCGACGGATGTTCGCCGTGCACCCTGGCCATCGCCTCCTCGTAGGCCTGGCGGCGCTGCCTCAGACTGCCCTCGCCGTAGAGTGCCTCGACCGCCCCGAGATAGGCCCGTTCCCGGGCACTGCCGCCACGGGCGACTCGCTCCGCCGCCGTCGCGCCGAGCCGGGAGAGCGTCTGGCGCGCGGCGGTCGAGTCGTGCTCGCCCCACAGCGGATGATCGTAGGTGAGCGCCTCCCCCCAGTACGCGATCGCGAAGGCGGAGTCGCGCCGCTGGGCCTCCCTGAACGCCTCGGCCGCGTCGTCGTACTCGAAGCTGTGCAGCAGGGCCAGCCCGCGAAGAAACGAGGCCTGAGCCCCGCGGGCGCCGGAGTTGGGGAAGCTGACCGACCCGAGCCCGCTCGTCTGACTCGAGCCGGCGGACGGAAAGGCAATCCCGAAGACGATGAGCTTGAGGAGGGAAGACCGGAGTCGGCGCATGGGGTCCCTCGATGGCGTGGCTTGATGCGTTCGAAGATACCGCCCGGCGGCGGTACCGGCGAGGCCGCTTGCGCGATACCCATCCGCCGGAACCTTCCGACTCCGGCGGACGTTCCTCCCCATACCGGCCGGACCACCCCCTCTACCCCCGGGCCCGATGACCGCACCCGAGACATACGATGCCATCGTGATCGGCGCCGGGCAGGCGGGCGGACCGCTCGCGACCGCCCTGGCCAAGGCCGGCCGCCGGACCGTCCTGATCGAGCGGGAGCACGTCGGCGGCACGTGTATCAACGAGGGATGCACGCCTACCAAGACCATGGTAGCGAGCGCACGGGTGGCGTATCTCGCGCGCCGGGGCCGGGACTACGGGGTCGAGACCGGGCCGGTGCGGGTGAATCTCGACCGGGTGCGCGAGCGGAAGCGGGCCATCGTCGAGCGCTTCCGCGACGGCAGCCAGAAGCGAATCGAGGGCACCGATGGGGTGGACCTCGTGTTCGGCGAGGCGCGGTTCACCGGACCCCGCACCGTGACGGTAAACGGGCGCAGCCTCCAGGCCGCGCTGGTGTTCATCAATACCGGAGGCAGGCCGGCTCCGCCGGACCTTCCGGGCCTCGACCAGGTGACCCCACTCGACTCCTCTTCGATCATGGAGCTGGACCGGGTGCCCGAGCATCTCATCGTCCTCGGCGGGGGCTATATCGGCATCGAGTTCGCCCAGATGTTCCGCCGCTTCGGCAGCCGGGTGACCGTGATCCAGCGCGGACGCCAGTTGCTGCCGCTGGAGGATGAGGACATCGCCGGCGCGGTACTCGGGATCCTCCGCGAGGACGGCATCGAGGTGCTGCTGCAGGCCGAGGCGGGCCGCGCCGAACGGATCGACCCTGCCACCGTCCAACTCATGGCCCGGAGTCCCGAGGCGGATCGCACCATCGCGGGCTCGCACGTGCTCCTCGCCGCCGGGCGGGTGCCCAACACCGAGCACCTCGAGCTCGGCGCCGCCGGGGTGGAGACCGACGGCAAAGGGTTCATCCGGGTGAACCCGCGACTGGAAACCACCGCACCCGGTGTCTACGCCCTGGGCGACGTGAAGGGCGGGCCTGCCTTCACCCACATCTCCTACGACGACTTCCGGATCATCCGCGCCAATCTGCTCGACGGAGGCCACAGAACTACCGCCGATCGCCCGGTCCCGTATACCGTGTTCATGGACCCGCAGCTCGGCCGCATCGGACTCAACGAGCGGGAGGCGAGGAAGCAAGGGCATGAGTACCGCGTGGCCACCATGCCGATGAGCAGCGTCGCCCGGGCGCTGGAGCTGGACGAGCCGCGGGGGACGATGAAGGTGCTGGTGGACCCGGAGACCCGGCTGCTGCTGGGCGCCGCCGTGCTCGGCATCGAGGGCGGCGAGATCATGTCGGCCCTGCAACTCGCCATGATGGGAAAGCTGCCGTATGATAGGATTCGCGACGCGGTCTTCGCCCACCCGACACTGGCGGAGTCGCTGAATAACTTGTTTTCGACGCTCGACTGACCGATCGGGCGAGGAGCGACCATGACGACCGGCCTGACCATGGACCGCAACCTGTTGCGGCCCATAGCCGAATTGTTCGCCGAAGCACGGGCCAGGACCATGTTCCTGGTGGCGCCCCTCAGTGACGAGGATCTGCACACCCAGCACGATCCGCTGATGAGCCCCATCCTTTGGGACCTGGGGCACATCGCGCATTTCGAAGAGCTGTGGCTGACGCGCAACCTCGACGGCCCGATCGAGTTCGTCGAGATGCCCGGGATGTACAATCCGTTCGAACATCCGCGGAGCACGCGGGGAGCCCTGCCGCTGCCGGCGCTGGAGCTGTGCCGGACGATCATGGACGAGATCCGCGGCCGGGTCCTGGCTCGCCTCGAGGCGACCGATCTCGATGACGCCAATCCTCTGGTGCGCGAAGGATACGTCCACCGGATGGTGCTGCAGCACGAGTACCAGCACAACGAAACCATTCTCCAGACACTTCAGCTCAAGCTCGGCGACCCGTACTCGCCACCGGGCCGCTTCGAGCTGCCTGCGGCTCCCGCTGCCGGCACCGCGGCGGGGGAGATGGTGCGGTTCCCGGGCGGCACGGTCGAGATCGGCACCGACGACCGGTCCGCGGCCTACGACAACGAGCGGCCCCGGCACCGGGTAGAGGTGCGGCCTTTCTCGATCGACGTGAACCCCGTCAGCAACGGCGAGTTCCTCGCCTTCATGGAAGCCGGCGGCTACGAACGGCTCGAGTACTGGTCCGAGGCCGGTCGTCGCTGGCTGGCGGAATCCGGGGCGCGGTCTCCGAAGTACTGGTTCACCAGCGACGGCCGTTGGATGACCCGAACGATGGACCGGACCGGCCCGGTGGATCCGGCGCACCCCGTGAGTCACGTCTGCTGGCACGAGGCGGAGGCGTTCGCGCGCTTCGCCGGCAAGCGCTTGCCGACCGAGGTGGAGTGGGAGACGGCGGCGTCGTGGGACCCCGCCACCGGCCGGAAGCATCTGTTCCCCTGGGGCGACGAGCCCGCGACCCATCGGCTGGCCAACGTGGACCAGCTCGGTTTCGGCACCGCGCCGGTGGGCGCGTACCCGCGCAACGTCTCGCCGATCGGCTGCCGGGGGATGATCGGCGACGTGTGGGAATGGACCGCGAGCGACTTCGGGCCGTGGCCCGGGTTCGAGGCGTTCCCCTACAGGGAATATTCCGAAGTCTTCTTCGGCGACGAATACAAGGTTCTCCGCGGGGGCTCGTGGGCCACCCGGCCCGGTGCGGTGCGCAACACTTTCCGCAACTGGGACTACCCCATCCGCCGCCAGATCTTCAGCGGCTTCAGGTGCGCCCGTGACGCGTAGACTGCTGGCTCGAGAAACGCTCGCCGATCCGCGGATGCTCGCGGAGGTGGCCGAAGGCCTGTCGTCGCCCCAGAAGGAGCTGTCGCCCAAGTATTTCTACGACCAGCGCGGGTCGGAGCTGTTCGAGGAGATCACCCGGCTGGAGGAGTACTATCCCACCCGCACCGAGCGCGGCTTGCTCGAGGCGTGGATGCCGTCGCTGGTCCGGCGGCTCGGCACCCGATCGCTGATCGAGCTCGGCGCCGGCAGCGCGGAGAAGACCCGGGTGATCCTCGACGCGATGCGAGCGGCGGGGACGGCGGAGCTGTATGTCCCGATCGACGTCAGCGCCACCTTCCTGAGCCAGACGGCCGCCCGGCTACGGCGCGAGTATCCCCGACTCCTGGTGGAGCCCGCCATCGCCGACATCTCGGAGGAGCTCAACTTCCACCGTCGCATGCCCCACCCGGCGCTCTATGCCTTTCTCGGGGGCACCATCGGCAACTTCTACCCCCCGGCCGCGATCCGGCTGCTCGGGCAGGTGCGTTCCGCGATGGAGCCGGGCGACCGGTTCCTGATGGGAGTGGACCTCCGGAAGGATGTCGCCCGCATCGAGGCGGCGTACAACGACGCGGCCGGTGTGACCGCCGCATTCAACCGGAACATGCTCTTGGTGCTGAACCACGAGCTGGGGGCGGATTTCGATCCCTCGGGATTCGAGCACCTGGCGTTCTACGAGCGGGAGGCGCACCGGATCGAGATGCATCTCGTGGCGCGCCGGCCGCAGCTGGTGACGATCCCCGGTATCGGGACGATTCCGTTCGAGGCCGGCGAGTCGTTGCGGACCGAGATCAGCTGCAAGCACGACCGGGAGAGCGTGGCACAGCTGTTCGAGGCCGCCGGACTCGAGATCGAGGCGTGGCGCACCGATCCCGAGTCGTTGTTCGCGCTGGTGGTGGGGGCCCCGGCGTGAACCGGGCGACGTGGGCGCTGCTCGAATCCGACCTGGCGAGCCGCGTCTTCGCGACCCCGCCGAGCGCGACGCTCACGCCGCGCCGGGTCGGCGCGGAGGTCGAGTTGATTCCGGTCGAGGCGGCCACGGGTCGCCGGTGTCCGTTGGAGGCCGAAGGTGTGCCGGGAACCCTTCCGTTCCTGCGGCGGTTCGGCGGCCGCCAGGGCTGGACCGAAACGCGCACCGCCAAGGGCACCCCCTGCTTCGACCTCCCGGCCGGCGGCAGGTTCACGTTCGAGCCGGGCGGCCAGCTGGAATACAGCTCTCCGCCCTGCCGATCGCCCAGTGCGCTGCTGGTGCTGCTGCGATCGGTCATCCTTCCGCTCCGGGCCGCGGCGGCCAATGACGGGATCGATCTCATGGCCGTGGGCATCGACCCGTTCAACGCCGTGGAGGCGGCGCCGCTGCTGTTGCATACCCGGCGCTACGCGCGGATGGCGGAGTACCTCGGCCGGATCGGGCCGGCCGGGGCGAAGATGATGCGGCAGACCGCGGCCTTTCAAGTGAGCCTCGACCTGGACGACGAGCCGTGGCTGCGCTGGAGGGTGCTGAATGCGGCGGCGCCGTACGCGACGGCGATCTTCGCCAACTCCCCGGTGTACGACCGTGCGCCGACCGGGCTCCGGAGCACCCGCGCCCAGGTGTGGCGCGAGCTGGACCCACTGCGAACCGGGCTTCCCTGGGACGACCGGGCACCGGTAGGCGCGTATCTCGACTTCGCGCTTCGCGCCCCGGCGATCCTGCTGCCGCAGCTCCGGGGCGAGCATCGCCCCTTCGGTGAGTGGCTGCGCGAGGCGCGGCCCAGTATGGATGAGTGGCGCGATCACCTGAGCACGCTGTTTCCCGAGGTACGGCCGCGCGGCCATCTGGAGCTGAGGTCGTGCGACTCGGTCTCGCCGCGATGGTACGCGGCCCCGCTCGCGCTCGCGGTGGGGATCGCCTACGACCCGCGAGCCCTCCGCTCGGCGGCCGACCTGCTCGGCCGGCCCGACCTGGGACTGCTCGACCGGGCGGGCCGGCACGGACTCGGCGACGGCGCGGTCCGACGGACCGCCACGGACCTGATCGAGATCGCGGTCGCCGGGTGTCGGGCGCTCGGTCCTGCCTATTTCCACGCGTCCGACCTGGAGCAGGCCATCGCGTTCTTCGACCAATACACCCGCAGAGGAAGGTCCCCCGCGGACGACCTCGCGGGTGCCGAGATCGCCGCGTAGCGCGCGTGAACCTGGGCTCGAGTGGCGCGGGGCGCCTCGGGGAGTCGGGCCGCCGATGAAGGCGATCCGGATGCACGCGACCGGCGGCACCGATGTGCTGCGCGTGGAAGACGTGCCGGTTCCGACCCCGGGCCCCGGCCAGGTCGTCATCCGCGTGGGGGCGGCCGGGGTGAACTTCGCGGATGTGTATCAGCGAAAGGGACTCTACCCGGCCCCGCTGCCGTTCACGCTGGGCCGCGAGGGCGCGGGCGTCGTCGAGCGAGTCGGTGAGGGAGTCACCACCTGCCGGGTTGGAGACCGCGTCGTTTCCGAGAACGTAGCCGGAGGCTATGCGGAGTATGCGGTGGCGGCGGCCGAGCGCGTCGTCCCGATCCCTGACGGCATCAGCTCGAAGGTGGCCGCGGCGGTGATACTGCAGGGCATCACGGCGCATTACCTCGCCACCAGTACCTACCCGCTCGGTTCGGGCGACACCTGCCTGGTCCACGCAGCGGCGGGAGGCGTGGGACTGCTGCTCTGCCAGATCGCCCGCCGCCTCGGCGCACGAGTGATCGGCACGGTGAGCACGGAGGAGAAGGCCCGGCTGGCACGGGAGGCGGGCGCCCACGAGGTCATTCTCTACGATGTCGAGGATTTTCAGGAGGCCACGAAGCGCATCACCGGCGGGACCGGGGTGCAGGTGGTCTACGATTCGGTGGGACGGACGACGTTCCTCAAGGGCCTGGACTGCCTGGTGCCCCGGGGGATGATGGTGCTGTACGGCCAGTCGAGCGGACCGGTGGCGCCGCTCGACCCGCAGATATTGAATCAGAAGGGCTCGCTCTTCCTGACGCGCCCCACGATCACTCACTACCTGCTCACTCGCGCCGAGCTGCTGCGCCGGTCCGAGGATCTCTTCGGCTGGGTCGGCGATGGCTCACTGTCCGTGCGGATCGGCCGCGAGTTCGCCCTGGACCGGGCCGCGGACGCGCACGTCGAGCTGGAGGGTAGGCGGACGACCGGAAAGGTGCTCCTGATCCCCTAGAGGCGCCCCACGGAGAGGCGCTTCACGCCACGGCCGAACGATCGAGGTGCGGGTCGCCCGCGGCGAGACCGCCCCCAGCTTCGCGACGGCGTGCATCGAAGGGCGGAGCCTGGGAGGCCAGACCCACGCGCACGGCATAGCGAACCAGTCCGGCCACATCGCGGATGCCGAGCCGCTGCGCGACGGCGCTGCGGTGCGTCTCGATCGTCTTCTCGCTGAGGACCAGATGCTGCGCGATCTGCTTGGTGGTGAGTCCCTGCGCGATCAGCCGAAGCACCTCGATCTGACGGGGACTGAGTTTGCTGAGCGGGCGGCGGACCTCGAGCGCGTTCTGGAAGACTTCCGCGACCCGCTCCAGCCGATCCTTCCATACCACGTTCTCGATACCCGCGCGCACGCAGGCCACGGTGACCTGCTGGTCCGAGACGTCGCTGAGCAGAATGACCGGCACAGTGGGTCGAACGCTCTGCACCGTTCTCAGCACCGTCCCCGTGGCGCATTGGGTGACGGCAGGCGTGGTGAAGACTACGTCCGGTGCCGTGGTGCGGAGGAGCGAAGCGAGTGCGTCCTCGGTGTCCACCCGGTTGAGTACCACCTCGCGGCCGGTCCGCGCCAGCTCCGCAGCCAGCGGATCGGCACTGCCCTCGGCTCGATCGACCAGGATCGCTCGAAGGGGGCGGTCGGCCACCGTGAGTCCTTGTCTCTGATTCTCCACGTTCTCACCCACATTTTTGTATTGCAGTTATATACCCTGCTGTCCTTTAATATTCAATGCTGGCCAGCCGTTTTGGCAGGGATCGGTCAACCATGATCGGAAGGGCCCTGGTCACCACCGAATGGCTCGCCGACCATCTCGACGAAGCGGGGATTCGGGTGGTAGACGGGTCCATGTACCTCCCCGGCAGCGGACGCGACGCCGCGGCCGAATATGCCCGTGGTCACGTGCCGGGCGCCGTGTTCTTCGACGTCGAAGCGTCCAGTGATCCCCGGTCTCCGCTGCCCCACATGCTTCCGACGCCGGCCAGGTTCGCCGAACGGATGACCGCAGTGGGTCTCCGCGACACGGACGACATCGTGGTCTACGACGGGTCGGGGGCCAACCTCAGCGCCGCCCGGGTCTGGTGGATGTTCCGCGTGTTCGGGCACGACCGGGTCGCGGTGCTGGACGGGGGCTTCGGCAAGTGGAGCAGGGAAGGGCGACCGGTGGAGAGCGGGATGCCGACCTTGCGGCGCGGCAGCTTCACGGCGCGGGTCCCCGCAGAGGAGGCCGTGCGGGATTTGGAGCAGGTTCGCACACTGATCCCCACGGGCGGGGTCCAGATCGTGGACATGCGTTCCGCGGGGCGGTTTGCGGCGACCGAGCCGGAGCCCAGGCCCGGCCTCCGCGGGGGCCACATTCCGGGAAGCCGGAACCTCCCCTACAACGAGTTGGTCGCCGGCGATGGCACCCTGCTTCCGCCCGAATCACTTCGCCGGAGGATCGAGGCCGCGGGAATCGACCCCGCTCGTCCCGTCGTGGCGACCTGCGGCTCGGGCGTGAGTGCCTGCACCCTCATCCATGCGCTGCACCTGCTGGGACACCATCGGGTGGCGCTCTACGACGGGGCCTGGAGCGAGTGGGGCGGCCGTGCCGACACCCCGGTCGAGACGGGATGAGCCCCGCTAACGGCTCGGTGGCGCCAGATTCCCGCAGGCCACGATGGTTCCCATGTTGTTGACCGACGCGTGGATGTTGACGAAGTACTCGCCGGAAGTGGGAACCGGCACCGGCAGCTCGGCGCTCTCCTCCGCGCGGCCGTTGCCTCCGACCCGCAGCGGGCGGTACGCCTCGGCCGGGCCGAAGATGCCGCGGTCGGTGCCGCAGCGGCCCAGGTGCACGTGCCACGGGTGCTCACCGCCGGGCACTGCGTTCTCGATCGCGGCAAAGGCCCGGGTCTTGGTGGCATCTCCGTCGTCTCCCGCCATCCATCCCGTGCCCTTCACTTGAAGGGCACCCGCCAGCTGCTTCGACGTCGCCAGCGTCGCGTTCCAGCGGGTGCCTATCACCTCTCGGTTGGGATCGATCTCCACCCGGCTCCCACCGCCGCAAGCCGCCGCCCCCAGCGCCAGCACTCCCATCGCCCATGACCGTGTCATGCCGACCTCCGCGTTCGAGTCGTGCCCAGGCCTCAGTCGTATATGAGCGCGGAGATGTACGGTGGCCGTGACCAGCACCACACTCGGTCGGCTAGCGGTTCCCCTTGCAGGCGCGGAGCACCACGTGCGGCGCCGGGTGGTTCGGAAAAAGCTCGCGTGCCCGCTCGGCGTGGGGACGTGCGCGATCGCAGCGGCGCTCGTCCCGCCACGCGGTCGCGAGCAGCATGTGAATTCGGTAGCTGCCGGGATCCACCTTTGCGGCCAGCTCCAGTCCCTCGCGGCTCCTGCCGCCGGCCAGCGCCAGCGCCGCCACCTGCGAGACGCTGTGCAGCAGCAGCGCGCCTCCGACGAGGCTCACGGCGACCGTCAGTCTCCGGCGGCCGCTCGGCGTCAGGATCGCTTCGTGAATCGGCCGGGCCGATGTGGCCAGCGCGCCGATCGTGGTCCAGGCGAAGAAGGCCGGGGCGGGCAGGAGCAGGACCGCATCGAACGCGCCCACGACGAACAGGGCGATCAGGGTGGCGACGGTGGTGAGATCGCCCAGCGCCGGGGAGCGGCGGCTGCCGTCCCGCACCCGGGCCCAGGCGCCCAGCGCGATGCTGCCGCCGACCGCGAGGAGGAGCAAGGCTGCCGGCAGCCCTCGCTCCGAGAGCATCGCCATCCAGTCGCTGCTCGGCCAAGGGTTGGTCGGAATGTCGTCGTCGGCATCGAAGGACGGGTCACCCGGAGCCATGTAGTTCGGGTAGTGGAGCGGCCAGTTGCCCGGCCCCACGCCGAGCAGCGGATGATCCAGGGCCATCTCGAGCGTGTTGCCGTACTGGATCAGCCGGCCGCGCCCGCTCCCTTCCCGATAGTTGGCGACGCCGGTCAGGGAGTCGAGATAGGGAGACTCCGAGCGCCAGTTGAGACGGTTGGGCAGCACCAGCGCGAGCACTAATCCGGCCAGCGCCATTCCGCCGAGGATCGAGACCCGGCGCCGGAGCGGCCGCTCGTCCCAGAGTCGTCCGACCCAGAGTCCTTCCACCGCGAGAAACACCGCCCACGCCGCCGCCCCGACCCACGCCGCCCGGGACCGCGAGAGTACCAGCGCCGCGGCCACGACGGCCACGCCGGCGGCGCCGAGTGCGAAGCCGGCCGGGCGCCGCGCCTGGAGCGTCACCAGCAGCAGGCCGGGCAGGCCGATCGTGACCAGGTGAGCCATGAAGTTGCGATTGCCGAAGGTGCCGCCCGGCGCTCGCACCGCGCTCGCGAGCTCGCTGTCGACCAATCCGTACGCCTGAGCCAGGCCGGTCAGCGCGCCGAGGACTACCGCCGCGGCCAGGGTGGCGAGAAGTCGCGGGCCGTGGCCCGCGCGGGCCAGCGTCCTCGCGGTCCAGAGGAGCCCGGCTCCCGCGAGCGACAAGCCGAACCCGCGCAGGGCCAGCCAGCCGTTGGCCGCGAGCAGTGCCGACGACAGCGAAAGTGCCAGGAAGCCGATGACCAGGCCGTCCACCATGAACACCGTGATCCTGCGCGCGGAGCCGAGACAGAGGAGCGCGGCCCCTATCGCCGACGCCAGCATCACCAGCTCTTTCGCGAAGGTGTAGCGATCCAGCTGAAAGAGCGGATAGGGCAGCGCGGCGAGCACCACCAGAAGGGCGCCGGCCTGCAGTGCGAGGAGCGCGAGGTTCTGCACCTGGTCTCCTCAGCGGTCGGGCGGTGACGGCTCCATCGGCCGGATGTATTCCCCGTAGCGAAGCGGCTCCCCATGCACCCAGGGGCGATACCGATTGGAGAACTCGATCCGGTCGGCCGGATCGGGATGGCTGCCCCGCCACAGGCGGAAAAGGAGGCCCGTGCGCGGGACGCCGAGGTTCTCGTCGTGCAGCCGCACGAAGGCCCTGGCGGCCGCCTGGTTGTCGCGCGTCAGCTCGAGGCCGAACCGGTCGGCTTCCCGCTCCTGCCACCGGGAGAAGGCCAGTGCCGCCGGTGTTGCCGCGAGGCCGACCACGCTGCCGACCAGCAGCAGCAGCGGAAGTGACGCCACGTCGTCCAGGCGATCGAATCCGAATCGTGTCCGGAACCGCGCGATGGCCCAGCCGGCGACCCGGTGTACCACGTACAGCGCGAGCGTGACCAGCAGGGTGGCCCCAAGTATAGCCGTGAGCGTGTGGCGCAGGACGAAGTGCCCGACCTCGTGGCCCATCACGAAGAGCACTTCCTCCGGCTTCAGCCGGTCCACCAGCGTATCCCAGAGAACGATGCGCTTGGTGTCGCCGAACCCGGTCACGAACGCGTTGACCCGGCGGGTCTCGTCGCTCTTCCGCACCTCGTAGATCCGGCTCTCGGGAATGCCGGCCCGGGCGGCGAGCTGATGAATCCGCGCCTGAAGCCCGCGATCGCGCATCGGGCCATACTCGTCGAACAGCGGGGCGATCCACACCGGCGCCACGATCATCAGGAGCGCGGTGAGCGGTGCGGTGAGGAGGCCGGTCCAGAGCCACCATCGTCGTGGGCTCGCGCGCAGCAGCCGGTAGGGGATCCAGACGACCAGCGCGGCCATCAGGGCGGAGAGGGCGGTTCCCTTGGTCCAGTCGCCCAACCAGGCGCTCGCGGTCTCGGTCGAAAGACCGTAGGCATGCTGCCGCACGAAGCCGGCATACCACGACAGCGGCAGGAACAGGAGCGACTGTATGACGGCGTACGCCGCGCCGTAGATCGCGACGGTGGCGAGCCACCGCCCCCTCGCGAGGCGTCGGGCGCGCTCGCGCAGGCGAGCCGAGATTCCGCTGAAGAGGATCGCGGCGGGGACCAGCAGCTCCAGCGCGGTCGCCCCGGCCCAGAGCAGGTGGCTGCTCCGGTGGTAGCGCAACGCGAGCTCGGTCGGGACCGGCACGGCGACGGCGGCCGTCGCGCTGGCGGAGACCTGGGCTGGGGAAGAGTCGGCTTGCGGCATGAAGGTGCTCCAAAGCTATCCCGGTTCCGTTCGCGCGAAGGGGGGTGATAGCTTACCGGGGTGTTGGACGCGATCCGCGGCTTCGTCAATCGCCGTATTCTGTCACCCGCCGAGCCGGCGGCCGCCCCGAATCGCTCGGGGCCGCCGGGCGTGCAGCTCGCCGCCTGTGCCCTCCTCCTCGAGCTCGCCTACGCCGACGGTGTCATGAGTTCCGAGGAGCAGGCCCACATCGAAGGCGCCGTCCAGCGACACTTCGGGCTGGACGAGGCCACCGGCAAGGAGCTCATCGCGCTGGCCGAGACCGAGCGCCGGCAGTCCATCGACCATTTCCAGTTCACCCGCATGATCGCCGGCGAGTACGATCTGGGCCAGAAGATGGTCCTCGCGGAGGTGATGTGGGGCGTGATACTGGCCGACGGCCAGCTCGCCACGCACGAGACCTGGCTGGTCCGGAAGCTGGCTCACCTGCTCGAGCTGGAGCCGGGCTATCTGTCCGAGGCCCGCAAGACTGCCGCGGCCCGCACGACCAGCGGGGCGTAATACCACCATGAGCAACGAAGCATTGAGCGCCTATCTCAACGACCATCTGGCCGGCTCGGTCGGGGCGATCGAGATGATCGAGCGTGCGATCACGGAAAACGCGGGGAACTTGCTGGCCCGCCGACTGGAAAAAGAGCTGGAGGTGATCCGGAAGGACCAGGACATCGTGCGGGATCTCATCACCCGGCTCGGATCCACGGAGAGTCGGCTGAAGAAGGCGGGGGCGTGGCTGGTGGAGAAGGCGGGGCGGGTGAAGCTGGGCGGAACCGAGGAGCCGACCGAGTTGGCGCGGATGGAGACGCTGGAAGCGCTGGTGGTAGGGATCCATGGGAGGCGGGCGCTCTGGCGCGCGCTTCGGGCCGTGGCGGACAAGCATCCCGTCCTTGGCGACCTCGATCTGGATCTGCTCGAGCGCCAGACTGCGCAGCAGCACGACCGAGTCGAGGAGTGGCGCCTGGAAGCGGCGAAGGATGTGTTGTGATCACCGTCACTCGTGAAGGATCGCCGCGAGGCGCTCGAGACTGTCCACCAGACTGGGCCCCGGCCGGCTGAAGAACCGCACGCCGTCCATCACGTAGATCTTCTGATCGCGGGCACACGGGAGGGTGGAGAACCCCGGGCGCGCGCGAAGCAGCTCGAGCTCCTCCCGCGCCCGCGCCTGGTCGAACCCGCAGCAGGCCAGCACCATCACCTCCGGCTGCCACGCCAGCACGTCCGCCCAGGCGATCACCCGTCCCGGCTCGCCGGCCCGCCCGATGCCGTCGCACCCTCCCGCGAGCTCGACGAGCTCGGGATTCCAGTGCCCGCCGCAGATCAGCGGGTCGGCCCACTCCAGGAATGCCACTCGCGGCCGGCGGGGGAGCGTGGCGCCGCGCCGGCGAACCGCCTCGACTCGCTCTCGGAGCCGGTCCACCAGTGCCTCGGCCTGCCGCGGGCGCCCCGCCGCGGTGCCCACGGTCTCGATGGCGTCGAACACTTCCTCCAGCGTGTGCGGCTCCATGGTGACGACCAGCGGATCCGAGCTCAGGGCCGGGACCACCCGGCCGACTTCGGCTGGGCCGACCGCGCAGACCTCGCAGAGCGCCTGCGTCACGATCATGTCGGGGCGCAGGGCCTCGAGCAGGTCCTCGTCAAGCTGGTAGAGCGACTCGCCGCGCTGAAGATGCTCGCGCACGACCGCATCGATCTCGCGGCTCGCGGCGCCCTCGGGCACCCGGGTCCGGGTGATGCGCGGGAGCGACTCGATCCGTCCCGGGAAATCGCACGAATGACTCACGGCGACCAGCGACTCCTCGAGCCCGAGCGCACAGAGGATCTCCGTCGCGCTGGGCAGCAGCGACGCGATGCGCACCGCGGCACCCGGCACCGGATCAGTCGACATGGGTGGACAGGCCCACGAAGATCCCTCGGCCCCGTGCCGGGAAGCCCACACCCTGCTCGTAGCTCTCGTCGAAGAGATTCTCGACCCGCGCGGTGAGATCGAGTCCCGGCGTGCCCGGGCGCCGACGCAGAACGGTGAGGGTCCCGTCGAGGTCGAGCGTGGTGTAGGACGGCAGCGCCACCCGCTGGTTGGGTTCGGGGAACTGGCCGAAGCGCACGTCGTCGCGTGATCCGACCCAGGAAAATGTCGCGCCCAGCCGTACCCGGCCGGTGAACCCGGACTCCAGTCGGACCGCGAGGGCGTCGTCCGGCCGGCGCAGCAGCCGCTGGTCCTGGACGAACGTCGCGGCGTCACCCGAATCGAATCCCGCGTCCGTGACCTCGGAGGCCAGCCAGGTGTACGAGACCGACCCTCGCACCGGGCCGGTGGGCCGGAGGTGCAGCACCGCCTCCACGCCATTGGCGTTGGCGGCCGCGACGTTGAAGTAGTTGGGCCCGCCGGGCCGTGGCGGCACGAAGGTGAACTGGATGAGATCGCGGTACCGCTGGGCGAACACCGTCACGCCCACGCCGACCGCCCCGTGAGCCAGGTCCTGCTCCACTCCGCCCTCGACGCTGAAGCTTCGCTCCGGCTGGAGGTCGGGATTCCCCACCGAGAACGGGCTGTCGAAGTTCTCGAAGAAGCTCGGCTCCTTGAACCCGGTGCCGACCGAGGCGCGGATCCTGGTCCCGGGAGACGCGAAGGCCAGCGCCGCTGCCCGGTAGGTCCAGAAGCTGCCGAACTTCTCGTTCCGGTCGAGCCGGCCGCCGCCGGTGAGCTGGAGCCGCGACACCGGCAGCACCGTCGCCTGCGCGTAGAGGCCCCAGTTGTCGCGCGATTCGCGGAAGGCATTGCGCACGTCCTGGCGCTGGGCCTCGAAGCTCGCCCCGGCGAGGCCGCGGACACCTTTCGGCAGGCTGAGCTGCACCCGGGCGTCGGCGGAGGTGCGATCGGTGCTGGCGTGATCGCTGCTCGCGAACGAGGGACCCGGCGGGGGGTCGGCGGGATTCTCGAAGCCGGTCTCGATGTCGCTCCGTCCCAGCAGCAGCTGGCCTTCCACCACATCGGAAAACCGGTGCGCGGCTTCCAGCGCGAACGCCGCGGTCTCGTCGGTCGTGAACTGGTTCCGGTCCACCGGCACGCCGGTGAAGTCGGTAGGAAAGTTGTACTTGGCGTCGTGATAGCGGCCGGTGAGGCTCAGCGTCGTTCGACGGCCCGCGCGGGCGCGCAGTCTGCCGCTCGCAACGGTGTTCCGGTAGTCGTTGTTGAACTCGTAGATGCCGTCGCTGGTGAGCCGTGACAGCGAGGCCGACCAGCCCACCGCGTCGCCGCCGCCCAGCGCGGAGGCCTCCCAGCGCGCGCTGCCGAAGCTGCCCCCCTCCGCGGCGGCCCCAAACCGAAGGCCGTCGCCGCCGTGGCGCGTGACCACATGAATGACCCCAGCGATCGCGTCCGAGCCGTAGAGCACACTGCCCGGACCACGCAGGATCTCGATTCGCTCGACGTTGTCGGTCGTCAGCGAAGCAAAATCGTAGAAGCCGCCGGGCTGGTTCACCGGCACCCCGTCCACCAGCACCTTCACGTAGTCGCTTTCTCCGCCGCGAACGAACAGCGAGGCGGCCGCGCCGAAGGGCCCGCCCTGGACCACGTGCGCTCCCGGGACCTGCCGGAGCGCGTCACCCACGAAATGGACGCCCTGGGCCCGCAGGTCATCACCCCGCAGCACGGTGACCGTGGACGCGACCGAGTCGGTCGCCACCGGATAGCGGGTGGCGGTGACCACGATCTCGGGGAGGGACGCGGTATCTCCCCGCTCCTGTGCGGCGAGCGCCAGGGGTGTCGCGAAGAGAACGGCCGCGAGCACGAGCGAAGCGGACGCCGGGCGTCGGCGGGAGCGGGTCATCGGTGGTCTCCTGAGATTGGACCGGCGGCGAGCGCGGCGAGGCGTGCGCGAAGGTCGCGCACCGCCGCGGGTGCCCGGGGACTGGGACGGTTGGACGATGATTCGGTCAGGCGAAGCAGTCGGCCGGCGCGCACCGCGGGCAGGGTGCGCCATTCCGGGCGGCGCTCGAGCCCGGGCATCTCGCTCCCGGCCAGGAGCACCACCTCGGGCCGCCGCTCGGCGATCGCCTCCAGCGCCACCGGGGCGGACGAGGCGGAGATGTCGGCGAAGACGTTGCGCCCTCCCGCCAGCTCCAGCAGCTCGCTGGCGAAGCTGCCCGCGCCGAGCACGATGACCGGCTGATCCCAGGCCAGGAGCAGAGCCCGGGTGCGCGCGGAGGCGCCGGATCCGGCCGCGCGCTCCGCGGCCAACTCGGTCTCGAGCAGGTCCGCAACCGAGTCGCCTGCGGCCGCTAGTCCGACGGCGTGCCCCAGTACCCGCGCCGCGTGCGCCACGTCGGCCAGACGGTCGGTGCGGAGGGCGAGCACGCGGATGCCGAGATCCTGGAGCCGGGAGACCGCGGCCGCGTTGCCGGACGAACCGTAGACGAGGACGAGGTCGGGCCGCGCGCCCACGACGGCCTCGACCGACGGCGGAAACCCGCCGCCGAGACTCGGTACTTCCGCGGCGCGCGCAGGGTAGTCGCAGGCATCGCTCCGGCCCACCAGGCGGGGCCCGGCACCCAGGGCGAACAACAGTTCCGTGGTGGTCGGATTGAGCGACACGATGCGCGCGGGCACGGCCGCCTCGCCCCCTGCCGGGCGGCAGGTGGCGAGGCTACCGAGGACGAGCCCGAGCGCGAGAAGGCGAAGGCCCTTCAAGCACGCCGCCCATCCTCGGGGCTTCGAAGATGGGCGAATGCAGGCCGCGCCAGCGGGGCCGGAATCGCCACCGTTCCCTCCCCCGAGGGTTCACGTGGTGGCACGAGCGAGAGGTCTCCTGGCTTCGGGCCCTCGCTCGCCTTCCCGGTTACCCAGTGGCGGTGCTGAGCGAGGTGGTCTGCCCGTTACAGTGGCGGGGCCGCGCCGGATTCACACCGGCTTCCGTTGGATCTCGACTCGCGTGGATCGGTTATACGACGGTGCCATCTTAGGGCGCCGGCAACCCGGACGCAAGTGCGACAGTGATACCGGCATGTGAGTGCTCGTGACGGGGCGCACCGCCACTGCGGGTGCTCCGCCCGCATAGTGCTGTCCCCTGTCCCCGTCTACATCTCGCAGGCGCGTCGTCGAGGCGCCTCATGGGGACCCCGCAGTCGGAGGAGGCGATCATGACCATGCCAGACACACGGAGCGGAGGCCGCCAGGGCGCGGCCCTCGGTGACGAGCAGGCATTGCCGGGAACGGAGAATGTCGAAGGGACCGGAACGGGCTCGGGCGCCAAAGAACAGGTGCGCCAGGCCCGCGACAAGGTGGTTGATCAGGCGAAGAGCACGTTTCGTGACGCGCGCGAGCGCGCCGGATTGAAATTCAGTGAGGGCCGGCTCCAGGCGGCCGAGCAGGTCCGCGGCCTCGGCGGCGCGTTCCACCGCACCGGCGAGCAGCTGCGCAGCGAGGATCAGGCCCGCTTCGGCGAGATCGCCGACAACCTCGGGCGCCAGGTGGATCGGGTGGCGGACTATCTCCGGGAGACCGACGGCCGCACCATGGCCCGCGACGTCGAACGCCTGGCCCGGCGGCAACCGGCGCTGGTGTTCGCCGGCGCGTTCGCCATCGGCCTGGCCGCGGCCAGGTTCCTCAAGAGCTCCGATCCGGGCCTCGATTCGGAGGACGCGAACTACGAGCGGATCCGGGCCGGCGGCGAGCCGGCGGGCCTGGGATCCGGGTTCGAGCGGGGCGCGGGAGGGTTCGATGCACCAGCTTAGCCAGGAGCGCTCGATCGGCGAGCTGTTCGGGCAGCTGACCCAGGATCTCTCCCTGCTGGTGCGTCAGGAAACCCAACTAGCCAAGGGCGAAATTCAGGAGAAGATTTCCCGGGCAAGCCGGGACCTGGTTTCCTTGGCGGCGGGAGGTGTGGTTGCGCTGGTGGGCGGATTCGCTCTGGTGACGGCCATCATCCTGTTGCTGGTGGACCCGATCGGGCTCGAGCCCTGGCTCGCGGCCCTGCTGGTCGGGGCGTTGCTCGCGGGGGGCGGATACGCGCTGCTCCGCGGCGGGCTGCGCGACCTCAAGACATTGGACCCGGCTCCCCGCCGCACGGTGGAGAGCATCAAGGAAGACATCCAGACGGTGAAGGAGCGGCGGCCATGAACGAATACGAGCGACAGCCTCCCGAGGAGATCGAGCGGGAGATCGAGGCGACCCGCGAGCGGGTCAGCCAGAATATCGACGAGCTGGGCGAGCGCCTGAGTCCCGACAATCTCAAGCGTCAGGCCAAGGATGCCATCACCGGGAAGGCGCGGGATATCGCCTACAACGCCGGGGAGCGCACCAGGGAGACCGGCTTCCGCATGATGGACTTCATCCAGGAGAACACCTCGCTGGTGGCCGCCATGGGGCTCGGCGCGGTCTGGCTGATCAAGCAGCGTAACCGCAGCGAGGTCTCCGGCGACCGGATGGCCCGGTTCGCCTACACCGGGCCCGAGCGCCGCCGCGAAGGTGTGATGGGCCGGCTGGCCGATCGTGCCTCCAGCGTCCGCGATAGCGTCCGCGAGGGGATGAGCACGACGGCCGACAACGTCAGCCAGCGCGCCGGCGAGATCGGCGGCGAGGTGCGCGAGCGCGCGCGCGACATCGGAGTGCGGGCCAAGGACCAGAGCCGACGGGCTCGCGGGGGGCTGGAGCGCCTGGTCGAGGACAGCCCTCTGGCCGTCGCGGCCGGGGTGGCGGCCCTGGGCCTCGCGTGCGGGTTGCTCGTACCCGAAACCGAGCGGGAGCAGCGGCTCATGGGGCCGGCGCGAGACGATCTGGTTCAGCGGGCGCAAGGCACGGCGCGCCGGGTCAAGGACGCCGCGGTCGAGGCGGGCCAGGAGTTGCGTGAGTCACTTCGGGAGGAAGTCAGCGAGCGCGCGCCGGAGGTGAAGGCCGTGGTGCAGGACGCCGTCCAGTCGGTCGGCGAGCAGGTGAAGCAGCAGGCCAGCAGGGTGAAGGAGGAGGCGAAGCTGGCGGCCCGCGAGGCGCGGCCCGGCCGCGGCTCGACACCGGCCTGATCTCCGCGTGATCGGGAGGCTGCTCCGGCGGCGCTCATTCCTTTCGGACCGCGAGCAGGATCTGCGGGCCCGCGAACAGGAGCTGCTGGAGCGCCTCGCGCGCGCACTCGAAGCATTTGGACCCGACGTCGAAGCCGCCGATCTCCAGCGGTTTCGGGAGGCCACCGAACAGCTCGCCGGGCTCTTCCTCCTGGTGATCGCCGGGGAGTTCAACTCCGGCAAATCGAGCTTCATCAACGCCCTCCTGGGAGAGCGCGTGCTCCCGGAAGGCGTGACTCCCACCACCGATCGTATCAATCTGCTCCGCCACGGCCCCGAGATCACCGAGCGGTCGCTCGAGGCCTACCTGCTCGAGCGTACCCATCCCGCGGAGCTGCTGCGGGAGCTCAGCGTGGTGGACACGCCGGGCACCAACGCCGTCATCCGGCGGCACGAAGAGCTGACCAGCGACTTCATTCCCCGGGCCGACCTGGTGCTCTTCGTCACCAGCGCCGACCGACCGTTCAGCGAGAGCGAGCGCGAGTTCCTGGAGCAGATCCGCCAGTGGGGCAAGAAGATCGTGTTCATCGTGAACAAGATCGACATCCTCGCCGGACCCGCGGAGCAGGCGGAGGTCATCACCTACGTGCGCGACAACGCCGCCGCGCTTCTCGGCGAGGCGCCGCAAGTGTTCCCGGTGTCCGCCCGCCGGGCGGTGCAGGCCAGGACCGAGGGGGCGGCCGACAAATGGGAGCAGAGCGGGTTCGACGCGATGGAGGAGTATCTGCTCCGCACCCTCGATCAGGAGGAGCGCATCCGGCTCAAGCTGCTCAATCCGCTGAACGTCGGCCTCCGGCTGTCGGCCCGGTACAAGGAGGCCGCCTTCGAGCGGCTCAAGCTGCTGTCCCAGGATCTCGAGGCGCTCCAGAGCATCGACGCCCAGCTGGCGCTCTTCCACCAGGACATGCTGCGTGACTACGAGCCGCGATTGTCCAAGCTCGAGCTGCTGCTGAGCGAGATGGAGGGCCGGGGCCAGCGCTTCTTCGAGGAGACCATCCGGCTGAGCCGGATCCGCTCGCTGCTGGACGGCGAGGGCATCAAGCGGTCGTTCGAGCGCGAGGTGGTGGGCGACACCCCGCAGCAGCTCGAGGCGGAAGTGGGGCGGCTCATCGACTGGATCGTGGAGCGCAACCTCAAGGTATGGCAGGACGTGAGCCAGTTCGTCGACCGGCGGCGCCTGTCGCTCCACCAGGAGGGCATGCTGGGCGAGGTGCCCACCACTTTCAGCTACAACCGGCAGGCGCTGCTGGAGTCGGTGGGGCGGGTCTCCCGCGAAGTGATCGGAGGGTACGACCGGGAGCGCGAGGCTCGTGCGATCGCCGACGAGGTGCAGGGCGCCTTCGCGACCACCGCCCTCGCCGAGGCGGGTGCGATCGGATTGGGGACCCTGGTGGTGACCGTGGTGACCGGAGCCGCCGCCGACGTCACCGGAATTCTGCTCGCGACCGCGCTCGCGGTGGGCGGGTTCTACGTGATTCCCCGGAAGCGCCGGCAGGCCCAGGCGGACTTCAGGCGGCGGATGGAGCAGCTCCGGTCCCGGCTCCGCGACGGGCTTACGCGACAGGTCCACCACGAGGTGACGCAGTCCACTGACCGGGTCAACGAGGCCATCGCACCTTACCGGAGGTTCGTGCACAGCCAGCAGCAACGACTCAACGAAGCGCGCGGCGAGCTGGTCGCCACCGAGGACGCGCTGCTTCGGCTCCGCGGCGAGATCGAGCGCCGCTGAGCGCAACCGGCGGGAGAGAGCAATGGCAACGGAATCAGGCGGGACCCTGCAGCTCCTCAAGGACACGTTCAAGGGCTTCAGCGAGGACGATTGCCCCACGATGGCGGCCGCCCTCTCCTACTACACGGTCTTCTCCCTTCCACCCCTCCTCGTCCTCCTCCTCACCCTGCTCGGGGCCGTGGTGGACCCCCAGGACATTCAAGGAAACATCGAGGCGCAGATGCGAGACGCGATGGGGCCGGCGGGGGCCGCGCAGGTCCGTACCATCCTGGCGAATGCCGACCGTCCGGGCGCCGGCGGACTGCTACCGACGGTGCTCAGCGTGGTGGCCCTGCTGCTGGGCGCCACGGGGGTGTTCGGCCAGCTCCAGGCGGCGTTGAACAAGGCCTGGGGCGTGGCCCCGGACCCCGCTAAGGGGGGCATCAGGACCATGCTGCTCAAGCGGGTGTTCGGTATCGGCATGGTGGTCGGCCTGGCGTTCATCCTCATGGTGTCGCTGGTGGTGAGCGCCTTGCTCTCCGCCTTCGGCGAGCAGCTCGGCCGCTACCTGCCATCGGGCCTCTCGGCGCCGGTGCTCGAGGCGATCAACTTCGCGGGCTCGCTCGCGGTGATCGGCCTTCTGTTCGGCGCCATCTTCAAGGTCCTGCCTGACGCACGGATCGCCTGGAGCGACGTGGGCGTCGGCGCGTTGGTCACCGCGCTGCTCTTCGTCGCGGGCAAGTTCGCGCTCGGCCTGTACCTGGGCCGGAGCAATCCGGGCGAGGCGTTCGGCGCCGCGGGAGCGCTGGCGCTGATGCTCGTGTGGATCTACTACTCTTCGATGATCGTGCTGCTCGGCGCGGAGTTCACTCAGGCCTGGGCCGAGCATCGGGGCCGCGGGATCACGCCCGAGAAGGGCGCGGTCCGGGTGGTGCGGGAGACGAGACGGTTGGCGGAGAGTCACTAGGGGCGTGTCATCCCGGCTGTTCGGCCCTCCTACCGGCGCCTTTCGCTCCCGCGCTCGAATCGCCATTCGCCGTCTCAAGTCGCTCGTCGGACTCGACGTCTACCGGCGCCCCGAGATCGCGGCCGACACCGTGACTCTGGGCGCCGCCGACGGCCGCTGGTCCGTGGCCCTCGAGGGACTCGGGCCGGGCAGCGTGGTCTACGCCCTCGGGGTGGGCACCGACATCAGCTTCGAGCGCGACCTGATCGCCCGCTGCGGCGTGGTGGTGCACGCCTTCGATCCCACGCCGATCGCGCTCGACTGGGCGGCGAAGCAGGTGCTTCCCGACGGGTTCATCTTGCACGCCTACGGCGTCGCCGACTTCGACGGCACCGCGCGCTTCGCGGCGCCGAGAAAGCGGAAGTTCCCCTCCTTCAGCCTGGTTCGGGGCGACGGCGCCGGGCCGGCCGTGGAGGCCCCGGTGCGCCGGCTCGTCACCCTCACGAGCATGCTGCGGCTGCCGCCGCCGGACCTGGTCAAGATGGACATCGAAGGCGCCGAGTACTCCGTGCTCGACGATATGCTGGGCAGCGGGATCCGTCCCCGCCAGATCCTGGTGGAGTTCCACCACCGCTGGCGTGAGGTGGGCGCCCGGCGCACCCGCGACGCGCTCGCGCTGTTGGGCCGCCACGGCTATCGCATCGCGGAGGTCGCGCCGAGCGGACTGGAGTACACGCTGCTGCGACTGCCCTGACACCCGCATCGACGGCCGTTATGTTCCCGCCCATGCCCGGGACCGGAGCCGGTAACTACGCCAGGATCTACGCGGTCGTCCGCCGCATACCCCGCGGCCGGGTCGCCACCTACGGTCAGATCGCGGAGCTGGCCGGCCTGCCCGGCCATGCGCGCCAGGTCGGTTACGCGCTCCACGCGTTGCCGGAGGGCAGCACCGTGCCGTGGCACCGGGTGCTGAACGCGCGGGGGACGCTGAGCCTGCGCCGCGATTCCGGGGCCGAGATCTCCCAGCGCATTCGCCTGGAGCAGGAGGGCATCCGCTTCGACGCCGGCAGCCGGGTGGCGCTCGGCCGGCTGCAATGGCGGCCCGCCCGCCGGAAGGTTCCCCGCAGACCAAGGGCGGTCGCGTGATCATCCACATCCTCGGTGTCCCCATGGATCTGGGCTCCGGCCGCCGGGGCGTGGACATGGGCCCGTCGGCGATCCGGATCGCCGGGCTCGCCGACCGGCTGACGGAGCTGGGTCACAAGGTGGTGGACGAGGGCGACGTCGGCATCAGGAACATGGAGGCTCTGAAGGTGGGCGACATCAGGGCGCGGTATCTGGCGGAGATCGCCCGCGCGTCGCGCCTGGTCGCGGGGAAGGTCGAGCGGATCGTCGGCAAGGGTCATTTCCCGCTGGTGCTCGGCGGCGATCACTCGATCTCGGTGGGAACCGTGTCGGCCATCGCGGGGGCGGCGCGGCGGGAAGGGAAGAAGGTGGGTCTTCTCTGGGTGGACGCCCACGGCGACATCAACACGCCGGAGACATCGCCCTCGGGGAACATCCACGGCATGCCCGTCGCCGCGCTGTTGGGCGAAGGGCCGCCCGAGCTGACCTCGATCGGAGGGGAGGGTCCCAAGGTAGACGCACGCAACGTCGCCATGGTGGCGATCCGGAGCCTGGACGAGGGCGAGAAGGTCCGGCTGAAGCGGTACGGGGTGGAAGTGCACACCATGTCGGAGGTGGATCGGGCCGGGATCGACCAGGTGATGAAGCAGGCACTGGCCCGGGTGTCGGACGGCACCGACCGGGTGCACGTGAGCTTCGACCTCGACGCCGTGGATCCCACCGTCGCGCCGGGGGTCGGAACGCCGGTCAAGGGAGGGCTCGACTACCGCGAGGCCCACCTGCTGATGGAGATGCTCTCGGATTCCGGAGTGATGACGTCGCTGGAAGTGGTGGAGGCCAACCCCATCCTCGACGACCGGAACGCCTCCGCGACGTTCGCGGTCGAGCTGGTGCAGTCGGCGTTCGGGAAGCGGATTCTCTGAGGCGCTGGCCCTCGATCAGTGCCCTTCCTCGAGGAGGGCACCGCGCACCTTGGCGAGCAGCTGTTCCGCACTGAAGGGCTTGAGCAGGAGAGGGAGCGGCGACTCGCGCACGCCGAGCTGGGCCGTCAACTCCAGCGCGTGCCCGGTCATCAGCAGGATGCGGAGCCTGGGCGTCGCCGCGAGCGCCCGGTCCACCAGCTCCAGGCCGTGCATCTCCGGCATGACGATGTCGGTCAGCACCAGATCGATGCCCGGCTCCTTCTGAAGCGTGCTCAATGCCTCCGGGCCGGACCTCGCCTCGAGCACCTTGTAGCCCGCCATCCGCAGCATCCGCGACGTGAGACGGAGGACGCCACGGTCGTCGTCCACCACCAGTACGGTCCCCCCGCCCTCTCCGGCCCCGACCCCGGTCCTGTCCATCTGGGGGGAGAGCCACCCGCGAGGCTGGCGCGTGACCCAGCTCTGCAGGGCGACGGCTGACGATTTCAGCACTGGATCCTCAAGGCGAAGGGGTGGTGAACATGGCAGGGAAATGACTACTCAGCAACCCTGGGGCGAGGCGAGGCGGGACCCGGCAATTCTTGCCGTCTTCGAAGATACCGGATCATATCGGCCGTGCGCTCGAATACCCTGACATCGGGCGAGGCGAGGGCCCGCGCCCGCGGCTCGAGCTTGAGATCGAGGTGGGGCCAGCGCCGGGTCCCGAGGTGGAGGGCCTGGCGGGGTGCGCCGACCAGCTCCCGGAATGCCTCCAGCTCCGCGATGTCGTTGCTGGTAGAGAGGACGTGCGACCAGCCGGGGGCGTACAGGTTTTCCCGGTCCATCACGATCACGCGTGATGCCCTTCCCGGAGAAATGCCACCGCGCGGCCGATCACGGCGGGGTCGCGCAGCAGGGCGCGGTGCCCCAGCCCGCTGGTGCTCTCCAGGATCGAGCCCGCCCAGGCGCCCACGATCTCTTCGCCGTGTGCGAAGGGCACGTCGGTGTCATCCCGGTCGTGGATGACCAGCGCCGCCGCGGGCAGCTCCCGGACCACGGAGGGGATGTGGAGGTCGTCCCAGACGATCCGGAGCCGGCGCTCCAGATTCCGGTGCATCGTCTGCTGCACCGCCGGAGGGATCGCGAGCGAACGGGCGAACAGATCGGAAAAGATCCGCACGTCGGCCGGCGGTGCGATGAGCACCACCCGCCGTGCGGCCACCCCGTGGCGCATGGCCATCGCCACCGCTGCGCCACCGAGCGAATGGCCCACCAGCCCGTGGATCGGGCCGACCGCCTCCGCCACATCTCCCAGGGCCCGGGCGAACTCCGGCAGCGAGGCGAACCGTCCGGTGGACGCCCCGTGCGCGGGTGCGTCGTAGGCCACGACCCGGAATCCCGACTCCACCAGCGCGGCCGCCAGCAGTCCCAGCCGACCGGCGCGGCTTCCCCAGCCGTGCACCAGGACTACGGTCGGACCGCTTCCCCATTGCCACCCTGCGAGGTGCTGGCCCTGGCTCGCGAGGCTGAAGCGCTCGCCGGTGGCGAGGAAGGCTTCGTCCCCGTCGCGCGGGGGTGGCGGGGTGCAGAAGAGGGTCTCCGCCCACCGGGCCGCGAGCGTGGGAGCCACCGCCCCCACGGTGCGGAAGGCGGTGCGGATCGCCCAGAGACGGGGTGAAGGTCGAGCCATCGCGAGTGTGCCTATCGGCTGGCGGTGCGTGGCTGGGGTGATCGGGTTTTGACCACCTTCCCATTCTTCATGACGAAATGCACCTGCTTCAGCGTGCGGGCGTCGGCCAGGGGGTTGCCCGGCGCGGCGATGATATCGGCCGCCATGCCGGGCGCGATGGTGCCGCGCTCCTTCTCCACACCGAGCAGGCGCGCGGCGTTGACCGTCATGGCCTGAAGAATGGCGGCGGGCGTCAGGCCGGCGTCCACGTAGCTGTCGATCCAGGTGATCGCGAGCGAGCCGCGGGTGGTACCCGGCAGGTCGTGGATCGCGTCGGTGCCGAACGCGATGGTGACGCCGGCCTTGTGGCCGGCCCGGAGCCGGTCGATCTCCTGCTCGTATTCCTTCTGGCCGGCCGTATCACCCCGGAAGCGCTTGAGGACGGCCGCCGGGAATGGCGTGAACACGGCGACGACGCCGTTCCGCTTGGCGAGGGCGAGGTCCTCGTCGGAGATCCCGTTCAGGTGCTCCATCGAGGCGACGCCGGCCAGGGCCGCGTTATGGGCGCCGGCCGCGGTCCATACGTGGGCCGCCACCTTGACCCCGGACTTCGCGGCCTCGTCCACCACGAACCGGATGTCCTCTGGCGTGTAGATGTACGGCTGGTCGTCCACCACCAGCTTGATCACCTTGGCGCCGTAGTGGAGGTTCTCCCGTACCGCCTTCAGCAGCTCGTCGCGGGTGTCGGCGAAGAAGTACTCCGGCGTCGCCAGCACCTCACCCTTGTCGGGCTGGAGCTGGAACTGCCCTCCGTACGGCGCGATGATCCGGCCGGCATTGATGATCGTCGGCCCATCCACCAGCCCCTGGGACACCGCCCGCCGCAGACTGGTGCAGGCGAACTCGCCCTCGTTCCCGATGTCCCTCACGGTGGTGAACCCCGTCTCCAGCATGCTGCGCGCGTTGGCGACGCCCTGGATGGCGCGGTAGGAGTCGGGATCGTTCAGGGTGGTGTAGTAGTAGCTCCCCGCGTCGCGCCGCATGTTCACCGTCATGCAGAGATGGGTGTGCGCGTCGAACAGGCCGGGCATCACGGCCGAGTTGGAGAGGTCGATGACCGCCGCGCCCCGCGGGATCGCGAGCTTCTTCCCCACCGCCTTCACCGTCTTTCCCTCGACCAGGATGACCTGATCCTTCGCCGCGGTGCCGGCGGCCGGATCGATCAGCGTGCCCGCGCGGATGGCGGTAACCTGGGCCTGAAGCGATGCAGCCAACAGGAGCAGCAGCGGGAGGATCTGAAGGGCACGCATGCGGGCGACTCCGACGGGTATGGGTGATCGGCACCGGAGTATCGCCGGGCGGCGCAGCGACTGCCAGAGGTGCCTGCATCCGGGGGGAGGGGCCGGTGGGGGAAACTCCGCAGGGGCGCGTTAGGACGCGCAGGCGAGGAGACCGGGCGCAGTTTGCCCGGGCTCCGACCCGGAGTGTCCGGAAGCGCCCCGGAGGAGTTTCCCCCCACCGGCCCCTCCCCCCGGGATGAAGACTCAGCCCCCGCACCAGCCCGCCGTGACGACCACCCTCGCGCACGGCCCCCGCGCGAGCCATCATCCCCCTGTGCCTACGAGAACGCAGGCCCAGTCGCGGTCCACCGGCGAGTCGCTCCGGGAGTACGGCCGGGGGGTGGCCGGCGGGCTGCTCTTCAGCCTGCCGCTCCTCTATACCATGGAGGTCTGGCAGGCCGGCTTCACGATACCGGCCCATCGCCAGCTGGTCTATGTGCTGCTGGCGCTGGTGCTGCTGCTGGGCTACAACCGATACGCGGGGCTGCACCCGGACTCCTCCTGGGCGGAGGTCGCGATCGACTCGGTCGAGGAGATGGGCATCGCACTGCTGCTCTCCGCGGTCGTGCTCCTGCTGATCGGGCGGATCACGCCGTCGCAGGACGTCGGCGAGATCGTGGGGCGGATCGTGGTGGAGGCGGTGACGGTGGCGATCGGCGTGTCGGTCGGGACCGCGCAGCTCGGCGGCGAGGGGGGCGACGCCGAGACCGGACTGCCGCACAAGGACGAAGGATCCTTCAGCGGGCAGCTCACGCTGGCGCTGTGCGGGGCCGTCCTCTTCGCGGCGAACGTCGCGCCGACCGAGGAGATCGTGCGGATCGGCATCGAGTTGCCGGGAGGCCAGCTCGCCGCACTGGCCGCCGCAACGCTGGTCCTTGGTGCCCTCGTCCTCTACTACTCCGATTTCCGCGGCGCGCAGCGCTGGGCCAAAGTGACGGGCTTCCCCTCGGTGCTTCGCGGCACCGTGATCACCTACGCCGTCGGACTGGCGGCGTCGGCCGGCATGCTCTGGCTCTTCGGCCGCTTCGACGGCACCGGACCGCGGGCGATCGTGGGCCAGACCGTCGCCCTCGGCGTGGCATCCACCCTCGGCGCGTCCGCCGGGAGACTCCTGCTCCAGGGGAATCGCAATGACTAAGCCCGAGAAGAACGCGCTGGAGTGGACCGTATTCGCCGTGGGGCTGGTGCTGGTTCTCGCGACGCTGGGCTATCTGGTGCGCGAATCCATCGTGAGCGGCGATGGCCCTCCCGACGTCGCGGTGCGGCTGGGTGCCGCGCGTCCGTCCCAGCACGGATGGCTCCTGCCGGTCGAGGTCACCAACGTCGGCAGCACCACTGCGGAGGACGTGCGGGTGGCCATCGAGCTGGATCTGCCCGACGGCACCAGGCAGGAAGCCGAGCTGGACATCGCGTTCCTCCCCCCCGCGTCCAAGCGGCAGGGATGGGTGAGTTTCCCGAGCGATCCGCGGCGGGGAACGCTGAGCCTGGGGACCATTGCCTTCGAGGTTCCTTGAGGCCGGGTGATCCCGGTCACGCGCGGCGGCGGTGGAAGGGAGTAATCTTCGGGGACTAGGTACAACCACTCAGTGTCATCCTGAGCGGAGCGAAGGAGCCATGGTTCCGCTTCGGCTCCTTCGCTCCGCCCAGGATGACACCAACCACAGGACCCGACCATGACCCAACCATCCGACGACTGGCTTGCCTCGTGGGAAACCGAGGACAACTACTGGCACGAGAACTTCAGCAGCCGCCCCTACGCCATCGGGGCCGACTACTACGATCGGTTCCGGCCGGCCTACCGCTACGGGTTCGAGTCCGCCCGTCACGGCCTCGGCCGGACCTGGGAGGACGCCGAGCCCGATCTCCGCACCGGTTGGGATCGCTACGAACATCGCGGCGGGGAGCCCTCCGCCTGGGACGAGATCAAGGCCGCCGTGCGCGATGCATGGGATAGAGTGGCGGGGCAGCGCAGCGAGGCAGCGGGACAGCGGGGCGGCGGGGCAGTCGAGAAACAGCCGGACACGAGAATCCGCGAGTGAGACGACCTCGGTTCATGGCGGGGAGCGTCTGACCATGGCCGACTCCATCCGTGACCTGTTCTTCGGCACGCCGGCCAACGAGCTGGTCGAGGCCATCGAGCCGCGGCGGACGTTCGACGACGTGGTGTTGCCGGAGACTACCCTGCGGTCGCTGAACCACGCGCTCGCGTTGGTGCGGAAGCACGATCTCATCTTCCGCCAGTGGGGGCTGGCGGAGCGGCACTCGAGCGGGCTGGGGCTGGCGTTCCATTTCGCTGGACCGCCGGGAACCGGGAAGACCATCTGCGCGGAGGCGCTGGCTTATGCGCTGGACCAGCGGCTGCTCGTGGTGCGCTACTCGGAGCTGGAGTCGCGCTGGGTGGGGCAGACGGCGAAGCACGTCGCCACCGTGTTCCGCGCCGCGGAGCGGCAGAACGCGGTGCTGTTCTTCGACGAGGCCGACGCGATCGCCGGCCGCCGCTTCACCTCGCTGAGCGCGGCCTACGAGCGCGAGGCCAACGCGATCGTCAACGTCCTGCTGCACGAGCTGGAGAGCTTCGACGGGGTGGTCATCTTCGCCACCAACCTCGCCGCCAACATCGACCCCGCGTTCGAGCGGCGGATCCGCACCCACATCCTGTTCGACATGCCCAACGCGGAGGAGCGGGAGCGGATCTGGCGGGTCCAGCTCCACGCCCGGAAGACACCGCTGGCGGACGACGTCGACTTCAAGACGCTGGCGGAGCGCTATCCCCGGAGCGGCGGCGACATCAAGAACGCCGTGCTGAAGGCCGCCCAGATCGCGACTACGGAGCCGGGACCGGACGTGGAAAAGCGAATTCACCAGCGGCACTTCGTGCAGGGCATGGAGGAGGTGCTGGCGGCGGAGGGCGTGATGTCACAGTCGCTCTTCGACCCGCCGGCGGCGGTGTCGCAGGCCGGCGGTGTGCTGGAGCAGATGATGGAGGGACAGGACCAGCTCCGCGGGGAGCTGGGGCTGGTGGCGGAGAAGCTCGAGCGGCTGGAGAGCGGCCAGGCCAAGGCGAGAGAGGCGCTGCTGCAGCTGGAGCGGCGGGAGCCGTCGCGCGTGCCGGTGTACGTCGCCATCGGCGTGGCGGTCGCGGCGCTGCTGCTCGCGGGGGCGGCTCACATCCTATAGCCCCGGCCACCTCGACCGCCGCTCCAGATGCACGTCTTCGCTCCGCACGTTCCGCCCCACCATCACCACCAGCAGCCGTGACTGATACCCCTTCGCGCTGACCCGAACGTACTGCGTCCGGCAATTGTCCATCAGCGAAAGGTCGAAGCGGAATCGGTACTCCCCCTGGTTGTCGGTGAAGGTGACGTACGGCGTGCCGAGCATCTGGAGATGCGCGCCGGCCAGCGGCCTGCCACCCTCCTGCTGGAAGATCCTGCCGACCACCGTCGCGTACTGCACCGGCGCGGCCGAGTCGGGCGGCGGCGTGGGCTTGGGCACGCACTTGTCCGGCTGCTCGGGGATGTACGACTCCATCGGCCGGACCGCCCGCGGGCCGGCACCCGGCTGGGTCGCCACGCGCCGCCGCCCGAAGATTCTGAGCGCCTCCGACTCCATCGTCGGTGCCGCGGCGCGCGGTGCCTCCCGCGGCGCCTCCGCCGGGGCGTCCTCCGCCGACGCCCCCTCGGGCTCTTCGGCCTCCTCCCCTTCGCGCCGTAGGGCCTCGGGTGGCGCGTTGGCACGGTCCTCGGGCTCGGGCTGGTTCTCCGGCGGCGGGGGCGCACGCCGCTCCGGAGGTGGGGGCGGTGGCTCGGGTTGGGGCGGCGGCGCCGGAGGCGGCTCCGGTGGCGGTGGCGGTGACTGGGGAGGCGGCGGTGGCAGATAGATCATTTCCACCTGCCTTGTCGGCTCCCGCCGCCGCTCCGGCTCGCCTTCGTCCGGGGCCGGCTCCCGAGTAGACAGCACCACCGCGAGCACGATCACCGCCGTGTGAACCGCGGCGCTGGTCGCGAGCGAGCTCCAGGACGGACGCTGTTTGGGGAGCAGAACCGGGGGCGGCTGTGACAAACGCGGGGAATCCTCGCTGCGGGACGGGTACCCCGGGAAGCTAACCGCCTGCCAGTGCAGTCATCCTCCCGCCTCAGGATGACGCCCGGCCGGGCGGCAGCGCCTCCCCAGCCTTCCACCCCCCGTCCCGCAGCCCCTCCAGCATCTCCAGCACCCCCCGGCGATCCTGGTGCAGCGTCAGCACCAGCAGGTCCCCCGGCCGAGCCCAGCCGAGCGCCTCGCGCACTGCCGGGATCTCGGTGCCGGGCGTGGAGATCGCGGTCTCCGGCAGTCCCGCCCGGCGGAGCTCGTCCGCCATCAGGCTGGGCACTTCGCCCGGCGCGCGCCCCCGCAGGTAGGCATCCATCTCCTTCACCACGACCCGGTCCGGACGCAACGCGAGCGCGGCTCGTGCCAGCTCGCGGATCGCCTGGTCGTCGCGGTCGCCGGCCTGGCCGATCATGACCAGCCGCCGCTCGGACGGCAGGCGGTCGAGGGTCGCGGCGAGTGCCGCCATCCCGTGCGGGTTGTGGGCGTAGTCCACCACGACCCGGAGGCCGCCGATCTCGTAGACATTCGCCCGGCCGGGATTGTCCGCCGGGTCGCGGCCGAACCGGCGCAGTGTAGTCCGCACCGCGTCGAGCGGGATGCCCAGGCCCGTCGCCGCCGCGATCGCCGCGAGGGCGTTGGCCACGTTGTGCCGCGCCGCGCCACCGGCCGCCAAGGGCATCTCCTCCACCCGGGCGACGGCCTCGCGTCCCTCCCCGGTGAGGACCACGAGCTCGTTCCCGTCGGCGACCACCGCCGTCCCGCCCGATGTGGTGTGCCGGCGAACCACCGCGTTGCCGGCGTCGAGCGAGAACCAGACGATCGGCGACGCGATCGCGGTCGACGACTCCACCAGCACGGCGTCGTCCGCGTTGAGCACCAGCCGGCCGTCGGGTCCGATGGCCCGGGCCACCAGCAGCTTCGTCTCCGCCAGCTGCCGAAGGTTCTGCACGCCGAACTCACCCAGATGGTCCGCCGCGATGTTGGTGACGACGGCGACATCGGCCCGCTCGACCGTGAGCCCCCGCCGCAACAGGCCTCCGCGGGCAGTCTCGAGGATCGCGGTGTCGACCTCGCCCCGGCGCAGTGCCAGCCTGGCACCCTCGGGCCCCGAGTAGTCGCCCTCCGCGACCCGCTCGCCCCGGACGAAGACGCCCTCGGTCGAGGTGACGCCGGTGACCCGTCCCGCCTCCGTCGCCATGGCCGCCATCAGTCGAACGACCGTCGTCTTCCCGTTCGACCCGGTGACCAGCGCGACCGGGATCTCGTGGGCCCGCGACCACGGGACCCGCCCCGGTTCGGGGAGGTCGCGCGCCGGCCAGCAGAGCACGCCGGTGCCCGCACCCGCCGAGACCAGGTCCTCGCCGCTCAGAAAGGTGAGTCCGCGCGAGCGGGCGGCGATCCGGATGGCCAGCAGGCGGGGGTCCCGCTCCTCGGCGATCGCCTGCCGCAGCCGCTCCGCCGCGGCCTCGAACTCCGGCGCCGGCCGGCGGCTCAGCGCCGCCTCGGCGGCGGTCCAGGCCCACTCGTTGAGGTCGGTGGCCGAGTAGAGGGAATCCGGCGGGGCGGTGATGGCGAGACTCGCGCCGCCCTCGAAGCGGCGGGCGACGAGGCGCTCGTCGCTCCAACCCACGGCGCCGAGCATCCGGGTGGCGGCGTCCCACCACGCGGCGATGGCCTCGTCTCGCCGGTCGTCCGCGACCTCGACGTCGGCCACGGCGCCGGGACGGTCGAGGACCAGGCCCGGGCCGGTGAGGCGCCTGGAGTCGAGTAGCCTCATGTCAAGGACTAATCGTCCGCCTCTCTCGCCCGGGGGAGTCGCACCCCCCGCACGTCGCGAACGAACTCCTTCCGACGCTCCGCCGGCACCAGCTCCTGCGCGACCGCCAGCGCCGGCTCCGGCCGCGACACCCGGGGCGCCCACTCCACCGGCCGCGCGGCGTCGGGGCGGAACTGGATGACCTGCTTCCAGCTCCGGGTGATCGCGTCGCCGAAGATCAGCACCAGGTCGCCCGCCTGCGCTTCCCGGAGCGCGGCATCCACCGCGGCCTGCTCGTCGGGAATCACGGCGATCTGCTCCCGCGGCGTGCCGTGCTCCAGCAGCGCGTCGCGCAGGAGAATGGGAACCTCGTCCGGCTCGCGTCCCCGGAGCTGGTCGTCGCGGCGGCAGATGTAGTACTCGAACCGGTTGGCCGCGATGCGCCCGATGTCCTTGATGTCCTCGTCACGGCGGTCACCCGGAGCGGCGAGCACGCAGATCCGCCGCCCGGCGACCTCGAGCCGCTCGACGAGATCGCACATCGCCTCCACCGCCGCCGGATTGTGGCCGTAGTCGAGGATCACCTTGAACGGGTGCTCGTCGTAGATGTTCATCCGGCCCGGCGCCTGGAAGAACGTGGTGTCGAAGGTCCGGAGCCCGTGGCGGATGTCTTCCAGCTTGAGCCCCATGCTGAACGCCATCGCCGCGGCGAACATAGCGTTCTGCACGTTGTGCATCGCCCGGCCCTCGAGCGTCGCCGGGATCAGGTGGGTCCAGAGCAGCGGGATATGGGCGCCCTTGTCGTAGATGGTGATCATCTGGCCCTTGATCCCCGACTCCAGCACCAGGCCCCGCCCGCCCGCCTTGATGTGCTCGCCCACCAGCTCGTGGGTCGGGTCCATGGTCACGTAGCACAGGTGCTCGGCCTGGGTGTAGTCGGCCATCTTGAGGCAGAGCGGGTCGTCGGCGTTGAGCACCGCCGTGTCGCGGGCGATCTCCACCACGATCCGCTTCACCTGCGCCAGCTGCTCCAGCGTACCGATCCCGCGGAGCCCGAGGTGATCCGACTTCACGTTGAGCACCGCGCCCACGTCGCAGTGCCGGACGCCCATGCCGGCCCGGAGCAGGCCGCCGCGCGCCACCTCCAGCACCGCGACGTCCACCGACGGATCGCCCAGTACCATCCGAGTCGCCACCGGGCCGGTCATGTCGCCGGCGACGGTGCGCTGGCCGTCGATGTACACGCCGTCGGTCGACGTGAGTCCCACGTGGTGGCCGGCCAGCTTCTCGATGTGGGCCAGCATCCGCGCCGTGGTGGTCTTGCCGTTGGTTCCCGTGACGGCGGCGATCGGAATCCGGCTCGGCGTACCGGGCGGAAAGAGCATGTCGATGACCGGACCGGCGACGTCGCGCGGACGGCCCTCGCTCGGCGCCATGTGCATCCGGAATCCGGGGGCGGCGTTGATCTCGCAGATCGCGCCCCCCACTTCCTTGTAGGACTCGGTGATGTCGGTGGAGAGGAAGTCCACCCCACCCACGTCGAGCCCGATGGCCTTCACCGCGCGGGTGGCCATCTCGGCGTTGTCGGGGTGGACCACGTCGGTGAGGTCGGTGGCGGTCCCGCCGGTGGAGAGGTTGCCGGTGGAGCGGAGGAAGACTTGCTCGCCCGCGGCGGGCACCGACTGCCGGGTGTAGCCCTTCCGCTCCAGCATCGTCTCGGCCTGGTGATCGAAGTCGAGTCGGGTGAGCACCTTCTCGTGGCCGATGCCGCGCCGCGGGTCCTGGTTCACCGCCTCGACCAGCTCCTCGATGGTGTGCACCCCGTCGCCCACCACGTGGCCGGGCACCCGCTTCGAGACCGCCACCAGCCGGCCGTCGATCACCAGCATCCGGTGGTCGTCGCCGCTGATGAAGGTCTCCACGATGACGCTGCGGCTGTGCTCCCGGGCCACGTGGAACGCGGCCCGCACCTCCTCCGGCGTGGTGATGTGGATGGTGATCCCCCGGCCGTGGTTCGCGTTGAAGGGCTTCACCACCACCGGGTATCCGATCGCCTCGGCCGCCTCCACGGCGTCCTCCGCGCCCTGGACCAGTCGCTGCCTTGGCACCGGGAGGCCGAGGTTGGCGAGGATGCGGTTGGTCTCCTCCTTGTCGGAGGCGAGCTCCACCGCGATGTGGGAGGTGCGGCCGGTGACCGTCGCCTGGATCCGCTGCTGGTAGCGCCCGTGCCCGAACTGGATCAGGCTCTGCTCGCTGACCCGGATCCAGGGGATCTTCCGCTCTTCCGCGGCACGCACCAGCGACATCGTGCTGGGACCCAGATGCCGACGCTGGGCGTAGCGGATGAACTCGTCCCGCTCCGCGGCGAAGTCGAAGTCCCGCGGCACCGCGCCCTCGGGCCTGAGCTCGGCGGGGAGCAGCGAGTGGAGCAGCATCAGCCCCAGTCGGCCCGCCTCGAGCCCCACGTCTTCCTGTTCGTACTGATAGATGACGTGGTACTGGCCGGTGGCGCCGTGGGAGCGCGTCTTCCCGAAGGTGACCGGCTCACCCGCCACGTTCTGGAGCTCGATGGCCACGTGCTCCAGGATGTGCCCCATCCAGGTGCCGTCGTCCTCCGTCAGCCGCCGGATGAAACCGCCCGGCTTGCCGTAGGAGCAGGTATGCTCCTGCAGGCCAGGCAGCGCCGCCACCAGCCCGTCGGTGAACCCGCGGCCCAGCTTGACCGACGGCCAGCTCTCCAGCTCGCCCAGGTCCACGTCGAGACGGATGACCGGAAAGTGCGCATAGAGGCTGGGGCCGACGTAGACGGCCTTGTCGAGAATACGCATTGGTGGTGGTGCTCCTTGATGACCTACCGCTTCGCAATCACCGGCGGCGCCGTCGCCACTCTGCTGTGCAGGTTGAACGTGGACCCTTCGTTCAGGATGTGCAGCCGCAGGCCGATCAGACAGACCGGATCGTTCTTGCGCACTTTCGCCATGGAGGAGAACTCGAGCTCCGAGGGGTCCACGATGGTGAGCGCCCCGCTGCCCACCACCTCCAGCGTCTCGTCCGGCCCGATGAACCCGGCCGTGTTCTCGTCCAGCCCGATCCCGACGGCGAACGGATTGTACGCCAGGGCCGTGAGCAGCCTGCCCAGGCGATCGCGCTGTCGGAAATGTTGGTCGATGATGACGCGGTTGGTAAGACCCAGTCCCGGGGCGAGGGTCACGATCTTGGTCCGGGGGGAGGCGCCCTCGCGGCCGAAGGCGATCATGTGCTCGCAGAGGAAGGCGGCGCCGGCGGAGGTGCCGGCCACGTGCACCCCCTCGCTGTTCCGGCGGCGCAGCGCCTTGGCGACCTGGGTGCCGCCGATCATGGTGCTGAGCCGGAGCTGATTGCCGCCGGTGAGGAAGACACCCTCCACCTCGTCCAGCACGTCGAGCCACTCCCGGCGCTCGCAGTCGGCCCGGCTCGCGATCGGAAGCGAGCGCGCGACCTTCACGCCCAGGGAGTGGAACAGCTCCTCGTATCGCCCGCCGGTCTCGGCCAGCTCGGATGCGGTCGGGATGATGGCGATCCGGCTGTCCTTGCCGCCGCAGAGCTGAGCGAACCGCCGCAGGATCGCGACGTCGCCGATCTTCTCCTCGGCGCCGCCCACCGGCACGATGTACCCTCGGGTTCCTGCCACCCGCTCCCTCCGCTGGAAGTTGAGCGCCGGGGAAAATACACGATTCGGGGGACCCGGCGTCATCCCGAGCGCAGCGAGGGATCGGCCGGCTCATGAGCGTGAGCATCGGAGGTATCCCTACTCACTCGCTTGCCGGGCCGATCCCTCGCTGCGCTCGGGATGACCAGCGCCTGCCTACTCGAACGTCCCCCGTACCACTGCCTGCCCCCCCTGTACGTGCCAGCGTCCCCGGGCCATCACGTCCGACACGGCGCCCGTCTCGTCGAGCACCACCACGTCCGCGTCCGCGCCCACCGCCAGACGTCCCTTGCGCGGGAGCATCAGCACCCGCGCCGGATTCGCGGTGAACGCCGGCAGTACCCGCTCGAGCGGCTGGCCGGCGGCGAGCAGCTCGCGGAGTGCCCCGCCCACGGCCGCCGGCTCCCCGACGCCCATGTCCACCACTCGTCCCTCCCCGTCGAACACCGGGAAGCAGCCGCCGCCGTCGGAGCTTAGGGTGACCCGCTCCGCCGGCAGGCCGGCGTCGAGGTAGCGGACCAGGGCATCGGGCGCGCTCCACGCGTCCTCACCGGGCTCGACCGGAAATGCGGTGAGATCGATGGTGCACCCCCGCTGCGCGAGGGCGATGGCCTCGTCGAAGAGCCCGCGGCGGCGGTTGACGTGGGTAGGATGGAAGACCGCGGCGGGGATCTCGCTGTGGTCGAGCGCGTCGCGGATCGGCGCCAGGCCGCGGGCGCCGTCGCCCACGTGCAGATGGAGGAGCCCCGCTTTGCCGCTCATCAGCCCGCCCACGTGCACGTCGCCCGCGACTCGCAGCAGCTCGTTCCGCGTGGGCTGGCTGGACCGGTGATCGCTGATCGCCAGCTCGCCGACGCCGAGCACCAGGTCGATCAGCACCAGGTCCCGCCGCACGTCGCCGGTGACGGTCGCGGGCGGGACGTGGTATCCGCCGGTGAGGCAGTAGGCGGTGAGGCCCTCCATCGTGAGGCCGCGCGCCACCGTGACCAGCTCCGCCGGCGTCCGGATGGCGTCGTCGGTGCCCAGCACCCCGACCGCCGTCGTCACGCCGCCCCGGGTCAGCCGGCTCAGCGCCACCGGCGGCACCCGGGTGTGCGGGCCGGCCTCGCCCCCGCCGCCGGTGAGGTGCACGTGGCAGTCGATGAGTCCGGGGACGACCCGCCGGCCCTCGAGATCGCGCTCGTGGGCAAGGCCGCGTGGGAGCGAGGGCTTCTCGGCGCCGATCCAGACGACGGTTTCCCCCGCCACGAGCAGATGGGCCCGGCCGCGGGGCGAGGGGTCGTAGAGGTCGGCGTTCAGAAGGAGGGA
This sequence comes from uncultured Gemmatimonadales bacterium, assembly GCA_963826065.1. Classification (GTDB taxonomy): domain Bacteria; phylum Gemmatimonadota; class Gemmatimonadetes; order Gemmatimonadales; family GWC2-71-9; genus CAVVWJ01. Next base: position 257,210 of record CAWGVP010000003.1, read on the forward strand.
GAGCATGGGGCGAATGATATGGTCACCCTGAGCGAAGCGAAGGGGACATGCGACGGTTCATGGCTCCTTCGCTTCGCTCAGGATGACACGTGGGAGGGCGAAAAGCCTCACTCCAGCCGGAACCCCCCCACCGCCCCCGTGAGCCGCGCCGCCGCGTCCGCCAGGTGCCCCGCCGACGACGAGATCTCCTCGGTGGACGCATTGAGCTCTTCCGCCGCCGCCGCGATCTCCTGGGCCGCCGCCGCGTAGTCCTCGGTGCCGGCCGACACCTCGCGCATGCGCCCGGCGATCCCCTCGATCAATCCCTGGACCTCGCCCGCCGAGGCCGAGATGCCCCGGGTCCACTCGTCGTTCGCCTCGGCGTCCGCCGCCACGTTCATCAGGCCCTCCGCCGCGGCGTGCGCCGCGTCGCGCGCGGCCATGCCGCTCTTGCCGAGTCGGAGCAGCCGCTCCCGCGCCGTGCTCACCCGCGAGAGCACCGCCTGCACCGTGTCGCTGGTGGAGGTCGCGGCCTGGGCGGCCTGCGCGGCCAGCTTCCGGACCTCCTCCGCGACGACGCTGAAGCCCTTGCCCTCCTCGCCCGCGCGCGCGGCCTCGATCGAAGCGTTCAGCGCGAGCATGTGCGTCTGCTTGGCGATCGCCTTGGTCTGGGTGATGAACTTCTCGATCTCCGCCGACGCGGCCGCGAGCGCCTCGGCCTCCGTTGCCGCGGCCTTCACCTCTTCCGCGAGTCGCCCCAGCTCCGTGGTACTGAGATCGAGCCGCTCCCGGTGGCCCCGGGCCAGCCTGGCCAGCGCGGCGTTGCGCTGGGCCGACTGCTCCGCGCCCGACGCCAGCCCCTGGGTGATGGTGAGGATCTTGCCCGCGTCCTCCGCCGCGCGCCGGACCACCAGCGCTTGCTGGCTGGCCCGCTCGGTGAGGTCGCCCGTGGTCCCGGCGACCTCCTGGGTGGAGGCGGTCATCTGCTGGGTGGAGGCCGCGATCTCTTCCGCCATCGCCGCCGCGTCGTGGGCGTGCTGCCGGATGGTGCCCACCAGATCCCGAAGCTTGCCGAGCATCGCGAACATCGTCTTGGTGAGCGAATCCTTCGGCGCGTGTCCCGGCCTGGTGCTCCACGAGGGGATGCCGAGGTCGCCGTCGGCGATCCGCAGCGCGAGGTTGGCCGCCACCCCGGTGGGCGACAGGATGTGTCGCACCATCACCCAGATGACGATCTGCTCCAGCACCACCGCGATCGCGGTGAACAGCACGAGCCCGCGCAGCATGGCCGGCCAGCCGAGGGGCGCGAGGAGCCATGCCACCACCGCCACCAGCACGGCCACCACCGAGAGCGCCGTGAAGTGCAGCTTGTAGAGGTACCTGGTGCGGGCGGGCGCCATGGCCTACGAGGCGTCGCGCGGCACGGCCGCCTTCGGCGCCGCCGCACCGTGATGGTGGCCATGGTGGGGGATCAGGGACCGGCGGCCGGCCAGCATCCGCTCCACCGCCTCCGCCGGCAGCGCCCGCGCGAAGTAGTGCCCCTGGCCGAGCGGGCAGCCCAGCTCGATCAGCGCGGCACGCTGCTCGGCCATCTCGATGCCTTCCGCCACCGTCTGCAGCCGCAGCGTGTCGCTCAATCCGATGATGGCCCGGGCCAGGGCGGCGCGCTCGGCGCCGAGCGCCACTTCTTCGACGAACGGCTTCGCGATCTTCAGAATGTCGATCGGGAAGCGCTGGAGGTAACTGAGCGAGGAGTAGCCGGTGCCGAAATCGTCGATCGCCAGACGGACGCCCAGCTTCTTCAGGGTCTGGAGCCGCTCGAGCACCGAGTCGGTCTGCTGCATCAGCACACTCTCGGTGATCTCCAGCACGATGGCCGACGGATCCACGCCCGAGGTGGCGAGCGCATCGCTCAGCGCGTCGGCGATGCCGGGCCCCTGGAGCTGGCGGCTGGAGATGTTGACCGAGACCGAGAGCGGCGAGGCGGGGAACGCGAGGCGCCAGGCCTGGACCTGCCGGCACGCCTCGTCCAGCACCCAGCTCCCCAGCTTGACGATGAGCCCGGTCTCCTCCGCCAGCGGAATGAAGTGTTGCGGGAGGAGGTGGCCGTACGTCTGGTGCTCCCAGCGCACCAGCGCCTCGACGCCGTAGATCGCGCCGGTGGCGAGCTGGACGATCGGCTGGTAGTGCAGGCTCAGCTCGCCGGTGTCGATCGCGGCCCGGAGCGCGGCCTCCATCTCCAGCCGGTGGCGCACGTCGGCGTACATCCGCGACTCGTAGGTCTCCGACCGGCCCTTGCCCCGGCGCTTGGCGGCGTACATCGCGACGTCGGCGTTGCGCAGCAGGTCGTCGGCGGTGTCGCCCACCGAGGCGGTGGCGACGCCGATGCTGGCGGTGACCTGCACCTGGTTGCCGCTGAGGGTGAACGGGTGGCCCATCGCCGTCGCGAGACGCTCGAGCAGCTCGCCCCGGCCGTCCGGTCCCGCCGCGTGCTCGATGAGGATCGCGAACTCGTCGCCGCCGAGCCGGGCGACGGTGTCGGCGGCGCGGGCGCAGGAGAGGAACCGCTCCGCCGCCGAGATGAGCAGGCGGTCGCCCTCGGCGTGGCCCAGGCTGTCGTTCACCCGCTTGAAGTCGTCCAGGTCGAGGAAGAGGACGGTGATCGGGTGCGACTGCCGTTGCGCCAGCGCCAGCGCGTGGCTCACCCGGTCCCGGAAGAGCGCGCGGTTGGCGAGGCCGGTGAGCGGGTCGTGGAACGCCTGGTGGGTGAGCTGCTCCTCCAGCCGCTTCCGCTCGCTCACGTCGCGGGTGTTGAGCACGATGCCGCGCACCGTCGGGTCGCCGGTGAGGTTCGTCGCCAGGATCTCGGCGCTGAGCCAGGAGCCGTCGGGCTGGCGGAAGCGCCATTCCACGGGGCCGGTCACGCCGGGCGTACGGGAGGCATGCTCGAACAGCGTGGCGGCGCGGGGGCTGTCGTCGGGGTGGAGCAGGCTGGTGATCTGCCGGCCCACCATCTCCGAAGGGTCGTAGCCGAACACCCGGTTGGCGGAGGGGCTCACGAATCGCATCGTGCCGTTGGCCCGGGTCACGATGATGACGTCGGACGAGTGCTGCACCAGCGAGCGGAACCGCGCCTCGTTCTGCCGCACCGCCTGATCGGCGAGCAGCCGGACGTTCTCCCGCACCGCGAGGAGCTGCCGGACCACCACCAGCAGCGTCACCAGCAGGGCGCCGACCGCGAGCCCGCTGACCGGGTCGGTCCACGGCTCGATCACGGCGTTGATCAGCAGGGCGTAGGTGCTCCCCACCGCCAGGTAGGGCAGGGGGCTGATCGGCTGAGTTCGGGGCCGTGGGGTCGCGCCGGTCGCGGTGCGCGGCACCGGGCGCCGGTAGTACAGCTCCGCGCCCGCGATCAGCATCACGTAGCAGAGCAGGTACGCGCCGTCGACGATGCTCGCGCTCCGCCCGCCGGTCTCCAGCGACACCAGGTTGAAGGTGAGGTCGGCCACCACGCTGATGGTGACCGCGCCGACCAGCAGGCCGAAGGCGACCCGGTTCCCGTCGGTCGGCCGGCGCAGGATCACGGTGGTGATGCCGAGCAGGACCAGCATGCTCACCAGCGGGTAGGCGAAGGCCAGCAGCGTGATGATCGTGTCGGTGTTGCCCAGCTCGGTCGTGGGCCGGATCGAGAAGTACCAGATCACCACCGCGCCGCCGACCAGCACCATCGCGGCGTCGAGCCCGAACTTCCAGCGCTCCAACCGGGTGCGCCGGGCGAGCGGGAACGAGAGCAGGGCGGCGAGGATGAGGAGCGAGTCGGAGAGGTAGAAGACGTCGGCCCAGGAGATCGGCGGGTTCTCCTGGAGCACCATCAGATACCAGGTCGAGATCGCGTTGCCGATGAAGACCATCGCCGAGCCCAGCGCCAGGAGGCGGAGGGCGCGGCGGACACCGGGATCGAGCACGGGCAGCCGGGAGGCCAGCCCGGTCAGCGTCACCACCGCGATGTTGAGCGGCATGAAGGCGACGTTGCTCACCAGGTTCCGGATGGTGGGCGTGCCCCAATCGTTCCGCTCCCACACCAGGTACCCCACGGCGTAGAGCAGGGTCACGAAGGTGGCGGTCAGCGCCGGGATGCGACGGCGGGCGGGCGCGTCAGCTGAAATGGCGATCTCTCCGGGACGGTTCGGCAGCATGCGCTAGGAGCGTGGCATTCTGCAATTTCTGGCAGTGCCGAAGCCTGGTCGCAAGTACAATGTGATCAAGACTGTAGCTGCCGGCCGGCCGAGCCGGGAGCCCCGGGGGGTGGGGTTGGCAATGATAGTGCCGCGGACGGGGTTAGGGGAGGGGAGGGGAAGGAGTGTCACCGGAACGTGTCAGCCTGAGCGAAGTGAAGGCGGCCGTGACCGGGCATGGCCTCCTTCGCTTCGCTCAGGATGACAGTGCCATCGTGACGTCCTACTTCATCGTCGCGAGCAGCCGGTCCAGCGCCGCGTAGCTCTCGTTGAGCCCGCCCTCCATCCCCGACTGGAGCATCCCGTCCCGCTCCTCGGTGGTGTGGAACAGGCTCACATTGACGACCTTGGTGCGACCCGGACCCGCGTCCTCCAGCGTCACCGTCTCGATGATGACGTACGCCGGCATCCCGTCCCACTCGAAGGTGTGGACCAGGCGGGTCATCGGCGTGACCTCGCGGTACCGCCCCTCGAACCCGTGCACGCCCTCGGGCCCGTGCTCGACGAAGCGCCAGTGGCCGCCCTTCTCGACTTCCATTCGCTCGATGACCAGCTTGTTGCCGCGGCCCCACCACTGCGCGACCAGCTTCGGGTCGGTGAATGCCTGCCACACGCGGTCGCGGGGCGCGTCGAACACGCGCTCGACCCGGATCTCGCGATCGCTGGGGGTGGTTACCGTCGCCTTGCGGGTGGCGTCCTTCACGGCTGCGCTCATGGGTCGGTCCTTTCGTGTTGGGTACGGCGAAGGAATTCGTCGAGGCGGTCGTACCGGGCCTCGAGCATCTGCTGGTACTTCCGGATCCACGCCTGCTCGTCCTCCAGCCGGCGCGGGCCCAGGCCGCAGGTCCGCACCCGGCCCACCTTCTCCGTCGTCACCAGCTTCGCCTCCTCCAGGATCCGGACGTGCTTCTTGATTCCGGTGAGGGTCATCCCGAAGTCGGCGGCGAGGTCGCTGATCGAGGCGCGCTCGCGCCCCAGCCGCTCCAGGATGCCCCGGCGGGTGCCGTCCGAGAGGGCGGCGAAGGTGGTGTCGAGTCGAGCAGGATACTGAACCATATGGTTCAGTATACGGTCGATCCGAGCCAGGCGCAAGAGGGGTGGCGGCTCTACGGCGTCGTCGCCGTCAGCGCCTGGAACCGCGGCAGCTTCCTCAGGGGAGTAAACGTGGGATCCACCCGGAGCCAGCCGGGCGAGAGGTAGTAGGGAATCTCGAGCAGCGGCTCGAGCAGGTTCATCGCCTTCTGCGGCTCGCCGGTCAGGATGTAGATCCGCACCAGCTGATGCTGGAGGTAAGGACCGGTGTAGGCGTCCTTGGAGATCGGCAGCAGGGACACACCCCGCTCGCCCTCGCGGATCGCATCGCTCTTCCTTCCCGCATACGCCAGCGCGAGCCCCAGCAGCACCCTCCGCTGGGCGTCGTCGGGCGAGTCGTCCAGGACCCGGCCCGAGGCGCGCACGGCGGTGTCCGCGTACGCCCGCGCGCGGCGGAGGTCGCCGCGGTAGGCGTAGGTCTGGGCCCTCACGATGGACCAGGCGAAGCGGTCATCGGCGAAGGCGGCCTGCGTCAGTCGGAGCAGCAACGCTTGGTCGGCGTCCTCCAGCAGCCAGGCCAGATCCCAGTAATTGGCGAACTGGGCCACTATCTGGGTCCGGTCCACCTCGGCCGGGACCGATCGAAGGACGGCCCGGGCGGCGGCCAGGTCTCCTTTGCCGACGAGCGCCATCGCCTTGTGCTGGGTCATGCCGACCTCGGTGGGCTCGAGCCGGAGGCCGCGGTCGGCGGTGGCGACCGCGTCATCGTACCGGCGGAGCCAGAGCTGAGTCCGGGCCAGCCGGGTAATCACCTGCGGCGACCGTGGATCGAGCACCTCCGCCCGGGTGAGGTACTCCAGCGAGTTCTCCCACCTCCCCAGGCTCTGCTCCGAGAGGGCGGCGCCTGAGATCAGCTCGGGGTTGTTGGGACTCCCCTGGCGCCCCGCCGCGAACTGCTCCAGCGCCTTGGCGTACTCTCCCGTGACGTAGTCGTAGTAGGTCCCGAGCGCCAGGTGGGACTCCGCGGCGTCGGGCGCCAGGGCCAGGGCGCGCTCGGCGGCGAAGCGGGCCCGTGCCGCCCCATCGGGCGTGGGAACAACGTTGGCATAAATGGCCGAGTGTGCCTGAGACAGCCGGGCCCAGGCCTGCATGAAGCTCGAGTCCAGAGCGACGGCGCGTTCGTAGGCGGCGGCAGCCGCCTCCAGCGCCGTCTGGTCCACGGTAGCCATGCGCCTGGAAGCCTCCTCGCCCCGCAGGAAGGCATCGTAGGCCGCGAGATTCCGGGTGGGCCGCACCTCCAGGCGCTCGCGTTCCGGCGCCGCCAGCGCGACGTCGAGCGCCTGCGCCACCTTGCCCGCGATCTCACCCTGCACCTGGAACACGTCCGACAGCACCGCGTCGAACGGCTGCTGCCACCGGGTGGTCGAGCCGGCGACCTCGATCAGCTCGGGACTGACCCGCACCCGGCTCTGGGCGTTGTCGGACTTCTCCCACCGCACCTTTCCGATCAGCAGATAGTCCACCCCCAGCTCCCGGCCGATCTCCTTGAAGCTCTTGGTGGTGCCCTTGTACTCCGCCGCGCTCCGGTGGGCGATGACCTGGAGTCCGCTGAGCGCGGCGAGCTTGCCCCGGACCTCGTCGGTCATCCCGTCGGCGAAATAGCCGTCGGCCGAGTCGCCGAGGTTCTCGAAGGGAAGGACGGCGAGGCGCCTTGTGCCGGCGCCGTCCGGCCCCGTCGCGCGGCCGGCAGGCTGATCGCTCCGGCTCCGGATCCAGCCGAACAGCACGCCGAGGCCGAGAATGAAACCCAGTCCGAGGAGGACCACGGCGCGGTAGCGACGAGAGGGCGCCGTTGCGGGGCGGACCGCCGTCACCTGTGGCGGTGGCGCGAGCGCCCGGCTGAACTTGATCGCCGACGAGAAGCGGTCCGCCGGCGCCTTGGCCAGCGCGGTCGCCACCGCCGCCGCGACGTGCTCGGGCACCGTCTCGCGGATCGAGCGGACCGGCCGCGGCGTCTCGGTGAATCGCGCCGAGATCGCGGCCTGGGGCGTGGCGCCGGCGAACGGCGGCTCGCCGGCCAGCATCTCGTAGAGCACGCAACCGAGCGAATAGATGTCGCTTCGGGCGTCGAGTGACCGGGCACCGGCGGCCTGCTCCGGGCTCATATAGGCCGGCGTGCCGATGATGGTGCCCGTCGCCGTGAGCTGCTCCGCGCTCTCCCCGTCTCCCGCGAGCGCGCGGGCGATCCCGAAGTCGGCGACCAGCGCGTGATCGTCGTTGCTGAGGAGGATGTTCTCCGGCTTCACGTCGCGGTGGATGACGTTCTGCCGGTGGGCGTAGTCGAGCGCCTCCGCGGCCTCGCGCGCGATCCGCACCGCGTCCTCGACCGGGAGCTGCTTCTCCCGTTCCAGCCGCTCGCGGAGCGATTCACCCTCGACGAACGGCATGGTGAACCAGAGGTTGCCGGCCGCATCGCCGGAGTCCAGCACCGTCAGGACGTGCGGGTGCTGGAGCCGGGCGGCGAGCTTGATCTCCCTGAGGAAGCGCTCGGTGCCGAGCGTCCGGGCGAGCTCGGGATGGAGAACCTTGAGCGCGACGGGGCGGTCGTAGCGGAGGTCCTGCGCCAGGTGCACGGTCGCCATGCCGCCGCGGCCGAGCTCGCGAACGAGTCGGTAGCGATCGGCCAGGGCGTCGCGCAGGGCGTCCGCCTGCTCACCCAAGCGGGGCTCCAGGGCTCAGGGTGTGGGATGTGGGGTTGATACGGTAAGTAAGCGCGGAGGACGGGGGTTCGCCAGCACAGGCAGGCGGCTCGGGCGGTCCCCCGGCCGCACCCTGGAAGTGGCCTCCGTGCATGCACTTGAGATCGGCTTGACGACTCTCCGTCATCCATCCGGCGTTACCTGGATGAGGAGTAGACCCCATGCGCAGTCCCCGCAGCCTCTCGTCCCCATCGTACTCGCGACTGGCATCCAGCTTCACCCAGCACATCGCCGTCGCCATCGCCGCGCTTCTGTTGGCGCTGGTCCTGCGCTGATGGCGTTCCGTCCCGAGGCGACGACATCAGCGCTTCTTCACTGATTGGTTTTCGAGAGGACGAGCCGGATCGTCACGTCGTCGACGTCGCTGGCTGCACTTGGCGCTCGCGCCGGCGGTAAGCCGGAACACACTACTCCCCGTTCAGCGTGATCGCGACCGTCAGCGTGTCGGGCTCGCCGTCAAGCCGGAACTCGGCGATGCCCGCCACCCTCGCGGTATCGCTCCGGGCCGCCGCCCTCACGATCACGCAGCGCTCGCCGGGCCCAGAACTGGAAATCACGTCGGCCAGAAAGGCGCCGGCCGCATCGGTCGTGGCCTCCCCGATGATGAAGAATTCTTCGCCGGGTTGATCGCTCGGCGGACAGGACGTGCCCTGCTCGCCGACGGCGATGGCGGCGTCGGCGAGGGGCGTCTCATCCGGCCCGCTGACGGTCCCCACGACGATGAGCCGGGTCACAGCGGGCGTGCACCCGCACGGCTCGGTTACGCAGGAGAAGAGCGCGAACCCGCTGACGGCCAGACCGGAGATCAGGTACCGATTCATCAGGCCCTCCCTCATGGAGGCAGGCACGGCTTCAGCGCCCAGCCCGCCGCCACAGAGGAGATACCATGGCCAGGACTGCGGCGCCAGCAGTGCTTCCGGCAGACTGGCCAGGGGCGGTTGAGGGCGGCCTCGGAGGAGGAACGGCATGCACGTCGGGATTCTGGGCTCGGGGTTGATGGGCGGCAAGCTCGGGACGCTGTTCGCCCGCGCCGGGCACGAGGTCGTGTTCAGCTATGCGCGCAGCACGAAGAAGCTGGAGGGATTGGCGCGGAACACGGGCGCTCAGGCTCGGGCGGGCACGCCCGCGGAGGCGGCGCGGGATGCCGACGCCGTCCTGCTCGCCGTGCACTGGTCACGAGTTGACGATGTGTTGAAGCAGGCGGGCGACCTGTCGGGCAAGGTCCTCGTCACCTGCTCGCTTCCGATGAATGACGACGATACCGAGCTGGTGGTCGCCCACACCTCCTCGGGCGCGGAGGAGCTGGCCAAGAAGGCCGGTAAGGCCAAAGTCGTCGCCGCGTTCGGCACCGTGCCCAGCGAGGCGCTGTTCGGCGTGTTCGAGGCCAGGGAGAGCGAGGTCCGCCCCGGTTTGATGTACTGTGGGGACGACGAGGGCGCCAGGAAGGTCGCGGTGAGACTGATCCGCGACGTGGGTTTCATGGAGCCGTTCTCCCTGCTCGTCGCCCAGCTGGCGTACGAAGGAGAAGGCGGGCCGGAGCTGGCCTATCGCTTCGAGCGGTTCAGGTCGCCCGACTAGCCGGCCGAGCCCTCTTCCGCCCGGACGAACTGCACCTCTGCCGAAAGGCGCACCTTGTTGGCGACCAGGACGCCGCCGGTCTCGATCGCCTGGTTCCACTTGAGGCCCCACTCCCGGCGGTCGATTTCCGAGGTGCAGCTGAACCCCGCTCGCTCTTTGCCCCAGGGATCCTTCCCCCGGCCCTCGTAGACGCAATCGAGCACCACATCCATTGCCGTGTCCCGGATCGTCAGCTTCCCCGGCACGCGGAACTGGTCGCCCTCCTTCGAGAAACTCCCTTCCGCCCGAGTGCTGCGGAACGTGATCGTCGGATAGCGCTCCGCGTCGAAGAAGTCCCCCGACCGCAGATGGGTGTCTCGGTCGGCCACGCCGGTATCGATGCTGGCGGTGTCGATCTCCACCTCCACACAGCAGCCCTCCGGCTGCTCCTCGTCCGCGGCGATCGTCGCCTGGAACTTCGTGAAGCGACCCCGGACGGTCGTCATCATCATGTGCTTCACCGAGAACTCGATGCTCGAGTGTGTGGGGTCGAGCTGCCATACCGCGGTGCCGGCCCGCGTAGCGGTCGCCTGTGCCATGGATCGTCCTCCTGCTTTCCGTGAAAGGGTCCGTCGTCCTTGACCGGGAACATGCTCGTCGGTACGAGCCGCCGATGTGATCCATGTCGCAGGCGGAGGCGGGGCCTCTGGCGCGGACACATCGCCGGGGTCATAGTGGGGCCATGACGAGCTCCCCCGTGGACCAGGAGGCGTTCGAGGGCAGGATCTTCCTGTTCCTCGTGCTCGGCGTGTCCCTGGCCTTCTTCTGGATCCTCCGGCCCTATGCCGGCGCGATCCTCTGGGGGACGGTGCTCGCCATCGTGTTCGCCCCGCTCAACCGCCACCTGCGGGACCGGCTGCGGCAGCGGCGCACCGTGGCGGCGGCGGTGACCCTGGTCATCATCGTGGTGCTGGTCCTCTTCCCGGTGGCCCTGATCGTGGCGTCCCTGATCGACGAGGGAACCGCCGTGTACCAGCGCATCCAGTCGGGCGAGCTGAGCGCGGCGACCTGGTTTCAGCAGGTCTTCGCCGCCCTGCCCGACTGGGCGGTGGAGCTGCTGAACCGCTTGGGCCTCACCAACCTCGAGACCGTACAGACGCGACTCTCCGGCTTCCTCACCCGCAGCATGCAGTTCATCGCGACCCAGGCGCTCAGCATCGGCCAAAACACCTTCGCGTTCGTGGTCAGCCTGTTCGTCATGCTGTACCTGCTGTTCTTCCTGCTGCGCGACGGCGACATGCTCTCGCGCCGCATCCGCAACGCCATCCCGATGGCCCCCGACCGCCAGCGCAATCTCGCCGCCCGGTTCACGACCGTGATCCGCGCCACGATCAAGGGCAACCTCGTCGTGGCGCTGGTGCAGGGGGTGCTGGGCTGGCTGATCTTCTGGATCCTGGGCGTGGGGGCGCCGGTGCTGCTCGGCGTGCTGATCGCGGTGCTGTCGCTGCTGCCGGCGGTCGGGGCGCCGGTGGTCTGGGTGCCGGTCGCGGTCTATCTCTTCGCGGCGGGCCACACCTGGCAGGGCGTCGTGCTGGCGGTGTTCGGCGCGCTCGTGATCGGCTCGGCCGACAACATCCTGCGGCCGATCCTGGTGGGGAAGGACACCAAGCTGCCGGACTACGTGGTGCTGATCTCCACCCTGGGCGGGCTTGCGGTGTTCGGGGCCAACGGGTTCGTGATCGGCCCGGTGATCGCGGCGCTGTTCGTCGCGGTGTGGGAGATCTTCAGCGGCACCCAAACGCCGGCCGCCGGTACCGTCGTCGCTGAATGACTGTCCGCAGGGAGGAAGATCGTGGCAAGGCGCGCGAACATCACCTCGCTCCTCAGGGACTTCCGGGAACAGAAGGACATCCTGGCGCTGTTCAAGGCCATCGCCATGATCGTGCGCCAGCGGCGCACGCTGGAAACGATGTACGGCGCCTACTGCAACCTGGCATACCGGCCCTCGCGGATCTCCGCCTGCAGCGACCCCGAGCAGCTCGCTTTCATTCTCGGCCGCCGAGCCGAGTTCACCCGCCCTTCCAGGCTGACCCGCGACCGCCTGATCGAGCTGTACGGCCGGGAGTTCGACGTCGCCTCCTTGCCGGCGGACTTCCTGTGTGCCAGGATGGAGGCGATCTGCCGGGACGGCGACCGTTTGATCATCGGTGAGTATGGAGAGGGCGCGAGAATCGCCTGCGTGACGGATCGCTCCTGCCTGCTGAACGGCTATTACAGGAACGTCACCGGCGTCCGGCACATACATTCGATACTGCGGTACGATGGCGACGGAGAGTATCTGGTGGCGACGGGAGACGGCGCCAAGCTGCTCGACCTCTGGGGCACCATGGGCGGCGAGCCGCGCTTCTCGAGAAGGCTCAGACGGTACCTGGCGGGATTCACCGCTGCCGTGAAAGTGAACGGCGACTACTACTTCGGCTCGGATTTCAGCGGTCGGCCGAACTTCATCGCCACGATGGAGGGAGCCAAGTACTTCTTCCCCCCCAAGGCATACCGGCGGTTCGTGAGTGCTTTTTTCGTCTTCTCCGACCGCTATCTCGTCTCGGTCAACAGGGATCTCGATAGTGTGGGAGGAGTAAAGACCCTGTCCGTCTTCGATACCGTGGAGAAACAGTTCGTGTTCTGTGACTATCTGAGTAGCCTCGGTATTCACGACCCTTCATGACGACCGTCCGGGAGCCTTTGCGCTTCGGCACGGCGTCGTGGAGTGCCGGGTCGATGCGGCGGGCCAGTGCGGCTCTGATCCGGCTTGGCAACGCCTCGTCGTGCACCGCACCGTCTAGGCCAGACAAATCCCGTCCCCGAAGTCCGGAGCCGCGCCCGCTCGGAGGGTGTCGTGATCCGTTGCGCCTCCTCCGCCCGCAAAGGTCTTTGTGGCGGTCACACGCGCGGAACCGGTCCTACGGCTTCACCAACCGGGGAGCCTTCTCCTGGAGTGAATAGGCCCGGTCCGGGCACTGGAGCGACGGATTCGTGGGGCTGAACATGCCCGCCGGGTTCGGCTTCCAGAGCCACACATGCAGGTCCCAGTGATGCAGCAGCGCGGGCATCAGCGGATGATGACCCTCCATCGGACCATCGAACGGCCGGCCGAACAGCGTCGGCCGCGTGCGCGAGACCTCCGTGGGCACGAACCATTCGGCAGCGACCAATCGCAGGGAATCGCCATGCGGCTCGTAGAGGAGAACCTGCGGGCGCAGCGAGTCCAGGCCGGGACCCACCAGGCCCATATTGAGGAAGTGGATTCCCATCCCGCCCGCGGGATAGGGTATCTCACCCTTGGCACCGGCGGCAGGGTAGTCGAGGCAGCCGACGGTGGAGAAGTAGCCGTCGTGAACGGCCACGATCGGGTCGCGATACTTGTCCAGCGCGGCCCTGACGACCGACAGGCCGGCCGCTTCGGGCCTGGCCTGCCCCACGAGCGGGCGTGGGGAGAGGGGGGATGCCAGCAGCACGATCCAGCCGGCTGCCATCCAGGCGAAATGCCGAGTGGTCATAGAGCCTCTGCGGAGTGGGGATTGCCGATGGTATCGCCCAGTTCGTCGTTTGTCGAGCAGGCTCCGAGGACGACTTGCATAATCATGCGTCCGCCCATGCGTTGGTCGATCCGTGGGCTATGCGTGTTGCTGCTCGTGATGGCCGCGGGACCGGCGGCGGCGCGTGCCCAGACGGGCTTCCAGGTCGCGGAGCAGGACCGCGTGCGCATCGCGGAGGCGCGGCGGCTCGCCGGCCGGCTGGGCGAGCAGCTCTGGCCCGGCTGGGGGCAGACGCCGTTCCCCGTGCTGCTCGTCGGCGATTCGGCCGAGGTTCTCGTGGGCCACAGCCGCCCGACTGAGGACTTCGTCCGGATCGGGGACGACCCGGCGCTGGGAGGCGAAGTCCGGGCCCGTCCCCGACGGTTCTCGCCCTCGCTCCTGGCGACCTTCCCGGCCGTCGGTGGGATCCCCACGGTCGTCGTCGGCTCCGCCGGGGCCACCGGCAAGTCCTCGACCGCATGGGTGCTGACGCTGCTTCACGAGCACTTCCACCAGTGGCAGTATTCCCAGCCGGACTATTACCCCGGAGTGTCGCGGCTCGATCTGGCGCGGGGCGACACCACCGGGCAGTGGATGCTGGACTACCCCTTTCCATATGACTCGGCGCCCGTCCAGCGGGCGATGCGAAGTCTGGCGTCCGCGCTCGGCCGCGCGCTGGAGGCTCGGCCGAAAGACCAGGCCGACGCACTGACGAACGCCGTCGCCGCCCGGGACACCCTTCGCAGCCGCCTCACGGACGCGGACTACCGCTACCTCGAGTTCCAGCTCTGGCAGGAGGGTGCGGCCCGCTTCATCGAGTACGCCGCCGCACGAGCGGCGGGCGGTGCGGGGGAGCCCTCGGCGGAGTTTCGGAGCCTGCCGGACTACGAGCCCTACGGCAGGGCTGCCGAGAGGGCGCGTGAGATGCTGCGGCGAGAGCTGGAGCAGCTCGACCTCGCGCGGCAGCGGCGTGTCGCGTTCTATCCGGTCGGCGCCGCCGTGGCGATGGTGTTGGACCGAAGCCGGCCCGATTGGAAGCAAACCTACGCCCGACGCCCGTTCGCGCTGGCGGCCCTGCTCTCGACCGGTCGGTAGTAAATGCGCATGGTTGCCATCCGCGAGATCACGGTCCCAGCCACGCGGCGAGTCGCTGCCGCTGCTCGGGGGTCGCGTCCGGCCGGACGGACAGCGACCATCGATCGGTCGGGGCAGTCCCCAGCCTCAGTCCGACACGTCGCAGCTCGCCGCGGCGGGACACGAGCAGGGTGACCCTGGTGCCGGGCCGGTACTGTTCGAGGCGGGCGTCGAGTCCGTCTCCGTCGAGACGGAAGTCGTCGATCGCGATCAGTTCATCTTCGGTCGCCAGCCCCGAGCCGTAGGCAGGTGTGCCGCGGGGCAGGCCCGAGACCAGCAGGCGACCGTCGTCCACCCGCGTGAGGACCCCGAGCCAGGCTGAGGAAGTGTCCGGCGCGGATGGACTGAATCGCAGGCCGTACCAGTCGAGCATCTCGGTGTAGTCGAGCTCCTCGGTCGTCTCCAGCGCGCGATGGAAGTAATCGCCGAGGTCCGCACCGCCGACCTCGTTCGCCACTGCACGGAAATCCGCCGGGGTGTACCCCCGCGCGCCGCTGAAGCGGTCGTAGGCGACCCGCATCACGTCGTCGAGACTGCGGGCCCCGTTCGTGAGGCGCCGGAGTCTGGCGTCGAGGAGCAGGCCGACGATCGCGCCCTTCGTGTAGTAGCTCACCGAGGAGTTCGCCGAATTCTCGTCGGGGCGGTACTGCTTGATCCAGGCGTCGTACGACGCCTGTTCGAGCGGCTGTACCAGCCGTCCGGCCGTGGCCTGCAGCGAGCCGATGGCGACCGAGATGTCCGCCAGGGTCTGCTCGCGTGACGCCACGGTCGCCCGACGGGCGAGCAGCCAGCTGTAGTAGTCACTGAGCCCTTCGGCGATCCAGAGGCTCCGGGTGTAAACCTCGTTCTCGTAGTCGAACGGCCCCAGCTCGACCGGGCGAAGGCGCTTGACGTTCCAGGCGTGAAAGAACTCGTGGGCGGCCAGCGTGAGCCAGTCGTGGTACGCACGCTCGGTGCGGGTACTCCAACGACTGGTGAAGAGGACGGTGGACTCCTTGTGCTCGATGCCGTCATACTCTTCGGTGAGCAGGTTGAAGAACAGGTAGCGCTTGTACGGCAGGAACCCCCAGAGGGCGCGTGCCGCCCGCACGATGCGTTCGACGTCTCGCGCCGATCGCGCCCCGTCCCAGACCCCGGCCTCGCCCACGTTCACCAGGGCATGCTGCGCGCCATCGACGATGAACTCGTAGACGGCAGGATTCCCGGCGAGGATCGGAGAGTCGACCAGCGTGTCGAAGTCGGGGGCGCAGTAGTGGTGCGGTCGGCCGTCGGCGGCCACGGGCAACGACGTCAGCGACTTGGACCACGCGGCGGGGAGCTCGAGTGTGACCTCGTGGGGGCGTCGCACGCGCTCGACCAGGGTGAGGTAGGTAGGAGCGCCGTTGATCAGGGCGAAGGAGTCCTCGACCCAGTTCGTTCTCGCCTGTCGCTCGTCTGCGTAGACCCGGTATGTCAGCATTACGGCGCCGGCGCCATTGGTCTCCACCCGCCATCGGTTCTTCCTCGACTTGGCGACCTTCAACGCACGCCCGGCCGGATCCCGGGCGCGGACTTCCTCGACGTGACGCGCGAACTCGCGCACCAGGTACGAACCCGGCGTCCATACCGGCATCATCAGCTCGATGGCCGGCCTTCTCGAGGTCGGATAGGTCGCCTGGACTTCGAGGTAGTGCGTCTCCGGCGCCGGGATGCGGAGCACATACTGGATGGGTTCCAACTGCTGGGCGCCCGCCCGGCTCACGGCAAGCGCGGTCGAGGCCAGGACCGCAGCCAGGCTGTACGCGGCCGATCGCCGGGCTATGGATCTCATCAGCTTCAAGGGTCCTTGGAGGGGCGCACGAGGTTGGGCTTCCCCCGCACCCCGGTAAAGACCACCAGCAGCTTGACCGGTGTCGAGCCCCGATTCTTGCCGTTGTGCCAGGCATCAACGGCCTCGACGAAGGAGTCTCCGGCCTTATAGCTGTGACCGCCACCTCCCTCGATCTCGACGTTGATCGCGCCTTCCAGCACGTAGACGAACGCCGGATACAGATGCATATGCCGACCGGTTTCGCCGCCCGGGCCGATGTCCACCCGCAATGCGGTGACCTCGGCACTGTCGGTCGCGGGATAGGTGATGCGTCCGCCATCGTTCGTTACGCCGCTCTGGAGAACGGGCCTTGACGAGAAGTTCACTTGGGCGGCGAGAGGTGCGGCCAGAAGCGCGGCGACGACGAGGGCAGGAAGTTCTCTCTTGATCATGGGAGGTCTCCGAGTTCCAAAGGCGCTGCCTGACTTACTCCGCTAGGCCCCCGCGGGCGCCAGCATCGCTTCGACCGCCGCGAACGCGGCGCGGCAGATTGCCTGATCGCGATCGTACTCCGGCGCATAGGAGGCGATGGTGGCGGCCCCGAGGGGCATCCTGGCCCGGACGGCGGTGATCGAGGCGGTCAGCTGAGCGACCGAGAGCCCGCCCGGAGCCGGAAGTGAGTTGGCGCGTCCGACCGAATCGGGATCCAGGACGTCGAGGTCCAGATGCAGGTAGCCGAGGCCCTCGGCGAGCGGCGCGGCGGCCAGGCGGTTGGACAACCCGGCCGACACGTCGGACACGGGAACGAGCGTCACCCTGGATTCCGACAGCAGGGCGGCCTCCAGCGGATCGAGGTCTCTGGCGCCGACGAGAAAGGTGGCCTCCGGCGCGACGGGCTGAAACCCTGGCACCGACGCCGCGACGACGCGCCAACACCAACCTAGGGCAATCGAAAGTCCCATTCCATCCAGGAAACCGCTCCCGGTGGTCTCCGGGGTATTGGACTCCCCGTGGGCATCGAACCAGAAGATCGAACGCGGCTCGGGCGTGAGGCCACTCAAGGCGCCCACCGCTCCCGCGTTGCAATTGCCGCTCAGAACGATGGGGAACCGACCCGCGGCGCGGGCGTCGCGCACCGCGGTGGCGACCCGGCGCATGAGCTCGAACGCGGTGCGGATCTCGGCGGGTGATTCCGCCGGGTCGTCCTCGATCACCTGAATCCCGGCGACGCGATGTCCGCAGGACTCGAGGTGGGCGGGGAGGCCGGCCTGCACCAGGTGCTCGGGACCGGCGCCGGAGCGCCAGCCGCGGCGGGCGGTGTCGTAGGGGACGAGGAGGAGCTGCGTGTCCATGGCAGGAAGGTAGCCGGCCTGGGCGGCCGGGTGCCGGACGCCGGGTTACCGGCAAAAACTTCCGCTGTTCTGTTTCTCGACAGGGGTATGGCCTGTAACGCAGTTTGCCAGAGGTTATCCGGAGGAAGGCTCAGCCCTCCCGCTGACGACGTTGACCGGCCACGAGTTACGCCATGGGCCCCGGGCGGCATGGTTGCTGCCGCTGAAGTGAACCCATGACCTCCTTTAGATGTGCTCGGCGGGGCCTCACGCTGGTCGAAATGGCCCTGACGCTCGTCGTCATGGGGCATCCTGACCGCGATCAGCATGCCGCGGATCGGCACCCTCCTGAGCCATTCCCGGGTCAACCACACCACCGCCGTGGTCGCGTCCGATCTCCAGAACGCATTCGCCATCGCGGGCCGGCAACGCAGGCCGGTCCGGCTGAGCTGCGTCTGCGACAGCGTGCTCTATCGCGTGGTGGACCGCGCCGGCGGGACGGTACGGATCAACCGCATGCTGCTCGGCGACGACGAGTCCGGGGTCACCGGGCTGGCCTTCTCCGCCTCGCCGGTGGAGATCTTCCCCTCCGGTGTGGCGTCGGCCCCGCTCACCGTGACCATCAGTGCCGGAGCCTACGCCCGCCAGGTCACCATGACCACGGGGGGCCAGGTGAGGATCCTCCCCCAATGAGACTGACGCCTCAGCGCGGCTTCACTCTGATCGAGTCGGTGGTGGCCATCGTGCTGCTGTCGGTCTGCGCCCTGGCGCTGGGCGGGCTCCTGGCCCGCTCTTCGCGCATGGCGGTCGCCTCCGCCCAGACGATCCACGGTACCGCCGCGCTCTCGACCGAGGTCGCCCGGCTCAACGCCCTGCCGTTCGACCAGCTTCCGGCGGCCGGTGAGACGTGCACCACGACCGTCGCGGCACCCTATCCTCATACCCTCTGCACCCGTCTGACCGACGTCTCGGCCACGGTCAGGGAGGTGCGGGTGCGGATCACACCGGCCGCCGCCGGTGTCCGCCCGGATACGGTCGACTTTCGACGGACCCTGCCCGGCGGCAGTCCCGCCCTGACCACGCCATGACCCGGCTGCCCCGCGCGTCACGCGGCTTCAGCATGATCGAGCTGATGATCGGCATGATCATTCTGTCGGTCGTCGGCGCGAGCCTCATCCGGCTCCTGGTCGACCAGACCCGCTTCATGGACCACCAGGAGGCCGGACGCGCCGCGCGGTCGGTCTCCCGGAGCAGCCTCAACCGGGTCCTGTCCGACCTTCGCATGGTCGAGGCGGTGGGCGGGATGGAATCCGCGGTGGCGGGCGGCAAGGACTTCACCGTCCGGGTTCCCTACGCCTTCGGGATCGTCTGCTCGGCGACCGCCACCGCGGCGACCGCCAGCCTGATGCCGGTGGACTCGGCGATGTTCGCCGCCCCCGGGTTCTCCGGGTTCGCCTGGAGGAACAGCGCCGGGGTGTACACCTATGTGACCGCCGGGGCGACCCTGAATACCGCGGGCACGGTGGCCAACTGCACCGGCCCGGCCATCAACACGCTGGCGGCCTTCAACGGCTCCCCGGCGGGACGCGTCGTCGACCTGGGGGCGACCTCCCTGGCGCCGGTTCCGCCGGTCGGGTCCATCGTGTTCCTGTTCCGCCGGGTGCGCTACGAGTTCAAGGCGTCCGTGGCGCTGCCCGGGAGCACCGGGCTCTGGCGCACCATGGCCACCGCCCCCGTCAATACCGAAGAGATTGCGAGCCCATTCGATGCCACCGCCGGCGTGCGGTTCTACGTCCTCAACGGCGCCGTGGCCCAGGCTGCGGTGCCGGCGCCGCTGTCGGATGTGCGCGGCCTCGAGTTCAGGCTCGATGGTCTCAGCGAATCCACCCCGCGCGGCAAGGCCGCGCCGATCAGATCCGAGCTGACCACGTCGATCTTCTTCGAGAACAGGCCCGACTGATGCCGTCCTCCCCCGACGAGGTGCGTATGCCGGCCCGATTCAGCTCCCGAGGGGCGACGCTGCCGCTCACCCTGGCGGTGCTGGCGCTCAT
This sequence comes from uncultured Gemmatimonadales bacterium, assembly GCA_963826065.1. Classification (GTDB taxonomy): domain Bacteria; phylum Gemmatimonadota; class Gemmatimonadetes; order Gemmatimonadales; family GWC2-71-9; genus CAVVWJ01. The sequence continues at coordinate 276,652 of CAWGVP010000003.1, forward strand.
GAGCCTCACCGTCGCCGTCACGTTCAACCGGGTGTCGGCGGAGCGCCGGATCAACGGCGACCAGCAGGCTCAGGTGGACGCGCTGGCGGTCGCGCAGTCCGGTCTCGAGGTATACCGGACCACGGTGACAGACATGCCGGGCCTGACCCACGACGTCACGCTCGGCGCGCTGCCCGGCGGCAGCGCGCAGATCTCGCTGCGTCAGGTTCGGGACTCGGTGGGCCTGCAGCCGGCCATCTACGTGGTGAGCTCGCGGGGCACCAGCTCCTCGGCTATCCGCTATGGCGCCAATGCCGCGCCGGCACAGCGCACGGTGGCGCAGTACATGACCTGGGAGCCGGTGAACATCGATGTGAATGCCGCCTTCACCAGCCTGTCCGGCCTGGACAAGAACGGCACCTCCGGCGCGCTCGACGGAAACGACGGCTGCGCCGGCAGCACGTTACCCCCGATCCCCGGTGTGGCTGTGCCGGACGCGCTCTATACCGGCCAGACGAGCCCGATCAACGGAAACCCGGACAACGCGCCGGACTACCTGGGCACCGCAGGGACGGGCGGCACCGCCAGGGACGAGGTCCACGTAGACTGGGATGGCATCGTCAACAACAACGCGATCCCCGCGGACGTGGTCCTGGGCGCCTGGCCCTCCCCCGCTGCCATGAACCAGTGGCCGGTCATCCGGGCCAACGGCAACCTGAGTCTGGACGCCACCCTGCACAACGATGGCAAGGGCGTCCTGATCGTCACCGGCAACCTCAGCCTCAGCGGCAGCTTCCGGCACGAGGGACTGGTCCTGGTGGGCGGCACGCTCATCTCGAACGGCAACAACGAGATCCACGGGGCCATCATCACCGGGCTCAACATCAAGCTCGGCATCGCCGTGCCTCAGACCGCGATCGGCAACGGCAACAAGACCTTCCAGTACAACTCCTGCAACATCCTCCGCGCCCTGAGGCCGATCGGCTCCCTGGAAGCGGTGAGCAACGCCTGGACGGACGGGTACCCGAGCTACTAGCATCCCGGCCCCCGCAGACAGTCCGGCGCTCGCTCAGTAGTGCGGAGGCAGCTGGACTGTGCCTTCCATTCCCTGGAGCACCGCCGCTCCATGCATGATCACATGTGCGAGGATGGCGGCGAGCGGACTGCCGGTGACCAGATACCCTGCCGTGACCGCTGCGTTTCCGATCAACGGCTGGACCAGCGTGGGGCCGCGGAACTCGGCGAAGCCGAGATGGTAGGCCGCGGTGACGGCCAGGCTGGCCAGCAGCGCCACCCCACCCCACCGCGCCCGTGCGGTCCAGCGGCGCAACTCCTCGGGTGGGCGGCTGCCGTAGACGCTGAGGACGGGGACGACGCTGAGCAGAAGCGCGTCCAGGGCACCGTATACGACTCCCAACCAGGCCAAGGCACCCACGAGCGCCATCCCCTGTGGGCGGGGTGAGGCCGGCTGGGTCGTAACGCCAGACGCCAGGACTATCCCTACCAGGACGCCCCCGACGAGTCCCGCGCGCCAGTGCCGCTGCAGCTGCACCGTCGGACGGACTTCCCCGATCATCACGTAGGCGGTGAGAAACGAGCCCGCCAGCATGGCGTAGCCCAGGACGAATGCGCTGCGGCCCCAGTGCAGCCAGGAGGAAAAGATGCCGGAGCTCGCGAACCCCGCGAGGGCCGCGAGTGATACCCAGAGTCCGGGGGGTATCCGCTTCATCGGCCGCTCGCTCGGCGCCTGTTTGGTCTTCTCGTCTGCGAACAGTCGGGTGTGGCCGAGGTCAACCGAATGCTTCTCGGGATCCCCGACCGCGGCAGCGCTGCCGCTGCGGGATGAGGCTCCTGAGACGCTGCCATCGCCGTCTATTCCGCCCGCGTTACATGTCACTCAGCTGCCGGCGCACGGTCTCGTTGATCCAGTCCTGGATGCTGCGCGTGTCCAGACGAGTGTTGTTGTTATGTCGGCGGCAGTCCCGGCCGCCATCGCTCACATTCGCGACGAGGACCGGGTCATCGCGCCGGTCGGGACCGGGATTCAAGAAGATGCCGCCACCGGAGTCGCCGGAACAGACATAGCTGGGTATGGACCAGAGTCCCCAGGTCTCGTCGACGACTCTTCGTAGTCTCGATGTCCTGACGCGCCGCTTCCCATCCCACATCGCGGTATCCGCTGGAGTCATCCGCTGTTGCGGCGTCGTGGTACCGTATCCGACGATGGTTGTCGGGGCTCGTTCGGATCTGGCGAGCGTGCCGTGGTCCCCGAGCCGCGCGGGCGTGACCCCGGGCGGCGGGTGCGCGAGGAAGACCAGTCCCACGTCGGCGATCCCGGGCTCGAGTGGGGCAACCAGAATCTCGTCGGTCGGGTCGCATCGCGGCGGCGGCGGGCAGTGGGGCATGGAGGGATGCGTCGCTTGCCCGACCACGGGAATCCAGGTTCCCGGGTCCCTGGCATCCGTTGGACTGAAGCTCGCAAACATTCGGATCGACGGCGGCAGCGAGCCGAGTGCCGTCGCCGGCGCGGTGAAGTGGCCGGCCGTCAGCATCACCCGGTCACGAATCAGCGTGCCGCTGGCGAATCCACGAAGCTGCGAGGGCCTCCCGTCGGCATCGACACGCCAGACCATGATCACCCCGACGTTCGCGTACCTGTTCTCGAGATCGGGAGTTGCCTGAGCCGGGAGTGTCGTCGATCCAGGCAGCAGCGCGATGCTGACGGCGATCAGTGCAGGGCGGAGCATGAGGAGGGTCATCATCCTCCTCCCTACCGGGAGGCCTTCCCATTTACCATGGCTCATCCTCGACCGCTAACGGCTAGAGCCGTTCCATCTCCTGCGCTCGAACGACCAACTCTTCCTGAGCGAAGTCTGCCTCGAGTCGGGTCCGCAGGTTGGCCCACCAGGTGCGATCCACCTCTTCAACCATGACCTCATACACCACCACCTGGTCGCGAACCCTTTCGCCCGTGTCGCTCTCCCACAGTCCGGTAGCAGGAGCTCTCGTGTAGGCCGTCACGCCCCCGAACCGTTCAGTGAGCTGACCCGCCAGCTGGTCGTAAAGCGTGCGAGGATGCTCACGCCCTTGATTACTGCGGGTTGGGAGTAACAGCTGCACCAGGTACACGCTACACTCGCTGGGACTGGATGCTGGTACCGACCAGGCTCGGATCTCCCGGGAACTCAGGTCGGGAAATTGGTCGTGACGCCGCCCGCCTGAACGGTCCGCGCGACCCGCTCGGCGAAGATGCGTGCTCCCGCTCGTACCATCGCCTCCGGCTCACCTTTCAGCTCGGTGGTGTCGTCGAGTACGATGGTGCCGGACGGCACGTGAACCAGCTGGGCGGTGAGCAGCCAGATCAAGTTGCTGGTCTTGCTGACCTTGGCCAGCACGACCCAGGGGGCATCGACCGCCGCTGCGGCGAATCGTGCACAGGCCACGATGACGTTGCACTCTTGGCCCCTGGCGATGGTGATCGCGGAATCGGACCGAGCGGCTCCTTCAACCGTTTGCGGATCGGCAAGTTGGCCAGGCAGGAGCCGGTCGAGTGTGGCGTGGAGAACCCTGGTCGCCAACACCGCCTTGTCGGCGTCCGTTGGCTCCTGCACGTTGGCCTGTGCGTTGTACAACGCCACCTCGAGAGCGGCGACCATGGACCCGGGCGGTTCACGGGGGCCTTCGGCACTTTGGGACCAAGCCGGCCGCTGCCCGGCACACACGAGAATTACGCACCACAGCAGGTAATGCATCCGCATACGGCACATCCAGGAGAAGTTGTAGAGGCGCTCTCCCGAATCATAACGGTGGTGGCCTGCGACCTGGTGAAAACTGCGAACGAGCCGGTGCGAGCCGGTAGTGTTAGGTTGCTCCTATGCCTAATACCAGACCCGACCCGCGCCCGCTGTTCACGCCCAGCACGCTACCCCAACCCGATGCGCCCGATTCCCTGGCCGCATTCATCGAAGACGCGCTGCTCACCATCGCGAACCGCCAAGATCAGGCGCAGATCCCTGGGCCGTCGGTCGAGCCGTCGGCCACTCCTTAGTCCTTCCGTTTCCACAACCTCAAATGTGGCTTCCGCCGCTCGCCCGATTCTTCGGGTCGAGCGGTCAGTCCTTTGGCCAGAAGTTCCTTCGCCCTCTGATAGTCACGTAAGGGATCGTCCTTGAGCGACTGCCAGAAGCGTCGGAGCAGCGCTTTCAATCGGCCACCTTCAGCATTGTCCTTGATCGTCATCCATTTCGCGCTCCAATGCCGCTGAAGAATCTGCGGAACATTGATGTCTCGCTTGCTGAGATGTCTGCTGCGGCCTCACAAAGCCTTCGAAGGAGCAGCGCCGTAGATAGTGATGACAATGCGGCCGCTCACTCTCCCGACCATCTGCACCGTTGCAGGGCCTATTGGAAACTCGCTGTTACGCGGTTCCTCGGCTGCCTGAATGCCGATATTGAAGTCCCGAGAGGTTGCCCGCTTCCAGCATGCCCGCTGCCGAGGAGGCAAGCCGTCGATAGCACGAACGAGCCGCCGAATGGCGGCATCCAGGCTCTGTGGTTGCGCGCGAAGCTCGAGCCGAGCCAAATACCTCTTGCGGAGCCGGCCGACGTGCAGCACGAACAGTTTCGGTCCGAGTGCTGCTGCCAAGGGGGCCAGATCCTCTCGAGACGAAATGTCGAGGTCCACGTTCAGGAACGCAGTCTTCTCGTACATTCTTGATCCTGCCCTGATGTTCGAGTGTCAGTCTGTTGACATGCACATCTGCTACCGCCCGATGTCCTCGTTCCAGAGTTCCGGATGCTCGCGCACGAAGCCCGCCAGCAGGGCCGTGCAGCTGGGGTCATCGAGGACTTCCACCCGCACCCCGCGTGAGCGCAGCAGCTCCTCCTCGCCCCGAAAGGTGCTGTTTTCCCCAATGACGACCCGCCGAATACCGTAGAGAAGGATCGCCCCACTACACATTGCACAGGGGGAAAGCGTCGTGTACAGAGTGCTCGCCCGATACACAGGGGCCCCCAGCCGGCCGGCGCGCTCCAGCGCATCCATTTCGGCATGCAGAACGACGCTGCCATGCTGGACACGCCGATTGTGGCCCCGTCCGAGGACCCGACCAGAATGGATGAGGACCGAGCCGATCGGGATGCCGCCCTCCGCGAGACCCTGCCTGGCTTCCTCCAATGCCACCTGGAGAAACTCATCCATGAAGAAGTCCTGTTTGGGTCAGCCTGACTCTTCAGTAGGCTGCACTGCTGTGCAGCCTACGTCCGGCGCGGGCAGAACTCTGAGAGTCGAGCAGGCGTCCCAATGCCTGGCAATAACCGCTGGGTCGACAGGCGAATTCGCGACTGCCGCGAACCCGCCGCCACCCGCCGATCTGCGACACGCTCGTCACACCCCACCCCCCACCCGCCGGCACTCCTCCGCCCCCCGCTCCCTCGCCACCCCCAACAACACCTCCCACGCCTCTCGGATCTCCGCCCGCGCCCACGTCGCCTCGTCGTATCGCCAGTTGATGAATGCGCAGCTCGCCGGATGGCGCACCGCCATCGTTCCCAGCCGCACCAGGTCCGCGGCGGTGCAGGGACTCGTGCCCACCCCGTAGCAGTCATTCACGTTGACGCCCATCGCCACCCGCAGCCCGAGCCGCTGCGCGATCGCCGCCGCCCGGTCGAAATACGCCTTCGGGTCGCCCTTCCGGGTGTGGTACTGCGCCCAGGTGTAGTCGATGAGCGGCGCGAGCGGAGGGTACGCCTCCACCCAGTCGGGCGTTACCCGCACGCCGAGCGGGACGCCCGGCAGCCTGGTGCGCGTGTACGCCGCCCACTGGGCGATCCGGACCTGGGTGATCGCCTTCCCACCCCAGCACTCCTCGCAGCCGTAATCATCGCCGAGGTTGAGGCCGAGGATGGTCGCGCGGTACTTCCGGAGCGTGTCGGCCGGCAGGACGGCGGCGTAGCGGTCGGTCAGACGCAGGGCGCTGTCCACCGAGAACACGCCGCGCGGCGTGCCGTCCTCGGTGAGCAGGCGGCGGGGCGGAACCAGCACCAGCTGGATGCCGCACCGGGCGGCGAGCTGAATCCTGCCCAGCAGCGCCCGCGGGTCCACCTGCTGGATCGTGGCCGACACGGGTCCCGCACAATAGGACCCGGTGGGCCAGGCGCTGAGGCCGACGGCGAAGCCCGGCGGCTTCTTCGCCGCGGCGCGCACGCTGTCTACCACACGGGCGCTGTCGAGCCCGCGGGCGGTGTCGTACACCACGCGCGGGACCAGGATGACCGTCGGGTTGTAGGTGGTGTGGCCGAAGATGGTGTAGTCGCCGAGGGCGAGGGTCCAGGGCGCCGGGTTGGGCGCCTGGGCGGCGCCGCCGCTCGCGAGACCGAGCAGCAGGAGCAGCACGGAGCTGGTGCGGGACATGGCTGTGCCTCCGGGTGGAGCGCGTGTGTCGTCCGCAAAGATCGGTTGTGCTCGCGAGCGACGCGCTCACTTGCATCGGCCGTGCCAGGTCGTGCCGCCTCGTGGCGCCTTGCGCACAGTCTCCCTCACATGGTTCATGCGTCCACTTCCGTGAACGCTCACCTGTGTTCAATGTCTCCCGCGAGCGTCAGCCGGAAATTTCTTCCGCGTCGCGCATCGATGGGCAATCGGTTGCACGTCTGACGCCGCGGGCCGTCGTCCGGTCAGACCTCCCAGCCTCGAAGCACGGTCCAGACGTCGCGGGACAACGTGATCCCCTGAGGAAAGCGAGCGGCGAAGTCCTCCCTGAGCGCGGGTGCATGGCTCGCGAGGTACCGCTCGAGATCCTGGCTGCTCGAGGCTTCGTAGCGCATGCGGTACCGGCCCCCGTCAGCTAGCATGAATGCCGCCCGCTGAAAACAGCCGGTGGCCAGGACGGCCGGGATGTGGTCTTCGCGCATGAAGTGCTCGTAGTCCTGGACGAGATCCGGGGCGACGAGCGCCGTCACTTCATAGGTGACCATATGGGGCTCGAGGTTATGTCGGCGTCGCGAAATACTTCCGTCGCTTCGACTTGTAGCTGGCGGGATTGAAGTGTGAAGGGAGCCAGTCAGCGGTCTTCTCTTTCAGGTAGCCGGCCTCCGGGTCGGAGCGACCCTCGTCGGTGAGTATCCGAACGATGTAACGGGCGTAGTGGTGGTCGAAAACCCGCATGAACTCGCCGAAGTAGATGTCCGCTACGCGCTTATCTCCCCGGACGACGAGCATGTTCTCGTCGTTTATGCGCTGGGATGGCTTGCTGAAGTTGGCTGAGCCGGTGACAACGAGTGGATCGTCACCCAGCGGATCCACGAGCATGAACTTGTTGTGGATATACCGGTTGCGATTCAGCGGGTTAGAGCGCTCCCGTAAAAAATTGGCCAGGGCCCCCTCGCCCAGATAGGACCCTGCGGCGAAGATTACATCGCGATCATGGCCAACCGACTCCTCCACGCCCAGCGGATCGTCCTTCACCACGTACCGTAGCACGTTGTTATCCCGGCCCAGTACCTCCTGGAACACCTCGTCGATGTTGAAGGCAAAGGTCATACAGGAAATCTCCCTGGCCTCGCCCAGACGGTCGGCGTACCACTGGAGTGTCTCATTGCTTTCTTTGCCGTCGCGGGCCGAGAAGATCGGGCTGGCGGAGTTCTTGGGCGGCTTGCCGGCGGGGGTCGGCGTGGCAGTCTTGTTGGGAGCGCGCAGCTTGGTGGGCGTGAGATTGTCCGCCAGTCGCTGCCAGTAATCGAGGTACTTCGCGGCGACGTCCTTGTCCCACACAGTGTGGCCGACGTTGGAATGGCCAAAGATGCCGCCGCCGGAGATATTCGTGGATCCCGTCCAGACTGCAAGAGGCTTACCTGCCTTCAGCAGGACAATGAATTTGTTGTGGCGAATGCCTTCGCTGACGGTCCGCGGGATGACCGCATCGTATTCGTCGAGCCTCGCGGTTCTGATGGTCGCCTCGTTGCTCGCCTTATAGGTACTCTCCGCGTCGTACACGATCTTCACGTCCGCTCCGGCCTCGATCGCCTTAACGAAGGCGTTCGCTACAGGCTGGTACTCAAACTCGTAGAGGGCAGCGCGGAGCCCCATTCCGTCCTTCGCCAGCGCGATGAAACTCACGAGCGCTTCGAATAGCCCGCGAGAGAGCCACTTCATCTCCTTCGACCGGGGGTTGTCGGCGTCCGGCGCACGATTGCCGAACTCCCGGGCGTAGGCCTGCGAGCCGATGACGCCGCGATTGAAGAACACGTCGTGCCGGATCGTGTCGCTGTTCTCGTCGGGCGGCTGACCGGCCTCGATCTCCGCGGTGATGTCGAGAGTGACTGCCGCGGCGTCGTCGAGTGTCGGGTGCTTCACCGTCCCGTAGAGGGGAACTATCCGAAACAAATACCGGGTGCCGGCCTTGGCGGTGTAATCGGCCCACAGGAAGCTTTGGATCGGATGCTCGGCGGTCGAGACCAGGGTGCCGGGTGGGAGTCCCTTGTCCTTGTCCTTGAAACGTTTGATCGCACGCATCCAGTACCGCTCTACCGGCTTCCCCGCCCGGTCAAGCTCCGTTCGCTCGATGGCGTAACCCAGGAGGTCCGCCCGTGCAGGCTTCTTGCCGTTCAACGTATCCCATGCCAGAACCACCACATACGTTCCCGCGTAGCCCGCGGCTCTCAACTCTGTACCCTTCGCCGTCGCTCGCATGAGACCTCCGCCTATCGCCGATGCAGCATCAGATGGGTGTGAAGCAATCGCTCAATGTCCATCCGGCGCATCAAACCTGAAAGGCTCTGTTTGCGACAATGAGGGGCGGTTTTGCGACAGCGCCAACGCAAGGCGAGAAGCCGCGTGCCTGACTACAGGCCCGGCACGGTGTCCGACTGCACGATGCTCCATGTGCCCAGCGGGTCAGGGTGGTACCGAAACGTTGGCAGGTCAGTCACGGCGCGCGCCTGACTCCGACTGGGTCAGCGCCCGCTCGATGCGACGGTCGGGAATCAGCCACATGAGAGCGCCCGCCAGGTAGAGGAGAATCGAGATCACGGGGTGGAGAAAGGCGGCGACGATCGCGAGGGTATAGAACAACGGCGAGATCTTGCCCTTGAAGTCGGACCCCAGCGCAACAGCCAGCAGGGACCCTGGCCCTTCGGTGCGGAGGATCAGCCGCTGCAATATCAGGTACGCGATGGCGGCCATCAGAAGCACCACTCCGTAAAGCGCGGTGGGAGCCGCGTCGAGATGATTCTCGCCCATCCACGCGGTCACGAACGGAACCAGGGACAGCCAGAACAGCAGGTAGAGGTTGGCCCACAGCATCGCCCCCGTCACCCGGCTGGTGCAGTGCAGCAGATGGTGATGGTTGTTCCAGTAGATCCCCAGGTAGACGAAGCTGAGGGCGTAGCTGAGAAAGACGGGCAGCAGCGGGCGCAAGGGCGGCCAGGTCGGTCTGGTGAGGCGGTCGCAGCTCGAGCACCATGATGGTGATGATGATCGCGAACACCGCGTCGCTGAACGCCTCCACTCGAGTCTTGCCCATCGGTCCTCCCCCTCGTCAGCCGATTGCGCCATAATATGAGTCCGGTCGGGCGCTCGAAGCAAAGACACGCAGAGGGGAACGCATGGACAAGCCTCGCATCTTCATCGGCTCGTCGGGGAAACAGGCTAAGCTGCTCCAGGCGCTGACCCGCGGCCTCCAGGACGTCGCGCATGTGGAGCCGTGGACTACCTCCCTGACTCCCGGCACCAGTACGCTGGAGCGGCTGGTCGAGCTCGCCCACAAGGTGGACTTCGCCGCCTTCGTCTTCGCCCGTGACGACTGGACGACGGCCAGCCCGGCGGCCTCGACGCCCTCGGATACCGGACAGGATTCCCCTCGAGACAATGTCGTCTTCGAGGCGGGCCTGTTCGGCGGGGTGCTCGGCATGCGCCGCACCTTCATCCTCCACGCCCACGGCTCCAAGCTGCCGACCGATCTCCTCGGGCTCATCTGCATCCGCTATGGCGACGCGTCGACACCCGCCGAGATGAAGGTGCTCAATCAGAAGCTCCGGCAGGCGATCGAGAGCGAGGGACGCCTCGTGCGCATCGAAGGCCACTGGTGGCAGTTCTCCCTGACGGCCTTGGGCCCGCGGGAGCCTTCGGCCGTGAGCCTCCTGCGCGTCTCGCGAGACCGCGACGGCGCGCTGGAGGTGAGCGGCCGGGCCTGGCAGGAGGACGGCGGCATCTCGGCGAGGTACTGGAGTGAGGCGACGAAGGAGCGGCGGGAGCCTGCGGGCGTCTTCTATTGCTGGAAGGGAGAACGGCCCCGGGACCCGAACGCGCCGCAGCTGGAGGGCACCGGAGAGATCCGGACGGAGTCCGCCGATCGCGCGTCCGGCTACTGGATCACTCGGGCGAGCAACGATCCGGAGCTGAACGTGCGGACGGCCGGGGTGTACTGGCGGGCCGAGCCGGAGGACGTGGCGGTGATGGACGGACCCGACGATCGGAAGCGGGCCGAGATGCTCTCGGCGCGGCTGGAGCGCTGGAAGGCGATCGCCAGCGGGTAACCTCCGCTACTTGGCTCCTACTGTGCTCTGGCGACGATCGGGCTCGGGAGAACGCTGCCGTCCAGGAAGCTGAACGTGGGGAACAGCGTCAGCGTTGCCCCTATCAGCGAGCCCCTGGCCTCGAACCGAAGCACCGAGCTCGGCGGCTCGTCGTCGGTGATGTGGACGAAGCCGTTCGCCTGCGTCAGCATCAGGTTGGTGGCCTCGAGCGACCTGCCGCCGACCGTGTCCCCCTCCACAATCACGACGTCATCGTAGAGCGCCGCCCACGCGCCGCCGGCGGACGACAGCGTGAACGACCGGTGAAAGCACCGGCTCGGCACTTCCGTATCGCAATGGTCGGGTTCCAGCCCGGCGAACGCCGTCCCGACGTAGCGGCCCGCGGGCGCCGGACTCACCGGCGGGCGGCCGCTGATGGTGAGGATGAACACCGAGGGCTCCAGCCGCAGGTATTCGGTCCGATCGGGCAGACCGCTGCTGCCAAAGGTGGGCATGCGCAGGGTGAGCGCGCCATCGACCAGCGTGCCCGCGAGCGGCAGAATGAACAGCTCTTCGGCGGTGAAGGGCTCGGTCACCGTGCTGAAATCGTACTCGATGGTGCTGTTGCGGATGCGCGCTGGAACGCGCACCTGCCAGGTGTCGGTAACCCCGTCTTCCAATGTGACGTCGGCGGCAAGCACCAGCTCGGGGATCGATCCCGCGCTGTCGAGCTGTGCCGTAAGGCTCCTGAGCCCGACGTCGCACTCCCTCTGCTCCACCGGGACGCCATCCTCGTACCGCGACGTCGAGGCGAAGCATGCGATCCGGCTCGTGCTGCCGTCGTCGGCCGCGACGAGCTGGTATTGCCTGGGCTCATCGTCGGACGGCTCGGTGCCGCAGCCGGCGGCGTGCAGAAGCACGATGAGGCTCGCGACGGGCCACCGGAGTCGGGTTGCCGGCTTGGGCTCGGCGGCTGTAGTCATCTGGTCGCTTCCATCCGCGCCCGCAGCACCGCTTCCCAGTTCGACGCCACGATCAGGGCGCCGGTGGATTCCCCCTTGAGAAAGACGAAGTGCTTGCCGTCGGGCATGACGTCGTAGTTCGCATGCGGGTTGCCGGCGAACACGTACGTATCCTCCAGCACCGCGTCGCGGCTGGCGACGACGAACCCCGGGCCCGGACGGACCGTTGCCGCCATGAGCCGTCCGTTGCCGCGATAGAACAGGCGGCGCCCGTCCCGCGACCACACCGGCTCGGTGCCGCCGCTCGCCGAGACCTGGGTTCGTCCGCCGGGACCCGGGAACGGCTGCACCACGACTTCGTTCCGCCCGGACTCGTCGGTGGTGAAGGCGACCCACCGCCCGTCGGGCGAGAGGCGCTGCATGTTCTCGATGGCGGCGCTGGCGGCGATGGGACGCGGCGTGGTGTCGCCCGTCAGCGCGCGGTAGTAGATGTCGGCGCCGAGCGTATCGAGCTGGTAGAGGATGTGGCGGCCGTCGGGTGAGAGCACGGCCTCGAAGACGTCGAGCCGTTCCCCCATCAGCAGCGGCGTGGCCGGGGCGCTCAGGTCGGCGGGCCGCCACCAGATGGAGGTGCGGGTCTCGCGATCGGAGCGGAACAACACCCGGCTCCCGTCGGGCGACCACTCGGGGCGCTCGTTGGTCGCGCCCTCGGTGGTGAGCCGGGTCAGGGTTCCCGAGCCCATCTCGTGCAGCCAGACGTCACGATGGTCCGCCAGGCTCACGGTGATGGCGAGCCGCCGCCCGTCGGGTGAGAGCCGCGGGAAGGCGTAGTCCCGCTGGTCTCCGAGCACCGTGCGCGTCTCGCCACCCGGACCGACCACGACCACCTGCGACACCTGGGTGCCGGTCTGATAGAACAGCGTACGGCGCGAGAGCGCCGCGCGCGCCAGTCCGGTGCTGTTGTTGATGACCACGTTCTCCACCACCTGCACCGGCGGGCCGAGCAGACGGCGCCCGGGCAGGTCGATCGGCACCGCCATGATGGCGCCGCCCGCCGTGACGTACACCAGGGTGCCGTCCAGAACTCCGAGCGGGTGGATCCCGCGGAGGTCGAGGGCCGTCGCCTCCCCCGTCGCCAGTGAGGCGATCGCGATCCTCGCGCCCGTGATCGAGCTGGTGCCCCAGCTTGCATAGAGGATGCTGCCGGCGGCGTCCACCACCAGTGGCGCGTCCTGGTACAGCTCGCCCTGGATCGTGCCCCGATCGCCAAGCTTGCGCGCCGTCCCTCCCGACTCGGGGATGAGGTACAGGGCCGTGTTGCCGGAGACGACGATCACGCCGGTCGTGGACCAGCTGGCCCCGGCGAACGTCCCGGGCGCCGTCGCCAGGAGCTGAGGCGCGCTTCCGTCCACCGCGATCTTGTAGATCTGGTTGCCGCGGAAGAAGGCGATCCACCGGCCGTCGGGCGAGAAGATCGGATACCCGGCGTCCTCGGTCCCCGGCAGCGGCCGCGCCACCACATCATCCAGGGGGCGGACCATCAGCCGCTGCTGGCGATCATTGCCCTGGCCGACGTACACCAGCGTCCGCCCGTCGGGCGAGACGGCCATGATGTTGTACCCCAGCGCGTTCGTGCTGCTGCTCGGCGGTGCCGGAATGGTGAATCGCACCGCCGGTCCATCCGCGGAGGCCGGACTGCGCAGGCACGCCCAGGCGGCGAGGAACCCGCCGGCGGTTGCGACGACGAGGGCGCCCAGCACCACCGGATCCCGGAGCCGGGCGCGCCACCCCCCGCGCCCCCGCGTGTTCCCCGCGGCGCGTGCCGACGCGGAGATGCGGGTGCGTCCGGTGTCGGAGGGCGCGTGCAGCGACTCCGCGAACTGCGCCGCGGTGGCGAAGCGGTCGGCCGGCAGCTTCTCGAGCGCGGTGAGTACGGCATCCTCGACGGCGGGCGGCACGGTGTCGCGCTGGGGATGGATCGGGCGAGGACGCTCGGTCATCACCTTCGCCACGATCGCCTGCGCGGTGCTGCCGGTGAACGGCGGATCCCCCACCAGCATCTCGTACGTCATCGCGCCGAGCGCGTACACGTCGCTCCGTGCGGTGATCTCGCGCTCGCCCATCGCCTGCTCGGGCGACATGTAGTGCGGTGTGCCGAGGCTCATGCCGGTCTCGGTCATGCGGGCGCCGCCGCCCTTGCTCGCCGCGAGCGCGATGCCGAAGTCGGCGACCAGGGCCGCGCCGTCGTGCAGCAGGACGTTCTCGGGCTTGATGTCGCGATGGATGACGCCGTGGCGGTGCGCGTAATCCAGCGCGCCGGCCACCTCGGTGGCGATCCGCACGGCGTCGGCGATGGGAAGCTGCTTCTCGCGCTGCAGCCGGTCGCGCAGCGACTCCCCTTCGACGAACGGCATGACGTACCAGGCGGTGCCGCCGACCTCGCCGCTGTCGATGAGGCCGAGGATGTGCGGGTGCTGCAGCGTGGCGATGGTCCTGATCTCACGCAGGAAGCGCGCGGCGCCGATGACGGCGGCGAGCTCGGGGCGGAGGACCTTGACGGCGACCTTGCGGTCGTGCTTCAGGTCCTGGGCCAGGTACACCGTGGCCATGCCGCCCTGACCGAGCTCACGCTCGACCCGGTAGCCGAGGCCGAGGGCCGCGGCGAGCGTATCCGTCACTGGAGGGTGCGCCGGCTGAACACCGCGCCGTGCGGAATCGCCTTCGCCGCCCCCCCGTGAGGCCAGGTCTTGTCGTCCATCCTGAAGCCGGCCGCCGTCGCCCCATCCTCGCGGAACCGCTCGTCGAGCGCCAGGGCGCCGCTCGTGGAGTCGAAGCGGGCGATCGCCACCCGGTGCTTCATGGCGCCGTAGCCGGTGACCACCACCCGCCGCCGGTCCTCCGAGACCGAGATCCAGTGCGGCACGTCGTCCGGTCCGAACGTCACCCGGCCCGCTTCACGCGGCGCCGCGGGGTCGCTGATGTCGAGGCTCACCACCGCGCTCCACGCCGGGACCGTCACCAGATAGTAGTGCCCCACGATGGCCGGGATGGCACAGTAGGTCCTCTCCTTGCGGGGGAATGAGGCCACCAGGCGCGCCGACGGCGTCTCTCCCTCCAGCCCTTCCATCAGATACAGACCGCAGGCGAAGGTGGAGACCAGGACGGTCCGGCCATCGTCCAGGACCCGTGGCTCGGCGGTCAGATTGGACTCGTCGCCGGCCGGACCGTCGGGCAGGGTGATGGTATGGAGCGGCGCCAAGTCGGAGAGCCGCCAGATCTGGAGCTGGCGCGACGCCGGAGTATCGGCGTCCATGTCGGTCGTGGTGGTCACGATCCGGTCGAGCGCGGGGACGATGCCGGCGCTGTAGACGCGGGTCGCCGGATCGAGGCCGGGTGTCGCGGCGGAGCGGGACCGCACCGGCCGGCCGGCGGAGGTCAGCTCCACTAGCCCGCCGGGTGTCATGCCGCCGCGGTCGTGCCGCATCTGGAAGGTCGCGAGCACGTGACCGCCGGGCATCCGGAGGAAGGAGTGCGGGTGGGAATAGCCCTCCAGGTCGCCGAACTGCCCCGCGAGGCGCGGACGCGGCGGATCGGTCAGGTCGAAGATGAAAGTCTGTCCCGCGTCGAAACCGTTGGCGAAGAGCTGCCGATCGGCCGGCATCTCGTGCTCGGTGTGATGCGGCAGGTTACCGAGGCCGGGCACCGGGAGTGTGGTGACCAGGCGGCCGTACCGGGCCGAGTCCTCGGTGACGTCGAGGACGGCGAGGAAATCGGGCTGGGTGGAGTCGGCGGAGGCGGTCCAGAGGTAGAGGTACTCCGCGTCCCTGGGGTGCTCCTCCGGACGCGAGCTGCACGCAGCAATCGTGAGGATGGTCGCTGCGAGCAGGCCTCGGAGGACGATCATGGGAGCTCCGATGTGTCACCCTGAGCGAAGCGAAGGGGACCATGCTCGATATGGCCCCCTTCGCTTCGCTCAGGGTGACACTGAGGGTTCAGCGCGACGCCTGTGCCGGAATCCAACTTCGTGCCAATCTGCGCCCCCGGCTCGCGATGCGCCAGCGGAGCCGCGACTTGACGTCCGCTTGACCGCGAATCATCAATGGTTCACCCGGCGCGGCAACTCTCTGCCGCACGGCCCGAGCACTGGAGGATCTATGCCTCGCACTAACACGGCGGCACCCGCCGCCGCACTCTGCTTCGCCCTCGCTCTCACCCTGACCGCCTGCACCGACGATGCGCCGACCTCGCCCGGCATGGAGCCGGCAGGCGCCACGGCGGCGGCTACCTATAACGTCGTCCCGCTCGGCGCTCTCGGGGGCACCGGCGGCGAAGCCTCCGACATGGAAGGCGGCCGCATCGTCGGACACGCCGAGACCGGGGAGGGCGAGTTCCATGCCTTCCTGTGGGAGAACGGCGTGATGCGCGACCTGGGAGCACTGCCGTCCCTCCTGCCGACCAGCCGGGCGACGGCCCTCAACACCACCGTCCAGGTCGTGGGCTTCAGCTTCGCGGAGCTGCCCAACGGAAACTCGGCCGAGCACGGGTTTCTGTGGCAGAACGGAACCATGCTCGACCTCGGCACGCTGGGTGGCCCCGACAGCAGGGCGCTCGACATCAACTCGGCAGGGGTGATCGTCGGCTTCGCGCAGAACGCCGCGGGCAACGAGCGGGCGGTGCGCTGGGTCAACGGCGTCATCCAGGGGCTGGGCACGCTCGGCGGCCCGACCAGCCAGGGGCTCGGCATCAATGACGCGGGTGTGATCGTGGGACGGAGCCAGACGAAGACCGGGAAGTTCAAGGCGTTCGTCTGGCGCAACGGCGACATGCGCGCGGTCGGCACCCTGACCGAAGCCTTCGCGATCAACTCCGCCGGCCACATCGTCGGCGCCACGGTCGCCGGCACCGGGTTCCAGCACGCGGCCCTGTGGAGGAACGGTCAGACCATCGACCTCGGCGTCCTCCTGGGCGACCACGAGAGCGCCGCCCTCGACATCGACGATGCCGGACGGATCACCGGCCACAGCATACGCCACACCGCCACCGGTGAGCGCACCCGGGTGTTCCTGTGGGAGAATGGGAAGCTCAAGAACCTCGGCAACTCCGCCGGCAAGCCGAACCGGGCGCTCGGCATCTCCCCCGCGGGGAACCTGGTGGGCTCGAGCACCGAGAACGGTGACCAGGTCGCGGTGCTCTGGCGGCGGCAGTAGCCCGGGACGGTGTACCGAGCCGAGCAGGCGTCGCCGCGTCATCCCTCGCTCCGCTCGGGATGACTCACTCCACGAAGTTGGCGCACCCGGTCTCGTCCGGGATCACCGCCAGGCCGCCCGAATATCCGAACGCGATCCGCCGGGGGATCTCGCCGCAACTGGTGAGGGTGTGCTCGATGCTGCGGGTCGCCACGTCGATCACCTGAATCAGCCCCGGGCCGTCCCCGCTGATCACGCCGACATACACCGCGGCACCATCGGGCGAGATGGCCAGGCCGAACGGACCGCCGCTGCCGGACGTCGCCCCGGACGGAATCGACAGCTCCAGCGTGGCCCCCGCGAGATCGTAGATGTCGATGCTGCCGGTGCCCGACTCGTCCGCCACGTACAGCTGGGTCCCGTCCGGCGAGACCGCGATGCCCTGGGGCTCGCCGGCCACGAAGAAGGTGCGCGCGACCGACCTGGACGCCAGGTCGATCTCGAACACCGTGCCGCTGGTGAACGAGCTGGCGTAGAGCAGAGTGCCCGACGGGTTGAGCGCCAGATGGTTGGCACGGCTCTTCTCGACGTTCAGGGGGATGGACCCGGTCACGCTGGACGAGGCGGCGTCGAACTCGAGGATCCTGCCGTCGTTGGTGCCGAGGTAGGCGGTCTGGCTGTCCGGCGTGGTCACGGCGGAGAACACGGCCACGTCGAGCGTGACCTGGGCGAGCACGCGGTTGGAGGTCAGATCGATCACGCTGGCATCGTCGTTGTCTTCGCCGGTGGGGGTCACCAGCGCCGTTGCGCCGCCCAGGAGCGCGATGGAGGTCGGCGTGCCGTCGAGATCGTGGGTGGCGAACCCGACGAGCGGGCTGACCGGGTAGAACGAGGAGGCCACGTGCCCGGCATGCGCCTGGGTGATGAAGACCCGGCCCTCCCCGTCCACCGCCACGCCGAACGGCGCGTCGCCCTCCACCACGCCCGGCAGCGTGGCGGAGGTCGCGGTGGCACCGAGCGGGTGTCCCGAGCGGAGGCCGGTGCAGGGAATGATCACCGTCAGGTCGTCGCTGGTCGCCGTGATCTCCGCCTGGCCGGCGCCGACATAGCTCACCAGCCCCTCGGCGGTCACCGAGGCGACGGTGGGATCGCTGGTTGCGAAGGTGACGGTCGCTCCGAGGACAGGCGTGCCCGACTCGTCGAGGACGGAAGCCGTGAGCCGGCGGGAGATACCCACGCCGAGGGCGAGCCTCGCGGGGGTCACGACCAGGCTGTTGGACGGCATGGGCGAAGTCCGCTCGTCGGAGCCGCACGCCGCCGAGGCGAGGAGGGCAACCGTGGCGAGCAGCCTGCGCATCGCTACCGCTCGGGCGCTACCCGGCGCGCTTCCTGTCCCTGCGCCAGCATGCGCTCGGTGAAGTCCAGACGCTCCTGCACCTCGCTCAGCTCGCGGCGCATGCTGCCCATCTCGAGCTCGAGGGCCTCCACCCCGCCCTGGAGCTCGCTCTCCGGGGAAGGCCGCTGCAGGCGCTGGGCCCAGAACCCGAACGCCATCGCCAGCACCGCGTGAATCCCGGCATGCCAGGGCTCGGCCTCCCCGGCCGCGAGTCCGACTCCAACCAGGTTGAGGCCGCTCAACACGGCGGCGATCGGGCGCCAGATAGCGGGCTTGAAGGTCATGGCAGGCTCCTCAGGGAGTTCTCCTACCCACCATGATACGGCAAGGAACACGAAAGGTGCCAATGGGGGGTGGCGCCCCCTCCCTCACTCCGGCTCGCCCCTGCCGTGGAGGTGGGGAAGGAGCCGGAGCACCAGGCGGACGGCGACGACGTTGAACAGCCAGGTAAGCCCTATGCCGATGATGAGCAGCAGGATCCGGATGAATGGTGCATCCACCCCTGCCGCCCGGATGTCCATCAGCACGAGCGGCAGCGCCACTACGGCGTCCAGCGGCCGCGGCGCCAGCCAGGCGAGGACGACGCAGGCCGGCGTGATCACGGTGCCGAGCAGGAGCGCGGCGCCCCAAGGCCGCAGCACCGACGGCTCAGCGGGGCTCACGTCCCGCGAGCGGTCCTCCGACAATCCTGCGCCCCTCTTCCCCTCACCTTGGCCACGTCCAGCAGCCCGTTCCAGACCTCCCTGATATCCGCCCGCGTCCAGGTCTTCTCTTCGTAGCGCCAGTTGATGAACGCGCAGCTCGCGGGGTGGCTCACGGCCATCTTTCCAAACCGGATTAGATCCTCCACGGTGCAGGGGTTGGTGCCCACGCCGTAGCAGTCCTTCACGTTGACGCCCATGATCACCCGGAGGCCGAGCCGGTCCGCGATCGTCGCGGCCTTGTCGAAGTACCCCTTCGGGTCGCCTTTCCGGGTGTGATACTGCGCCCAGGTGTAATCGATCAGCGGCGCGAGCGGCGGGTACTCCTCCACCCAATTCGGCGTCACCCGCACGCCGAGCGGGATGCCGGGGAGCCGGGCCCGGGCGTACGATGCCCACTCGGCGATCTCCTGCTGGGTGATGGCGCGGCCGCCCCAGCAGTCCTCGCAGCCGTAGTCGTCGGCGAGGTTGAGGCCGATGATGGTCTCGCGGTATTTGCTGATGGTGTCGGGCGGCAGCACCTCGGCATAGCGGTCGGTGAGTCGCTTGGCGGAAGCCACCGAGAAGACGCCGCGCTGCTGCTCGCCCTCGGTCAGGAGGCGGCGCGGCGGCACCAGCACCAGGCGGACGCTGCACCGGGCCGCGAGCTGGATCCGCTCCAGCAGCTCTCGCGGAGCCAGCTGCTGGATCGTGGCCGACATGGGGCCCTTACAGTAGAAGTCGGTGGGCCACGCGCTCAGGCCGATGGCGAAGCTGGATGCCTTCCGCACCGCGAGGGCGCTGTCGAGGCCGTGGGAGCTCGACGCCGAGTTCTGTGCCCCGGCGCTGCGAGGGGCCCACAGGGCGAGCGCGAGAAGCAGCAGGGAAAACGAACGGTACATGGTGGAGCCTCCTGGTGGCGTTTCGCCGACATCCGCATCGGACGTGCCAACGCCTCCAGTGTTAGGAAGCCCGCATGCACCTGTTCCCGCAAGGCCCATCGGCGGGGGCCTGGTTCGCTTGCGACCCCGGTCACGGCGCGGATGTTCGCCGGCCCCGAGGTTTGGTCATGGCTCTTCCGGGGGTAGACGGCCCTGAGCGGCAGCTGGAGGACGCTGCCCGCGAAGTCGCGCCCTGGATCGTCATCCTGGCCCGGATCGGCTATGTGGCGAAGGCGCTGCTCTACGCCACCGTCGGCATTCTGGCCGCGCAGGCCGCCCTCGGCAGCGGGGGGCGCACCACCGATCTCGGCGGGGCGCTTCGCGAGGTGGTTCGGGCGCCGATGGGCGAGGTGATGCTGCTGGTCATCGCGGCGGGCCTCGCCGCCTACGCCCTGTGGCGGGTGGTGGACGCCATCTTCGACGGCGAGGGCCGGGGCCGGGACCTGAAGGGCATCGTCCGCCGGATCGGGAGTGCGCTGCGCGGGCTGGCGCACGCGGGACTCGCGCTCGCCGCGTTCCGGCTGGCGACCGGCTCCGGGGATGGCGGTGGGAAGGACTCCGATCGCTATGTGGCCCAGGCCATGGACCTGCCGGGAGGCGCCTGGCTGGTCTGGCTCGCCGCCGCCGCCGCGCTGGGCTACTGCGCCTACCAGCTCTACCGCGCCTACGCCGCCAAGCTCGGCCGCCAGTTGAATCTCGCGGCCCTGCCGACGGGGATGGCTCGTTCGGTCATCGCCATCTCCCGGGCCGGCATCGCGGCACGCGGGATCGTCTTCGGACTCATCGGGGTTCTGCTGGCGCGGTCCGCCCCAGGCACGATCCAGAGCAGGCCGGCGGAATTCGCGAATCACTCGACCTGGTGGCCGGCATGGGCCGCTGGCCGCTCGTCGCCGTCGCGCTGGGGCTCGTGGCGTACGCCGTCTACGAGCTGCTGAACGCCAGGTACCGCCGGATTCGGGTCACGTAGCGTCATCCCGAGCGGAGCGAGGGATCGGCCCGCCATTCGAGTGAGTCCCGATCCCCCGGTGCCGCCGCCGGTGTCCGGTCCGGACTCCGCCCTGCGCCACCCATACGGAAGGAGCCACTCAACCTCTACGGAATTCATCCGATGCCCGAACCCATCCTCTCCCTGCCGCCACGATCGGGGCACCAGCCGTCCCTGCCGGTCGCCGCCGCCGGGGAGTCATTCTCCGTCATGGAATGGCGAGGGAACGGTCCCCGAGAGCCTCCACATCCATCATGCCGACGACGAGGCGTGGCACGTGCTCGAAGGCAGCCTGCGATTCCACTTCGAGGACCGGTCGGTGGAAGTTCCGGCTGGAGGGACCGTCTATGTGCCGGCCGGCGTGGCACATACCTACGAGTCGCTGGACGCCCGCTATCTGATCGTGCTGCCCCCCCGGCTCGCCGCGCTAATCGCCGAGCTGCAGCGTGCGCCCGCCGGCACCGACTACCCCGCGATATATCGCCGGTACGAATCGACCTTGCTGGAGTGACGCCGCTCGCTGAACGGACCTTCATGCCCGATTCACCGCCCCTTCGCTGGTCGCTGCGCATCTTGTCCGTGCAGTTCCCAACAGCGATTCAGCGCGCAAACCGGAAGGGGCAGTGGTATGAGAAACCTGGTCAGGATCAGCATCGCCCTCCTCGTGGCAGTCGCTTTCGCGGCGTCCGCCGCGGTCGCGCAGGTCCGCGGGGTAGTCGGAGTCGGGCTGGCCGTGCCGGTGGGTGACTTCGCCGACGAGACGGGAGGCGGCGCCCAGAGCGGGGGCGGCACCGCGCTCGCGGGTGTGGAGTGGATGCCGGAAGGGAAACGCTTCGGCCTGCGGCTCGACGGCGCCTACAACCGCTTCTGCACGTCGGCCTGCGACGAGGCCGGCGGCGACCTCGACGTGCGCTACCGCTTCCTCAATGCCAACCTCGGCGCGCTGGTGGAGCTTCCGGTCGGGGCCGAGGGCAATCTGCGGCCGTACCTGCTGGCAGGTGTCGGCGTGTACAGCTACAAGCTCGAGGGCGACGACGTGCCCGCGGTGGTGGATGCGAGCGAGACCGACTTCGGCGTCAACGGCGGTCTCGGCGTGACCTACGACCTGGGCCGCTGGGGAGTGTTCGCGGAAGGCCGGGTCCACAACGTCTTCGCGGACGAAAGCGATGTGCAGTACGTTCCGATCATGGTGGGCGCGCGGATCGATTTCCGGTAAGTCCCCCGTGGCGATCCGTGCAGCCCGGAACCGGCGCCTCCCCGCGCCGGTTCTCTGCTTTTAGCGCAAGGATCCCGCATGCTCCCCACCCGCTCCCTCGGACGCCAGGGACTTCAGGTCTCCGCCCTCGGCCTCGGCTGCATGGGCATGAGCCAGTCCTACGGCACGCCCGACGACCAGGAATCCATCGCGACACTGCACCGCGCGCTCGAGCTCGGCGTCACCTTCCTCGACACCGCCGAGGCGTACGGGCCGTTCACCAACGAGGAGCTGCTCGGCCGGGCCCTCGAGG
Source organism: uncultured Gemmatimonadales bacterium (assembly GCA_963826065.1). Taxonomy (GTDB): domain Bacteria; phylum Gemmatimonadota; class Gemmatimonadetes; order Gemmatimonadales; family GWC2-71-9; genus CAVVWJ01. Next base: position 298,800 of record CAWGVP010000003.1, read on the forward strand.
GCCGGCGCGACCGTGTGGTGCTCGCCACCAAGTTCGGCTTCCGGTTCCAGGGCAACCAGCTGACCGGCACCGACAGCCGGCCGGAGCACGTCCGCGAGGTCGCCGAGGCGTCGCTTCGACGGCTGCGCACCGATCGCATCGACCTGCTCTACCAGCATCGCGTGGATCCCGGCGTCCCCATCGAGGACGTGGTCGGCGCCATGGCCCGTCTGGTGGAGGAGGGCAAGGTGCGGTTCCTGGGCCTGTCGGAAGCGGGGGAGGCCACGATCCGCCGGGCCCACGCGGTGCACCCCATCTCCGCCCTCCAGAGCGAGTACAGCCTGTGGGAGCGCAACCTCGAGGGCGACGTGCTGCCCGTGCTGCGCGAGCTGGGGATCGGGCTGGTTCCGTTCAGTCCGCTGGGACGCGGGTTCCTCACCGGGACGGCCAAACGGGCCGAGGAGTATCCCGAGGGCGACTACCGCCGGGGAGACCCGCGATTCCAGGGCGAGAACTTCGACGCGAACATGCGGGCGGCGTCCGCCGTGCGTGAGGTGGCGGCCCGTCACGAGGCCACGCCCTCGCAGGTGGCGCTCGCGTGGCTGCTGCACAAGGGCGACGACATCGTCCCGATCCCGGGCACCAAGCGGCGCCGCTATCTGGAGGAGAACGTCGCGGCGGCGTCGCTGACACTCGAACGCGCGGAGATCGAGGCACTCGACCGGGCGCTGCCGCCCGAGACGGTGGCGGGACCCCGGTACAACGAGCGCATGATGGCGTTCATCGACCGATAGGGAGGAACCATGCGAATCGGCATCATCGGCGCGGGCAACATCGGGGGCACCCTGGCGCGGCGGCTCACCGCGCTCGGCCACGAGGTGTCCGTCGCCAACTCGCGCGGCCCCGAGACTCTCGCCGGCCTGGCGAAGGAGACCGGTGCGAAGCCGGTGACGGCGCGCGAAGCCGCGCGCGCGGGCGAGGTGGTGATCGTGACCATTCCCCTCAAGAACGTGGCGCGGCTCCCGGCCGATCTGTTCGACGGCGTGCCGGCCGACGTCGTGGTGGTGGACACCAACAACTATTACCCGCGGAACCGGGACGGCCGGATCGACGCGATCGAGAACGGGACCACCGAGAGTCGCTGGGTCTCCGACACGCTGCGCCGTCCGGTGGTGAAGGCGTTCAACAACATCTACGCCCGTCACCTGCTCGAGCGCGGCAAGCCCAGAGGCGCCGCCGGCCGCTTCGCTCTACCCGTCGCGGGCGACGACGAGCGGGCGAAGGGGATCGTCATCCGGCTGGTCGAGGAGCTGGGCTTCGACGGGGTGGATGCCGGGTCGCTGGACGACTCCTGGCGGCAGCAGCCGGGGACGCCGGTCTACGGCGCCGATCTCGACGCGGCTGGAGTGCGGCGCGCGCTGGCGGAGGCCAGAGCCGGAGCGTCCGCCGGAGTTTCGGGCGAAGGCCGTTTCGGCCTCTTGACACATCCGCGCTCACGTTGCGATTGTCGTGGCGGCGCGAGCACCTGAAGACCACGAGATGACGCCACCGCGGCGTCCATTCCTTCGCGTCCTGACGGACTGGTTCCCGCCAGTCCCAGCGGACCCGTAAATACCCCAGCCAGAATCAGACGGACAGGCAGAGCTCCTGCCTGATCCAACCGCGACAGGACTCATCTACGATGAGCCCACCGCACCGGCTCTGCCGCGCGGTGGCTTCTCGGAGCAGGAGACCGCCTATGTTCCGCAGTATCATCAGCCGCTATCGCCGCCCCCACCCGCGTTGGCTCCCCACCGCGATGCTCGCCTTCACCCTCGCCGCCTGCGACCACACCGAGGTCCTGGAACCCGAGGCCGCGGACGTCCAGGACGAAGTCGTGCTCGAGCCGGTCGAGGCACCGGCGGCGAGCGCCCGCCAGGCCGGCGGGATTCCGATCGGGATGTCGGCCCAGCCGCTATCGAGGTTCGGCGAGCTGTACAGCGGTGCCAAGCTGACGGTGGGCCCCAAGCGGGCGCTCCGCGAGCTCTCGGCCGTCAAAGCCCGCGGGGGGAGAGTGGTGCTGATGCTCGCGGGCAACCCCCGCCATTACAAGGACAGCCGCGGCCGGTTCAACCTCACCAGGTGGAAGGCACGGGTCGACCGGTTCAAGCACCTCGGGCTCGAGCGCTACATCGAGGACGGCACCATCGTCGGCCACTACCTCCTGGACGAGCCGAACGACAAGGCCAACTGGAACGGCACGACGGTGTCCGAATCGGTGCTGGACGAGATGGCCCGCCACAGCAAGCGGCGCTGGCCCAGGATGGCGACCATCGTCCGGGTTCATCCATCCTACTTCAAGCGCCCGCCACGCCACGTGGACGCCGCCTGGGCAGCCTACCTGGGCCGGCGCGGGCCGGTGAAGGAGTACATCCGGAAGAGTGTCGAGGACGCTCGGCGAAATCGCCTGGCGCTCGTCGTGGGGCTCAATGTCATAGACGGAGGAATGCCCAAGCGCACCAGGATGACCCCCAGCCAGGTGAAATCGTGGGGCTCGGCGCTGCTCGGCAGCTCGTATCCCTGCGCCTTCCTCAGCTGGAAGTACGACGAGCGATACCTGTCCAGCCCCGGCATGAGGAGCGCGATGAAATCCCTTCGCGAGAAAGCCGAGCGCCGCCCTCGCAAGAGCTGCAGGAGCTAGACGGGGAGGTAGCGGCGCTCATCGCGCCGCTACTGCCGCCGCCACAGCACCGCGTGCAACCCACCGCCGCTCGCGATCTTGCTGAATCCCACGACGGTACCGGCCCGGTTGACCCCGAGGGCGCCGGCGTGGTTGTCCAGCTCGATCGTGGGGTCGAGCGTCGGCAGGACGCCCGCGCTTCCGGGCTCCCAGTACCAGGCGAGCTCGGAGCCGGGGTCGTCGCCGGTGTCCATGCCCTGGCCCACCACGAGGCCGTTGGGACTGATTGCCCGGGGAAAGATCGTGGGACGGCCGCCGGGGTGGGGCAGATTGGTGAATGCCTCCCCGTAGTAGACGAACCCGTCGGCGAATTCGAGCTCCTCACCCACGGAATCGTCCGTCGGTCCGAACGCGCCCGCGATCTGCCCCTTGGTGTTGATCGCGACGGCGACGCTGTAGAGGTGGGTCAGGGCGCCGTTCCGGACACCGAGGTCCTTGAACACCCCGTCCTTCCAGCGGAACGCGTGCCGCTGGCCCGAGGCCGTGGTGCTGACGCCCACTACCGTGCCGGCGCGGTTGATGCCCCTGGCCTCGGAGGTGGCACCCCCGAGCGTGCCGATGTCGGTCATCACGCCGTTCTTCCAGATGAAGGCGTGCCGCACACCGCTCGCGGTCTCGCTCCATCCCACGATGATGCCGAACTGATTGACGCCGAGGGCCTGGCTGTTGCGGCCGCCGAGGGTGCCCAGGTTCTTCCGGAATCCGTTTTTCCAGCGCACGGCGCGGAAGTCGCCCGATCTGACGGTGCTCCAGCCCACGATCACGCCGTCATCGTTGATGGCCGTGGCTTCGCTCCACCCGCCGGGAAGGGTGCCCAGGTCGCGCATCACCCCGTCCTTCCAGACGAAGGCATGCGGAAGATCGGCTCCCGCGACGTCGCTGCTGCCGACGATCACGCCGGCTGTGTTGATCGCCTTGGCCTGCGAGCTCCTGCCGCCCAGCGTGCCGAGGTCGCGGACGGCCCAGGCGACGGCGGAGGCCGCGGTGCCGGCCGGGGCGGCCGACGGCCCGGTGGCCGGCTCGTCCTGGCCGCAGCCGCCCAGTACCAGGGCGAGAGTGGCCAGGGTGATGAGTCGGGGTGAAGGATTCGTCATGGGGCCCTGCCTCCGTGGGTGGTCGGCGCCCTGCGGCTATCGTGGAGGAAGGGTGGGACGAGGTGATCAAGGGGTTTTCAAGCGGGGCCCGTGGATCCAATTCCACTCGCCGCGCGTTCAGTAGGCACACCAGATCACTCGGACGGGCGAGATGCGTTGGATCAGACCTCCAAAGGCTTTCCTGGCAAGCACTTGGCTCTTAGCAGCCGGAATTCTGCTCGCGGCGGCGACCAGCGCGTCGGCCCAGACCGCGGCGAAAGGATGGAATGCGATGACCTTCAAGAAGCCGAGCGCAGAGGCGCTCGCCGGCAAGCTGACGCCGGAGCAGTATGCGGTCACCCAGGAGGACGCCACCGAGCGGCCCTTCAACAACGCCTACTGGGACAATCACGAGGCGGGGATCTACGTGGACGTGGTCTCGGGTGAGCCGCTGTTCAGCTCGCTGGACAAGTACGACTCCCGCACCGGCTGGCCGAGCTTCACCCGGCCGCTGGAGCCGAAGAACGTCACCACCCACACGGATCGCAAGCTCTTTGCGGAGCGGACCGAGGTGCGCTCGGCGCACGCGGACTCGCACCTGGGGCACGTGTTCGACGACGGACCTCAGCCGACCGGCCTGCGCTACTGCATGAACTCGGCGGCGCTGCGGTTCATCCCGGTGAGCCGGCTGGAGGCGGAGGGGTACGGCCAGTATCTCCCGCTGTTCGAGAAGGCGTCGAAATAGGCCCTCGCGCCTCGACCGCGTGCTATCTCAGCTGGCGAGCTCGCGAACCATCCGCTCCCAGTGCAGGACGTCGTCCCAGAGCGCCTGGACCGGCAGCCGCTCGTCCTTGCCGTGCGCCCGCTCGTCGTCCGGCGACACGAACCAACCCCCGTCCACCCCGTAGACCGGCATCCCGCGCGCGCGGAACTCGAGCCCGTCGGTCGCTCCCGTGCTCATCTGCGGGATGATCGGCTGGTTCGGGAACCGCGCGTGCACCGCGTCGGTGTAGGCCTTGACGACATCGGGCCGGAGCGGCGACACCGGCGTCGGCCGGCCGAGGTCCGGATAGGGTGTGACTTCGGCGTTCGGGCCCACGGCCCGCTGCAGCTCCGCCTGCACTTTCGGCGGCTCGACCCCCGGCATGATCCGGCAGTTCACCGTCGCTTCGGCGAGCTGAGGGAGCGCGTTCTCCGCGTGGCCGCCCTCCAGCATGGTCGCGACGCAGCGGGTGCGGGTGAGCCCCACCTCGAGCGGGTTGGCTTCGATCGAGTCGGCCGCCGCGCCGTCGTTCGGGTCGGCGAGCCAGCGCCGCATCGCCTGCCCGAGGGCGCTGTTACCCTCCTGCCTGGCCCGCGCGGCGAAGTAGGCGCGCGTGGTCTCCGTCAGCATCGGGGTGAAGCGGTGCTGCTGGAGCTTCTTGAGCGCATCGGCCAGATCGTAGATGGCGTTGTCGGGGCGCGGCCGCGAGCTGTGCCCTCCGGGGTTGCGGACGCGGACGTAGTAGCTCTGGTAAGTCTTCTCCGAGGTCTGCAGCCCGAAGCCGAGCGGTTTGCCGTCGGCGGTGAAGGCGCCGCCGCCGCCGTCGGCATTCAGCACGAACTCGGCCTCGGTCCACTTGCGCCACTCGGTCGCGCCCAGCTCGGCGCCCATCCCCTCGGTCTCCTCGTCGCCGGTGAAGAACAGGACGATGTCGCGGTCGGGCTTGAAGCCCGACTGGCGAAGCTTCAGCAGTGCGACGAACGAGGGCACGAGCCCGCCCTTGTCGTCGCTGCTGCCGCGGCCGTAGAAGTAGCCGTCCTTCTCGACCAGGGTGAACGGGTCGGTCGTCCAGTCGCTCGGCAGCGCCTCCACCACGTCCATGTGCGCGATGATCAGCATCGGCTTCCGCCTGGCCTTCCCTTCGGCCGGCCAGTGGGCGACGATCGCCGCAGTGCTATCGTCCCCCGGCGACACGTACGGCAGCACGCGGACGTCACCGGCGGCCCAGCCGGCGGCCCGGAGCTGATCCGCGAGGTAGTTGGCGAGCTTCGGCATCTGCCCCCGGCCGGCCACGGTCGGGATCTCGACCGCCGTCTTGTAGATCTCGCGAGTCTTCTTTTCCCACGCGGGCGGCAGCGTAGGCGCATTCCTCAGGGCGGCCGGCGGCGGTGACGAGACCGGCGGTGCCGGCGCCTGGGCGACGGCGGCGGTGGCGATGCAGGTGAGGGGCAGGACGAGGCAGCGCATGGGTCGAGCTCTCTCCGCAGTGGTCGAGCGTTGGAAGGTAGTGTCACCCTGAGCGAAGCGAAGGGGGCCATTCCGAGCATGGTCCCCTTCGCTTCGCTCAGGGTGACAAATGGGGACTACCCGCCGCGGAAGAGGTATTTTGACCGCCGACATGACCCTGCCACCCGTTCGGCTCACCCACGCGCAGGCGCGCGGCATCTGGCTGCACGCCCAGCGCCTGGACGCCGCCGAGCCGTTCGGCGCCGGCCCGGAGGCCACCCCGGCGGCCGTGGCCCACCTGGGCTACGTGCAGATCGACACCATCCACGTCATCGAGCGCTGCCACCACCACATCCTCCATACCCGCATCCCGTCGTATCGCCGGGCGCACCTCCAGCAGGCCCAGAGCGTCGACAGGACCGTCTGCGAGTACTGGACCCACGCGCTCTCGTACCTGCCGGCCGAAAGCCTCCGGTTCTACGTCCGCCACATGCGCCGGGACTGGGAGCGGCGGGTCTGGTTCGGCGATGTGTCGGCTCGGGATATCCGCCGGGTGGTCTCGCTGATACGGAAAGGCGGCCCGATCACGATCCGTGAGGTCGACAACGATGCGCTGGAGGACCGGGCGCATCTCTGGGCCAGCCGCAAGCCCGCCAAGCGTGCGCTCGAGGCCGCCTTCTACAAGGGGCTCGTGACCGTGAGCCGCCGGACCGGCATGGTCAAGACGTATGAGCTCCTGACTCGCCACTTCGGCTGGGATCGCCTGCCGCGCGCCGCGAGCGAGCGGGAGGTGCTCCACTACCTGCTGGGTCGGGCCCTGCGATCGCAGGGGATCGTGAGCCTGGACTCGATCTGCTACCAGGACGCCGGCCGGAAACCGGCGATGCGGCGCCTGGTGGAGCGGCGCGTCCGGCGGGGGGAGCTGGTTCCGGTGCAGGTGGACGGCGCGGAGCGGCTGGGGCACTGGGCCCGGCCCGACGGCCTTCATAGCAGGCCTGAGCCGGCAGAGGAGCCGGTGCACATTCTGTCGCCCTTCGACCCCCTGGTCATCCAGCGCAAGCGGTTCCGGCTCTTCTTCGAGTACGACTATCGCTTCGAGGCCTACGTGCCGAAGGACAAACGGGTGTTCGGGTACTTCGTGTGCCCGGTGCTGGTCGGGGACCGGATCGTCGCCGGGCTCGACCTCAAGACCGATCGCGAGGCGGCGGCGGCTCCTGGTGCAGCGGTGGAACTGGGTGGACGGGCGAAAGTCTCGGACGGATCGAGCCCGGGTGGAGGCCGCCCTGCACGAGTTCGAGCGGTTCCAGCTCGATCGGAGCTAGAGCGCTGTCCCCTTCGCTCCGCTCAGGGTGACACGGCCGTGTCGGCCGGGGTCGGGAGGTCCGGTTTCTGATCGACGTCGTCCGCGCCGTAATGATCGGCGAGCTCCTCGCCGCTGAACGCCGTGGGTGAAGCTCTCCTCGACCTCCGGCAGCATCGTGGCGTTCCAGGCGAGCCACTGCCGCACCAGCCTCCGGTAGTCGTCCTTCCGGCGCTCCTTCAGGTTGGCGCGCTCCAGCGGGTCGGCCACCACGTCGAACAGGAAGGTTTGGTCGAGGATCTTCAGGAACTTGAGGTCGCCGTCGCGCATCGCGCGCTGGGCGCGGGCCTTGTAGCGCCAGTAGAGCTTGCGAGGGACGTTCGGGGCGCGGCCCGCGAGGATCGGCAGCAGGTCCATGCCGTCCGGCGGGTACTGCGGATCGGGCGCGGCGCCGGCGGCGGCCAGCAGGGTCGGCAGCCAGTCCATCGTGATGCCGACCTGCTCGGTCGTGCGTCCGCGCGGAAGGCGGGCGGGCCAGGAAACGATCGTCGGAATCCGCAGCCCTCCCTCCAGCAGCTCGGTCTTCCGGCCGGTGAAGGGCCAGGTGTCGGAGAACCGCTCGCCGCCGTTGTCGCTGGTGAAGACGACGATGGTATTGTCGGTCAGCCCTCCGGCCTCCAGGGCGCCGAGGACCCGTCCGATCTGGTGGTCCATCGCCTCGATCATCCGCCGGTACGTCGCCTGCGAGCCGCCGTCGAAATGGAGCAGGCCGCCCGGGATCTTCCGAAGGCGCGCCGACTCGGCCGTGTCGCCCGGCGCTTCCCAGGGCCAGTGCGGCGCGCTGAAGTGGAGGCTCAGCAGGAACGGCCGGCGGGAGCGCGCGTAGCCTCTGACCACCTCCACCGCGCGGTCGCCCAGCAGCTCGGTCAGATACCCCGCCCGCTCCACCGGCACGTCGTCGTCCCACAGGTCCGCCTGGCCCGCCGGGTTGAGGTGGGAGTAGTAGTCCACCGCCCCGCTCCGAAAGCCGTAGAAGCGGTCGTAGCCGCTCTTGAGCGGACCGAACTTCGGCAGCGCTCCCAGGTGCCATTTGCCGACCAGGGTCGAGCCGTAACCGGCGTTCCCGAGGAGCGAGGGAAGGGTGGGGTGACCGGGGTCGAGCCCGACGTCGCCGCCGCGGGCGAGCGGCTCCTCGAGACCGAGCCTCAGGCGGTACTGGTAGCGCCCGGTGATGAGCGCGACCCGCGTGGCGCTGCACACGGCCGAGTTGGCGTAGGCCTGGAGGAAGCGCACGCCGGTGGCGGCGAGGTGGTCGATGCTCGGCGTCCTGACGTCCCGGCGCCCGTAGCAGGCCACGTCGGCGTAGCCCAGGTCGTCGGCGACGATGAAGACGATGTTGGGGGGCCGGGCCGGCGGGCCCGCGCTCGCTCGCCTGACCCCGAGCGCCAGGGCGGCCATGCCCGTGGTGGCCCCGCGGATCAGGTCACGCCGGGAGATCGGATGGGTTTTGATGGGTTGGCGCAGCCGGGGTGTGCCTCATGAGGGGTCCCCTAGTATAGAGCGGCCCCGGGTTTCCGCCAGGTGGCCCTAACCCGCAAGCCGGACTAGCTTTAGGACTTGGCACCTCCCCATTCAGCCGACTGTGGACACCCGATGGCCAAGACCGACGTCAAGACGACCGCTTCCACCGACGCGCCGAGTGCCGGGGGCGACGCCTACCACCCCGAGGCCGTCGAGGCCAAGTGGCAGGCCCGCTGGGCCGAGCGCCGCACCAACGAGCCCGACCTGGACCGGGCGGCGCGGCCGTTCTACAACCTCATGATGTTCCCCTACCCGTCGGCCGAGGGGCTGCACGTGGGGAACATGTTCGCCTTCACCGGGGCCGACGTCTACGGCCGGTTCAAGCGGCTGCAGGGGTACGACGTCTTCGAGCCGATCGGCTACGACGCGTTCGGCATCCACAGCGAGAACTACGCGATCAAGCTGGGCATCAACCCCGCCGATCCTGATCCCGCAGAACATCGCCAACTTCCGCCGCCAGCTCGTGCGGATCGGCGGGATGTTCGACTGGCGCCACGAGCTCTCGACCACCGATCCCGCGCTACTACAAGTGGACCCAGTGGATCTTCCTCCAGCTCCTGAAGGCGGGGAAGGCGTACAAGAAGAAGGCCGCGGTCAACTGGTGCCCCAAGGACAAGACCGTGCTCGCCAACGAGCAGGTGATCAACGGCCGCTGCGAGCGGTGCGGCACGGTGGTGGAGCAGCGGACGCTGGAGCAGTGGTTCTTCCGGATCACCGAGTACGCCGACCGGCTGCTGGCCGATCTGGACGACAAGTCGAAGATGGACTGGTCGGACAGCACGGCGACGGCGCAGCGGAACTGGCTGGGGCGGTCGGAGGGGGCGGAGATCGTGTTCGCGGTCGGACGCGGACGGCGGACCGGCGGACCGGCGGACGGTCGTCGATCCGGGTCTACACCACGCGTGCCGACACGGTCTTCGGCGCCACGTTCATGGTGCTGGCGCCGGAGCATCCGCTGGTGGACGCGCTGACGACGGACGAGCAGCGGGCCGAGGTCGAGGCGTACCGCAAGGCCGCGGCGTCGAAGGACCTGGTCTCCCGCAAGGTGGGCGACCGGGAGAAGACCGGCGCGTTCACCGGCGGCTACGCGATCAACCCCGCCACCGGCAAGCCGATCCCGGTCTGGATCGCCGACTACGTCCTGATGGAGTACGGCACCGGCGCCATCATGGCCGTCCCGGGCCACGACGAGCGCGACTTCGAGTTCGCCAAGAAGTTCGGCTTGGACATCGTCCGGGTCGTAGCGTCAGCCTGAGCGCAGCGAAGGCGCCGGACAGCCCCGCTGACCGAGCCGCGTACACCGACAACGAATCCGGCGTCCTGGTCAACTCCGGCCAAGTTCGACGGCCTCACCGTCCCCGAAGCCAAGCGCGCCATCGTCGCCTGGCTCGAGGAGCACGGCGCCGGCAAGGGCACGGTCCAGTACCGCCTCCACGACTGGTGCATCTCCCGCCAGCGCTACTGGGGCCCGCCGATCCCGATCATCTACTGCGACGACCACGGCGCCGTCCCGGTCCCGGAGCAGGACCTGCCGGTCGAGCTCCCGCTGATCGACGACTTCACCCCCGACGACAGCGGCATCTCCCCGCTGGCGCGGCACGAGAGCTGGTACCACGTCCCCTGCCCGGTCTGCGGCAAGCAGGGCCGGCGCGAGACCGACGTGAGCGACACCTTCCTCGACTCGGCGTGGTACCACCTGCGCTACCCGAGCACCGAGTTCGACGACCGGCCGTTCGACCCGGCGCTGACCCGCAAGTGGCTCCCGGTGCACAGCTACATCGGCGGCAACGAGCACGCGGTGCTGCACCTGCTGTACGCGCGGTTCATCACCATGGTGCTCCACGACCTCGGCCACCTGCCCTTCGACGAGCCGTACCGGAAGTTCCGGGCGCACGGGCTGATCGTGAAGGACGGGGCCAAGATGTCCAAGTCGCGCGGCAACGTCGTGGTGCCGGACGAGTACATCGCCCGGTGGGGCGCGGACACGTTCCGGATGTACCTGATGTTCCTGGGCCCGTTCCAGGAGGGCGGCGACTTCCGGGACGAGGGGATCAGCGGCCCGCGGCGGTTCCTGGACAAGGTCTGGAGCTTCGTGGGCGACGCCTGCCGCGAGGGCGACGGCCAGGAGATCCACCACGGCGTGCTGGTGAAGCTGCACCAGACCAAGAAGCGGGTCACGGAAGGGCTGGAGGAGCTGCGCTACAACACCAGCATCGCGGCGCTGATGGAGCTGGTGAACACGCTCCGGGCGGACAACGTGCTGCGACAAGGCGGTGGCGGAGGAGCCTGGTGATCATGCTGGCGCCGTTCGCGCCGCACTTCGCGGAGGAGTGCTGGGAGCGGCTGGGGCAGCGCGGGGTCGGTGTTCGACGCGCGGTGGCCGGAGTGGGACGAGGGGCTGGTGGTGGAGGACCAGGTCGAGGTGGTGGTGCAGGTGAACGGGAAGACGCGGTCGAAGGTGACGGTGGCGCGGGATGCGGATGAGGAGACGGTGGTGGCGGCGGCGCTGCGGGATGCGACGGTGGGGAGGTTTGTGGAGGGGAAGGGGGTGCGGAAGCGGATCTACGTGGCGAATCGGCTGCTGAATCTGGTGGTGGGGTAGGTGCGCTTCAGCGTCTCGTGTTCAAAAAGCGCGTTGCGATATCTGCAGCCGCCTGCCGATGCTGTTCTCATGTGGAGGAGATCAGCGCCATTGATTGCGAGAAGAGCCTGCGGGCCTTTTCGTCCGGGTTTCACGGACTCGTCAGTGGGCTGAGCCCAGAAAGCTGGATCGGATCCGGCACTGTGGCAGCACGAACAGCGAGAACTAAAGTCATCACATTGCCGATAGAGAGTTTCATGACCCCTCCCATGATGATGGTAGTCGATAGCGCCAGGTCGCACTGCATACCAAAGACCATAACGGCGGCCATCATCAGTACCTGGAGCCGACCCAAGGTAGACACACGCGAGTGTGTTTCGGCGATTGTAAGAGAACCACGCTGCGCGACGGTTCTAAGGCTGTCACGTGAATCAAGTGGAAGGGAGGGTCGTGCGGCTGAAACCGGCTCCTCGACCTGTAGGCAAACTGATGGTTTCAATGTCGCACGTAGCCGGGGCAGGGCATGCATTTGCGACGACCGTCCGGCTTGTGTGACGCAGTAATACGCCAAAGGCGGTCACTGGCGCGACAAAATGAGCGCTTTTTGCCCGAAGTCCTTCACTTCTCAGTGGCCCTCGACGTCTTGTCCGTCAGACTGCATCTTCGAAAACCCTCGCCGCTGCCATAGCGCCCCAGGTCAGCCGAACGCGACTTCACTACTCCGACGTTTACGTGTCTTCGCGTCCAAAATAGCGAATCTCCAATGTCGACTCGGACGTTTAATGCTGCCCGGTTCAAGATCAGGTCGCAACCGACATCGCAGTATCGGCGTCAACTCACGGCTAGCCGACGACGGAAAGCAAGTCGACTGTGTAGACAGGGAGTAGAGGGAGCTGTCGAAAACCTGTTGTCAGCAGGCCGATCTTCCTTCGTGATCTACGGCGAGCCTCAGAGTGGCAAGACCAAGATGATGATCTGCTTGACCGCTCGTCTTCTTGACGATGGCCCCATATTCATCCTCCATCTGCTTAATGACAGTGTCGACCTGCTCGGTCAAAACCTTGGGAGGTTCCAGAAATCAGGCTGGCGCCAGCGGCCAAGAACTACACCGACATACTTGATCCAGCCGTGCCAATTCAAGGCGTCACAGTCGTATTCTGCAAGAAGAATCCCAGGGATCTTGACAAACTGCTCCAAAAGATCGGGGCGCTCAAAGACATTGTTGTGATCGACGATGAAGCTGATTACGCCTCGCCAAACGCAAAGGTGAATCAGCAGACCCGCACTCGCATTAACGAGTTGATCTTTAGGATCCTGGACAAGACGGGCGACTACATCGGTGTCACCGCCACGCCCGCGCGTCTAGACCTCAACAACACGTTTGACAACGACAGCTCGCTAGGGTGCGTTCCGCCGCATCGTCTTTATACCGGCCAGGATGTGTTCTTTGCAATCAAGCCCCCTGCGGAGCCACTTCATAGGCTCACGTTGCTACCGCCCAACTATGACGCGCCCCGGTATGCCAGGACAGCGTTCTTTCGGTTCTTAGTCAGCGTCGCTTATCTAAACACCTTGCCTGGGGCCACGGAACAGAACTACTCAATGCTGATCCATACGAGTGGCAGGAGGGTGGATCACAAAGCCGACTGGTATGTCTTTGATCAGACTGTTACTTCACTGATTGACCGGACCAGCAGCAGCTTCGAGCGTAACACACGAGAGATCTGGGAGACAGCTGCAGCGAGGTATGGAGCGGAACTGGCCGATAGCTTGACTGCATACGTGCTCGACAACATTTCACGGTACGCGATCTTTGTTCTGAATAGTGATCGCGACTTTATCCAAAACGGCCTATCAGCGACAAACCCGTCGGCACTCTTCACGATCATCATTGGCGGAAACATCGTTTCGCGAGGGGTGACGTTCGAAAACCTGTTATCAATGTTCTTCACTCGCGACGTCAAGCACAAGATACAGCAAGACACGTATATCCAACGCGCACGAATGTTCGGGTCGCGTGGCCGATACCTATCTCAGTTCGAGCTCACAATTCCTGAGCAACTGTACGGGGACTGGCACCGGTGCTTCGTTTTCATCGGCTGCGCTGGCCGCAATCAAGCGCAAGCTGGGAGCACCCGTGTGGCTAACGACAACCGGATTGCAGCTGTTGCGGCGTCAAGCATTGATACGTCTACGGTGGATATCGATCGTGGTGAGATGGCGTTTCAGCTGTTTGACCTCGATGTAGGGACGATTCTGTCGCCAACTCAGGTGTAGATGTTATTCAAAAGCTAGAGCAGCTATCCGCTGCCTATGGCAACACCATCTTCCCTGGTTATCTGAAGGAGTTCATGGTACAGACATCACCAGATCCTGAACAATTGATTGCCGTTCATGCCGCATCCTCAATCAGCGGATATTGGGGTGAGGGGATTGATAAGGTTAGGATTGAACGGCGGAGAGGCTTTATGGGTACCAACCAGCTGGAGAGAGCGCGCTTCCCTAATGCCCTCCACCATATCAAGGTCTTCTACAACGACCAAGGCAAGGCGCGATTCTTCTACAAGTATAGGGCTCTATCCAGTTCGTAAAGAACACGCGGTCATGATTCCGGAATTGGATCGCTATCAAGGTGTCGTGTTTCGCCAATTACTCCTAGGCCATGGTGGCGTTCTACGGCTCGCAGTTGCGGATCTGGCCGGTCGTGTCGACACCTTTAGTCTCGACGGTGCCGCATTTCAGGTCAAACACTCTTCTAAGAGGCTGTCGCCCTGGCAGTTCACGTACTTCCCCGAGAACTTAGCTGAGCTTGCCAGACTACAGACTAGCTACCAGCCAGTCTGGGTATTCCTCGTGTGCGGAATCGATGGCGTCCTTGGTCTCTCATGGCAGGAGTTAACATCAATTGTTGACCCCGCGGCGAGCTTGGCTTCGTCGATTCGAGTGAGCCGAAGTAGAAAGGCGATGTACAGAGTCAGTGGTCCCCTTGGGATTCTGCCAAGGGCGAAGTCTCGAGGCGTCGATGGCTTCCTGGCTGTATTAGCAGGCAAAAACTCCGCATTGAGAACTGCTCCATGACCATGAGCCGGCTCAATGTTAGCGATGAACTGGGTCGACCCCCCGTGCATCCTTTCCCTGCCCGCATGGCCCCCGGTTTGGCCCTTGAGGCGCTATCTGATCTAAGACCAGGATCGATCGTACTTGACCCTATGGCGGGTTCGGGAACCGTTCTGGCGCTTGCGCGCGCCAGAGGTCTCCGAGGGGTTGGGTTCGACTTGGATCCATTGGCGGTCCTCATATCAAGAGTGTGGACAACAGCGATCGACGGGAAAGAAGTTTGGAGAGAAGCATCGATCGTCTCAATCGGGCAAGGGGATTGACCCGAAGCATCAAGCTTCGAGACGCCTATCCGCCTGGCGCCGACGACGAGACAAAGGCCTTTGTGCGTTACTGGTTTGATGGCCGGGTAAGGAGAGAACTCGCTAGCTTGGCGATTGCCACGGGTGAGATACGCTCTAAGACCATCCAGCAAGCGCTCTGGTGTGCCTTTTCAAGGTTGATCATCGCCAAGCAAGCTGGCGTATCCCTGGCCCTAGACTTGGCTCACAGTCGCCCTCATCGAGCATTTGCGCGAGCACCGAAAAGGCCATTCGCTATCTACATGGACGCCGTGGAGCGGGTGATCAAGGGGGCGGTAAAGCGGACAACGCCAGCGCGTGGCCCTGTCCCAAGGATCGGGCTTGCTGATGCGCGCAGTCTTCCCCTGGAAACCGGCTCCGTAAACCTGGTTTTCACGTCGCCTCCGTACCTAAATGCGATCGACTATCTCCGTTGCAGCAAGTTCTCTCTCATCTGGATGGGTCATTCGGTCTCAAGACTTCGAGAGATCCGTTCGCAAAGCATCGGCGCGGAGGTAGCGTCGTCGGAGTCTCCAACGATCAGTTCAGTGCTTGGTCACCTTTCCCTGTCTCGCAGCCTACCGAGACGATTCCGCAGAATACTTGAGCATTACGCGGTCGATATGATGGCGACGCTGACGGAGGTCGAGCGCGTCCTTGTCCCCGGAGGACAGGCACTCTACGTCGTTGGAGAGAACACTGTTCGTGGAACATTCATACCGACGGGCCGGCTAGTAGCTCGCCTGGGTTCAATCGCAGGCCTTTCTTTGGCAGCTCGCAACTATCGCTTTCTAGCATCGAGCCGAAGGTACTTGCCGCCGCCCGGCAAAGGCCGCAATGCCTTAGACAAAAGAATGCGACGCGAGGTGATCTTGACATTCCTAAAGCCTTAAGGGTCTCCTAGGCGACATCGGCGGTAGACGGCATCAGCTCAAGACTGGCCTCATGCTTCATAGAGTACCCGACTCGCGCAAACTTCTAGCCCGCGGGCCTGCTGAACTGAGTTCGGACCAAGGATAGTCCTCCTTCAACGGCAATTATAGGGGACCGTGGTGTAGTCTGATCACACCGCGTCCGTTTTCTCCAACTTGAGGCGGCTGATGGCTGTCCTTAGTAGCGTCGCCCTAACGCTGGACATTGATCTGTTGGAAGGGGAATGGCCGCTAGTAGCAAGAGGTACTCCCATCCTCTCAAGCCCCTCAGATGCCGAAGAACAGCTAACGCGGATCGCGGTCGCCGCATTTCCTCTCGCCCAACAGGTGGCACGTGAATTCTTCCCATCCATTGAGACGGAGCCGCACCTCGCCGTTGAGGAAGGTAGCGTCCGGCTAAGTGCAAAGATTGTAGCGGGCGCGTACGCTCTGTATCTCGGCATCGGAAACTATGGGGACTTCGTCTCAGGAGTTCAGATCCTTCGTCGTCAGGGACGCCAGGCAGCCGATTATGTGGTCCACCATGTACCAGAGGCACTGCGGGTTCCCCGGGAGATCGTTCGTGATGAGCATCGAAATCGAACATTCGCAGATGAGTTAGACTCAATCTTCACTCAGCTTGAAGAAGGGAAAATCACATCGAGAGAAGCGAGACAACGCGCTGAAGCCCTCCTTAGGGGAGAGCATGCCCCAAGGGAGCTGAAGGATGTCATTGAATTTCACATCAATGCCCTTGCCCACCCGATAGACGTCGGCGGGGCGACTGCCATTAGGGTTGCCACCCCACGCCTACGCGTGCACGACCCGAAGAGGCCTAAACCTACGAAACGTCGAGCTAGAGACCTGCCACGCGAGGCTCTACCATCAAACGAGGAGAGTGGAAAGAGGCGACGCCGTGGAGTCGAGTTGTGGCAACCTCCTGCGGATCGCGTGAGGTTTCGGATCTACTAGTCTAGAGGCTTGCGGCAATGGTGGTAGGGACGGCCCAAGCCCGCCCGCCGTCGGCGCCCGAGATCGCGAGCATCTCGACGTTCGCCATGATTGTCGCGGTCGGATAGTACCGGCCCTGCGCCATCGGCCCAGTCACGGTCCACCGAGCGGTAGACGCATCATAGAGCACGGTGCTGAGAACGCCCCTTGTGCCTACGCTGTGGCCGCCGACGACGTAGAGGCGGCCGTTGGGGAATGAAAGGCGGCGCTCGGGCGCGCTCCCGACTACTCCGCCCGCATCGCCACCAACGGATCCACCCGCGCCGCCCGCAGCGCCGGCCCCGCACACGCCGCGAGCCCCACCACCAGCACCACCACCGCCACCCCCACAAACGTCACCGGATCCGCCGCCGGCACCCCGAACAGCATCCCCCGAATCGCCCGCGCCAGCACCGCCGACCCCACCAGCCCAAGGCCAAGACCAAGCACCAGCAGCCGCCCCCCGTCCCCCAGCACCATCCCCATCACCCGCCGCGAGTCCGCGCCGAGGCTCATCCGGATCCCGATCTCCGCCGTCCGCCGCGCGATGAAGAACGCCAGCGTCCCGCCGATCCCGACCGCCGCGATCGCCAGCGCCACCGCGCCGAACGCCCCCACCAGCAGCGCATTCAGCCGCTGCGGCGCGACCGTTTCCTCCCGGATCTGCTCCAGCGTCGCGATCCGCTCCACCGGCTGGTCCGGGATCAGCTCGTGGATCAGCCGCGCCGCCGCCGGGCCGAGGTTCTCGGCCGAGCGCGCCTGGATCACGACCGCGCCCGGGAAGAACCCGATCTCGTTCTGCGTCAGCGGCTGGTAGACGGCCGGCAGAGGCGGCGCGTCGGGGCCGGCGTCCCGGGTATCCCCCACCACGCCGACCACCGTGCGCCAGTCGCCCGAGAGCCCGATGAACTTGAGCACGTCGCCGGTCCACGCGATCCGCCGGTTGATCGGGTCCTGGCCGGGAAAGAGCCGCTCCGCCATGGTCCGGTTGAGGATGACCACCCGCGCGGCGTCGGCGCCGTCGGTGGCTGCGAACTCGCGGCCCTGGAGCAGCGGGATCCCCGCGGCCTTGAAGTATTCCGGCGTCGCCGTCCGGTACTCCGCCGTCGGCCGCGGCTGCCCCGGCTCCTCGGCCCGCCCCTCGGCCTTGAGCTCGAGGTTCACGTTCGACGCGCGGAGCGGCACGTTCCATCCGATCCCCACCTCGGCCACGCCCGGCAGCGCCGCCAGCCGCCGCTGCATCTCCTCCAGCAGCGCCACCGACTGCGCCGGCGTGCGCTGGCCGTCGCCCTCGAGCGGGACCTCCATCGTGAGCGTGTTCTCCAGCCGCACGCCGGGATCCACCTCGTAGAGCCGGAGCAGCGTCCGCGTCAGCAGCCCCGCCGCCGTCAGCACCGCCACCGTGGCCGCGACCTGCGCCACGATGAGCGCCCGCTGCACCCGCTGCCCCCCGCCCGTGGCCCGCGTGCCGGTCCGGGTGAGCGAGCTGCCGGCCTCCTCCGGCCCCCGGAGCGAGGGGACGAACGCGAAGACCAGCGCCGAGCCCGTGGCCGCCAGCAGCGCGAACGCCAGCACGCCGCCGTCCATCCGGATCTCGCCGGCGCGCGGCGTGAACCGCTCGGCGAAGCTCACCAGCAGGTCGAGGCCCGCGTAGGCGAGCCCGAGCCCCAGCGCCGCGCCCGCCGCGGCCAGGATCGCCGTCTCAGTGAGCAGCAGGGCGCGGAGCCGCCGGCGGTCGGCGCCGAGCGCCCAGCGGATGGCCAGCTCGCGCTCGCGCCGCAGGCTCCGGGTGAGCACCAGGTTGGCGACGTTGGCGCAGGCGGTGAGGAGCACCAGCCCGGCCACCGCGGTCAGCAGGAGAACGCTCCTCCGGGCCTTCTCGGTGAGCGCGTCGCGCAGCGGGCTGGCGCTCACCCGGTAGCCGGCGCCGGGATCATAGGCGTCGGGATGCTCGCGCTGGAGCCGGGCCATGATCGCGTCCAGCTCCACCTGCGCCTGACGCGGCGTGCCGCCGGGCGCGAGCCGGGCGAACACGGAGGTCATCCGGTGGGTTCGCCCCGTCACCATGGTGGCGTCCAGGTGGTGCGGGCTCACCACCATGTTGACGAACACGTCGTTCTCGACCGGAAACGCCGGCGCCGGCTCCGCCACGCCCACCACCTCGGCGGAGCGGCCGTTCACCCGGAACACCCGCCCGATCACGGCTGGGTCGCCGCCGAACGCGCGCTGCCAGTAGGGGTAGGTGAGCATCATCGCCGGCGCGGCGGCTGCGCCGTCGTCGCGCCGGTCGAGAGTCCGGCCCAGCACCGCGCCGAGGCCCATGACCTCGAAGAAGTTGCCGCTGATGATGCCGGCCTGGATCTGCACCGGCTCGCCCGCGCCGATGAGGTTGAAGGTGAGCGACGAGAACTCCGCCACCGCGGCCAGCGACGGCGCGCCGCTCCGGATGTCCTCGATCTCCGGCACCGAGAACCAGATGTCCTGCTGCCCGGTGTTCGCGGTGGACTGGCGGAGGTAGAGGAGCCGGTCGCCGTCCCGGTGCGGCAGGGGGCGGAGCATGACGCCGCGGAGCACGCTGAACACGGCCGTGTTGGCGCCGATGCCGAGCGCCAGGGTGAGGATCACGGCGGCGGCGAAGCCGGGGGACTTGGCCAGGGAGCGGAGGGCGAGTCGCATGGGGTCTCCGGAATCGGATACGTCGTCGCGCTGTGCCGGGGGCGGCCCGCGGCGCCTGAAACCGGCGAGGCCTCGGCGTTAAAGCCCCGTCTACCTATTAGTCGAACGGGCGGCGGGGAAATCGACAGTGGAGTCGAGGGAGCACTCCATCACCCTCCAGCCTCCGCCGGGCAGCCGGCCGGTGCCCAGCCCTACATCGGGCGGCGGGAACCGTCACCACGCCACCGCCCGCCGGTCGTGAAAGAACCCACCCGTCGGTCCGTCATCCGGGAGCGTGGCACACCAGACGATCGTGTCCGCCCCTTGCTCGACCGAGCGCGGCGCCGAGGGCCCGCCCATGTCCGTGCGCACCCAGCCTGGATCCACCGCGTTGACGAGCACATTGCGGTCGCGGCCGGCATGCGCGAGCTGCCGCGTCAGGGCGTTGAGCGCGGCCTTCGAGACCGAATACGGCGGCGCGTAGTCGGTCATCGTCGCGAGCTGCCCCGCGCCCGAGGACACGTTCACCACTCGGCCGTATCGTCGCCGGCGCATGCCGGGCATCAGCGCTTGACAGAGCAACAGCGGTCCATAGACGTTCGCCTCCATGGACTGGCGGAACTCGTCGGCCGGCACGCGCAGAACCTCGCCGTCCTCGCTCAGCAGGACCGCAGCGTTGTTCACCAGGACGTCGGCCCCGCCGAATTCTGTCTCTACGCCCTCGGCCAGGTCGCGGATGCTGCCGGCATCCGTGACGTCGAGAACACGGGCGAGGACCTGAAAGCCTTCCCCCCGCAGGCTGCTCGCCGCCGCCTCCGCACGTTCCCGGCTCCGTCCGCCGAGCAGCACCCGGTATCCCAGCCCGCCGAGCCGGCGGCACACCTCGAGTCCGATCCCGCGGTTACCCCCGGTTACGAGCGCCGTGCGGAGCATCTCACTTCTCCCCCAGTGACAGGGTTCATAAAGACGCTGTTCGGATCCTCCCCTCGCGCCGTGGTATCATCCAGATGGGATGCCGACACGATTCGAAGTGTACCTCGAAGTCGGCGCGAAGCGCGTCTTCGCGTGCGGCGTGGACTGGCCGGGCTGGTGTCGCAGCGGCCGGGATGAGACCACCGCGCTTCAGGCGCTGCTGGACTCCGGTCCCCGCTACGCGGCGGTGGTTCGTTCGGCCCGACTCGGCTTCGAGGCGCCGACACGGCTCGAAGCGTGATTCCCTCAGCCGACCGTGCGAGCGCTGGCCCAGCCGAGTGCGCGCGGCTCGAGAAAGTGCTCCGAGCTGGTTGGCGCGCCCTGGATGCGGCGCGGAAGCGAGCGACGCGGCTGGAGCTTCGCAAAGGTCCACGGGGCGGGGGCCGTGAGCTCGACGCGATCGTCAGGCATGTTGTGGACGCCGACCGGGGTTACCTCGCCGGCCTCGGGTGGAAGGTCCGTTCGTCCGGGGCGGACCGCGTCGGCGAAACCCGGAAGGCGATCATCGAGGGGATCCGCGCGTCAGCCCGCGGCGAGATCCCGGCGAAGGGCCCCCGCGGCGGCAAGCGGTGGCCCGTCCGCTACTTCGTGCGGCGGGTCGCCTGGCACGTCATCGCTCACGCGTGGGAGATCGAGCGTCGGAGCACACCTGAAGAAGGTGCCTGAGGTCCACCTCTGGCCGACCGCGGACACCGGCCGTATCGTGGAGATGCGGTACAACCCGGAGGGACCACCATGCGCACCACGTTCTTGCTGTTGTCCGCCTTTGGGCTGCTCCTCGGATGTGGGGACGGCCGCGGCCGCACCGCCGACTCCGAAGCCGCCACCACGGGCGACCTGCCCCCCACTGATACGATGGCGTCCGCCTCCACGGCGACGACCGACACCGCCGGCGGTGCCGAGCTCACCTGGGGGCCCGCACCGCCTGCTCTTCCGGCCGGCGCCAAGGTGGCGGTCGTCTCGGGTGACCCGGCCAAGGCGGGGCCGTTCACCATTCGTATCGACATGCCACCGGACTACGCGATTCGCCCGCACCATCACCCGACGGTCGAGAATGTCCGTCTGATCGAGGGCACGCTGCATTTCGGCCACGGGCCGAAATACGATCAGCAGGCGATGAAGGCGGTGGCTCTCGACGAGCTCGTCAGCATCCCGCCGAAGCAGCCCCATTTCGTCCACGCCGCCAGTCGCGTCGTCGTGGAGGTCCAGAGCACCGGCCCCTTCGAGGTCACGTACGTCGACCCGAAGGACGATCCGCGGAAAGGCTCGACGCCCTGAGCGGCGAGGATCGAGCTGATCGGGATTCCTTCGATCGCGATAGTCGCTGGCGCGACGGGCCTCGTCGGCCGCGAGCTGGTTCGGCAGCTCGGCGCTGATCAGACGTGGGGCGAAGTGCGTCCGCTGGTGCGTCGACAACTCCCCCCGGAGCTCGCCGGTGCCACCGTTGCCCCGGTCCAGGTCGACTACGACCGCCTCGACCCTCCGCCGCCCTGGGCGGCGGCCGACCATGTCTTCTGCGCGCTCGGCACGACCATCCGGCAGGCGGGGTCGCGGGCAGCCTTCCGCGAGGTCGACTTGAAGTACCCGGTCGCGCTGGCACGGGCCGCGCTCCTGCTGGGCGCCCGGCACTTCCTCCTGGTGAGCGCCGTCGGGGCGGCGCCGGGATCCCGCGTCTTCTACAACCGGGTGAAAGGCGAGGTCGAAGCCGCGATCGCAGCGCTGGGGTTCCGATCGGTCACCGTCGCCCGCCCCTCGCTGCTGCTCGGCCCGCGGCCGGAGCCGCGAGTCGGTGAACAGGTGGGCAAGATCCTGGGTCTTCTCGCGCCCCCGCGGTGGAGACCGGTCGCGGCCGCACGAGTGGCGCGGGCGCTCGTGGACGCGGCGAAGGCCGACCTCGCGGGACTCCGCGTGATCGAGAACCGCGACTTGCGTGCGGCGCGCGGCTGAGCCGATGACAACGCGCTTCCGGTAGCTACTCCGCCCGCACCGCCACCAACGGATCCACCCGCGCCGCCGCCCGGATGCAGCCTTCATCTCACCCGTTCAGAAGCCTCAGGAGCTCCTCGCATGGCCGGGGGTCGCCCGGGCTCAGCTCTTCCAGTCTGGCAAGCGCTTCGCGAGCCTTCCCATAAGGATCGCGCCGAAAGTTGAGGGCTCCCTCTCGGACGAATGCAGTGAGGTAGACGATGTAGACTGGCACCGGCCGCTCCAGCGTGACCTTGTGGCCGTGGACGCGCTCTTCCTCGTCCGCGGGCACCGTCTCCATCGCCTGGCGGATCTTCTTCTCGTCCCAGTCGTCTTGCCCCGCAAGTACGTAATCGGCCAGTTCCTCCGGCTTCTCCACCCACACGCAGCCGTGACTCAGCGTCCGCTTAGGTCGATCGAACGCTTCCGGGGTGGGTGTGTCATGCAGATACACGGCGAACTGATTCGGGAACATGAACTTCACCCGACCAAGCGGGTTGGTTGGGCTTCCCCCTTTCTGTCGCACTCGAATCTTGTTGAGGTTCACGCGCCGCCAGTTGATCCTGCGTGGGTTGAGCACCAGCGAGTCGCGTTGGGCGTCGAGTACCTCGAGATCGTTGCGAGCGAGGTAGGAGCGCCTTTTCCTGACTGCTGGAATGATCTCTCGGGCCAGGATCCGCTGTGGCACATTCCAGGCCGGCCGGAAAACCACGAACGTCATCGAGTCCGCAAACACCGGAGTAGCGTTCTCGTACTCTTCGCCTACCACGGCCCGCATCTGGAGTACCTGCTTGCCCCTGTCGTAGGCAGAAAGCTGGTAGTCGGGAATGTTCACATAGATGTACCGGGACCCGAACTCCGCGGGCAGCCAGCGATAGCGCTCCAGGTTGAGCTGGATCTGTCGAATCCGCACCTCGACCGGCACGTTGAGGGCGGCCCGGGTCGCGGCGCCCACGATCCCGTCACTCGGCATCCCATGGCGCTCCTGGAAACGCGCCACCGCTTCGGCGACCTCGCGGTCGAACACCGGCTCGCCCTTCGGCGAGCCCTCGAGGTCCCCGGTCATCCAGAGTCGCCGGCGCAGCACCGCCACACGCGTGCCTCGGTCGCCCCGCCGGAGTGTGTTACGCGCCGGCACCTCGGGCCAGCCACCCTGCCGAAGGATCTCGCGGTACTCGGCGAGCGCTTTCACAAGCTGGGCATACCCGGACTGACGCGGGCGGAGCGGAGCCACCATACCGTGGAACTCTTGCGCCTGCATGGCGACCCGGAGCGTGCTGTCGCTGCTCGAGCGCCGCGCCCGGATGTACCACTCGCTCGCGACCGCCGTCGGGTCGAGCCGACCCGTGAGCAAATCAGTCCCGTACTCGAGGAACCGCCTCGTCAGCTCGAGGTCGAGCACGGCTAAGGCTTCCGGTCTCTGCTTGTCGAGACTCGGACGCAGCCGCTCCACGGTGCGACGCAACTCGCCGAGTCGGTAATCCGTGGAGCGAAGTCCTTCACGTTCGGCATCACACAGGTTCGCGATCAGGTCCTTGGCTCTCTCCGTCAGTCCGCGAGCTCCGACCCAGAGCGGACGGTATTCTCGATCCTGGTAGATCTGGGTGGCCAACTTCCAGGGCATTCCGTCGAGGTATGCGGGGGGCGTTTCGGCCGAGACGATGCTGCGGATCTCCTGACCAATGCCGTCGGAGGACCGGCGGCACGCGGGAGTGCCCAGCAGAGCGATGAGGCAGGGCCACAGCGTCAGAGCGGGTCGAAACACGGCAGCTGCGGTTCGGCGGGACATGGGCATCGCGCAACGCTCGAGAGTGCGAGTCACAGGGGGGCGCGGCCGCGCGGCGCGGTGAGTGCGGGAACGCTACCGAATGACTCGATCCAGGGCCACCGCCCCTTCGAGCGCGTAGTTGAAATGCCACCACGCGCTGCCATGGGGGCTGAACCCCTCGGATTTCATGGCCTCGATGAGGGTCTGGCGAGAGCGCAGCGCCTCGCGGCTGGTGTCAGCCATCTGGTCGCCGCTGGCCGTGAGGTTGTCGAAGGTAGTGCCCATCGAGACCTCGGAACCCGTCGCCAGGTCCACCATGGTCAGGTCCACCGCTCCACCGAGGCTGTGCCGACTTCGCTTGGCGATGTACCCGCTTTCCAGCAGCACCCTCTTCCCCATGCGCTCTGCCCATTCAACCATTGCGCGAGAGGCCCTCACCGGTCGGTACGCGTCGAACACCCGGAGCCCGAGTCCCTTGCTGCGGAGCCTGGCCTGCACCCGGCCGAGTGCGGCGGCCGCTTCCCGGCGGAGCAGCGCGCGCTTCGATTCGTAGCCAGGGAGCGGCGCTCCCGTGAAATTGTTCGCGGTAGCGTAGCGAAGATCGACCTGGATGGTGGAATCGATCGAGCGCACGTCAACCAGCATCGAGTCCGAGGCCGCCCTTTCGTCGGAACGAGCAGTCGGAGTGCTGTCGAGGGCGTCCGACGGAAGTTCTCGAATCTCCCCGGTGACAACAGGCTCATCGTCGGCATCCTCGATTCTGGAGCGCTCCGTACCTAGCCAAGCAATGGCGATCGCGACGACCGCCGCAACCGCCAGGACTCCCCGAAGCCGGCCAGCACGGCCGGCACCCTTCCGGAGCCGTGCGTGTGGCCTGGTGGTGGCTGTGGTCAGCGCCCGTGCGAACGCCGCTACCGTCTGAAAGCGGTCATCGGGAGTCGGCTCGAGAGCTTTCGCAAGGACCCGGCGAACGGTCTCCGGAATCGATGGCATTGCATCCCACTCGGTACCGGGCGGCGCCCCGGTCAGAAGATGTTGGAGCACAGCGCCTAGGCTGAACACATCGCTCCGCTCGTCGGGCGGGTTCCCGGTTAGGCGTTCAGGCGCGGCGTACTTGGTGCTCTCACCGCCTCCGGCGGACGGTTTGCCCCCGGGCTGCAAGGACCCAAAGCGAATGAGCTTCACCAGAGGCCGGTTGTCCGCCGAGCTGGTGACCAGGATGGTATCCGGTGACAGATCGCCGTGGACGAGGCCTTCCTCATGCGCCGCCTGCAGGCCGGAGGCGGCTTGCAGGACCAGGCCTATCGATTTGTACGGGGGAAGGACGTCGCCTGCGCCGAGCATCTGGGAGAGGAGCTGACCCCGGAGCATCTCGAATGTGGCCCAGAGTGCGCCCGCCTCCGTCTCGCCAATGTCGCAGACGCTCGCGACGTTTGGGTGCTTGATCCGAGCATAGCGGCGGAGCTGATCCCGCAGGTGGGCAGGCCCGTTGGCCTCGGCAGCGGCCTCGCCGCCCCTGATCGCCGGGGGGATGACCAGGAGCTCGACCTCGACGTGAGAATCGAGGTATTCGGCGGCATAGAGTTCCCCAAGGGGGATCCTGCCCAGGCTTCCGACCACTCGAAGACCGTTCGGCAGGGTACGACCTGCGAATGGTACTTCGGGGCAGGAACCCGTACCCCCGTGGTGTAGTCCCCCGCAGAGGGGGCAGTCCGTCTCGCTCATCAGCAACCCAACACCGGCCTAAGTCTCTGGAGTCAAGGTCTTACCAGGACTCCACTGACCGGCCAGCCGCTGCAGTGGACGGCTATCGTACTGCCGTCGCACCACACTGCGCAAGAGTTCTGGCGGCACGCTCGAGCAGTGCTGGACCCACCGTCGCGCTGTTCGCTTCTTGGCACATCCCCTTGTCCTTCCGAAGTTTAGGAAAGCTGGACGCCTCATCGAGGAGCTGTCGCGTGAGCTCGTGACCTACGAGGTCGTAGAAGAGCCCTACGACCTCCTCGAGGACGAGGGGTCCCAGTTCGCGGACACGCCGTGCCTCGAAGATTTCGAGCTGCAGCTCGACCGCTCGATCCAGTGCATCGCAGGCACTCGCGGAGACGGCCTGTTCGAGCGCTGCCCGGTCGATTTCCTGGCCTATCTGCTCGCGCATCGCGATGTCATGAATCTTGTGTAGCCGGATGGCTGCCACGCATGCCGCCCGCCACGGGCTCGCTCTACGTCGGCGGACCGGAGCCGGTCGCCCGGAAGATCTCGGCGAGGGTGCGCGCGCTCGGCGCGTCGCGCTTCGATCTCAAGTACAGCGCCGGGACACTGCGGCACGAGCTGATGCTGCGGAGCATCGAGCTCTACGGACGCGAGGTCATCCCGCGCGTGCGGCAACTGCTCACGGAGACCTCGGCAGTGACGGTCGGGGGAGGTGTGGTTGGGTTAGAGGCTTAGGGGCATACCGTCACGGCGTGAACAGCCGATTGTTGTCCCGGCCGCTCGCCGCCAGCCATCAGCAGCCGAAGCCTGTCTATCACAAGGCGGATGGCCGGGGCGATCGGAGGTGGCTTCGATTGTTGCGGGAGCTACTCTCGCGCCCCTTCGATGTTGTCAGTCTTCTTCACGGTGTCCACGTCAATGCTCGTGTCTGCGGTCACAATGGTCGTGTCCTTGATGGTTTCGGATTCGATCATCGTGTCCGCGCCCGCGCGCTCGTTGTCCGCCGCGCCGGCGTTGCGATCCGCCTCTCTGCACGCGGCCGACATCGCCACCACCGCCAACACTACTGCGAGCTTCCGCATAACGCCTCCTTCGTCAGCATGGATATTTCTGCCGCAACTGGCGCTGTGACAGTGGCATCTCGACATAGGGCGGTGCGGTGACTGGTCTCACACGCCCGGCGGACCTCCCGCCGGGACAAACCCGACCCCCGGAACCGGCTCGTTGAGCCGCTCTACCTCGTCCCCGCGGCCTGGAAGTACTCGGGCGTGGCCGTCCGGTACTCCGCCACCGGCCGCGGCACCCCCGGCTCCTCGGCCCCCGCCGGCTTGGCTAGGGAGCGGACGTCACCCCCGTGCGGAGCAGAACCCCGACCCTCGCCAGATCATACATGCGCAGCCCCCGAGCCACTCAGCGTCTTCACATGGTCGACGAGCTGATCGACGGCGATTTCGGTCCCCTGGTAGAAGCCACTCTCCATGTTTTTCGCCAGGTCGGCCTCATCCCGGTGCAGCGCCGTGAAGACGTAGCGAGTGCCGGTGCTCTCCGGCTTCATCGTGACGATGGCGGTGATCGGAATGTCGTCGAAGACGGCCGGCCGATAGCCGGGGAACAACATGGAGGTCCAGACGAGTCGCTCCATCGGAACGACGTCCAGGAAGCACCCGAGGTTGGGAAACTCCTGGCCGTCCGCCCCTGCGATGTCGATGCTGAAGATGCCGCCCGGCCGCACGTCCATCTCGGCCCGCGCCACACGCCCCCAGCCCTTGGGCATGTACCACTCCTTGAGATGCTCCGGCTTGGTCAACGCTTCCCAGACGAGCCGCGTGGGCGCGTCGATGAACCGCTCGATGGCGAAATCGAGTTTCGGATTGAAGGCGAATGGCTTGCTCATGATTCCGATTCCTTCTCCTTGAGTTGTTTGACGTATTGATCGAACCGGTCCAGTCGAGCTTCCCACGCCTGGCGGCGCGCGGTCAGCCAGTCTTCCACCACCTTGAACCGCTCGGGCGCGAGCTCATACGTCCGCACGCGCCCGCGCTTCTTCGACTTGACCAGCCGGCTCTGCTCGAGCACCGAGAGGTGCTGCACGAACGATGGGAGCTGCATGTCGAACGGCGTCGCCAGCTCGCTGACGGTGGCCGGCCCGACGGACAGTCGCTCCAGGACTTTGCGCCGAGTCGGGTTGGACAAGGCGTGAAAGACGTCGTCAGCGGCTGCGGATTGAACCATTCCGACACCATCCAGATGCGTGGGTGATCCGACCTGACGGAGGGATTCTACAGCGGGGGAACACTTTTGTAAATACCTAAGTATTTGCTCCTGCCCTGAACGCAATCGCCGCCGACGGTCCGGACCGTCGGCGGCGGCTCACTGCGCTTCCCTCCGGGCCCCCCGCGCCCGGTCATGCCGCGGGCCTCACCTCGCCGCCCGCTCCCGGCGTCCCGCCTCCCTCCACCGGCGGTTCCGCAACCTCCTCGCCCGGCCGCGGCACCCCCAGCACCGTCCGCGCGCTGACCCACTGCTCCAGCGCCGGCCGATCGTCCCGATACCGGATCCGGATCCGGGCATCCATCGCCCGCACCAGCCGTCCGGCCTCCTTCCGCAACGTCTCCAGCTCCCGCGTCGCCGCCGTGTGCCGCATCCTGCCCTCGGCTCCCAGCCGCAGCGCCGCGTCGAACTGGTCCAGCATCCGCTCGAACTCCACCAGCACCGACTCGGACAACCCATGCTTCACCAGCACCTCCTTGTGGGTTTGCGCCGCCTCGAGCATCGCGCGGCTCGCCGACTGGAACGCCACCTGCGACGTCGCCGCCGGCCGGAACCGGAACGTCTTGCCCAGCTCGTGCACCTCCCGGGCGGCCAGGCCGCCGATCTGGGCCAGGTGGGCGATCGGCACCGCCAGGATCTCGCTCCTGAGCTCCTTCTTCCGCGAGCGCGCGGCCCGGGTGTCGATGAACCCGTTCCGCTGGACCGTGATGACGTCGCCCATCCGCACCACCAGCGCCTGCAGCTGCGCCAGCAGCACGCCGAACCCGGGCTCGTCATCCGGGTGTGCGCTCGCCCAATTCACGACGCGCACGCCCATGTCGTACATCCTCCGTGCTACCGCTCTCATCCGCTCCTCCAACGTGGTGCTCGGAGGACGGCCGGCGTCCACCGGCACTGCTTGTGAGACTGCTGTTGTGGGAAAACCGATCGCGCTCCGGCGAATCACGATCGTGAACGCTCGCAGAAGCATCAGGTATGCCATTCGTTGCATGCGGCGGAGGAGATCGCATCCCGGACGCGCGCTAACCGATTGCGGCAGCGCGAGAATCGATTGCGTCCGCCGGTCGCTGCACGCCGTCGCGCCACAGCGCGCGATCCAGCCGCTCCGGAGGACACTCGTGTGCGAGATCGTGCCGGGCGCGATCCGGCGCGTTGACGGTCCTCTTCATCTTGGCTCGAGAGCAATGCGGCAAAATCTTCCGCGGTGCGATGCGACACGATCGCGACCCGGCGGCCCCTCGGATCTCCCTGGCGGCATAAATTTCCGGCCGGGAACCTCGTCGGAGCACTCCGCCACGGCGATTTTCTCCCGAGCATCCCGCAGAGGACTCGAGAGTGCGTGACGTTCGGATCTGGTGGGGTCTCTTCGTCTTCTTCGCCGCCCTGAGTGTGATGGTCGTTCAGCGTCGGTATGCCCGCTGGCGCGTCGCGAAGCGCCTGGCCGCCGAGGCGGAACCGAGGATGCGAGCGGAGGTCGAGCGCAGACTCCGCCTCGAAGGCTGGCGCCTGGTGCTGATGGCCGTGAGCATCCTAGCCATGGGTGGGATTGTCGTAACTGTCTTCTGGCCGGGCCCCGCGGCGCTGCTGGAAGTCCTGCGCGTGATCGCACTGCTGGCGGTGATGGGGGTGCTGCTGCTGAGCGTGCGGCTTTAGGTGGGCGGCGCCGCGGCCGGTGCCGAGGCCGGCGCGGAGGTGAGCGGAGGGTGCCCGGCCAGGGGAGGTGGGGGCAAGTGGCGAAGGAGCGCGTTAGGACGCGCAGGCGAGGAGACCCGGCGGCAGTTTGCCGGGGCTCCGACCCGGAGCGTCCGGAAGCGCCCTTCGCCACTTGCCCCCACCTCCCCTGGCCACATCACCAACCCCCAGGCTAGGCCGCCGACACCGGGATGTCGGCGGCGCGAAGGGATTCCTCGGCGTCAAGGCGCCCGGTAGAAGAAGTACTCCGCGGTATACGGCACGTTCCTCATCTCACCCAGGCTTCCAGGAGCGGTGGGCGCCCGTCCTCCGACCGTGTTGACGCGCTGGTCGAAAGCGACCCCGTCAAAGATGCCGGGTCCCTCGCTCCGCACCGCGTCGAGCCGGAGCCAGGGGATGTCCGCCGCACCGCGCTCGCAGGGTGTGTGGAGGGTGCCGACGACGAGGCTGCCGCTGTTGCTCTCCCAGGTCGGACCGCCATAGTGGATCCCGATCGTCCCCGTGCCGGCCGCATCGGCGTACAGCTTCGCGGATGGCCCCCTGGGTTCCCAGGCCCCACCGTTCCACTGATAGATCTGCACGCCCTCGGCGTAGGCGTGGAGGACGAGCTTGCTCCCTTCGGGGACGCCGATCTCGTCACACTCCCCGAGATCCACGCCTCGACTGGCGGAGATCGCCGGCCGCTCGGTGGGGCCAAGCGTGGTTTCGTCCTCGCATCCGGCCAGCAGGGCCGCGGCGGCGAGGGCGACGAGTGACCAACTGGACCGATGCAGTGCCTGGGCGATCATGACCGTCCTCCGAGTGGGGCGGCGTGCGCCGCCGGGTGATGGTAGCGTGTGGTGTGCTCCCATCGCTGTAGGCGCAATCGGGGCTCCAAACGAGCCACCCGGTCGACATGAGCACGCCGCCGACGGTCAGGCGTCGGCGGCGGCTCATACCAACCTGCTCGGGGTGCGGCGAGTCTTCGATCCCGTTCCTAGTTGCTGGTGGACCTCGGCCCCTGTTCCGATCTCGATGCGGTGACGTCCGCCCCCACCGACCCGGCCGTCTGCGTGGCCAGGGTCAGGCGCTGCTGCAGCTGGGGCAGCATCCTCGAGGCCAGCTCCTTGAGCGACTGCACCCGTCCGCCCTCGGACTCCTGCTGGAACAACCGCACCTCTTCGCTGTGGCTCTTCACCATCTCGGCCATGTAGTTCTTGTCGAAGGAGCCGCGGCCCATGCGAGCGAATCGGTCGGCGATGCGCTGGTGCTGTCGCAGCAGAACGGGCGCGGGGAAGGCCGCCTGCTTCGCCGCTGCGGCGAATTCTTCGTTCGCCTTCGAGTAGTCGGCCACCATCCGCTTGCCGAACTCCTGGACGGCCGCGCTGGACCCCTTCTCCTCCACCAGCTTGCCGAGCTTCACCTGCAGCAGACCCACGCTGCCGGCCATCTGAATGAAACTGCTGTCGGTGACGAGCGACATCGACTGCTGCGCGGCGATTGGTGCCACCCCCGCTGCAACGCTCAGTAACAGAGCGGTAACCGCAGTGGGGACGAGATTCTTGACGACCATACCCTGATCCTTTCACCTGAGCTGTTCGCAATGTGATCCTGTGCCTTAGCTCAGGACGAGCGGCTGCCGCGGCTGGTTTCGGCCGGCGATGCGCGCAACCTTCGGGCACTCTCGCGCTGTCCAAACCGGGGAAATGCCGTCGGCGAGCTGCGGCCGTCTGGTTGTGGCCCCAGGAGGCTGGGGAAAGATTGAGTCATCGTGACTCGCATCCCGCTCCCCGTCCTCCGCAAGCCCGCCGCGATCTTCGCCGCGGTCGCCCTCGCGATCGTCGTCGTCCTGGGGTTCCGCGTGTGGGACCGTTACGTGGAGGACCAGCTCGGACGTTGGGCGGCCGGCGAGGTCGCCCGCCGGACCGGCGGGGCCTACCGCCTGGTCACCGGCGACCTTGCGTTTCTTCCGCTGACGGGCTCGATCTCGCTGGACTCGGTGATCGTCACGACGGACACCGCGCGAAACCGCCGCCGGCGGACACCGCTGCCCCAGCTGGAATGGCGGGCGCACGACTGCAGCGTGGTCGGGCTCGACCTGCCGCGGCTGGTATTTCGGCGCGCGCTCGTCGCCCGCGGGTTGGGATGCGACCGCGTGGTCACCCGCGTCGTGCTCCCCCGGCGCACGCCGGATGAGCGCCCGGCTCCCCAGGACTCCGCGGCGCCCGCGGAGAAGGTGGAGGAGCTGGCGCGGCCGCTCGGACTCTCCTCCCTTACGATCGCCGACGTCTCACTTCCCGCGTTGAGCTTCACGCTGCAGCGGCCGGGTGCCGGCGACAGCACCTCCATACTCCTGGAGCACGCCCGCTTCGAGGCGAAGGGTCTGGTGTTCGATCCCGCGGCGAGCTCGGAGGGGAGGCGAAGCCTGTCGGCCGATCGTGCTCGGCTGTCGGCCGACGGGGCTGATCCTGCGGCGGGACTCGCTGACCGAGATCGTAGTCGCGGTGGTCGAAGCCGACCTCACGGAGTCCACCCTCCGGCTGACCGGCGCCAGACACGAGCCCGCCATTCCCGAGGACGAATGGGTGCGTCGGGTTCGGGTCCGCCGCGACCGGATCCGCTTCGCGCTCGACAGTCTGTCCGCTCGAGGGGTCGCCTATCGCGCCTTCATCGCCACTGGCGGCATCGAGATCCGCGCCCTCGAGCTCGATGGCGCCCGACTCGACGTGCTGACCGACAAGCGCATCCCCCGAGGTCCCCCCGCGCGCCACGAGACCCCGCAACAGGTGGCGCAGAGTCCCGGGCAGACGCTTCGCCTCGACACCGTCGTCGTCCGGCGCGGTACGATCGTGTACCGTGAGCGCGAGCCCGGACGCGAGCGACCCGGATGGGTCAGCTTCGACTCCGTGCGTGGGACGATTCTCGATCTCGACCTGCCGGCCCGGGGAGAAGCCGCTCAGGATCGCCGCCGGGGCCCGGCTCATGAATCACGGATCGCTCACGGTCGAGGCCTCGGTCCCGCTGGACGCGCCGGATTTCCGCTACCAGCTCTCGGGCAAGCTCGGGAGCGATGCCGGCCGCGGCCTTCAACCGCTTCCTGGCGGAGAACGAGGCATTCGAGGTCGAAAGCGGCCGGATCGAGGGCATCACCTTCCGGCAGACCGCGAAGGGCGGGCGGGCTGCGACCACACTCACGGCGCGCTACCGCGACCTGTCGGTCGAAACGACCGGTGACGGCGGTGGCGTGATCGGGGCGGTGAGCCGCGAGATGAAGGAGGTCCTCGCCGACGCCTTCGTGGTTCGCTCCCGGAATCCCGACGAGGACGGTGACGACCTTCGTACCGCCCGCACCGTGCGCCGCTACGAGCGATCGCAGAGCTGGTTCCAGTTTCTCTGGCTGGGGCTCCGCGATGGACTGATGGCGACGGTGAAGGAAGGCTAGCGGTGACTCATCGAACCACGAGCACGTGATTCCGGCTGCCGGTCATCCGAATGCCCGAAGCCTGCGGGACGACGGGTCGTCCCGTTGAGGTAATATCTGCCACCCGGCGATCCCGGCTCCTTGAGAACGGACGTCCAGCCGCTGTCGCTGGATTCGATGATGTACTCCACACCTTTGACCCGTTTCCATCCCGCGAGAAGGAGATCAGGTTGGTCCCGACGGGCAGGTCCTCGATGCTCATGTCCCCCATCCCTTCGGTGGGTGGGGCTCGAAGACCACCGTCTTCTTCACGGCATCCGGCCGAATGCCGAACACGTGCCCGATCAGCGGAACCACGATCCCGTAGCTGGTCCACGCGATCGTGAAGCAGCCGTAGTCGGGCATCATCTCGGAGATCGAGCCGGGCGTCACGCGGTTGAAGGTCTCGGCGATCCGGT
The DNA here is from genome assembly GCA_963826065.1 of uncultured Gemmatimonadales bacterium. Lineage (GTDB taxonomy): Bacteria > Gemmatimonadota > Gemmatimonadetes > Gemmatimonadales > GWC2-71-9 > CAVVWJ01. The sequence goes on from CAWGVP010000003.1 coordinate 332,432, forward strand.
TCATGTACCACAGCGCTTCCTCGGTCCGCCCGTAGTTCGCCTCCGCCACGGCCTGCACGCCCGTCGCGATCGTCATCATCCGGTCCGCTTCCACGGCCGAAAGGTACGGCCCGTGGGGACCGACGTTCTCTCGCCGGATCTTGTCCAGCAGCCGGATCGCCCTGTCGCGCGGCGCGATGGCCGCCTCCAGCGGCGTGGCGATGACCCAGTTCTCGTTCGTGAGCCAGCCTCTGGCGGTGTCCGGCATGGCGGCGAAGGCTCTGCGCCAGCTCGGCGTAGTGCCGCATGATCTCCCGGTCTCTCGAGGTCAGCTTGTCGTCCCCCTTGAGCCCGACCTGCTTGCTCGCGCCCTCCGCGGCACCGATCGCCTGCGCCCTGGTCCCGTAGAAGTCGGCGTAGGAGCTCTCCTCCTCGATCCAGAAGCGCCCGTTGATCCGCGCCTTCAGCTCCGCGGCCTGCCGCCGGTACCGTGTACGCGGCCTCGCGATCCCCCAGCAGCTCGGCGACACGGGCCGTGGCCTCGAGCGCCTGCTGGGTGTAGACGGAGACATCGATCAGCTCCGCGTTCAGCCCGTACACCTCCATGATCCCGTAGCCTTCCGGGAACAGGTTCCGGTTCCGGTCCATGTCGCCGAGCAGCCAGGCGAGTCCCTGCTGCATCGCCGGGTAGATCTCCCGGGCGAACTCACGATCGCCGCTCCAGTCGAGCAGCTTCCCGGCCGTCAGGATGAACTGGGCCGTCTCCTGGCTGTTGCCCGGGTTCGAGATCGCACCGGCGGTCGTGATCTCGTGGACGATCCGGCCGTTGCCGTTGGTCCGGTCCGAGTGGCGCCGCAGCAGGCGCAGGGTCTGCGTCGGCAGGTCGAAGTCTCCCGTCGCCATGAGCGCCTGGAGCGAGTACGTCTCGGTTCCGAACCACCAGGGATACTCCATCAGCCCGCCGCCGAGGCCGCGGCCGATGCCCGGGACGTCCCGGATCAGCCAGGCCATGTTGACCCTCACCCAGTCGTAGACCTCCTGGAGCCGGCGGTCGGGGATGCTGATCCTCGCCCGCTGGAGCAGGCGGGCGTATCGCCGCTGCTTCTCCTCGAGCAGCGTCGCATGGGCGGCGGCCACGTGGCGGTAGGCGCGCAGCGCCGCCGACTCACCCTCAGCCGAGCCCGCGAAGACGAACGTCAGGGTGGAGGCGCCACCGGCGTCCACCGACACCCGGTGGCGCGAGGTCGCCGTGGCGCCCATCCCGGCCGTTCGCGGCAGGTGCGGGGCGGCGGCGGGTCGCGCGTCCCGGGAACCGGGCGCTCCCCAGACGACGAACCATTCGTGTCTGGTGTCCCTGCCGACGAAGGCACGCTCGCTCGCCCGCCATGCGACGGTGTCCGGTGCGTCGGTGATCCCGATCCGCTCGGAGTACCAGACCGGACTCAGCTCGGTCCTGGCCGAGAGCGAGACGTCCAGGTGTCTCGCCCGATCGGTCCTGTTGCTGAACCGATACTGGACGATCACTGCCGGCTGGCCGTCGGGGCTGAACTGGAACCGCTCGACCTCCAGGCCGTCCAGCACCCGCCCGTAGAGCAAGCGAGTGCCGTAGGGGTAGGTGACCAGCTCCTCGGCCTCGGACAGGGCGGCCTCCCGGCCGCCGTCTTCATCACGGACGGTGGCCCAGAACCCGTCGGCCAGCTTGATGGGGTGCAGCCAGAGCCCGCCCATCTCGCCTGCAACGTGGTCGCCCATATCCGGGAACCCGCCGTCCTGGCTCCCGATCAGGTACGCTCTGTCGCCGGCGGTGACGTAGGGCTGGTCGCGATTCTCTCCGTGGTTGGAGATGCCTCGCATGGCGGTGGGGACGTCCTCGCTCTGGGACGCGAGCGGATGGGCGTGGATCAGAGCGAACAGCAGGAAGGACAGGACCGGACGTAGCGGCTTCTTCATATGGGAACCCTTCCTACGGTCCACCGGTTACCTGACCGTGTCAACCATCGAGCTGGGCCTCGACACCTTCGGCGACATCACCGCCGCACCCGGCGGCGGCCTGCAATCCCACGCCCAGGTCCTCCGCGACGTCGTCGCCGAGGCCGAGCTGGCCGACCGCCTGGGCGTGGACTTCTTCGGCGTCGGCGAGCACCACCGCCCCGACTTCGCCATCAGCGCGCCCGAGGTCGTCCTCGCGGCGATCGCCGGCCGCACCGAGCGCATCCGCCTGGGTACCGCCGTCACCATCCTGAGCACCGACGACCCCGTCCGGGTCTACCAGCGGTTCTCCACCCTCAACGCCGTCTCGAACGGCCGCGCCGAGGTGATCCTCGGCCGGGGCTCGTTCACGGAGTCGTTTCCGCTCTTCGGCTATTCGCTGGACGACTACGAGGCGCTCTTCGAGGAGAAGCTCGCCCTCTTCGCGCAGCTCCGGGACGCCGATCTCACCGGTGAGCCGGTCCGCTGGAAGGGCACGATGCGCTCGCCGCTCGACGGCGTCCGCGTGACGCCGCCGGTGGAGCGGCCGCCGCTCAGCACCTGGGTGGGCGTCGGCGGCAGCCCCGAGTCGGTCGTGCGCGCGGCGCGCTACCGCTTTCCGCTGACGCTCGCCATCATCGGCGGCGACCCCCGCCGCTTCGCGCCCTACGTCGAGCTCTACCACCGGAGCCCTCGCCCAGCTCGGCTCGGCGCCGTTGCCGGTCGGGGTGCACTCGCCCGGGCACGTGGCGGAGACCGACGCCCGGGCGCGCGAGGAGCTGTGGCCGGCATACGAGGTGATGCGGAACCGGATCGGAGCGGAGCGCGGCTGGCCCCGGACGAACCGGGCCGAGTTCGAGCGCGAGGCCGCCGTGGGCTCGCTCTACGTCGGCTCGCCGGAGACGGTCGCGCGCAAGATCGCGGCGACGGTCCGCGCCCTCGGCGCATCCCGCTTCGATCTCAAGTACAGCGCCGGCACGCTGGGACACGAGCCGATGATGCGGAGCATCGAGCTCTACGGGCGTGAGGTCATCCCGCAGGTGCGGCGGCTGCTTGCCGCGGCGCCGGCGGCTCCCGACGAGGGAGGCCTCGCCGCCGCGGGCATGTAGCCGCGAAATTCGGGTGTCATCCTGAGCGAAGCGAAGGAGGCGTGACCCGGCGCATGGCTCCTTCGCTTCGCTCAGGATGACACTCGAGCGATAGCGCGCGTCTCCTCCAACAGTCGAACGACCGCCCGCTCCTTCGCCTTGGCCTCGACGTCGACCGTCATCCGACGCCCGAGCCAGCCCTCCGGGAAGTCTGCTGGATCGATGTAGTCAGCATGCGGCCGTGGGTTGCTCGAGTCCCAGCCGTCCCGCGGCGAGGAGATGTGGGCCCACGGCTCCCGCTCGCCCCAGGTCGCCGCGGCGAGCTCCGTCGCCTCGTCCACCGAAAGCCCGTCGCCGTGGCAGCGGTGATGGTGCGCGTCGTACACCAGCGGCACGCCGGCGCGGCGGCAGAGCGGCAGGAGGTCCGCCGGCGCGAACCGGTGGTCGTCGTTCTCCAGCGCCGCCCGGCTTCTCGCCCGCTCGCTCAGCAGGTCGAGTCCCTGCTCCAGCCGCTCGAGCGCGGCCGGAACGCCGCCCGCGGTGCTGCCGCCGTGGAAGACGAGCGTGCCCGCGCCGATCAGCTCCGCGATTCCCGCCTGGAACTCCAGCTCCTCCACCGACGAGCGCACCACCTCGGCCCGCTCGGAGTTGATCACCACGAACTGGTCGGGATGGAAGCTGAGCCGGATGTCGCGCTCCCGCGCGAGGGCGCCGGCCCGCTCGAAGGCGGCGCGGATCTCGCCCTTCCGGTCGAGCGCGTCCAGCGTGTAGCGGCTCACGGGATGGGTGCCCAGCGGCAGGATCTGGCTGTTGATCCGGAAGGCGCCGATGCCGAGCGCGGCGCACTGCTCCACGGCGGCGGCGAGCGCCGCGGCGTTGTCCGACGGCGATCGCGGCCAGATACGCCCGTCGCTTGGCTGCGGTCAGGGTGGAGACGAAGCGATGGGTGGCGGTGCGAAACCGGATCGGCGAGTCGAGGAACTGACAGCAGAGCCCGAAGCGCGGGGTGAGCGTGGTTGCTATGCGTGCCTCACAGAATCCGGACGACCCAGTCGCCCATCAGATATCCCACCGCCGCCACACCCAGTCCCACCAGAAACATATCCATCCCGCTCCGCAGCAGGCCGCGGCCGGTGAACACGCTGCGCGCCGCGCCCACCGCGAAGTGCGACGCCATCGCGAGCGCGAACGAGGTCCAGATGGCCCACGGGGCGGTGCTCACCAGCAGCGGCGCCACCGGGATGAACGCGCCCAGCAGGGTCGCCAGGCCGGTCACCCAGGCCTCTCGCATGGGTGTGCTGCTCGCCTCGCCGATCTTGAGCTCCTCGCGGACCTTCTCGTCGAGGGCCCGCTCGGGATCGCTCATCACCTGGGTGGCAAGCGAGTCGGCCTGCGCTTCCGGAATCCCCTTGGCCTGGTAGAGCAGGCTCAGCTCCTCCCGCTCGAGGTCGGGCATGAGCCGGATCTCCTCCCGCTCCATGGCGATCTCGTGCTCGAAGACTTCGCGCTCGCTCTTCGCGGCGAGATAGCCGGAGGCGCCCATCGAGAGCGCGTCGGCCATGGCGCCCGCGATCCCGGCGACGACGACGGTGTGGCTCGCGATCTCCATGCTGCCCTGCGCGCCGATCATTCCCGCCACGAGGCCGAAGTTCGCGGTGAGCCCGTCGTTGAAGCCGTAGACCACGTTCCGGAGGAAGCCGCCGGCGCCGGTGCGGTGCCACGGCTCGGCCCTCGCGCCGCTCATCTGCGCCAGCGTCTGGGCGTGCTCCTTCGATTCCTGCGCCAGCCGGAGCGCGGTGGGACCGACCGGGCCGTCCGGGGTGGAGTCGTAGAGGCGGAGATACCCCTTGACCTCCCGGCCCTCCTCGGCGAGCAGCATGGGAAGGAGCACCGACGCGCCGACGCGCCTCGCGAGCCAGGCCCGGAGCCGGGCACCCCGGCTGGGGACGGGAGTCTCGACCCGATGCCCGTTCTCCGCCAGCAGCTTCCGCCACATCTCCACGTGGCGGTCCTCGACCCCCGCCAGCTTGCGGTACAGCTCGGCCCGCCCGGCATCGGGCTCGGCCCGGGCCAGCTCCCGATAGAGGAACGCCGCGTCGGCTTCGTCCTCGAGGTGGTGGAGCCAATTGGGTGGCGGGGAGGTCGGCATGGGGGGAAGTTAGTCACCCCGATTGGAGCGAGGGGGCGGGCGGTCGGGCGGACGGGCGGACTGGAGCTTGCCCTGTCATCTCGCCGCACCACGAGGCGGATGCACCCTTCAGGAGGTGCCCCCGCGTCAGCGCGGCGCGTGCGCCCATCCGCCCGTCCGCCTGACCGCCTGACCGCCCGTCTGCAACCATCCCCCCACCCCCCGCATCTTTAGTGTGCCATGTCCCGGACCTTGACCATGGATTCCTATCTCCTCGCCGACGCCGAGTCCGTAGTTGCCCGGGCCCGGGAGGGTGACGAGGCCGCGCTGGAGGCCCTGTACCGGGCCTTCGAGGCCCCGGTCTACAATCTCGCCCGCCGGATCTGCCGGACCACGGAGGACGCGGAGGACGTGCTCCAGGAGACCTTCTTCGAGGTCTGCCGGAGCATCGGCCGCTACCGCGAGGAGGGGAGCCTCTGGGGCTGGGTCCGCACCATCGCCGCGAGCAAGGCGCTCATGCGCCTCCGCCACAACAAGTACCGGGACACCGACGAGCTGAACGACGAGCTGGTGGTGGGCCAACGAAAGGAAGAGACCCACCTGCGCATGGACCTCGAGGCCGCCCTGGAGCGCCTCCCCGAAACGTCGCGGGCGGTGGTCTGGCTGCACGACGTCGAGGGCTACACCCACGACGAGATCGCCGGGATGATGGGGAAGACGGCCAGCTTCTCGAAGTCGCAGCTGGCCCGGGCGCACGCCCGGCTCCGGCGCTGGCTGGGCGAGGAGGTGCTGGTATGACCCACCTTTCCATGGAGACGCTGGTCGGGCTGCGGGAGGCCGGGATGGAGCCAGGCACCGCCGCGGCGCGGGAGCATCTGGAGGGCTGCGCGATCTGCCGCGGCGAGCTGGAGCGGCTGCACCAGCGGGTGGCCCGGATCAAGGCGCTGCCCACCCTGCGTCCCTCGCGCGATCGGTGGAGCGCGGTGCGGGACCGGGTCCGGGCCGAGCGGCGGGCCCGGCGCGTCCGGACCGCGAGCCTCGCGGGACTGGCGGCGGCGGCTTCGGTCGCGATCGCGGTGGGCGTCAGCACGCTCCGGCCGCCGGAAGGGGTCCTCGCACCGGCGGAGATCCAGCAGGTGATGGTGCGCTCCCAGGCCCTGGAGTCCGCGCTCGACCGGATCGACCCGGAGAGCCGGGTACTCGACGGACGGACTGCCGGGATCGCCCAGGAGCTGGAGGACCGGATCGCACGGGTGGACCGGGAGCTGGAGATGGCCGAGCTGATGGAGCGGCAGTCGCGGGACGACGCGCTGCTGAGGCTCTGGCGCGAGCGGGTCGGCCTGCTCGACGCCCTGGTGGACGTACACGTGACCCGCGCCAGTCATGCGGGGCTCTAGGCCGGAGGGACCTCTCATGCGACGTCAAGCGATCATCGGAGCCCTCCTGGCTGCCGGCTTCTCCGTCCCGGCCCCGTCGGCCTCGGCCCAGGAGCCGGAGGTGGTCCACCTCGAGCGGGCCCCCGACCGGATCATGCGGATCATGCTCGACCGCCGCGCGCGGCTGGGGATCAAGGTGAATCTCCAGGCTCGCTCGACCGATTCGATCGGGGCGTACGTGGACGCGGTCACCCCGGGCGGGCCCGCGGCCCGGGCCGGTATCCGCTCGGGCGACATCATCACCCGGCTGGACGGGAAGTCGGTCATCGGCGGTGCGTCCGAGGACGACGATGATCGCGTCCACGAGTCGCTTCCCGGGCTCCGGCTCATCGAGCTGGCGGCCCGCCTGGAGCCGAACGACACCGTGGCGGTGGAGTACCGCCGGGGAAAGGACCGTCGTACCGCCTCGGTCGTCACGGCGGAGGAGTCCGACATGGTGCTCGGTCCGGGTGAGGGCGGGCGGTTCAGCTTCGACTTTCCCGGTCCGTCCCGGGTCATGGGCGGCAGGGTCCGGGTAGGGGATTTCATGGACCGGTTCGAGACCGCCGGCCCGCACTGGCAGTTCCTCAGCGGGTCCCCCCTGGGCCGGCTCGAGCTGGCGCCGCTTAACCCCGATCTGGGGCGTTACTTCGGGACCGAGGAGGGGGTGCTGGTGATCAGCGCTCCCCGCGATTCGGCGCTCCGCCTCCGGGGCGGGGACGTGGTTCTGGCGGTGGACGGACGGGAGCCCTCCAGCCCCTCCCACCTGATGAGGATCTTGCGCAGTTACGAAACGGGAGAAACCTTCAAGCTGGACATCATGCGGAACCGGAAGCGGGAGACCGTCGAATCCCGCATCGGCGTGCGGGAGGAATAGCCCGGAGCGCCCGTGTGCGCCCGCTCACAGATGTCCGACCCGGGATGCTGATATATCTTCGGCCCACCTTGGAGGGAACTATGGGAATCCTGTGGACCTTGATCATCGGGTTGGTCGTCGGTGCGATTGCCAAGTTTTTGATGCCCGGCAAGGATCCTGGCGGGTTCATCGTCACCATGCTGATCGGCGTGGCTGGTGCGTTGCTGGCCGGGTTTCTGGGCCGCGCGATGGGTTGGTACTCCGACCCCGGCACGGGTCCTGGGATCATCGCCTCGATCATCGGCGCGATGCTCCTGCTGCTGCTCTACCGGCTGTTCGTGGGACGGAGAGGCACCACGGTTCCATAGTCGGCGGTAGATCTGTCAGAAAGGTGTCACCCTGAGTTAAAAGGTGTGTCACCCTGAGCGTAGCGAAGGGGGCCATGTCCGCATGGCCCCCTTCGCTACGCTCAGGGTGACACCTTCCCGCCTCACACGGCGACCAGGCTCCTCGGCTCCTTCCCGGCATGCACCCGCGCGGCCAGGTCGGCGAACATCGGCAGGCTGAGGCTCTGAGCCCCGTCGCTCATGGCGCCGTCGGGGTCGGGATGGACTTCCACCAGCAGGCCGCAGGCACCCGCGGCGAGCGACCCGAGGGCAAGCGGGGTCACCAGGGACCGCACGCCTGCCGCGTGGCTCGGGTCCACGATCACGGGCAGATGGGTGCGCTCCCGGACCATCACCACCGCGTTGAGATCGAGGGTGTGGCGGGTGGCGCGCTCGAAGGTGCGGATCCCCCGCTCGCACATCACCACGTTGGGGTTGCCCTCCGCCAGGATGTACTCCGCCGCCATCAGCCACTCCTCGATCGTCGCGCCGGCGCCCCGCTTGAGCAGGATCGGCTTGCCGCTTCGGCTGGCCGCGCGGAGCAGGGTGAAGTTCTGCATGTTCCTCGCGCCGATCTGGAGCATGTCGGCGAAGTGCCCCACCACGGCCACCTCCTCCCAGCTCAACACCTCGGTGACCACCGGGAGCCCGGTGCGCTCCCTCGCGTCGGCCAGGTAGCGCAACCCCTTCACGCCGAGGCCCTGGAAGTCGTAGGGTGAGGTGCGCGGCTTGTAGGCGCCGCCGCGGAGCATGTTCCCCCCCAGCCGCGCGATCGCGTCCGCGGTCTCCAGGATCATCGTCTCGCTTTCCACCGAGCAGGGTCCGGCGATGAGGACCGGATCCTCCCCGCCGAAGACGAGATGCCGCACCTCCACCCGGCTCCCGTCGGGCACCCGCCGGCGGTCCACCAGCGGGATGTCGGGCTTACGGGTGTGGTGCGCGGGCGTCGGCGGCGGCACGGAGAGCCGCGAGCCTTCGATCCAGGCCTCGTAGCTCCCCAGCACGACGACGCGCGCCGCCAGCGCCTCGACCTCCTCCAGCGCCTCCGCCAGCCGGGGATCGGTCGCCGAGCCGTCCACGTCCACGTAGAAGCGGTAGGTCCACGGCGCGGACCGCTCCGGTCGCGACTGGAGCGCCATCAGGTTCACGCCCCGCACGCCGAACGCCTGAAGCGTCAGCGCCAGCATCCCCGGCTTGTGATCGATCAGCACGATCACCGAGGTCTTGTAGCGGACCACGCCCCCGCTGGCGGCCGGGAGCGGCGCCGCATCGGCCCGGGTGAAGGTGAGGAAGCGGGTCTGGTTCGTGGGATCGTCCTCGATCCGCTCGGCCAGGGGGACGAGCCCGTGCGCGTCGGCGGCGTGCCGCGCGGCGATCGCCGCGAGGGCGGGGTTGCCCTCCTGAGCCACGATCTCCGCGCTCCCCGCGGTGTCCCACGCGCTCACCAGCTCGACATCGGGCAGGTGCTCCGCCAGCCACAGTCGGCACTGGCCCAGGGCCACCGGGTGGGACAGCACCCGCTTGATTCCCTCCAGCCTGGCGCCCGGCACCGCCATGAGGGTGTGATGCACCGGGTAGAGGATCTCGTGGGTCAGCCGGAGCGTCCCGTCACCGAAGGCTTCCTCCAGCAGGTCGTAGGTCGTCGTGACCGAGCCGATGAGAGAATTCTCGATGGGCAGGCAGCCCGCCTCGGCGCGGCCCTCACGGACCGCGGCGACCACGTCCTTGGCCTCGCGGCAAGGCAGCGTCTCCAGCCCGGGCCACCGGCGCCGGGCGGCCGCTTCGCTGAAGGACCCGTGGGTGCCCTGAATCGCAACGCGCATACGTATGCTCCGAGGAGAGAAAACAAAAAAGCCCCGCCGGAAACTCCGGCGGGGCGTCGGGCGGTCCGGTCGGTGCGCTACAACACGCTACCGACACCGGACGGCAAGAGCGCCGCGCCGGCGTTGCTAAAGTAGAAGAAGTACGACGTGTGTGAGCGGACCATGGAGAGAAGCTACGAAACGGCGCGCGCGTTTGTCAAGCCGGGGTATCTTTGTGGGTGCTGTTCCTCGCTCTTCTGGTCCTGCTCCTCGTTCCCGAGGCCCTGCCGGCCCAGGGTCTTCCGCCGTATCGCCCGATCAGCCCGCTCGCGGCCTCGCGGAGCGGGGTCACCTTCGAGCCGTTTCACCCGCCGCGCCCGAGCCGTTGGGTCGCCGACCTCGGCATCGAGTACGCCAGCACCATCGAGTACAACGAGCTCACCGGAGCCTCGCTCTTCCTCGACTCCGAGCTGCTGCGCGCCCGCGCATCGGTCACGCGCGACCTGAGCCCCGGGTCTTTCATCCTGGCGGAGGCGGAGCTGTTGGGTGCCTATGCCGGGGTCTTCGACGGATTCCTCGAATGGTACCACGGACTGCTGGGCATCGAGATTCCCGAGCGCGAGCGCCGGCCGAAGAACGACTTTCTCTACGCCGCCGACCTGCCCGAGGGCGGTGCGGTGCGCCGCGAGCCGTCCGACATCTTCCTCGGCGACCTGCGTCTCGGTTTCGGGCTCAGGCCGTCGCGGAAGATCCAGAGCGTCCTGGCGCTGACGCTGCCGACCAACACCGGTCCCGCCGGCTATGGCCGGGGCGTGGTGTCGGTGGCCTTGCTCAACACCGCCCGGCTCGATCTTGCGCCGAGGCTGGTCTTCGAGGGAAGCGTGGCCGGCGGCTACACGCCGTCACACGGACCGCTCGCGGCATCGCAACGCGAGCTGTTCCTGGCAGGCAGCTCGGGGCTGCGGTGGCGGTTCTGGGGGCGACAGTCGCTCTACGGCAATCTCTTCCTGCACAGTCCCTACTACCGCGACACCCGGCTGCCCTCGCTGGATCGCCGGGACCTGGCCCTGGATTTCGGCTGGATTCTGGCAGGAACCGGCGGGAAAGAGCTGCGCGTTGGGATGACGGAGGACCTGGAGCCGAGCGGGCCGGCGATCGATCTGGTGGTCCGTGTCGGGGGGAGCTTGTGAGGAGTGCCCGTCACGGAGCACTCAGTTAAACACCCGACTGCGTCTGGAACAGGAACTGCTCCATATTCTGGAGCAGGAACTCCTTGGCCTTGGGATCACGAAGGTTGAGCCCGTAGTGGTTGATGAGCTGCTGCTGCGTCTTGGTCCACTCGGCCCAGCAGACGCCGCAGATCTGTTCGAACGCGCGGCGCCCGAGCTCGGTGGGAAAGGGCTGGAACGCCATCCCTTCGCGGGTCTGGCCGCAACGGCTGCACTGTAGGGTTGCCATGGCGGCAATCTAGATGGCACGGGAAATGTGATCCAGTCTACGGGCCGCGGGCGCCCGACCGGCTAATATTGGATCACGAGGCGATGCGCCTCAACGCCATATCGGCCCGCCGGACCAGGCGGGCGCCGCTGGCCGCTCCCAGGCCGGTGCCGATGCCAAAAACTATTGCAGTCATTAAGGTTATGACGGGCAGGATGGTCAGGGGCCACAGCAGCAGCGTGGCGGTCAGGGCCGCGACCGGCGGGGCAAACCGGGACTGGACGGCGTCCACGAAGCGCAGCCGGCGGCTGACGAACCGCCGGGCGAGCAGGTAGCCGGCCAGCCCCGCGGCGAGGGTCACGAAGAATTCGGTCATTGTGTGCTCCGAATGGAGGTCAATAGTCCGTTCCAGTACGGAACACCCGAATGAAAGATTCACCGTCACCGATCATGGCGACTCTGTCCCTTAGTCCACGACTCAGAGGGGAGGAGGCCAACGATGCTGAAACGACATCCGACGGTGCAGGTACCAGATATCGGTCCGATGGATCATGCGTGGGACCTGTTGGGGGAGTGGCAGGCGGAGTTCGAGTTGCCGGAATCGGAATCGCCGGTGCACGGGAAGGTGATGTTCCGCTCCTGGGGTGACGCGGAGCTTCAGCTCGACCCGGTCGAGGCGGCGATCGCGGGCATCCCATCCAGCGTGTCGCTGGAGCGGGCCAGTGAGGTTCATCTCACCGACGCCGGCGGCGGGGCGCTTCAATGGGTGCTTCACGCGCCCTCCACCAACTGGTCCCTCCAGGCCACCATGTGGCCGGGGTCGCTGCATCTGTTCGTGCACGATCCGGAGGACGACGAGGAACACCTGTATCGCGCCCGGGCGACGCGGAACCAGGAGTACTATCTGAGGAAGTATCCGTTGCCGTGATCGGAATGGAATGATGTCATCCTGAGCGAAGCGAAGGAGCCATGACCCGACGTATGGCTCCTTCGCTGCGCTCAGGATGACACGTTTTCCCCTCCGCCCGTCCGCCCGTCCGCCCGTCCGCCCCGCTTCCGCTACCACACCACCGCCGCGCTCCCCCACAGAAACCCCGACCCGAACGCCGTCAGCACCACCAGATCGCCTTCGTGCACTCGCCCCGCCCGGACGCACTCGTCCAGCGCGATGGGAATGGTGGCCGCGGTGGTGTTTCCGTAGCTCATGATGTTGTTGTAGATCTGGTCGTCCCGGAGGCAGAGCGTGCGCTGCATCATCTCCGCGATCCGGAGGTTCGCCTGATGGGCGACGAGCAGCTTGAGGTCGGCGGTGGTGCGGCCGCTCGCGGCGAGCACGGCCTGCACCGATTCGGGCATCCGGACCACGGCGTGGCGGAAGACCTCCTTTCCGTCCATGTCGAGGTACTGGCGTCCGGCGGCGATGTGCTCGGGAGAGACCCGGGGGTGATACATCGAGCCCGGGCTGTCGACCCAGAGCTTCTCGGCGTGGGCGCCCTCGGAGTGAAGATCGAAGGCCAGGATCCCCCGATCCTCGCGGTCGGTCGGACCCAGAACCACGGCGCCGGCGCCATCCGCGAAGATCACCGACACGTTGCGCCCCTCGGTCGTCATCAGCATTCCGGTGGACTGCACCTCGGCGCCGACCACCAGCACCCGGCGGTACTGCCCGGTGCGCACCCAGGCGTCCGCCACCGAGAGCGCGTAGACGAAGCCGCTGCACTGGGTGCGGATGTCGATCGCCGGGATCGTGCCCACGCCGAGCGCGCGCTGCAGGAACACGCCGTTGCCGGGGGCGAAGTGGTCCGGCGTGGACGTGGCGTAGACGATCGCGTCGATGTCGGAGGCCGACTCGTCGGCCATCTCCAGCGCGCGGTGCGTGGCGGCGAGGGCCAGGTCCACGCCGGTCTCGCCCTCCCGCACCCAGCGGCGCTCCCGGATGCCGGTCCGGGTGCGGATCCACTCGTCGCTGGTGTCCATCATCTGGGAGAGGTCGTCGTTGGTGACGACACGGTCGGGCACGGCGAAGCCGGTGCCGAGGAATCGGGTGCGAGGCATGGTACGAATGTACTCCCGCCGGCGCGGTTGTCAGGGTGACGGCAGATGCCGGGTCCGGCCCACGATCCACAGGGCCCAGATCCACATCAGCCACGCCCCCGTCACCGCCCAGCCCATGCCCCGCCAGGTCTCCCACACGACCCCGAGCGGGGTGAGCCAGGTGGGCCACCAGGAGTCGGGGCGCAGCCGATGGCGCTCGACCACGGTGACGGCGGGGAACCCGACTTTCAGCGCGTGGATGATCCCTGCGCAGAGGCGCTCGCGTCGGGTGCGCCAGCCCGGCACGTCCACCAGGCTCCACACCATGTTGGTCGCGCCCCACCCATGGTGGTCGGTCACGCCCACCACGAAGGAGCCGGTCCGCCGGGCAAGGTCGATGACCGTGTCGCGGCGCGCCCGGGTGAGCTCGTTCGCCTTGGGCGACGCATTGACGATCTCGAAGCCGTCGATGCCCGCCGCCACCAGCGAATCGAGCCGGTCCCAGTGGTTGCGCTCGTACTCCGGAATGGAGGCCACCGAGAGCGAGCCGTAGAGCGTATCGGCGTCGGCCAGCAGCTGGTGAAGCCCGGCCCAGTCCCGGCGGTACGGTCCGCGCACCGAGTCCAGCTCGCCGCCGAGCAACACGATGTGCGCTCTCCAGGCGCTGACTTCGCGGCCGCGGCATTGGGCCACCGGCTCGTCGGTCGGGACCAGTCCCGCCGTGGTGTTGTGGTCGGTGACGAACACCGCGTCGAACCCCCGCGCCGGTGCCACGCCAGGTTCTTCTTCGTGTCGAACCGGGCCATGGCCGTCCCGCGTACGTCGTGCGACGCGTTGGTGTGGCTGTGAAAGTCCACCACCGCCACATCCCGACCGGTGCCGGCCAGCTCGAGCGTCGGCCGGTAGGCAAACCATTGTTATTTATTCATGGCAATAGTGGTTCCATAAATAATTTTACCAAACAGATCCCTTATTTCTCTCAAAAATACAAAGTGATCATTGCTGATAGCCGTGCACAGGGAAAATCTACAGATCCAGCTGATTCACTTAGTTATGAAATGATGGCCGATGATTATGCGGCATTGCTTGATGCAATGAAGATCGATTCAGCTTATGTCGTTGGCTGGAGCGATGGTGGTATAAATGGATTACTGATGGCGATACGTCATCCGGAAAAAGTAAAAAAGCTTGCGATTACCGGTGCAAATCTTCGGCCTGATACCACAGCGGTTCCGAAAGAAATATGGGATATGGTGACGCCAAGTTATAAATGATTAAAAGCAAAGACAGATAAAAATGAAATGGAAAAGGGTGGCTTTAAACTTATTAAGGCTATTAGTTGAAAATCCGCATATTCCTTTAACTGACCTGCAAAAAATAAGTTGCCCTACATTAGTTATTGGCGGCGATCATGATGTGATAAAAGAGGAACATACCATGGAGATCTATAAAAACATTCCGAATGCTTATTTATGGATCTTGCCAAATTCAGGTCACAGCACTCCGATAGTATATGCAAATGAATTCAATACAAAAGTGGATGCGTTCTTTAAACAACCATATAGAAAGTTCGACTCCGGAAAAAAGATTCTTCTAATTAGAATGATAAGGGCTAAAGCCCTGGAGGTGCATAATCGATGAGCTATAATCCCCGACGTGAAGGTCGGGGCAATGTAAATTGCCCCAGCCTTAAGGCCGGGGTTAAAGAATGATTGCAATTACAGTAAGGGCTTTAGCCATTGTTAGAAATTGGATCACTGCTGAACAAACCCTAATCGCATTTCCATTTCTTTTGGTAAAGCAGGAAGTTTTCTTCTTTCAATAAGAAAACTATTAAGCTGTGCAATTTCCCTGAAGATATAATGTTTGTCTGCTGCTGCTTTTAAATAATCTTTTCCTGAACTGCCGCCTGTTCCTATTCTTGTTCCGATCATCCGATGCACCATATTCATATGGCGATAACGCCAGGAACTTAATTGCTCATCTATTTCCAATAAACAATTTAATAATTGAAAAGGTTGTTGTAATAATAGGATAACCACGGTAAAGCATGATGAACAAGGCGGCCCTGGATGCGGCGGGAGAAAGAGATTGTTTGAGAGCTGTCCGATTATCGGGATTTGATGCCTGAGGCTTGATGTCAAAGAAAATTTCATCAAGTGCATCTAGGTTTCCTTTTTCAACATCCGCAAGACTTCCTTCATAACTTTTACGATAATCTGCCAGAAGTGAATTTGGGTCATCGAGATAATTCCGGTGGCGCTAATGGCATTCTTTCCAGCCAGCATTTACAAGTTCAAGCAAAGATTTATTGCTTTCAGCACTTTTAATTACGTCAACATGTTCTTTTCGTAATTGTGATGTATAATATTCTTTGCCATGACGGTTATCGAATTTCAATCCGAGTTTGGCTTCAAGCTGTTTGAATTGCCAGCTTTGAAAACCCGAAGCAGGCCGAAGCATATCCCTGAAATCAAGAAAATCCATCGGCGTCATGGTTTCCATGATATCGATCTGGTGAACCAAGCACTCTCAAAATAGTAACACAACGATTCAGACGATGAACAACAGTTTGCAATTCGGGTGAATTATCATTTAATGCAGGCTTGCTCATAATGCCGCGATAGAATCCACTTCATGATGCAGTTGTTTAAACCAAAGTTCATATGCCTGGTGAATAACGATGAAAACATTTCATCATGTGCAGGTAAATTTTGTTTATCACTTTCAGGAAATTGTGCATTGAGAATTTTATCAAGCTGCAGGTAATCGTGATAATGCATGTCGGCCATAGGAAGCTGTTTGTGCAAATGTAGTCGTGAATGGTGAGACGTGAGACGTGAATGGTCAGAATCGTCAGACGTGAATCGTGAATTTCATTACTCACGATTGACGATTCACGATTCACGAAATAAGGTGAATAGAATTACCTAAAGTACAAGAGTGCGAATCTGCAACTGGAAGATTCGAAGACAACAGAATCACAAGAGAATTCCGAGGCTACATAATCATCTCATTCAAACTCGTAACCAATATCCCTTCGATAAGACATCCCGGTAAAAGAAATGTTTTGTAATTCTTCTTTTGATTTTTCAACAGCTTCAAAAATTGAATTGCCAAAAGAGGTGATGCAAAGCACACGGCCGCCATTGGTAAGAACTTTACCATCTTTTACTTAAAGTGCCGGCATGAAACAAAATACTTTCAGCGTTATTCGATATCATCAAGACCATGAATAGCGTAACCTTTTTCATAATCACCGGGATAACCACCACTAACCGCCATTACCGTACAAGCGAAACGTTCATCTTCCTCAATCTTTACTTTATTAAGCTCCTGTTTGGTGGCGGCAACAAGCATTTCAAGAAAATCATTTTTCAATCTGGGTATCACTACTTCTGTTTCAGGATCGCCCATGCGGCAATTGTATTCGATCATATAAGGTTCATCATCCAACTTTCATCAAACCAAAAATATAAAGCCGCGATATTCCAGACCTTCTGCTTTTAATCCCTTCAATCGTTGGCTTGATCACTTTGTCTTCTACATTTTTCATAAACACTTCATCTGCAAACGGTACAGGGCTTACTGCACCCATACCACCTGTATTGGGACCGGTATCTTCTTCTCCTACTCTTTTATAATCTTTTGCTTCGGGAAGTATCACATAATTTTTGCCATCGGTTAAAACAAAAACTGAAAGTTCGATGCCTTGCAAAAATTCTTCGATCACTACTTTTTTACTGGCGTCACCAAATTTTGCTCTTTGTATCATCAATTCAAACTCTGCCAATGCTTCAAGATTGTTTTCACAAATAACAACTCCTTTGCCTGCCGCTAATCCATCTGCTTTTAATACAATCGGCAATCCATGATTATTGATATACTCAACTCCATCTTTATAATTATCCAATGTAAATTCACCATAAGCAGCAGTAGGAATATTATATTTTTTCATAAATGCTTTTGCAAAAGCTTTGCTGCCTTCAAGCTGAGCGCCTGCTTTTGAAGGACCAATGATATCAAGATCTTTTAATTGCGGATCACTGATCAAAAAATCTGTGATGCCTTTTACCAATGGTTCTTCGGGCCCCACCAAGAACAAGATCGATCTTTTCATCAATGCAACATTTTTTTATTGCATCAAAATCATTTATAGCCAAAGCTCAAATTAGTACCATGCTGAGAAGTACCGGCATTGCCAGGAGCAATAAAAAGTTTTTCGCAAAGAGGGCTTTGAGAAAGTTTCCATGCAAATGCATGTTCACGGCCGCCGGAGCCAAGTAAAAGGATTCGCATAGTGGAATTGGTTTTTAACAGCATTGCGAATATCGGGCAAGAAAGTTAAAACAGGTATGAAAAATTACTTAGTGAAAGATTTTCTTTATTTTGGACAAATATATTGCACCAATTCTGATTAGTTAACTAAAAAACTATTCTTATGACTAATGTAACAGCCGGAGACCAGGCCATACTGCAACAACCAGTGCACAAAAAGGGCATCCTAAAGGTTTATGGGTACTATTTGGAACAGAAATGTGGGAGCGGTTTAACTTTTATGGAATGAGGGCCTTGCTTGTCTTTGTTTCTTGCAGATGCATTAATGATGGGGAAAACAGAAGCTTCGATTATTTACGGAGGGTTTCTTGGCTTATGTTACCTGACCCCAATGCTGGGTGGATATATTTCAGATAAATATCTTGGTAATCGCAATTGCATTTTATTAGGTGGTACTGTAATGGGTATCGGGCAGTTATTACTTTTTTTAAGCGGAAGCTTGTATGCCACAAATCTTATCATTGGCTACAAATGTTATGTGGATTGCATTGCTTGCCATCATTTTTGGAAATGGTTTTTTCAAACCAAACATTTCTTCAATGGTTGGAAGTCTTTACCCAAAAGAACAAAAAGGCAAATTGGATTCTGCCTTTACTCTTTTTTATCTGGGAATAAACGTTGGCGCAACACTTGGACAATTTATATGTCCATTTTTTGGAGATGTAGAACGTGATGGGAGTAAGAGATCTATCAGCATTCAAATGGGGTTTTCTTGCTGCGGCAATTGCAATGTTTATCGGAACATTGACTTTTCTTTTTTTAAAAAACAGGTATGTAAGAACTCCTGAAGGAGTTGCCGATTGGAGGAAGACCCAAAAAATCAGATATACCGGAAGGTGAATCTGGAAGTGCAAAGTTTACAATGGCTAATATTATCATATCGACTTGTGATAATGATGGCAGTAACATACGGATTTCATCTTGTATTTGATGGTCCTGGTGTAACATGGATCAAAGGATGGTTATATCCATTCATTTTTGCATCAGGTATTAGTCTTGGTTATCTTATCTTATCAGATAAAACAATTACTAAAATTGAAAAGGACAGGATATGGGTCTTGTATGTTGTTTGTTTCTTCGTCATGTTTTTCTGGGGAGCATTTGAACAAGCAGGTTCTTCATTAACATTTATTGCCGATAATCAAACGGACACAGAATTCTTGGCTGGGATATGCCCGCCAGCATGGTTCAAAATTTCAATGGCATTTTTGTAATGGTATTTGCGATCCCATTTAGTTATTTGTGGATATGGATGAATAAAAAGAAACTTGAACCGATCTCACCTGTAAAACAAGCATGGGGTTTAATGCTGATCGCACTTGGTTATTTTATTATTGCTACGCAGGTAAAAGGATTAGGCACTGCAGGTAAAGTTGGTGTCATTTGGATGATCGTTCTATATCTTTTACATACCTGGGGTGAATTATGTTTATCACCAATCGGTTTATCTCTCGTTGCCAAATTAGCGCCGAAAAGATTTGCTTCATTATTGATGGGTGTTTGGTTTTTAGGTAATGCAGGTGGATATGTACTTACAGGAATATTGGGTGCATTACTGCCACCTACCTCAGAAGCTTATATTAATATGAACAAAGAAAATATTAATCTTGGAAAGTATTCTTGAAGGACAAAAAGCTCCTACTGGTGCTGAACTTTATACATTAGGAAAAAATAAAATTGCATCAACCGTTGATTATGATAAAGGGTTTACCAATAACCTTGATTTTGTAGAGATTTTTAAGACCCGGATTCCGTTCTTACCCCACAGCAATTAGATATTATTGAAAAAGAAAAACTCATTACAGTTGAATATCCAACTTTTGCGGGGTTTCAATTAAAAACCATTTACGACTTTTTTATGTTGTTTGTTGTATTATGCGGACTCGCCGGATTGGTTATTTATGCATTAGCTCCAATATTGAAGAAGATGATGCATGGAGTGAGATAAAGAAATTTTATATAATTCTAAAAGCGGCCTGTGCCGCTTTTTGTTTTTGCTCACATAAGTTTTATTATCTTTCTTAATTCAAAACAATCTGCCATGTGGAAGAAACATCCTAAAGCATTGCCTTTTTTATTTTTTTCTGAAATGTGGGAACGATTCGGTTATTATTTGATGATCGGCATTTTTACCCTTTATCTTAAAAGATGTAAAAGAAGGTTTTGCGATGACAGAAGCTGAGTCTGCTGATCTGTATGGAACTTTTATTGGACTTGTATTTCTTACTCCTTTTATAGGCGGATTACTTGCGGATCGTTATTTCGGTTACAGAAGATCAATCATCATGGGTGGTTGATGATGGGTATTGGTTATTGCCTGATGGGAGTTCATAATCTTACTGTGCTATATATTGCCATGACATTGGTAATTTTTGGCAATGGTTTTTTCAAACCAAATATTTCTACATTACTTGGAAATGTTTATACAACGCCGCAGCATATACACCAGAAAGATGAAGGCTATAATATTTTTTATATGGGTATTAATATCGGCGCTTTTATCTGCAATTTTTTTGGTGCTGCATTATACATTATATATGGATGGGCTTATGCATTTGCTGCCGCGGGTGTAGGAATGTTTATCGGTGTCATTATTTTCCTGGCAGGTACAAAACACTATGCTGCATATGATATAAAGAAAGGGGTGAAGGAAGGTGATATGTCAATGACAAAAATCGTTATGCTGATTCTTAGTGCCTTCAATTATTGCCGGAGTCATTGGCTGGATCGTCCCGGTAAAATTATTGGGTCATCCCCTGGTTGGTTCTCCATCAACCGATGCATTCATCTTTGCCTGCATACCCGTTATTTATTTTTATACATCACTTTATTTGTCGGCAGAGAAGGATGAAAAAAGACCGATAGCAGCATTGCTGGCAATTTTTGCGGTGGTCATATTATTTTGGGCGGTATTCAAACAAAATGGTTCTGCACTTACTACCTGGGCTGACCGCTATACCAATCGTGAAGTATACTGGTGTGACAGAAAAAGTTTTCAATGCGTAAAACTGGCACAGACTGTTACTTACAAAAAAGATTCAGTTGCAAAATATGATGAACAGTTCCGATTGCAAAAAGAAGATGGAAAAGTAATAAAGGAATTTAATTATCCTCCTTATTTTAAAAATGTACCGGAGGAAAAAAAACCAGCAGAAGGCAGATACAGTGAGTCTATGGGCAACCAATCTTAGTCAGTCGATCAATCCTGGTTGGGTGATAATACTTAACGCCGCTTGATCGTTGCTTTCTTTTCCTGGCTGAGAAGAAAAAATCGAGAGCCATCAACGGCTACAAAAATTGCATTCGGACTTTTTATTTCAGCATTGTCTGCATTGGTAATGGTAGGCGCTGTATATGCAAGTAATAATGGTGCTGAAAAAGCAAGTGTGCTGTGGCTGATCGCCAGTTATGGTGTTATCACAATCGGTGAATTATTGTCTAAGCCCGATGGGACTTATCAATGGTTTCAAAATTAAGCCCGGTACGAATCACTTCGCTAATGATGGGAGGATGGTTTCTCTCCACTTCTATTGGCAATAAACTTTCCGGCGTGCTGGCTACTATGTGGGATGGTTATGACCATAAAGCAAATTTCTTCTGGCTCAATTTTATTTTGCTGATGGCAGCAGCTGCTGTATGCTTTGCGATGCTAAAATGGCTCAACCGGATTATGAAAGAAAAAGGGGTGACTTAAAAACTCGATCTCATTATATGCAATCAGCTCCCGAGCAAACACGAATTTCAAAAAGGCAAATATCCCAAACAACTTTACCTGCTTTTTTTTGCCGAAATGTGGGAGCGGTTTTCCTTTTATGGCATGAAGGCGCTGCTGCTTGCTTACATGGTTACACAACTGAAATTTGATGAACCGAAAGGTTATGCCATATTAGGATCATATGCTGCATTGGTTTATACTATGCCAATGTTTGGTGGTATGATGGCTGAT